>NZ_BRZA01000001.1 GCF_026012395.1 Lysinibacillus piscis
AATGGCAATCACAGGTGCTAACCGCTTGTAAGCCATCCTTTTTTCCATTGGTTCACTGTATAATTTAGCCCAATAATAGATGGAGCGTTTGACCATATCATATTGGTTTGTGAATTGAATTTCAACACTGATCCATTCGTTCTTTTTTGTTTTGACCAACAAATCTAAGCGTGATTGCTTGTCCTCTTCATATTCTCCACCAATTTCCACATTATGAAAGGTAATATCCTCCACTACATCTCGTCCTGTCCGCTTTAACACCGCATTTAAAAAGACAACTGTAATGTCCTTATTTTTTTCATTGCCAAACAATTGCTTAAACGCATAATCAATCTTCAAATCCATCAGCTTCGTCAACGGCATTTTCAAAAGTGCTCGTTTATTCATTGTTTGTCCCCTTTTTTATCCATTATACCACAGCTGTGTCGCCAATTTTACTTCTCAAGTATTAACAAAAAGCTGTGAGGATATCACAGCTTTTTGCTATACAGATATTTTTAAGCACCCCATCTATGTGATCTTAGTTATTGCCTTACTATACGCAATACATCTACACTGAACGATGCACTGCTCTCCGAATTTCCACGATTTTTGAACCTGAAAATAGCAATAAGGCAGCCCAAATAAATGAAAATGCCATTAATTCAATATGGCTAAATGGCTCTTTATACAAAAGAACACCTAAAATTAGCACTGTTGTTGGCGTAATATATTGGATAAAACCAATTAAATAAAGCGGAATATTTTGTGCACCTTTCGCAAACAAAATTAATGGAACGGCCGTAACCACTCCGCCACCAATCAATAACCAGTCTGTTGTTCGATTGATATGTAAAAATGAAATTTCACTCGTCATCGCTAAATACATATAGTAGCCCAATGCAAATGGCAACATAAATAATGTTTCAATTACTAAGCCTCTTGTTGCATCCAGTACAACTTTCTTTTTCAGCACACTGTACGTAGCAAAAGAAAGGGCAATTAACAGCGCCATCCAAGGCACAGTTCCATAATTAATCGTTAAAATAAGTACCCCAACAAAAGCGACTCCTGCCGCAATCCACTGCGTACGACTAAGTGTTTCTTTAAAGAAAAATACGCCAAATACCACAGTAATTAATGGATTAATATAGTAGCCAAGGCTTGTCTCAATCAAATGGTCATGTGTTACTGCCCAAATGTATAAAAACCAGTTCAATGAAATAACAAATGAAGCACCTACAAGCTGCCAAAATTGACGTGGATGTGTCCATAAATGTTTTAAATCTGCTAGTAATGCTTTTCGTAATCCTAATACAATGACAAGCAATGCCGTTAATAGAAAAGACCAAATAACACGTGATAATAAAATTTCAATGCTCGCTACATGTGCTAGTAATTTCCAATACAACGGAAATGCCCCCCAAATCGCATACGCTGAAAAAGCTGAAAGTATCCCTTTTTTCTCATTTGACACTGTCTACACCTCCCTATTTCTAAAAGAATAGAGTTAATTATAGGACTTTACTAGAGTGATGTAAACGCAAACGACTTCCTGCATCATTTATACAGGAAGTCGTTCAATTATACTTTCTTTAATTTTTCATATTCAAGCTGTAGACGTTCAATACGTTTACGTCCTTCTTCACGATTGCGTGCTGTTTCAGCTTGGATCTGCTTGGTCTCTTGAATACCCGCCATAATCGTTTGCCATGTTGTTTCAATGGTTTCGATTTTAATGCTTGGGCTTCCTGCTGTGCGAGCAATATTAACACTATTCTTACTAATATTCTCCGCATTGCGCACCAGCATTTCATTTGTACGACGGTCCAGCTCACTCATCGAATTGGCAATTAAGCTTTGACGCTTTAATGTCACCGCATGGATTAAGCCTTGTTTAAAAATCGGAATCGTCGTCACAAATGCTGAGTTAATTTTTGCAATTAAATGGTTGTTGCCTTGTTGCATTAAACGAATTTGTGGAGCTGATTGGAAGGATACTTGCTGTGCCATTTCTAAATCATAGCGGCGTTGCTCCAGCAATTCCACTGCACGCACCATCGTTTCATGCTCCATCGCCGCCATTTGGTCGCCTGTTTGTGCTTTTTGCTCTAGTGCAGGCAATGTGGCACGTACTTCTTCTGCCTTCACTTCAATCGCTGCGACAAATTTACTTAATGTTTGGAAATAATTTAAGTTTTGGTCATATAAATTTTCCAAATCAATCGTATTCCGCTTCATTTCCACTTCATATTTTTGAATTTCACGATAAATAATATCGACTTCTTTATTCATACTATCGTATTTGGATAAAAAGCGCTCTAATTGCTCCTTACCTTTACTAAATAGCTTCGTAATAAAGCCACCTTTTTTTTCCTCAGAAAAATCTTTCGGATCAAATTTATCCATAATTTTATTCAAATTATTTAAGAGCACACTCGATTCTTCAAGCTTACTTGCTCTCATTGTGGCAAGCATTTTATCAGAAAAGACCGAAATGCCACTTGCCGTTTCCTTGCCAAGCTCTAACATCGCAATTTGATCTTTCACATCAATACGCTGTGCCAATGAACGCACTTCAGGATCTTGCTTCAACGCAAGCTGGTGCTGCGCAATTTGCGATAGCTCCTGCTCTGACACAAGTGTAGGTGGCTGTTGTGGAGTTGCCTGCATCAGCGGATTTACTTGTGGCTGCTGGAACAATGGATTGTCCTGTGGCTGCTGATAGGCTGGCTCTGGTTGTTGAAACAGCGGATTTGCTTGTGGTTGTTGTTGGAATAAAGGATTTTCTGAAGCAAATGGGTCCTTTGATTGATATTCGTTATTAGACATACATATACCCCCTATGAATTCGGCTACTATGTAGAGGTTCAAGCCTCTCTGGTTATTTACCCTCTTGTACTATACGAATCTTATGTCAAAAAAGTTTCATCTTACACGGACAAAATAAGAGTCATGCAAAGTATACGAATCGACATTTTCTTGATAAATCAAACAATAGCAAGCTGAATCTATATGATCAGCATATATTTGAACATATTGTCGATTTTGGAGCATCTTAGTAAGCTGAGGACTGCTGGGCAATTGCGCTAAATAATGAAAAACACGCACAAACTCCTCTTCCGTTGCAGGTCGTTGTGATTCAGAATTTTGCGCTAATATAGCTTCACCTCTTATCTCAAGTATAACTTGTTCAAAACGGAAATTCGACTATATTTGCAAATAATCAAAAAAGTAGCCACATGACATGGCTACTTCCCATACATTACGTTGTTACTTTTAACACCGTTTTAATTTTTTGAATGACACCACCTGTGCTATATGTCAGCACACTGCGTTTATAGAAGGATAGGCTAAATACATAGCAAACCACAATTGTTGCGACTAAAACACCTAGAGATAATAATGGCTCGATTACACCTATATCTGTTGCCCCAATACGCATTGGCATCACCATCCCAGAAGTAAACGGAATATAAGAGAATACTTTAATCAATAATGTATCAGGATTACCAAGCCCCGTTAGCATTACATAGAAGCCGATAATCGTAATAATCATAGCTGGCATTAATACTTGCCCTCCCTCCTCTACTTTTGAAACTAGAGAGCCAAATAATGCACCAACAATTAAATACAATAGAATTGTTAAGAATAAAAAGAGGACAGCATAAATCACATAGCCAATGGATAATTCCTGTACAATCTCTCCTGCCGCTTTCCACACAGCCCCGTCTTTAATAAAGCGTGCATAGACTAAAAAGACAGCCGCAATAATACCCATCTGTGTAAGAGCTAGTAATAAAACACCTGCAATTTTCGCTTTAAAATGAGTGCCTGGTTTCACGCTTACTAACAATAGCTCCATAGCGCGTGACCCTTTTTCTGAAGCAATTTCTGTCGTAATCATGGATAAAAACGTCGAAATAAAGAAGTAGATTAAAATACCTACTACATAAGACAACATCAAGCCTGACTGCTTTTCTTCCTCACTTTTACCGTCAGTAGCCGCCTCATTTAAATTTTTCGTTGAAATTATTGTTTGGGCTGTCATAATTTGTGCCGCTTGCTCAGGTGTTAAGGACAATTGCTGAACAGCATAGTGCTGACCCGCATATTGTAGCACTGAAGATAGTGCTGTTTGATCATTTAATTTTAATGGTGTATATGTAGCAATTTCTGCATGTAATTGACCTTGTTGATCACTAATCGTCACAATCGCCGTCAGTTCTTCATCCTTTAGCTGTTTCTCTAATACCTTGACATCTGTTTCGTCCTGTACAAATTCCATATTGCCACTTGCAACAAAGAGGCTGCTTAAATCAGCTGTTGTATCATTGATAATGGCAATTTGCTGCACCTTATCGTCACCCATCAAAAGCTCTTTAATATCTGACCAAAACACAGCAACAGATAACACTAAAATATATAAGGCTGTCATTAGAACAAAGGATTTTGATTTTATCTTAGATTTATATAATTGCTTCATTAACAAACTAAACTTCGACATGCTGACCACCAACCTTATCTTTAAAGATTTCATCTAACGATAAATAATCTAAGCTGAATTTTTCAATATAGCGCCCATTAGAAAGTTGCTCGAAAATGGTCTGTGCAAAACGTTCATCCTCTAAAAGTAGTACTGTTTGCTCTTTTTCTACCCGCACATCCTTCACACCATCTAATGCGAGCAATTGTGTTGTAGACCATTCTGTTCGTACCGCTAGTCGTGTTTTGCCGTATTGCTTCTTTAAATCTAATAGGCTTCCTGAAAATAAAGAGACACCACGCTTTAATAAGCAAAGATGGTCACATAGCTCCTCAACATTGTCCATTTGATGGCTGGAAAATAAAATCGTTGTGCCTTGCTCTTTCAATAATAAGATGGCATCCTTTAACAAATCTTTATTAACAGGATCTAAGCCACTAAACGGTTCATCCAATATTAAAAATTTTGGCTTATGAATAAAGCTGGCAATGAGCTGTACTTTTTGCTGATTCCCCTTCGATAATGTTTCCGCCTTATCCTTGCGTTTTTCCTCCAGCTCAAAGCGTTGAATCCAGAAATCAATCTCTTTTTTCAACTCCGCCTTCTTCATGCCGCGTAATTCACCAAAGAAGTAGAGCTGATCCTCCACCTTCATCGTTGGAAAAATCCCACGCTCCTCTGGCAAATAACCAAGTACATCTCGGTTAATAGCGTTGACTGGCTGACCATCCCATGTAATCGTACCTGCTGTCGTTTCCTGCAAATCTAAAATCATACGGAAGGTCGTTGTTTTGCCTGCCCCATTTTGCCCAATAAGCCCGAAAATTTCTCCCCTGTCAATCGTAAAATTCAAATCATCCACCGCAGTAAAATCCTTGTACTTCTTTGTGACATGCTGTAGCTGTAATGTCATCGTCTCTCCCTACCTTTCAAATAATTGTGCTTCTTTTTGTAACCTTTTTTTACGTTTATTTACTCTTATCATAAGTATGCTAAGCGGCCATAAAAGTAGAGCGTCTAATAGTCCAACCCCTTTATTAAGGTAATGATCCTGTACAATATTGATACAAACCACAAAAATGTCAATTAACGCCATCAATAACATCACATTTCTGATCCATGTTAAATATTTCACTTTTGAATGATGATCTGATAATAATTCAAACGGACCATCTGCTGTTTTTTTACGATAATAAGCCCATGCGCCATGTTTCGTTACATAGTCAATATTCATCGATTGCAAAAAATCAAAATAATCCTTAGATTTTCCTATAACTAATTCATTACGGTAAATATATTCCCCTGGCTGCCCTTGTTCAAAAATAAAATAGAACAATATTGCTTTTTCTAAATGCCAGCCTTGTGCCGCCATCTCATTAACCCATGCTTCCTCTTTTTCGTAATCCACAAAAAATCGGTATATTTTTTTCTTCATTTCGCCTCCCCCTTTGTTATACGGACACCATTATCAAAAAGTTCCTTTAATCGCAAAATTTCGTAGTTCACTACTTTTTTGCCACTTGCTGTAATGACATATTCCTTTTTACGCCCATCTCCATCAAGTGCCTCAATCCAGCCACGCTCCACCATGGTTTTTATGGCTCCATAAATTGTGCCTGCCCCAAGCTGTACACGTCCATTACTGATTTCCTCCACTAACTGCATCATGCCATAGCCATGCCTCGGCTCATACAGTGCCAATAACATATAATAGACACCCTCCGTTAATGGCGGATATTCCTGTGTCATATCAACACCTCCATATATCGGCTGACAATATATCGTCCTTCGATATAAATATATCAGCGACCGATATAGTTGTCAATTCTATTTTTAGAAATTTTTGTACTATACACTAAAAATACATAATGATAAAAGAACGACAAGATAGGAGTGATTTTGATGCCATTAACAAAAAGTGAAAGACAAAACGTATTCCATTCGCCCTGGATATAGATGCGACTAATAATGGTAAACTCTCCACTTTCACAAAAATTTGCGCAAGCAATAGGAAAATGGCGAAGTATTAGCTAGCTATTTGAAATAAGCGATTGTTGAAAAATATGTAAAATACTAATATTATTATCATTTAGAATGAAGGGGAGAAATCTGATTGCTGTTGGGGAAAAATATACTCTATCGCCACTTGGCATTAGATGTTATACTAATTTAAAATATTTTAGGAGGAATATAATGGTTACTTGTTATTTGAAATATATTATTGATCCCTATAAAGTAAATGAATTTGAAAAATACGGCAAGATGTGGATTCCACTTGTCAATAAATTAGGTGGTACACATCATGGTTATTTCCTTCCACATGAAGGTGCTAATAATATTGCCTATGCTTTATTTACTTTTCCAAGTTTAGCTGCGTATGAAGAGTATCGAATAAAAATGGCAGTAGATACAGAGTGTCAAGCAGCGTTTAAATTTGCTGAAGATACTAAATGTATTTTAAGTTATGAAAGAAGTTTTATGCGCCCTCTATTTGAGTAAATAACTACATTAGTAAAAATGACTTCTTTTTCGTTTACGTAACGAAAAAAGAAGTCATTTTTATTCAGGTTTTCAAACTATTAATATGCATGCATTATAGTATAAGAGCACAAAAAACATACAACTTACATTCACTATCACTATGCCCAATCATCAAACCAAGTCGGCAGTAGCTAGAGTTTTCTCCTCAATAGCAACTTTTCTATTACACTACCCAGCACCGCTCCGATAAACGCTGGTACTAGCCACCCTAAGCCTATTCCATAAAACGGTAGCACCTCTGCATAGAATGTAGCCGTGTTTTCTAAAAAGCCTATTTGTACAGCAGGTATATTGGCTACTAATGCTGTATAACCATCAATAATACTCACGAAAAATGTCAATAGTATCGTTGTGACATAGACAGCTCGTTTATTCGTCACAAAGGTTAGTAAAATCAAGACAATCGCTAATGGATAAATAAACATCAACACAGGTACAGCAAATTGAATAATTTTGCTGAGACCGAAGTTGGCTATACCGAATGACACAAGACATAAAATTAATACAAAACGTTGATAACTTACTTTAGGGTATAATTCATTGAAAAATTCGCTACAGGATGTAATTAAGCCAATACTCGTTTTTAAACAAGCAAGCACAATAATCGCAGCCAGTAAAATAGCTCCAAATGCGCCAAAATAATGCTCCGCTACAGCAGCAAAAATAAGACCGCCATTCTCCAATGTCCCAACAATGGCTAAGCTCGATGCGCCCATATAAGCAATTAATCCATACAATAGTGTCATTAAAGCCATTGCAAAGATACCAGCCTTCCATGTCACCTTTGCAATTTCTTTACGATCAGAAATACCTGTCCGTTTAATGGCGGCAATCACCACAATACCGAATGCTAAAGACGCCAGCGCATCCATCGTATTGTAGCCTTCTTTAAATCCTGTCATAAAGGCTTGTGTTACATAGTCTCCTGCTGGTTCACCAAATGCGCCCATCGGTTTGATAATACTGATTACAATCAATACAAACAGCATGATTAAAAAAGCTGGCGTTAAATATTTACCGACATAATCCATGATTTTGGCTGGATTCAAAGATAAATAATAGACGATTGCAAAAAATACTAAACTGAACAGCGCTAACCATAATGTCGTATGTTCCACTCCTATATATGGCTCAAAGCCCACGACAAACGGTACTGTCGCTGTACGAGGGATGGCAAAAAACGGTCCAATCGTTAAATAAAGCGCGATAGAAAAAATAACGCCAAACAGTGGATGTACACGATTCGCTAAATCTAATAAGCCATTACTGCCTGATAGACCAATCGCTAAAATACCTAAAAATGGTAAACCGATTGCTGTGACTAAAAAGCCTCCAAGCGCTAACCAAAAATGAGTGCCCGCTAATTGCCCCAGTTGAATCGGGAAAATTAAATTCCCCGCTCCGAAATACAACCCAAATAACATCGTGCCAATCACGACATAGGTTGAAAATGATACTTTTTGCTGCATAAACAATACTCCTTATTTCCATATAATTTTATCCTGTATTTTTCAGCAAATTTGTTACTCAAACTGCATGCACTAAATCAAGATAAAAGCCCCTTCAAAATAGATTTTTGGCACTCAAAAAAAATTCCGATACCATTCTGCTAAGGGACAATTGATTATACTAGCAAAAATAGTATAGTAAAACAATGCCTTTTACCAATTTAATTAAATTGAGCGCAAAATCATGACAAGTTGCTTATCCAGCGAATGAACATCATCTGTAGAATCATCACGATACCATTGAATAATTAACCAATAATCACCAAACTATTGCCGTTGATGGTGGTTAGACAGCCTACTAAGTAGACAAAAAGCCTGAACAATTCTAAAACACACAATACGTGTTTTACAGAATCATTCAGACTTTTCATTGGCAAAACGGCCACTTTATTTTTCTATATATTTTAACTGATAGGTCATGCTATCTGTCACATCCCCATCGATTTCAAAATGACCTTGTTCAGCGAGGAATAATAAACGATTTTCCAAATATTCCTCACTCAAATAATCTTCTATTTCACTATAGACATTGCCCATAATACGTGTTGGAGATAGCCACTCTTCCTGAGACTGTTCATGCGTACTTTTTGCACAGGCAAGGATAGTCGCATCAAAGGCATTCTCCTCTACATGTGTAATGCCCTGTTGCCATAAACGCAATGTATTTGGTGTTTGGATGAGTGTTGCCCATTCATTTGCTAATTGCTGACATTCTTGGACAGAAAAACGTCTTGCTTCTTGGCGTAGCTTCATCAACATAGCTGATGATAGCTCACCTGTATGGCGAATGCTCATCTTTGACTGTAATCGCTCAAGCCCTTCTGTCGCATCTACGCCATATATTCTACTACACTTATGAATAAATTCGCTCATTACATAGCGTAATGCTATTTCTTCATACGCATTTTGACTGTACCAAACCCAAACATCGACATTACATGGTACATTTGCGATTGCTTTTTTCCACACTTGATAGACATCTTCATATAAATCCTGATCCTCTTGGCTTCTAAATATGTGTTTCTCCAACCAGCTTTTACGCTCTTCCAACGTAGTAAGCGGTCCAATCGAAAACATATCATGAATACAAATAACCGATTCTGTTCGTTGTAATTGATGTTGACGTATTGCATGCTTAATCGAGCCTTGCGTTGATAAATTAAATGTAATATGTAAAATAGCCATCCCCACTCCCCCTTATCACGTATTTTACTATATTGAACTTAGTATAATCATGCTCTCACGAAAAATACAATATCTAACTTGTGAATAAAAGAAATTTTATTCTGTATTAATGGACAGGGTGACGCTGATTATTCATCATAAACAGCAATGATATATACCGAATTTTCTTTTAATTCTGTTATTTCTATTGACAAATACAAAATAATCAGGCATGCTAGTAAGCACTTCAATATAGATAACAAGCAGAGGAAGACCAGTATGTAGACACTAATTATCGTAGAGAGCAATATCCGTGGGCTGAAAGGTATTGTATAAAAAAGACTACAGAACCTACTTCATCACATGTCCTATTCAGTAGGCGCAGACTCAAGCGTTATGAGGAAAGTGGAATGTCAACACGACGTTCAATGTAGGTGGTACCACGGAAAGCAAACCTTTTCGTCCTAATTTTTATAGGATGAAAAGGTTTTTTATCGTATTTAATTGGAGGGATACTTATGCGAAGAAAACGAATTGTTGTCAAAATTGGGAGTAGCTCTTTAACCAATGCAAAAGGTGAAATCGATCAAGTGCGTTTACTCGAACATGTACAAGCCATTGCTACATTAAAACAGCAAGGACATGACGTGTTACTTGTATCATCGGGTGCAGTAGCAGCAGGATTTAAAAAGCTTGGCTACCCTGCCCGTCCTGTTACCATTAAAGGCAAGCAAGCAGCAGCGGCTGTTGGGCAAAGTTTATTGATTCAAAGCTATCATGCCTTATTTGGTATTTATGATATTATACCAGCACAAATTTTGCTAACACGCACGGATTTTTCCACAAAGGAGCGTTATCAAAATGCCTATGCAACCTTTGAGGAATTGCTAGAGCGTGCCATTGTGCCAATTATTAATGAAAACGATACAGTATCTGTCCGTGAATTAACATTTGGAGATAATGATATGCTATCAGCACTTGTTAGTGGGCTTGTTCATGCAGACCAACTCATTATTTTAACAGACATTAATGGCTTGTATACCGCTAATCCAGCCAAAAATTCACAGGCACAGCGCATTGACCGTTTGACTGATATTACAGACGAAATGCTAAGCTTTGCTGATGGAACGGGCTCTAAAGTTGGTACAGGTGGCATGACATCCAAATTACTAGCAGCACGTGCGGCTTTACAGGCAGGTGTCAAAGTCTTTATTGGCACAGGATATGGAGCTGATAAGCTAAGCAAAATTGTCGAAGGTCAGGGCGATGGTACATATGTAGAGCATGAAGCACTCGCTACCTTGACAAATGCTAAGCAATGGATTGCACTTACGGAAGTGTCTGGTAAAATATTCATAGATGCAGGTGCACAGCAAGCATTATTAGAAAATGGAAAAAGCTTATTACCTGCTGGTATCTATCATCTTGAAGGTGATTTTGGGCAAGGTGATGTTGTAGAAGTTTATCATGAAAAGGAATTGCTTGGTCGTGGTGAGATTGGCTATTCCTCTACAGAATTATTACAGGCAATGGGCAAACGAACAGATGCCTTAACTAATCATCCTATTGAGGTCATTCATCGAGATAAATGGCTAAAAATACAAACAAATTGAGGGGGACATACAATGCCAAGTGAAGTTCAAGAAAAAGGTCGACTAGCCAAAGCCACAAGCTATATTCTTAATATTAAAACAACTGCTGAAAAAAATCAGGCACTGACAAAAATTGCAGAACAATTACTGGTGGATCAAGCTGCCATTATTAGCGCAAATGACAAGGATTTAACGATTGGAAAAGAGCAAGGCATGTCTACGGCTGTTTTAGATCGCATTATGCTCAACAAAGAACGAATCGAAGCGATGGCCCAAGCCGTTCAGCAGCTCATCGCATTACCTGATCCAATTGGTCATTTATTAGAGCGCATTGAAAAAGAAAATGGGTTAATCATCGAAAAACGCGCTGTACCACTTGGTGTCATTGCCATGATTTATGAAGCACGTCCAAATGTCACAGTAGATGCTGCTACTCTAGCATTAAAAACAGGCAATGCCGTGATTTTGCGTGGCAGCTCATCTGCCAAGCATTCCAATATCGCACTTGTAACGAGTATTCAACGTGCTCTTGAAAAAACGGCTATCCCTATAGAAGCTGTTCAACTAATTGAGGACACAAGTCGAGAAACAGCCAAGGAACTTTTCCATTTAAAAGAATATTTAGATGTCTTAATTCCTCGAGGTGGCAAAGCACTCATTGATTTGGTTGTCAAAGAAGCGACTGTTCCTGTACTCGAAACAGGTGCAGGTAATTGCCATATCTATATTGACGAAACAGCCGATTACAGCCAGACGGAAAAAATTTGTGTGAATGCCAAAACACAGCGTCCATCTGTTTGTAATGCTATCGAAAATCTACTGATTCATCCGATTTGGTTTCAGCAGTATGGCACACAATTATTACAGACCTTACAGCAAGCAAATGTCACGATTATTGGAGATGAAAAGGTATGCCAAACATGGACAGCCGCTCAGCCAGCAAATGAGGAGGACTATGCAACAGAATATTTAGATTTAAAGATTTGTGTGAAAATCGTAGAAAATTTATATGAAGCGATTGAGCATATTAACCGCTATGGCACGCATCATTCAGAAGCGATTATGACCGAAGATTCTTTAGCTGCCACTACTTTTTTAAAGAGTGTTGATGCTGCTGCTGTTTATCATAATGCCTCTACCCGCTTTACAGATGGCTTTGAATTTGGCTATGGTGCAGAAATTGGCATTAGCACACAAAAACTACATGCACGCGGGCCAATGGGCTTACCTGCCTTAACCTCTACTAAATACATGATTTATGGCGATGGTCAGATTCGAGAATAGAGGTAGTAGTATGAATATATCCGCTATCATCAAACTCACAGTGTCAATGGCACTCTTCGGCTCCATTGGCTTTTTCACAGTCCATACAGGCATTCCAGCGATTGAACTCGTCTTTGTTCGTTGTATTTGTGCTACCCTTTTCCTTGGCGGTATGTGGCTTGCGACAGGTAGCCATCGAACAGAAGTATGGCAACGACAAGAGCTTATCAGAACATTGCTATGTGGCATTTTTATTGTATTAAATTGGGTATTTTTGTTTAAAGCCTTTGAGGAAATGTCGATTTCAATTGCTATTTCGATTTATAATCTAGCACCAATTTTTGTCTTGTTATTGGGGGCAATTGTCTTAAAGGAAAAAATGACAATACAGGCTTTAGTGGCAACGATTACTTGCTTTATCGGTAGCCTTTTCGTTATTGGGCTACAAAACTTCATCTCGCTGTCAGAATTTATGCAATCAGGCTTTGTATGGGCTTTGCTATCAGCCATTTTTTATGCACTGACAATGCTGACGAGCAAAACCATTACAAAGCTAAGCTCTTATGCCTTAACGTATATTCAAACAACAGTTGGAATTGTGATGTTGCTACCTTTTGTGGATTTTTCCGTATTTGAAGGATTAACGACCACGAACTGGCTCTTTATTTTGGGTACAGGCTTTATACATACCGGCTTTGTTTATTATTTATTTTTTGATAGTATTCGTAGTCTTTCCACAATACTTGTTTCGGTCTTAGTATTTGTTGACCCTGTTGTAGCGATATTGCTGGATATGTTATTGTTGGACTTCATGCCAAGCCTTATGCAAACAATAGGCATCGTCCTTATTTTCGGCGGTATTTTCTATACCATTTATATACCGAAGCGGAAAAAAACATTACTTGAATGATCAAGGAGAATGGCATGAAACGAAAACATCACATGGTTTAACAGCTATCATCATTAAAGGTGTCAACTTAAATCCCGTTCAATTTATGACATCCAAGAAATAATCATAGCTAATCTAAAAGGGCTGTTGAGAAAAATTTTTCTCAACAGCCCTTTTTAGCCTTGACGAGACTCTGTCATCTGCTTCCACACAGAGCCCTTTGCCTCTTCTCCTTGCTCAATACGAGCAATCGCCATTTTGATTTGTAGCTTCACTTCAAACTCTTTGTCATCCTCCGCTGCTTTTAATGCTGCTAAAGAATCCTCTGAGCCCACTTCATATAAATACATCGCTGCACGCCAACGCACTAGCTTGTTTTTATCTTGGAGTGCCTGTTGCATAGCCTTTTCAAACTCTTCTAAGCCCAAGTCACTCATACAATCGCCAGCTGTTCGACGCACCGCTGCACTTTTGTCTTGCAATGCCTGTTCTAAATAAGGCACGACCGCTACATCCTCAATCATCCCTAAATACACCGTAGCCAATCGACGAATAGACATTTGCTCATCTTGTAAGGCAAGAGCCAATAATGGTAAATCTTCTACTGTTGGATCAGCCATTTGATCAAGTAATTGGAATCGTTTTTCCCAATCGGCCTGCTGGAATTCCTCCACTGTCACAGCTCGCTTCGTTTGATTATCCAGTATTTTTCCACCTTTATTATTGGCTGCAATAATTTCGGCTAAACGCTCTGCGGAATATGTGACATCAATTTCCTTTTTCACCGCTTCTGCAATCTCTTCTAATTCACCATAACGCACACCGTAATCAATCCATTTACGCTGGAAAATATAGTTTTCATCAGTAGCATTCACTGTGAGTGTATTGAATGCCTCTGTAAAACGTTCACCACAGCCAAGACGGTACTCACGGTTGTTATCAAAAGCCTTTACTTGCAATGGCACATTTTTATAAAATTGTACATGCACATACACTTCACCATAAAATTCATTCGCTATTTGCTGTGTTGTTTCAGGCTGTCCTTCTTCTCCTAACACTTGACGAATACTGGCTAGAATGCCTTCCCATGCATATTTTGCATTGCGCTCCACCGCAAAGAAATCCGCTACATGGTATACACCCTTGACACCTTCAATGGCTAAAATCGCTGCTGCCTCGCCTGTAGCCTCTGCTTGATTATCCTTTGTAAAATTATAGCTTTTGCCAAAGGGTAGCTCTGTATCGACAACAATCTTCATAGAATTTGGACTTGGTGTCGGTTCAATCGTTATAATTTTCATCGTGCTCGCTCCTATCTATCCATTTACAATTTCATCTAAGTATGACCAACGCTCAATCAGATGCTCATAATGGGCATTTAATTCATCCAGCTTAGCCGTTAATTCTTGTAGCTTAGTAAAATCTGCTCCTGCCGTTGCAATGCCCTCTTCGGTTTCCACTATCATAGCTTCTGCTTTTTCAATATCTGTGGCAATGGTTTCCCATTCCTTTTGCTCTTTAAACGACAGCTTCTTTTTCTCTGATTTTGGCTTCTCAGCTTTTGGTTTTTCTACTTTTGGCGCTTCTACCTTTACAGTCTCAGCCTGCTCACGTTTCTGTAAATATTCACTGTAAATATCCAATGTTTCCTCTACATGACCTTGTCCATCTAAAATCCATAGCTTCTTCGCTATTCGATCTAGGAAGAAACGGTCATGGGAAATGGTCATAACGACACCTGGAAAATGCTCGATAAAGTCCTCTAAAACCCCTAATGTCTCGATATCTAAGTCATTTGTCGGCTCATCTAGTAACAGCACATTCGGTTGCTCCATCAATAAGCGCAATAAATGCAGCCGCTTGCGCTCCCCACCCGATAATTTGCCAATCGGTGTGCCGTGTGCATACAGTGGGAATAAGAAACGCTCCAACATTTGGGCTGCAGAATAACGTACCCCCTCTGCATCTGTAATATCATTCGATGCCTCTCGTATGTATTCAATCATACGTTCATGCTCATTCATTTTCGGTAAGGTTTGTTTAAAATGGGCTAGCTTCACCGTTGAACCCATCTGAATTTCTCCTATATCTGGTTTCAATTCACCTGCGAGTAAATTCAACAAGGTTGATTTCCCAGCGCCATTCGCACCGATAATACCGATACGGTCACCTTGCTGTAATAAAAAGGAGAAATCGTCCAAAATCTTTTGTTCCCCAAAGGATTTCATAATGTGTTCAGCCTCTAACACCTTACGACCAAGACGAGTTGTGGCTAATCCCATTTCTAGTGAAACATCCTCCGTTTTACGTTCCAAGTTTCCTTCTAATTGCTCAAAGCGTTGAATACGTGCCTTTTGCTTTGTTGTACGTGCCTTGGCTCCACGGCGAATCCATTGCAATTCAGAGCGGTAGCGATTGCGATTTTTTTGGGCAGATGCTGCTTCCATTTCCTCACGAATGGCTCTTGCCTCTAGGTAATCACCGTAATTTCCTGTATGTCGATACAATGTTTGGTTTGCTAACTCATAAATATGTGTCGATAGCTCATCTAAAAAATAGCGATCATGGGTAATAAAAATAACCGCTCCTTTTAAACGGAGTACCATTTCTTGTAGCCATTCGGTTGATTGGACATCTAAATGGTTGGTCGGCTCATCCAGTAAATATAAATCGGCTGGCTCAATCAGCACTTTAGCCAATGCTACACGCTTTTGCTGTCCACCTGATAATGTCACGGCCTCTTTGTCAAACATATCAATGCCAAGCTTTGTCAGTGCCGTTTTTGCAAGTGCATTGACATCCCATGCTTGCTCCTCATCCATTCGGTGCTGTAAGCCAAATAGTGCGTTTTGTAGGTTCTCCGAAGTTGGATCAGCTGCTAGTGCCGCAACCGTTTCCTCGTATTGACGATTCAATTGTAAAATAGGTGAATCGCCTGCAAAGACAGCCTGTAATACCGTATCACCACTAGTAAAAGTAGGCTCCTGTGGCAAATAAGCAATACGATATTTATTTGGATGGTCTTTATTAATGGAATCCGCCTCTACCTCTCCAGCCAAAATGGACAGCAACGTCGATTTCCCTGTGCCATTAATGCCGATTAATCCTGCCCGTTCTCCCTCATAAATGGTAAATTCAATATTTTGAAAAAGTGTTTTATCGCCCACTGTTTTCGTTAAATTTTGTATAATTAAATGACTCATGTTATTTGTCCATCTCTTTCACTATATTCTCCTTTTTATCATAACACCAAATAGCTAGTGAAACAAAGGACAAGTCACTTCAATTAAGCAATAGCAAAAGCCCTCAAATTCACATTGAACTGAGGACTTTCATATCAGCTATAAAAATATTTTTGAGTTATTGCATAGATTTAAAACTTGAAAAATGATTTATCTACTCCTAGTTCAGCTAATTCCGCTTGCGCTTCATCTATAAGAGTCTGTACTTTCTCTTTTGTTGCTTCATCTAGATTAGCAAATGGTTCTGCATGTTTGCTGAACTCTCCTTTTGATGGAAATTCAACGCCTAACTCTGCTAATTTTGCTTGCGCTTCATCTGCTGTAAGCGCCCCTGCTTTTTCTTGTTCCATGATGGCTTTTACTTTTTCTTTTGTTGCTTCATCTAGATTAGTAAATGGATTTGCATGTTTGCCGAACTCTCCTTTTTGAGGCATTTCAACACCCAGCTCTGCTAATTTTGCTTGCACTTCTTCCGCTGTAATTGTTCCTGCTTTTTCTTGCTCCATGATGGCTTTTACTTTTTCTTTTGTTGCTTCATCTAATTGGGCAAACCCTTCACGTTGCTTACCAAACTCTCTTTTCAATGGTAATTTCACGCCCAAGTCAGCTAAATTTGTTTCTAATTGTTTCATAATAACTTGCGCCTTTTGTTTCGTTGCTTCATCTAATGAAGCTTTTGCATTTATAGCTTGTTGAGCAGTTGTGGTATCTGCTTCTGCAAAGGCTGGAATGTCAAATCCCCCAAGTAGTCCTAATGTTAAAGCACCCGTCACTGCATACCCTAAAAACTTGCTTTTCTTTTTCATTTTGAATCACTCCTTGAATAGTTAATTGACTTAAGTTGATTGCCTCTATGATGTGTATTTATCTAAGAGGTATTTTTAATTTAACAACTCAATGTGTCAGCCATATGTCAAGGAACATTTTTTAATTTTACACTTCTCAACTATTAAATGAGCATAACAAAAAAGGTATATGTGCATCAAAATGAGCACACATACCAAAAAAATTATATCAATAGAGAAAAGCTATAAAAAGAGGGTTTCTTTCTTCTCTTACCTGTTGATTGATAGAATTTTCTTTTCTTACCCTCCAATTTCCTGCTGTAATTGCTGCAAAAAATCAACCATAAATTGATGACGCTGCTCCGCCAACTGTTTACCTTTAGTTGTGACCATCAAATCTTTCAATAACAATAATTTTTCATAAAAATGTGTGACAGAAGCTGTATTTTTTTTGCGATACTCTTCCTCAGTCATTGTTATACGTGCCGTTTCTTTCTTATCATATAGCTTTCTACCCTTTGCACCACCATAGGCAAACGTACGGGCAATTCCTATGGCACCAATCGCATCTAAACGGTCTGCATCACGAACAATTTTTGCCTCTAAAGACGTTGCCTCTAGCTCATTGCCGCCATTATAGGACACTTGTGCGATGCAATCACGAATATGCTGCTTTTTTTCCTCACTGATGGATAATGCCTCAATTAGTTTGTTTTCTTGTGCCTTGCTATCTGTATACTTTTTATCACTTACATCATGCAGTAATACAGCTATTTTTACCACCTCAGCATCGGCTGTTGGTTCTGTTTGCAAAATCATTTCTGCATTATGATACACGCGCTCAATATGTTGAAAATCATGACTCGCATCAAATTGCTCATAAATATGACGTACTTTTTCCATTATTTCATTTATCAACGTATCCTCATTCCCTTCTTCTAAAATTATACTAAATTTATTATAAAAAAATCTATTTTTTAATTGACAGACTTTTCTGAATACTATATGATAAATGTACAGAACAACTTAATGTGTTCTGTAACTACCATTTTCGTACATGTACAAACATTGCGTTCATTTAAGTATCCTTCAGCGGATTTACAACTGAATAATTAATGCGTACGATTTCACAATCGACACATCCATTTGCATGTGTCAGCTATTTGAAACATGAAGCAATGATAAATGTACATGACAAAAATCGGTGAATAAACAACTACTACACTTATTTTACAATGAAATAGACTTTCGTCATCTGTCGTAAGCGTGTGATTCATTTTTTCATTAAAGCATGTGACCTTCTGTATCCCTGAACGTGACATCCTATTTAATGAAATTATTACACACCAAATTTACGAGCATTTCGCGAATGTTCTAAGCAATGCTTTATTGCAAATAGCCATAGACAGACGTTGAGCTGTATTGATTGGATAGTGACCATATCCAACCAGAAAAGCTAGTTCAGAACAAATTAAAAGTCATGACACGCGAGTTAAGTAATTGAAAAATCATTTTTTCCTATTAGACGTCAGCCATAGACGAAGTCATTTGAAGAAAAGAAAGTTGGAATCACTTTGACAATATGCAGTACCATTCCGCTGAAGACACAATAAAAGCTACCCATCTCATTTCACATAAGATGCTGGTAGCTTTTATTTTGCGATTTTTCCAAAGGGAAGCAATATAGTTTGCTCCCCTCCCGTCATAGTGTTGATTTAGAACAGCCCTACTGCATGCCCTTCTTGGTCAACATCCATACGTAATGCAGCTGGTGCTTTCGGTAAGCCAGGCATTGTCATAATATCGCCTGTTAAGCATACTAAAAATCCTGCCCCTAACTTTGGAATGACCTCGCGCACTGTCACTGTAAAACCTTCTGGACGGCCTAATAAATGGGCTTGATCTGATAAAGAATATTGCGTTTTTGCCATACAAATCGGCAAAACACCCCAGCCGAATTTTTCAATTTGCGCAATCTGCTTTTTAGCTTGCTCTGTAAAGTGAACGTCTTTCCCACCATACACTTTTTGTACAATCGTACGCACTTTTTCTTCAATGGGTTCTGCCACATCATATAAAGGCGCAAACTGATTTGTCTCCTCCAGCACCGCAAGTACTTGCTCCGCTAATGCCTGTCCACCTTTACCGCCCTCTTCCCATACATTTGTATAGGCGATGCGTACATTCTTTTGCTGACACCAGTGGATAACAGTAGCAAGCTCTGCCTCTGTATCTGTTACAAAGCGATTTAATGCCACAACAGGCTCTACCCCAAATGTGCGAACGGTTTCAACATGCTTCGCTAAATTTTCAATTCCACGTAAAAGAGCTTCTACATTTTCCTCAACAAGTGCTGTTTTGGCTACTCCTCCATGCATTTTTAATGCGCGGATGGTCGCTACAAGCACAACGGCACTTGGTTGAAAGCCTGCTTTACGAGCTTTAATGTTCATAAATTTCTCTGCGCCTAAATCAGAGCCAAAGCCTGCCTCTGTGACAACAATATCTGCTAATTTACGAGCTGTTTGTGTCGCCATAATAGAATTACAACCATGGGCAATATTGGCAAATGGCCCACCATGTATAAGTGCTGGTGTACCTTCTAATGTTTGGACTAAATTCGGCTTAAACGCATCCTTCAGTAATAAGGTTAATGCACCTTCTACACCAAGGTCACGTACAAATATCGGCTCACGGTCAAATGTATAGCCGATAACAATGCTCGCCAAACGCTCACGTAAATCCTCTATGCTCGTTGCTAAGCAAAATACAGCCATAATTTCTGAGGCTACTGTAATATCAAAGCCATCTTCACGTGGCATCCCCTGTACAGGTCCACCTAAACCAATAACAACTTTGCGCAGTGCACGGTCATTAATGTCCATGACACGCTTCCAAATAATACGTCGTGGGTCAATGTTTAACACATTCCCTTGATGGATATGATTGTCAATGAACGCAGCCAGTGCATTATTCGCTGTTGTAATGGCATGTAAATCACCTGTAAAATGCAAATTAATATCTTCCATTGGCACGACTTGTGCATAACCACCACCTGTTGCCCCGCCTTTTACACCCATAACAGGACCTAATGATGGCTCACGTAAAGCGACCATGACTTTTTTATTTAATCGATGTAGGGCGTCTGCAAGCCCAACCGTTACAGTAGATTTTCCTTCTCCAGCAGGTGTTGGACTAATCGCTGTGATTAATACTACTTTGGCATCCTCACCACTCGCTGTAATTTTCAGTGGATCAATCTTTGCTTTATAGCGACCATACTGCTCAAGTGCATCCTCTGGAATCCCCGCCGCTTTCGCAATCTCTGTAATGGGTTTCATTTGAGCTTGATTTGCAATTTCTAAATCTGTCAGTGGCTGATTTTTTGTTGTCATTCTACACCCTACTTTCATCATTATTCCTTTCCATTATAATCGTTGTATAGTGAACAATTCCATGAATTATTACTTATTTTTTATAATTTCTAAAGATTTTCGCTCCAACAATATCCCCTTATTATTCTGCTAAAATATCTCTAGCCATACAGACATCATAAATCCAAATTACTATCAACAAAATACTAAATGAGCCTGTTACAATACAAAGTTCATCCGAAATACTGTTTATATCATCATGCTGTGTTTTTTATTTTCCATTTTTCAGAACCGTTACCTTTACATCACGATACACACCCAATTGATAGGCTTCTTTCTCGCTGGAGACTAGTAAATCAATACGATTTCCTTTAATTTCCCCCCCAGTATCCAAAGCAATTCCTTTAAATATGCCATTAGGTGTTTCCATTTCTACAATAGACCATAAAGGGATAACTTGAGGGTCTGTTGCAATAACTCTCAATCCCTCATAGTATGTACTATATCTTAAATCTACTCCTGAAGCAGAAATACCACTACAACGATAACACTGTGCAGAATAATGTGTTACTTTCATATAATAGGAATTTAATTCAATCTCTATCGTATCCATACTACTAGTCATAGACTGCTTTTTTCGTTCGATTGCTTCCATGGATTCTGCTAACTGCTTTTCTTTTTGAATTTTAGCTAACCGTTCTTGTTCTACTATAGTTTAGTTGTCCTTTTCCTTCAACATTGCATATTCTTTGTAAAATAACGCAGCTTGACCGAGAAATGAACTTGTTTTAATGTCTCTTCTCATTTGTTCAGTATAAAAATATTGATGTTTATCATGCTCAATATTTCCCCAACCTACTATGCAAATAATAACTGCTGGCACTGTGAGTAATTTAATCAATTTATTCATTTATTTGCTTATTCTCTACAAAATCTCTCCTATTAGAAGCTTTAGCATGTAGCTCTTTTGTAGAAATAAACATCCCTTCTTCCTTTTATGTACTTTGTTATTTAATATGTATTAATGTTAAGAATCTATTTCTTCACTTGAATAGTAATAGATATATTCTCGTACATGTTCTCTAAATACAGTCATTGTATAATGTACCGTTCTAGGGCTAACACCAATGATTGAAGCAACTTCATATGTCGTTGTGTCTTGGGATGGTTTGATAGGAGTTAATAACGTTAAATTATATGTCGATGATATGACCACACCCATTTCTACACAAAATGCCATTGCATTAGAAACTAATCTACCATCGTTTAACCTAGCAATAGGAAGAGGTGCAATCTCTAATATAAACTTTTTCAATGATCAACTAGACCAAATCGAAATCTACGATAGAGTAATCTCCCCTATCCCAGACAAATACCTAATCCAACACAAATACCACAACGGCACATCATGGCAAACCACGACACCAACCGAGGAAAACTTCATTCAATATGGTATGAACAACTTAGACCATATTACAGAAGCCCAATGGCAAGAACTAGCAGGTGAGAAATCAATCGTGATGTGGTCTGATTTTGAAGACAAACAATATGCAGCTGTTGTACTCAACAAAGAACCTTTTACAGCAAAAGATTTACTAGGTGAGTCACCTCAAGTTCTTTATTACACAGAGTCAAACCCTTCTCAAATTGTTGTAGAGACAGGTGTTGATTCCTATAGTGTTTATGACTACATTAGCGATCTCCCTACTGTACTAGCCTACACAGAATCCACAGAGGATATTATCGTTTCAACAACGACAGAACCATTAGATGGCTACCGTTTACAAAGCGGTAAATACAATTCCCAACAAGATGCTGAAAGCGCTAGTAAAAAAATGCTTCAGGATCAAGTGATTGGTTATGCATCTATTATCGGTTTTCTAAAATAGCTATTTTCTCCATATTATTGGATAATATATTGCTCTTTGGTTACTATATTATACAAATACATTTTCTAAATAGCTTGAATGACCATTGCTAAAAATGGTGATTCTCCCCTACTTTCATCATTAGCTTTTTTCTATAACTATTCACACACAATATTTCGACAATTAATTGACAACCGTCCACAATTCATGTATGTTCAAAAAGAAAACGGAATTCAAGCGCATTGGAGGCGAAGACTTATGCAGCAAGGAATCGTAAAATGGTTCAATAATGAAAAAGGCTATGGGTTTATTGAATGTGATGATGGCGAGGATGTATTCGTACACTTCACAGGCATTCAAGGAGAAGGCTTCCGTACACTTGAAGAAGGTCAAAAAGTAACATTTGATGTGGTGGAAGGCAATCGTGGTCCACAGGCATCTAATGTCATCAAATTATAAATAATGAAGGAGCCGCTTCTTTTATCTGGAACGGCTCCTTTTTTCTATTTTTATTTAGCATTCTTAGTTGGTGTATTGACACGACAAACAGCACCTGGAAGTATTAACGTTTCCTTTACACGTTTCATATCCTGCAATAAGACACCAAAAGGCCCTTCTGCTAATGGAGCAAATGCCCATGATTGCGCTTCAGCCTTCTCATAAAAATCGAAGCGGATGTTAGGCAAATGAAGCGAGCTATGTGTCGGATGTTGCTCAGCTTGTGGTAACTGCAACAACTTTTGCCATTGTGTCACCGTCGCTTGCACATCCTTCACAAAAAATTGTACCGCTTCCATTGTTATCTGTTGCTTACTATCAATAGCACCGCTCTGCTGTAATTGTGCCAACCGCTGTTCATCCCCATCAGCCCATTCAATCAAAAAAGGAAAATCCATTGTTTGCCCTTTGATGCCGAAATGTAATAACTTCCACTGAATAACTGTGCCATCTGGACGTGTGCGACTGTACATATCAGGCCCATACACATCAAAGCCAAGTGCTCGCAGCCTCTCTCCTTCTTGCTCAATGCGATTCGTCCTTAATGCCACACGTGAAAAGCCAAAACGGTGATTCTGTTGTTGGAATGTCGCATGTAATGAATAAGGTAAGGTAGCGGCTTGTTCAAATAATGTTTCATCATAAACCGCAATATGCTCTATATAGCTTAAACCAAAATAGCTTAATGTATTATAAGTTCCCCACATTGTATGTGTACCACCATCTACCGTATGGATGCTACGTTTATTAAAAAAGACTTTCGCATTTTCTGGTGATTGGACTTGATGTACGAGGTGGTCAAAATGTAAAGCCATCGTGTTCCTCCTTTTTCAGCTCTTAGTATATACTTTACCCGCTGGATTTGTTCGTTTAGAATAAATATAAGAAATTTTTTTAATAACGAAAGAGGTGATTTTTATGTTAGATAAAACGGCTGCCTTTAAACGGGCATTAGGCAATTATCCAACAGGTGTAACCGTCGTCACAGCCTGTACCGATACAAATGAACCGATTGGCTTAACAGTCAATTCCTTTGCCTCTGTATCGTTAGATCCACTACTCATTTTATGGTCACTCGATAAAAAATCACAGCTACATCCGTATTTTACAACAACACAAAAATTTGCTGTCAATATTTTAGCCAGCAATCAAGAACAATTATGTACACTTTTCGCTAGTAAAATTCCAGATCGTTTCGCTCAAGTAAAATGGGCCTATTCGCCACACAATTTACCTATTTTACACAATGTAGCAGCTGTTTTGCAATGCCAAACTGTTCGGCAAGTCGATGCAGGCGACCATACGATTATAATTGGGCAAGTTCTAGATATTGATGATACCCAACAAGAACCATTATTATATCATCGTCGACATATTGGGCAAATTCCCGCAAGTTTTTATGAATAATGCATCTAAAAGGACCACAAATAAACGTTTCTATTTGTGGTCCTTTTTTTGTTGTGAAAATCTTTGCTTTTCGAGCTTATTGACTTGCACAATCGCACCATCCTGAATCGTAATTTGCACCTCACCAAACGCTATTTGCTGAATGGCCTGTGCAACGGCTTCCAATTGCTGTTCACTTACATGTTCTTGTTGCTCCATCGTCTATGCCACCTTTTCCCTCTCCATTACACTTTAGCTACTATATAAACCAAAGTGAAAATTGCGTTTCTTGCAAGTAATTCTATAATCGCTTGAGGTCCTTGTCAATATAAATATTAGAAAACAAAGTAGAATACTATACTTTAACCACATATTTAATGAAAAATCCTTCCAAACTTTGAACAAAGTACGAGATGATTCCACAAATCACCATCATATCATTCTAAGTGCAATTGTGCTAAAATTTAATTACCTAAAAATTTAAATAATTAATTTTATAGGCAGTATGTATCGAGGAGGTTGATATTATGACGAATAAAAATAGTGGCGTAATAAGCATTCAGGGGGATACGTCTAATTAAATATAGCGTTTCCTCAACTTTGAAAGGGGAAAATTATTTGAAACAAATATTGTTAATCATTGACGCGCAACAAGAATTACTTGATGGAAATCAACAAGAAAGTGCTGTTTTCAGGAAAGAACAACTGATTAGGAATATTAATGCAGTGATTAAAAAAGCGAGTGAATCTAGTATTCCTGTTGTCTTTGTTAGAGATTTAGATGTTGCTGAAGGTAAAGGTAGCGGATTTCAAGTTCATGTAGATATTCAAATGCCTACGAATGCCAAGATTTTTGATAAAACTGCCACGAATTCCTTCCACAAAACAGGACTTTTAGATTATCTCAAATCGCAAGGAACTGAGCATGTTGTGATTATGGGCTGCTCAACCCAGCACTGTATAGATAGTGCTGTCAGAACGGCGACTATTAGTGGTTTAGATGTCACATTAGTAGGTGATGGACATTCTACAAAAGATAGTGGTTCTTTAAGTGCCGAACAAATTATAAAGCATCATAATGAAACCCTTCATGGTCATTATAATGTTGACCATTTTTCGGTTGTAAGAAATGCAGAAGAAGATTTATTCTGTCCAACACATGATTCATATAGATAGTATCTATTACTAGAAAAATCCCGATTTCTTAGTCTAATCATAAGAAATCGGGATTTTTAGTGACCATTACTATCCATAATATTTATTCCTAAAAGCTGTGGCTCTACCTCAGCTACACAACTTTCATTTTACAATTCACTCAATAACGCCATCAATGCTTCAGCTGTTGCTTTCTTGCCCATTACCTTTAATGGCTCCCCTACTTTTGGAACAAGCCAATGAGGTTCCTCACTACCATATAGAGACTGTGAGCTATTTGCCACCATATAGTCTGCTTGAGCTGCTTCCATGCGTAACCGTGCTCTTGCCAATAAATAAGCCTCGTCCTCTGTTGCCTCCAGCTTAAAACCTACCAATGTCATGTTCGGCTGCCAAGCTTTAATTTGCCCCAATACTTTTGGCGCTTTTTTGAAATGAATAATGGGTGGCTCATCGGATGGCATTTTTCCTGTCTCCTCCATCAAATGACCTGCTTGATTGTACACTTTATCAATCACCCAATCAGAGCCTGCCGCTGCCATAATGACGATATCGACCTGCCCCTCCTGTACAGTCTGTCGTACCTTATTTCCTAAATCCTCGATTCCCTCAAATGGCACAAGGCGCATATGTGCTTTGTTTTCAGGTAACTGTGCAAAATAACCATGTAAATAAATCACTTGTGCACCAGCAGCAAAAGCAGCCTCCGCTAAATAACACCCCATTGTTCCCTTTGATAAATTTGTATGTCCACGCACACGGTCCCATTTTTCAAGTGTCCCCCCACTAGTAATGAGTACCGTTTTGCCTGTTAATTCCCCCATAAACTCACCTTTTCTTAAATATAATACATTGATTGTAGCGCATTGACACGCAACGCTCAATGCTCACCTTGTCTGTTCTTTCACCCACATACTTAAAATTTCAGCAAATTTCTTCGTGATTGGTGAGGCTTGATGCTTCATTGCAATACCGATTGTTCGATAGCCGCCTTGCTTTAGCGGTATTGCTCTTAATGTCGGCGGTAAGTTTTGCATAACCAATTTCGGTAAAATGGTAATGCCTAAATGATGCGAAATCATCGAAATAATACCGACTTCCTCTGACAATTCAAAGCGAATATTTGGTTTGACATGATATTGGTCCAAAATAACTTTCACATCATTCGTCCCCTTATACGAAATCATAATAAATGGCATATTATTAAGCTCTGTCACATCAATTTCTTTTTGATCGTATAACGGACTTTCATTGGACACAATACAGAGTAACGGATCTTGTTGCAATTCCGTATATTGAAATTGCTTAGAATGCTGGCTATTTAAAAAGCCAACATCGACTTCACCATTTAGCAACCATTGTTCAATTTCATAATAATCCCCTTCACGCAGCTCTACCTGTATATCAGGAAATTGCTTGTCCATAATGCGAATAATTTCAGGCATCCAATTAGAGGAGATACTTGAAATAACACCAATACGTACTTTCCCTTTTGTCATACCAAGAATATGGGCTGCTTCTTGCTGCAACAATTCCTGTGTCTCTAACACTTGACGCATCACTAACAGCATCATATCGCCTTCAATGGTTAATGTAATTCCTGTACGGCTGCGATGAATCAAGGAGAAACCGAATTCCTTTTCTAAGCTAGAAATCGCATGACTCACAGCTGATTGTGTCAACCCTAATGCATCCGCTGCTTTCGTGAAACTCGCCTCTTCGGCTACTTTATTGAAAATCTCATATTTTACTAAGCTCATTATTAATCCTCTATACATGAATTTTTTTAATATTAACCATTATAAACATTCGTTTTACTAATCGCAACATCCACTATATAGTAAATTCTAGGATTAAGAGATTGTGGGTGTATATATGGGAACACAAGGGAAAGCAAATTTATTAATGGTCATTGTGACAATGTTTTGGGGATTATCTTATACATTTATGGTCATGGGATTAGACACATTACCCATTTATAATATTGTGGCTTTACGCTGTATAATTGCATTTTTAGTCGCAGGTGTGATTTTTTATAAACGTATGGTAAATGTGACAAAGAAAACATTCATATATGCTGCAATTCAAGGATTTTTACTATTCGTTGTGTTCTCATTAAGCTTGATTGGTTTAGAGACAACATCTGTATCAAATGCAGGCTTTATTTTAAGTTTAACGGTTGTATTAGTACCCATTTTCAGCAGTTTCATCGAGAAAAAATTACCATCTAGAGCTGTGAGCTTTGCTGTTATGTGTACGATGATTGGGATTGCTGTTTTAACATTGCAAGGCTCCTTCACGTTCCAAAAAGGTGATATTATCATGGCGATTACGGCGCTATGCTACTCATTTTATTTATTATTAAATAGTTCGTTTACTAAGACTGTTGAATCTGTTTCTTACGGCATTTATCAGCTCGGCTTTGCAGGGCTATATGCACTAATTTTCACATTTATCTTTGAAACACCAACCTATCCAAAGACCGTTCTTTCTTGGGTTGCCATTTTAGGGCTTGGCATTATTTGCAGTGCTTTTTGCTTTATTGGACAAACTGTAGCACAGCAATACACATCTGCTACACATACAGGGCTGATTTTCTCATTAGAACCTGTTTTCGCAGCCATGTTTGCTATGATTTTTATCGGAGAAGGCTTAACAATGAAATTAATCATTGGAGGCAGCTTTATTTTAATAGGCAATCTTGTTGCACAATTAGAGCAGTTACATTTACTACGCTTTATGCGCAAGCATGAGGAAAAAACGACTTAACGCTATTTGTTGCACAGATAAATGTTGAGGAAGGTTTGGAGCAACTAGCTTCCAAACCTTTTTCTGTACCATCTATTCATTATTCAACCACTGACTATAGGCTATATCAATAATGTGCATGACTGTGTCAACGTTTAAATCCTCTATCTTTTTAAAGCTTACACTGCTACTACCTATTTTCACTTTTCCTAGCTCATCCTTATATTTTTTTGCTACATATTGCTTGTCTTCCACTGCATTAATATAGAGGCTATAGTAATGCTTTTGAATGGCTACACCTATCATAAACCACTGTACTTGCTGTTTATTAGCGCGTTGTGTTAGATAATCACCATAACCAATAATCACCTGCTCCGTTCCACCCCAAAATACACCTTCCCAAATAGAGCGCTGAGTTGATGGGAATTTTTCTAAAATTAAACGATCTATTTGTTCCATTACTTGTTTATCTTTCTCGTCTAATGAATCTACATACACTCGAAAATCTTTCATTGTTTTTTGCATAGTACACCTCTAACCTTTGAATAGTATCACGTCAAATATTCCTTCAAAATGGTGTTACAGTCATTGAATAGTGCAAATTTTTGGAAACAAGCATCCAAGGCTATTTGCAGTGGTTCGGTTAATGTTACATCATTCTCGTACCAAATATTTTTAATAACCAGTGTACTTATCTTGCGTTCCACAATTACTTCGACACGACCAACAAAACGTTCTCCATATAATAATGGTAGCACATAATAGCCGAATTTTCGTTTACTTGCAGGTGTATAAATCTCCCACGTATAATCGAAGCCAAACAATGCCTGAATCAGTTTTCGATCCCATATCAAGTTATCTAATGGAGCAATGAATTCACAGCGTACTTTCGGCTTTGGATTTTTTCGAGCCGCTTCAATCAGTGGCAAGTCCTCTACAAGGCAGTACAGTGTATCCTTGATTTGTTCTACTGAAATAGGCACGATACCGTCTTCATCCAATAGCTGACGGAAAACCTCATTACGCTCCACTGCTTTCAATCCCCATATGTTCAACCACGCATCTGACGCACGATTCCACAAAAGACCAACAGCACCAATTCGCCGTAGAACTCGCCACTTATAATGTTCAAGCTCGTTCGCTAATGGCTCTGGTGCGTTTAACAAATCTGACTGTATATGCTTTTTCGCCAAATCATAATATTTACGTGTGCCTTTTTTATGATGGACAATCAACTCACCTGTTGAATACATTTGTTCTAACACCGAGCGAGATGGATTGTTTCCGCCACTCCAATGAATAGCCGACTGCCATGAAAAATCGCCATCCAACTTTATATCATCCAAACTTATTGCACCTTGGTTTTGGATAGTAGCGCGCACTTGCTCTGTCAATGCTTCCATTTCAGGATAGCGTGCTGCATGTTGGCGGGCAGCTTGCCTGTATCGCTCAAAATAGGGCCAATGTTCAACAGAAATAATCGCAAGGTTCTTGTCAGGATAATCAACCAAACTTCTATCCTCATACAGTAATTCAGCAAGTAGTCCTTTCGTAAACCCCTTAACGCGAGACTGTAACACTAGCTCTGCGTTTTTTCCACACACATCAATCGGGTCGTATTGAATACAGCCTACCTGCTGAATAAAATCTAACACACCCTGTTTCCCTATAAATTGATAATCACCCAAAAGTCCATGTTTCAACAATAAAAATTGCCGTGCTTGGTGATTCGTTAATTGTATCATCTTTGTACCTACCCCTTTATGTTCTGAAAATGGCTTTTCTTTCTCACACTATTTATAGAGCAAATGAACTCCATTATGCATTTGTTCTATGAGGATTCCAACAGAGAACATTTGTTTCATTTTAGCATATAGAACAACTGATCGTCACCCACTTCAAACATCAACATCCTGAACAACGTCACTAAAAACTAGCCAAATCTGTTTAAACATACTCATTACATGACAAAATGAGTATGTTTATCTTATGATGATTATATTCAAAAACACATAAACATAGTCATTTTATAATCAAATGACTATGTTTATATAATTAAGTGAGGTTATTTATGCGAAGTTATCATTACAAACAGCTAAAACAACTAATGCTGCCAATGGAAACAGTGAATTTAATTGCTAAAATGAATGAATATAAAGGGAAACAAGAGCTCTATAAACAACAAGCACCTCAAATTTTAAAAGCGTTAAAAGATGTTGCCACTATTCAATCAACAAAGGCATCCAATGCGATTGAGGGCATTATTATTACAGACCAGCGTTTAAAAAGTATTATGGCGAATGAGAGCGATCTTCAAAATCGTTCTGAAGGAGAAATTGCTGGGTATCGTGATGTATTACAATTAATTCATTCGTCATTTGACGCTATTCCTATCAAGGAAAATGTCATTTTACAGTTACACAAAGAACTGTATTGCTATGTTGCCATTGAAGGAGGACAATGGAAAAACGTAGATAATGTCATTAGTGAAACATTTTCTGATGGCACAAAGTGTATTCGATTTGAACCCGTATCTGCATTTGAAACACCTACAGCCATGCGTCAACTATGTGAAGCGCTGAGAGAAAGAATAGCAAAATGTGATATAGAACCACTTATTTTAATTAGCATCTTTATTTTAGATTTTTTATCTATCCATCCATTTAATGATGGTAATGAGCGTATGGCACGTTTGCTCACATTATTATTGTTATATCAATGTGGTTTTGAGGTCGGTCGTTACATCAGTCTTGAAAAAATTATAGAAGATTCCAAAGAAGATTATTATGAAACATTAAGAAAATCCTCTATTGGCTGGCACGACAACAAAAATGATATTTTGCCATGGGTCCATTATTTATTAGGCACGTTTATCGCAGCCTATAAAGATTTAGAACATCGAGTTGGTATTATCGAAACACAGAAAGGCAGTAAACAGCAACGCATTCACGCATTTATCGAAAAAAAATTAGGCTATTTCACGAAAGCAGATATCCGCAATGCTTGCCCAGATGTAAGTGAAGCGACTATTAATCGTGTATTAAATGAATTAAAAGAGCAACATATCATTGCCCCTGAAGGCTTAGGACGCAATGCAAAGTGGAAAAAAATCTAACCTCGCTATAAATTTATTTCACTTTCCGAAATAAATTCGTTATAATGAAATCACTTACACAATAAGGGGTGTTTATGGAATGGATGTTTTACCGTTACGCAAGGATGTTGCCATTGATGCAACATGGGATTTAAGTGATTTATTAGCAAATGAAGCCGATTTTGAACCTGCTTTAGCACAGGTTGTAGAGGATGCAATTCGCTTTGAACGCACATACAAAGGCACAATTACAGATGCCCAAAAGGTTGTAGATGTGTTAACAGCTTATGAAGCATTACAAGAAAGCATTGTGCCTGTTGCGACATATGCTAGCCTTGATTTAGAAGTTGACCATACCAACGATGTAGCACAAATGCGTGCAGCAAAGCTTGGCTCAGCCTATGGTAAAATCAGTAGTGCATTATCATTTGTTGAAAGTGAATTATTGGCATTGGACGAGGCCATTTTAGAAGAAGCCATAACATTAAGCCCACTTTACACACATTTCTTGCAAAAATTATTGAAGAAAAAGCCATATCAGCTTCATCCAGAGGTTGAAAAAGCATTAGCTGCACTTAGCTCAACGTTTCATGCACCTTATGAAACATACAATACAACAAAGCTTGTTGATATGAATTTTGGGCAATTCGAAGCAAATGGTAAAAAACATCCACTGAGCTTTGTACTTTACGAAAATGATTGGGAATTCGAAGCAGATACTACGATTCGTCGTGCTGCCTTTGCTGCCTTTTCAAATAAGCTACGTGACTATCAGCACACAACAGCAAAAGTATATAACACACATATCCAACAAGAAAAAACAGTAGCTGACTTACGCGGACATGATTCTGTTATTGATTATTTATTATTTGAACAAGATGTGGATCGCTCCTTATACAATCGTCAAATTGACTTAATTACAAAAGAGCTTGCCCCACATATGCGTCGCTATGCCAAATTGATTCAAAAAGCAAATGGTATCGATCAAATGACCTTCGCAGATTTAAAAATCGCTCTTGATGCCGATTACGATCCAAAAGTAACAATGGTTGAAGCGAGAGAATATGTCGATAAGTCATTAGCAATTATGGGCGAAGATTATGCAGCGATGATGAAGCAATCATTTGATGAGCGCTGGATTGATTATGCACCAAATACAGGAAAAGCAACAGGTGCGTTCTGTGCGAGCCCTTATGGTAGCCATCCTTACATTTTAATGTCATGGAATGAGCGAATGAATGAAGTATTTACATTGGTACATGAATTAGGTCATGCAGGTCATTTTGCCAATACACATGCCCATCAATCCTATTTTAACAGTGAACCATCTTTATATTTCATTGAAGCACCTTCCACAATGAATGAAATGCTGTTAGCGAATTATTTATTGACACATAATGATGACCCTCGCTTTAAACGCTGGGTAATTTCTAATATTGTATCGAAAACATATTATCATAACTTTGTGACACATTTATTAGAAGCAGCCTACCAACGCAAGGTTTATGAACTAGTGGATGCAGGTGAAGCAGTCAATGCGACTGTATTAAGTCAATTAAAACGTGGCGTTCTGGAAGATTTCTGGGGCGATACAGTAGACTTAGTAGAAGGCGCTGAACTGACATGGATGCGTCAACCACACTACTATATGGGCTTATATCCATACACATATAGTGCTGGTTTAACGATTGCGACACAAGTATCACAACGTATTTTAAAAGAAGGTAGCACTGCTGTGGAAGAATGGCTGACTGTGCTACAAGCAGGCGGTACAAAATCTCCTGTGGAACTTGCACAAATGGCAGGTGTTGATGTTTCAACAGACCAACCATTAAAAGATACAATTGCCTATATCGGACATTTAATTGATGAATTAGAACGTTTAACAGCCGAAATCGAGGGCGCTTAATAAGATGACCACCTATGCTAAAAAAGTGTAGGTGGTTTTTAGTTCTAACACTCCAACATAGCGCATATATTAACTTTAGGACGTCCCACTTCTTTTTTTGATATTTCAAAATAAACAATCATTTTTCTTCGTTTAAAACTACCGTTATTATTAAATGTGCACAATTCATAGAGTCCATTTCAACTATCAATTTTTAAAAGGAAGTGTTTTGAACAATGGTAAAACGTAATGATCCATGCCTATGTGGTAGCGGTAAAAAATATAAAAAGTGCTGTGAAGGAAAACAACAAGTGACTGTAGAGACAGTTGCGACTGATGAATTAGAGCGTGTACTACAAACATTTTATGCAGAATACCCTGAACGCAAGGATATTCACGCATATTTTGAACATGTAGGAACATGGAAACCTAAATTAGAACAGGCGTTGCAAAAGGAGCTAGTTGAGGCAATTGCACTAGATGACTTTTTCTTCCATCAAGAGCCTACCATTTGGAAAGGCTACTTAAAACGTACAAAGAAAAAAATGGTGCGTCCATCTACAGTGAATATCTTAGAAAGTTGGTCACAGCCTACCCTATTCATCGGCTCTGTGACAGCTGTGGAAGAAAAATATTTTAAAGCGACGCATGCATTAACAAACGAAGATATTTATATTCGTCGTGAAAACGATAAACCGATTCCAGAAGGCATGTATGTCTTTGCCTTTACATTACCTGACGGGACAAATCAAACAGCGCATTCTTTAGCGGTGTCAACATTAATTTTCTTCCCGCCAAACTATGCCTCTATTTTTGAAGATATGAAGGTTCGCTTTGAAGCTTCATCGAAAAAATTGGCAAGCTTCTTAAAAGAGCAACACTTATTCTTCTGGGAATCGCTTGTACAAGCAGGCTATCAAGGAGAAGAATTTACGAATTTTGAAAGCAATGTGTTAGCACAAGTGAAAGATTTCTTAGAGCAAAATGAACGTGAAACAGCTCCAATCCTTGAATTATTAGAGGATTATTTAATTGAAGGGCAACCTGCAGCCCGCAAAGAAGCGGCGATTGCGGCAGGTGCAATTCGCTATGGTCAAGAAAAGGGCTTATTTGAATCATTGTCCTTGACAGCAAAAGAAATTGCTGCAACATTTGATATTTCAGCATCCTCTTTAACAAAGTATTATCAAGATTTAAGTCAATACGCTGCAACTAAATAAGCAGTCAATGCCGCAAACCATTTCGTTGTTTGCGGCATTTTATTTTGCTGAAAATTTGCAGAGCGGGGTTGATTTCCGCTCCGCCAACAGCAGTAAAGTAAATAATTTAGGCAGTATTCTCACCTAAAACCCCATTAATCATTTTGTTATGTAAAATAGAAAAAAGCTACTATCGTTATCCGCTTAGCAGATAACAAAGTAACTTTTTCTATGGTAACCAACCATCTATAGTATGTCCGAACCTATTATTATTTATGCAGGCTATCCCCTAAATATGATGGTTATTTACTATATATTTTAAGTAGCTCCTGGCCTAAAAATTGTAATTTGTCCCCTACTGTGCAGGCTTCAATGCAAAAACGGTGTGCACCAGGTTTACCACGTTCTTTTCGCAATTGTTGAATGACTAAGCAGTCTGCACAATACGTGTCGTGTAATTCATCAATATCCTTCATGACAGTTATTTTATCCACACTACACGCTCCTTTGCTCTTCAATTATGTGTCTTTTTATTATGAAGCGAACCTCCTATTTTGTCCATTCATTACACATAAAATGAATAGCCAATTTTTAACTTCCAATATATATTTTTATACTATCGTTAAATTTAATTGTGACACCACACTTATATTCATCCACTAAATATTATTTTCCTTTAAATAGTGAAGTGAGCACCATTTATAAAAATAAATTATCATCATCAGCTTACCCAATTAATTGGCAGTATCCTTTATCAGTAGTTTAAATAATACCGCTCCTTTCTTCTTTATAAAAGAACAGATGCCTATTTGGTTACATTATTTTACGAAATATCCTTGACTATATTGTAACTATATACCTTAGTATAGCTACCAACAGCAATAGAAGGAGGAAGTAGATAATGAGTTCTATTTTTGTAAAAAGTGAGTTTGCCCCATTAAAAAGGGTCGTGATGGCTCAATCTGAATTTGCCTTTTCTCAACATAATGATGGTTCAGATGATAGTTTTTTAACTGAGGAAAGCCTTGAACTATATAAAAGTGTTGATGTAGATGGGAAAAATTTCAGGGATGTGTTTCCTGAAAGACAGCAAGCTTGGGAAATGGAAAGAGCAAACTTAAAAAAGCTTTTAGAAAAATATCATGTTGAAGTTATGATGCCACGTATGTTGACGGATTATGAAAAAGAGCTAGGTAAAGAAGATGGTTATAGTAATTTCTTTGTCAGAGACCCCTTTTTTACAATTGGACACTTATTAATAGAAGGTTCACTTAGATTCCCGCATAGAAGAAATGAAATCTTACCCGTACGTAATCTATTAGCAACCGAAGCCAATCAACAGCAGTGCTTCTATGTCTCTATTCCAAAGCCTGATATTTCAAACGGACCTGATGCAGAAGAAGGTCCATTTTTAGAAGGCGGCGACGTATTAGTATTAGATAAAACAATCTATGTAGGGAACTCTGGTCTTGCCTCTAATAGCAATGGTGTTCAATGGCTAACAAATTTAGTACGCAACTTTGACTATCAAGTAATCGAAGTACCGCTTCACCATACAATATTACATCTCGATTGTGCACTCAGCATTGTGCGAGATGGACTCATCATCGTTTGTGAAGATGCCTTTTTAAACGGTCTACCTGAGCAATTTAAGAATTGGGAGAAAATCAATGTAACACTTGAGCAAGCTGCTCGCCTTGCCACAAACGGTTTGCCAATCAATGACAACGTTTATATTACCGATTATGAATTTGATTTTATCGGTACTGAGTTAGAAAAAAGAGGGATAACAGTCGAATATATCGATTTTAAAATATCTAGAAGTTTTGGTGGCTCCTTCAGATGTAGCACCCAACCACTTTTACGTAGAGAAGATTAATACCTTTTATCGTATACAAAACGGTAGTAAGCTTAACTATTTTAGCTTACTACCGTTTTGACATGCTTTATGTTATATTGCCGCAACCGTTGCTTTAACAAGACGAATAAATTTTTCTCTCACAAGTGCTGCTACTTCAATGACTTCATCATGGCTTAATGGTTGATCTAAAATACCACAGGCCATATTTGTTAAACATGAAATACCAAGCACCCTCATATGACCATGAACAGCTACTAATGCCTCTGGAACCGTAGACATCCCAACTGCATCTGCTCCAAGTGTACGAATCATGCGAATTTCCGCAGGTGTTTCATAAGTAGGCCCACTCCACCAAGCATATACACCCTGCTGTAATGTTATATCTTGTGTCGCCGCTACATCCAACGCAATATTGCGCAACTCGCGATTATATACCTGTGATACATCTGGGAAGCGTGTGCCAAGCTCATCATTATTTGGTCCAATCAGTGGATTTGTCCCAACTAAATTAATATGATCTGTAATCAACATTAAATCACCTGGTTGAAAGTCCGTGTTAATCGCACCACAAGCATTTGTCAGTACTAAATTTTCAACACCTAACGCTTTCATTACACGCACAGGAAATGTTATATCATCCAGCGTAAAGCCCTCATAATAATGGAATCGTCCCTTCATTGCAGCAACTGTTCTTCCCTCTAATTGTCCAATCACTAATTCATTGGCATGCCCTACAGCACTAGACTTAGCAAAAAAGGGAATTTCACTATAAGGAATCGTCACTGCGTTTTCAATTTCATCCGCAAGTGGACCTAAACCTGATCCTAAAATCAATCCGATTGTTGGCAGATTTTCTATTCTATCCGCAATAAACTGCTTTGCTACTAGTATTTCCTCTGTTTTATGCATAAGTATGCCTCCTATCTATAGGTTTCATTCTATACTCCTACGTTGTAAAATACTACAATTTTATCTTTCATTCATACCTATTAGCATCCATGACTTTCCTCTTCTGCTATGCTATGATAAACATAAATTATGATTAAAGTAGGGATTTTGATGTTAGAAGTGTATATAGATGCTGCAACCGCTGGCAATCCTGGTCCAAGTGGAATCGGCATTTTTATTAAAGGAGAAGGACATCAGCTACAAATTAGTGAATTTATTGGGCAAACAAATAATCATCTTGCTGAATTTACAGCATTAGTACGTGGCTTAGAGGAAGCCCAAAAGTTAGGTTCCTCTCTAATTTCCGTACGCTCAGATTCTAAAATTGTTGTTTCCTCTATAGAAAAAGAATATGTGAAAAATGAGGAATTTAAGCCCTATCTTGAGCAGGCATTAGCTTTGGCACACAGCTTCGAGTTATTTTTTATTAAATGGATTCCTGATAATCAAAATAAAGCGGCAGATGCGCTTGCACGCCAAGCACTACAACAAGCGAAATAATGGGAGCTCACAACATAATGTGGCTCCCTTTTCTAGATTAATGTGCAGTAGCTATTTTTTTTGCCTTCAATTTGACAATTCGTAACATATAAAGCACAAAAACGACGACTAATGCAGCTGTACCTGTTAAATAAACGGATTCATAGCCCGCTTGTACAGCAATAATTCCTAAAACATAGGAGCCTACTGCAACTCCAATATCAAATAGCGTAAAATACGTGGCTGTTGCATAGCTACTGCGATTCAGTGCGGTAGATTGCACGGCCGTTGTTTGCAAACTGGTAGAAACAGCACCATAGCCAATGCCAATAAAGAAAGCTGCACAGAAAAATAACACCGGACCTGACACAAATGCTAATTGTATTAAGCCAATAGCAAACAACACAATTCCTGGCAAAATAACAAATGGTGCACCTTTTGTATCATATATTTTCCCCACATATGGACGTGTTATAAGCATGGCTGCTGCAAATACGAGATAAAAGAAGCTAGCGATGGCCATTAAGCCTTTTTCCTGTGCATAGACAGATAAAAAGGACAATACACTAGCATAAGCAAATGCGACTAAACTAGCAATCGCCGCCGTTGGAAGTGCTTGTCGTTCCAATAAGTCTGCCCACTTAAAGCTGAATTTCGTTGGACGCACTGCTTTTGGTAAATCGTTCGTTTGAATAGTCGTTGCTAAAATTCCCCCTACTAATGCACAAATACTTAGCACAATAAAGAGTGTTTGAAAGCTGCTATATTGAATGACCAATAAACCAACAAATGGTCCTAATACAACCGCTAAATTCATTGACATTGTAAAATAGCCAAGACCTGCTCCTTTACGATTGGCTGGCACAATATCAGCCGCCAATGCAGCAGCTGCTGTCGTAATGACACTGAAGAAAATTCCTTGTATAAAGCGTAAGCCAAGCAATACTGGAAAAGCATGTAGCACGATGTATAATACCGTACAAACAAAATAGCCTACAATTGCTATAATCAATAATTTTTTCTTACCAAAAACATCTAATGTCTTCCCAAGAAACGGACGAATAATAATAGCAGATAATAAAAAAATAGATAATAGTAAGCCTGCTTCTTTATCTGTTTGTTGTAATTCACCTACTGCATATAATGGCAATGTTGTGACTAAGCCATAAAAAACGAAGAATACGGACAAATTTGTCAAAAAGAGACTGACAAAGCGTTTTGTCCAGATTTTTGTTGTTAATTCTTGCTGCATGATACTCATCCTTTCATTTTATTCAACAGTGTAACTAATTGCTGCTGCTCCTCAAGTGTTAATGTTCCAATCATGTCTTCCTCAAATGCAACAATCGTCTTAATAATCGCAGGCAACTGTTCCTCTGCATAGGCAGATAATGTGATAATTTTTTCTCGTTTATCTTCCCCATCCACACGTTCAATCCAGCCTAATGCTTCTAAACGTGTGACGGTTCTTGTAACACTTGGAGCTTCAATGTTTAAGTACTTCCATATTTGTGTTAATGTCATAGGTCCACGTTGATATAAGCAATAAACAATCGTCCATTGGGCACTGAATAACTGATGCTGCTTTAAGACATCATTTAAACATTTCGTCACATAGCGACTTCGTTGAAATAAAGCGTGAAATAGCGGTTTCATCGCAAACCTCCTTTTTATTTACCTAGCTAAATAAATACTATACGCTTCATCCATTGTCTTGTAAAGTAAGTTTTTGAGATAGCAAAAGCCGCTCCCAAAATAGATTTTAGAGCGACTAACCAGTAACCTTTATATTAAGTTCTCCCACTCTTCAAAGGACAATTTTTCTGTTATATGCTTTAAATGGTGTGGTACTTCAACAAAACACATCAATTCCAAGCTATTACCATCTGGATCATTGAAATAAACGGAGGCATTACCTTGATGTGGTCTAATGAATGGTTCAACTGATTTTCTACCACCAAATGGCACTGCCTCCATTTGAATAGCCTTTAACCATGTTAAAGATTTTTTTAAATCTTCATAGGAAACGTGAAAAGCAATATGTCGTAAAGCAGGATGATAGGGTGTTTGATATTCATCACCTTCCCATAATCCCAACCAACTTTTACCTTCTTCAATCCAAAAGAAAGCAGTGACTTCATCACGCCAAGCCAATTTCAAACCTAATTTTTTATAAAATGCTAAAGAAATCTCTAAATTGTTCACAGGCAAATGTGCTTCATATAAGCCTTTAATCATCCTAACACCCCTTTTTCACTATCGTAGCAATCCTGTACAACTTCTACCTCATGCAAAGGTCTAATAATACAAAAAAATCATCTCAAAATGATGCAAGAGATGATTTTTGTCATAGGCTATTTTCGTTTATTTGATTGCTGGTTTTTATCATGATTCGTTTTATTATTTTTATTTTTAGCTTTTGCATCAAACTCTGCCCCAAATTCCTCATTCAAATTGTCATTTGGGTTATTATTGTTGCTATTGCTTTTATCCAAATCTTTGCTTTGGTACACATCAAAAGGGTTATGTGTTCGTTTATTCATTGTTTTTGCATTATTTTTTTCACTCATGCTTAAGCACCTCCTACAAGGTACTATGTGCATTCCATTCAAAAAAATACACATCATCGTTCTAACAGATGATGTGTAGCGTAAATTATGCTCTTATACAGTTGTGTGCTCCACAATATTCAATAATGCACCAATTGCGCCTGAAAAACCGTGATCATTGACAAGTACAGGCGTATGGTTTTTTCTACGTGTATAATTTGCAATGACAGTAGCCAAATGCTCATTATTGCTTAACGTTGAACCAATATAGACGATATGCTCTACATTTTTTTCCTCTGCATATTGAATGCTAAGTGTTGTAATAACTTCTCCCACAAGCCCTTGCACCGTTGCAATAATATCTTCAGCAGGATGCTCTACTGACTTAGTAATACCCACCTTACCAAAATTACTGGCTGTCAATTGACCATCAATTGGTGTATTCATCCCTTGATAAATATCCTTCACCAATAAGTCAATCATGCTTCTGTTGCCATTTCGCGCCATTTCTCGTATATCATGATAATCGGTCACACCTGTTGTAAGCGCTGACAACCCGATAAGTGTCCCTCCACCAATACCTGTTCCACCTACACGACTATGTGTATTTCCTTCCATGTAATGAATAGATGTACCTGTCCCAATATTTGTGACAATGCTTCGTCCAAAAGCATATCCTTCTTTATCCAATAAAAAATGCACACCTTTCAATGTCGCTTCAAACTCCACAATATAATGAACAGACTTCATCGCTTGAATGACTTCAAGTAATTGCTCTGTACGTCCTCCTGTCACACCAATATCTTGAATGTTTGGTTGATTGGTAATCCAATTTTTCACAGATAGTAAATCACTTGATTGGAAAGTTTCTAATACAAGCTCATTTTGCTCATTAAAATAAGCTACTTTCGTCAATGTGCCACCTGCATCAATTCCTATAGCCTTTGGCATACTTTTCTCCTTTAACGACATCCCTCACATGAGGAATCATTTTCACATTTACCCTCCCTAAACTTTAACCCTGTTGAAATGATTGTGCAATAACTTCAATCCATTTTACCGCAAATTTTTTATACAGACAGGGTAACTTTTATGTCGGTATGGCAAAAATACGCTATAATAGAGACATGATGGAACGGAGGTATACATGTGAAAGATTCAAAAACACTTTATAAAGAAGCGATGCACGTTTTAAAAGAAACGAGCCGTACTTTTTATATACCTATTACTTTTTTACAAAAAGATTTAAAACAATCTGTAGCAGCTGCTTATTTAGCCATGCGTGCCATTGATGAAATAGAGGACCATGAAGCACTTACTACAACGACTAAATTCGATTTATTAACAGCGACAAGTGAATTATTAAAAGGCCCATTTGATGCAAATGCATATGAAGCACTTCTTGCACCATATGCAACACAGCTTCCTGAAGTCACACTACGTTTAGCAGATTGGCTTACTTTTTGTCCAGAGGGTGCCCGAGCGATTGTACAAGCATCCACAAGTGAGATGGCTTTTGGTATGGCAAAATGGGCAAAGGCGGATTGGCAAATACATACACGTGAAGACTTAGATGATTACACGTATTATGTAGCTGGTCTTGTAGGTACTATGCTATCAGAGCTTTGGCTATGGGGGGCAGATATTCAAACAGACCGTGAATTAGCAATTGGCTATGGACGTGGTTTACAAGCTGTAAACATTTTACGCAATCAACATGAGGATTTGGATGAGCGTGGTGTCAGCTTTGTGCCTGATGGTTGGACACGCGATGATTTATTTGCCTATGCAAAGGAAAATTTAGCTAAGGCTGATTTGTATATGAAGGCTATTAATAAGCGGACTGTCTTGTTATTCTGTCGTTTACCACTTGCTTTAGCACATAAAACATTAAAAGCGATGCAAGATGGTCGTGAAAAAATGACACGTGCTGAAGTAGAGCAAACCGTAGAAGAAATTCAAGTAGATTAAACAGAAAGACAGTGGACATCCTGCTCCACTGTCTTTTTTCTTTACAATAATCAAGATCAATTAAAATGTTCCCATGATTTTCAGTAATAACTCATAGCTCAAATAAAGGGAAAGTAAGATGAATAATACCGCTAATATTTTTTCCACCTTACTTCCTGTTTTCGTCGTTAACGGTAATCGTACAGACATCGACCATGGAAAAAAGAGTTTAACGCCCTTTTTTGTCCCCATATCCAGCAAAATATGACTGGCAATACCAATTAAAATCCCTTCAGAAATCGCTTTATACGGATTAATAGCCTGTAATAACATCGCCACTAATAGTACAAAAAGAATACTATGTGTAAACGAACGATGGCCGAATAACGTATTGACTAATTTCGACGTGAGCGGGAAAGCTTTACCTATTTTACTACCACCATGACAAATATCAGGCAGTAATGCACCAACCATACCTGCTCCAACTAATAACAATGGGTTATCTTGAGAAACTTGTGCAAAGGCTAAACTTGCTGCAATTCCTCCAATAATATGTGTGTTCCCTTGCATACAAAATCCCCCTCATACTACTTTTCTACTACTATAGCATGTTTTCAGCAAAAAGGGAACAAACATTCCGAACGCATGGTCTTTTTTATTCACACTACTTTTCCTTGCTAAATTGAAAAAATTCGTCATCCATGACACAGAGGCATCATGGATGACGAATTCCTTTTACACATGAAATTTACTTGTTTCTTCTTGTAATTTAAGTGCAAGCTGTGCCAATTGTTCTGAGGCTGATGCCATTTCATTCATAGTAGATGCTTGTTGTTCTGTAATCGCTGACACGTTTAATGTGTGATCACTCGTGATGAGTGCCTGTTGACTAATATCCTGTACTTTCAGCGTCACATCAGTTAATTTCGTATAGGCATTCGCTGTATTTGTAGACATTTGATCGATCAATTGCTTTAATTGCTCAATTGCCTTTGCAATCGTAGCAAATGTCGTTTCCGTTTGTTGAACGGTCGTGATACCATTATATGCAATTTGTCGGCTACGTTCCATCATATGGACTGTTTCATTCATTTGATATTGGATAGCGCCTACCATTTCCGCAATGCTTTGGGACGTTTGGCTCGTTTGCTCTGCCAACATTTTCACTTCCCCAGCAACGACCGCAAAACCTTTTCCTGCTTCACCAGCACGAGCGGCCTCAATCGCTGCGTTCAATGCTAATAAATTCGTTTGATTAGTAATCGATGAAATAAATTGGCTCATTTGCTCAATTTGAGAAGATTGTTCTTTTAACACATGAACAAGCTGTACACTTTCTTCCGTTTGTTTATGCAACTGTACGATGTCACTTGCAAAGATATGGATACTTTGTGCTCCTTCTGTTGCCAATGTAGATGTAGTAAAAGATTGCTTTGTTGCTATTTCTAGCACTTGCACCACTTCCGTCATATCTTTAGACAACAAGTCTGCTACTGTCGTTAATTGCTCTGTTACTTGTTGCTGCTTCATCGTATTCTCTGCCACTGTTTGCATCGAAATTGCTACTTCTGTAACCGACTGATTCACCTCGTATACACTGGCAGTTAACTGCTCAGCCGTTGAAGCAACCGTTTCCGTTTCACTCAATATCTGCTTTGTTGTTTGATGAAGTGTTTGAACAGAGTCGTTATAGAATTGTGCCATCTCACCGAATTCATCTTTCGTATGCACAGTAATCCTTTGTGTTAAATCTCCTGTCGCCAATTGACCAAAATAGTTATTCATTGTATATACTTCTTTGCGGATATAGTGTGCAAGCATAAAAACAATCAATGCAATCACAACGATTAATAAAATACTACCTATAATTTGCTGGTATAGCATAGCTTGTACCTCATGATACAGTTCACCCTTTGGAACGAATAACACCACTTTCCATGGCATCCCCTGCATTTCTTTATATTGTACTATATAATCAGTGCCATCCATTTGCACACTCATTAACTTTTGGTCCGCAGTAAATTTTTCGAGAGGGACTTGTAACAACTCTTGAATCGTATCGTTATTTACCTTTTCTACATTCGGATGTGTTAAAAATCGCCCATTGTCATCAATCAACACGGCATAGCCACTTTCTCGAATTTTAATATTTGATACAATGGATTGAATGGAGCCTAACACATAATCACCTGTAATCACCCCAAGCACCTCGCCCTGCTTTTTCACTTGAATACCAAATGAAATGAACAACTCACCTAGTGCCTCATCAAAATAAGGTGCTGTATGTACGACATCGCTAGCTTCTACACTTTTGGTATACCATTCTTGCTGATGAAAAGCATAGTTTGGCTCTTCATATGTGTTGGTATAAACCACTTTGTCACCATCTTTATAGACATAAGGGCCAAAAATTTCGCCATCCGCTACATCTTTTTCAAGCCATAAACCCATGCCATATGTTTCTTTGTTTAAAGCTAGGAGCGGCTCCACAAATTGCGTAAATTGCTCTCTTGACATTAGGCTATTAGCTGATTCAACTACTGATTTCGTACTATAAATAAGCTGTTTATGTAATGATACTTTATGGTCCACTGAATTAGCTACATCATCTACTAAAGTAGAAAGCTCATGCTCAATAGCCCCCTGTAATTCTTGCGAGGTCTTCCAATAGTTAAAAAAGGACATACCACCTAAAGCAATTGCAACAATAGGAATCAAAATACCTATTTTGACAATCAATTTTACATTGCCTAATAACTTTTTCATCGTCATACTCACCTCATTATCATTCATCGTGCCTCCCTTCAGTATAACGTGTAACGACTTCCAATAATATGTATCTTCAGTTAATTTTCATACACATTGTTAAGAAAATTTACATAGTAGACAACAAGGCATAATCTCCTTATTATAAGGAAATTTATGCCTTGTCATTTATCCGATATTAACAGGCTGTAAGACCCCCAATAAGGAATGGAAAATGGGCAATCCATAGCTTGTAAAACCCGATTGAAGGTTCACTTTATTCAACAACTATTTTTACTAACGTCTCTTTCAATAACTGTAACTCTGATGGTGTTAATGTTACACCTTTTCCCATCTTCGTATGATCCTCTGACCATTCACGAATATCATATTTTGGCTCTCGTCCATTCCAACTAATTAAATTCAGCTCTTTCTTCCAGCCTTTACTCCCCTCTGATAGGATGGCCAGCGTTTCAACAATCTCATATTTAATGTCTGCCATAATCATTCCTCCTTATGTATCTGTATGTAACACTATAGCTTGGAAGCAAGTGATTAGCAATTGCTAATCATCCCCCCATCTTCTATCCATCACACTTTTGCTGAACTAAAAGAAGAGAAAGATGAAATCAAGCACACGCCATTTCATCTTTCCCACTTTTTCAAACTATGTCCCAGTCTTATCCTCTTTTAATCCCAATTCATTTCAAGCAATTGCTGGATTTTTGTCACTTCCGTTTTACCTGTTTCCTTATCAATCAATGATGTATAAAGATGTGGAATCACGGTTTCTGCACCATTATCTAAGCATATTTTCACAATAGTATAAACATTCGCTACACTAATACCTCCTGTTGGTTCGAAAATTTTCAAACCAGCCTTCACAGCCGCCTGTACCATCACTGCAACCTCATCTAGTCTTTTTTCTCCCTCAATTGGATAGAACTTTACTGAATGTACACCGATTTCCGCCAGCATATTTGCTGCCATCTCACATGACACTGCTTCGCGATTTGCTGAACTAATAGGACCTGTTGAAATATACACCTTACCTGGTGTACCAGTCGGTTCAATAACAGCATTTACAACAGGTTGCTTAGTCATTTGCTCCATACGACCAAGTGTATAGCCCGCTGCTGGGAAAATTTGATTAACATGATCAGGCTTTGTAATAGCAGCTACATTGGCAACTTTTTTCCACATCGCTGGGTCTGCTGCACCTAGCCCAACAGAGACCAAAACCCCTTGCTCTTGAAACGATTGCACTTGCTGGATTGCCGCTTCTTCAGTAGGAAAATCTTTGACCATAACGCCCACTAATACACGTTCCCCCGCTACGGCTGTTAGCTCTTTTGCATTCTCTGCATCTTTTGCTAGTACGTTAAAAATGACTTTATGCTGTAAATTCAATTTGTTCAACCTCCCGATAAAATTCGAATCATCTCTCTAGCAATAATATCCTCCTGCCCCTCTAATAATGGACGAGGGTCAACAGATAAAATGCCTACATTGACATAATGATGACGTAAATAAATAGCTGGATTTCCTGCTTCAAGCAAGTGTAATACCTTTTCTGCTGAAAAACCTGTCTTTTGTTCATCTACATGAATTTGGGCACGGTAAATTGCCCTACCAGCTTCATCTTGTTTAACAGAACAAGTGAGTCCTTCAATGCTTTCTAGCTTATTACATAAATTGGTCATACGTGCAATTTGTTGCTCAGCATTATGTGTTTTCAATGGATACTGTCTTAATGCCGTAACTAAACCTACCATTGCCTCTTTCCCAACCTTCATTGCCCGACCAACACCTTTGTATTGCTTGCGACATGCTTCCATCAGTTCTTTTTTACCACAAATCAAACCTGATGTCGGTCCTTCGAGCGCCTTACCACCACTATAAATAACGATATCTGCCCCCATAGTGATATATTGTTGAAAATCCTCTTCAGCCGCTGCATCAATAATAAATGGTAGCCCATGGCGTTGTGCTACTTCCATCATCACTTCAATCGTCTGCATCCCTTTTTGCACAGCGTGGTGAGACTTAATATACATGAGTGCTGCTGTTTTATCTGTAATCGCCTGCTCAATATGATCTTTTTCAACTTTATTGGCTTGCCCAACTTCAACAACTTTTCCACCGCCAATTTGGATCATTTGTCCGATGCTTGCACCAAAGTGTACAAGCTGACCTTTTTGGACAATGATTTCGTTACGGAGTCCTGCTGTATTTGGAATACGTTCAATAAGTGACAAATTTTCACCTGCAATTACAGCAGCAGTAGAAATGGCAATACCTGCAGCCGCGCCACATGTTGGGCAACCACTCTCAGCCCCTGTGCTTTCAGCAATTACCTTACCTGTGAATTCCATCAACTCATCAATATCCACATAGTCTTGTGCAGCATCCTTTAAGGCTTGTGCAATGTCATCTGTTACAGCTGATGCACCAAGCGCCGTCATTTTACCACTTGCATTAATAATTTCACGTAAACCTAGCTCTTTAAAAATTCCCATAGTCCCCACCTCAATCAAGTGAAATTGGGAAGAATGCACCCAATAGCATCGCCCCAAGAATAGCACCACCTGCGACAGGCTTCTTCCATGCGTAGAAAATTGCTGCACCGATAATTGATCCAACACCAATTGGAATGGAAGCACTTGCCGCTGAAATTACGATAAGGGGCCCTAAAAAACGGCCTGAAGCATTACCAGCACCCATCATAATATCTGCGCCAAAGGTTGAATTCGATTGTCCCACTGTAAATTTACGAATGCCGATAATAACATAGCCAATAATAATACCAAGAAGACCGCCAGTTATTAATGATAATGCAAAGGATTCAACCGGTGCTGTAATCCCTGCGCCTAATAATAATGCAGGCACGCCAATACCAATTCCTGTTTGAAGAGAGCCACCAATATCTAAAATACCGACAAGTGAGCCTTCTAAAATACGAGCAAATAAGAAACTTGCGCCAAACGCCGCTGCTGCCCCATAACCTGCCCCTTGAATGCCTGCCTCTAGCATAGCGACAATGGCCACATCATTAAAAGCACCAATATGATATTGAAAGTACATATGTGTTCCAGCAAATATACCTGCTGATAGAAGTGCTACAAAGATAGGAAACGACCAATCTGCATACCAGAAGTTTTTATTATACAACTCTTCATTCATTGTCTCTTGTTGATTCGTCATATGCTACTTCACCTCAAATCCAATCATTTTGTGTAAATCAATTAACCAACTTGGTGCCTCCAAGTTAAAACCTCTCATCATATTAATATCAAAGCCTCGGAAGAATGCACTTAATACAAATAATAAAATAACTGTAATTAATAGGGTTTTCGTCACCTTAGACCAACCACTATCATCTACACCTTTACCAATTAAAATTCCTAATACAATCCCAGGCACAGCATTCCCCATTATTAAATGAGCTGCGCCACCAAAAATTGTGCCCCATAAACCTGCACGTTTGCCTGCATCTAAAGCAGCTAACCAAAAAATCACTGGCATAATCGGGTTAATTAATAAGTTTGCCGCTGGTACAAGCACTTTAATCGCAATAGCTTGCAATGATTCTGGAATAGCGGATGCTGTTGAATTCAAAAACGTAACAACCAATACCCCAATAATCGCACCTGCAATAGCCATTTTCTTTGGGTTATGCAACGTATCTTCAGGACGTTTGCCCTTTCTCATTAAGACAGCTGCTGCCCAGTTTGGGATAATACGATGATCGACATCTTGTGTAAATGCACCTGCTCCTACAGCAGATGCCCAAGCATTGAAGAAGAAGCCAAGACCGAATGAAAAGTGAGAGGCTGCATCCCCTGCACAGGCATTTAGTTCACCCAATGTACGAAAAGCACCCATTCCTTGTACTTTTGGAGCATGAAACATTCTCGCAGCCCCTGCCCCCACACCAAAGCCAACAAGTGCGCCAATAATAATCGATTTGATGACAATTTCAATAAATTCCATATACCTACCTCCTTATTTGTTGATCTGATTGCCTAGCAACATATTGCGCATATTATCAGGCATATCTGTTTTTTCAAACACTATTTCCTCCACATCCAACAGGAAAACATTGACCTCTACCTCTAGCACAACTTTATATTGATTGCGTTTTCTCGGAAAAAATAATAGGAAGAAGCGTTCTGTATAAGTTGTCTCTCTTGCCTCTATAACTGTCACATCGATTGGCTCAATTCTAAGAATTAAGCCCTTGTAGTTTGACATGATCTTTTTTTGGATACTCCCTAACGCAGTATTAATCGCTAATTCCTTTGACTGCCCAATCCCCTCAATCTGCACTGTGGCTTGAAACGTTTTTTTCATGCTCATATCACCCTTTAATTTTGATATATTCTTCGGTAATGCGCTTCCCTAACTCCTCCACATCCATAAACCCAAACCCTAACACACGCTTCCCTTCACGCAGAGCTGTGATCCCTTCATCAATTGAACGCATCCCATAATGACATGGATAACCATACTTTGTTTGTGCTGTAATTGCTCCTGCCCCACCACTACCACAGAAGGAAATCCCAATATCCGCATGTTCAGCGTGCATAACATCTCCTAATTTCATATCTGCACCCATGCCTGGAATAACGATTGCTGTTCCTCCAGCTGCCTCTACACCTTTCGCTACATTTTGCCCTTTTCCTAAACGATCTCCAATAACAACAACGATTTGACTCATATTCTATTCCTCCTCAATAAGTTATAAATTATTCATTTTTGCTGTTTCAAAGTGAATTGACAATAAATATTTTTCATCCTCATGTAAATTTGGTAGTAATCCACAAATAGTGGTCGCTAACTCCATAGATTCTATTGATATCTCATCAAACATAGTCCTATCTAATGGCTGAATAGGTTCTTTATTGATAGAGCGGTACACCATAGCAGACAAATGAGATGTTAATGACAGCGATTGTGTTTCATCCATCACAATTTTCGCCTGTGTTAAAATATCCTGTGTCTCTTTTAACAATTGACGACACCGCTCGACATCACCACTGTTTTCAATTATTTTATCTTTATCTAATGCGGTCATTGGCGAAATACCACCTTTCCATTCCTTATCGTCATTTGTGGCTGTAAAACTCGATTTGTGGTTAACACAACACCCTCTGAATCTACAAGATTTGTTGGTTTATCATGAAAGGTAAAAATGGTTATATCTGCACGTGTGCCAATTTTTAACGTTCCTTGCTCCGTCAAGCCAATTGCCTCTGCTGCTTGAATAGTCACAGCACGCACAACCTCTTCAAGTGTAAAACCCAGCGCCAGAAGCTTGGACATTGTTAACATTAAGCTACCAACTGGATTGTCATAATTATTGATATAAATATCTGTACTGATTGAAAATGGTTGTGTATAGCTGGTTTTAAACTTTCGTAATGTTTCATAGCTAAAGCTAGATGTGCCATGCCCTACATCAAATAGCACGCCACGCTGTAAAGCTTTGATTGCCTCCTCAATAAGATAGCCTTGCTCATTTAAAATCCCATGCTTTTTCCCATGAAAAGCATGGGTTATAATATCACCCTTTGTCAATAATGGGAATATTTCATTTAAATAAGGCGGAGGATTCCCAATATGCACCATAATAGGCTTATGCAGTGCATCTGCTACTAAACGAGTATGCTTCAATGGAGCAATTCCTTGTTCTTTCACAACAGAGCCACTCATTCTTGCCTTCAACCCCACAATTTGTGGTTCATGTGCAAAAATCTCTTTCGCTTCTTCTAATGTCATTAATTGTGTTGGATCTGCTAACTCAGATAGTCCCGCCCCCAATCCTTGCCGTGCAATATTTAGAAAGGCTAGGACCTCTGTTTGGCTTTGCTGTATAACAGTGTCTTTTAATAACTGATAATTGTCATAGCCTGCACTCCCTGCATCGACAATCGTTGTCACACCTTGCTCTATGCCAACAAGATCTGCTTCAATACCTAATGTCGTAGCATCTTTAAAGACGTGAACATGCAAATCAATAAAACCTGGTGCGATATAAGCTCCATCTACATTGATATAGTGAATGTTTATACCTTGTGCAAGTACATCTTTGACATCGGCTAATTGACCATCTATGATGCCAATATCTCTTCGTTCAATGCCACCTTTCTCAGGATCAATAACAAGACCGTTTTGCAAAATAGTATAGTAGCTCACACATTCACTTCCTTTCATTTTAAATATTGTAAGAGAGCCATTAGCTCAGATTGTTGAACAGGTACATGTAGCCGTGTAAGAATATCTTTCAATGTTTGTAGATCACGTCTATGCTTTTCTGATATTGGTTGATTTGTATAGAGAAAATCATCGTACTGTTTATCAAAATAACTACGATGCACCATTAAAAAAATATGAAGCTGTAAGGCTTGCTTCCGTTCTTCCTGAATATCCTGTGGAAATACTGTAATAATTTCATGAAAGATTTCAAAACCCTTTAAAATGATTTCTAGATTAATCTGTTCATTATCTTCAATCAACAAACATTGATTTTCATATGGCAAATTATACTGATAAGAATAACTCTCTTGTGATAGCGCTTTCACATGTTCCCGAATAGTTTCAACATCTCGCTTTGTTGGAATGGCTTCTACAACAATGACAGGTATTTGTGACTGAATGGGAAATACACTAATAATCAAATCCACTTTTTCCCTTTGACATAATTCTTCTACTTCCATAATGGAACAATAGGCAACAATTTCAATATCATGAATATCTTTTTCTACCCTATTTTTGATAAGTCGTGCAACACCTCCACCAGTGGCGCAAACATATAATCCCCTGACTTTTCTTTTTGTAGAAAAGGTATTTTCAAATGATGATAAAAAATGTAACGCAATTAATGAGATAAATGCATCATGATTAATAATAGAAGGTAAGCCAAGATATACTCGACAAGCCTCTGTGATATTTTGGAATAACTCAGGATAATTGGTCTTAATTTCATCTGCGAAGGGGTTAATTTCGGATACATTGAATACACCTTTGTTTAAACGTAACGATAAATGGGCAAAGAGACTATTAAATAATTTAGGATCTTTGCCATATTCAATTCCTTCCTTTGCGCTAACGTATTGAACTAATTGATTTGTAACAACCGTTAAATCAATGCCACGTGTACCTTTCGCAATATCACCAGATAAATACAAAAATTCGTTTTGCAGCAACGGCAGCTCCAATTCAGTCAAGACATTTTCCATCCATGACAAGATAAATAAAGAGGTATCATCTGTGTAAAGTTTTTTATTCACTAGACGATAGCCCTTCATCGTTTGCCCCTTATCCAATCTAACAACAGAAATAGTGATGCGAATCAATAGCAAAATTAAATCAGATTGATGAAATAACTTAGCAGTAGCTGATGTATATAAGTTTTTCAAATGCCGTTCTGCTATTTTGAACATAGAAAGAAGTGTGGCATCCATCAAAAATTGCTGCTCATGCTCTTCTTCATCAGCCGTAATACGCGTCATAATTTGGTAGATTTCATAGTTCGTCAAATTTGTATAAATAAGATGTTCCAGAAATAACCTCAAAGTCAGCTCTTCACCAATCAACTTATAGCCTTTACGCTTTGTCCTTTCTAGTTGAATCATCCAAGGTGCTATATACTCACTAACGCAATTCATATCATTTAAAATGGTATTACGACTGACTTGAAGGTTTTCAGCTAAGGTATTCGCTATAATATAGTCATTACTCAAAAGCAAGGTCACTAAAATTCTTTGTAACCTTACATTTTGATCTGGGCTTTGCCTCCACCTTTCATCACCAAGCAATTGCTGTAATGCTTCATCACGTGATATGTCATTGCATGTTACCCATAGTCCTTTATTCGGCTGTGAATACACATCTATTTGCTGATGTTGGAACCATTCTTTTACATGCTCTAGGTCATACTTAATGGTTCTTGTACTAACTGCAAAGTCCTGCGATAAATCTTTTATTTTCATGGGTAGTTTGGCCTCAAGAAGTTTAATCGCAATTTTAAGCTCTCTTTCATTTAACATCATCTCACCCCCTCTATGGATAGTTGCACTAGAAATCGTTTACATTTTTCATTATAGTCAGTCTATTCAGAACATTAAAGACCAAATGCTTGCCCTTCAATTAGTGAAATATTTTTCATCACACCTCTTGAACAGTAGCAGTATGTTTTTAGAATGGATACCTTTTTATAAAAATACACAGCATTTATTAAAAAGATTTTTTAGATGACCTACATAATATGATTTTAACTTTGTTTTAAAAGAATATAGCCTATCCTGTAGCAGTAAAATGACAGTAAATAGGGTACTGCTGCCTTATTTTAGAACAATCGTATGAAAATGATAGCTGAATTTGAGTTAACCCGTGTCCATTATGAATTCCAGAGGGTACTACTGACTAAATAATAATCTTTAGCCATTATTGACTATAGATTTCACATTTGAGAGTTGTTATGATAAAAGGGAGTATCATTTTAGAAAGGGGGTTTTTGGATGGATTACAATGCTTACACGTATACAGAGGATGCACTTGTAGGAGGATTTTTCCTGCTATTTATCGCCATTGCACTTATCATTGCGCTAATCGGTTATGTTGTTAATGCTTTCATTTATTACACAGCATCAAAAACAAATGGCTTTGAGGATGTTGCCTATATCGCTTGGATTCCACTTGCCAATATGTATTGTCTTTTCTTACTCACAGCAGAGGGTAAAACTCGTAGTGAGCAAAATGCAATCGCTAAAAGAAACATATTGATTTATGTCGGTTTATTCATCGCTACTTGGATTCCATTAATCGGTATTATTGCTTCTTTAGGGCTAGCTGGTTTTACACTGTACTATATCTATCGCTTATTCTATCGTTGGTCAGGATCATCAGGAAAGTCGATATTATACGTGGTATTAACATTTATCACTAGTGGTTTATTCTATGCTATTTACGGCTTAATGCGTATGAAACGACCATTTATTGCTTAATGACTCTACACCTCTATCATTCATTTGATGGAGGTGTTTTTCTTTCACTTACAGTCATCCTTGCTAAATATGCTATAGTATAGATACCATCTAAAAGGAGTGATGTATATGTATGAAAATATTTTAAGACATCCAGGACCAACACCGATTCCGAAAAAGGTGCAGCTTGCTATGAGTCAAGATATTTTTAGCCATCGTAGCAATGAATTTGTTACCCTTTATCGTGAAACAATGGCGTTAGTGAAGCCTATTTTTGGTACAAAGCAAGATATTTTACTGTTACCATCAGGCGGTACAGCGGCATTAGAGGCGGCTGCCGTCAATACGATTTCTGCTGGTGAGGAAGTTGTCGTTGTCACAGTTGGTGCTTTTGGTGATTACTTCGTTTCCATTTGCGAACGCTATGGCTTCCATGTACATAAACTCGTCAAAGACTGGGGAGAAGCTTGTACAGCAGAGGAATTACGTCCATTTTTACAAGCACATCCACAAATAAAAGCTGTTTTTATTACTTATAACGAAACATCCACAGGCATTTTAAATCCAATTGCCGACTTAGCAAAAGTTGTCCATGAGGAAACAGAGGCTCTTGTCATTGTTGACGGTGTGAGCTGCCTTGGTGGTGCACCTGCTGAAATGGATGCGTGGGGCATTGATATTTTCGTTACAGGCTCGCAAAAAGCATTGATGTTACCACCAGGTCTTGCCCTCGTTGCTGTTAGTGACAAAGCGTGGCAAGTCATTGAAAAAAATCAAACACCCTCCTATTACTTAAATTTAATCAACTATCGTAGCTGGGCTGAAAAAGGGATGACACCAAATACACCTGCCATTACGCTAATTTATGGTCTACATGAAGTATGTAAGCTAATTGAAGCGGAAGGTGGCTTTGCCCAAACAGTGGCTCGCCATGAGCTGATGAAGCAAATGGTTCGTAGTGCGATGAAAGCACTGCATATCGAGCTATTAACAGAGGATGCATATGCTTCTCCAACGATTACAGCCATTTTAGCACCAAAGGATATTGATTTAGCAGCATTTTTAGCTCATTTAAAAAATCGCTACCATCTCGATTTTGCAGGTGGTCTTGGTCATTTACAGGGCAAGATATTCCGCTTCGGTCATATGGGCTATTGCTTCCCAAGCGATATTTTACAAGCCGTGTCATTACTAGAGGCAGCATTGCAAGATTTCAACTATACATTTGAAGCTGGTGCAGGTGTTCTAGCTGCGCAACAAGTCTTTTTAGCTGCACAGCGCTAAAGATAAACCGCCAAATCCCCTATTTAGTGGATTTAGCGGTTTATTTTATTAGCTATTCGCTTTTTGTAAATACGCCTCACGCATCTCTTGTGGAACCATACTACCACCTGTTGCCCATACAAGATGTGTAGCATTTGCCATTTTATCTATTAAATCATGTCGCTGTAAATAATGCTGCCCATACTGCTGTAAACGAATCGCCCCTAGCATTCCCGCATGTGCAGAGGGCTCTAAAAATAACATTTCCGCCTCCATCGCCAGCTTCAAGGATGTCAATAGCTCCTCATCTGTCACTGTATAACAGCCACTAATATATGTTTCCATCACTTTCCCAACAAACTTAGAGGCACGTCCAACAGCCAGACCGTCCGCCTCTGTCCGATTATCCAAGCCAATATCTTCTACACTAATTTCATCATGCAAGCCTGTTAATAAACCAATTGTCATACATGGTGATGCGACAGGTTCTGCAAAGAAAATATGGACATGCTCGCCAAGATACTCCCGCAAGCCGTATGCCACACCTCCTGGTCCACCACCGACTCCACATGGTAAATAAACAAATAATGGATGATTTGCATCGACCATAATGGCTACCTGCTGCAATTGTGCCTGCAAACGCTTGGCCGCTACCGCATAGCCTGCGAATAAATCTTTGGAATTTTCATCATCAATAAAATGGCATAATGGATTTTGTTCTGCTTCTTTACGTCCCTGCTCCACTGCCACACTATAATCTGCCTCATATTCGATAACAGTCGCTCCTTTTTCTCGCAGTAAAGCCTTTTTCCATTCCTTTGCATCGCTTGACATATGTACAACAACGTCAAAGCCTAATTTTTTCCCCATAATACCAATACTCAAACCTAGATTACCTGTAGAACCTACTGCAATGGTGTATTGGGCAAAGAATTGCCGCATTTCCTCTGTAGCTAGCACCGCATAATCATCTGCCTTGGTTAGCTTGCCATGTGCGATGGCTAGACGTTCTGCATGACGTAGTACCTCGAAAATTCCACCACGTGCCTTAATCGAACCTGAAATAGGTAAAGCATGATCACACTTGACAATCATTTGCCCAGTAATTTTCATATCAAATGTCTTTTCAAGTGCCTCTTGCATTTGCGGGATAGTTTGTAGAGCAGATTCTATGAAACCATTACTTGCCCTTAGTTCAGGAAAAGCTTCTTTTAAATAGGAAGAAAAGCGTTGTAATGTTTCTTCAGCTTCTATGACCTCTGTTATCGAAAAAAGTGTTGTCTGTGCCTTTTTCGCCCAATTTGTATTTTCCCATAGTACAGTATCTTGATTTGCCATTGTTTGAAGTAGTGGAAATTGCTGAAATAATTTATTTTTCATCATTCAAACCCTCCATTTTTTGTGCAAAAATTGCGTGTTCACAAATTTGTCGAAATTTCATTTGGAATGAAATATTGTTTTCCTTGGTCCGTTTTTTCGGTCCCCTCGTTCTTCCACCAGCACGTCGAATCTTTTGTCCAACATGACGTATTTCTAATAAGTTTTCTATATTATCTGCTGACATTTCCCTCCCATTTTGGTCAATTGCATATCCTCCTCTTGCCAGAACCATGGCAGCTAATCCATAATCTTGTGTAATGACCACATCATGTTTCGAAAGCGCATTCACCAGTGTGAAATCAACTGAATCAGGACCTTTCGGCACCATAATTGTTATTACATTATCACGTTCTATGCGATGAGACGTATCGCAAAATAAGATTGTTTCTATCTCGTATTCAGATGATATAGCTAGCGCTAAATCCACTACAGGACAGGCATCAGCATCAATTAAAACCTTCACAATAAGGCATCATTCCTTTCTCACAATTAGATAAGTATTCGAAACAAAAATTTTCTTAATATAATATTTTCACATCCCCTCTTGCTCATAAATTCACAAACTTTTGCCCTTCGAAAAAATAATTTTATTGAATAGTCTGAAAAAAAAATATACGATACGGTTATCAAATTACTTGGGGGTTTTTACTATGACAATGACAACTGTAAGCAATGAACAATTAGCAAAAGAGTATGTGGATGGTGTATTTGAACAATTAAAACAGCAAAATGGTCATCAAGCAGAGTTTTTACAAGCTGCTGAAGAAATTTTCCTTTCATTAGTACCTGTCTTTACACAACACCCTGAATACATTAAAGCAAACATCTTATCTCGTATCGTAGAACCAGATCGTATCATTTCTTTCCGTGTTGCTTGGCAAGATGACAATAACCAAGTGCAAGTAAACCGTGGCTATCGTGTACAATACAGCAACGTAATGGGTCCTTACAAAGGCGGACTTCGCTTCCACCCATCTGTAAATGAATCCATCATTAAGTTTTTAGGCTTTGAGCAAATTTTCAAAAATGCATTAACAGGCCAACCAATCGGTGGTGGTAAAGGTGGCTCTAACTTCGACCCTAAAGGGAAATCAGATTCAGAAATTATGCGCTTCTGTCAAGCATTTATGACTGAATTATACCGCCATATTGGTCCTGATGTCGATGTTCCTGCTGGTGATATTGGTGTTGGCGGTCGTGAAATTGGTTATTTATGGGGACAATATAAGCGCATTACAAAAGCAAATGAATCAGGCGTGTTAACAGGGAAAAATCCTGTGTATGGCGGTTCATTAGCACGTAAAGAAGCAACAGGCTACGGTACAGTTTACTTTGTGAACGAAATGTTAAAAGATGCAAATGAATCATTTGCAGGCAAAACAGTCGTTGTTTCTGGTTCTGGAAATGTTTCTATTTATGCGATTGAAAAAGCACAGGAATTCGGTGCAAAGGTAGTTGCTTGCTCTGATTCTTCAGGCTATGTTTATGATGCAGATGGCTTAGACTTAGATGCGATTAAAGAAATTAAAGAAGTAAAAGGTGATCGTATTTCAACATATGTCAACTATCGCCCAAATGCTACCTTTACAGAAGGCTGCACAGGTATTTGGTCAATTCCATGTGATATTGCCTTACCATGTGCAACACAAAACGAAATTAATGGTGAGTCTGCTCGTACATTAATCGCAAATGGTGTAAAAGCAATTGGAGAAGGTGCAAACATGCCATCAGACCTTGAAGCAATCAATGAATTCCTAGAAGCTGGCGTATTATTTGGTCCTGCCAAAGCTGCTAATGCTGGTGGTGTTGCTGTATCTGCACTTGAAATGGCACAAGATTCAAGCCGTGTATTCTGGTCATTTGAAGAAGTAGATGCAAAATTACACCAAATCATGGAAAATATTTATGCAGAGAGTAAAGCTGCTGCTGAAAAATACGGCTACCCTGGTAACCTTGTTGTCGGTGCAAATATCGCTGGCTTCGTCAAAGTAGCAGATGGTTTATTAATGGAAGGTGTTTACTAATAAAAAAGCAAAACAGATGATAACACGCCCCTGTTATCATCTGTTTTATTTTTCAACAATTTATCTACACAATTTTATTGCTGACACTTCACTTTCGCACAATAAACATCCGTCTCCAGTGTAATGGATTGAATATTATTTTCACGAACATTTTGGGTATTAACCATTTAAAATATTCGTGTTATAATCATGGTACTTTATAAATATTGGAGGTTTTTTTGTGGAATTATTGTATACAGGTAAAACAAAAAATGTATTCAAGTTAGAAGACGGACATTATTTATTGAAATTTAAGGACGATGTAACGGGTGAAAACGGCGTATTCGATCCAGGCGCAAACACAGTTGGTTTGACGATTGATGGTGCTGGCTTAGCTGGGCTACGTTTAACATCTTATTTTTATGCAAAATTAAATGAGCAAGGCGTTCCAACGCATTATGTGGACGCTAATTTTGAGGATGCAACGATGACGGTTAAGCCTGCTACTGTATTCGGTAAAGGTTTAGAGGTGATTTGTCGTTTTAAAGCTGTTGGTTCATTCCTACGCCGTTATGGTGCTTATGTACAGGAAGGTCAAGATTTAGATGCGTTTGTGGAAGTAACGATTAAGGATGATGAGCGCCAAGACCCGCCTATTTCTGAGGACGCACTGGCAATGTTAAACCTATTAACACATGAGGAATACGCTGTATTAAAGCAACGCACAGTGGATATTGCTAAATTCGTAGGCACTGAGCTTGCTACAAAAGGCTTAACATTATATGATATTAAGCTAGAATTTGGTCGTGATGCACAAACAAATGAGATTTTATTAATCGATGAAATTTCAGGTGGTAATATGCGTGCTTATAAAGGTGAACAATATATTGAGCCATTAGAGCTTGAAAAGATTATGTTAGCTGATTAACCAAAATAGCCATCTGCTGAAGTTTATTATTTAAGCAGATGGCTATTTTACATCAATATTCACTATATAAGAAGCACTTCCTTTATGCCATCTACCAGAAATCATATAGATATAGCTTCCTTTCTCTTGTGATGCCAAAAAAATATTTCCTTCGACTGACACGACTTTATTTGCATTGGAATTGCTCCATTCTTCTACTACAATTTCTTCAATAGGTTGTTTTTGAAACTCCACCTTTATTGCACTTTGAGGTGAAACAACAGTTGGTACAATTTGATGATGCGCTAGTAGCTCAGGTGGCGAAATTTTATCCACACAGGTAGCATTCACTAGTTTGTTCCAACAATAAGAACCTTGTACAACCTCCATTTTTTTACTATCTACAGACACAGTAGGCATAGGTGGCTCCATATTGAGCACAAGTATAATGACTAAAAACACACCTAATCCTAGCAATGTAAGAACGAATTTTTTCATGACATCCCCTCCCCTATCATTTTTTATATAATAACGTAAACACTCATCTAAAATACAGATTTCTTATGAAACTTTTTAGCAATTCATTCGTATCTTATACTAGTAGATAATAATTGGAGGTAATTTGATGACAATGTATGATGATAAACCACAGGAAAGGCGAGCGTTGAATCCATTTTTATCCGTTTGGCTTCATCCAAAGCAAACTGCTCGTTATATCATAGATGAAAAATCGATGGGCTATGCGATTTTCATACTATCCATTGGTTTTATCGGCTCTTCATTATCGGGGCTTATTGATAGTGACATACTAATGGATATGCCATTGTGGCTACTTATCGTGTTACTACTTGTGTTAGGTCCTATTATAGGTCTTATTAGTATTAGCATTTCAGCACTAGCCATATGGTTGTTTGGTAAACTACTTAAAGGAACAGCTACATATACGCAATTATTTAAAGCACTTAGTTTAACAGCGATTCCATTTATTTTGTTAATTCCTTTTTACGGCTTGTGGCTTGTCACAGCACCCGATTCTTTAATGAATATCAGTTTTACAGGTGAGATTCCATGGATTTTTTGGCCGACAATACTGGTAACCGTTGTGTCAAGTATTTGGTCTTTCGTCATATCAGTAGGTATTGTCGCTGAAGCACATCAGTTTTCCAATTGGAAAGGCTTCTTCACTCTTTTAATCCCTTCCATTGTGTTAGGCATTTTATTCTTTGTTCTTGTAGTGATTATTATGATTATTATGCTCATCGTTGTTAGTGGGATGATGCTATAACAAAGACGCCCTCTCCCATCTAGGAGAAGGGCTTTTGTTATTACATCACTTTGGATAAAACGGCTTGCTGTTGAAACAGCTCTGATACGCCTGATTCTACCGCTGCCCCACTGACTGCACGTGATACTACTTCTACAACACGTTCATCAAATGATTTTGGCACGATATATTCCTCCTGTAGCTCCTCATCACTTACTAATGATGCAATTGCCTCCACAGCCGCTAATTTCATCGCCTCATTAATATCGGTTGCTCGCACATCAAGCGCCCCGCGGAAAATACCTGGGAAAGCAAGTACATTATTAATTTGATTTGGATAATCAGAACGCCCTGTCCCGATAATACGCACACCCCATGCCTTTGCATTATCATATGTGATTTCAGGATTTGGATTGGCTAATGCAAAGACAATTGGATCATCATTCATGGATTGAATATGCGCCTCTGTTAATAAATTGGCTACGGATACGCCAATAAAGACATCTGCGCCACGAAGTGCATCCTCTAATGTACCATGAATCTTCTCTGGATTTGTTAAATGTGCCACGGCTTCCTTAATTGGATTCATCCCTTCTGCACGTCCCTCATAAATTAAGCCCTTTGTATCGCACATATAAATATTTTTATAGCCCATTTGCACAAGAATACGCAAAATCGCAATTCCCGCTGCACCTGCCCCATTAATCACAATCTTCATTGTTTCAACATCTTTTTTGACAATACGATTGGCATTAATCATCCCTGCTCCGACAACAATCGCTGTGCCATGCTGGTCATCGTGGAAAACAGGAATATTACACTCTCGACGTAAACGGTCTTCAATTTCAAAGCAACGTGGTGCAGAAATATCCTCTAAGTTAACAGCACCAAATGTTGGAGCAAGCGCCTTCACAATGCTGACAATCTCATCTGAATTTTTTGTATCTAAACATATTGGAAACGCATCAACATTGGCAAAACGCTTGAGTAAAATCGCCTTCCCCTCCATCACAGGTAGCGCCGCTTCAGGTCCAATATCCCCCAACCCTAAAACAGCCGTACCGTCCGACACAACAGCTACCATATTGCCCTTCATCGTATAGTCATAGACAAGCGATCGATTTTTTTCAATTTCTAAGCATGGTGCAGCAACGCCTGGTGAGTAGGCAAGACTTAAATCATATGAATCTTGTACAGGCACTTTTGATTGTACCTCTAGCTTACCACCATATTGTCCATGCATCTCTAACGCTTTTTTCATAATATCCATTGAACCCCATCCTTTACTTTGTGAAATTTGATTATATTTCAGTATGTTAGTGGTTTGTGAAAGGATAGTCAATTAATTTTCAGAAAATTCTTTTTAATGTTTGATATATCAACATTTTTAAACCATTTCTTTATCGTTCATCATTTCACAATCAATTATTTCACAATAAAATACTAGATGTTCAATCATTGGCATTGACTACGTATAACACCATTTAACCTGCTCATTTTTTCACATAGTATTTTTGTGCTACAAATGAGAATCTTTTCACAAATCAGTTGTAAGCGGATACATACACGTTCACATTTTGTTCACAAATATGTTATAATCAATTACGCCCCAGCGTAATTGCGTCTGGATTTTTTTCGAGTTCACTCGAAAAAGCTCCTCTTCAAAATCCATGACATCCGCTGGGGCTTTTATCTTGATTCAGTGAATATCTTTTTATTTGCCGCTGACGTTTCACTTTCGCGCAGAAAACATTTGTATCGAAAGCGCAGTGCAACGTAGCGACAATCTTTTTTGTGCGAAAGCGTAGCGGCAGCAACAGATACAGGCGTTTGGACACCCACTGAATCAAGATAAAAGCTGGCATTCTCCCCCTCCCTATTGAGGTAGAGGTCTTCTGTATCTGCCACTTCGCTTTCGATACAAAAAGCATTTGCTGAATCAAGATAAAAGAACTATGTTTGAAAGGATTGATGAGTATGAAACAGCAGCAACAACGAACTGTGATTGAAAAGTAGTTCGTTACACTCTTTTCAATCCAACTATGAAACACTTACTATTGAAAAGAGGTCACATATGTATACAGATAAAGAGTTAACGATTCGTCCAATCATAGCGCAGGATTTACAACGCTTATGGACACTTATTTACAAAGAAGAGCAGCCTGAATGGAAAAAGTGGGATGCCCCTTATTACCCTCATCAAGCATTGTCCTATGAGGAATTTTTGCCAAAGGGTGAAAAATGGATTGGACAAGATGATTTTTGGGTAATTGAGGTTGACGGCATTGTCTGTGGTATCGTTTCCTACTATTGGGAGCATCAGCCGTCACAATGGCTTGAAATGGGCATTGTCTTTCATGAAGCACCTTCTTGGGGCAAAGGCTTAGGGACAAGAGCCTTAAAGCTATGGATTGACCATTTATTCACAACAATGCCTTTAGTTCGTGTTGGTTTTACGACATGGTCAGGTAATGCACGTATGATGCGAGTTGGTGAAAAGCTCGGTATGCAGATGGAGGCTAGAATCCGTAAAGTGCGTTACTACAATGGTGTGTATTACGATTCGATACGCATGGGGTTATTGCGAGAGGAATGGACTGCTATGTAAAGACAAAAAAGTAGGTAAACAAGTTTACCTACTTTTTTATATCCATTGCCCAATAAAAGCCGTAATTAAATGTTTAGAAGACCATTGCCCATTAGAGGCCTGTGTAATCGGATAATCTTGTGGCACAATAATTTTCGTGATTTCATCCACCATATAGCCTTGCGCGAATAACTGCTTAATTTTCCCTTCCGTCTCCTCTAAATAGGCGATTTTATCTTGAATTCGTTGGCGTCCATCTGCTAAAAAGCCTGCGTGACAGCAATAAATGGCTTCAAAATCATAGGCTAATAATTTTTTTAATGATGCCAATGTATGGACGATATTTTCTTCATCCAATAGGACCTTTGTTTTTGTTTGGATATACAAATCCCCCGTAAACATCGCTCCTGTTTGGCGATTGTAAAAGGCGACATGGTCTGTTGTGTGCCCAGGTGTGGCAATGACATCCCAAGTTGCGTTTGCTGTAGACAAAGTATTTGCTAATGGCTGTGCTTGAAATGCTGGTCGCTCCCCCCATAAAGCCTGTCGATAAAATGGATAATCACCATCCTTCGCACAAACATCGACCATTTCATTTGTCACATAAACAGGAATATGATATTGCTGCTGAAGCCATGCCGCATTGCCTGCGTGATCTTCATGGACATGTGTTAAAGCTACCTGCTCGATTGACAAGCCTTGAAAGAATGAGTGAAATTCCTTTGCCAATGAATAGGAGCCTGTATCGATTAATAGTCCGTCTGTATAAAAGCTATAAACGCTCATACCTATTCCTCGTACGGCTACTTTGCCATGTCCACACTGTACCCCATCATGCTGTTCTACTACTATACTTGTTTGACGCTTCAACCTGCTCCCCCCTTTGCTCTTGTACAAAGTGTAGCACAAAATGAATGACGAGTCATTTTTTCGGAAAGGTAACAGTTTGCATGCTGAAGCGAATATGTTTTTTGAGACGATGTGTATGAATGAGTAAGCGTATTTGCACGACAAATAAGACAAGCACACCAACAAAAAGTAGAAATGTCCATGTTGAAACAGAGACATTCATCTTAAATGTCCAGCCTGCTAGCAATAAGAGTACTCCCCATTGATAGCTTATGAATAGCTCAGACATCTTACCCTTAGTGCGATATTGTTGTTCTATACGAATAATTTGCTGACCAAGCATGATAATAATCAGTAAATCAATTCCCCCTATCAGCACAAAATGCCAAACAGCAAGAAAAGGTGAATCAATAAAAAAGCCAGAAATAAGCAATAACAAGCCTGCTCCTATATAAAAATTTACTCGCTTTAACTCCTTTACATAGGTTACACATTTGAATAAAGCAATATAGGCTAAAAATGACCGTAACCACATCATCTCTGGTATGATGTCTAATAGCATAAACTTACAAAATAGCGCAATGATGAACCATTGTAAAAATTTGATTTGTTGCTGCTTAGTCATGCCCAGCCCCCTCCTTTAGCACATCTTCTAATGAAGCATCTTGTAAAATACCTAACCACAATGTCTGATTCGGGCCTTGTAATCTGATTGTTGTACGCATATTAATAGGTGCTTGCTTAATATAAAAACGCAACTGTATTTGTTGCCCCTTTTTCACTGTAATGGGGAAATCCTGTTCATGATAGCTTGTCGTATTATCTATTGTTATATCTTGCAATTGCACATATGGCTTCAAGCTAGAGGGAATCACTAATCGCTCAAATACAATATCCTCCTGCATTTCAAATATCTCTGTTCGATCACCATGACTAGAGCCAGATACACTAATTGGTCGAGCAAAGGCAATCCTTTTTTCATGGATGGCTATATCTGCTGTAACAGGTAGCTTTTGACCATCCTCTAACACGATAAATAGCTGGCGACTATTAACCAATGCCTGTATATCCTCTTTCGTCACGATAAAGTGAACCCTGCGTAGCCATTGATGCGCATTTTCATCTATAACATCGGCTGGATAATCGCTTGCTGTGACATGAAAAGGCATTGCCAAGAATGTTCGATTATCTGCCTGTAAATAACTCACTACACGGTTATCACTTTTATTTACAACATAATGCAAGGCAAAATTTTCGACTTCATTTTGCTCATCAAAATCATAAACCAATGGCACAACAATCGGTTGAGGTAATTGATGCTGCCAATAATATGCACTATTCCCTACCAGCAATAGCCCAATGCAGCCAAAGCTAATGGTCAACGCTTTATCCATTGCTTTTTTTAAGGCAACTAGCATGGCGAGCACTAGCCCAACAAACCATATAAGCCAATAAAATAATGAGGATGTAACCTGCATTATATGGCTAGTTTGTGGTGATGTCTGTACTGGCTCTCCTAATAACAGTGCTACCATCATACAGGCAGCCAACGTTGCCACAGCCGTTAGTATTTTCGGTAACCAGCGTTTGTGTTCCTTTTGTGCTTGCTGAATGCCCTGTACACTCCTTTGATGTAAGACAGCTGGAATTTCTATTTGCTCCATTTGCTTTTTTAAATCGTTCATACATCGTCCTCCTGTTCCAGTGCTTGTTTTAACTTTTTTAAGGCTCGATATAAAATGGTTTTAGCTGTCCCCAGTTTTAGCTGTAAAATTTGAGCTGTTTGAGCAATGGTGTAATCCTGATAAAAGCGCAGTAGCACAATATCCTTTTCTGCCTTTGACAAAATGGTCATCACGTCCTCTAGCCGCCATTTTTCTAATAGCCCCTCTTCATATTCTTCACTTATCTCCATATGTATTGTTGCTGTTGGTAAGCCTTTCTTTTTAAGTACATCATTTGCACAATTAATCGTAATGCGAATCAACCATGTTTTCACATAAATCGTCTGTTGCAGTGAATGAATAGATTTGAAGCTACGATACGCCACCTCCTGTACAACATCGAGGGCATCTGCTTCATTGCCCACATAAATGTAAGCCATTTTGTAAAGTTCGACTTCATAATGTGCAAATAATTGAGCAAATGCTTCGGCATCTCCTTTTTTGGCTCGCTGAACAAGTATATCCGTCACGAAATCCCCCCTTTACCTATTAGACTTTCATTCCTATCATTTGGCTTTCTTTTTTCTAAAAAAATACATGAAATAACTATAATCGAGAAAAAACGCCCACTAATGTGAGCGCTTTGTCCTTTAGTTATTCATTTGTACCTGTTTCAATCGCATATTGTGTAATCCAATCACTATAGCTACCAACATAAAGTTGAATATGCTCATAACCCTCATCCGCTAGTACGGCATACAACGGGGAGGCTGTGACACCACTGCCACAGTACACTACGACATGCTCGTCCTGTGCTACTTTTTGGCGCAACGCTTCATTTGCCTGTAGTGTGCCATCCCCCTTTAATTGCTCCCAATCAAAGTTTTTGGCTGTTGGAATATGACCTGCTATCTTATCAAGAGGTTCTACTTCACCACGATAACGAGCAGCCGCCCTTGCATCCAACAAAGTGGCTTGCACCTCGCCGTCCACAATCGCTTTCACTGCTTCACGTGGCGCATAAAGCTCATCACGCCACACAAAATCAATAGCAGTCGGTGCATAGTTCACCACATCCGCTGTAAAATCAACCTTTGTTGCTAAAGCTGCTGCCCCACCGTTCACAATGACTACATGCGGAAAGCCTGCATATGTTAGCATCCACCATGCACGTGTCGCAAATGGTGCTGCTCCTTGGTCATAGACAACAATCGTATCCTCATACCGTAAGCCTACTGATTGAAAAAGATCGGCTAGCTTTGCTTTACTTGGCATCGGATGACGACCATTTTCAGATGTCATATCCGATAAATCTTGCTCCAAGTCCAAATAAATAGCACCTGGTGCATGACTTTCCTCAAAGGCTCTTTTCCCTGCTTCGTTATCCTGTAAATCAAAGCGTGCATCAATAAAGCGCACATTATCTAATTGTATTTCTTCTACTGATTTAAATACCTTCCCCAAACGAATCACCTCATACGTGTTGTAATTGTGCGTAAATCGTTTTCCATGAAGCAAGACGGCTCTCTTCTTGAAGTGCCAGTCGCTCTGTATTAATTTGTTCTAATGCTTGCTGTACAATATGCTGACGAAGCTTTTCTGCTTCCTCTGCCATAAAGACAAGTGCCCATTGTATAAATGACGCTTTTTGCTTATCTAAATAGTGCTGTGCATCTGGTTTTGTTAATGCCTCTAGCGCTTCACTTAGCTTCATCTTTTCATTTTTCTCAAAAAAGGCTTTTTGATTACGGAAATACGATTTTACACTTGTATACTTCGTGAAATCTGCAAAAGGTCCTTCAAATTCGAGTAAATTCGGTGCAGAGCCTTCAAACGCTAAAAACGAGAAGCTACGGTTTAATGCTTTTAACTCACGCACTTCATCCTTAAAGCGCTGCTGCATTTTTTTCGTAATAAATTGGGACAGACGGAAATTCGTGACACGCATTTCCTGTGTAAAATCAAAGCGTAAACTTTGCAATACTTCCTTCAAAGCATGCTCTAATGCTTGCTGTGCTGGCATCGCCGCAAATGTCGATGGATTATAGCCTTCCTTAAAGAATTCAGGATAACGATAATACACACGCTGTAGCACATAATACAATAGCTCATCTAACTCCTGCTTCATTTCACTTTCCAGCATCGTTGTTGGCAATGTTGCAAACTGCGCTGTCACATGCTGCGAAAGTGTTGTAAGCTCTGCTAAACGCTCATCCTTACGCTTTAAGTTATCCTCTGTTTGAGCAATTAAATCCCCTAAACGTTGCTCTGTTTTCTCGACTTCCTCTGCCAATGCTTGCACCGCTAACGCACTGAGCTCGTCATGTAAAAATGTATGGAACGCTTCCTCAAATGGTGGCATACCCGATGTGAAATCTACGCCTTCCGTTTTTTCCTTCAAGGCTAATAAACTCGATACACCATATAAGCGAGGGAAACGAATACCAAAGCGCTGTAACTCCGAGCGCACATAGCCCTTTACATCCTCCTGCTCCTCTTCTGTTGTTGCCAAGTCAATAGCATTGACAATAAAGAACATTTTATCTAGTTCAAAGGCATCCTTAACACGCCCTAGCTGAATTAAAAACTCACGGTCTGCCTTGGCAAACGCATGGTTATAGTACGTAATAAATAAAATGGCATCTGCATTACGAATATATTCAAAGGCAACACCTGTATGACGAGCATTGATGGAATCCGCTCCTGGTGTGTCCACAAGCGTTACACCCATACGTGTCAATGGACTATCAAAATAAAAATCAATATTATCAACAAAGCACGATTTATTTTCCTGTGCCACAAATGCTTCAAACTCAGCACGTTCTACACGTAGCACTTTGCCGAGCTCTGTCTGGAATGCTGGATAACCTTCTTGATAAGCACGAATAAAGGATTTATGGACATTTAAACGCTCATCCGATAATTTAACGGCTAAGCCCTCATCTGCACGTTTGAATGCCTCCTCTAAAGAAGAAACGGATAAACCGATTGCCGCATAAGAGCCTTGAATATCCTCTAGCATTTGCTCTGCTGTTTTTAACTGCACATCTGCTGTCTCATGCGGATGCTCTGCTGTTACAGGGCGGATTTTATTAATCGCTGCTGTTGTTGGGTTTGGTGATACAGGCAGCACGGGTGCACCCATTAAAGCATTCGAGAAGGAAGATTTCCCCGCACTAAATGCGCCAAACAAAGCAATTGTAAAATCCTTTTGCTGTAGACGTGCTACTTTATTTTCTAAGTAGGCAGCGACCTCTGCAAAGCCCTGTACCTCTTTGACAGCATTTGCCGTATGCAACGCCCGCTTCACAACACCATCAATTGGTAAATTAGCAACGTTAACGGCTTGCTGTTGTTCTTCCTGCTGTGGAGCTTCCGTTTTTGGCTTCAGCATGGATTCATCGAACAAACGAATTTCAGCCTGTGCTCGCTTAAAGTCATTTGCCCAATTAGTTAGCTGTGTATTCGCTAGCTGACGGATTTCATTGCTCGCTTGGTGCATCACGCTGGCACTATATTGTTGATAGCCCTCAATTTCAAGCACAGCACGAATCGCATCGACCTTGGCCTGCATCCCTGCCATTTTTAGCTTAGACGGCGTTGCTGTTTCTGTTGCTACTGCTTGCAAGATATCCGCCTGTGCCTTTTTCCACTGGTCTGTTTCTTGGATAAAGTAACGCTTTGTTGCCTCTGCTACACGATTGGCGAAATTAAGTAGGGCATCTCCGGTTAATAACGCTCCTGCCTGCATTTGCTCCTCAACTAGTGAGAATGGTAACGCAAATACATATTGATCAATGGCTGTTGCGCGTTCCTCGTTCAATGCTCCTACATCTTTTAAGGCTTTTTTCATTAATCCCTTTAAATGCCCTGTAATTTGAGCATGAACAACGGTTTGATAAGTACTGTAAGCATCCTCTTTACGACGCTCACGTTCCTCAGCTGTCTTTTTCTTCGCTGTAAATAAACCGCCTACTTTAAAGCTTTCTTGCTGACTTTCTAAATAAAGACGCAATTTTTCACGTAAATCTGCTGGCATAATCGCCGCATTGGCTAATAACTCTTTACGCTGTTCCTCAAACGTTTCATTCCATGCCTCAATCGAAAATAGCTCCACTTGACGGTTTAGCTGATTGTATTGCTCTAAAATATCTTGATGATGTGCCCAATCATCTGCACTTAAAATATCTTCATCAATCGCTAAACGGTCCTGTCTTTCTTCCATTAAATAATGGTCATGCTCACTTTGCAACAAACGCAGTGTATTCGTGGCTGTTTGCACAAGCTGCTCCTGCCAATCATTCATACTATCCATGACAATTTTTTTCACCGTTGCAAAATCATTATGCGGATGCTCAGGCTCACGCAATGAAGTAAAGAACACGCCCTTTGGTACAACCCCCCATGCCGCAAAGGAATTATGCACTGTTGCTTTAAAGTCCTCAAAGCTTAGTTCATTATCCTTATGTTTGTCAATCATATTGACGATTAAATAAACATTTGGATTATATTTCATTAATTGCTTCGTAAATTGGAAATTCAATTCAGACTGCACATGATTGTAGTCCATTGTGTAAAATACGCTGTCTGCAATATGCAGTGCCGATTCGGTAGACATTCTGTGCGCATCATCCGTGGAATCAACCCCTGGTGTATCCATCACCGTTACACCTAGTGGCAATGTAGAGGCACTATGACCGATTTCAATTTGCGATACTAAATCCCCATTTTTACTTAGCTCTTTCACCGTTTTAAAATCGTAGCCTGCCTCAAATTTAACAGGCTTATCATCATGCATATAAACAATCGCAAAATCCTCTGCTGATTTATGCACCTTCACAATGTTAGCACTTGTTGGAATGGGACTGGATGCCAATAAATTTTCACCTGATAACGCATTAATCATACTTGATTTACCCGCAGAAAAATGCCCTGCAAAGCCAATGACATATTCCCTTTGCTGTAGCTTACGAGCAAAGAGCGCTGTTTTTTCCATACGCTCTGTATCACCATTATGCTGATAGATTATGTACTGTAATGAGGCCTGCTTTAATAGCCCCTCTAATTGTTGCTCAAAATCATTCATCAAAACAAGAAACTCCTTTACCTACTGAATTCATCTATGTAGTATTCTACCTTATTCGACAGGCAAAGTATAACACTAATTTATCTTGATTCTGTAAGCATATGGATACATAACTATAGCAATGTTCGCTACATGCATATTGTAGAGAAAAGGCATTGGAGGTAATTTGACAATGGTACATAAAAAAATCCGACGCATAATTGATTGTGAAAAACAATGCAAATGGCCACATCTTATTGCGAGTGATGCAGCTTGTATACAACCACCGCCCCCTGTCATTGTGCCAGAAGGCTCAATTATTCCTACTGTCTATCGTTATTTTTATATTGCTGCCACAGATATCTCCTTAGTCGGTGGCGCTACACTATCTGCTTCTCTTTTTTCTGATGATTTTGGTCAAGGCGTGACAACGATGACACTTTTCCAGCCAAATGGCTATGTCAATTTGTATATCAATGCAGTGATGCAGGAGGCTGGCATCTACACCATCACATCTGAAGCCTTAAGCTTTGCACCCTACCCAGCTACTATTTACAGAGGTACACCTATTATTATTGAATCCCTTGGTTTTCACCAAGCTTGAAAGGAGGTGACAATTTGGCACTTTCCATTATTAATATTCATGTCAATGTCACAGGTACATCCACACGCTTTTTCAATGTGTTAGCAGCTCCTTTAGTCATTGTAGATAACTCCACTGTGGCAGTAGGTTCATTTTTAGATGACAGCGGTACAGCAGCAACGGCTTTTCCAGTTGTAACAAATGGTTATTATAATTTGTATATCAATGGTGTTTTACAGGAGGGTGACACATATTCCGTTTCTGCAACAGAGCTAACTTTCCATACCGTAACAGGCACACTCGTTGCAGGTACACCACTAGTGTTGGAAGCGGTGGAGTTGGTTACAGTCATTTAATCGCTTTGTGCAACAGTTACCTATATAAATTGTACTAGATAATATAAAAATCGCTTGTACACATGAACTGTGTATCAAGCGATTTTCTATTTGGCAACAATGATTACTTTTTACGCAACGCAGCAATTTTCTCAGCATATACCAGCGCATGTGGACCATCGCCATGAATACATAATGTTTGGGCTGGTAGCTTTATTTTATCGCCTTGTACAGCGATGACCTCATTGGCTGTCAAAATCCCTTGTACATGAGCTAGCATTTCTTGTTCTGTATCAATCAATGCGTTGGCTTCACGTCTACTCACTAATGTCCCGTCCACATTGTAACGACGATCTGCAAATACTTCTTCATAGACTTGTAAGCCCTTATCCCTTGCCATCTCGACTATTTGACTACCAGCTAAGCTATATAGAATCGCTGTTGGCTGGACATCCTGTACAGCTTGCACAACCGCTTCTGCTAGTTCTCGATTATTGGCACTTTGATTATAGAGTGCACCATGTGGCTTGACATGATGGAGTGTGCCACCTGCCACTGTGATAAATGCCTGTAATGCACCGATTTGATACACGACCATATCATAAATTTCCTGTGCTTGAAAGTGCATATCTCGACGCCCAAAACCTTCTAAATCAGGATAACCTGGGTGAGCACCAATATGGACATTTTTCTGAATAGCTGCTCGTACTAGCTCATGCATCAATGTATGATTCCCCGCATGATAACCGCAAGCTATATTCATCGATGTCACATAATCTAAAATACGTTGATCTGTATGAACACTTTCTCCAAGATCACAATTAATATCCAAAGCCATTTCTACACCTCCATCAATGTAAATTTCACTGTATCCAACCGGCGCATTTGAGCGATTTGGTCTAAATCATCCTCATGCACAGTCGCAATAATCGGATAGCCTCCTACCGTTTGAGCATCTGCCATCAAGACAATTGGCTCACCGCTTTTCGGCACTTGAATCGTACCAAATTGTGTCGCCTCTGATAAAATATCCCTTGGCTGCTGTAGCTGTAATACCCCACCCTTTAAGTAATACCCCATTCGATTACCACTGACAAATTGAAAAGTCGTTTCTATAAATTGTTGCTGACTTTCGATTGAAAACAGATGGAAATGAGGTCCTTTAAATGCACGAACAACGCGATGTGATTCAAACTGTGGACGATATGGTGCGTAGAGCCCCCTTGTCTTAGTACTTGAAGCAACAGACTGCCCATACAGTATATGTCCTTTTTGCAATGACTCACCCATATGCCCTAAAGGAAAACAAGAGCGACTTCCTAATTGTTGCTCTGCTTGAAATCCCCCATATGGTGTGAGATAAAGAATAGCTCCCTTTACCACTCGTTGTATAGTCAATCGATCTCCCTTTTTTAGTTGGAAGGTTTTCCACATCTCGATTGGTAGCCCATTCACTAAACAGATGCTTTCTGCTCCTGTTAATACATAGGTCGCCTCTGCCAATGCCTCAAACTCAAAACCACCAATAAATAGCTCTAAAGATGTTTCATTATCTGTATGTCCTAAAATGAGATGGGAAGCTTGAAAAGAGCGCCGATCCATTGCACCTGCAGTAGGAACACCATATGCACGATAGCCGTAGCGCCCTTGATCTTGCAGACTACCATAAACACCTTGCTTTCTTACTAAAAGAAGTGGCCTCAATAACTATTCACCTCCATTTGTCGAAACTCTGCTTTCGTGATTTCATAAAATTGGATGCAATCACCCACATCTAGTAAAAAGGGTTGTGCTCTTTGCATTTGAAATAACTTTAGGGGCGTTTTGCCGATAATATTCCAACCACCTGGTGAATCGAGAGGATAAATACCTGTTTGTGCACCACCAATACCAACTGAGCTTGCCGCTACTCGCTGACGTGGCTTAGCTAAACGTGGCACAAATAATGCTTCCGCTAGTTCACCTAGATACGGAAAGCCAGGTAAAAAACCAATGACATATACACGATAGACCTTCGCTAAATGAAGCTGTTTAATCTGCTCGTAGGCTAAGCCTGTATAATCCATCACTCGTTGCATATCTAAAGCAAATTCCTCATCATAGCAAAGGGGAATTTGAATTGGTGTATGGGACACACTCACCTCTATGCTTGCTTGTTGTGCGTACCATTGTTCACGTAACGGCTGCAATGCTACCTTTCGTTTTACATAAGCAGTAACCGTTGCATAACTTGCTACCACTTCTAACAAATCCGCAGATAATGCCTGTTGTAGAAATGTACGAAATAATCGAACATTGCGACTATTTTCTGCTGATATTTCCTCTTGAAATGCAAAACGTATCGTATACTGACTTACCCAAAATGCCGTCGGAAATTCAATCATTCTTTGCATGAACAGCTTCCTCAAGACAAAGCTCAATACTAGCAATTAAATCCTGCAAATGCCAGCCAGGTATTTTTCCATGTTGAATCGCTAGCTCAAATGATGCAGGAATATGGATAAATCCTGCTAGCACTCCTTCATGCTGCCGTGCATAAACAAGCCCTTCATACATAATGTTATTGCATAAATATGTACCCGCTGTATTGGAGATTTCTGCTGGATATCCTTCTTGATGCAAACGATTCACCATATTGCGAATAGGTAAATTCGTTAAATAGGCATCTGCCCCGTCAGAATAAATACTTTCATCTACTGGTGTATAGCCATTATTATCTGGCTCCCCATCCTTGACATTAATCGCTATACGCTCTGGTGTTATTTTAAAACGCCCTCCTGCTAAGCCCATAGAAAGAATAATGGTCGGCTGGATTTCCTCAATATATTGCTTCAGTTGATGTGCTGCCTTTTGAAAATCTACAGATAGCACACGTCCTTCGATTATATAATTACCAATTGACGTTCCTGCTAATGCTTCGACAATTTGCATTGTTGGATTGATTTTATAAGCTAAAAATGGTTCAAAGCCTGTTAATAAAATTTTAGTCATCTGCTATTTATTCCCTTTTATTCAAATAAATCCCGCACCAACTAATTGTTCATGCGGGATATAGCCACTATTATTTTAAATGTGTTGTTGTTTTTTTCATTACATAGTTCCCTATACCTGTATAAACAATTACTGCTACACCAATCAGAACAAAGGTCATTTGATAGACACTCCTTTTTAGTCATTATGTCTTAGCTTTATAACACCTCGATTTGGTCAAGTAAACAGATGCACAATCGTGACGATAACAACATACCTTTTCGAAATCACTTACTTTTCGATTGAATTTGACAATCATTCTCATAAACATCATATAAATTTCATGTAAATTCGTCAAGACATGCCTTCATCTTATGCTTTCAACATGATAAGATAATAGGAAAGGATGGGAAAGGAAGAGATAATGATGAGTAGTTCGAAGCATTTTCAAACCATTTTAAATGGTACAATTCACGCGCTAAAAACAATACTACCTGTGGAAATTGAGGTACAAGCACCAAGTATTGTGGCAGAGCCCTTTCAACAACAACAAATGGGTGTATTAATTGGTTTAATCGGTGATTTAAAAGGTCGTGTCATTATTGATTCTTCTCCCGAAGTATTTAGTGGTATTGGCAGTGTGATGTTTGGTATGCCATTAGAAGGTGCCATGTTAGAATCCTTCACTGGTGAACTTGGCAATATGATCGCAGGCAATTTATGTACAGCTGTAGGGCAAGAAAACCTTGAAATCGATATTACGCCACCAACTGTCATGGTCGGAAATACGAAATTATATGGCTTTGAGCGGGCCTTTTCACTTCCTGTCAGCATCCCAACGATTGGACCGATGACCGTGTTATTAACAATTGAAGAAGACGAAGAATAATAGACTATTCTCCAAACCATCTCGAACAGTGAGTCGAGATGGTTTTTATTTTGATTAGCAGTTTTCACATATTCTTCACATAAACCAGCCAAAGGTGTGATTTTTTTCACATCTTAAGAAAGGGAATTCTTATATGATGGCAGTAAGGAAACACATAATCCATGCTTAGGAGGAGCGAAGATGACAAATAAGAAAAAACCAGATGATAATTTAAAAGGCACACTCTATGCTGTATTCGGTGTTGGAATCATTATTATTTTGCTTTGGGTGTACTGCTTTGATTTATTTATCGGACGTTTTTAATTTAAAAAGAAGGGACAGAAACATATGCACATACATAAGTATGAGAAGTATTGGCTTGTGTTCGGAATCGCCACATTAGTAGCATTTCTTGTGATTGTCGGCGTTGGCGCATTCCATCAAGGCTCACATCCAAATAACGGTAAAAAAACATTAGACTATGAAAAAGTAAGAGAGCATGAGATTTTTAGTAACCCTGGTGTGCACAAAGTAGAAGGCAAGGATTGGGATTATGAAGTCGTTGTCTTAGCATCAGCTTTCAACTACGAGCCTCCTGTCATCGAAGTACCTCTTGGCGCAAAGGTGAAGTTCATTGCGACAAGTGCAGACGTTATGCATGGCTTTGAAGTGGCAGGTACAAATATTAATATGATGCTAGAGCCTGGTTATATTTCAGAGTATGTCACAGAGGTCAATAAAGTAGGCGAGTTTTTAATCGTATGTAATGAATACTGTGGTACAGGACATACGATGATGCATTCTATGCTAAAGGTGGTGGATTCAAATGAGTCGCACAAATAATGGAACAAAGGTCGATCGTCGTGACGCTAAATTAGCAATGGCCCATATTTATGTAGCATTTATCGCATTATTATTAGGTGGTCTTGCAGGTTTATTACAAGTATTTGTTCGCTCTGGTCAATTCACATTACCAGCAGGCATCGGCTATTATCAAGTATTAACGGTACACGGTGTTTTACTCGGTCTTATTTTAACAACATTCTTTATCTACGGTTTCCAAATTGCCAGTGTTAGCCGTACATCTGGTACATTTACAGATGCACAGCGTCGTATAGGATGGATTGGTTTTTGGTTAATGACAATTGGTACGGCTGCGGCGGCAGTGATGGTGTTATTAAATAAAGCCACTGTTCTTTACACATTCTATGCCCCACTACAAGCACACTGGATTTTCTATTTAGGCTTAACGCTTGTTGTTGTAGGTTCTTGGGTTGGTGGTGTAGCACAAATTTTACGTTATACACAATGGCGTAAAGAAAATAAAGGTAGCGGTCAGTCTAGCCCATTATTATCTTACATGGTTGTTGTCAATAATTTAATGTGGTTTGCAGCAACATTAGGTGTAGCCATTTCTGTACTATTCCAATTGCTTCCTTGGTCATTAGGTTTAATCGAACGTGTCGATGTTGCCTTATCTCGTACATTGTTCTGGTATTTCGGTCATGCACTTGTATACTTCTGGTTATTACCAGCTTATATGGTATGGTATACAATTATTCCAAAGATTATCGGTGGCAAAATTTTCTCTGATTCCTTAGCAAGACTATCCTTTATGCTCTTCCTACTTTTCTCTGTACCTGTTGGCATTCATCACCAATTAACAGAGCCTGGTATTTCAGGAACATGGAAGTTCATTCAAGTTATTTTAACATTTGCTGTAATCATCCCTTCTTTAATGACAGCCTTTTCGATGTTTGCGATGTTTGAATTACGTGGACGTGAATTAGGTGGTAAAGGCTTATTCGGCTGGTTCAAAAAATTACCATGGAAAGATGTTCGTTTCTTCGTACCATTTATTGGGATGGTCGCATTTATCCCTGGTGGTGCTGGTGGGGTTGTCAATGCCTCTTATCAAATGAACCAATTAATCCATAATACCATTTGGGTAACAGGGCATTTTCATTTAACAATTGCTACAGCCGTTGTGTTAACTTACTTTGGTGCAGCCTTCTGGTTAATTCCACACCTAACAGGTCGCACATTAACAAAATCTTTAAACAGTCTTGGGAATTTTGCAGGCATTTTATGGGCAGTCGGTATGACGATTATGTCATCTTCTATGCACATTGCGGGCTTATTTGGTGCACCACGCCGTTCTGATTACTCTGAATATGGTGGCGCACAGCAAGCATATGATTGGATTCCTTATCAAATCGCACAAGCAGTTGGTGGTACGATTTTATTCATCGCCATTATCGTTATCCTTTATGTAGTGGCAAAATTAGCTTGGTTTGCGCCTAAAGGTGATGAAGAATTCCCTGTTGGTGAAGTTCATGCACATAGTGGTCCAACACCAGCGATGTTAGAAAACTTTAAATTATGGGTTGTGATTTTAGCAGCATTAATTTTATTCGCTTACACGATTCCCATTTTCGATATTATTTCAAATTCACCGCCAGGCTCAAAAGGCTTCAAGCTGTGGTAAACTAGAAAAAGGAGTTGCTACTTGATGAGCAACTCCTTTTTTATTTGTCCTACAATTGATAAAGCTTAGTATATTTCTCTTGTAGATAGTTTGCTAAATAGGTAGCGTTTAGTCCTTCTCCAGTACCCTCCTGCAATAGCTCAAATGGTTTTTTCAATGCACCATACTGATGTACTTTTTCCGTTAACCATTGACGAATCGGTAAAAGATTTCCTTTTGCCAGCAGCTCATCAAAGTTTGGAATATCCTTGTCCATCGCATGCTTCCATTGTGCCGCATACATTAATCCTAGTGCATAGGATGGGAAGTAGCCAAACATCCCACCTGACCAATGCATATCTTGTAGCACACCTTTTGCATCTGTTTCAGGGCGGATACCTAAATATTCTTCGTACTTATCATTCCATACTTGTGGTAAATCCTTTGGCTGTAAATCGCCATTGAATAAGTCACGCTCAATTTCATAACGAATCATAATATGCAATGCATACGTTAATTCATCTGCCTCAATACGAATGAAGGAAGGCTCTACCATATTAATAGCTCGTAAGAAATCGTCTAAGGCTACATCACCAAATTGTGCTGGTGAATACTGTTGTAGACGCTCATAATTATGCGCCCAAAACTTTTCATTACGTCCTACAAAATTTTCATAAAATAAAGATTGTGACTCATGAATGCCCATGGATGTCCCTGCTGCTAATGGCAAACCTGCTAGCTTCGCATCAATATTTTGTTCATACATCGCATGACCACATTCGTGAATTGTACCAAAAATGGCTGAACGGAAATCATGTTCATCATATTTGGTTGTAATGCGGGCATCCCCATGATTTAAGCCAACCATAAATGGATGTACACTTTCATCTAGGCGACCTGCCTCAAAATCATAGCCAAGTTGCGCTAAAATTTCTAATGATAGTGCACGCTGCGCCTCGCGTGGAAAGTGCTTCAATAGCATACTTGTATCTGGTTGCTTTGGAGAGGCTCCAATTTTTTGAACAAGTGTGACAATCGTTTCACGTAATTCACCAAAAACACGATCCAATACATCTGTCGTCATATCTGGCTCAAATAAATCGAGCAATGTATTATATGGTGAGCCATTTTTCATGCCCCAATAGCCAATAAATTTCTTTTGCCAGCTAATTAATTGCTCTAAATAAGGTAAAAACAACGCAAAATTATTTGTTGCCTTTGCTTCTTCCCATGCTGTTTCTGCCTTCGACTGTAAAATCACATATTCTTTGTAATCCTGTGCGGGAATTTTCTTATTTTGATCATATTGTTTACGAACTTCTTCCACTAATCGTGTTGTTACATAATCAAGGTCCGCTTTTTGCGTCTCTAACGATGTTAATAATTGCCCCAATTCATCACTTGTTTGCATGTCAAACAAGGAAGCAGATAATGTGCCTACTACCTCTGCTCGTTGCTCTAAGCCTTTTTTCGGTGCACCTGTACGCATATCCCAATATATAACGTTTAATGCCTCCGAATAATGTTGCATTTTCTTCACATAGTCTGTAAATTGTTGAACCGTCATGCTGTCATCCTCCTTTGTACTATCAATAGTTTACCATACTCACTAAAAATGCTCCCTACCATTTGGCAAGGAGCAGCTTTTTATATATTTTGACAAATGCCAATGACTTGTTCAACGGCCTCTGCTGATTTATTTAAGGCAGCTTTTTCTGCATCTGTTAAATGTAGCTCAATAACAGATTCGATACCATTACCACCTAAAATAGTTGGTACACCTAAAAATAGCTCTTGGTAGCCATATTCCCCTTCTAGCAATGCGATAGATGGGATAATTTTGCGCTGATCCTTCATGATGATTTCCACCATTTGCGCACAGGCTGCAGCAGGTGCATAATAGGCACTACCATTTCCTAATAGCCCTACAATTTCCCCGCCACCTTTACGTGTCCGTTCCACAATTTGCTCTAGTCGCTCTTGTGGAATCAGCTTTTCTAGTGGGATACCACCTGCATAGGAATACCGAATTAATGGCACCATTTCATCACCATGTCCACCAAGTACAAAGCCAGACACATCTTCAGGTGCAATATTTAATTCTTGTGCAACAAATGTGTTAAAACGTGCTGTGTCTAACACACCTGATTGCCCGATAACACGATTTTTCGGGAAGCCCGTTTCCTTATAACATACATATGTCATCGCATCTACAGGGTTACTTAACACAACGACAATACTGTTTGGTGCATGCTGTTTAATTTGGCGTGATACTTGCTGAATAATTTTCGCATTCGTCATGACTAAATCATCACGACTCATACCAGGCTTACGAGGAATACCCGCTGTGATAACGACAATATCAGCACCTGCAATATCCTCATAATTGCTTGTACCTTTCACAGATACATTGAATTTTTCAATCGGACCTGTTTGCAATAAATCAAGTGCTTTCCCTTTTGTTGGCTTCTCTGCCTCAGGAATATCTACTAGTACAACGTCACCCAACTCTTTTTGTGCTAAAAACAGACTTAATGTTGCGCCTGTATGACCAGCACCAATTACAGCAATTTTACTTTTACGAAAAGCCATTATGCTTCACCTCTGTCAGTAGTTGTTGTTTCTGCTGTTACTTCTGGTGTTTTTTTTGTGCGTGTTGCAGGTGTAGCCGTTTTTTTCTTTGGTGCTTCTGGCCCTTTCACCATCTGGAATACATGGTCATCAGGTCTTGGAATCACATGTGCACCTAGTAATTCACCTACACGTATTGCTGCTGCCTTTCCAGCCTCTACAGCTGCCTGTACAGAGCCAACATCACCTTGTACAACGACCGTTACGATACCACCATCGACAAATTCCTGTTTCACAATTGTGACGTCTGCTGCTTTAATCATTGCATCTGCTGCTTCATAAGAGCCAACTAGCCCTTTTGTTTCAATCATACCGATTGCACTACTCATTATTATCACCTCGCATTACTTCTGTAGAATCAATAATCCCAATGACAACCGCATCAATTGGCAGTGGGTTATCTTTCATAATATAACGGGATGAACCACCGCTTGTGATGAGGACATCATCACCAATACCAGCACCGATTCGATCTGCCGCTACCATTTCGGCACGAATAGGCTTTTGGTTGGAATCGATTGGTTGTACAATTAAAAGCTTTAAGCCGTTCAATCCATCTTCCTTACGTGTCGCCCATACATTGCCGATTACTCTACCCATCAGCATAACGGTCACCTTCTCTTTTCATCATTCATTGCACTATCTATTAATCAGCACGAACTGTTAATGTTTTACCCAGCTCACGTATTTTATCTTGTGCCAGTGCCGTCACAATCGTTTTCTTCGATACAACAATTTCTTGTGCATCAATGGCTAACACTTCTTGCTGTGACAGTAGCTTTTTATCGAAAAAATAGCTTGTCTGCTGTGTTGTTTGTTGCACAACAGGCGTAGATTCTTTCACCGTTACAGGCTTGCTCATCGTTTGAGCATTCACTATTTCACCAAAAGCGCCTTGTTTAATCAGACCTGCATTTGCTTCATCTGTATCAATATGCATTTCTAAACGAAAACGATCTGACACACGAATCAACACATCTGAGAAAATAATAGGACGAATCCCTTCGACTTTAATTTGTACAGACTGTCCGTCCACCACTTGAAGATGTTCGCTATCTGCTGGAGACATATGAATATGTGCCTGTGCTACGATTAATCCTTCCTGTAAGACAACGCTTCCCTTTGGACCAATTAATGTAATAGGGCTTGAGCCTTTAATATCACCTGAAATACGCAATGGTGGCTTTACACCTAATTTCATCGCATCCGTCCAGCTTACCTCTACTTGTGATAATGAACGAGCTGGTCCTAAAATACGCACACGTTCAATTGAACCCTTTGGTCCTGCAATGACGACTGTTTCTTCAGCCGCAAATTGTCCTGGCTGTGATAACTCAAATTTCGGTGTTAACTCATAGCCTTGCCCGAAAAGCTGTTCGACTTCTGTTTGTGCAAGATGAACATGTCGTGCCGATACACCAATAGGGATTTGTCCGTCATTTTGTAGAGCAGGCTGATTTTTTAATACTTGCTGCAATACTTCTTCGACAATTTTTTGTACTAAATGTTCCTGCATAAAATGCGCGCCTCCTTATGATGATTTGATGATTTTTCCTTTTGCTTGTTGTTGGATAAAGCCTGCATTCGCTTCGTCTGTATCAATATGCATTTCTAAGCTAAATTGCTCTGATACACGTACAACAATGCCTCGGAATGTCACAGGACGTTCACTTTCCACTTCAACAGACACCACTTCATTATTTTGCACACCGAATTCCTGTGCATCTGCCGGCGTCATATGGATATGTGCCTGTGCAATGATAACACCTTGTTCAATGGCTAGTTCACGCTCACCATTTTTAATCGTAATGCCAGCTGAATTGGCTACATCACCTGATTGTCGTAATGGTGGATTGACGCCCAATTTCAAGGCATCTGTTTTACTCACTTCTAATTGAGTTGCTGGTCTAACGGGTCCTAATACACGTACATTGTGAATGACTCCTTTAGGGCCTTCGATGGACACACGCTCTTTTGCGGCAAACTGTCCTGGCTGTGACAAATCAAAATCTTTTGTCAGTGTTGCCCCTGTGCCAAAAAGCGCTTCTACATCTGCTTCACTTAAATGTATATGACGAGCCGAAATCGCAACTGGAAATGTTTTTTCCGCCAACATTATCACTCCTATAGTTAACAAACATCTCCCCTGCTGAAAATAGAAGGAGAGATGTTTACCTTTTTATTTATTATGCTTCCGCTTTTGGCAAAATTAATTCTAATTCGTGGTGTGGACGTGGAATCACGTGTACAGATAAAAGTTCTCCTACACGACCTGCTGCTGCTGCACCTGCATCTGTAGCTGCTTTTACTGCGCCTACATCACCACGTACTAATACAGTTACGATACCGCCACCTACATGTACTTTTCCTACTAAATTAACGCTAGCAGCCTTTACCATTGCATCTGCTGCTTCGATTGCTCCTACAAGACCTTTTGTTTCTACCATTCCTAATGCTGTACTCATTTGTCATTCCTCCAAATTATTTATTTTGTGATGAGATTTGTTTTAATACTTGCTCTACAATTTGTTGAACCGTTGCTGCATCTACAGTCGGCTCCTGTGCCAATACGGCTTCTACGACAGATGTCGCTTCCACTAATGGCTCTGGCACATCGACATCTTTTGTGCCGTACGCCATACGCTTAATATTGATTAAATGTCTAGCTGTCACATTATCAGATGTAATGTTACCGCCAAACGTACCGCAACCTAATGTAAAGGATGGTGCTAAGCCTGTTGTTCCACCAACAGCACCAATAGAAGATAATGAATTGACGATAAAGCGTGATACAGGTAAATCAACAGCAAATTGCTCAGCGAGTGCCGCATTTTCTGTATGAATGGAGCATGTATGACCACGTCCACCAATATTCAGTAAATCAATCATAACCTGTTTTGCTTCTACACTATCCTCTACTATATATAATGCAAAAATTGGTGATAGTTTTTCAAGTGAAAACGGAATATTTTTACCGATCATCGTTTCTACCCCAATAATGACTTTCGTATTATCAGGTACAGTAATGCCCGCTACTTGTGCGATATGTGTAGCAGAGCGTCCAACAATTTTCGGATTGACTTTACCTGGTGTTGGTGAAATCAATTGTTCCATTTTCACTTTTTCCTCATCATTGACGATGTATGCATTATTTTTCTTTAGCTCAGCCATGACTTGCTGTGCTACTGCTTTATCAACAACAATCGCTTGTTCTGTTGCACAAATCGTTCCATTATCAAATGATTTACTTTGTACAAGCTGGCGAACAGCCTTTACCACATTCGCTGATTTTTCGATATAGGCTGGTACATTTCCAGGACCTACACCATAAGCAGGCTTGCCAGAGCTATAAGCTGCTTTGACAAGTGCACCGCCACCAGTAGCTAAAATTAAATGAATATCACGATGCTTCATTAATTGCTGTGTTGCTTCCATCGAGGACATTGTTAAACATTGTAGTAACCCTTCTGGCGCACCTGCTTTTTCTGCTGCGATGCGACAAACATCCAATGCTTCCTTTGTACATTTTACTGCATATGGATGTGGGCTTACGACTAAAGCATTGCGTGTTTTCAAAGAAATCATCGCTTTGAAAATTGCTGTTGATGTTGGATTGGTTGTTGGAATAATCCCCGCTACAACACCAAATGGGCTTGCAATTTCAGTTACCTTTTTCGCACGATCAAAGCCAACAACACCGACTGTTTTTAAATCTTTAATATCCTCATAAAGATCTCGTGAGGCTACTTCATTTTTTATTTTTTTATGATTCCAAACGCCCATGCCTGTTTCTTCAACAGCCATTTTCGCTAATCGCTCTGCCTCTTTAAAAGCGGCGTCCGCAACTGCTTTGACAATCGTATCCACTTGCTGCTGTGAATACTGCATATAAATCGCTTGCGCTGCATTTGCATTTTTGACTGCATCACGCATTTCTTGTAATGCAAGTAAATCTTTATCTAGTGTGGCCAATAAAGCCGCCCCCTTTCTAATTGACTGGATTTCTTGCGATATTTTCAATCGCTTCACGGAATGCCTCGGTTGCCGCCTGACAAGCAGACTGACTACCACTTAGTAAACCGCCCCCAAAGTTCGTTTCAGACGGAGGACCAAAGAATACTTTTAACTCGACCTCTGCTGCTTTTAATGCGGCATCTAAACCGACAACCGCCTCAAGTGGTGGGGCAATTAAATACGCAAGTGCTGTGCCGACCTCGACCTCTGCTAGTTCAGCTAAATAAGTCCCACAGCTCGCCACTGTATGGGCAAATAACGCATGACTATCATTATCTAAAATCGCTTCAAAGTACGTGTCAAACTGAATTTTTTGTTGAATCGCATCTAAGCCACTACGAATTTCATCAGGGGAACTACCTGCAATAATACCGATGACCTCACCTGATAATGGACCAGAAGCATGTGCTGCTCCTGCATAGAAACTTTTCGCATATACAACATCGACATCAGCCTTTTTCGTCGCTTCATCAAATGCGACATAGCCAACATCGTCAATTGTCAATGTCACAATACCCAAGCTTTTATGAGACGACTTTAAATTGAATTGTGCTGCCAACTCATCATTAACTCTTGGAATCACTTGCATGGCTAAAATATCCGCCATAATTTTTCGAGGATTCATTGCTTCGCCCCCTAGCTTTCTTTTGCTACAAGACCTACACCACTTGCCTTGTAATGCAATATTTTTTGTACAACTGTTCCTAAGTATGCGCCTGCCTCTAGTGGAGGAATTCCACCTTTATGGATATTGGAAATGACCATACGATCTGCCTCTACTGTACCGATTCGGGGCTGATAGCATAAATACGCACTCATGGATTCAGCGGACACAAGACCTGGACGCTCACCGATTAAGTATACGATGACCTCTGGCTGTAAAAGTTCGCCAATCTCATCCATTAAGGCTACACGCCCTTTATCAATGTAAAAGGTTGTACCGATATCAATATTCAAATTGCTTAAGCTTTGCTGTAATGCTAAGTAAACATCTTGGACATTTTCTTCAATCGCACTTGCACTTAAGCCATTAGAAATAATAATTTGTACAGTCGGATTCTTTTTGCATTTTTCTTGAATCAATGCTTTTCCTTCATCTGACAAACGGCGTCCCAAATCAGGTCGTGTAATGTACTCTTCTTTATCTGTCACCTTTGTGGCAACTTGGAAGACATTTAGCTTTTGCAATAATTCATCAGACACTTCACCATATACAGCATCGACTGCGGCTGCATGATCCAATCGGAAATTCAACCATGTTTTCGTTTTTGGTCGTGTACCTGCTCGTCCTACACCAATTCTAGCTGGTGTATGCTTTCTTGCTGCTTGTACACTATCCGATACATCACCTGCCTCAAACTGAAATTCTTTTGCAGGCTCCGTTGTCGTTTGAGCTATAGATGAAGCAACTCCCTGTGACACCGACTGTGCTACCCCATTATAAAGCTTAATCAAAGGCTCATTTGCTCCAACTGTCGTATTAGGTGCTTCTGCTGTTTCAACTAGCTTCAGCACGGACGGTTGAGAGGCTTCTATTGGCGTTGCTGCCGTATCCTGTCCCATCTTCTCCATCACAAGCTGTGTAATCATAGATACTAATTGTTCATTCAATGGACTCACCTACCTTTCAAATAAAGATAAATCACCAGCTCTTGCTGAAAGACGACCATTTTCATAAATGCCCATTTTTTCTAGCCATGCTAAAAATGCTGGTGCTGGCTTTTTGCCAAGTGTTTGTAGTAATGTCACTACATCATGGAAACTCATGGATTGATAGTTCAGCATGACATCATCGCCCATTGGTGCTGCGATAATAAAGTTCACCCCAGCCGCTGTGAGCAATACACCTAAATCCTCAATATCATTTTGGTCGGCTTTAATGTGATTTGTATAGCAAATATCTACGCCCATTGGTAGGCCATGCATTTTCCCCATAAAGTGGTCTTCTAGGCCTGCACGAATTACTTGCTTATTATTGTATAAATACTCAGGTCCAATGAAGCCAACAACAGTATTGACAATGTATGGATTGAAATGACGTGCAAAGCCATAGTTACGTGATTCTAATGTCAGTTGGTCAATGCCCATATGTGCCTCTGCTGATAGCTCTGAGCCCTGCCCTGTTTCAAAATAAAATAAGTTAGGGCCTGTACCTGTACTATATTTTTTCACTAGCTCATCCGCTTCTCGAATCAAATCCACCGAAATACCAAATGAACGGTTCGCCGCTTCTGTTCCCGCAATACTTTGGAAAATCATATCTGCTGGTGCACCTTGCTGAATCGCCTTCATTTGTGTTGTAATATGCGCTAACACACAATTTTGCGTTGGAATCGACCAATCTGTCATAAATTCCTTTGTCGCATGTAATACTTTTTTCACACTCTCCACAGAATCATCTACAGGATTAATGCCGATTACCGCATCTCCAATCCCATAAGACAAGCCTTCTTTTAGCGAAGCAATAATGCCATCAATATTATCTGTTGGGTGATTTGGCTGTAAACGTGAAGACAGTGTACCCTTTTGGCCGATTGTGATGTTACACGTCGATAAAATTTCCACTTTATTTGCCGCATGGACAAGGTCTAAATTGGACATGAGCTTTGTGACAGCCGCAATAATTTCGGAGTTCATCCCTTTACTTAAACGCTTTAATTCACGGTCACCTGTGTCATTCGATAAAATATACTCACGTAGCTGCTCAATGCTCCAGTTTTTAATTTCTCCATATACTTGCTCATTAATATCACCCTCGATGAGACGTGTTACTTCATCATTTTCTGCTGGTACTAATGGCGTTTCCCGTATATCTTTTACTAATAGCTCGCTTAAGACAGCTTTGGCTGCAATGCGCTGCTGTACCGATTCAGCCGCAATGCCTGCTAAACGGTCACCCGATTTTTCTTCGTTGGCTTTTGCCATTACATCTTTTAATGAAGAAAAATTATACTTTTCTCCACCAAATATCACCGATAAATTCACGGTCATCCTCCTTACTTTGAATGGAAGGCAAGTGTTTTTACAACGACAGGAACAACACCAGATGGTAGCACTTCCCCTATGTCGATATAATCACCTGTCTCCACTTTAATTTGATCAATACAAATAATAGGCACGGTATGATTAATGGCTTGAATCGTTTGGCCAATAATTTTCGCATAATCCGATTGAATCACAATAATAATCGGTAGCTCACTTGAACTTCTGTCCGCCAAATGATGCAAAATTGCCTCACATAGCGTATGGACATCTTGAAAACTTAAATACGGCAATTCATTGAAATAGAGCGCAAATGGGGACAAATGATCCTCTGTTGAAAATAAAGCATCTGCCTGTGCCACAGCTAGTTGGATGATATCATCAAAACTTCTATTGGCTACATCCATATAACAATTAAAAACAGGTACATTTTTAAGTGGTAGCACATCTGCATCGACTTGAATTGTTGCCCCACTAATATCCGTTGTTTGTGTACCAGCACCTGTCACTGTTGCTCGCGATGTTTCCTCTGGCTTTATCCATATAAAAGATTGCAGTTGCTCATGTGCCACAAGTCTTTTCGCCAATTTTTCCCCAATATCATCATACTGACGCATTGAACATTCATTATCATAAATACAAGCCGCTACACCACCTGAGAAAACAACGACATCTACTGGCTTGTGCCAATTTGGCAAATGACCTAGTAATAATGGATGCTGCTCGTCTGTCAATTGTCCGTTTAATACATCAACCAATGTGAGCACCATTTCGTCAATACATTGCGCTACTCGTACATCATCTGCGGCATCCCCAACAACAAGTGGATTTGGCCACTTCTCCATCAGCTTCACAATCGGTGGTGAGATGGAGAGAATTTTTCCTTGATGGAATTCAATCAATCGACCACCAATATGAAGTGTACATGTACCGATGACCTCACCAAACTGCATGACAGCCATGTTTGCTGTACCACCACCAATATCAATATTAGCAATAACTTTCGCCGTATTTTTCGATTGCTGCATTGTACCAGAGCCTTTTGCTGCAATAATGCCCTCTAAATCAGGTCCTGCTGTCGCCACTAAAAATTGACCAGCTGTATCGGAAATAGCATGTATAACTTCACGCGCATTTTCCTTCGTAGCTGACTCACCTGTAATAATAATCGCTCCTGTGGCAATGGCTGTTGGTGCGATTTGTGCTAGTTCATATTGTTGGAAAATAAATTGTTCAATTTTCTCCATATCCAACACTTCTTTGCTAATAAAAGGTGTTTTAATGATGGGACTTTGATGTAAGACACTTTTTTCAATAATTTCAATTTTTGGTACATGTGTAATACCTGCTACGTTTTTCAGTACAAAGCGACTCACAACCATTTTCGTTGTGCTTGTCCCAATATCAATACCTGCACTGTAAATTGTCTCTGTCTTCAAGTTATTCCCCCTTTCACTGCTGTGGGTAATACATGAGATATGGACTGTTACAATCCTTTACAAATTGGCGAATGTCTTGCTCTGTAGCTAGTTGAATCAATGGTGCAATGAATTCAATACCTTCTTTTTGCAGTGCCGATGTTTTCACAATCGACCCTTGTGTCATGACATTTTTTAACAATGTAATGGCTCGTTCCACATCAGCAAGGGGTGAATCCATTTTAGTAATCACCCCTATTTGAATTTTAGGAATGCCTAGACTAAATTGTGGTGGAAACACACTTCTTGCTGATGTCGCATCTTGCAAATAAATGACATGTGTCACTTCTAATGACGTCGCCATAATATTGCGGTAATACATAGGATTTTCAATATATTCACCAGGTGTATCCACAATCCACTCATCATAGACAAGCGCTTGTGTTTTATTCGCCTGACGCTCTTTCCCTAATAAAGCATTCATCAACGTGGACTTACCTGCTTGTACGCCGCCAATAATCATCACTCGATTTTTCATGCTGGCACATCCTAAGATTTCGTAATTTGTGATGGTGTATAACCTAGTTTTTCTGATAAGAAACGATTAATTTCAATCATGGCCATCTCTACTTCCGAGACACTTCCGACAATAACAAGGCTTCCTGTAAAACGGTCTAAAAACCCTAAGCGTACATTCGCTGCTTTTGTAGCTAAATCACCTGCAATAATAACCGTCTCACTCGGTGTACATGTCATAATGCCAAGCGCACCTGCCTCTTGAATACCTAACTTTTGAAACATATCTGGATCAGGGTTTGCAATTAGGTGACTTAATGTTAACTGTTTCCCTGGCACAAACTCCTGAATAAATCGTTTTTTCTCTTCACTCACCTATTATCACCTTTCCTTCCACTGTGAGCTTGTCCGCCTCTTATCCATTACACCGCAGTATAATGGATAAGAGAAGGTTTAACTCAAATAAGCTCATTTGAGTTAAAAACCTCACTGCTATTTATAAATATTCGCCTTCTTTAATAATTCCAGCTTTACGATCTTCTTCCTCTAATTTCAATGCTGTTGGCACTGATAATTTATAAGCGAAGATAATCGCAATAACACCCGCTAAGAACTTCCCTGCAATAACAGGTAAAATAATCGTTGGCTGGAAATTCGCTGTGAAGGATAAATGGTCACCAAGTAAGAAGGCTGAACATACGCCAAATGCAATATTGATAACTTTATCTTTCGGTGGCATATCACGAATCAATGTAAACATCGCTAAAATATTAGCAATCGTTGCTAGTAACCCCGCACTACCTACTGGTGATAACCCTAGTTTGCTACCTAGCATTTCTAAAGGCTTCGACGCATATTTACGGATTAAATACACCATTGGGAATGCCCCTGCTAACATAATACCGATATAACCAGCCGTCTCTAGTGCACGGAATTGGTCAATTTCATCCGCCATAATCGGATCAAAGCCCCAAGCGCCAAAAATCTTTGTGAAAAGACCTGTGAAAATTTCAACAATCGAGAATACTAATACTAATTTAATCCCTGCATCCATAATGCGTCCGAATAACATAAATCCTGTAATCATCGCATTTGGAACTAATTTTAGTCCCAAGGCAATTAAAATAACGAAAATAAACAACGGTAATAAGTTAATGAGTATTTGTACAACCGAAATCGCAAATGCATATGTAGGTGCTGATGTTGTATCAATAACTTCACGAACTTGCGTATTAAATAGTGTAATCATAATAGCAGAAATAAATGCACCTATTGGAATTGTTAAAACACCAGCCATAATCCCTAATGCCATATATTTATGGTCGCGTCTGTCTAACATCGCTAATCCCATTGGAATTGAGAACACGATTGTCGCCCCAGACATAAAGCCGACAACTAAAGCCATTACCCAACCCTCATACGATTCTTTTAGCGCATTGGCTAATTGATAACCACCCATATCTGATGCTAAAATCGCTGTCGCTGCAATTGCAGGATCTGCACCTATCATTTCAAATATTGGGCTAATAAATTTCTCGATAAACCATGTTAAATATGGAATCGCTGCCATAATCCCTGCTGCTGGTACAAAAATATGTCCAACTGTATGCAGACCATTCATAAATTCTTTCCCGACACCATACTCAGCGTCACGAATTGCCCCTATTGCACCAATTACGGCACACGTCATAATAATGTAAACGATAACTGTACCTATCATTTCCATATTGCCATCACCCCTATTAAAAATATTTATATAAAAAAAGACGCACTAAAGAGAAATTCTCTTTAAAGCGTCTTTGCTTCAACTATTCACTTGTAATGTATGGATAATACGTTTTGCAATTAGCACCATTTCTTGCTGTGTTTGCATACTTTCATTACGAATTTTTTTATACGCTTCTTCTTCGCTAAGATGCTCTGACTTCATGAGGAGCCCCTTTGCCCGCTCAATGATTTTGCGCTTGTCCAATTCGCTTTGTTTATGCTGTATTTCTCCGTTTAAACGGTTAAATTTATCAATTTGGTGAAATGCCACTTCCAACGCTGGTAGGACATTTTTTTCCGAAAACGGTTTCATGACATATCCTAACACATTATCTTGCTTCATGTATAGTAGTAATTCTTTTTCACTGTAGGCAGAAATAAAAAGTACAGGAATATCAAGCTGTTGCTCAATAATTTTGCTCGCTTTCAACCCATCTAACTTCGGCATTTTAATATCCATTAAAATAAGCTGTGGTTGATGGATAAATGCTAGCTCAATTGCTGATTCCCCATTATTCGCCTGCGCTACCACTTCATATCCATTATCCTCTAGCATATGCTTTAAATCAATTGCAATCAGTGACTCATCTTCAACAATCATAACTTTCCTAGTCATTTAGGATAAATACCTCCTCGCTTATAGGAAATTGAATCTGAGTATGTGTACCTTGTTCACTAGGAATGATTGAAAATGTGCCAGTCAAATCATATTCAACAAGCCGTGTAATAATCTCCATCCCGAATGATGCGGTTGCATCCTGCATGCCAACGCCATTGTCAGCAACATGTAGCACAACCATATCCATATCGTGACCAAATTGAATCGTAATACAGCCTTCTTCACGATCTACAAAAGCATATTTGATAGCATTTTGTAATAATTCACAAACAATCAGTGCAAGTGATACAGCTTTCTTTGCATGACAGAATAGCTGCATATCATCATGTTGTACAATCAGTTGAATGGTTGCAGCATGTGCGGTTTCCATCATTTTATGACCGATTTTCTTTGCCAACGCAATGACGTCTACCTTCTCCTCTGCATTGTCCTCATTTTCTAAAATAAGCTCATAGACAGAAGAAATGCTATAAATACGATTTAATGCCTCCTGAAAGGCACTAGCATTTGCAGCAGATAAATCATTGCGCATTTGTAAACGCAATAGACTGGTAACCGTCTGCAAATTATTTTTTACACGATGATGAATTTCCCTTATGGCAAATGTTTTCATCATCAGTTCATTGTCTTTTAACTTCAATTCTGTTAAATCTTGAATAATCAACAGTGTCATCTTATCATGCTGTCCACGAATGGTAATTTTTTTCACGATAAAGGACTGACGTTCTGTGGTAATTTCTAAGACAAAGACATCGTCGCCTTTATCATAAATCTCTTTTAAAAAAGGTAATACCTCATCTAATACAATATGATCAAATCGCTCTAATCCTGTAAGTTCTTTAATAAAACGAGAGCCTGCCGGATTGCTATAGACCACTTTTTTATCTTGATTTGTAAGAATAATCGATTCTACCAATAAGTCTGACACAATCGGAATCGGTTGCAAATTTGGTTCTACAACATGCTCAATTAAAGCAAAAGGCATTTGTTGCAAGTCCTCTTTTATAGATGTTGCTCGCTCCACAGGCTTCTCTTGAATTAACACAGCAATTGCTCGCTGCTCGTCATTCAAAATGGGTATGACGTGTTGTTCAACCGTTAGCCCTTCTTGTGTAATTGCTCGTGAAATAGAAGATTTTTCTTTCGTTTTAAACGCTAAAAAAACAGCTGGCTCAAAACTTTCAAAGACAAATTTTCCAATCACCGATTTCTCATATACACGATTTTCTTTTGCTGGAAATGCTTCTGCAACAACAATTGCATGTGGTAAATTTTCCATCAGACAATCGATAAACATATAACAGTCGGTCAATTCAGCATAGTACATTAATGATTTTTCAATTTCCAACAATTTTTCAATATCTGTGGATGATAAATTCGTATATGTACTACATAATGATTGAATGTTTGACAGGATTAACCCTCCCTATCATCCAAATAAGCAAAGCTTCATTTGATTACTCTTAAAATCCTTGTCATCATTATAAACCTTTTACAAAAATGTTTTCAATACTTAAAACAATTTATTTCACTAAATTTCTTCACAATTCCAACAACTATATCGTTTAAAAGAGCAATATTTGGCATTGATTTGAAAAATATAATGGTTTCAACTTCTCTATTTATTATTCCAATATAAATAATAGGATTCATTTCTTTCATGTAGTGAAAATTTGTTGTGCAACCTCACTTCATAAATAATTGGGCGAAACCAGCTATTTTACGGGCGAATTTGCTTGCTTTTCGGGCGAAATATTACTTTTAGCAGAGGTTTTGCACAAAATCATGCTAGTAAAAGGCGTACATACTAATCCAAAAAACCGAACTATTAAGAAACTAGTTCGGTTTTATCTATTTTTATATCCTATTGTATTTCAGGTGTCACCGCTAGTATGTGCTCAAATGTATCACGTTGCTGTTGTTCTTCCTCATTCAATAAAATATGAATATCTCCATGGTCATTGGATGTGCGAATTAAACGTCCCATCCCTTGTTGCAGGCGTAACTGCATAAATGGTAGCTCCACTTCCTCATATGGATTTTCCGCAAATGTACGCTTCGCATCAAATAATGGATCATGTGGTGGGAATGGTAAATCATAAATAATGACACGGGTTAATGCTTCCTCTGGTAAATCTAAACCTTCCCATAAATGATAAGAGCATAGCGTTTTCACCGTACCTTCTTGGAAATCACGCACGATGGCTGATAGCTCACGATCGCCTTCAAACGCCACATACATGCGCTCCATCAATGGCAAGTCATTTTTAAAATCGAGCATTGCCTGTTTCGATTTGAATAATATCAATGTTTTTTGATCATCTCGCAATAGCTGCTGAACACGTGCTGTCTTTTCTCGCTGCGTTAATGAATGCAAACCAATTTGCATGACTTCCTCATAATCAAATGGAGATGGCACCGAAAACGATTGATAATCTCGAATACCTAAGCTATAGGCAATATAAGAGAAATCTTTCTTCACAGATAGTGTGGCAGAGGAAAAAACAATTGGTAGTTTTTTAGAAAATAATTTTTCTGCTAGTACATCCGTAATAAGACGAGGCATAATGACAAGTGTCTCCTCACCATCTGTATCCTCTAGCCAATCTACGGCATCTCCTTGTGCTACAAAAATGCGCAAGGATGCTTGATACTGTTCTAAATATTCCTCTGCCATACTCAATTCATATTCAGGAATCATATACATTTCCGACTCAAAGACAAATTCCTCTAACAAAACGTCTACATCTGCAATGAGTTGCTGTCCATATTTCAACAAGGTTGCTGATTTATTAATACGCTTGCGCTCCTCCTCAGAGGCCACTAAATCATCACGTAGTTGGTCAAAAAAGAGCTCATGGTCATCCTGTAGCTTCTCCATTGCATATAATGTACGCTCACGCACACCATCTACCATTAAACGTTCTAATAATTGCACAATTGTTGTCGCCTGTACCTTATACGTCATCGCTTTTTGTGCAGCGTACTCCAATAAATGTCCTTCATCCAATACCATCATTGACACTTCAGGCAATAAAGCTAACTGCCCTTCTCGTTCACGTGACTCCTTCGTTGCCAAATGCTCCATCAAAAAGTCCTGTGAACAAATAATTAAATCTGTCGACTTGCGGTAATGTGCACGGTGCAATGTTTGCCCACAGCGATTGCGTTGATCACATACAGAGCATTGCATAATGGCATTATAATTCACTTTTTGCCAATCCTCATCACTGACCGATTCGTAATTACTGCGCTCACCATAAGGCTGAATCGCAATCATCGAGCCTTGTGCATAGACACCATCTGGAATTGAAAAAGCAATATCATCAATCCATTCATCTGTCTCTACTTTTTCAGCATCCTCAAAGCGCTTTAAACATAAATACTGGTCACGTGATTTCGCTAAACGTACGTCAATGTCCAAACCAAGTGTTTGCTGTAATTTATAAATATCGCCACCTTCTTTTACAAGTTGGTCGATTAGTGTTTCATCTGCGCAGGCAATCAAAGCAGGCTTCCCTGTATAGCGGGCATAGGAAATAGCGGGCAATAAATAAGCAATCGTTTTGCCTGTTCCTACGCCAGCCTCTGCAAACAATACATTTTTCTCCTTTAAAGCCTGCTCGATTTGATAGGCCATGAAAATTTGCTCATCACGGCATTCAAAGCCCTTTTCTGGTAATTCATCGTATAACACATCGCCCATCCAATCACCTAATGATTCAAAAAACGAGCGATCTTTCGATAATGCAAATGGTAAAGATTTACGCAATGCCTGTTCCCCCTCTAGCAATCTGTTCCTAGTATATGCAACCCATTAGCCCTCAACATAAAGGTATCTGAAATTTTTGAGCTTATGTAGTACATTCACTAAATCAAGATAAAACGGAAGATAAGAAAACCTTACCTCCCGTTGTACTGCTCTCGTTAGTCTCTTGGAGATTTTTGTCCCCAGAATTGATAATAATTTGTTTCGATAAAGCCATTGAACAATTTACGCTTCTTCGTCGTTTGACGCCCATATAATTCTTCAAAATTTTTCATCGAAGATAACATATAAACAGACCACGTTGGATAGTTTTTCATTACTTTTCCTAAATCACGAATAACTTGCTCTACAACCTCAACGTCTCCTATACGCTCACCATACGGTGGATTTCCAATCATCACACCATCTGTCAGTTGCGTTGTAAAATCACGTGCCTGCATTTGCTTGAATGTAATAATATCACCAAAGCCTGCTTCTAGTGCGTTTTCCTGTGCAATGCTGACCATACGGTGATCAATATCAGAGCCAATAATTTCTAATGGTTGATCGTAGTTCGCTAAGCTATCTGCCTCATCTCTGACCGCATCCCAAATAGCTGCTTTCATCCACGGCCAGCTTTCAGAAATAAACTCACGATTATAACCAGGTGCAATATTTTGACCGAACATCGCAGCCTCTAATGCAATTGTCCCTGAGCCACAAAATGGATCTACAAAAGGACGATTTGGATTCCATTTAGAAATTTGTACAAGTGCTGCTGCTAATGTTTCTTTTAATGGCGCTTCCCCTTGCACTTGACGATAGCCACGTTTATGTAAGCCTGCGCCAGATGTATCAATTGTTAATGTAGCCACATCTTTCAAAATGGATACCTCAATTTTATAGGTTGCACCCGATTCATCTAAAAAGCCTAAACGTTTATAGTGCTGCTTCATACGCTCGACAATGGCTTTTTTCGTAATTGCTTGGCAGTCAGGGACACTAAATAATTTTGATTTCACCGACTTCCCAGAAACAGGAAAAGCAGCATCGACTGGTAAATATTTTTCCCATGGTAGTGCTTTGACACTTTCAAACAATTGCTCAAATGATGTGGCTGGAAATTGACCTACTACAATTTTGACACGGTCTGCTACACGCAACCATAAATTTGCTTTTGCAATCGCTGTTTCATCGCCTTCAAAATATACTTTGCCGTTATCGACTGTTGTTTCATAGCCAAGTTCCTTTACTTCCTGCGCTACAATCGCTTCTAACCCCATTGCAGCCGTTGCTACTAATTGATAATTTGCCATATTCTACTTCCTTCCTTGGTGCTCCATTTCCCAATACTCCATAAATTCAATCACTTCCTGAAGCGGTAAGGGTTTACTATAATAAAAACCTTGGATAATATCACAGTTCATCTCACGTAACATTTCCACCTGCTGTACTTGCTCTACACCTTCTGCTACCACTTTCATCTTTAAACGACGTGCCATTTGAATAATCGCATCCACTACTGCCTGTTTTTCATCGAGTAAGCAAATATGTTGAACAAAACTGCGATCAATTTTTAAGCAATCCAGTGGGAAACGTATTAAATAGCTTAACGATGAATAGCCTGTCCCAAAATCATCAATCGCAATTTTAAAGCCCATCTGTTTCAGCTTTACCAACTTACGAACGGTTTCATTCGAACTATTCATCACTGTTCGCTCCGTCACTTCAATTTCAAAATGACTCGCTGGCATATTATAACGCTCTAAAATCGTTTGAATGGATTCTAGAAAGTTTTGTTGTTGGAAATGGATACTTGAAATATTAATCGCAATAGGTGATCCATAGCCATGCTTTTTCATCTCAATGACGGCCTCGCACGCTCTTTCAATAATAAGCTCACTCAATGGAATAATTAAACCTGTATCCTCCGCATATGGGATAAATTCATTTGGAGACACATAGCCTAATTTGTCATTCTGCCAACGTACCAGTGCTTCAAAGCCTTGAATTTGCTCCTCTTTCAACGCTATCTTTGGCTGAAAATAGAGCTCAATCTCACGTTTTTCAATCGCCTTTCGTAGCTCTGTATCCAACAATAAAACACGCTGCGTATCTGTTTGAAGTTCATCAAAATAAAAAGAATAGCCATGTGGACCATTTTTTTTAGAATACGTAACTGCCTTGTCCGCACAAAGAATGAGTTCATCTGTCGTTTGACCATCTGTTGGGTACATGCTCACACCGATACTTGTTGAAATAAAAATTTCTTGACCATCCACATAAATCGGCTGCTCAATGATTTGAATCACTTTTTCTGCAAATGCTGCGGCTGCTTTCACATTTTTCACATTCGCAAGCGTTATGATAAATTCATCTCCACTATAACGAGCAAGGATATCTTTATTTTTCACCAATGATTTCAGACGTTTTGCCACTTCTACTAATATACGATCTCCAAGTACATGTCCTAATGTATCGTTAATTTGTTTAAAGCGGTCTAAATCTAAAAAATAAACGGCATGTTGAACAGAGTGAGACATGGTAGAAGACGCCATTAACAAATTATTCATCCGTTCAATATACGAAAATTGATTAGACACATTCGTTAATGAATCCATCAATAAACGTTTCTCTAGTTCATGTTCCACATGTTTTTGTTCGGATAAATCATTGAAAATACCGCAATAATTTGTAATTTCTCCTTGTTCATTAGCAACACTAACAATCGTAAGCCATTCAGGATAAAGCTCACCCGTTTTACGGCGGTTCCATATTTCGCCCTGCCACATACCATTTTGTTCAATCATTTGCCACATTGTTAAATAAAAGGGCAGTTCATGAATACCTGATTGCAGAACAGCTGGCGTCTTTCCAACAACCTCATCATAGCCATAGCCTGTGACAAATTCAAAGGCTGGATTCACCATTGTGATTTTTTTATCTTTATCTGTAATCATAATACCCTCTGTTACATTTTCAAAAACCTTTGTAATTAATGTAACAGGTGATTTAGCAATAGCCTCTACGATTGTTTTGTTTTTTCCATTGTCTAGTCTATTCATCGTTTGCTCCATTCTAGCTTCATTCACAAATAGCTGCTTTGCCTATTCACCTATTTGTAAACGCTCCTCTTTATCGTTGTCATGTCATGAGAGGTTTTCATCAAATAGAGTATTCATTCTTACTTTTCTTCACTAAGTATCATTTTGTGTACATGTGTCTATCTCATGAGTCAAGATACTTCATGAGTTCAAAAGAAAAGCCCTCCACCGAATTGGAGAGCGCTTAGTATTTCCTACATAGGCATCAAAAAATCCCATAAGCCATGTTTTGTTCCCGAGTACTCAAACGGTTTGCACCTCGTACGATCGGGCAGTAATCATCTATCTACAGAGCCAAACTCTGTCCCTCTATCCGTTCAATTCCTTCTAGAGAGTGCCCCTACCATAATTTGGGTTTCTCACTCGTGGGGTTTACCTCGTTCCACCTTACATGTTTCCATATAAGCTTCGTCACTGTGGCACTTTCAGAAAGTGTCAACCATATCCAAATAGACTTAGGTCTTCCTTTCGCCGTCAGCCTTATCAACTGCCTTACCTTATTTTTTCAGTAAGCACGAACACTACGTTCATCGCAGAACCGTGTGAGCATGGACTTTCCTCTACAATATCTAGTATTGCAGCGATTACTCGAATTTTTTGATGATACGAGACATTATACTAGTATTCACGTATAAACACAATGCTTTTGTTCAAAATTATTCGTATAACTTACTACCAAATACATGCTTTTCTAAATTTGAAAGACGTTTTAAAATATCAAAATTCGTTGTACCTGCCGCAGCCGCTGATGCAACAGGCTGTCTCTTTGGCAAGTTATCCATATCTTCACGTAATTGTCTATTTTCTTCTCGAAGCTGGGCAACTACTTTTTCAAACGTTTCATAATCTTGAATAATTTCATCTAAAAAAGAGTCCACTTCTTCTACATTATAGCCTTTAAAATTTTTCTTAAATTCCTTTTCAAGGATCATTTTTGATGTTAACTTAATGTCCATTTACATCGTCCTTCCTCATACTGCATGAACAGATTATAGCATACTTCTCCACATTATATCGTCTAGAAACGACAATTGTTAGCCTAAATTTGTCGTTTTATGCGCTTGCCTGGGAAATTATTTTTACGCTTTATTGCACCTCGTTAGGATTTTGCTGTGTGCAAGCCTTTATTTTCTAAGCGATTTAAGCGTTTCAGCCAAGTCATTTCCCACTTTTCTTTTTGCACTGGCTGCCATTCCTTATAGTCGTTCAATAGTTGAATACCCTTTGTTGTATACGTACGTGCTTGTTCATAATCTTTCCATTGATGCTCATACATAATGGCGATTTGCTCCAATGCATGTAATTGCTTTCTCACATCGATAAAATGTAGGGACGCTATAAAAGCATCCAATGCCTCGTCAAAGCGTCTCGCTTTTTTATGTTGAATCGCTAAATAATACTGTGCCTGTCCAGCCTCTAACGCATCAAATTGTGCTGTGACTTTTTCCAATACGTGAACACTTTGGACACTTTCTTTTAAATCACCATACCATTTCCCAATATTCGTGTAGGTTTTCGCTGATTCATCCTGTACATCCTCAAATAGTAAATTCGTTGAATGGCTATATAGTGTAATCAATGATAGTAAATCCCACTCATTATGCCATAGTACTTTGATTAAGGCATCTGGCACGCCACTTTTCACTGCATCTAAATAAATAACAGGCGCTAAATGACCTGGAATATCTCCCTTACGCAAAAAACCAAGCTTTTCCTCTTCCACTGATTTTAATTTTAAGCGCTCCATATCATTTTTCCATAAACGCTTAGAACTATGCAGTAAATCAATATGTCGTTGCGCTTTTAATTTTGGAATATGATTTTGTTGAAGTGTCCAACGTGTTTCTAACTGTGGCCAGTCAAAGCTTTTGCCATTATAAGTAATGATTGTTGCTGATTTTTGCCATAGCTTTGATTCAAATAATAACGCCGCTTCATGGGCTGGATCTGCTAACACATGTTGTGTAAGTAAAAACCCATCCTCTACTTGCTCCAAAAAACCAAGTAAAAATATTTGTGTCCCCACACCCTTTAAGCCTGTTGTTTCCGTATCAAAAAATAACACATTTTCATCTGACATCAATGCGTACGGATGTTCGCTTGATGACATTATCCATTTCTTCACTGCTTCTAAAAAAGACTGTAGCTGGTAATGACCATGTTGATATGTAAATGGATAGTGTACTTGTCTTTGAAAAACGATACCAAAGTCATTTTCAATTACAGTCAACCCCGCTTGTACCCATTGCTCTGTATAGCTTGGTTGGGCAGGCTTACGAAAAGCAGGTTTTTCTTCTTTAGCAGGGGTTGCTTTTTTACCAAGCATTTTTTTCATTTGTAAAATTTTATTTTCGTAGGACATCATGCTCACTCATTTTCTTCATCGTGTTGGTGAATATTCCTCTACTCTACCATGTTAGGTTTGTCACTATCAATACTTGTGTTTCTATCTCATTAAAGACAGACAAAGAGAAAAGGCATGCTAACAATGACGTTAGCAGCCTCTTCTCGGTTCATATCGGTTGGTAGCCAAGATATGATTATGGATCTTACGGTTGGTAGTGTAAGATTTGTATTGGTTATTCCCCTGCACGTAAACTATAGATGAAATCTTGTGTTACATACGTTTTATTTTTCTCCAATAAAGCTGGTGCTTCTTCAAAAGATTTTACAACACCATTATGCGTATATTCTTTTTGCCCTCTTGTTAGTGTATAAGATTGGTCGCCCTTCGTTAAGGTAGCACCATTACCTGTTGATGACACTGTAAAGCCTAGCTCCTCTGCTAAAATGCGTAATGGCACCATTGTTACACCATTTACATCATGATGGTCATGTGCAATGATTGCTGGTAACACATCTAAAATTTGCACAACAGGCTCAACACCCACTGTTTTTTGTGCTAAAACAATTACTTGTGACGGTGTTGTTTGTGCGGGAATGCTCGCTGTTGCCACTGTATAAAAGACAAGTGCTTCATTCCCTACAATATCTTCTTTTGTTAATTTATCACCCGCAACATTGGTGATTTTCGTATTTTCTGCAATCGTTAATTTCAAAGTATTTTCCGTATTCACGAAATCTTGATTAAATGTACCTGCCTCTACTGTACCCGCTGCCTCTGTATGCACGATAACGACTTCAGGTGAATATTGTGGTGGATAAATTAAAATAGCTGGTTTATTGCCATCCACATAGATTGTAATTTCTGCACCCTTTTTCAGCTCTACTTTTTTCCCTGTGTTATCTAGCACAACTGTTGTTTTATCGATGGCTACAGCAAATGGATTATCTTTATCTTCAATCACAGCTAATTGTGAGCCATTTTCACGTGTTACCACATCACTTACTTTTCCTGTTAATTCAAGGAATGGCGCTACTACTTCCTCTGGCTGTGGTGCTGCTTCTTCCTCTAACACAAGCACTTTATAAGGACTTGTTTGTGCTGGAATACTAAATGTTGCTGGACCGTAGAAAACAAGTGATTCTTTACCAATCATATCCTCTGCTTTTAGCTTATTGCCTTGTAAATCCGTAATAGCTGTTTCTTTTGCTAGATTAAGTTTTAACGTATTTTGTTTGTTTACATAATTTTTATCGAATGTGCCAATTTCCGCTATACCGAAATCTGCTGCTTCTACAATAATTACTTCAGGTGTATAGCGCGGTGGATAAATCGCAAGCATTGGCTTGTTTTTGTTGACATAGGCTGTAAATGCTGCTCCTTCTTTTAATTCTGCTTTATTGCCTTTGCTATCTAATACAATTGTCTGTTCATCAATTGTTAATGAGAAAACATTTTCGCCTTGTTGAATGGTTGTCATTTGAGCACCACTCGCCAATTTTTCAATCTTCCCTAATTTCCCTGTTAATTGAATAAAGTTTGTCGCCACTTCCTCTGTCACTTCTTCCTTTGCAGCAGGTTTTTCTTTGTCCTGTGCAAATGCTAATGGTGCAGTGAATGCACTCATTGCTAATGTTGCTGTTAATGTCATTGTAATTGCTTTTTTCATAAAATAAATACGCTCCTTTATGCTCGTTTCATAGAAGTAGTCGAGCGAGCTTTCAAAAGGTTACATGAAAAATAAAAAAATTTCATTATGCTCTAAAATTGTTCCATTAGAATAGATTTTTTCATTTAATTGCGTCTGGATTTTTCCAAGTTCACTTGTATAAAGGAAGTTAGCCTAAAAGCATTACATCCTGTGACAACGGCTTGTTAACACTGACGTTTCACTTTCGCGTAGAAAAAGATTTGCTGTCGCTTCGCTTTCGATACAAAAAGCATTTGCTGAATCAAGATAAAAAGAAACCCACTGTCTGCAGGTTTCCAATTTACTCTTAGTAGTTCCTCTTTGGTATATCCATACAACACTCACTTCTAAACCATTCATTAAAGAAATGGATTTGCCATATAAGGTCCGTTCATTGTAATACGCATGAGCTGGGTTGCCATAAATTTAGGCGTATAGGGCATATCATTTTCCAACCACCAAACAACGACCTCAAGAAAGGCTGCTGCATAAAAACGTATCGCCATATCACGTGGCACTGTCAGCTTCTGATCATCAGGCGCCATCAAATAAATACCACTTGATACAAAATCCATAATAATCTTTTTCAATCCTTCTGAAAAATAAGGCAAATTTTTTTCTGTAAGGTAGACCTTGTAGAACGTGCTATTAACCGCTATTTTCTCAAATAACTGCACAAATGTCTCATGTGGCTGCTCGCCATTTTGTAATAATGCTACATTTGTTTGCTCTTCTGCTGTTGGACGAATGCTCGCCACTAGCTCTTGTAAAATTTCTTCTGAGCTTTGATAGAGTAGGTCAAGCTTATCACGATAATGCAAATAAAATGTAGCACGATTCAAGGTTGCCCGTTGTGTAATATCCTGTACAGTAATCTTTTCATAGCCATATTCGTTGATTAATTCCACCAGTGCATCTCTCAATAATTGCCGTGTTCGTTTCACACGAGGGTCTATTTTTTTCGACATTTTCAAACTCCTTGTATTAAATAGGATGATTTAAGCAACATACTATAGTAGAAATGTTGTCAAAACGGCATAATCGCTATAGCTGTTGATTGCGCTTTTTACACGAAAGGTTATAATAATTTTAACGACACTGTGTTGATAATACAACTAGTCGTTAAGATATTCGCAAATTATTCAATTAATAATAGTAGAAGGGAAGTTTTAACATGGGTCGTTTAAATGGAAAAGTAGCTATTATTACAGGCGCAGCAATGGGTATGGGCGCTTCTGAGGCAAAATTATTTGCACAAGAAGGAGCAAAAGTGATTGCAACTGATGTACAAATCGAGCCATTGACTAACTTAGTGAATGACATTAAAGAAAACGGCGGCGATATCATTGGTATTCAGCACGATGTGACATCTGAGGATGAATGGAAGGCCGTCATTGCAGAGGCTGTAAAAGCATACGGCAAAGTAGATATTCTTGTGAATAATGCAGGGGTTTCATCACCAAAGACGATTGCCAATATGGAAATGGCTGAATGGAATAAAGTGATGGATATTAACCTTAATGGTTGCGTTATCGGGATGAAATATGTGATTCCTGAAATGCAAAAGGCTGGTGGCGGCTCTATTATCAATATTTCTTCTATCGGTGGCATTGTTGGAATGGCTGGTACAAGTCCGTATACAGCAGCAAAAGGAGCACTTCGTGTACTATCTAAATCTGCCGCTATTGAGTATGGCAAGGATAAAATTCGTGTAAATTCGGTTCACCCAGGCATTATCGTGACACCGATGACAGCACCGACAATGAGCGAAGATGCTGCACTGCCTTACTACCGAGCATACACACAGCTACCATACTTCGGTGAACCAGAGGATGTAGCTTACGGCGTTGTCTTCCTAGCTTCTGATGAATCTCGCTTTATGACAGGTGCAGAGCTAGTCATTGACGGTGGTTGGACAGCAATTTAATACAAATAGACAACAGCTATCTAAGTATGCCTTAGATGGCTGTTTTTTATCTCGCTGTAAGACTTCAGTGAAAGTAAACTATTTTCACAAGTTGCATAGCGCATACTCTCTATTCGCCGCAACCATATAGATGAGGGAAAAACCACTCATCCTATCGAGCCATTAAGGAATTTTCGTTGCTACAAGAGTTATGTTCTTGCTATTATTTTCTTACAGAAAGGAGTATGTCCATGGAAATATTAATTGCTGTACTCATTTTACTTGTCTTATTATTACTAACAAATGTGTTGGCACATTATATCTCATTTATCCCCATTGCTCTTATTCAAATTGCGACTGGTATTATTGTGGCATTAATCGCACATGATTTTACCGTGGATATTGAGTCAGAGTGGTTTTTACTGCTATTTATCGCTCCATTACTGTATTACGATGGTGCGCATTTTCCACGTGAACAACTATGGAAAATGCAGCTACCGATACTCGGAAATGCCATTGTCCTAGTATTATTAACAACCATTATAGGTGGATTTTTTGTTCATTGGCTTATCCCTACGATTCCATTGGCTGGCGCGTTTGCCTTAATGGCTATTTTATCACCTACTGATCCAGTAGCCGTTAATGGTATTGCCAAACGTGTACATATTCCTGAGCGTATCATGAATTTGGTGCGTGGTGAATCATTAATTAATGATGCCTCAGGGTTAATCGCCTTTAAATATGCCGTGGCAGCCATTGTGACAGGCTATTTTTCACTGAAAGCAGCAACAATTGATTTTGTCTATATGTTTTTCATTGGCATCCTTGTAGGGCTAATTGGTGCACTTACTCTCTTCTTTATCCGTATGTATTTTCATCGCATCGGCATTACTGACCTCACATTTTATGTACTATTACAAATTTTAACACCTTTTATTTTATTTTTATTAGCTGAAGAGGTTTTCCATGCATCAGGCGTTATTGCGGTCGTAGTGGGCGGAATTATCGCAGCCATTATTAAAGAAAAAACCGAAAGTGTTATTGCACAGGAGCAAGTGGTCACAGGTCATGTTTGGTCGATGTTAACCTTCATCTTAAACGGTGTGATTTTCTTACTGCTCGGACTAATGCTACCATCTGCGACAAGAGCCATTTTAGCAAGCAAGGACATTCACAATAGCACCCTATTATTTTATGTACTTGTGATTGGTTTATCTATTTTAGCTATCCGCTTTGCATGGATTGCCTTTTTCCATCTATTGGACAAAAAATTCTTTAAAAATAATGATATTGTGACACTGAAAGACCACATTGTCTCTACACTTGTTGGTGTACGTGGTACGATTACAATGGTCGGGATTTTATCTTTACCGTTCATCACAGATCAAGGCGACTTATTTCCAAATCGCCAGCTCTTAATTTTCTTAGCAGCAGGTGTCATCTTATTTACATTACTTGTCGCTACTCTATTTTTACCTTTACTAAGTACACAGGCATCGACACAACATGTGGACTTAACAACAGAAAAGCAACAAATGATTCAGCAAGCCATTCACAGTATTCAACGAGAAATGGTAGAGGACAATACGAAGATTGCCTTTGGATTAATTAATCAGTATAAGCGTATGATGTTCACTGTAAACCGCAAGCAATCGGAAAAAATACTACAAGCACAAAGACAGCAAATTATGGAAGCAAGAAAATTAGGCATCGAACTCGAAATTTTCTATACAAAGCAATATTTAGCAGAGCATACGATAGATGAGGCTATTCAACAGGAAATCGAGTATTTATTAAAAGATCGGAAAGATATGTTGAATAATCGGTCCGCTACATTATTAAAGCGTCGTTTCCGTTATTTTTTACGTGGTCGAAAAATGAGCCGCTTACCTGCTGAAACCATCAAGCAAATAAATACGATGAAGCACGACATTGAAAATTATGTGGTCTCTTCTATTATTCAATATGTGCGACAAACAAATGATTTACCTATGGATATTGCTAATAAAATGGAATTATATTATTGCCAGTCACCACATATTGCCTCAAAATTAGATAGCACACAGCAGGAGGAGCAAAAAGAACACTTGGCTTTCATTGCTGTTGAAGCACAGCGCAGTCTTATTAACGAATGGTATCAGGCTGGGGATATCACACAAGGGGCAGCCAAAGAATTACGCCGCTTTGTCAATCATTTAGAAAGTGTCATTTTGCTGGAGGAGGAAGAGTAAACATCTCAATCCTCTTGCTACAATGCCACATCCTTATTGAACCAACAGGAATTTCAGAATCGTTATATGAGTTAGCAGAAGGCTCCCTGTCTTTATCGATAGGAGCCTTCTTTTGATTCCCTGTCATTACTCACCCTTAGCAAATCCAATATTGATTCCTGCAATAATATAAGGAATAGCCGATTTGATAAATTCCTCTGGTGGTACTTGCTGATTATTTTTACTCCACTCTACAGAAACGCCGTAAATCCCCCAGCTTAACATGACTGCCGTAACCTTTAGCGCTTGCTCATTTTCAGTTGGACATTGCTTTAACAACCTTTTATAAAAAATAATTTCAAGCTGCTCCCGAATAATACGGGCAATTGTATCTTCATATCCTCGGTGACAACGATTCGATAATGACTTTTGAAAATTGGTGATTGCTTGGAAAATGGCAACCAACATTGCTTCGTTTAGTTCATTATTTTCATAGACATCACAATTTAAATTCACTAATAATACCTCTGATAATACCTTATCTAATAAATCATAAATATCCTCAAAATGATAATAGAATGTGGCACGATTAATCATCGCCTCCGATGTAATATCCTTAACAGTAATATCTTTAAATTCCTTTTCTCCTGACAGCTCAATAAAGGAATCCATAATTAATTTGCGTGTCCGTAACACTCGGGGATCTGTTTTTGATTGCGTCATGTATTACCCCTCCTACTTTTTCAACAATTTCTTCAATCTGTTGTATATCCGACAAATCGATAGAACTATTGGTGTTGCTTGTATTTATTATGGCTTACAATTTATTTAGAAAGCAAACGATTCTTCTATAGAAATGAGGAAAGTACAATGAAAAATCCTACGAATATGATGTGTGATTTAGAAACAGGCGTATGTGGAGTAGCTGACAATGAAGAAATGGAGGTCATCGATTTTAATCAACCCGAAAAATTGATTCACCTTTATTATGTAACAGACCCTATTTGCTCTCACTGTTGGGCAATTGAACCTGTTTTCCGTCGTTTTCTAGCGCAGTACGGTGATTACTTTAACTTCCATACCGTGATGGGTGGCTTACTAGAAAAATGGCATGATGGACCTATCGACCCTGCAAACGGCATTTATAAACCAGCCGATGTTGCAGGTCATTGGAGAGAAGTTGGTGAACATTCAAGAATGCCGATTGATGGTCGTTTAATGATTGATAATCCTGTGCAATCCTCTTACTCACCTTCTCGTGTATTTAAGGTCATCCAAAAAAATCAGCATGATGCTCTTGCCACTGATTTTTTGCGTCGTGCACGAGAAGCACTTTTCGTCTTTAATCGAAATATTTCAGATACCTCTGTGCTGATTGATATTGTCAATAGCCTTGGTCTTGATGGGCAAGCCATTGTCAATGAAGCTGAACAGCCGAGTGGACAACAATTATTAAATGAAGATTTTGCTCTAGCTGCAAACTTAGGTGCTAGAGGTTTCCCTACTGTTCTCATGATTAATGAGGAAAATAAAGGTGTGAAAATTGTTGGTGGTCGCCCGTTTGAATACTATGTTGAAGGATTGAAAAAAGTGTTAAACGTAGAAGAGCTACAGCCAAAACCGTTACCATCTCTTTCTAGCCTGCTCGAAAAAGAAAAATTATTATTTTCTAAAGAAATCGAAGTCATGTATGCTATCGAGCAATCAGATGTTGCCTCTTTCATTGCCAAGGAGCTAGCACCCGAACAGTATCAAACACAGGAAATTTTAGGAGAATTTTATTTTACAACGACTAAATAAGCAGAGGAGCACTTACAATGGCATATATACTACAAGTAGATTTTCAAATGAATGGTCCATTCGGAGATGAAATGGCTGAGGCATTTACGGAGCTAGCTAAAAGCATCAATGAGGAAGAAGGCTTTATTTATAAAATTTGGACAGAAAGCCCCGAAACAAGTGAAGCTGGTGGCATCTACCTGTTTGAAACAAAGGAAACAGCACAAAACTATTTAACGATGCACACGAAAAGATTAGCTGGTTTTGGTATTACAGACATCAATGCTAAAATCTTTGCCATTAATACGAAATTGACCGAAATCACGAACGGGCCCCTCAGTAAATAATAACAGCGGGTGAGGCATCCTCTCACCCGCTTCATGTTGTTGCAAAAAGATGCTGACAATAGCAGAAAAAGTACGTTGAGCAAAGCGAGTGTTGATTTCCGTTCCGCCAGCGTGCTTTCCAGGGGGCGTCCGATGAGCCGCTTCACTCATAAGGAAGGAACAAAGGCTAAGAGCGTCACGTCCTGTGACAACGCCTTTATGACTAACATCGTGTTAGCCTCAGGGTCTCATCTGTGACGCGCATCCCCTAGGAGTCACGCTGGCTCCACTCCAATCAACCATTCTGCAAAAGCGTTCTATAGTTGGCAATAGTGAGTGACGTCACTTCTTCTTACTGCTACGTTGAAAGAAGAATAGAGAAGGTTCCTCCTATTTGAATGGTGAAGAAACCATTCTTTATGACAATCATAAAAGCATGAATAGTTACTACTTTTATTGTCACTAGTAACATAATAGCTACAAAAATCACACTTTCTGTTGCTTGAAAAAGAGGCAGTCCATAGCAAAAAGGCATCTTTCAATCATTTATCTACGAATCCTTTCTCCCTTTTCACAAAAATGTCATGGACCATTTTGTTTTTCAACACTATGCAGCGGGTGAGGAATCTCTCACCCGCTTTAACTACTTGTCTAACATAATACTTTTGCAATTATAGCTCTGCCAAAATCAATCTATTTAAAACCTCTTCCAATAAACGCCATGCTTCCTCACTATTTTTTACTGTGACATCTGGCTCAAACCCATAATTAAGGTACATATTAATCGCTTGATAGCTAGTCGTTTGGGATGTCAAATAGCCTTTTGTATGTTTTTCAGCTAAAATATTCATCGCTGCACTGAGCAATGGTTTGGATAATTTTCTTCCTTGATACGCAGGGATTACTCCTACCCAATGAATCCTACCTGCTATTTCACCATCTCCTCGTAAATCCCCATACCATGCTGTCGTTGTGGCAATTGGTAGTCCCTCTTCGTTTTCAATAAATAAACAGCGCTCTGTCATTTCATCGATATGTGAGCCGAACTCTTTCTGAAAACAGGCCAATGCCGCTTCTTCTGATGTAAATTCATCCACAGCCGTTTCAATTCTTGCCCAATGACGTTCATCGCCTTTTTCAAACCTTCTTATTGTAAATTCTTCAGGTAATGAAAACTGTGGAATATTAAGTAAATCTTTGCGTACCATTGCTACTGAAATTCTTTTCATCATATCGTCTCCTTTTCATTTAAAATATATTTTGCTCTATACATCTTTTCCGTTATCTATTTTCTAACATATCATTGATTCACTTTACTAGATAAATATATTTAAACTAGATTATAGCAATAAAGAGGATTTTTCAATCTCCCTAAACATTTTATATTATTCAGCTACTTAAATCGTAATTATTACTATTTATATTGACAACCCTATAGAAAATATTCTATCATAAAGCGTAATTATTACTATTTAAGAGGTGGATATGAATGAAAAAGATTCCTGTGACTGTGCTTAGTGGTTATTTAGGCGCTGGGAAAACAACATTATTAAATTATATTTTAGCTAACCGTGAAGGTCGCAAGCTGGCTGTTATTGTCAATGATATGAGTGAAATTAATGTGGATGCGCAGCTAATTGAGGATGGTGGATTTTCTCGTACAGAGGAGAGCTTTGTGGAATTAACAAATGGCTGTATTTGCTGTACGTTACGTGAGGACTTATTAATAGAAGTAGATCGATTGCTACAAAACCAAGAGCTAGATGGCATCATCATTGAATCAACAGGAATTTCAGAGCCTTTACCTGTAGCTCAAACCTTAACATTAGCGGATGATTCACTCCATATTACATTAAATGACAGATGCTATGTCGATACCATGATTACAGTGGTAGATGCCGCTCGCTTTATGGAGGATTACGAAAGTGGAGAAACATTAGTAGAAAGAGCTCAAACGGATGATGAGATGGATCAACGAGATGTCTCAGATTTACTGATTGACCAAATTGAATTTGCCAATATCCTCATTATTTCAAAAACAGATTTAGTAACACCCGAGTATATGGGTGCATTAAACGAGCTATTAACGAGGCTCAATCCAGATGCCGAAATCATCATCGCTACAAATGGACAAATACCATTGAATCAGATTGTAAACCGTCAGCTATTTGATTTTGAAAAAGCCAGTATGAGTGCTGGTTGGATTAAGGAATTAAATAATGAGCATATTCCTGAGACAGAGGAATACGGTATCTCCTCCTTTGTCTACCGCCGTCAACGTCCCTTCCATCCCGAGCGCTGGCATCATTGGTTAACACATTTCCCTAGTGAAATTGTACGCTCCAAAGGCTTTTTCTGGCTTGCTGGTCGTACACTAGCTGGCTTACTCTCTCAAGCAGGCGCATCCATGCAGTTTCAAGCTGCTGGACAGTGGTTAGTCGATTTGCCAAAGTCTATACAAGTATCTGCTTTTGAGCAGGATCCTGATTTAAAGCTGCGCTGGCATAAGCAATTCGGTGATAAGCAAAATGAAATTGTCTTTATTGGTATTAATTTAGATAGTTCTGCTATTACACAACAGCTAGATGCCTGTTTGCTAACGGAAGCGGAAATGTTGCAAGATTGGCATCAATTTGTCGACCCACTCCCTCCTTTTATTGCGAAATAGTGAAAGAGACAAAAGGGTTCGTAAGCAATCGACAGATGTTTATTGTGCAACATAACATCAGTAACAAAAATTATATAGATAAATTAAAAAGAGCTCCTATCTTTATCGACAGGAGCCCTTTCCATTATTTTTTGGAAAAGACACTTCATTTCAACGAATTACTTGCAGGATACAGATAGCTTGGGCGGTTCCAGAAACGTTGTTGAGCCATTGCCTGAATAAAATCTTCAGCAAAATTTACGCTAGAATCATTAATGATGCCATCATCAGACGTTAAATGTAATGGCTTTAGCACAGCTTCTCCATTTTGGAATGTACCGATTGGCTTAAAATGATTATAGATAGCAGTCGTATATTTTTGAGCTTCATACGTAAAATAAGGTGTTATATTGCCACTTCCTACAATCAAAACGCCATCATAAGTCAAGGCAGAGCCCGTTAAAAAGCTATCTGTCACTTCATATTTTACGTCTTCCGTACCCGTAACTGTACCTAATTTGTCATGTACAATGACAATTTGCAATTTTGCCGTTGATAATGTTGCTAATAATTGCTTCACACTTGGACCATCAAACCCCTCTGATAAGAAAACACCTACACGTAATGTATCAGCTACAAAAATGGTGTTAGTCAGACTGAGTGCAGGAGAGGATTTTGTCACAGTAGATTCCTGTACATCGGGAACAGTCGTGCCCAGTTCCTTTGAGACATTTTCTGCTAAATCACGGCTAATATGAGCGAGTACATCGACCATTTCCTGCCGTACAAAAGGTCGGCATTTACCAAGCTCAAAGCAAAACGCTCCTATAATCTGTTGCTTTTCCACATCGCTCATACTATTCCAAAACATTCTAGCCTGAGAATAATGGTCTTTAAAGGAAGCTGCTGTTTTTCTCACCTTACGCCCCTCTACTGTTGACGGATAGGTTACGAAACCACCTTGAGTACCTGGCACAGGATATGGTGTATTATTCGCCAGCCCATTACGATGATAAGAAACTTTCCCTCGATCAATAATCATTCTTGATGCACCATCACGTTGATTGTTGGCAAATGGGCAAACTGGTCTGTTGATAGGGAGTTGCTGATGGTTCGGACCAAGTCGAGCCTGCTGCGTATCTGTATAGGAAAATAATCGCCCTTGTAACAGTGGATCATTGGAGAAATCCATACCTCTTACAATATTACCTGGATGGAATGCACTTTGCTCCGTTTCAGCAAAGACATTATCAACATTGCGATTAACGGTCAATTTGCCTATTTTTCGTAGTGGTACATCTTCTTCAGGCCATAATTTTGTAGGGTCTAATATATCAAAATCAAAGGAAAATTCATCTTCTTCCTTAATAATTTGAATAGCTAGCTCATACTCAGGGTAATGACCGTTATGAATATTTGTCCATAAATCTCTACGATGATAGTCTGCATCAGAGCCAAGTTGCCTCGCTTCATCCCACAGTAATGTGTGCACACCTAACGTAGGCTTTAGATGAAATTTAACAAAGTGTGCTTTGCCATCCTTATTGATTAAACGGTACGTATGAACACCAAAGCCTTCCATTGTTCTGAAGCTTTTAGGAATCGCTCTACCCGTCATAATCCATAATGCCATATGTGCTGACTCTCTATTATTAGCCATAAAATCCCAAAAAGTATCATGTGCTGTTTGTCCTTGAGGAAATTCATTATCAGGCTCTGGTTTAACGGCATGGATTAAATCGGGAAACTTAATGGCATCTTGAATAAAAAATACGGGCATATTAATGGCTACTAAATCAAAATTTCCATCATCCGTATAAAATTTTACTGAAAACCCTCGCACATCACGATTCGTTTCATTACAGCCTCTCGATCCAACAACTTGTGAAAAACGTACAAAAAAGGGTGTCTTTTTATTAGGGTCCTGTAAAAAATCAGCCATTGTGATATCTGTTAAAGATTCATATAGCTGAAATTCTCCATATGCTCCATATCCTCTTGCATGTACAACACGTTCGGGAATACGTTCACGGTCAAAATGTGCTAATTTCTCACGCGCCAAAAAATCTTCAATAAGTGTTGGGCCACGGTCACCAGCGGTTAAACTATTTTCATCATCTGAAATCGTAATTCCTTCATTGGATGTCATCTTTTGCCCTTCTGACTCATGAATAAACGGTTCTAATTGATCATGCTTTTTATTGGAGGAATTCATATGCTCAGTCAATTTATTCACCTCATAGTATATGATTAATGATTCTTTGAAGAGTATGTGTTGAGATGCAAGGTTGTATACATCGCTCCTATGTATATATTGTCAGAAAGAAAACTATATTTCACCAACTTTTGTGTTAGTTCGGGATACTGTAGATGATACAGAATTTGGAGTACTCACATTGGCAATCGTGCTGTTTTCTAAGTTTAGAGGCGTCCAATCATTTGTTTTAAATTTCCATGCTATTTATATAAATGCACTATCCATTTGATTAAATGGTTTACTATCAATTAGTAAAGTACTCACTGGGGAAGCTTACTGTTATTATCTATTTTGGACTCTGAAGATGACATAATAGTAGCTCCATTGACATCTTTTAAAATGAAAGAAAGGATACTTAATTCTAATTTAAAGGGGATATCATACTAAAGACTTAAAAACAAGTCTTTAGTACGATATCCCCTCTCAATATTTCCTGTACTCCTGCTGTAAAATTAAGCGTATACAACTGTAAAACCATTACCTATGACAAACTTATCTGAAAAAAGTCGCAAAACCTATACATGCACTGTCATTAAACCCAAAAGCTCCACCCTTTTACCCTCTAGGTGGGAACTCGCCATCTAAACAGATAATATAATTCATCACCAAAAAGGGCTGCATATTATTATGTGGCTGACTTCCACCTGTCAAACCTAAAGCTTGCAGGTTCATTGGAACATTTACATTAGTATCATACAACGGTGGCTTTACAGGTGGTCTCCCAACTCCTGCACCCTCTGCCCAAAGACGCTCAGTCGGATTTCCTGATGTTCCAACGCCTTGTATAGCCATTGGTGCATGGGTATGTACAGGTATTTGGGTCGTCATAAGTGTCACAGATGACGCACCAACCACTTGACCAACCTGCCGCGCTGTTAATCCCACTCCTTGTCCTTGATTCATTGGGGCTGCCCCTATTAAATTCGGCAACGCAAACGTTGTCTTCCCATCACCACCATATTGGACACCTAATATCGAATAGAGAGCTGTATTTTGTTGAATACTCATCAATTGACCGTTACATAAAGCCCATCCCTTTGGCGCAAAGTTCCCTGCAAAAACTCTTATTTCACCGATATATGCATCTGCCATTTGTAACACATCCTTTTACTTAATTTCTTGATGGAAAGATACCCTGCGTCGCAATACAAAAACGTACAGCTAAATAAGGTTGCATATTATTATGAGCTTGTCCACTCCCAGCAGTAGATAATGCCGCTTGATTCATCGCTACAGTTGCACCAGCTGCATATAAGTTATCCTGCCCAGCCCATACATTTCCTTGAGGAGAAGGTGCACTTGCAGGGTTGGACGAGCCATTAATTTGATGCGTATGTTGAGGCATTTCATTTGTTGTTAATGTATGTGTCTCTTCACCTGCCTTTGTTCCTAATGGTAATGAAGAGCTAACATGAATTGGTACACGTCCTCGTAAATCTGGTAAAGCAAATGTAGTTATACCATCCCCTCCATAAACCGTCCCTAACAACGAGTATAACGCTTGATTCTGTCGAATAGGAAGTAATTGCCCTTCACAAGATAGCCAACCTCTTGGCACATAGCTTATCGGAAATATGCGAACTTCACCTAAAAATGGTTCTGCCATTTGAATCCTCCTTTATTCTTACATTTTTTATGGTTGGGAAGGAAATACCCCATATAACGAAATAATGAAAGAAACAGTTACGGATGGCATCATATTGTCATGTGGCTGATTACCCCCCACACTTGAGCTAGCATTTGCATTCATGACAACTGGCGTTAACGGATTGCCAGCACCATCTTTATCATTTGAATAGTTAGAATATCCACTTGTTGTTGCCCACAGCATATTATTTGGCGATGGCGTATCTCCACTCGCAGTAGTTGCTTGAACAACATGTGTATGCTTTGGCATTTGATTCGCCGTTAACGTAACTGTCTCTGTACCGCCTACAACACCTAATGAATATTGCGGACTAACATGAATTGGTACACGTCCCTGTAAATCTGGTAACTTGAACGTAGTTTGACCATCTCCTCCGTATGTTGTTCCTATTAAAGCAAAAAGTGCTTCATGTTCTGTAATATTAAGTAATCCACCATTACATAAAGCCCAACCTTGAGGAGCATAGTTTCCTGCAAACATACGGATTTCCCCTAAATACGACTCACTCATTAATTCTCACCTCCTTTCATTTCAACTAAAAATTTACTTTCTTCACTTAAATGGCTCAAACTTCATGGTAATATAAGGGGCCTGTTCTCCTGTAATGTAAAATCCACACCGTTCATATAGCTTCTGAGCTGGATTTCCTTGCACTACATGAAGCGTCACCGACAATTTTTGCTTCGCTGCATTTCTTTGCAATTGCTTTAATACCTTTGTTCCATAACCTTTTCCTCTAAAATCAGGTAATAATGAAATATCAATTAAATGAATATTCCCACTTTTTATTTCAGTCATCACCCTTCCAATTGGCAGTTCTCCATGATAAATCATTTCATGTTTTGCCTGTGGAAAATGCTGTTGATATGATCTCTTTTGTGCTTCGTATTGCATATGTAACAGCGCATGAAGCTGTTGTTCATCTAATGCCAATATTGAAAATTCATGTTTTCGCGTAGCAACATATAACTCAAAAAGAAACGCTTCATCTGTGGATACAACATCTCTAGTCTGCACTATCATACATCCCCATTTCATTTATAAAGTGAAACTACCCCTTGATGCTTTACAGACAACCCATATACCGTTATAGGTAGTTGCCCATTTTTCACATTGTCACCATTTCCTTTTGTTGCATTGCCATAAATAAACGTACTATCTGCTGTCGTTGCTATATCAATTGCACAGATTACACAGATATCTTGTGAAATTTCGACGCAGGCACTATGTACAGAAGCCACTTGTGACCGTTACCTCCACAGTGCCTGTAGCGATTTCTCCCTCACTACACAGCTGTCCGCTTATTGTCATCGTGATATGCAAGGAGACATTTTTTATATCAATAAGATGACAATAGCGAAAATAAAGAGCGGTTGTTTTATTTCGTTGTATGTAGGAATGCTCTTCTTTCTGTAATTTTTTTGTTACGTGGCATCATTGTATAAAGCAAAGGTTAAAATTGAGTTAAAAAATAAAAAGTTTTTGGAAAAGAATTGATTTTTTTAGCATTTTACAAAATCACTGTTGAAGGTTAGAAAGGAGAGCAATTCGCTACATGTTTCTCTTTTAAAGATTGAAATGCTTATTTTGCATGTATCCCCTCATTTATAAAAGAAGTGGAAGGCTTCTGTTCATTCAAGCTAAACTAAAAAAGCCGATTTACACCAAATCTTTTAGTGTAAATCGACTATACTAAATAGATAATTGCAAATAGGGGTGGGATTTTTCTCTTCTCAATATCTTCCCCCTCACTTCATCTCCGCTAACAATTTCTCCATCACCTGCACCACGCGCTTCTTGCCATCATTCAAACTATCTTGTGCACCGATACAAGATGGACAGCCCGCTTCACAAGGACAATTTGCGACATGCTGCTGTGTTTTAGCTAATAAATCCTCCCATAAATCATAAACCTTCTCACTTAAACCAATACCACCAGGATATTTATCGTAGACAAAAAAGGTTGGTAACTCATTATGTGTTGCCTTGACCTGTGGGACAACTGCTACATCACTACTATCACATTGAATAAATAGTGGGATAAACGCATTCATCGCATATGCCGCTCCTGTTATAGCATCGGTTAACTCCGCCTCTGACCATTCAATTGGTGCATCAAATGATAACCATGATGAATTCGTATGCATTTCATCTGGTGGCAAATGAATAGGACCTGAGCCAATATTATCGTGTGTACCAAAGCGGATTTTTTTAAAAATCGTCGCCTGTGCTACCAAACCGACATCACCGAAGCTAATATGACCACCACCATATGTGCGACTTCTGTCTTCCTCTAATACCTTCATCTCGACCGCTAAATTAGCGTCTGTATAATAATCAACATCCACCTCGCGTACATAGGCTTTCTTTTCCTCCCAATCCAGTTCCTCCACCTGAAACTGTGTGCCTTGATGCAAATAAATCGCCTCTTCATGCAATAAGGTCATAGCACTATGGCGATCCATTTCTCCAATCACCTTTGTTTGCGCTGGCACGGTCTGATCAATAATCACCACATTTTCCTGTGAGGCAGAGCGTAGGCTAATATCATGTGCAGGGAAGCGGTCGCTCATCCAATGCCATTTATCGCTTGTTTTAAACACCACTCCCTCCTCTGCTAAATAGTCGAGTAACTCTTGAATATCATATTCTCCATATGTATCGCTCGTTGAAAAAGGTAATTCGAATGCGGCACATTTTAAATGATCCATTAAAATCAGCATATTTTCAGGATAAATACGTGCTTCTTCAGGTGTACTGCCTAATAAAAACAATGGATGATTGACCACATATTGGTCGAGTGCTGTTGATTGGGCCACATAAATAATTAAGGCTTCACTTTGACGACGCCCCGCACGTCCTGCCTGTTGCCAAGCACTAGCAATATTGCCAGGGTAACCTGTCATAATACAAGCTTGCAATTGCCCTATATCCACACCCAACTCTAATGCATTGGTGCTCACAACGGTTTGAATCGTGCCATCTCGTAGCCCTTTTTCAATGACACGTCGCTCTGATGGCAAATACCCTCCTCGATAGCCTCGCACTGATTCATCAAGTAATTTATTGCGTGTTAATTCCTTTAAATACGTTACAATCATTTCTACACGTACACGACTTTTAGCAAAAATAATTGTTTGAATGCCTGCCATATAGAGACGCTTGGCTAAATCGCTGACCTCTAATGTGGCACTACGGCGGACACCAAATGTTCGATGAATAATGGGTGGATTGTAAAAAAGAAAGGTTTTTTTCCCAACAGGTGCACCCGATTTAGCAATTAATATGTGCTCTTCATTTGTTAATGTTTCTGCAAGTTCTTTCGGATTTTTAATCGTTGCAGAAGTACAAATAAACACAGGATTACTGCCATAGAATGCACAAATACGCTTTAATCGACGTAAGACATGTGCAACATGTGAGCCAAATACCCCTTTATAGGTGTGTAGCTCATCTATTACGATATAGTGTAAATTTTCAAAGAGCGATACCCATTTGGTATGGTGAGGTAGGATGCCTGAGTGCAGCATATCAGGGTTGGTCATCACAATATGTCCTGCCTTACGCACCTTTTGACGGATGCTTGGCGCTGTATCTCCATCATATGTGTAGCTTAAAATGGCTTCACCACTTTGTTCAATTAGGTCATTCAAATCATTTTTTTGATCCTGTGCTAACGCCTTTGTTGGAAATAAATAAATAGCTCTTGCCTGTTTATCCTCCATTATTTTTTGTAGTACAGGTAAATGATAGCAATAGGATTTACCTGATGCTGTAGGGGTAACAGCCGTAAATGATTGCCCAGCTGTGGCTAAATCAAAGGCCTCACGCTGATGTGTGTATAGCTGTTCAATCCCTCTTGCCTGCAATGCTCTAACTAAGGACGGATGTAAGTTGTCTGGAAAAGGTGCATAGGTGGCAGCTTGTCCCTCTAGCGTTTGCCAATGTAAAATACGCTCTTTCATCTCTTCATCATAGCGCCATTCTTCCAGTAGCTCGCTAATCGTTCGTTTTTTCGATAACATGCCCCTCACTCTCCTTTACTAAACGCTCAAAGCTTTTTAATGTATAGGAAACAGAATGAATGGCATCTAAAAAGCGTTTCTTACTCGTTTCCTTATAAAACGATTGCACAACAAATTGCTCCATCGACTCTACGACGGTTGCAATTTGTTGTGGATGCATATATTTTGGTTGATTCCTTGTAATCCATTGATTGGCTTCTTGTTGCCAATTTGTAAGTAACTGATGTATTTGGTCTGCATGTGGTTTCACTTCTGCGAAAAAATCAGGCGTGCGCTCCTCTTCACGCATTTGCCAAAAGCGAGCAACACAGTGATCACATTCATCGATTAATTGGGAAGTTTGCTGTATTACAAGCATGGTCATACCTCATCTCTTAAGTATTCAATTCATTGTGAGATAAGTGTACCAAAGTTATACCGTTTGTACTACCATTAAACGAACAAGCATTCTTTACTTGCCAGCTTTTTTCTGCTAAGCTTACTTTTTGGCTGATACATTGGAGCTGTACAAAAAACTGCATACTTTGCGCATTGCTTTCCAATGACATTCTCGTGAAAAGTAATTGATCCACTAGCTCTAACTGTGCAATTAAATGTTGTAACCTGTTCAATACAACGCCTCCTTTTTAACTGTCACTACCTAATTTCCGCACACGTAGAAAATCCCCTGCCTGTGTGACAAAATAAGCGCAAGTTAGCTGAAAGAAGAACAAATTCGCTAAACTGTTTGCCCCACCAAAAATCGGCTATACTGAAAACAGCCTTATTATCCACTCATGTACTCGCTGATTTTGACGATTTTCAGTCGATGAAGTCATGTACAAATTCGACGTCATTCTGCCAAAAGTTATAGGAGCAAGAGATGAAGCGATGCGTAAGATTGTGTATAATAACAGAAGATAGAAGGTGAAAACAATGACCATTCGTTATCCAAATGGCAAACCTTATTCTCCTAAACCAAGCGAGCCTAAAACGACACAGCAAAGAAAAAATAAAAATCTTTCTTTCAGTAATCGTGGAAAAACCTTAGAGGATGAAATTGATGAAGCGAATGATTATTATCTCAAAAAAAATTTGGCAATCATTCACAAGAAACCTGTTCCTGTACAAATCGTCAAAGTAGAGTATCCATCACGAAGCGCTGCGGTTATTCGGGAAGCCTATTTCCGCACACCTTCTACAACTGACTTTAATGGCATATGGAATGGGTATTATATTGACTTTGATGCGAAAGAAACCGCGTCAAAATCAAGTTTTCCGTTAAAAAATATCCATGAACACCAAATGACCCATATGCAGCAAGTGACGGAACAAAATGGTGTGGCCTTCATTATCGTTCGTTTCTCTAGTCTCGAGCGATACTTTCTTTTGCCATACGATATTTTACAAAAAGCCTGGCTGGCAATGAAGCACGGTGAGCGTAAATCGATTCCTTTTTCAACTTTTGAAGAAGAAGCCTTTGAAATACAAGCAGGCTATTACCCTCGTATCGATTACTTACCAGTTGTACAACAGCTCATTACAACCAAACGCCATGGCTGTGCAAATAAGGAGATGAAAGAATGACTGAACGTCGTCGAACACGCAGTGAGCACCAACAAGCTCGTGCACAAACAACTAAACCGAAAAAACCGAAATCTTCATTGAAAATATGGTTTAAACGCATTTTTCTAACACTATTAACAATTGGGATTGTCGGATTTCTCGGTGGTGTAGGATTGTTTGCTTATTATGCAAGCTCTGCACCCGAACTAGACGAAAATTTACTAAAAGACCCCGTTTCTTCGGAGTTTTATGATAAAAATGGCGAGCTTTTTGCTACAATCGGTGCCGAAAATCGTAAGTATATCAAATATGATGAAATTCCCGAAGATATGCGTAATGCGATTTTGGCAACGGAAGATGTACGCTTCTTCAAGCATCACGGAATTGATTTTTATCGTTTGGGTGGTGCGGTATTAGCTAACTTCCGTAGTGGTTTTGGCTCAGAAGGTGCATCAACATTAACACAGCAAGTGGTCAAAAACTCATTTTTACAAAATGAAAAAAAATTAAAGCGTAAAGCACAAGAGGCTTGGCTCGCTTTCCAATTAGAGCGCAAATATTCAAAAGAAGAAATTTTTGAAATGTACTTCAATAAAATGCTAATGTCAGGGCGCATTTATGGCTTTGGTACAGCAGCTCAATATTTTTATGGGAAAGAATTAAAGGATTTAACATTAGATGAAGAGGCATTATTAGCTGGCTTAGTACAACGACCAAATGCCTATAACCCTCTTAAAAATCCAGAGCTTGCAGAGTGGCGTCGCAATACTGTATTAAATTTAATGTATCAACATGGGAAAATTACGAAAGCTGAAAGAGACGAAGCGAAAAGTGTGGATGTGCAAGTAGGCTTAGCCGATGACACTACACGTCAATCATTCGCAGGCTCTAAGTATGATGCCTTCCTCGATATTGTCATTAATGAATTAGAGAACAATGATGATGGCAGTGCAATGGCAGAGGGGATTAAAGTATATACAACGCTTGATCCAAAAGCACAGCAAACGGTTGAAAACGTCATGAATGATGATAGCAATTTCCCAACAGATAAAATTCAATCTGGGGTTGCTGTTATTGATACAAAAACAGGAGAAATTCAAGCAGTTGGTGGTGGACGTCATTATGGAGCTGAACGTGGCTTTAATTATGCGGACGATTTAACTATTAATCATCCAGGTTCTACGATGAAGCCGTTAATCGACTACGGTCCAGCCATTGAGTATTTAAAATGGTCTACAGGCCAAACACTCGTTGATGAGCCGATAAAATATACAGGAACAAATCAAACGATTACCAACTGGGATGGCAAGTATATGGGCACAATGACTGCACGTAAAGCACTCTACGCTTCTCGTAACGTCCCTGCTGTGCAAACATTGAAAGAGGTAGGACCAGCGAAAGCACAAGAATTTATTAGCCGCTTAGGCATCAAAGCGAAAAACGTTTATGAAGCAGATGCTATTGGTGGTGGTGATATTACGATGTCGCCAATTCAAATGGCCGCAGCCTACGCCGCATTTGGTAGTGATGGTGTTTATCATGCACCACATGCGATTACGAAAATTTTATATCGTGATGGGAAAACAACGAAAAATTATACACCTGAGCCTATTGTAGCCATGAGCGATTCTACAGCGTATATGGTGACAGATATGCTACGTGATGTAGTTAGCACGAAGCCTGATGCATCTGGAACAGCAGCAAGTGTAGCTGGCTTAGATATCGCAGGGAAAACAGGTACGACAAACTACTCTTCAGATGAATTTACTAAATATAATTTACCAAGCACAAGTGTACCAGACTCATGGTTTGCGGGTTATACAACAAATTATTCAATTGCTATTTGGAGTGGTTATGAAAAACGTTCTGACCCGATTACAACGTGGGATGAACGTCGTTTACCACAACGTTTATTTAAAGATATTATGAGTGATATTTCTGCTAATGTAGAAACAGAGCGCTTTAAAAAACCAAGTACTGTTGTGGAAGCAACGATTGAAATAGGCTCCAAACCTTTAAAATTAGCAAGTGATTTCACACCAGCTGAATTACGTCAAACAGAATTATTTGTTCGTGGGACAGAGCCGACTGAAGTGTCTGAGACATTTGCAGCACCAGAATTAACAACACCATACAATGTATCAGCAAATTTCAATGTATTTGATCAAACATTGGATGTATCGTGGGAACATGATGCAACACTAAATCCTGAAACAAATGAACCGTTACCAACTACATTTGAAATATCCGCCACATTGGATGGTGGCGAAACGATGCTACTTGGTACATCCGATAGTAAATCGTTTAATATCCGAAGCGCATTAGTAGATGGCACGTATACCATTTCAGTTGTTGCAATTACAGATGGCACGAGAAGTGAGGCTGGAACAACATCATTGGAAATTACAAGTAACAGTGAAGAAACTTTAGAGCCGATTACACCAACTGAGCCTGATACTCAGCAACCAACTGAGCCTGATCAAGGAAATCAGCCTAACAATGGCAATACAAATAATAATAATAATACAGGTGGTAATGGTGGTGGAAATTCAAACAATCAAAATGGCAATCAACCACCGACCACACCACCCCAGCCAATTAATCCAACACCACCTGCTAATGAAGACTCCATGGATTCTGAGTCATAAAAAAGGCGACTTACACCAAAATGATTGGTGTAAGTCGCCTTTTCATTTTTCAACGATCCGCTTGCAGACGTAAACGGGCACTGCGTTTTTTCGTTTCCTTAAACAATTCATCTAATTGGCGATAACAAGCATATTGACTTGGCTTCGCTTGAATAAATGCCAGTCGTTCTGCTCCATTAATCGGCAGTAGCTCTTCACCAACCTCTATCAGTAAACGCTGAAATACGATTAATGCCTCTTGCATAAATACTGCCGCTTCCCCGCTTCTTGCTGTATGTGCCGCATGAATTTTCGCCTCTAGTATGAGCCATTCGTTAAACCATGCCTCTACATGCTCTTTTGCTAAAGCCTCTACATTCATGTCTCTTTCACCAATCCCTTTTTCAAACGCTTCTGTCCTTCACGGCAATCGTTGAATAGTGGGCAAGCAGGACAACCCGGATTTTGTGCCTTGCAATGATAACGACCAAAAAAGATTAGCTGATGATGGGCTTTCGACCATTGCTCCATTGGTGTTTTTTTCATAATCGTTTCTTCTACTTCTAGCACAGAATCTTTCCAACGGCATAGCCCAAGACGTTTCGCTATACGCTCTACGTGTGTGTCTACCGCTAAAGCAGGAATATCAAAGGCAACAGATAATACCACATTGGCTGTTTTTCTACCTACCCCTGGTAATGTCACCAATTCCTCTCGATTCGCTGGAATTTCTCCATGATACACATCTAATAACCGTTGACAAAGTGCCTGAATATTTTTCGCCTTATTACGATATAAACCGATGGAGCGAATATCTTGCTGCAATTCTTCCAATGGTACAGCTAAGTAATCTTCAGGTGTTTTATATTTTTGAAACAATGTTTTCGTTACTTTATTGACTAGTACATCGGTACATTGCGCAGATAATAATGTCGCAATTGTTAGTTCAAATGGATTGGCATGCACAAGCTCACAGTGTGCATCAGGAAACATATGGTCCATCTCTGCTAAGCAATGTGCCCATTGTTTTTTAGTTAACATCCTACTCCCCCTACTCTCTTTCTTCAAGCCAATTATAAAATGGTACTTTATTGCTTGACGTTTCTTGTGGTGTCACTTGTTTATTGAGTGTTTGTTTTTCTCGGAATTGCGCACTTTGCCTTTGTGCATTTTGAGGTGTCGTAATATTTTTCTTTTTCCATTCTAATAAAACTCGATCAATATAACGAATGCTCAACTTGCCTGCAAATACCGCTTCTTTCAAAGCCTCTTTAATCAGTGCTGGGCTATGCTTGTCTTCATCCAACCAATAGCTAATTTTTTCAAGTTCTAAAGGAGATAAAAGACGCCCCATTTCTTCCTCAAATAAACGAAAAACGGCTCCCTCTTCTTGGCGTAAAGCCTCTATTGTATGCTGCTGATCCTTTAAATCAAGCAATTGGATAATGCGCTCCCATAGCGGATAAAGAGAATATTTCTCATACAATGTACCATGCTCATCCACATTGCGTATAATTTCGAGGAAGCCCTTTTGCATTAGACGTTGCAAACTAGAGGCAATCGTATATTCTGTCATGAGTAGACGACTCTGCAAATCATCTGGTGTCGGAAAATCATTGCCTTCCGTGTGATACGCTAATAAATGCATGATAATGAGTGCTTCATCATCCTCAATTTTTAACTCCTTATAAAACTGAAAAAAGAGCTGTGGAATCATCGTCATTCCTTGCTCAGTCCATTTACGGAGTCCTTGATTGGCTGTTTTCATTTGTTCGACTCCTTTTCTATCATAAATAAAAAGCATGATAAGAGCCTGCCAAGAAAGTGTTGGCTTTCATGACAGGCCCTTTTATTTGTCCATTCCGTGATGTATTACGGATACAGACGGTTTAATAAACGTGGGAATGGAATTGTCTCACGAATATGCTCTGTACCTGAAATCCATGCTACTGTACGCTCTAAGCCTAAACCAAATCCTGAATGTGGAACAGAGCCCTGTTTACGAAGCTCTAAATACCAAGCATACGCATCTAATGATAGGTTATGCTCTTCTAGACGTGCTTTCAATAACTCGTAGTCATGAATACGCTCAGAACCACCGATAATTTCTCCATAGCCTTCTGGTGCAATTAAATCTGCACATAATACAACATCATCACGCTCTGGGTGTGGCTGCATATAGAATGGTTTAATACCTACTGGATAACATGTAATGAATACAGGTTTATCAAAGGAATTCGCAATCGCCGTTTCATGTGGTGCTCCAAAATCGTCACCCCATTCAATATCATCAAAGCCTTGCTCATGCAATAATTTAATTGCATCATCATATGAAATACGTGGGAATGGTGCTTTAATATTTTCTAGCGTTGACGTATCACGACCAAGACGCTCTAAATCTAATTTACAGTTCGCTAATACAGATTGCACGATATGCGCTACATATTGCTCTTGCACTTCAAGGTTTTCTTCAAATTCCACGAAAGCCATTTCAGGTTCAATCATCCAAAACTCAATTAAATGACGACGTGTTTTCGATTTTTCAGCACGGAATGTCGGACCGAAGGAGAACACTTTTCCTAAAGCCATCGCTGCTGCTTCCATATATAATTGACCCGATTGTGATAAATATGCATCTTCGTCAAAATATTTTGTATGGAAAAGCTCTGATGTTCCTTCAGGTGCAGAACCCGTTAAAATAGGTGGGTCCATTTTTGTAAAGCCATTTTGATTGAAAAACTCATATGTTGCACGAATAATTTCATTACGAATTTTCATTACAGCATGTTGTTTACGTGAACGCAACCATAAATGACGGTTATCCATTAAAAATTCAGGCCCGTGCTCTTTTGGTGTAATTGGGAAATCTGTCGCCGCATGTAACACTTCAATTCCTGTTACAACAAGCTCACAGCCAAAGCTTGAACGCTCGTCTGCTTTTACTTCCCCTGTAATGTACATCGATGTTTCTTGTGTTAAGCCTTTTGCTGTTGCAAAAACTTCTTCGCCTACTTCTTCTTTCACAACAACACCCTGTACAAAGCCAGAGCCATCACGTAATTGTAAGAAAGCAATTTTTCCGCTTGAACGCTTATTCGCTAACCAAGCACCAATTTTTACTGTTTCTCCGATATGCTTTGGCATATCTTGAATCATCACTTTTTTCATAATCAATAAATCCTCCAAAATCGTTGGTTCAAACATTAGTCTTGCCATTTAGATTTGACAAATGAATCCATACGGCGTACTGCTTCTTCTAACACGTCTAAAGATGTCGCATAAGATAAGCGTAACGTTGTTGGTGTCCCAAAGCCAGAGCCAGGAATAACAGCCACATTTGCCTCTGTTAATAAATCTTCTGCAAAGGCATCCACAGAATCATAACCAGTATGTGCCATTGCCTCTGCCACATCTGGTAGTAAATAAAATGCGCCTTGTGGCTTTAACACATGGAAGCCAGGAATCGCACATAATTGTGGATAAATTTTTTCTAGGCGTGACTCAAATGCTTGGCGCATTTCTTCTACCGCATCTTGAGGACCATTATAGGCTTCCACTGTTGCATATTGTGCTGTTGTCGTCGCATTGGATGTTGAATGTGAAGCAAGGTCTGTCATTGCATTAATAATAGCGACATCCCCTGCTGCATAACCAATACGCCAGCCTGTCATCGAATGCGACTTCGCTACACCATTCACAACAATTGTACGTGCTTTCACGCTATCTGACAGTTGTGCAATCGAATAATGCTCAATACCATTGTATACAAGCTTTTCATAAATTTCATCTGACACGATTAAAATATCTTTTTCTTCCGCTACAGCGGCTAGTTCAGCCAGCTCCTCACGAGAGTAAATCATACCAGATGGATTGCTTGGTGAGTTAATAATAACCGCTTTTGTTTTTTCTGTTACCGCTTCTCGCAATTGTGCGGCTGTAATTTTATAGTTTTGCTCACGTGTGCCTTCTACATACACAGGTACACCGCCAGCTAATTTTACTTGCTCAGGATAAGATACCCAGTATGGAATTGGGATGATGACTTCATCGCCCTCATTTAAAATCACTTGGAATAATGTGTAAAGGATATGCTTTGCCCCTACACCTACAATGATTTCATTTGCTTGATATGTTAGATGATTATCACGCTGTAATTTATCAATAATGGCTTTCTTTAATACAGGAAGCCCGCCAGCAGGTGTATATTTTGTGAACCCTTTTTCCATCGAGTCAATCGCTGCATTCAATATGTTTTGTGGTGTATTAAAGTCAGGTTCACCTGCACCTAGACCAACCACATCAATACCTTGCTCTTTTAATTCTTTTGCCTTTGCCGTAATGGCTAATGTTGAAGATGGTGTTAAAGTTTTTACACGGTTTGCTAATAATTTTTTCATACACGCTTCTGCTCCTCTTATAAATTCGTCATGCGCTTCCACCAGTCGCCATCTTCAAATAAAACATAGACATAGTTGAGCTTATCGTGGGCGTTGAGGTATGTAATTTCCCAAACAGCGCCTGGCTCCTCATAGCCTAATTTCATATGAAGCACTTTTTGCACATTGCCCTCTTGTTTAAAAACCGATAATGCTTGCTTTTCCGTAATACCATCTTTTAAAAACACTTCCTGTATTGAATCCTCTTCCAGATTCGTTGGGACAAAGACAGCTTTTTTATCACCATATTCGTCTACTCCGAATACAGTAACATACGAATGTTTACCATTATATGTGTAGGACTCCGTCACAATCGCCAACGTTTTCGCATCTAGCGCTAATTGTTCAGCCTGTTGTTCAATGGAACGGAACGGAGCCTCGGCTTTCCAAAGTACTAAAATACTAATAACAAGTGACAATGAAACGATAAAAACGGAAATGAAAATGAGCCAATTTTTCATCTGACCACCCTACAATATGGACAGTAATCTCTTTTCCTAGCTTTGTTCATTTTTGCCAACCTGCTTTCTTTCCTCATACTAGCATATTATACAACAAATTTACGTTGCCATGCTGTCTTAATTTCTTTGTTTTAAGACGCAAAATGAGTGATTAAAGTTCTAAAATAACATATCTTCCACGCCCATTATTTTTTGCCTGATAAAGACAGCCATCCGCCTGTTCAAATAATGCTCGATATTCATAATTACGTTGATCGTTAATACAGATGCCCATACTCACTTTCAACATATAGTGTGTTCCTTCTTGTGTAAATGCTAAAGTGAGCAAATACGCATGTAATTGATCAGCGAGTGATTTGATATAGTGTTTATCCTGATGACATAAGCAAACAATAAATTCATCTCCACCGTAGCGAATGATATGGACATCCTCTTCCTGTAGAAAATCTTGCAAACCCTTTGCAAAAATTTGCAATACCTGATCTCCTAATAAATGCCCATACTGATCGTTGAAGTTCTTAAATTTATCTAAATCAAGTACAGCTACAGCCACATATTGCTTGCTATCCTGCACTGTTTTTAACCATGCATCCATCTCCTGTTGAATAAAGTAACGATTCAATACACCTGTTAATGGATCATACAATGCTTTTTTCTCTAAATTTACCTTTTGCAAATTGAATTCCAAATTCATCACTTGCTGTAATAAGCTATTGGCATCCATTTGATCTGTCAACTCAATATAGGCACGCTGCACATCAAAAATCTCATCTCGCCAATTTAATTGATACAGAACATTCAATAACATACGCATCACTTTCTTTTGCGTGGTATCATCACCATAGGTTTGTGCCACTTGTATCGCTTTTTTATAGTAAGATACTGCTGCCTCTAATTTTTGTTGCTTTTCGTACAGCAACCCATAGCCAAATAATGCGATGCCTGCTTCTCGTTGATGGTGTTGAATAATGTCTGACTGTAATGTATCTTCTAACAATGCCTGTCCACTTGCATAATCTTCTTCTAATATATAGACATCTGCCAAATTATTATTAATTTGAATATGGTGCAATTTAGCGATTTGTGGTGATTGTTTATATAGCTCTTTATTATATTCTCTTGCTAGTAGACCTGCTTTACGTGCTTCTTCTAACGATCCATTCTCTACCTCTAAATAGCATAAATTGTTGTAGCAACGGACAAGCATCATGACATCATTTAACTCATAGGCATATTTAATGGATTGTGCCGTCATTTCGATTGTCTTTTCTTTAATACCAACTAAATCATAAATTAATGCCATAATTAAATAATAATGCATAAAATCTTTTGCTATACCGTATGTTCGACAATATTCGCCATATTCATGAATAATGCCCATAACATCTGCTATATCACCAAGTGCGTAATGAATTAATATATTATGATGGTATAAGTCCAATACATCTGTGTGGCTTTCCAGTTCATGTGCTACTAGTAATCCCTGCTTGGCAAGTCGTAATGCCTCTGTTAAACGCCCCTGTATTCTCATTTCTACAATTGTTTTCTGTAGCTCCGCCAATGTCTGTTCCAAATGTTTCACCACTTTTCATATATGTCCAAAAATAATTGATTTAGAAACACATTTTTTATTTATCGCTATCCAACACCATTCTTATATTTTCGACATTTTTTATATAGTAGCACATTTTTCGTTATTTTTGCCCCTATTCGTCTGTGTTTTTATTCATATATTACTATAGTGAATTATTTATAGAGGAAGTGATGATGTGAATACCAATGTCAATCCCTCAGAACCGGCTACTATCCCTAAGTTTGTAGACGAACTACCTAAGCCAGTCGTGGCAAAACCAAAATATAATCGCAGCTATCAACGCAACGAATATTATGAATTGCAAATGCTAGAGGCAGAGCATTGTTTCCATAAAGATTTTCCACCATCCACTATTTGGGGCTATAATGGTCTTTACCCTGGACCAACCATTGAAGCTACAAAGGATAAAACCATTTATGTTAAATATAAAAACCAATTGCCAAGCAAGCATTTTTTACCTGTTGATGTCACCTTGCATGCTGCCAATGATTCACAAGAGGTACGCACAGTTACGCATTTACATGGTGCCAAAGTTGATTGGGAAAGTGACGGTCATCCTGAAGCATGGTATACGAGAGATTATACCCATATAGGGCCAAAATTTAGTAGAGAGATACATGAATATACAAACCATCAGCCTGGAACAACAATGTGGTATCACGATCATGCAATGGCCTTAACTCGCTTAAATGTCTATGCGGGATTAGCAGGCTTTTATTTGCTGCGTGATACATTGGAAGAACGAGCGAATTTACCTTGTGGTGAATATGAATACCCACTGCTTATTCAAGATAAGTCATTCAATGAGGATGGCTCATTATTTTATCCAGCCGAACCACCATTCCCTGTTCCTGTATATCCTTCGATCACACCTGGGTTTGTTGGTAACACGATTGTTGTCAATGGTAAAGTTTGGCCTTATTTATGTGTCGAGCCTCGCAAATATCGCTTCCGCCTTCTGAACGGCTCCAATCGACGAGGCTATATCATTCGCCTATCTAATGATGCGCCAATGACTCAGCTTGGGACAGATGGTGGCTTGTTAACAGCGCCACAAAGTATCCTATCCGTGACATTATTACCAGCTGAGCGTACAGATATCATCATTGATTTTTCAATGTGGCAGGGACAAACGATTACTTTATGTAACGACGATACTGATTTCAGTGATGAGCATACAAAAGTCATTATGCAATTTAAAGTACAATTACCTTTGCAATGTGAGGATACGAGTGACATACCAGCACAACTTGCGATGTCAATGGATTTACACCCACACCATGCCCATATCGAACGTCAACTTTCGTTAACAGCCTCCACCGATACTTTTGGTAGACCAATGCTTTTATTAGACAATCGCATGTACCATGACCCCGCAACTGAAAAACCTGCCCTCGATAGTATCGAAATATGGAGCTTCATTAATACAACGCCCTTTATTCATCCAATTCATCTCCATTTAGTACAATTTAAAATTTTGGAGCGGCGTCCATTTGATGTGGAGCTTTATCAAAATGAAGGGACATTGGTTTATACAGGGCCACCAGAAGAGCCACATGACTATGAACGTGGTTGGAAGGATACTGTCAAAGCAGATGCAGAAAAAGTCACCAAAATTATTATGCATTGGAAAGATCATGTGGGGCATTATATGTGGCATTGTCATTTTTTAGAGCATGAAGACCATGATATGATGCGTCCTATCCTTGTTATTAAAGATGTTCATCCTATCCAACAGCCACACGCTAACATCGAGCAGGTCACAAAAGAGCACTCACATACAGCTACTGACCCTTCCGTAGACAATGTCAAAATTAACACAGCCACACAACCTAAAAGTGAGATTATCCAAAGAAATACAGTCAAAGCACCTCACTTTCCGGCCACAAAAAATAACCTAATGAATAGACAACCAAATAGAAGGTATCGAAAATAATCATAAAAGGCAGCAATGTTGTTATAGCGCAACATTGCTGCCTTTTATACTATATGAGTTAAAACAATGTTTCGTAAATTACTTGACCCGTTTCTGTTATATCGTATCCTCCAAGTGCGGCTATCTCTGCTTGGAAATCGGTTGAAGTTAAACTATCTTTCACTACACGGATTAAGTGCTCATTGTCAGATGTTTTCAAAAGGACAATATCATAGTACTCCTTCATCAAAGGAACAAAATCTACTTCTAATAGTTTCGCTACCTTTTCAATGCCTATCCCAACATCTGCATCACCTTTTGCCACAATAGATGCAACATCAATATGGCTCTTTTCTTCATTGTTATACCCTATAATCGTTGCTGGTGATAGCCCTTGTATGCGTAGTTGCTCATCTAGTAATGTACGAGCACCCGACCCTTTTTCACGGTTAATCAATTGAAGCTCCTTCGCATGAAAATCCGCAAATGAATGGATTTGCAATGGATTGCCCTTCTGCACATAAAAGCCTGCTTGGCGTGCTACTAAACGAATGACAATATATGCATGGCTTACAAAAATTCGTTTCAAATAAGGCACATTGTACTCCCTTGTGTCACCATCATACATATGCAAGCTCGCAATATCACATGACCCATTGTATAGTGCCATCACACCATTAAAACTACCTTCATGTGAGCGTAATACTTTATATGTTTGCTTTTTCTCAATATATTTCCCTAATATATCTAACACAATATCCTGTCCACTAATAATGATATTGCTTGTTGGCTGTACATGAGGTGCTATGGAGGTAGGCACAACTAGACTTGCCCCTGTTTTACGTTGCTGTATATATAATTGTAAATCGGCATAATCTACACGCATTTGTCGCCCTACACGAAAAACGGGTAAAGCTCCTTTTTTCACTAAATCGTAAATCGTCAGCTTCGATACCTTTAATAATTGTGCCACTTCTTCAATGGTATAAGACTGTTGTTGTGACATAAAGCTACCTCCCCTTATTTCTATTCAATCATCGTAACCTATTTGTCACATTTTTTAAATATACATATTTAGTTAACAAAAGAGTTATTTTCTTTTTAGATATAACTAATTATAATTGGTTATATCTTGTTATAAAAGGAGCCTTTGAATATGAAAAATATGTATCGTTTTATTGCCTTATTTATACTTGCCATTCTTATCGTAGGCTGTAGTAGTCCGAGCAGTGATTCGCCAGTAAAGGAAACGAAATCCGTTGAATTAACGATTTCCGCAGCCGCTAGCTTACAAGAGTCATTAGAAGCGTTAAAGGCAAGCTATGAAAAAGAACATGCAACTATCAAAATTACTTATAATTTCGGTGGTTCTGGTGCATTACAACAGCAAATTATTCAAGGCGCACCTGTCGATTTATTTTTTTCAGCCGCAGAAAATAAATTTAATGAGCTTGTGGATAAAGGTTTAATCGATGAAAAGCAGGGAACAAAGCTGTTGGCAAATGAATTAGTGTTAGTTGTACCAGCAGGCAACGAGCAAAACATTCAGTCCTTTAAGGATTTAAAGCAAGCCCAGCATATTGCACTGGGTACACCTGAAACAGTGCCTGCTGGTCAGTATGGGGTGGAATCTTTAAAAAATATGGGGCTATGGAATGACCTCGAAGCGAAAGTTGTTTATACAAAAGATGTTCGTCAAGTACTAACATATACAGAAACAGGAAACGTGGAGGCTGGTTTAGTCTATAAAACAGATGCTCTTATTTCAGACAAGGTAACTGTTATTGCGACTGCTCCAGCAGATACACATGCCCCGATTATTTATCCTGTGGGGATACTGAAAGATAGCAAGCATACAGCAGAGGCAGAAGCGTTCTATCAATATTTACAAAGTGAGGAAGCATTAAAAACATTCGAAAAGTATGGCTTCCAAGCTGTACAATAATGTATGAATAGTTATTTTTGGTCGCCTCTTATTCTATCCGTGGAAGTCGCCTTCGTAGCAGGCATGATGGCATTACTGACAGGAGTACTCTTAGGAAAATCGATGTCTCGCCACACATTTAGAGGCAAGTTATTGATTGAGACCCTCCTTTTATTGCCATTGGTCTTACCACCTACTGTCATCGGCTTTTTACTTATTATTATTTTTGGCAAAAACAGCGTATTTGGTCACTGGCTTACGGCACTATTCAATCAGCCAATCATGTTTACATGGTGGGCAGCCGTTATCGCCTCAACAGTCGTAGCTTTTCCTTTAATGTACCAATCTGCTAAACTTGGCTTTTCCTCTGTTGAGTCCGATATTGAACAGGCAGCACGTGTAGACGGGGCCAATGAGTGGCAAGTTTTTCGTTTCATCTCCATACCGCTTGCACTCAAGGCCATTATCGCAGGTGGCATTTTAAGCTTTGCCCGTGCATTAGGGGAATTCGGCGCAACTTTAATGTTTGCAGGCAATATTCCAGGGAAAACACAAACTGCGCCACTTGCCATTTATATGGCGATTGATGCAGGCAATATGTCGCTTGCTTGGGCATGGGTTATTTGTATGGTCGGTATTTCCTTTTTAATGCTGTTAGCTGTGCATTTTATTCAATCCTCCTAAAAAAGGAGACTAGGACAAAAGTATTCTAGCTAGTCAAAAGCCGAACGATTTAAGAAACTATTGTGAAGTGCTCCTAGATAGCTCGGTCTTCTCTATTTATTATAGAATATTTACACAAAATAAATCTAAAGGAGGTTCATGATGAGAAAATTTTCGTTTTTTTTAATATTATTTTTACTACTATATGGATGTGCAAATAACAATGTTAATAAAACAAGCAAAAATACTGACTTCGAAAAGAAAATAACAAATTTAGAAGAAGAAAATAATAATCTAAAAGAAGAAAACAATGCTTTGAAAGAAAAAATCAATAACATAGAAAACATAACAAATGACCAATTTAGAGAAGCAATAAATACTTCATTAAAATTCATAGATGCAATGAATAATCTAGACTATGAATACTTAGAAAAAAATATAAATCCGAAAATAAAAATTAATCGTGATAAACAAATATTCATAGATGAAAACAACTCTGAATCGGGATTTTTAAAAGCTGATTACAGTAAACTTGAATATAGAGGTTATCATTTAGACAATAACAAAATTCTTATATTTTTTGGTCAAGCTAACTTAGAAGCAAATGTTGAACTTGAAATAACAATTAAAGAGGAAAACAATAAATACACAATAGATGCATATAGAAATTAAAATACTAAAATAAACCTATTGATAAAAAGAGCAGCTTCATGGTGAACATATTTACATACCTACACATTTATTTTTTAAAATAGAGCAATACTTGTTAATATAAAGTAAACAAGTATCTAAGGAGGTTAATTCATTGCAGTCTACACGTAATTTAACCCAGAGTGAAATTGAAGCATTATTAGACGGTCCACAAAAATGCTTTCAAAGAATCAATGGTAGAAAGGTAAAGGTTACTGAAGAACATAAAGCTAATTTAAGAAAATCATTAGAAAAAACAATTGAGACGTTTAAGGCGAAAATAGACTTTAAAAACGCCAAACAACTTAGTGATTTATTACTCAATTTCGATAATGTAAATTTTTTTGTAGAATTTGCTGATAATGATTCTATTTTCTATTCTTTTGAATGCATCAAAGAATCTCAACATTACACTTTTACAGATAGTGGCTTTTTCACATTACCAAAAAAATAAAGAAGCTGGGACAAAACTAGCTCAGCATAAATAGAAAGGAGAATTTAAGTTCGCTCAAATTCTCCTTTCTCCACCATTACATTTTATATATTTTTGTTTGTTGACCATGTATTTTCGTAAATTTACGGTCATTAATGCGACCCCCATTTCGTTTTCAACCTTCAATATTGTCTACTTAAAGGGGATAATACCAGTACCAGCCTCATCTTTTTTATCCACCACTAATCGGCGGAATAAAAGCAATTGTATCTTCTTGCTCAATAACTGTCGCATCTGTTGCAAATTCCTCATTTACCGCCACCATCACCTGCTGAACAGCAACGTTTGGGTAATGGCTCGCCATCCATGCCTTTAATTCTCCAACTGTACATGCAGGCAAATCAACTGTTATTTTCGGCTGCCCAATTGCTTCTTGTAAATGTGCAAACAATAAAATCTCCATAACCCTTAGTCCTCCTCATTCATTGATGCTGCACCTGCTGGGTAAGGGACATTTTCTAATTGGTCCCCTATCCATTCTGTACCATCTTCCCAACATTCCTTTTTCCAAATCGGCACTATTTGTTTAATACGATCAATCACATATTCATTTGCCTCATACGCTATTTTTCGATGTGGAGAGGATACTGCAATAACCACCGCAATATCTGAAATGGTTAAATGACCGATTCGATGTGTAATCGCTACCTGTGCGTCTGACCAGCGCTCCTTTATTTCTTTGGCAATTTGCTCAAACATTTTAATCGCCATTGGGATGTAGGCTTGATATTCCAAATGCAATGTTTTTTTGCCATTCGTCATTTCTCGTACTGTGCCAATAAAAACGGTAATCGCCCCTGCGTTACGGCTAACCACTTTTTGTCGTACCTCTTCTACATCAATTGGTTTGTCTATAATTTCAAAGAATGCTGTATTCATGATTTTATCCTCATTTCTGTCATTAAAAAATCGAGATATTGCGCTTGTTCATGGATTGAAAAAGCTGGATAGGGTAGTGGCTGCTCTAATGGATATGTAGGCCAATAGAGCACACATAGAATATTGGATACTTGCTGTAATAAGACTTGGTCTGCTATTGTTCGTAATAGTACCACCTTCAGATAATGCTCTTGTTTATAGCCTTCTATTAACAATATATCTAAAGGAAAATCCTTGTAAATCGCTATGATATCTGCTAGCTCCCAATGCTCCTGCTGAATGCTTAGACGCAAAGTACCTGCTCCCTCTACCGCCGTTACACTAGCACCAGCCTGCTCATGGCGGGCACTATCTTTTGTGCTGTCTGTGGCTGGTATTCCTCCATGCCCATGATGCTTGATTGTTCCCACACGTAAGCCTTCTTGTGTGGCCTGCACAATAAGCTGCTCGACAAGCGTTGTTTTACCACTGTTTTGATAGCCTACAATTTGTAGGATTTTTCGATTTTGTCCCAAGGCCATTCACTTCCTTGCATATCCTCTACTAATAAAACTACGACTTGCCTACCTTTTTCATAGCCACGTGACCCTCCTGGTAACACAATCAGTGCATTGGCCCCACCTAATGAAGACACAGCACTTGATTTATCAAAGCCAGAAGGAACAGCGACTAATTGACCGTTTTCATAAAAAACAGTAGCACGCACAAAACGGGTAAATGGATTTGGCTTTTTAAAATCTGCTCCTAAAATTGCTTGCTCTCTCCGCAAATGAGGTTGTGGATGATGGCCAGCTGTTCGGATAATAGGACGTGTAAATAGCTCAAAGCCCACATAACAAGCAGATGGATTACCTGATAAACCAAATAACAATTGACCATTACGTGCCGCCACTGTTGTCACACTGCCTGGTCGCATTGCTACTTTATTGAACAACACTTCTGCCCCAATCGCTTCATAAATGGCTGGCAAATAATCATAATCTCCTACTGATACCCCGCCTGTTGTAATCAATATATCCACTTGCTGGAGTGCTTGTTTAACAGCTTGAATGCAAATATCCAAGTCATCACTCAATTTACCAAAGTATTTAGCTGTTGCGCCTGCACGCTCAATTTGTGCCATTATCATATAAGCATTGCTATTGCGAATTTTTCCAGGCTGCAAAGGTTCGTTAGGCTCTAACAATTCACTGCCCGTCGCAATCACACCAACAATGGGTTTGCGAACAACAGGCACTTGCTCATAGCCGAACGTAGCCAATAATGCCACAACACCAGGATTAATATATTGCCCTTTTTCAAGAAGAATAGCACCTTTTTGTACATCTTCTCCCTTATAGGAAATATTAGTTCCTGCTTCAAACGAGCGTTTTATCGACATATAGGCCTGATCATCTATTTCAAACATCTGTGTTAATTCTAACATAACGACTGCATCGCAACCTTGTGGAATCATGGCACCTGTCATAATACGTACCGCCTGTTGCTCCTCCACCATCTCATCGTACGTATAGCCTGCACCGATTTCGCCTACTACTTTAAATGTTACAGGCTGCTCGGCACTTGCTGTCGCACTATCTATAGAGCGAATCGCATAGCCATCATAGGGAGAGCGGTCAAAAGCAGGCACGTCCTGGTCGGCTGCAATATCCTCTGCTAAAAAACGTCCATACGCCTCCTGCAATGCTACCCTTTCTGTTTTAGCGCTAAAGGCATATGCCATCACGCGTTGCACCGCTTCTCCAACAGCAATTGGGTTTCTTTTCTCTAACATAGACAACACTCCTTATCCTAATAAACGATAATAAATTGTTTTCGCCTGCTGTACATCTTGAACACCATGAATGACTACTCGTCCATCTCGGAAAATAACTATGCGATAGTCCATTGCCTGACAAGAGAGCAAATATGGATTGTGCTGAATATCACCATAGGGGCGAAGTTGCTGTGCCAGTTGCTCCAAATCGTAGTCAATCGGCTGTGCAGGACGAAGCTGGATGGCATCACGCCCACATAATACATCGAGCTTTGTTTGATTTTCATAGGCTAAATAAGGATACGTCGGACTTGTACCACAGGATGGACATTGTGGGTTACGCATTTTCTCCACATTGATTTCATAATGCTGATTTTGCCATACATCGAATGTTAAATAACTTTTTCGTAAAGCTGCTTGATCTCCTACTAATAGCTTCAATACTTCAGCAACTTGATAAGCAGCTACAACTTGCACTACTGGGCTAATAATCCCTACCGTATCACAGGTCATGCCCGAATTTGGTATCGCTGTCAGCAAGCATTGTAAACAAGGTGTTGTCCCTGGTAGTATTGTATAGGTCGAGCCATAGCTACCCACACATGAGCCATAAATCCATGGAATTCGATGTTGCTGTGCTAAATCATTGATAAAAAAGCGAATATCGAAATTATCCGTCGCATCGATAATGACGTCTATTCCGACAAGCAATGAGGCAAATTGCTCTGTATAAGCATCCAAAATATGTACATCAATCTCTACCTCGGTATTAATACATTGTAATCGTTCTTTCGCCGCAATCACTTTCGGCACTTGCATTTTGGCATCTTGCTCTGTATATAATTGCTGTCTTTGCAAATTGCTCCATTCCACATAATCACGGTCTACGAGTGTTAATTTACCAACACCTGCTCGTACTAGCGCTTCTGCACTTGCACTACCTAATGCACCCACTCCAACAATCAATACATGTTTTTCTTGAAGTTGCTGCTGTCCTTGTTGACCAATTGAGCGAAATAATTGCTGTCTAGAATATCTATTTTCCATACTATTTTACCTTTCATGTTATAGTTTTAAATGAATGAAAATAAAGGAGGGCTTTTTATGACGCATCCCACACATCAACAATTACCCGTCCAAGCGGCTATTTTAACAGTGAGTGACACACGTACAAAAGCAGATGATAGCAGTGGCCAGCGTATTCAATCACTGCTGACGGACGCCTCATTTACATTAGCAGACTATCAAATTGTGCCCGACGAACCTGTTGCCATTTCACAAATCGTTCAAAATTGGTGTGATGATGCAACTGTCCAAGCCATTATTATCACAGGTGGCACTGGCTTTACACCAAGAGATCAAACATATGATACCATTGTCCCTCTTTTGGAGAAAGAAATGATGGGCTTTGGCGAACTGTTTCGTGCACTTAGTTATAAAGAAATCGGACCCAAAGCGATGTTTAGCCGTGCCACAGCAGGTAGTCGCCAGCAAACAGCCATTTATGTACTACCAGGCTCTACAAATGCTGTCCATCTTGCTATGACCAAGCTGATTCTACCTACTGTACAGCATTTTGTCGGTGAGCTACATCGTCTATGAACATTGCTGGTGTCGTATTAGCAGGCGGGCAATCCTCTCGGTATGGTCAGCCGAAAATGTTTGAACCATTTGCAGGTCAGCCTCTCTATAAGCACAGTCTCATAGCTTTACAAAAAAATCAACTACAGCCAATCATTATTGCGACAAATGCTAGTTTACAATCGCAATTTCTAGAAAATGACGTACAATGGATAATTGAAGAACAGCCGCATCAAGGGCCTCTCTTTGCTTTACATACGATTATGAACCATTTTCCTACTGTTGAATGGTTTTTTGTATTAGCGAGCGATATGCCACTCATACATGCACAATTTGTTCAAACAATGCTAGCATTTATTGATGAACGCTATGATGCCATTGTACCGCAACAAGCTGATAAATTGCAGCCTCTTGCCGCTTTGTATCGACGTAGTGCCTTGCCTATCGCTACACAACTAGTGCTACAAAATAGACGCAGTATGCAAGCTTTATTAGCACAGCTTCGTGTATGTTATATACCATTTGAAGAAAATAATAAGCTCTTTACCAATATTAATACACAGCAAGATTGGTCAGCAGCATATACAAAGGAGTCCTATCATGAATAATTTTACCCATTGGAACGAAGAAGGTCGTCCAAAAATGGTCGATATTTCTGCAAAAGATGTTACAAAACGTACAGCGATTGCCCATAGTACCGTTACGTTATCAGACGCAGTGTATGAAGCCATCCAACAAGGCGGCATTAAAAAAGGTGACCCCACACAAGTAGCACAAATTGCTGGCATTATGGGTGCTAAAAAAACAGCGGATATTATTCCGATGTGTCACCCAATTATGCTACAAGGCGTGGATTTCCAGTTCAACTATACCAAAGCAACAGTGGGCTATGAGCTACACATTGAAGCAACCGTTTCATGCGGTGGAAAAACAGGTGTTGAAATGGAAGCACTAACAGCCGTCTCTGTTGCAGCACTAACCTTTTACGATATGTGTAAAGCAATCGATAAATCCATGACCATTAAAGAAACCTATCTTGTACGAAAAACAGGTGGCAAAAGCGGTACATTCACACGTGAATAAACAAAAAAATTCGGCATTATTTTGCCGATTTTTTTGTTAACCACCGATATGTGACATTTCAATTTTAGCCTGTTGTCTTTTTGCCATTGTTTGTTCATTACGTTCATCTGAATAACGGTCTGTACGCTGCTGCCAAACAGCCGCAATACGCTTTGCTATCGTGGCATCATCTATGTCTGCACGCAACCAATCTCGTAAATTTGTGCCCTCTGTGGCAAATAAACAAGTATACAATTTCCCCTCTGCTGAAATACGTGCACGTGAACAAGTCGCACAAAAAGAATCTGTAACAGAGGAAATAATGCCAATTTCACCTTGTCCATCCGCATATTGATAGCGTGTTGCCACCTCTCCCGTATAATGTGGCACAGCAGGCACTAAGGGAGCAATTTGCTGTACTTGCTCAAGAATTTCCTTCTTCGATACAACATCATCTAGACGCCAGCCATTGGAATTACCAACATCCATATATTCGATATAGCGCAAAATATGCTGTTTTTCTTGAAAAAATCGAGCCATCTCCACAATGTCTTGCTCATTTTTTCCTTTTTGTACAACCATATTAATTTTTACGAGTAAGCCCGCCTCTGCAGCTTTTTCAATACCCTCTAGCACCGTTGCGACCTTTCCACGATGACCATTCATCACTGCAAAACGCTGTTCATCTAATGAATCAAGACTAACAGATACCCTTGATAAACCTGCCTTTGCTAAATCTTGTGCATATTTTTTTAATAAAGTGCCATTTGTTGTCAATGCAATATCCTCTACCCCCTCAATGTGATGAATACGCTCAACTAACACAGGTAAATCCCGACGTAGCAATGGTTCCCCACCTGTAATTCGAATTTTTTTAACACCTAAGGACACGAAAACTTTCACTAAGCGCTCAATTTCCTCGAAGCTCAAAATTTTATCAGAGGGCAAAAAGGCATAATCTGCTCCAAATAGCTCTGCTGGCATACAATATTGACAGCGAAAGTTACAGCGATCTGTGACAGATATTCTTAAATCTCGCAACGGTCTTTGTAGCTGATCTCGTAAATCATTCACCAAGAATCCCTCCCTCATTTTTGGGTAATTGAATACGTTCAGGATGTGTATAAATATTCAATGTATTGTGGCGAATAAAGCCCACTGTTGTAATACCTAGCTGCTCTGCTAATTGTAAAGCTAAGTCTGTTGGTGCTGATTTCGATAAAACAATCGCACAGCCAATTTTAGATACTTTTAATAATATTTCCGAGGAAATACGTCCACTAAATACAATGATTTTGTCCTGCATACGAATATTATTACGCAAACAATAGCCGTAAATTTTATCCAATGCATTATGACGTCCAATATCCATACGACTTACGACAACATCGTCTACCTGACATAATGTGGCATTATGCACACCACCTGTTTGTTTGAACATTACTGCAGCATCCTGCATTTCTTGTATAAGACGAAAACAATCATCCGTTGTTATTTGTACATGACTACCCTGCATAGTTTTAGCTGTTAGCGCATCATTAGCAAAGACAAAGCCTTGACGACTCATCCCACAACACGAAGTAATGTAGCGCTTATTTTGAATTTGTTGAGAATACGGATTTACATGCTTTGTAGTAATATGCACAAAACCCTCTTGCTCCTGATACCAAATATCTTCAATATCATCGAACCCTCGTATAATACGCTCTGATGTTAAATAGCCCACCACCATATCCTCCACATACTCTGGTGTACAAACCATCGTCACAAATTCTTGTCCATTAATCTTCACCGTCACTGCGTATTCTGTGACAATTGTATCCTCTATTTCAGTCATTTGATGATGCTCAACACGAAAAATTTTGCGTACGACTGCTTTTTCCATCAAGCTTCGCCTCTATTCACTAATAATGTCTTCAAAAATAAATACCGAAATCGCCACATCCTCTTCAATTTTAATATCCGAAAATAAATGCAGTAGCTTTGATCCGATTAATTCCTCCATACCTGCTGGTGGCTCTTTTGTATACAATTCCTGAATCATCCTTGTACGTGCAGCACGAACAATTTGTAAACCCTCTGGCGTGCTTGCGATAAATCTCTCTGTCGGCGTCATATTACCGTATAAAGTGGACACAGCCATATTTTCTACAAAAACCGTATGAATACGCTCTGGTCCTTTTCCAAATAATTCTTTGCGTAGTTTTCGTATAATGTCATTAAATTCATGCACTTTTTTAGACATAGTATCCATGCTCCCAACGTAATTAAACTGTCATTACCCTTATAGTTTGTTAATCATATAGCAACTTGAAAAAAATTTAAAGAGAAAAACATTTCACCATCTATCATGTTTCGACATCATTATACACAGTTGAACAACAAAATGGTTCATACGATTTTTGTTCATTTATCACTTTCACACAAAAAATATTTGTTGTACTTGATGCTACATTGCACTACACTTTTACATAAAAAAGATTCACTAAATGACAATAAAAGGATTGTCCATTTGTCATGAGGAGGCTATAATAAAAATAAATATAATGGCATTGGGATATTTATGAATTGGAATGTTCAAATGTTATTATGCAATTAAATGACAAGTAGATTGAATCTCTAGCAAGTCCTGCTAAAGATTTTATCCACCATGAATGACTAACATGCAAATAGCGTGTCGTTTCGTGGTGGATTTTTTGTATTCGTCATATTTTTTGGAGGGGGAATTCTTATGACTACAATTACTATTAACGGTGTATCGTATGGTGTAGCAGAGGGAGCTACGATTCTCGATACCATTAATCAAAACGGCATTGCCCACCCACAAATTTGTCATGTACCAGCGGTTGATCCGATTGAAACTTGTGATACATGCATTGTGGAAGTGAATGGTCAACTGGTGCGTTCTTGTTCAACAAAAGCGGTGGATGGTATGAATATCCAGCTTACCTCTGATCGAGCCAAAGCTGCTCAAACAGAGGCGATGGATCGTTTACTGGAGAACCATTTACTGTACTGTACAGTGTGTGACAATAACAATGGCAACTGTACATTGCATAATACAGCAGAGCTAATGGAAATTGAGCATCAAAAATATCCTTACAAGCCGAAAGTACCAGCGTGTGAGGTCGATATGTCCCACCCATTTTATCGCTATGACCCGAACCAGTGTATCGCTTGCGGTCAATGTGTAGAGGTTTGTCAAAGCCTACAAGTCAATGAAACATTATCGCTCGACTGGGAAGCAGACCGACCACGTGTTATTTGGGATACAGGTGTTGCCATTAACGATTCCTCTTGTGTTAGCTGTGGGCAATGTGTCACAGTGTGTCCATGTAATGCCTTAATGGAAAAATCCATGCTTGGAGAAGCTGGCTTTATGACAGGGCTAAAACAAGATATGCTAGATCCAATGATCCATTTAATTAAAGAGGTAGAGCCTGGCTATAGTGGTATTTTTGCTGTTTCTGAAGTTGAAGCAGCTATGCGTAGTAAGCGAACAAAGAAAACAAAAACGGTATGTACATTCTGTGGTGTCGGCTGTTCATTTGAAGTGTGGACAAAGGGACGTAAAATTTTGAAAGTACAACCTTCTGATGGCCCTGTTAATGCTATTTCGACTTGTGTAAAAGGAAAATTCGGCTGGGATTTTGTCAACTCAGAGGAACGTATTACAAAGCCATTGATTCGTAAAAATGATGAATTTGTTGAAGCATCATGGGAGGAAGCACTTGATTTAATCGCTACAAAACTTGGAGGTATTCATAAAGAATACGGTTCTGGCTCTGTTGGCTTTATTTCTTCTTCTAAAATTACGAATGAGGAAAATTATTTAATTCAAAAAATGGCACGTCAATTATTCCAAACAAATGATGTCGACAATTGTTCTCGTTATTGCCAATCTCCTGCGACGGATGGCTTGTTACGTACAGTAGGTCTTGGTGGTGATGCTGGTACGATTAAGGATATTGCCAAAGCAGGTCTTGTTATCATCGTTGGGGCAAACCCTGCGGAAGGGCATCCTGTCTTAGCAACGCGTGTCAAACGTGCACATAAATTACACGGGCAAAAATTAATCGTGGCAGATGTTCGAAAACATGAAATGGCAGAGCGCTCTGATATTTTCATGCGTCCAAAGCAAGGAACCGATCAAGTATGGTTAATGGCTGTGACCAAATATATCATTGACCAAGGCTGGCATGATGAAGCCTTTATTCAAGAAAATGTGAATTTCTTTGATGATTTCAAACATGTGCTTGAAAAATATACATTGGATTATGCAGAAGAGCAAACAGGCATTACGAAAGAAACATTAATACAAGTAGCTGAAATGATTCGTGATGCAGATGGTACATGTATCCTTTGGGGTATGGGTGTCACACAAAATACAGGTGGCTCTTATACATCTGCCGCCATTTCTAATCTATTGCTAGCGACTGGTAACTATCGCCGTTCAGGGGCTGGTGCTTACCCGCTTCGTGGTCACAACAATGTGCAAGGAGCTTGTGATATGGGGACATTACCAAACCTATTACCAGGCTATCAAAAAGTTACGAACGATGAAGAACGTGCAAAATTTGAGCAAGCATACGGTGTGACAATCCCTTCACAGCCAGGTCGCACAAATATGGCGATGTTGGATGCAATTATGGAAGGTAAAATGAAAGCTATGTATTTAGTCGGAGAAGATATGGCACTTGTCGATTGCAATGCCAATCATGTAGACCAAGTGCTATCACAATTAGATTTCTTTGTTGTGCAAGATTGCTTCTTATCCCGTACAGCACAATATGCAGATGTTATTTTACCAGCAGCTCCTTCTCTTGAAAAAGAAGGAACATTTACGAATACAGAGCGTCGTGTACAGCGTCTTTATCAAGCATTACCAACGCTTGGTGAATCAAAAGCCGATTGGGAAATATTACAGACAGTTGCTCAGCGTTTAGGAGCAGATTGGCATTATAGTCATCCAAGTGATATTTTTGCTGAAATGGCAAGTCTTTCACCTATTTTTGCACAGGCAAATTATGATGTACTAGAAGGCTGGGGTAGCTTCTGCTGGGGTAGCCTAGATGGTAAAGATACACCTTTACTATATGAAGATGGCTTTAATTTCCCAGATCAAAAGGCTCGTTTTGCTTTAGATGATTGGATTCCGCCTGTTGAATATGAGGCACAATATGACTGTCTTATTAATAACGGACGTATGCTAGAGCATTTTCATGAAGGCAATTTAACAAATAAATCAAAAGGTATTCAAGCCAAAGTTCCTGAAATTTTTGTAGAAGTATCACCTGAATTAGCAAAAGAACGTGGCATTGAGGATGGCACTCTACTTCGTTTAGTATCGCCATATGGTGCATTAAAATTGAATGCACTTGTCACAAGCCGTGTACAAGGCAATGAACTATTTTTACCAATGAATTCAGTTAACAAAGAGTCAGCCATTAACTTCCTAACAGGACCAGCTAAGGACATTAATACCTCTACACCTGCTTATAAGCAAACAAAGGTGCGTGTCGAAGTGTTAAAAGCAAAAGGGAAAAATCCACTTCCTAGAACAAATCCACGCTATAAACAACGCCATCCACAAAATGGTGTGGAAGTAGCGCGCAAATGGAACCGTCCTGGCTATGTTCACTTAACAACTACAAACGAAGGGAAGTGATTGTATGGCGAAGCCTATTACAACAATAAAAAAAGAAACATTCACGGAAGAACAGCTAAAAGAACAAAAGCTGGAAAATTTAAAACAGCTGCTTGCTGAAAATGAGGATACTGTCAATCAACTTTTTACGATAATGACGGAATTACATGATATTGGTGCTTTAGAAGCGGCAAATAAGTTATTAGAAGCGAAAGAAGAAGTAGCCCATATTGCATTAGGTCAAATGACACGTAAACCTGTAACAAATATTATTAATAATTTAATGGGCGTTGCAGGGGCTTTAACGGAATTGAATCCAGAGACAACAGCCAAACTCATCGATAGTGTGAATACAGGTTTAGTAGAAGCAAATAAAGCTGTTGATACAGCTGAAAAAATAAGTATATTTCGCTTAGCTAAGCTACTAAAAGACCCAGATGTTAACCGTGCTATGAATTTTGGCATTCACTTCTTAAAAGGTCTTGGCAAAGGCTTGAAAAATGACTAATTATCTAGAAATCCCTGTGTTTGCAGGGATTTCTCTTTATGAATAGCCCACTTTTTTTAAAATATCCATAAAATAAAAACGATACGTGTTTTGCACAAAGCTTTCTAATGGTAAGCCAACATTTACTTGATACTTCGTAAAAATAAAATAAAAGCGTTTATCCCATTTTAAACGTAAATATTCCCCTGCCTCCTCACCATATTTCTCCGTAAATTCCATGATTAAAGGCTCAATCATATCAGCGCAATGAGCTTTTAAATGAGCAAGTGCGTCGATATCCTTATCCCTTTGAAAACGTATGATCCACTCTGTTAATTGTTCATCCATTTATGCGAACCTTCCTTATTAATAAGCGATTTTTTGAAAATATCGATAAACATGTTCAAGCTTTTTCTGCTGCTTTCCTTTATTACTTTCCATCGAGCCGAATTCAAAAAACTTCACTCGCTTCATACCTACAAAACTGAATAAGGCTCTTTTCATTAATATTTTATGTGCATTGTGTAGCCATAGTAAAGGATAATGTGTTGGACCTTTCATCGTGGAAACACAAACAACGGATTTTCCTTTCAATAATCCTTCAGGCAGTAAGCCTTTTTTATCTCGATAAGCAAAATTGGCTGCAAATAGCTGGTCAATATAACCGAGTAACATCGCTGGCGGTCTCCCCCACCAAATCGGATACACGAAGACAATTTTATCTGCCCATATCAGTTGCTCACGATATTTTTCCATTTGAGGGTCACGATACATATCACGACGACGCTTCTGCTCATGAAACACTAATCTCGGGTCAAATTGCTCCTCATATAAATCAAGGACTTGAATATTATCAATAGCTGGGTTTTCTTGACATCCTTTAATAACTTGCTGTAAAAAAGCATAGTTTAAGCTTTGATGATTTGGATACGTATACACAATCAATGTATTCATACAAGCGCCTCCATTACTTATCATTTGATAACAAAATAATACAGCTCACTTACATAGTTGTCAAATGATAATTGTTTTTAGATAAGTTGTTTGGTATCTTGACAAGTAAGAGGTGAAATTATATGGACAAACATGATTTATTTCAGCAATTCGTAGCTTTTACTACGACTTTACATGAAATGACACATACGTTAACACAACATGTAAAGCTCGATCAAATTACCACACTACAATATAAAATTTTAGAATATATTCAAGTAAGTCAAGCTGTGACAGCAACGGAAATTAGTGATTGTCTGCATATGTCCCTTCCAAATACAAGTCGTGAATTACGGAAATTACAAGAGAAAAAGCTGATTGACAAAATAGGTGACCCAGAGGACCGACGCAAGCAAGTGATTCGCCTAACACCTACTGGACAAAAGCTGATGGATGAGGCATTTAGCTGTATTGAAGAGCAGTTTTTACAGTTCATACAACATGCATCTCCACAAGATGTAGCTGCTATCTCTCAAGCGTTAACCGTACTAGAGCAACATTTTTTCTCTGCCCGAAAGTATTGAGATTGGCTTAGACAAGCTTTTTTTGATATGCTTATACTTGGTTTCAAAAAAACGTGTCCTGCAAACACGAATAAGGTGGAATATGCGTGATGAATTACAGAGTTTTATTGTATTATTTTTACACAACAATCGAGGATCCAACAGCCTTTGCTGAACAGCATTTACAGCAGTGCAAGGAGCTTGAGCTGAAAGGACGTATTTTAGTTGCGACAGAAGGGATTAATGGTACTGTTTCAGGTACAATTGAAGCAACAGCCGCTTATATGGACCTACTGAAAAACGACCCACGATTTGATGGTATTGTTTTCAAAATGGATGAGGCAGAGGGTCACACATTTAAAAAAATGCATGTCCGACCACGCCCTGAATTAGTCAATTTAAGCTTAGAGGATGATATAAATCCCCATGAAATAACAGGTGAGTATTTATCACCGACTCAATTTTTAGAGCAAATGCAGCTTGACGATACAGTCGTATTAGATGTGCGTAATACGTATGAATATGATGTGGGGCATTTCCGTGGAGCGATTCGCCCAGATGTGAAGAATTTCCGTGATACACCACAATGGGTGCTTGAAAATCGCGAAATGTTTGAAGGAAAACGTGTCTTAACTTATTGTACAGGTGGCATACGATGTGAAAAATTTTCTGGTTGGTTAAAACGAGAAGGCTTTGACAATGTAGGGCAATTGCACGGTGGTGTTGCTAGTTATAGTAAAGACCCTGAAGCAAAAGGCCAGCTATGGGACGGGCAAATGTATGTATTCGATGAACGTTTAACTGTACCGATTAACCAAGTTGAGCATATCGTAGTAGGACAAGACCATTTCGATGGCACGCCTTGCGAACGCTATATTAACTGTGCCAACCCAGAATGTAACAAACAGATTTTAACCTCAGAAGAAAATGAAGCAAAACATTTAGGTGGCTGTACGATAGAATGCACAAAGCATGAACGCAATCGCTATATCGTTAGACACGGCTTAACAGATGAGCAAGTACAGCAAGCAATCGCTAAGCTAGAGCAAGCATAAAATTCTTAACGTGAAACGGGTGAATTCGAGCTGTTTTCGGGCGAACTTCCATACAAAAAACGCAAGCCTCTATTGCCAAAGAGACTTGCGTTTTTCTAATCTATTATTTCGTAAAATCAATTTTTTTCTTTACTAAATAAATCGTCACACCGCCAACTGTCATAGACAACAATTCGCCAACACCAACTGTAAACCAAGTTGCCCAAAACGGTAGATCATAAAGTAATGTTAATTGTCCTGCAACAGTAAACATAGAAAATGCAAAAATCAAAGCTGTAACAATCATTTTCGCTATATCGTTTTTCATATTTTTTGTTATACTGCGACAAAGTAATAGCACCAAAAATGTCGCGATACCGCCAATTGGCACATCTAATAGCCAAGTAGGGGACATAAAGTTTGCCAGTACAACGCCAGCTGTAACCGCTACTACATAACGCTTATGATATAAAGCGAGATAGTTGAACATTTCCGATAATCGTAGCTGTACTGCACCAAAGCTAATAACGGATAAGATGACTGTGACAGCTACATAAAGCGCAGCCACCAATGCCGTTTTCGCAAGCTCACTTGCTGAAATACGGGGTGATTCTTTTACAATCGATGTATTCACTTGTATTCTCCTTTGTAAAATAGCTTTCACACTATTTTAGTAATAACTACGACCAAAGGATGAGAGCAAATTGCCCTGTCTGAAGTGCCGTAGTGTAGACCTTCTATGCCTACCCAAGCATTATAGCAAAAAAGCTTCCTGCTATACAAGACTATTTTGCCAACCAACCGCCATCAATTGGCATCACAGTTCCATGTATATAATCAGCTGCTTGACTCGCTAAATAAAGTGTTAAATTAGCTACCTCTATTGGTTGTGCCCAGCGACCTGCGGGTGTTTCATCAGCCACCCATTTAGCCATTGCACCATCGCCTACAAAATCGGCTCGATTCATCGGTGTTTGAATAGCTCCTGGGGCAATCGCATTAGCACGAATACCTACCCGACAATAATCTAAATCTAACTGTTTCGTATAGCCAACAATGGCATGTTTGGAAGCTGTATAAGCTGCTCCACCTCCACCTGCAACAAGCCCTGCAATGGAAGCCATATTAATAATAACACCTGCCTGACGTGCCACCATGGAAGGCAAAATGGCATTCGTTACAAGAAAGGTTCCTTTGACATTCGTATCCATAATTTGATTCCATAATGCCTCATCTGTCTCCAGTGTTTTCGCAAAGCCATCTAAAATACCTGCTGTATTGAGTAAAATATCAATGTGCTGAAAGTTTGCCATCGCCTGCTGTACTGCTTGTTCGACATCCGCTAATGAAGCGACATTCCCTACATAATAAGCAAAACGCTGCGGGTATTGTTGCTGTAATGATTGTAAGCCTTGCTCTTCTCGGTCCATGCCAAATACTTGTGCACCATTTGCTAAAAAAGCGAGTGCTTGTGCCTGTCCTATACCAGAGGCTGCTCCTGTCACAAAAATGGTCTTGTTTTGATATTCTTCAAACTTCATCTATGTTCACCTCATCAAAAAAGTCTGTCCAATGGCTGAACAGACTTCATTGTCTTATTTTACAAGTACCCAATCTTCCGCTAATACATCGCAAACCGTTGGAGAGAACATTGTGTAGCCTTCCCCCTGTACATTAATTAAGAAATAAGGATTTAATGTTTCACCATCAAATGTACTTTGCCCAACCAATTTCACATATAACTCAGCGCCACCCCAACCTGCACGAATGACTTTTTCTCCTGCTTTGATATGCGGTAATATTTCTTCAAATGTCATATTTATAGATTCTCCTTTATTTGATTGGAATATGCACAATCGCCGTTGTAACAGATGATTTTGAGGAATGGATGTCAATGCGTCCATCATATTTATGTACAATCTCTTTCACAATGAATAAGCCTTGTCCTCGAACTTTCCCCTGCTCTGCTCTTTTAGTCGAAAAACCTTTTTTAAAGATCATATCGACATTGGCAATTGTTGGACCTGTATTCGTCACTTCAAATTCATAGTGGGTATCATGTGCGCAGCAACGAATCGTAATCTTTCGTTGTTCCTCTGGCAGCTCACTTGTCGCATCCATCGCATTGTCAATTAAATTAGATAGAACTTTAATTAAGTCCGTTGTTTTGATTTTGCTAAAATCATTTTGCATGATGGTAAATTCCATATCAATATGATGATTTTGCGCTGTTAATTTTTTGGTTTGCAATAAAATCGATAGTCCTGGATTATCAATATTCAATTTTAATGACTTAATCGCTTGCACTTCTTTGGACAATGAAAATAAATATTGTTGTGCCTGTTCAGGTCGATCTAATTGTAAAAATCCATTAATCACTTGGATATGATTAATAAAATCATGTCGTAAAGAGGTGATAGACGTAATTAAAGCTTTAATTTCCGTTTGATATGTATCCTCTGTCACTTCTACTTCCTTCGCCATTTCTTTTTGGTACCATCTTTGCAGTAAAAGAAACGAGGCAATCACAATGATAATAAAAACACCATTAAAAATAAAGATAAAGAAATTGTCTGCAATGACCTTGCCTTTAATGCCATTGAGCATATCAACACTAATGTCTACCCCAAGATAACCGATAATTTGCCCATCTTTATTTTTAATAGGTGCACCGACAGAAAGATAATCGCCATATTTCTCATCCTTCAATACCTCAGTAACAAATGTCTCACCTTCATAAGCCTGTTTCACTTGCTTAGCAGGTACAGTAGCTGTTTCACCAATATCAAAGCCCTTCGAAATACTGCGAGGCATTCCGATAATGAGTGCTTTCATGACCTCTGGATTTTCCACTTTTAATGTATATACATATAATGCGCCTATTTTAATTCTAGCATCATTTAAATATTCACGTATCCGCCAATATTCTTCATTTCTTTCAGGTTCTTGTAAAAATCGTTGATACGTATCCACATCAAATGTATCTGCAATGGATTTGGCTGCCTCTATCGTTTGATTCGCAATGGCCTCCTCTACAGTCTTTTTAATTTTCACATAGGAAGTAAAAATATTTAAACTTGTAAATAACACTGATAATAAAATAGATAGTAGTAATATTAGTCGTATTTTCCTATTTTTCATATAATTCGGTATTTCCTCATCTCTTCAATGGCAACGATTTCATGTATATTTTTTAATGTAGAAATGCTAAGAAGCCACTATTTATATTAAAAATCATCATTAATACTACTATCATACTACAATTTTGTTGATTTGTTATCGTTGTTTTCAATATATTTACTCACTAATGTGATGAATACCCATCCTATGACTTTTCTCACAGTTCAATTATTTTGTCTATACAGTTGTTCAATATAGGTCTTGACGTTTTCACCATATGCTGGTACAGAGGTATGAAGTATTGTTGCAACGGTGTTGGATGTAGCTATAAATAATGCCATCGCTTGCGTCAACGCATGCCATGTCGCCTCTACTGATGACAAATGATATGTTTTTACAAATGTTTCATGCTCCTGTGTCGTTAAAAACGCAGGCAGATATTTATAGCGTTTTCCCACACTTACACTAAACTGCGTCTCAAACCCTACTCGCCATGCTAACATCCGCAATAGCTCTTCTCGAACAATTTTCTCGAACAAATCATTTGCATACAACAGCTCCTGTCGACAAAGCCCTTTGACCACATTTGTAGCACTCAGCCAAAATTCATTGTAACAATCTTCAAAAAAGCGAACTGTGGGCTGTTTTATATGATAATGGCAATCTGTCGGCACTGCCATTGGAGGGCAACGACGATCCTTATCTAGCAAAATTTCTAGTAAGCCATCTCCCGCTAAATACAAGGATAGCTCCTCCAATGGAATTAACGTCAAATCAATTCTTGAATGATCTGTAAATAACATTAAATACGAAAACCAATTGCCTAGCTCTGGAGGGAATAGAGCCATATTTTCAGGCGTTTGCATCATGAGACGCTCACCTAAAAAATCAAGCCATTGGACATCCTGCAAAAAAGATGTCATATCTGTCACGACAAACGACACATCATAATCCTGAAAATGATCTGGTGGTACATTAGGATTTGTACGTGAACCTTCTAGCCCTACGATACGAACACGTTCATCGCTCATTGCAAAATCAAATAAATAATCAATTGGACGAATCGATTGTTGCATGATATTGTGCTTTTCCATTACTTATAGCCTTTCTCTTTATTTTTGTTGAAGCATGATAAAACTAATATGTCTTCCCGCTTGCTTATCTTGTCTATACGAAAAGCCCTCTGCACTTGTGTATGTGCAAGTAGTATCCATTTGAATTTGCTGTGCTGGAATCCCAGCCAGCTCACATTGACGTTTAACCGTTTGCTGATTATCAATATGATATTTATTCGTTTTTTCATTATATACGATAAAATCATCTGCATAGCCTAAACGATGAAATTGCTCATAGACATCCCCATCTACTTCAAAACATTGCTGACTCAATGCCATCCCTATATGCACATGAAAATCTTGTGGCTGACAATGCTCCTGCTCCATTAAATGCTGCAACAGCTTACTCGTAATTTCTCGCACTGTGCCTTGCCAACCAGAGTGCACAACACCCACTAACCCTTTGACTTCATTATAAAAAATGACAGGCACACAATCCGCTGTAAAGCCACATAAGAGCACGTTCGGCTCCAATGTGTACAACGCATCTGTATTCGCAATGGCTGTTTCCATCTGCATAGCCCCTCGCCCTGCATCTTCATGTGTTACACAGTGAAAATTAGCACTATGTGTTTGCTGCATACAAACAAATTGCTCTAGTGGTATTCCTAACATGGAAGCAAGTTGTTGACGATTTTCGATGATATGCGCTTGATTTGTACATATATGCAATGCCATATTATTATACTCTGGCGCATGCTCATCCTTTAATGTCGTACCTGCTATAATATGTGGTGGTCCTTCATAAAACGTTACCTTCACTCTATCACCCTTCCAGCATGGACTTTTATTCCTTTAAAGTAACTTAAATTGCTTCACATATTGATTAAGGTTTTCTGCCATTTTAGCCAATTGACCTGAGCTATTTGTAATTTCCTCCATTGTACTCGATGTTTGCTGAATTGTCGCAGATGTTTGTTGCACACCTGCAGCCGATTCTTCAGAAATAGCAGCAATTTCATCTACAGCTTTATTAATATAGGTGGAGTTTTCTACAATTTGCCCCAAATTGCCTGATACAGTAGCAATATTTTCGACCATCGCCGTAATAGCACCTTCAATATCCATAAAGGTAGTACTTGTTTCAGCGATTTGCATTGTGCCATTCTTCACTTCGCCATAACTTGATTGTAAAGCATTGGATACGTTAGAGGCTTCGCCCACAATTTGCTCAACAATTCTTGAAATATCCACAACTGACAACGAAACTTGCTCCGCTAGTTTACGTACTTCATCCGCTACGACAGCAAAGCCTTTGCCTTGCTCTCCTGCACGTGCCGCTTCAATAGCTGCATTTAAAGCTAATAAATTCGTTTGATCAGCAATGGAATGAATAACTGCTACTAATTTCGAAATTTCCTGCGTTTTATCATTCAGACCTTCTACACGAATAACTGCCTCATGTACAATCCCATCAATTTTTGTCATTTGCTGTGTCGATGTTTCCATTAATGTACGACCTGTATCTGTTAGCTGAAGCACATTATCTGAATTCTTGGCAACTTCTCCACCATTATGACTCGCCTCATGTACACGCAATACAAAATCGCCCATATGGCTTGCTAAATCACTTGCATGGCTCGCTTGCGATTCTGCACCTTCTGCAATTTCATGCATTGTCACCGCCACTTGCCCTGTACCTGTTTTCACTTCATTAGCAGATTGAGATAACTCCTCACTATGTGCTGCTACTTCATTTGAAATATCTTGAATTTGTTGTAGCATATCTTTTAATTTACTACTCATTGTATTTGTCGCTTCAGTTAATTGTCCAATCTCATCTCGTGATTGAATAGTCAGGTTTTCTTCACTTAAATCACCATCTGCAATTTGCTGTACGCGCTTGGAAATGCGTCGAATTGGACTTGAAATAGCTGTCGCACTATAGAAAGCCATGCTTAATGCAAGAATGATTAACAGAATCACTGTCCCAACAGTAATAATATTGTTATTACGCAAATCTTTCACTAAACTTTCCCCAGTTTTATTGACTGATTTTTCACGCTCAAGTGCCATTGTTTCAAAGTTTTCCTGAATTGCTCGTGCATCCCGATCCTTCGTCACCAAATAAATCATTGCTGTATTTTTATCGCCAGCTTCATACGTTGGTAATACTTTTTCTTCAATATATTGATTCCATTCATTGGATTTGGCAATATAGGTTGCTAATTCCTCTGATTTAGAAAGTTTTAACGCTTTTTCTTCTTCCTTAATCGCAACATCTTTATAAAGTTGGTATTTTTCCTTGTGTAATGGTTCGCCTGTTAAAATATAGCCACGTACAGCTGCCATTTTGACAGACATAGCATTCGCTAAATGTTGATTGATGCTAGAAATCGCTAATTCCTCATGCACCATCTCTTCCAATTCTTTTTTCATTTGATTACTCGTGTAAACCGTATAGCTACTTTGTATTATTATCCCTATTAATATGATGGAAAATATAAATAAAATTTTTCCTCGTATCGTTTTCAAACGCATACCCATTCCCCCTAAAATAAGATTGCTTCTTCAACATTTTGCTAAAGCGTAGCATGTTTTCTGTATCATGACGCATGTTATCTACTTTTATTAATTAATATAACAAAACAGCTAAAATTCGACAATATCCGACTTTCTCGTCATTTTAACGCTGTAAACAAATCAAAACCCGAACTTTCCACATAACACACATCGCATGTTTTGTGATGGTTCGGGCTTTTTCTTAATCAGATTGGACTGATGAAAATTTTTGCTCATGCTGTAGAAGCCATTCTTTACGCCAAATGCCTCCACCATAGCCTGTTAATGTACCATTTGCACCAATGACACGATGGCATGGCACAATAATTGTCAACTCATTTTTATTATTAGCCCCCCCTACCGCACGTACCGCTTTCTCATTATTAATAAGCTGTGCAATGTCCTTATAAGAAGCCGTTTGACCATAGGCGACAGTTGTTAATGCCTGCCAAACTTTTTGCTGAAAAGCCGTTCCAGCTCCTTCAAAGCAATAGGGTACAGTGAATACTTGACGTTCACCAAGAAAATATTCATGAATTTGCTGATAACAATCGAGTAAAACTTGTGGTGTATCCTCTTGGGCTACATACACAATGTGCTCTCGCTCAACAAAAATGAGTGCATAAATCTCTGTATCTGAAGAAACTAATTCTAAAATACCAAGAGGAGATTGATAATCGAGTCTATATTGTGCTGTCATAAAGTGACCTCCATATATAAAAAGTAGCATTGTCTTCGTTAAATGTCCGTTTATTATTATTGTAGCTTTATTTAGCCTACATTAACAGCCATTATTCCTCTCAGCCTTGTGCCGAATGTTAAATAAATTTAACATTCGATTGCTATATTAATTGTATATTTCGTATTAGAATGTATTAATAATAAAAAAATAGGAGCTATCTCTATGCATAGAAATCATCTGATAAAAAATAACTTACTTATCTGTCTTTTTATTTTATTATTATTCTGTCTCCTCATCATGCCAAGCTTTTCTGTACGAGCTACAGAACAATCTGATGCCATTGTACTTGGGAAACATTACGACATTTTACGCGATTCATCCAAAACCATTACAATCGAAGGCATAATTAACGGTACACATGCTGATGCATTTACCGCTAGCGAAGAAGACTATTTACTATTTTGGCATACAGATGATACGATTTGGCTCAGATTATCCACTGAAAATTTGCTACAAAAAGAGCAAAAATATTGGATTGAAGTGATTGATAAACTGGACAAAATTGAAATGTTTTTCGTCAAACAGGATGGCTCTTACCATGTAGAAAAGAGGGGTATTGCCAATCTTTCCACACAAAAAATCCAATTCCGCTCCAATTTATTTTCCATAACAGATCCATCAATCAAAGAAATATACATAAAGCTAGACGGTGGCTTACCACTTAGCATGATTTCTTATTTATATACAGAGGATGGCTTTATTAATAAAGTCATTAGCTATAAGTATTTTTCAGGTATTTTTTATGGATTTCTATTTGCACTGCTTATTTATAATTTATTTTTGTATTTCTCCTTAAAAGAAAGAGCCTACTTCTATTACGTTTTATATACTTTTAGTTTTATTTTGTACCAAGCAACGATGAACTCTTTAGATATTGAACTAGCAGGACAGCTATTCCCTAAATGGTTTTTCATGAAATCATTGGTGATCAGTGTTGATTTTTTATTGCTGTGTATGCTGTTATTTTCCATGGAATTTCTTGAATTAAAAAAATATTTACCTCGCTTTTATCAAGTAAGTAAATTATTAATAGGCGTTATTTTTGTATCCTTTATTGTCGCTTTATTTGTTTCGAGCGTTGAAGCCGTTAATGATTTTGCTACAGTGCTATCGATCTTTGTTCTCAGCTTTTTATGGCTATCGGGTCTACTTGTTTGGCTCAAAGGGCATAAAATGGCACGGTTTTATATGATTGGTTGGACTGTGTTACTTAGCTCTGTCATTATCCAAGCGTTAAGTTTTTTAAGTATCATTCCGTTCCATCCCAATATTTTCGAGCATATCCCTGCTATTGGTGCTATGTTTGAATCCATCTTATTATCACTAGCATTAGCAGATAAAATTAATTTAATTAAACAAGAGCACCATACCATGCAAAAAACATTAAACGATATGCTTGAATCAAAAGTACAAGCACGCACACAGCAACTGGAGCAGGCCAAAATGGAGCTTGAAAAGTTAGCTAATACAGACCGACTTACGCAAATTGCCAATCGAGTACGTTTAGATACAATTTTAGAACAGCAATTTGAATTAGCCATCCAGCATCATACACCCTTTTCAATCATTTTATTAGACATTGATAATTTTAAGGCTGTCAATGATGAATTTGGTCATCAAATTGGGGATACCGTGTTAATAGAGGTGGCCAAGCTTTTAACAAATGTGATTCGTACACAAGATACAGTTGGTAGATGGGGTGGCGAGGAATTTTTAGTGATTTGTCCACAAACCTCACTAGAAGAAGCGTTACAGCTTGCTGAGAAACTTCGTCAACAGCTAGGAAATCATGTGTTTCCTGTTGTCCAGCACAAAACAAGTAGCTTTGGTGTCACATGCTATCAGGAAAAGGATACACTGCATACGCTGTTATCAAGATGTGATGTAGCACTCTATCAAGCCAAAAAGAATGGCAGAAATCGAGTGGAGTTTAGACAAGAGCAGCAGTTATCTTAGCTCATATAAAAGACTAAGTACCCTAGATGTAGTGGATACTTAGTCTTTTTAACTATTTATTTTTTCCAAGCATTTAATTCTTTCAATAGCTCAGGTAACTGTACTTTTTTAATGTCAATTTGAGGTAAGGCTTTTAAAAATTCCTTACCGTAGGATTTCGTCGTAATGCGGCGATCTAAAATAATAAATGCACCTTTGTCTTGCGATGAACGAATTAATCGACCAAACCCTTGCTGGAAGCGCATAATCGCCTCTGGTAATGATAATTCACTAAAGGAATTGCGACCTTGTGCGGTTACATATTTAGCACGTGCTTTAAAAACGGGCTCTTCTGGAGAAGAAAATGGCAATCTTACAACAATAACAGCCGCTAGTGCATCCCCTGGTACATCTACACCTTCCCAAAAGCTATTTGTGCCAAATAACACGGCATGGCTAAATTTTTGAAACGATTTTAAAATACGCATACGACTTCCACCTGTTACGCCTTGTGCAAATAGCATATAATCATCCAGTAGCTCACTATCTTGAATAAGCTCTACTGTTTTCCGTAGCATATCCTGTGAAGTAAATAATACAAAGCAACGCCCCTCTGTCATACGCACGGTACGTGTAATGGCATAGGCGACCGCTTCAATGTATTCCTCCTGTGTCACCTGCTGAATTTCAGGCATATCTGTCACAATAAATGCCTTAGCTCCTGCATAGTAAGTAGCTGGTGCATGGAGCTTACTTACAGGCACTGTATCTGCAATACCTAACTGCCTTGTCATAAAATGTGCATTATTCGGTACGGTCAATGTACCAGATGTCCAGACAATACTCGCTTGCTCACGTAATGGTGCCACTACCTGGTCAATAATGGCTGTCACATTCACAGGCTTTTTAAAAACTTGTAAACTGCCTGGTAAACTACGCATATCAAATTCTAGCCATATGGAATGGTCTGTCGTGACAGATAAGAAAATATCCTCCCACTCCACAATTTTTAGTTGAAGCTCTCGAATCCAATAATACCAATTAGCTACAATATACTGCTCATGCAATGTTAGCTGTTCTACGCTGTTCTCAAAATCCTTTCCTATAGCAACTGCTGCATCCAACCATTGTTGTGCTCGTTTAGTGACAAGGAAAAAAGGGTCTTTGGCTAATGACAATTCCTCTAAAAATAAGCTATTTTTGCTTGTAGATGGCTTCTTTTTATAGCGCTGAACATGATTAATTATTTGCTGGATTGCCATATCAAACGCACGCTGTAGCCGTAGCCACTGGGCATCAAGCTGTTGAAAGCGCTGCATGGAAACACGCTGCTGTTTTTGTGCTACTTGACAAAACTGTTGACATAACGATGTTTCCTCTAATGTCCCCATCTGCCCAAAAATATATTTCCACTGTGTATAGGAAAAAATCATTTCATTTTGCTGCATGGCTGCCTGTACAAATTGATGGGCTTCATCAATAATCCAGCCAGCCACCTCAGTAAAAATAGGTGTTTGACGTACAGCGTCACTCAGTACCATTGCATGGTTCGTCACAATACAGTCAGCGTGAATACTTTTTTGTAATGCTTGCTGGTAAAAATCAAAGCTCTTGGCAGGTGTATCATTAGGCATTTTACGAATTCTTTCTAAAAAGAGTTGCCCGCCTCCTGATACATTTAATTCACTTAATACACCTGTTTCTGTTTTCGTTAACCATACTAAGATTTGAAGGATTGTTAATGTATCATCATAGGATTCATCCGCATAAGCCATGCATTGTTCAAAGCGGGCTACATCTATATAGTGTTGCATCCCTTTCAATACAGCGACCTGAATGTTGATACCAAGCATTTGTTCAACTTTTGGTAAATCTTCCTCCACAAGCTGTTCTTGTAAATGCGCTGTATATGTACTAATCGCCACTTTCTTCTGGAACTTGCGAGCATAGTAAATCGCTGGCAATAAATAGCCTACTGTTTTACCAATACCTGTTGAAGCCTCGATAACACATTCCTTTTTCTCCTGTAAGGCCTGCCATATAGTATCCATCATCGTAAATTGTGCTGGTCGCTCTTCAAAATGAGGCATTGCAGCAGACATCAATTTGGTTTTCTCTTCGGTTGTTTGTGGGTAAATCATCATATGCTCTTGCTGTACAGCTTGTTGTGGACACGTATGAATCGCCAAATTTTTATAATAGACTAGTTGCTCATTCTCAACGACTTGCTGCCTTCTCATTTGTAATGCTTCAAAAAACAACTGAGATAAGTTCGATTTTAATTGGAATGATCGTTTATGCATTTGCTCAAGTGTTAGTTGTGGCAAGTGAAGTAGCTCCTGCCAACAGCGTTTAAAAAGCTCTGCTGTTGCACGTGCATCATCATCCGCACGATGCGCATTTGCAAGTGCAATGTTTAAATCTGCTGCTAAATCCCCTAATTTAAAACTGAAAGCTGTTGGAAACACAATTTTAGCCAATTCTACTGTATCCATTTTTTTACCGTGCCATTTAGGTAAGCCTGCCCGCTTTAGCTCTGCTTGTAAAAAGGAGAGGTCAAAATCCGCATTATGCGCTACAAAGATACAATCCTCCAATAACTCATAAATAAGCTCAGCATAGGCTTCAAATGGTAAAGCATCTTTCACATCTTCATCTGTAATATGTGTTAAATCTTGAATAAAGGGAGGAATCTCTTTACCTGGATGAATAAATTTTGTAAAGGTACGCTCCACCTGCCAATCCTGCATAATAACAATAGCAATTTGAATCATTCGGTCACCATTTGCTGGTGCATGTCCTGTTGTCTCCAAATCTACAATGGCATATTTTTGACTTTCTAACATATAACTCAACTCACAGTTCACATTTGATAGAAGCATTTTATCATATATTTTAGCTCTTCGTCATGAAGCAACCATAAAAGAAAGAAGTATGCACATTTTGCACATACTTCTTTGTCTTTTACATCACGGTAGCTTCTGGCTCGTGGGTGATGATTTCTTTAATTACATTGCCCTCGCCCATAATTGCTACTGTCGGCTGATGGTCTTTCGCTTCTGCATTATCTACGTATACATACGATAAAATAATCACAATATCGCCACATTGTACAAGACGTGCGGCTGCACCATTGACACAGATAACGCCAGAACCACGCTCACCTGCAATAATATATGTTTCAAAGCGAGCACCATTATTATTATTGACGATATGCACCTTTTCATTTGGTAACATACCTACTGCATCTAACAAATCTTCATCAATCGTAATAGAGCCAACATAATTTAAATCCGCTTGTGTCACAGTGGCACGGTGGATTTTACTATTCATCATCATTCTAAGCATGGTCATTTCCTTCTTTCATTTCAATTAGACAATTATCAATTAAACGTGTTTTACCAATATAGACTGCTGCTGCTAACAACACTTGTTCAGTATTTGCTGTCACTGGCGTTAAATCTGGATACGTTAGTAATTCAATATAATCAATTTTCCCATTTGTTGCTGTTGTAATATGTGCACGTGCCTCTGCAAGTGCAGCCGCTACATCACCATGTGTTAAAAAGTGTGTGCGTGCCAGTTGTAAGGCTTTTTGAATAGCAGGCGCTTCTTGTCGCTCTGTCTCACTTAAATAAACATTGCGAGACGATTTTGCCAAGCCATCTTCCTCTCGTACAATTGGGACAGCACAAATTTCTAATGGGAAATTATAATCACGCACCATCGTTGAAATAATCGCAAGCTGTTGTGCATCTTTTTGACCAAAATAGGCGCGTATTGGTTGTGTTAAATGAAATAGCTTTGCCACTACTTGTAGCACCCCATCAAAATGACCTGGACGGCTCGCACCACATAGCACCTCTGCCTGTCTTCCTGCATGAATGCGAATTCCCCCATCCTGTGGGTACATTTCCTCTACAGTTGGTGCAAAAATAATATCTACACCAGCTGACTCCGCCATCGCTACATCACGAGGCAAGTCACGTGGATAGCTTTCAAAATCTTCATTTGGACCGAATTGTGTAGGGTTTACAAAAATACTCATCACCACTAAGTCATTTTCTTTACGTGCTTGCTCGGCTAATGTTAAATGCCCCTCATGCAAATAGCCCATCGTTGGCACAAGCCCAATTGTTTTTTTCTGATCTTTTTCCGCTTGAATTGCTGCGGTTAATGCTTGAATGGTTGTGATGACATTCATGATTTTGTGCCTCCATATAATTGCTCTAGCGTTTCTTCCTTCATCGTAAAGCTATGTTGTAATGCTGGGAAAGTTTGTGCCTTTACATCTGCTACATAGCGAGCAATACCTGATCTCGCTGCAGTGCCCATATCACCGAAACGCTCCACAAATTTCGGTACATGGTGTGAACCATAGCCAAGCATGTCATGGTAAACGAGCACTTGTCCATCTGCCTCAACACCTGCACCTATTCCAATTGTTGGAATCGTCAAGCGTGCGGATACCATTGCTGTTAATTGGTGAGGAATACATTCTAGTACAACTGCACAAGCCCCCGCTTCCTCACATTGCTTTGCTTCAGCTAGTAATCGCTCTGCCTGCTCTGCTGTTTTCCCTTGCACTTTATAGCCACCAAGCACACCCGCTGACTGTGGCAGTAAGCCTAAATGCGCTACAACAGGAATACCTGCCGCTACAAGTTTACGAATCATAGGTATAACCTCGCCTGCCCCCTCTAGCTTCAACGCATCTGCACCTGTTTCCTGCATCATCTGAACAGCCGTTTTTAATGTTTCATTGCTATCCCCATGATAAGAACCAAATGGCATATCTACGACAATAAATGTATCCTTTGCGCCACGTCTTACGGCTTTTGCATGGTGCACCATATCCGCTACAGTTACAGGCATTGTAGACGAATACCCTAGTACGACCATTCCTAATGAATCCCCTACTAAAATCATATCGACACCTGCATCCTCTGCGAATCGTGCCGCTGGGTAATCATAGGCAGTGAGCATAACAATTTTCTCACCTGCCGCCTTCATCTTTAAAAAATCTGCTGTTGTTTTCACTTTATTTCCTCCTTTGTTCAAGGAAAAAAACAAAAAACCTTCTGCACCATAAGTGGACAGAAAGGTAGTGTAGTCGCTCATATCTTACTTGAACGTCTTGTTTTCTTCCGTCCCTGTCTCTATCAGATCAAGGCAGATATTTGTGTAACATAGTGAATGAGTTTGAAGGTGCTGTTCACAAAAGGATACCGCCCTTCAGCACCTACTATAACAGATGTCACCAGCATTCTTCAATTAGAAATACTTAAATAAAATTTGACAAATGATATTATACAACGTATAGTATCAATATATTATATGACATATAATATACATGACCATATAATAAAATAGGAGGTGTACTATGACTTTTCAGCTTGGCTCTGCCTTACTCGATGCTTGTGTGCTTGCTATCGTGGAAAAAGAGGATGCATATGGCTATTCCTTAACACAGCAAGTACAAACGGTGATGGATATATCCGAATCAACCTTATATCCAGTCTTACGGCGATTACAAAAAGCAGATTATTTAACTACCTATGATCAACCATATCAAGGAAGAAACAGACGCTATTATAAAATTACAGGGCAAGGTCGCCTGCGATTATTAGAATTATCAACGGAATGGCAACAGTATAAAGCAAAAGTAGATCATGTACTTTTAGGAGGAGAACAAAATGGATAAAGCAAGTTATTTGAAAAAATTGCGTTGGAAGCTGCGACGATTACCCGTGCAGGAAATCGATGCAGCATTAGCTTATTATGAGGAATACTTTGAAGAAGCAGGTCAAGAAAATGAGCAACAGGTCATCAAGCAATTAGGCTCTCCTTCTGCTGTTGCTGCACAAATTATCGCTGATTTTGCCTTAAAGGATATTGACTCTACAGCAAGCTCAACGAAAAAAAATATGACCACACTATGGTTGGTGATTTTAGCTATTTTATCTGCACCATTATCATTGCCGTTACTTGCAACAGTATTCCTTCTTATTCTTACGGTTGGTATTGTCATTTTTAGTATTATTTTCTCGATTATCGCTGTCATTGTCAGTATTTTTTTAGGCGGTATTGCAGCATTCATTGCAGGATTCCTTGTACTGATGGAGCATTGGCCAACTGCACTACTCTTTATGGGGCTTGGTTTAATCGTTATTGGTATTAGTATTTTGCTTTATCCATTTGTTGCACGAGTGATCAAAAAAATAGGGCAGGTTAGTGTACAAATAGTAAGTCAATTGTTCCATAAAATCACAAAGAAACGTCAGGAGGAGTTTTAAATGTTCAAACGTTCAAGCTGGTTGGCTGGCTGCATTATCCTATTAGGAATACTATTAGCTGGCTTTGGCTATATATCTGGTGGAAAATGGTTTATTTTTAAAGATGATACGGGCTTCCATGTACCTGCCAAAACAACTCTTGAAAAAAATGTTTATGAAACAGAAAACTTCTCCAATATCCAAGTAATTAGTCATAATAGCGATGTCCAGATTAAAACAGGAGACCATTTTGCATTAGAAACCCACACCGTTAACAAGGATGATGTATCCTTTCATGTGAAAGACAATACATTAACTGTCACAACACCAGAGGCGAAAAAAAATACGTTTGAGTTTGGCATTGGTAATTTCCATTCATCGTCCATCACGATTTACGTACCTAAAGATACGAAGCTACATACAGTCGACATTGCCACATCTTTTGGTGATACAACATTACAACATATACTGTACCAGCAGTTATTACTAGATAGCGGTAGTGGGGATATTACACTTCAGCAAACAGATGGTGAAACAACTACGATTGAACAAGGTTTTGGTGATATAACAGCTCGAAATATAACAGGTAAGACATTACAAATTGAAAACCAAAATGGAGATATCACAATTGGTGGCACAATTATAGATTCTGCTACGATTACGTCCTCCTTTGGTGATATTACCTTACATCTACAAACAAGTCGTCAGCTTACTGTGCATAGTAACAATGGAGATATTGCGATTGACGGGCTATTAAATGGTTTAACAGCCATTACCTCTTCTTTTGGCGATATTAACCTACAGCTGCAAAACAAACAATCAGCACTAGGCTTTGACCTCCAAACACAATTTGGGGATATTACAGTTAATCAAAAATCCTATTCCAATCAAGCCTCACAAGTAGTTACATCAGACCAGAAATTAACAATTTCATCAGATAATGGAGATATCGAACTATCTTTTGTAAAATAAAAAGGAGCTGTGGAGAATGATTCTCTACAGCTCTTTCCAAATCTATCACTAAGATAATATGCGAATATCCCCTGCTAGAACGGTGCGGACTGTGCCATCACTTTGCGTTAATTGCAATATGCCCTCATCCGTTACACCGCTTGCTACCCCTTCAAAACGCTCGCGAAGCGTTGTGACCTCAATACGTTGACCAATCGTGCAAGACAACTGCTCCCACAATGTTTTGATTGTGGCAAAACCTTCTTTAACATAAATATCCGTAAATTGTTCTAAATAACGTAAAATCATCGCAACTAGCTTCGCACGATTAATTTCTTCCCCTTGCTCTATGCGTAAAGAGGTTGCGATTTTTGCAATTTCTGGTGAAAAATGAGCAGCTTCTTGATTAGCATTAATCCCAATACCGACCAATAAAGCTTGTACAGCCTCTGCCTCTGCCTGCATTTCTGTCAAAATACCTGTACACTTTTTCCCATGAATGAGTAAATCATTCGGCCATTTAATCGCTGGCTCTATCGTAGGGTATAATGTTTTCATAGCCATTGTCACCGCTACAGCTACAACAAGGGTGTAAGATGAGGCCTGCTGTGGTGTGACATCTGGACGTACAATAATCGTCATCCAAATACCTTTGCCATGTGAAGATTCCCAAGGACGAGCCATTCGACCACGCCCCGCTGTTTGCTCTTCGCCAATGACAATGGTTCCTTCTAGTGCGCCCTCCTGTGCCAGTTTATGAGCAATAATTTGTGTTGAATCCACTACATCAAAATGATGAATATGTCGACCAAAACGCTCTGTTTGTAAAAAAAGCTCAATTTGCGCTGGGCTTAAATTATTGGGCATCGTCGTTAAGCGATACCCCTTTTTTTTGACTGTTTCAAATGTATAGCCTTCTTCTTGTAATGTCTGCATATGCTTCCAGATAGCCGTTCTCGACACACCTAATGTATCCGCTAACTCCTGCCCTGAAACGGCTTCACCATTTGCTTCTACTAATCGTTTTAAAATCGCTTCTTTTATGGTCACGCCCATATTTTATCCAATCCTTTAATCATATTGAAAATCATACTGCACTAGCCATGCTTGAATCGCTTGTCGCTCATTTGCTACTTCTCCATTCACAACGGCTTCCATAATTGTCTGCAACACTTGCTTTAACCATGGACCTCTCTTCCGTCCCAACCATGTCATGACATCCACACCATTCACGACAAGCTCCTGCTTATGCTGAATCGGTAATTGAGCCTGTTTTTCGCAAATTTGTTTATACGATATCGCAACGACTCCTTGCTGTAATGTGGCAAAGTAAGCAGCAGCAGCAAGCTCCACTAAGCTATAAGTAAAATAGTCCATATTTGTCCAGCCCACTTGATAGACTTGAAAGGCTGCCAATACAGCTTTCACAAAAGCCATCTCTTTATTGGATAAACGATAGTCTCGCAGTATATCTTGCCAGCTGTCACCTTGCAATAAGGCAAAATAGGCCCAACCAACCTGTGCATCAGTCGTCTGAAAGTTTTGCCATGCCTCCGCTTCAAAGCTCCCTGTTAATTGGGTAGCCAAACCACTATTTTGCAAATTCAGCAGACCATTGTAAACATATTGACCAACCCATAATTTATCCAGCTCTGCTTTCATGCGCTCTTTGGCAATCCAAACAATATCGTCTGCTCTTTGCTGTATCGCTTGTAATGTTTTCGGGTCAATCGTAAAACCAAGCTGTGCTGAAAATCGCACTGCTCGTAGCATACGAAGAGCATCCTCTTGAAAGCGTATTTCAGCCTCTCCAACTGCACGAATCAAACATGCCTGAATATCCTGCTGTCCACCATAATAATCGACAAATGAGCCATCACGACGCATCGCAATCGCATTCATAGTGAAATCACGTCTCTGTAAATCTGCCCGAAGTGACCGCACAAACTGAACGTCGGCTGGTCTACGATGGTCCGTATAATCACCATCTGTTCGGTAGGTCGTCACCTCCACCGTTCCTTCTGGCACAACAACAAGCACTGTACCATGCTGAATGCCTATATCGACCGTTTGTTGAAAAACAGCCTTCACCTCATGTGGTAGAGCACTTGTTGCTACATCTACATCATGTACCCTACGCTCTAGCAACACATCTCTGACAGCACCACCAACAATGACAGCTTCAAAGCCAGCTTGCTCTAATTGTGCAATGACTGCATATGCTGCTTGCCACTCTTTAGTGTTTTGCATGGTGTATCGCAGCTACTTTCTCATATAATTGTTCATATTGCTCCACAATTTTAGCAGAATGGAATTTTTCGTTGACCGCTTGAATCGCTGCCACTCTAAACTGCTCATGTTGATCTGCATCTTGTAATAAATTCAGCGCATAATCCACAACAGCCTCTACATCCCCTAGCTCCACTAAATAGCCATCTACGCCATGTGTAATAACCTCTGGAATGCCACCAATTGCTGTGCCAATACATGGTACACCACAAGCCATTGCCTCTAGTAAAACAAGACCAAATGACTCTTTTTGTGATAATAATAATTTCAAATCACTAATAGCATATAGTTCAGCCAAATTGTCCTGTTTGCCTAAAAACAGAACGTCTTTGGCATAAATACAGCCTTTCACCTGCTCAATCACTCGATGTTTTTCAGGTCCGTCTCCTACTAACAATAATTTCGCTGGCATTTGCTGACGAATTTTCATAAAGGCTGATACAATATGCGGTAAATTTTTGATTTGACGGAAGTTTGATACATGAATGAGCACCTTTTCATCTGGTTGAATACCAAATTGCTGCTTTAACTCACTCGCATGACGTGGATAATATTCTCGCTCATCGACAAAATTATAAATCGTCTCAATCGGCTTAACTGTATCAATCAATTCATACGTTTGTTGCTTCAAGGAATCCGATACAGCCGTCACAATATCTGATTGATCAATCCCATATTTAATCGCTTGTGATAGTGTAGAATCTTGCCCTAGTACGGAAATATCTGTTCCATGCAGCGTTGTCACAATACCAACATCCTGCCCACTCATTTCTCTCGCTAAAACGGCGCAAACCGCATGTGGGATTGCATAATGCACATGTAGCACATCTAACTGCTCCTCTTTAATCACCTCAGCCATCTTACTAGCAAGGGCGATATCATACGGTGAATATTGAAAAACAGAATAATTATTAACCTCTACCTCATGGAAAAAAATAGTTGGATATATTTTATTCAACCGAAAAGGTACACTGGACGTAATAAAATGGATTTCATGTCCTTTTTCTGCAAGCAGTTTCCCTAATTCTGTGGCAATCACTCCTGAGCCACCTACAGTCGGATAACAAGTAATACCTATTTTCAGTTTTTTCATTCGTAATCATCCTTTCTCACATACGCTTTTTACGAATGTTGGTCATCTTGAATTAATCGCCAGTCAACAAAGCCCTGTTGCAAACCTTTTAACAGCACTTCAGCTGTCCCCATATTTGTCGCAAGTGGCACTTGATATACATCACAAAGGCGTATAAGTGCAGATACATCTGGCTCATGTGGCTGAGCTGTTAACGGATCACGGAAGAAAATCACCATATCCATCGCATTATCCGCAATCATCGCTCCAATTTGCTGGTCACCACCTAATGGACCTGAGCGAAAGCGTGTCACCGTTAACTCAGTAGCCTCCATAATACGTTGCCCTGTTGTGCCCGTTGCATAAAGGCTATGCTGTTTTAAAATGGCTTGATAGGCTAAAACAAATTGTACTAAAAGGTCTTTCTTTTGGTCATGTGCAATTAAGGCAATTTTCATCTCAATCCCATCCTATTCTTTAGATGATGTTTTCTAAACCATACACTAGTTGATCCATTTTCATGACTTCTTCGATACAAAAAGCAATACCTGACATAAAAGATTGGCGGTTCAATGAATCATGACGAATCGTCAATAATTGACCATCCCCACCAAACAATACTTGTTGGTGCGCCACTAAGCCAGGTAATCGCACTGAATGAACACGCATGCCATCAAAGTCTGCTCCCCTTGCACCTGCTAGTGTTTCTTTTTCTTCTGGATGTCCTTGTTGTTTTGTTGCACGTACTTCCTGAATCATTTGTGCTGTTTTCAAGCCTGTACCTGATGGTGCATCCAATTTTTGGTCGTGGTGCATTTCGATAATTTCAACATCTGGTAAATATTTCGCCGCTTCCTTTGCAAACTTCATCATTAGCACAGCACCAATTGCAAAATTTGGCGCAATGATACAGCCAAGCTCCTTTTCCTTTGCTAAGGCAGTAAGTTCAGCCAGCTGCTCATCTGTAAAGCCTGTTGTCCCTACAACAGGGCGTACATTTAATGCTAATGCTTCTTTTGTATGTTCGTATACGGCATGTGGATTCGTAAGGTCTACTAACACATCAGGTGCTGTTACCTCCACAAGCTCCTGCATATCTGTAAAAATCGGAGCAAGGTAGCTTGCAGGGAATATTTCTAAATCAGCTAATGTTTGCCCTACCTCTTTATAATCTAAGACAGCCACTAATTCCATATTTTTTTGTTTCATGACGGTATGGACAGCTTCTATTCCCATTTTTCCTCTCGCACCTGCAATAGCTACACGAATCGACATTACACCTCATCCTTTCTCGTCCAACGATCTTTATCTCTCGTTTCAAATTTATGTATGACACGTAAAAGTGCCTCATCCAATTGAATTCCTTGCGCATTGGCAAAGCATACTAATACAAAGAAAAAATCACCTAATTCTTCTTCAATACTATTTTTGCCTTCTGTGTTCTTTTTCTTTTTTTGCCCATAAACATCCTGCACCTCACGGGATAATTCGCCAAGCTCCTCCGTTAATCTTGCTAGTAATTCAAATGGTGGAAAATAACCTTCTTTAAATTGTCCGATATAAGCATCTACACGTTGCTGCAATGCCTTCATTGTTAACTGTTCTGTCATTTCAATCACACTCCTACTTACCATCGTATAAAATTTATACGGATGTTGTCAAAAACAATAAAATAACCGATAATAAAGTGCGGTACATTATTTGGTGAAAATTATAGGAGGATACATGTTAAATCAGATTAAAATTCGCAATATTATCGGCATTATTATAGGTGCAGCCATCTTCAGTTTCGGTTTTGTGCATTTCAATATGCAAAACCAACTTGGGGAAGGTGGATTAAGTGGGATTACGTTAATTCTTTATTTCACACTTGGCTGGGACCCTGCTTTAATGAACTTATTATTAAATATTCCAATGTTTATTATTGGCTATCGTTTACTTGGTGTAAAATCCTTTGTTTATACACTTGTCGGTACATTATCAGTTTCTGTATTTTTAAAAGTATTTCAAGTATACGAATTCACTGTCCATCTTGAGGACGACATGTTGCTTGTCGCACTATTTGCGGGCTTATTCGTAGGGCTGGGGCTTGGTATCGTGTTCCGCTTTGGTGGCACAACAGGCGGTGTTGATATTGTCGCACGTCTTGCCCATAAATATGTAGGCTGGAGCATGGGGAAAACGATGTTTATTTTCGATGCTATCGTTATCCTTTTATCATGGCTTACATTCTTAGATGCCCGTTCAATGATGTATACACTCGTTGCCGTTTTTGTTGGAGCACGCGTGATTGACTTTGTACAAGAAGGGGCTTACGCAGCGAAAGGAGCCCTTATTATTTCGGAGCATTCTAGTGCTATTGCTGACATCATTGCACAGCGTATGGAGCGTGGCATTACGATTTTAGAGGGGCATGGACATTTTACAAAGCAACAGAAGGAAGTCATCTATTGTGTGATTGGACGCAATGAGGTTGTACGTTTAAAATCCATCGTCCATGAAGTAGATCCACATGCCTTTGTATCCATTATTGAAGTACGAGATGTAGCAGGTGAAGGCTTCACGCTCGACGATCAAAAACAACCACTTCATTAAAAAAACTTGCTAGCATGAAAAAATCATGCTAGCAAGTTTTTGCTTAGTCATTACTGCGCATATTCGTAAAAATTAAAATTAAACGTAATAGCTCTAGTACAGCTACTGCTGCTGCGGCAACATATGTTAATGCTGCTGCACTTAATACTTTACGTGCAGGACGTTCCTCTTCATTTGTAATAATACCGAGTGAGTTCATTTGCACTAATGCACGCTTAGATGCATCAAATTCAACTGGTAATGTCACAAGTTGGAATAGGACACCTGCGCCAAGCAAGACAATCCCTAATAATAACATGTTGGCACTACTTGCAAAAATACCAATCATCACGAAAATCCAAGAAGCATTTGAAGAAATATTCGCAACAGGCACAAGTTTACTACGCAATGTGAGCATTGAATAGGCTTCTTTATGTTGAATCGCATGGCCTACTTCATGTGCGGCAACAGCTGCCCCAGCAATACTTGCCTCATAAAAATTACTTTCCGATAATGCAACCGTTTTTGTTGCAGGATTGTAATGATCTGACAATACACCTTGTGTTGGAACTACTCGCACATCATATAAGCCGTTCGCATCTAAAATCGCCCGCGCTACCTCAGCACCTGTTTGTCCCTTCATTGTACGTTCTTTTGCAAATTTCTTGTATGTACCCTTTACCTTCATCTGTGCATAAAGTGGCAACAATAACACGATTGCAAAATAAATAATATACATCGTTGTCGACAATTTTCTAACCCCTTTCTAGCTCTATATAGTTATTCTATAATCAATTGTCTAATTGGGCAAATATTTGCGCCATCGAATAGCGAAAACAGCTAAGAAAATACAAGCAATCGACAGCCAAAACGTAAAGTAGCCAATATAGCTTGTGTAATTTGCTAAATCACGATACATAGGCATTTGACCAAACACATAGTCAATGACATCATTATGCAATGTCCATACAGCAGCTACGGCAATATGCCAATAAGAGAATGTATATTTTCCTATATACAGAATACCCTGCACAGCCATAGCAAAATGGGAGCCCACAAGCATCCATCCTTGCCAACCAATCGAACCTGTTTCTATCAATGTCCAAATATTCATGACATCTGCCCATAGCCCATATTTCACCAATGTTACAAGTGCTAACACTTCCATCAATGGCCAACGCTTACCAATAATCCATGCAAATAGGACAAAGCAGAAAAATAAGCTGGCTGTCGGGCTGTCAGGTACAAAAATTAAAAAAATAGGTTTCGTAATTGCTAACTGCCAGCCATACCAATAATAACCGTATATTGTACCAAATACATTAATAATTAATAGTAATAGCAAAAACGATTTATGTGTAAGAACATACCAAATATTCGCACGTGTTATTTCCATCCTACCCACTCTTTCCACAAACTAAAAATTATGTATACTGAATAAGCAACTCTTTGCTTTGATAAACGTCATAATAGTAGAAAAAAGAGCCAGTTTCCTGACTCTTTCAATAAAAATTATTCTACAGGCTTTAAGCTCGCAATAAATTCAGCTAATTGCTTCGCTTCTTCATCTGTACCTTTAAATTGACCAGCTGGCATTCCACCACGTCCATTATGGATAATATCTTCTGCTTCTTCAGCAGTTAATTGATTTCCTAATAATGAAGGCGCAGCAGGACCACCACCTAAATCTCCACCATGACAGCTAATACAAGATTTTGTTTGCTCGCCATCGCCTACTTCACCATTCCAAATAGCAAAGCCTGGTAAAGATTCATCAATAGTAACTTCTACTTGTGATGGGATTTCACCCATTTTCTTTTGAGCTTCCCAGTCATGGTTAACAACTGATTCCCAAGTTAAATAGAACATAGCAGCCAAAGTTAATAGCATAAATGCTGTTGGTAATGGACGCTTAGATGGGCGACGCTCTGGACCTTTGTCTAAAAATGGCATTAATAATAGCGCTCCAAATGCAAGACCTGGAATGACAATTGCTCCAATAACATTATATGGACCAGAAGCAAATGAATATTTTAAAAGTTGGTACATAAATAAGAAGTACCAGTCTGGTAGTGGCGTATATGCTCTTGTTGGATCAGCCGGTCCTTCAAGTGGTGATGGATGTGCGACTGTTAGTAACAAGTAAGCAATTAAAAATACAGCACCTACCATCCATTCTTTTAGTAAGAAGTTTGGCCAGAAAGCCTCTGTCTTACCTGGATATTCGGAATAATCTTTTGGAAGATTCGGCATTCTGTGATTCACTTTAATACGGGAATCACCAACAAATTTCATTCCTTTTCCGCGATGCATTGTGTCCCCTCCTTTAAAAAATCATCGAACCGTCAAGAAAAAATCACAACGGTCCTGAAATTCCTTGACGACGAATCATGATAAAGTGCGCTGCAAGTAATGCAAACAATACTGCAGGTAAGAAGAATACATGAATCGCAAAGAATCGTGTTAGCGTTTGTGCACCTAGAATTGTCGTGTCACCCGCTAATAAGATTTTAATTAACCCACCGATAAATGGTACGGATGCAGCAATTTCGATACCTACTTTTGTAGCGAATAATGCTTTCATATCCCATGGTAATAAATAGCCTGTAAATCCAAGACCCATCATTACACCAAAAATACCTACACCAACCATCCAGTTTAATTCACGAGGCTTTTTGTAAGAACCTGTGAAGAATACACGAAGCGTATGTAAGAACATCATTACGATAACTAATGAAGCTCCCCAGTGGTGCATACCACGAACGATTTCACCAAATGCTACTTCGTTTTGTAAATAATAAACTGATTTCCAAGCATTCACTACGTCCGGTACATAATACATTGTTAAAAACATACCAGAAAGAATTTGAATTACTGTAATGAAGAATGTTAATCCACCGAAGCAGTAAACGAATGCTGAAAAATGGTGTGCAGGGTTAACGTGCTCTGGCACTTCGTGGTCGGCAATATCACGCCAAATAGGTGTAATATCTAAACGTTCATCGACCCAATCATAAATTTTATTTAGCACTGGTTTCTACCCCCCTACTTTTTAACTAGCGTATTTGCTTTTGTTGGACCAATCAGTAATAAGCCATCTTTTTCTTGCACATCATACTCATCCAACGGACCTAGAGGTGGTGTACCTGCAACATTGCCTCCGTCTTTTGTATAACGCCCTGCGTGACATGGGCAGAAGAATTGCTCTGGGTGACCAGAATCTGCATTCCAATCCACCATACAGCCTAAATGTTTACAAACCGGTGATAGCGCAATAATTTTATCGCCACTTTTATAAACCCACGCTACGTTTGTCACATCTGATTTGTACCATGCATCAAGTTGTTCAAATGTAAAGTCAACTTTAGTAGGCTCTTCCGTGATGTCAGCGACTTTCAGTGAGGTTTCGACAAAATCCCCACCACCATGATTTTGTAATACTGGGTCAATTGCAAAACGAACCATTGGCATCAACATACCTGCCGCCATGAATCCGCCTACACCTGTAAGGGTATAGCTAAGAAATTGACGACGTGAAACTCGATTGTTACTCATCCTTTTCCCCCCTCTAACTTAAAGGTCAGTCCAACGGACATACTTTTACAAATAGTAATACTAGGACATATCTATGATATATCAAGTCCATAGCTTGGTCAATATAGCATTCTGTGGATTGCTAGAGAATGTGAACATTTATTGAAACAAAATGTCAGATCATTGACCACTTTTCCGAAAATTTAGGAACAACTTGTCGCAATTGGTCTTCCAAAATAGAACTTTTTACGCTTTTATTCATACTTTCTAGTGGAATTGCTGGGAGCCAGATTACATTCACCTGTCCTTCAAGGGCTGTCCAAAAGTGGTCACATGTCAGGAAAAAAACATGCTTAAAGCCCGCTTCATGAAATTGCTTCTCTAATTCCTGTGGCATATTGGCATTTTTATACATCACGCTGTAGGAAAAAGGTGGCATCACAACAAGCCGTCCTTTAAATTGCTGTTCAATAAAACCTGTTAGCGAAAGTAAAAAATCAGCCTCTGCGCCACTTTGTTTTATTTTTTCTGCTGCTAAATCAATAGATACAAGCGGGACAATTGCTGTATCAATAAATTCTTTTTGTGTTAGAAATACTGTCATATCTGTTGCATTAAAATACATCCAATAAACCTCCCGAAAAAAATGCCTTTTCCCACTCTTCAATAAGATAACCAATAATAGGTGAAAACAATCATCACTTATTATAGTACCATATTGAATGCAGGAAAAGGCATGGAATTTTAAGTTACTATGAACGAGAATTTGCTGTTTCTTTTAAGGCCTGTAATAAATTAGATAACTCATAAAAACGTTCTTTATCGCCTTGATCAAGTGCTTCGTCAATTTGAGCCAGCAATTTTTCCTCTTGGAATACATACAAGCTATTTGATAGCATCTCTTCAGCTAACCGTCGATCTTTTTCACTAATGAGTAATGTTTCTGGCATATATGGATTTTCTTCTAATACCGCTAAATATTGTGCACTAGGTGGTATGTTTGGAAAGTTCAACTGAATGTACATATCCTCTTGCTCATGCAATCGTAAATCATGGAACGATTTCTCGGCATCTGCTGTCATTACATTGCCTTTGTAAAAACGAAATGGCACACCTGTCGAATCAACAGTAGACATGACCATCGCTCTTGGGCAATAATGTGCTTCTTCTACAAATCGTATACGCTTTAATAATTCATCATTACTTAACAAATAATTTAAAATCCATACACACTCACGTCGCTTTAATTGATAATTCTTCAAAAACCAACGAACGAATGTTTTTTTATCGACAACTGATACTGAAGCAGTCATCTCCACTCCCTCCTTTATGCAAATTCTAACGCATCCAATTGCTCTTGCCATGTAGGTTCGCCAGGTTGCAGTACAGTCAGTTGTTGCAGTACTTCTTTTGCCTCTGTACGTCGACCTTCCTCTAATAGGAAATACACATATTTTTCTAAAAATGCGACGTCGTCCTTAAAGTCAGTATATGCTAAACGGTAAAATCCGTATGCACGGTCGTACATTTCTAAATTTTCATATGCCTCCGCCACAAATGGATATAGCGCACTCCATTCAAAATCATTTTGCTGTAAGGTTTCAAACAGTTCTACCACATCCTCATAGCGCTCCTGCTGCGTCAGAACAGATGTCAGGACGAATACAGCTTCCATATACTCAGGATCAATGGCTATCGCTTCACGTAAATGCTGCTCTGCCTCTGTTGGCAAACTATTTTTAAGTGCCATTTTTCCTGCAAATAAAAATAATGTTTTATCATATTCATCACGTTTTAGCCCTTCCATAATAGCTGTATAGGCTTTTTGATTGTCTTCCATCATCGCATAGCTCTCCGCTAACAACAAATACGCAGAAAAATAGTCAGGGTCTAATTCTTTTAATTCTTCTAGTTGTTTAATCGCCATTTCATATTTTTGCGATTGGAATGCTGCATAAGCCGCACCAAATAACATATCAGGCTTCACTTCATCCTCCAAGGCTTCTACGTAATAATCAAGAGCTGTTTCATAAGCCGCACCTGCACGATACACCTCAGCCAAGCGTTCCACGAGACGAATGCCTGCAAATTCATTTTGTTGTGCATGTAGCTCCTCATATAGCCTTGCCGCTTCTAAAAAACGCCCTGTTTCAAATAAAAGCTCTGCCTTCGCAAATTGTAAAAGTGGTTCATCAGGTAAAAGCGATAATGCTTCATTAATACGCTTCTCTGCCACCTCAAATAAGCCTTGCATTTGATAATAATCAGCTAATACTAATAAAGCTTGTGGATACTCTGCGGAAGTCTCATCAATTGCTAGTAGTAGCTCCAATGCCTCATCCTCATCACCAAGCTCCATTAGTACATTGGCACGGTCAATCTTCAACTGTGCTTCTTCTGGGAATAAAAATTGTAAATGCTCTAACACATGATTTGCTTCTTTCATATAACCGTACTGCATAAAAAGCTCTGCTAGTGCGTAAATATCCTCTGGTAATTCCTTTGTTAAAAACGTTTCTAACAGTTGGTCAATTAATGCTAAATCTCCTTGCTCTAGTGCGTGCATCATCTCAGTCATTGCATTATTCACAGTTTGTCACCTATCTCTTTTCTTAATACTCCTATGCTACCGAACATTTTCTTACGAGACAAGAAAAAACTCTCCAAAAAAATAGGAGAGTTTGTTTAGGTTCGGCGGATGTCACAGATTTTGAGGGTCTGCATGATATAGGTCAGTTAACCGTTAGCACAGGACATTGTTAGACTAATTTCCTCTAAAAAGTAAACTTAAAAAAATCTGAAAGCAACTATGTCAAAGCATAATTGATTATTGTTATTTTTTCACTGCCTCAATATGCTCAAAGAAAGATGGATACGAAACAGCTACACATTCCGCATCGTCTAATGTCACAGCATCTGCCGTAATCAATGATGCGATAGCGCCCATCATGCCAATACGGTGGTCACCATATGTTCTTAAAGCTGCCCCATGTAATGGTGTAGGTCCTTCAATCACCATACCATCCTCTGTAGCTTCAATGTTCGCACCAAGCTTCTTCAATTCATCTACCACCGCTGTAATACGGTCTGTTTCTTTTACTTTCAGCTCTTCTGCATCTTTAATAATCGTTTGGCCCTGTGCTTGTGTCGCCAATAACGCAATAATCGGAATCTCATCAATTAAGCGTGGAATGATATCGCCACCAATTGTTGTCCCTTGCAATGTAGACGTTTCAATTGTCACAGTGGCTGTTGGCTCTGCTTGCTCGTTGTCACTTGGCGTCACAGTGATGGCTGCACCCATTTGCTGTAACACCTCAATGATGCCATCACGTGTTGGATTGATCCCCACATTTTCTAAGGTAATTCTACTATTTGCACAAATCGCTCCTGCTACTAAGAAAAAGGCTGCTGAGGAAATATCACCTGGCACGGCTACATGTGTACCTGTTAATGTTTGTCCACCTTGTAATGACACGACACCATTATCTACCTCTACCTGTACACCAAATTGTCGCAACATGCGTTCTGTATGGTCACGAGACACTTCTGATTCTCGCACAATCGTTGTCCCTTCCGCACGTAAACCTGCTAATAAAATAGCTGATTTCACCTGTGCACTCGCTACAGGCATTGTATAATCAATTGCTTGCAATGTTGTTCCTTGAATCGCTAATGGTGTGTATTGTCCATTGGCACGTCCTGTAATCTGTGCCCCCATTTGACGTAGTGGATCAATGACACGACGCATTGGACGCTTACCAATCGAAGCATCTCCTGTCATGACAGAATGAATGGATGAGCCTGCTAAAATACCTAGCATCAAGCGTGTTGTTGTACCAGAATTCCCCGTATATAATACTTCTGTTGGCTCTTGCCAATTTTCGATACCAGCGCTGTCAATCGTCACATTTGTACCATTCACTTCAATTGCCACGCCTAATTTACGAAAACAATCAATCGTGCTTAAGCAATCTTCGCCAAGCAAAAAACCCTCTACTGTCGTTCTGCCTGTCGCAATCGCACCAAACATCACGGAACGATGGGATACTGATTTATCACCTGGAATGGCCAATGTCCCTTGTAATGAAGGTTGATTGTATTGTAGTACTTTTTCACTCATCACTATTCTTCCTCCAATATGAAGATAGAAAGCGCCATCGATTGGACGCTTTCTTCTATGAAATATATGTTTCAAAATGGGCTCGTTTGGCAATACATTTCGCTGCACGTTCCCGATCATGTTCACTTTGCAAGCTAATCACAAGCACACCAAACACATCCTCACGTGATTCCACAATCCGCAAATTCGTAATGCTAATTGCTTCATCCGCCAATATACCTGTTACCTCTGAAATAACCCCTGGATAGTCAGGTACATCCACATACAAGTCAAATGATGTAAAGATGGCCCCTGCACTAATCGGCAATTCATCTCTTAAATCCTTTGCCACAGCAAAATAGGCTTCAATCTCATGTGCATCTCCTTGTAGCAATAATTGCTTCACACGCCCCATCTCTGCTTCCCAATCTTCTAGCTGTGTAATCAATTCTTCACGATTTTGTAGTGTAATATCTCGCCATAATACAGGATTAGATGAGGCGATACGTGTCACATCACGAAAGCCCCCTGCCGCAAGTGAGCGTGTCATTGGGTATTCGCCATTTTCTCCACCTAATTGATGGACTAAGGAAGCCGCAATAATATGTGGAAAATGACTGACAACTGCTGTCATATGATCGTGCTCACTCGCTGAGACGCTAACAACTTTCGCATGTGTATATTTCAACAAACTTTCAAGCTGGGCCATATGAATAATTTCCTCGCCAGCAAGTGGTGTCAGCATATAATACGCATTTTCAAATAAATGTGCCTTTGCTGCTAACACACCACTTTTATGAGAACCTGCCATTGGATGTCCACCAATAAAGGTGATGCCTAGCTCTCGCAGCTCTCCAGCCTTTTGCATAATAGACTTCTTCGTACTGCCCGTATCTGTGACAAGTACTTTCTTTTTCAGTGGCCATGATTTGAGTTGTTCCATCCAGTCCAATGTGGCATTGACAGGTGTACCAAAAATAATGACATCTACATCAGCAGCGGCTTGCATTGGATCTGTGACAATTTCATCCACAATATGCAGTGTTTTCGCATGCTCACGTGTTTGACTATCCATATCATAGCCGATAATTTTCGTTTCGGGCGCTTTTTGTAAGGCTAACGCAATAGAGCCGCCAATCAGCCCTAGCCCAATAACGAGCACTTTCCTTGTCATGCAAAAACTCCTTGTGCTGTTAATATTTCTTCTAAATGCGCTAATAATGCTGCATTTTGAGTCTCTGTACCAATTGTCACACGAATAAAGCCAGGTAAGCCTAATGCATTACCACTACGGATAATAAAGCCACGCTTCATCAACTCTTGGAAAATAACATCACTATCTGCTTGACTATCAAAGAAAATAAAATTTGTATCAGAAGGGTAGTAGGTTAAATTATGCTTCTCACAAAAATCTACATATTGTTTTTTCCCTTTTTCATTCGCTTCACGACAAGCACGAATATAGCCTTGGTCATCTAATGCAATCGCCGCAACAGCTTGACTTAATATTGTATTGTTAAACGGTGCACGTACAGGATCTAACTTAGCAATCACCTCTGGCTGTGCAATAGCATAACCTACACGGAAAGAGGCTAGACCATATGCTTTAGAGAATGTGCGCAGCAAGATTACATTTGGATATTCTTCAATTAAAGGCAATGTATCCTTATGCTCTGGATGTGTAACATACTCGATATATGCCTCATCTAGCACGACTAATACATCACTTGGTACTTTTGCTAGGAATGCACGTAATGCGCCATCAGGAATGACCACACCTGTTGGATTATTTGGACTGCATACCCAGACAACCGATGTTTGCTCATCAATTGCCACTAACATGGCATCTAAATCATGTGCGCCCTCAATACAAGGAATTTTCCGTACTTCTGCTCCCTCGATTTCAGCATTATGCCAGTATTGAGAGAAGGATGGATCGGCCATCACAGTATTGACACCAGGATATAAAAGAGCACGTGTAATAATCGCAATAATATCGTCTGAACCATTACCGAAAAGAAGTTGTGTCTCCTGAACCCCTACATGCTTAGCAACAGCGGTACGCAAATTTTGTGCATAGCCATCTGGATATAACGCATGATTCACCGCTTGATTTTGTAAATAGGCCGTTACTTTCGGTGAACAGCCAAATGGGTTTTCATTTGACGCTAATTTAATCACTTCCTGTAAGCCATATTCACGCTGTACTTCCTCGATTGGTTTACCTGGTTTATAAGCCTGCATACCATCCAATTGTTGCTTCCACTTCATCTTTCAACCACTCCTCTTATTTCGCTTGTGCTAAATCTGGGCGTAATTTTACTGCATCATTCAAATAAATATGTTTGACGTCCTTTTGTGCCAATTCGACATTAGCATGCACTAATACACGAATACATAAAGGCAATGCATTCGGCACATCCATTTCATGTGTACACATCACAGGCACATACTGCCAGCCTTCCATCAAACGAACTGCCCTTGCTGGAAAGGCAGATGTAATATCAGGCGTTGTTGATATCATAATGGATGCAATGTCCTCAATTGCTACATGATTCGCCTCTACTACTTCTCGTACTAATCTTGCTGTCTCATCCCATACTAGTTCTGGCTTGTCAGACTCAATTGTAATTGCTCCTCTAAGACCTCGAATCATACAAGCACCTCCGCTAATAACTGTCTAAACTCAGCGTCTACCTCTCGACACTCTGCTACATCAATGGCTTTGACAAATGGTCGTCCAATTTCCTGTAGCAAAACGAATTGTAACACGCCATATTCCGTCTTTTTATCTTTCATTAAATAACTAACTAATTCATCAAAAGAATAGTGCTGTACAGCATCAAATGGATAACCGTTTTTCGCCGCAAATTGCAAAAAGGCTGTCGTAAATGCTCGATTCATGTCACCATAGCGTTCACTTAATAATAAACAGTACACCAGTCCAATCATGACCGCCTCACCATGTGCTACTTTGCCATAGCCTGCTGCTGCTTCAATGGCATGTCCATAGGTGTGACCTAAATTCAAAAACTTGCGTACAGATTGCTCTGTTTCATCCTCCGCTACAATACGAGACTTCACTTCAATACCTTTTTGTAAATGCTGTGCTAATGCCTCTGTAGAGAAATGAATAACAGAGTCAGCTGTCATTAATTCAGTCAACCATGCAGCATCTGAAATCATCGCATGCTTAATCATTTCCGCTGTACCTGAACGCACTTCTCGCTCAGGCAGGCTTGCTAAAAAAGCAATATCATAAATAACGCCCTCTGGCTGATAAAAAGCGCCAATCATATTTTTGCCAAGTGGATGATTAATCGCTGTTTTCCCACCAACAGCCGAATCATGCGCTAAAATGGTTGTTGGGATTTGGATAAACGGTATTCCACGCATAAACGTTGCTGCAACAAAGCCTGTCACATCACCAACAGCACCACCACCAAATGCAAAAATAAATGATTTACGTGAGCATTCATGTTCAAGTAAAAATGTGTGAGCAGCATAGTATTGTTCAAATGTTTTTGCTTCTTCACCATTCGGCAACACAAATACGTCAAATGGATAAGGGAAATTTGCTTGGAAGTTCTCTCCCTGTGCCGCCCAAACATGCTCATCTGTAAAAACAATTAGCTTGTCTGCCTTTTGTAGCTTGTCTGCAAAGACTTGTAATGCCTCTGTTAAAAACTGATAGCCAAGCACAACTTCATATTGATGTGATTTTGTTGCTACTGGTACACGCATAGCTTAAAACTCCTTTGTATAACGACGTTGCTCATCAATTTGAGCCTTTAATTGTGGCAATTGGTCACTATGGAATTGCTCCATAATCGCATTAGCAATTTCCCAGGCAATAACATGTTCAGCTACAATAGAAGCTGCTGGAACAGCACAGCTATCTGAACGCTCAACACTTGCTTTAAATAGCTCTTTTGTTTCAATATCTACGCTTTGCAATGGTTTATATAGTGTAGGAATTGGCTTCATAACCCCTCGCACAACAATTGGCATACCCGTAGACATTCCACCTTCAATACCACCTAGTCGATTCGTTGTACGTGTATAGCCCTGCTCCTCATCCCATACAATTTCGTCATGTACTTGTGAGCCTGGTAAACGTGCCATTTCAAAGCCGATTCCGAATTCAACACCTTTAAAGGCATTAATCGATAGCATAGCTGCTGCTAATTTAGCATCTAGCTTGCGATCATAATGTACATATGAACCAACACCCGCTGGCATCCCTTCCACAATCACCTCTACAACACCACCGATAGAGTCACCTGCTTTTTTCGCTTCATCAATCGCCTCTACCATTTTCGCTGACGCTTCTGGGTCTACACAGTAGCATGGGTCCGCTTCTACAATGTCACGAATAGCTGCTGCTGATTGACCTGCTACTAATGATGTATTTGCTTTAATACCAACAATTTCTGTCACATGTGCCACAATCGAAATGCCTAATTCATTTAATAATGCTTTTGCCACAGAACCTGCTGCTACCCGCACCGTTGTTTCACGTGCAGAAGAACGCTCTAACACATTGCGCAAATCTCGATGACCATATTTCATACCGCCTACTAAATCCGCATGTCCTGGACGTGGGCGTGAAATTTGGCGTTTAATTTCTTCTGGATTCACATCAGCCGCTAATGGCTCTGCACCCATAATTTTTGTCCAATGCTTCCAATCATCATTCGTTACGACAAGTGCTACAGGAGAGCCTAATGTTTGCCCATGTCGTACACCTGCAACAATTTCTACTGTATCTGTTTCAATTTGCATACGGCGGCCACGACCATGTCCACCTTGACGACGCTTTAAATCATGATTAATTTTTTCTGCTGTAATTGGTAAGAGTGATGGTAATCCTTCAATAATTGTTGTTAACTGAGGTCCATGTGACTCTCCTGCTGTTAAATAACGCATAAAAACACTTTCTCCCTTCAACTCGCTAAATTATGTATTTTTCACTATAACATAGATTGCTACAAAAAGTAACACCTTATTAAATACGAATATTCTGAATGATTTTCTTGCAAAAATCGATTAATAAAAAGACGCCTTTGCCTATATTAAGCAAAAAGCGTACAACTGATTTACACCGAATACAAGCGACGTATTAGCTGTTCTTACGATAAAAGAATGTATCTTCGACCTCAAATTGATAACGGGATGGATTGAAAATTTGCTCTGTAGAACCAACAAATAGCACTCCATCTTTGCGTAAAGCTTTACTAAAATTCAAATAAATTTGATCCTTTGCTTCCTCTGTAAAGTAAATCATCACATTTCGACAAACGATTAAATCATAATTCGAATCATACTGGTCTTTTAATAAATTATGCTTTTTAAATGTCACACAACGCTTAATTTCGTCTTTCACACGATAGAAGGAACCTTCTTGTTCAAAATATTTATCCTTAATATCCTTTGGTACTTCTGCTAAAGAACGCTCTGGATACACACCATGCTTCGCCTTTTGAATCACATTTTCATCTAAATCTGTGGCAATAATTTGAATTTGTGATAATGGGACTAATTGTGCTAATACCATGACTAATGAATACGGCTCTTCTCCTGTGGAACATGCAGCACTCCATACTTTTAAACGTTTATTTGTTTGCAATAATTTAGGAAAGATTTTTTGTTGTAATACTTCCCAACGCTTCCCATTGCGATAAAATTCCGATACATTAATCGTCATGCGATCTAAAAATTCATTCATCAAATCACGATCTTGCTCTAACGCTTTCAAAAATTCTACAAAATTGCGGTAGCCTTTTTTTTCATAGAGAGATGTTAAACGTCGTTTCATCTGTGCTTCTTTATACAGTGCTAAATCAATTCCTGTCTTACGTTTAATGCCTTCGATAAATTGTTCATAATCAGACATACCGTCATCCCCCTCTTTCCTATGCGTAGTACCATTATAGCGGAAAAATACCATTCTCGAAATAGTATTTCCTGTGCAATCTTACTCACTTATGACTGTTTTGCTTTTTCTTCTAACAATAACACTTTAGAGTGCTCTAATTCTAAGCGCATTTTCTCTGTTTCTGCTGTATACGTTTCTAAGCGAAGTCGTTCCAGCTCTGCTTCTTTTTCAAGCATCTTGATTTTTAATTTTTGCTGTGTTGTATTAGCCGATGTTAAAATTGCTGTTAATGGTATCGATACGCCAGCCATAATAGCAACAATCGCTATAAACATACCCATGTTCTCCATCTCCTTATCCATTTGTTATGCTTAATCAAACATTCTATTGTTTATTATCTATCTTTAAGTGTCACCGATAGCGTACAAAAAAGCAACCCCAATGATACTTGAGGTTGCCTAGTTATCTATTCGTCAATTAAACTAAATCTTCACCGAAGAATAAGCTAATTTCACGCTCTGCAGATGCAAGAGAATCTGAACCGTGGATGATGTTGTGAGAAACAGTTGTTGCATAGTCACCACGGATTGTGCCTGGATTAGACTCTTCAGGCTTTGTTGCACCCATCATTGTGCGAGCTAATTTAATCACATTTTCGCCTTCCCATACCATAGCAAATACAGGACCAGATGTAATGAAGTCCACTAATTCACCAAAGAATGGACGCTCTGAATGCTCTGCATAATGTTTTTCTGCTAATTCTTTTGGAATTACCATTAATTTAGCGCCTTTCATTGTGAAACCGCGACGTTCAAAACGATCAACGATATCTCCTACTACTTGACGTTCAACGCCATCTGGTTTAACCATTAAAAAAGTTTTTTCGATTGCCATGCTTAAAACACTCCTTCAATTTGACTAACAGGTTTTACACCTACCGCTAAATAGTAACAAAAAACTTGCATGAGTACAACAAAAAGCTAGAATTTACGTTTGCCCATAAACAATGCTACATCACGTAATTTTTTCTTAATCGGATGCTTCGGCAATGCTTCGATTTCTTTTAAAGCTTTTTTTAAATAATGGTCACTCATACGGTTTGCTTGTTGAATAGCACTCGATTGTCGCACATACTCCAGCATTTGTTGACGCTCTGTTTCCAGCAATGTACCCGCAAAGACTTTTGCTAAGTAAGGCTGCATCATTGGGTCATCCTTTAACAACAAAATAGGCAGTGTAATATTCCCCTGTAGCAAATCGCTACCTGCTGGCTTTCCTAGCTCTTTATCTGTCGCCACAATATCTAATACATCATCAATGATTTGAAAGCTCATCCCAACAAAATAACCAAAACGCTTCAAATGACGTGTTGTTTTTTCATCAACACCTGCTGCCACTGCTCCTAACTCACAGCTAGAAGAAATCAATAAAGCCGTTTTGCGTTTAATGCGTCTAAAATAATCCTTCAATCCTTGCTCTAATCGGAATTTATCTTCAATTTGAATGACTTCACCATTACAAATTTCCACCATTGTCCGTGCTAAAATTTGATGGATGCGCAGGTCATCAAACTTTGTCATATATTCCAGTGCACGTGCAAAAATAAAATCACCCGTGTACATTGCTACTCGGTTATTCCATTGTGATTTGACTGTTGGACGTCCTCTACGCATATCAGAATCATCAATAACATCATCATGTACAAGTGATGCCATATGAATCAGCTCTACGGGCACAGCAACATCCTTCATCTTCTGAATATCGTAATCCCCAAACTTTGCACCAAGCAAGACAAAAATCGGGCGTATCCGTTTTCCACCTGCTTGCAATAGATGCAAAGAAGCGTCATTGATTAAATAAGAGGAAGAGTTTAATGCTTGCTCCAGCTCTCGCTCAATGATGTCAATATCTGATTTCAAATCGGAATAGAGTAGTTTTAGTCTCATCTTTTCCACATGTGAAAACCTGCCCTTACCCCGTATTAACAGCCTGTAAGCCCCCCACTAAAGCATCGGGCAAAACCAAAGTAGATTCACTTAGGAGGACTAACAAACTGTAAAAACCCGATTGGTTCAACTAACACTCATGTGAGTGAAGTTTCACTGTATCTAACGTACCTTTTTAAAACCTATATGCCTTGCCGCAGCACCACCACTATATGCTTTATACGTTACTTTTTCTAAACCTGCCTGCGCAAACATTGCCGCTAACTTTTTCATACCTGGGAAATCATTTGCCGATTCTTGTAGCCAAGAATATTCTTTATAGCTTTTCGCAAATATTTTACCAAATATCGGCATTATATATTTAAAATAAAAACGGAATAATTGTCGATACCCTGGAATTTCAGATTGGGATGTTTCTAAACAAACCACCATACCGCCTGGCTTCACGACACGATTCATTTCTTTTAACACTTGTAAATAGTCAGGTACATTACGCAGACCAAAACCAATCGTCACATAATCAAACGTATTATCAGGGAAAGGTAATTCCATCGCATTGCCATGAACAAGTTCAATTTGTGGATAAGGCTTCACTTTATCCTCGCCCACTTTCAGCATATTTTTACTGAAATCTAATCCTTTCACTTCACCTGTCTCGCCAACTGCCTTTGCTAATGCAATCGTCCAATCAGCCGTTCCACAGCATACATCCAATGCTTTTGATCCAGGCTTTACCGCCATATGTTTCATCGTATCATTACGCCAGCCAACATGTAATTGGAAGCTAATAACGCCATTCATTTTGTCATAGTTATCCGAAATACTTTCAAATACTTCATGAACATGTTGCTCTTTCGTTTTAGCCATTTTGAAAACCTCTCTCTTATCCGTTAGTAGAAGCGACGGACACCTCTACATGTGCATATAGAGCTTGCTTGATGTCATCCTGTAAAAAGGTTGCTTGATGAATCAGTTGTACGAGCTCTGCTTTCAACTGCACTATTTTTTCTTGTATCACGTGATTGTAAGTACCATTTGCTTGTTGAATACTGCCTTCTAATACTTGGCTCATTAAAGAGACCTGACCAAGCTGATAGGTCGACCATTCTCTTTCTAAACGTAGCAATAGCAGGCTTTTTTCAACAATTGGCATATAGTGTTCAAACGCATAAAGCTCAAAAAATTGGGCAATTAAGTGAGACTCGATACAACTTATAGAGCCAAACCATTGTGCCACAGATTGTGTTTCTGCTTCATACACTTTTATTTGATGTTCACAGCGTTTGGCAATGCCCTGTGACAAATTGCGAATTAATCCGATATTTCCCGACATTGCTAAAACCTCATAATAACGGCCACTATAAAAATCACCTGCTAACACCGTTAACTGTTGCTCTTTCGATGTAGCATCCTGTTCTTTAATATGGTCATGTGCTGCTAAGGCTGCATAAACGATACCAACCGTAATCGCTGCCTCTCTTTGCTCTTGTTGCCACTGTTCGCCATTCAAAAAAGGGACTAGTAAATAAAACAAATGATTTTCATCTAGCACAGGATCACCTGTATATTTTTGCAAAGTTCTATGACGAACATCCATGAAAATCTCTGTTTTGAACTGCGCAATTGAATTTTGAATGTATGTTGCATTCATAGACCTTTCTCCATTTCACTTTCAAATACTTGCGTTATCCTTGTCCTATTACGCTTGCTTACTGAGCTATTATAGCATATACACGAAGCGTCATAACAAAATTTTGTGCGAGTCTGTAAATCCTATCCGACTACCATTCACGACTCGCCCATCTTTTGATTATTTATTTTTCGTCTCACTTTGAATAACGCCGTGTGCTGTATGAATTTGGGCTTTCCCACGAATCTTCATAGCCGATGTATGCTCTGTAAATTGGGCAATCATCACTTCTCCTGCATCCAATTTTTCTGAATGGTGGAATTTTGTATCTGTTCCACGTGTTAAGCCAATGACATGTACGCCATCTTCCTCAGCTTGAATAACAATATAGTCTTGTGACATTTTTTGCACACTCCTTAAATCCGAAAAACTCTTTTTTCATCATACCACACTTGAACAGACAACTTAAGTCATTTGAATAAATGACAATACTTCTCGACGCTTCACTTCATCCGCCTCATAAACACCACGCGCCACTGATGTCACGGTTTTCGCTCCTGGCTTCTTCAGCCCACGCATCGTCATACACATATGCTCTGCTTCAATCACCACATATACGCCTTTTGGTGCAAGCATTTCCATAATCGTATCTGCAACAGAGGATGTAATGCGCTCCTGTAATTGTGGACGGCGTGCAATTGTTTCAACTGCACGTCCTAGCTTGCTAAGCCCCGCTACAACGCCGTCTTTTGGTATGTATGCTACATGTGCTTTCCCGTAAAATGGCACTAAATGATGTTCACACATCGAATAAAACGGAATATCTTTCACCAATACAAGCTCTTCATGATCTTCATGGAATACCGTTTTAAAATAATCTTTCGCATCCTCATGCAAACCACTGAACATTTCTGCATACATTTTGGCTACACGTTTCGGCGTGTCCAATAAACCTTCACGATTCACATCTTCGCCTACTGCCTCCAAAATCATTTTTACGGCTTCTTCTATTTTCAATAAATCAACATTCGACATAAATAAACCTCCTGCATTTCAAAACATTCTTTATGAATCGTAGCATATCCACATCATAAGCGCAAAATGAACCTTGTTTCATCACTAAAAAGGACAGCCTCCATGCTTATTTACATGAAGGCTGTCCTATGTAACTGCCTAGACGTGTATTATTTCACAGCGTCTTTAAGCGCTTTACCTGGTTTGAAAGCAGGTACCTTGCTAGCAGCGATTTCGATTTCTTTACCAGTTTGTGGGTTACGACCTTTACGAGCCGCACGTTCACGTACTTCAAAGTTACCAAAACCGATTAATTGTACTTTGTCACCCTTTGCAAGAGCATCTTGAATTGTATCAAATACAGCTTCAACTGCTTTAGAAGCGTCCTTTTTAGAAAGACCTGCAGCTTCAGCAACAGAGTTTACTAATTCTGTTTTATTCACACCATTCACCTCCTCTCAAAGGGTCATGAACTAATCTTTAACTTCCGTATTGAATCGGAAATACTGTAAAAAGAGTAACACATAGAAAACCGCTACGCAACTGTATTTCTTCATGATTATAACCAAAAAATATGATTTTCACGTAAAAAACAAAAATAACAGGACTTTTCGCATAGATACGATAAGCCCTGTACTATTTTTTTGTGCTATAAAATAAACGTAACGAGTCCTCGGTCACCTTCATTTACCATACGTTCAATTGTTTGACGCATTCGTTTTTTTGCTGTAATTGGAACAGCATCCATTTTATAACGTATACCCTCTTTTAACACTTCATGTAACGGTGTACCAAATAATTGTGTATTCCATAGCGCATCACGGTCATGTAAATAAGCATGGTTCAAATCTTTCAACAATTGTTGACTATGGAATTCCGAGCCAATTAATGGCGAAAATTCCGATTCCATATCCACTCGAATAATATGATAAGATGGTGCTTTTGCCTTCATACGCACACCGAAAAAGTTATTTTGCTTAATGAGCTCTGGCGCTGTCGGTTCAAACTCCTGCATCATCGGCAATGTCACACCATAGCCTGTCGTATCGGCATCTTGAATCGCACTTTTAAAGCGTTTTTGTGCTTCTTTCGCTTCTGCTGCCTCTTTAATGAACAATAGCCAATCCCGCTTCGTCTCAATCGGCTCTTCTAACCATTCATTGCAAACAGCTTTATAAAGCTCACCCTGTAAGGATACACGGATAACCGCCGTTCCCACACCTGCATCAACATGGACAACCTCACTTTGATCGATAAAATCAATCGCTTTAAATGCATCTGACGCTTGCTGTACATCTCGAATTTTCATGACAGAAGATAATACTTCCTCCATCGAATCAATCAATGCCACGTTTAATGGATGTGAGGCATCTAATACATCCAACCAATCAGGCTTCTCCACCTCAATTGTTCGAATAGGAAATTCAAATAATGCCTCTTGTAAAATATATTGAATATCAGATGCACGCATTTGATCAATGGACATCGCAATCACTGGCACATTATAGCGTTCAAATAATTCATTGCGAAGCTGCACGGTTTCTTCTCGTGCTGGCATTTGGCAATTGAGGACAACGACAAATGGTTTACCAATCTCCGTCAATTGTCTAACAATTTCACTTTCTGCCTTTTCCGCTGCATGTCGACTAATACCATTAACCGTGCCATCTGTTGTCACGACAATGCCGATATTCGCATGATCTCGAATAACTTTATCTGTACCAATTTTAGCTGCTTCTTGGAATGGAATCGGATCTGTGTGCCAAGGTGTATGCACATATTTCGGCCCATTTTCATCTTCGTAGCCTTTCGTGCCTTCAATGACATAGCCCACACAGTCTGCTAAACGAATCTGAAATGTCATATCATCCTCACCGACGGCAATTCGTGTTGCTTGTGCAGGCACAAACTTCGGCTCAGCAGTCATAATAACCGATCCTGGTGAACTTTGTGGCAATTCATCTTGTGCACGCATTCTTTCTGCTTCATCCACAATATTTGGTAACACAACCGATTCCATTACTTTTTTTACGAATGTTGATTTCCCAACACGTACTGGCCCTACAACCCCAATATAAACATCGCCATTTGTGCGCTCTGCAATTTCTTTAAATACTGCTTCACTCAAGGTTTCTGCCTCCTTTATCTACGCTTTTTCACTATATGCGAATCACTCCACAAATATGAAAAGCCCCTTACACATTACGTGTAAGAGACTACGCTTTACTCTTTTTTAGCTTCAGCCTTCTTTTTTTCCATATCTTTTAAGTACGCATCCATGAAATAGGTTGGTTCCCCTTTTTCATCGACTGTATATGGAATAGAATAAGCAGGTACAACAGGATACTTATCTACTAATAATTGACGAATATCGGTATCCGCCTCAATCGTTGGTTTATCTGTTTCTAATAATTGCCCTAAATCGATGGAATAATCCACATGCATCTCCCCATCACCTGTCATAAAAATCGGCAATTCTACACCTGAATAAGGACTTTTTACGGTTACAGCTGTTTTATAACCTAATTTTTCGAAATCAATTTGGTAAACATTATCAGCAATTGCTCCTTTGATTGGCAAATATTGCGTAGACATTTTCCGAATCATAATTTCTCTCATACGTTCTGCCGCATTTAAGTCCACTAGCTTCACTTTTGCCTCATTTTCAGGGTCCCAAATGATATATTGATAGATGCCACCTTTTTCATAGGCATTACTAGGAATTTGCGTTAAATACTTTGGCATTAATTTCTCAAAATCAATTAAATATTTAATATAAATATCTGTATCTAATTCACTGTTTTTAATTGGTACTAATCCACCTGTTGCTGCACGGTACTCATCTACAGCACGTTGAACCGCCGCTAATTGATCCACATCAGGTGTGACCTTCATGCGCTTTTCATCCTCTGGATACGCACAGCCAACTAATACCATTGTCATTACGATTACCATTACACAAGCAATTAATTTTTTCATTTACTACACCTCATTATTTCTATGCTGGCCATGTGGCAACAATTAACACCATTAAAAATGTTCCCAGCCCAAACAATATGTATGCACATAAATTAATTATCGTACGCAAAAACGTATTTTTTATTTTATGACGAGCTAAAAAAATTAAACTAGCCGAGATAATCATTGAGCCAATGCAATAAAAAGATACCCACATTACATCCAGTGCAGGCATATGCGCTAACGGACCCATCCTTCACAACCACCTTTCTTTCAAATCGCAAGACAATCAACCTCTATTATACTATGTGCTTTTGCGAAAAAGAAATAGCTCCCCTATAACTATCACGAAATCGACACGCTTTACCTTTCTCTCGTGACATAAAAGAAGGTATTTCAGCATTTGTACCGAAACACCTTCCATATTTATCTCATATCGTCAATCTCTCGCTTTTTCATGCGCATCATTAACGCATCTACCGCTACTTTTGGCTCTACATCATCGAATAAGACACTGTACAATTCAGTAGAGATTGGCATCGCCACATTATACTTCTGTGCTAACTGATACGCCGCCTTTGTTGTACGAACACCCTCTACAACCATACCCATTTGATCAAGCACCTGCTGTAATTTCATGCCTTGCCCTAATAGATGCCCCGCTCGCCAATTACGAGAATGAACACTTGTGCATGTCACGATTAAATCGCCCATTCCAGTCAATCCTGCGAAAGTAAAAGGGTTACCTCCCATTTTCACACCCAAACGAGTAATTTCTGCTAAGCCGCGTGTAATTAATGCTGCTTTTGCATTATCACCATATGTTAGGCCATCCGTAATACCTGCTGCTAAAGCAATGACATTTTTCAATGCGCCACCAATTTCTACGCCAATCACATCTTCATTTGTATAAACCCGGAAAAATTGATTCATAAATAAATCTTGCACCTTTTCCGCGGCATCAATATTGGCACAGGCTGCTGTGACAGTCGTTGGATGATGCAGCACAACTTCTTCTGCATGGCTCGGTCCAGATAACACAACAATGTCCTCTACATACTCAACTGGTACACTCTCAGCCAAAATTTCTGAGATACGTTTTAATGAGTCAGGCTCAATCCCTTTTGACACATGTACAAATAACATTTTTTGCTGAAGATGTGGCACAAGTTTCGCACAAACCTCTCGAATTGCCTTCGTTGGCACAGCCACAATGATTGTTGTTGCATGTATTGCTGCTTGTGTAATATCACTAGTTGCACTTAAATTTGTTGGCAATACTGTTTCGGGTAAATATTTTTTATTCGTATGCAGTGTACGGATTTCCTCCGCTTGTTCTTCACGATGCGTCCATAAAAGTGTATCATGTCCATTTTCAGCCAGCACCATTGCAAGGGCTGTCCCCCATGAACCAGCACCTAATACACAAACCTTCTCCATTCTAAATCCTCCTTTGTTTAACTCAGCACGATACTGATTAAGCAAATTTGTCAAAATACGCCATCCAACAGCACTAGTTGGATTGGCGTATAGATGAGTACATTAAGCACGCGCACGCGCAATTAAGCGAATTGGCGTTCCTTCAAAATCAAATGTTTCACGAATTCGATTTTCTAAGAAACGTTCATATGAAAAGTGCATTAGTTCTGGCTCATTCACAAACACCACAAATGTTGGCGGTTGGATGGCAACTTGTGTCGTGTAGTATAAACGCAAACGTCGACCTTTATCCGCAGGTGCTGGATTACGTGCCACTGCATCTTCAATGACTTCATTTAAAATAGAAGATTGAATACGCATCGCATGGTTTTCGCTCACACGTTGGATAATCGGTAAAATTTGATGTACACGTTGCTTTGTATTAGCAGACACAAAAATAATTGGTGCATAATCTAAAAATAAGAAGTGCTCACGAATTTGCTGTGTAAAGACATTCATCGTTTTATCATTTTTCTCAATCGCATCCCATTTGTTGACAACAATGATAACGCCTTTTCCTGCTTCATGTGCATAGCCAGCAATTTTTTTATCCTGCTCTTGAATGCCTTCCTCAGCATTAAGCACAACTAATACAACGTCAGAGCGTTCAATGGCACGCAATGCACGTAATACAGAATATTTCTCTGTCGTTTCATAGACTTTTCCTTTTTTTCGCATACCTGCCGTATCAATAATGACATACTCCTGCTCGTCATATGTATACGGTGTATCAATAGCATCACGTGTTGTCCCAGCCACATCACTCACAATAACACGATCTTGTCCTAAAAAGGCATTGACTAATGATGATTTCCCTACATTGGGGCGACCAATTAAAGAAAATTTAATAACGTCCTCACCATAGGCCTCTTCATCATCTTTCGGGAAATGTTTCGCACATTCATCTAGTACATCCCCTAAGCCTAAACCATGTGATCCTGAAATCGGCCAAGGCTCACCAAAACCTAAAGCATAAAAATCATAAATCATCTCTCGCATATCTGGATTATCAATTTTGTTGACAGCTAACACGATTGGTTTTTTCGTTTTGTATAAAATTTTTGCTACTTGCTCATCCGCAGCTATCACACCTTCACGACCATTTGTCATAAAAATAATGACATCTGCCTCATCAATCGCAATTTCTGCTTGTTGGCGAATTTGCTCTAAAAACGGCTCATCCCCAATTTCGATGCCGCCTGTATCAATAATATTAAAATCGTGTGTTAACCATTCTGCCGAACTATAAATACGGTCACGTGTAACACCTGGAATATCTTCCACAATCGATACACGTTCTCCCACAATACGATTAAATATCGTGGATTTCCCTACGTTCGGACGACCTACGATGGCGATTACTGGTTTTGTCATCTATATTTTCATCCTTCCACTTACTATCTCTCTCGCTATTATACACGAATTTTTTCATTATATCATATAATGTGTTGCCTATAACATCTTTCTCACTTAGGCTTGATACCATTTATCGTTAAAAGAGAGTCGCAATGCTTGTCCCATTACTATACCAAATTGGATAAATCCGCTTCCTCTTGCAGTAATAATATTGCCATCTTGGACTACTAGGTCATTCATATAATGACTACCTTCAAAAACCCCCAACACCTCACGTTGCTCTTGTGTCAAGCCAACCGTATATTTTTTATCTTTTAGCAAACCTGCTTTTGCTAAAAGATAAGGAGAGCTTGAAATACTAGCAATCAACGCTTGTTGCTCGGCTATACGTTGAATCCATGTCAAGACATGTTGCTCATGCTGTAAAACACCAATATCCATACACCCTGGCAACAATAAACTATCAATTTCTTCATCCTTCAGTTGATGGATTGTCGTATCCGCTAAACAAGTCAGACCTGATTCTCCTCGGATAAGTGTATCAGACAAGCCAACCGTCACAATCGGCTTCGCTCCTTGCATTAAAATCGATAAGGCAACAGATAATTCATATTCACTAAACTGCGGATATAATAGTACGGCTGTTTTCTTCATTTTATTCACCTCTCCTTGCCAAAAAGGGAGCTGTCGAAAATTTAGACAGCTCCCACATCCTGCTTATTTTTTTGTAAAGTTTTTCAATTGATCACCAATCACATCGCCGAATGAGAAGCCTGTGTTTTCTTCTGGCAATTCATAATCCACTACTTCTTCCGCTTGTGGATTTTCAAGTAAATCTTTAATGCTTAATGCTAAACGACCTTCTTCGGCATTTATATCAAGCACCTTCACTTGCACTTCTTGCCCTTCTTTTAATGCTTCATGTGGCGTATTAATATGTTTATGGGCGATTTGTGAAATATGCACTAGCCCTTCCACACCCGGGAATACTTCCACAAATGCTCCAAATGATGTCAAACGTTTGACAGTGCCATCTAATACCGTGCCTTTTGCTGCACGCTCTTCGATATTCGACCAAGGACCAGGGATTGTTTCTTTAATGGACAATGAAATACGTTCATTGTCTAAATCAACAGAAAGCACCTTTACCTTCACGACTTGTCCTTCAGCTAACACCTCGCTGACATCACTAACATGCTCATGTGATACTTGTGAAATATGCACAAGACCATCAATACCACCAAGATCTACAAACGCACCAAATGCTGCAAGACGTTGCACTTTTCCTTCCAATACATCGCCAGCATGAATATCATTAATGACTTGTTGCTTTTGTGAAATTTTTTCCGCTTCGACTACAGCACGGTGTGATAAAATAACACGATTTTTTTCTTTATCAAGTTCTACAATTTTAAATGTTAATGTTTTACCTTTATAATCCTCAAAATCATCTACAAAGTAATCTTCCACAAGTGATGCTGGCACAAAGCCACGCACGCCTAGGTCTACAACAAGACCACCCTTCACAACATCCTTTACTTCGGCTTCAAAAATTTCACCTGCTGTAAATTGTTGCTCCAGTTTATCCCACGCTTTTAAAGCATCCACTTTGCGTTTTGATAATACATAGTTTTCTTCTTCCACTTTTGTAATCATCAATTCTAATTCATCGCCAATCGAGATGATATCAGACGCTTTTTCAATGTGTAAGCTAGATAACTCACTGATTGGTACAACACCATCAAATGGTGCACCTGAAATTGATACCGTAACAGCCTTTTCATCCACTTGCTCTGCAACACCTTTGACGATATCACCTTCGTTAAATGTTTGTTCTGTATAGCTCAGTTCTTCAGACATATGTAACCCTCCTTCGCATCTTCCCTTACTATTTTAGTCGATATTGAAGCCAAAGACAAAAAATAATCCTTAAAATTCAAAAAAATGTCTAAGCTCACGTTTTTACAGCATTTTTTCCTGTGCTAACCTTAAAATTGCTTGTGCCGCCTCATCAATTGATAATGTCGTTGTGTCTAAAAAGATAGCGTCCTCTGCTTGAATTAACGGTGAGGCCTCTCGTTCACTATCCATTTTATCACGCAAGGCAATTTCTTCTTGTAGCTTGTCTATCGATGAAACAATCCCTCTTTTTTGATTGTCTAAAAAGCGACGTCTTGCTCGCTCTTCCACTGTAGCTGACATAAACACTTTCAATTCAGCATCTGTTAATACGTGTGTAGCAATGTCACGACCATCCATTACAACACCGCCATTTGCCGCTAGTTTTTGCTGCTGTGCTACCAATTGTTCTCGCACCTTAGCATGTGCAGCCACCTGTGATACAGATGCTGTTACCTCATTCGAACGAATGGCATCTGATACATTCTCACCATCTAAAAAGACAAGCTGCCCCTGTGCAGAAGGCTTTAAATCAATCGTACTTACAGCTAGCATGTTAGCAAGTTTTGTCTCATCATCTAAATATATGTCCTGCTGCATCGCTTTATACGTCACTGCACGATACATTGCTCCTGTATCGATATATGTAAAGCCAAGTGCCTCTGCTACAATTTTCGCAATAGTACTTTTACCAGCACCCGCAGGCCCATCAATAGCAATTTGAATATTTTTTTTCATCATTCATCGGCGAAAAAATCGTAACAAAATTATCGCCTTCTCTCCCTTCCATTCACAAGGCATACACTGTTACACTTTTATAAGAATAACGGCTATATATCCTCTTTAATCCCGTTCTATTGTAGCACAAAAACGAACAGATGCGCTAAATCAAAACAGCCCTTTACGTATTATGTAAGGGCTGTTTTATAAAAGCAGTATACACATAAAAGAATTTGTATCGTCTTAAGATAAATCTGTTTCTTTTCGACGATTCATTAATTGTCGTTCAAAACAAAAACGGACAATGTATTGCTGATCGATATCATCTGTACTTGTCAATTGAATCGTGGCAATTTTTTTATGATCCTTTTCAAAAACACGAGCAATTCTCGCATCCGTTACTACATATTTTACATCGCCATTTGCAAATGGTAAAACAATCGTGAGTTTCACCTCATCATTGTCCTTAAAATCTACAGCACCTCTTAAAGTCAAGGCCAAGCCACCAGCACTAATATCCTGTGCGACCAGCTGATATTTAGCCTCTTTAAATTGAACAGCAACATCAACAGGTGTTTCTACTCGTACATATTCCCTACGTTGAATTTTGATAAATTCCTCAGGCTTTGGACAATGCAGCATAATCATTGGAATATTACTTGCCATACGACCGATTACTTCTGTATTAAAGACATATGAATGACTTTCCTCTGCAAGAAAGGTAGCTCTAAACTCCGCACCATCCATTAGAAAAGCCGTTTTTTTAGTCATCATATTGACAGGATAATCAATATAAATAATGTTGTCTTTTTGTTCAACTACTTTACAAGAAAATTTTTCAATTCTATCTGTATAAGTAGGTTCTAATTGTAATTGTGTGCCAATTTTTATATCCATGAGCATCCCCTCAAACAAAATATATGTTTATTATCGCATGAGATCCCCATTTTGGCTATACGAATTCATCATCGTTCTTACAAGCTACGTTAAATATTCCACTTTTAAAACATTGTGGTGTTCTGCATCAATTACAACACGGAATGTCTCTGGTCGATCACCATCTCGAAACGCAATGACTTCATAGCAAAGACGCTGCTCAAACTGTCCATTGTCTGTATAAATTTCTTTCACTTCTTCTACACGTACATCTTGATCAAAAAATGTTGGCCAATCAATTGGCTTCGCTACTTGTGGCTTAATCGTTTCTTCTTGAACATATTCCATAGCATTGACACCGAGTAACTCACCTGTATCTTTTGCAAGCTTAAGTTGCACACCATCTGCGTAAATCAACGCATTGTCCTTTGGATGCTTACGTGCGAAGGTCACGTGCCATGCTTGATGATTTTCCCGTGATTCCACAAAAGCAACATCCTTCATATCTAATTTCTTTAAATGCTCCTGTGCCATTGCTAAAATCTCGTCTTGCGATAGTTTTGCCTCATCAACAGGGCGTTCCACTAAGTATGATAAAATATGTCCACCCTTTTCTGTTATATCTACATATCCTAAACGAATCCCTTGATGGAATTGAATATGATAAAAAGGATAAGGTGCGGTATCACTGCTTTTTGCCACCGTAAATGTTGCATCTTGAATGACTGGGAATAAGGTTTTTACTCTTTCTAATGCTTCTTTTTCCGTGATGACAGCATCTTGTAATGCTTTTAGTTCAATTTTTTTCTGCCAATCCGATTCACTTAAAGTCAGTGGAAAATCTTTCTCTCCATAGCCTTTTAATGTTTTTTGTACATTCGTAAATGTTGTGTTGGATTTCGTATCATCAGCCTGCTGTAACCAAACATCCATATTACCATTATGCTTATAAAAATCTACCGTTGCTGCTGTCCATTCATCTGATAAGGATTGCAAATTATTCGAGACTTGTGGCATTTTTTCGCGCCATGCTTGATAATCTCCAGACTTTGCTGTATTTTTCGCCTCATCACCAAGTCGTCCTAAATAGTTCAGCCACTCACTCGACATCTCTTGTCCAATCGGAATGTTGGAAAGAGAAGAACGTACCTCAGAACTTAAACGCCATACCGAATCTAATTCATTATGAATTGCCTGCTCATCACGAAATAATAATGATTTGGATACAGATTGTTGCAAGTGTGACAGTTTTTCTGACGCATCTGTTAATTTATCCGTATATTGCGCAAGTACAGCACGCTGTAAATTTTGATTATCTTTGTGTACATTAATACCATACGCTCCCAAGCCAATTACACCTAATGTTAATATAACTAATAATGTTCTCACACGATTCCTCCTTCCTATGAACAGAAAATATGCTCACCAATTTGTTTAATTTGTGGTCGTGACCAAATCCATTTACTTGTCGCTGTTTTTGGATTGAAATAATATAATGCATTTTCCGATGGATCCCAACCATTCATCGCATCGATAACGGCTTCCTTTGCACGCTGATTTGGTTCAAGCCAAATTTGACCATCTGCTACAGCTGTAAACGCCAATGGTTGAAAAATAATACCTGAAATCGTATTTGGAAAATCAGGGCTTTCTAAACGATTGAGAATAACGGCTGCTACAGCTACTTGTCCTTCGTATGGCTCACCCCTTGACTCACCATAGACGGCATTCGCAATAAGCTGTAAATCCCGCTCGCTATATTTAGGTGGTAATTGTGTTTTTGTACCATTTTGATTACTGCTACCACTATCTTTCTTCGCTTGCTTGTTATTCGATGCTGTATTTTTTTTCACCTGTTGCTCCAAAGGAACACCACCAAAATACGTAAATTGATGACCTGCCTTCAATTGAGCCTTTACCCATGCTTCATCATAATCCGAATAGCCTGCTAATGCTTTTTTTGTCTTTGCTCCTGCGACACCATCAATAGGTAATCCATATTTCTCTTGAAAATTACGGACAGCCCAGTAGGTGTTATAGCCAAATTGCCCATCAATTTTACTTTTATAAAAGCCTAAATATTGGAGCCTTGCTTGCAATTCAATCACATCATCTCCATAAGCTCCTCGTGTAATTTGCTGTTCACTAAATGCTGCAACATCATTTTGTGGTAATATGCACAAAGTAAGCGCCATCAACAAAACAAGATTTTTACTAAATAAGCGCACTTTCATCACTCCTTTTTCATAGCTTGAAACAATTGTTTAAATTTATACATAAAAAAGCATAGAAATCTTTGACGATTTCTACGCTTATAATTTTTTTTGCATATGCAAATGTTGTACGAGATGGTGATGTGCTAATTTTACTTTTCTCAAGCCAAACCACCATAAGAACAGCATGAATGGCACCATTAAATAAATCCAATAACCTTTAAATGACAAGATAGCATTGTACAGCATATGTAAAACAATGGGTGCAAATAATGCCAAAGCAATCATTTCCTTTGTCCTTGCTTTTTGAGAAAATTTCGCTCGCCCATAATAATAGCCCATCACAACCCCAAACAAAGCATGACTTGAGACAGGTAATAATGCGCGCATAAAGGCTGTATCTAAGCCAAAGGATAATAAATATAAAATATTTTCAACTGTCGCAAATCCCAATGATACACTTGCCCCATACAATATACCATCATATGGATCATCAAATTCAATGTGATTATAAATAGCAATCAGCAAAACAAACCATTTAAAAAATTCTTCCACAACACTTGTAAATACAACATCTTGGAAATAAACCGAATAAAAAATACCTTCTTCTTTTAAAACATATTGTAAAAATAAAATTGGGAAAGTTAAAAGTGCACCATATAAAAATGTTTGAAATAACGTTTTTCTTGGCTCTGTTGCCATCTGATTGCGCAAATAAAAATAGCTAAACAGCGCTAAACCAGGAGCAATAGCAGCAGACAATAAAATAATCATGATGCCCGCTCCTTTCAATCATTGATTTACTCAAACAAAACCGATTTTGCTAAGTATTTTGGTCAACATGATATGTAGGTTTCCTTCAATTTAAAAAACAGCCACTATAGAAAAAGAAACTGTTATTATTATACCATGCAATAAGCAAAAACTTTTCAAAGGGGCTATTATTTTTATGAAAAAAAGAATTTTACTCATTCATACAGGTGGTACAATCTCAATGGCAATGAGTGCGGAAGGCGCTGTCATGCCAAATAAAGAAAACCCATTAATGAAAGAAAGCAATAAGCTCGACACATTGGCAACGATTATTGAGATGGAAGCCTTCAATTTACCTTCTCCTCATATTACGCCAAAAGAAATGCTACAATTACGCAACATCATTATGGAAAAAGTAGCAGTAGAGCAAGTGGATGGCGTTGTCATTACACATGGCACAGATACATTAGAAGAAACCGCTTATTTTTTAGAGCTAACAACGAATCTAGCTATTCCAATCGTTTTAACAGGTGCAATGCGTTCCTCTAATGAGCTTGGTGCAGATGGTATTTACAATTTAATGGAGGCTGTACGTGTAGCTGTTGATGATGAGGCTCGTGATAAAGGCGTGCTTGTCGTGATGAATGATGAAGTCCATCTCGCTATTAACACAACAAAAACGAGTACAAGCTCTGTTAATACATTCCAATCACCACAATATGGGCCACTTGGCTTGATTACCAAATCACGCATTCTATTCCATCATGCCCCTATCCGTCGTCAATATGTAGACGTGCATCATCTAACAAAACGTGTGGCAATGCTTAAAGTATATGCAGGTATGGAAGTAGATTTACTCGATGTTGTCCTTGCTTGTCAATATGATGGTGTTGTGCTGGAAGGTCTTGGACAGGGGAATGTGCCACCCGCTGTTGTGAAGGGAATTGAAAGCCTTATCGAGCGTGGTATTCCAGTCGTTCTTGTTTCTCGTTGCTTTAACGGTATTGCAGAGGGTGTATATGGGTATGTTGGTGGTGGTAAAATGCTCGAAGATTTAGGTGCTATTTTTGCTACAGGCATTAATGGTCAAAAGGCACGTTTAAAATTATTAATTGGTTTAAATAAAGCTGGCACACCTCTTGATTTAAAGGAATTTTTCTTATAACCAACAGCTAAAAGTCGCCTCTCTCTTTCAACATTGCAAAATAAAACAATCACTGAAAAAGTCGATTTACACCAATTTTGCTGGTATAAATCGACTTTTTCTTTATTAGAAATAGATAAATAATAAACATTTATATTATTTTACGGATTTTTTTAGTGCTACACCTATATATTGTGGATAGCATAGTGGAACCCATTTTCAATGCCTTATTAGAGACACCATATGCTGGAGACGTACTCTTTATCATTCCAAAATGTTATTGTTCGCTATCAATTCCAGCTTCACATCAAATCACAGGGATGAAAAACCAAGGTGTATATAGATAATTGGCAAAGTTTCATATAGAAACTGCTGAAAGACCGTATACTTAGAGCACATGTACAAGCTATTTTTGCTCACTTTTAATGCTAGCTTGAGCGGCTGCAAGACGTGCAAGCGGTATGCGGTATGGTGAGCAACTTACGTAATCTAACCCTACATTATGGCAAAAATGGATTGAGCTTTTTTCTCCTCCGTGCTCTCCACAAATTCCTGCTTTTAACGCTGGCTTCGTTTGTCTTCCAAGATTTACCCCCATCTCTACAAGTTTACCTACACCTTCTTGGTCAAGCGTAGCAAATGGATTTTCTGGCAAAACCTTATTTTGGATGTAACTTTGAAGGAATTTACCTTCTGCATCATCACGACTATATCCAAAAGTTGTTTGAGTTAAATCATTCGTTCCAAAAGAGAAGAAGTCTGCCTCTTGTGCAATTTGATCAGCTGTTAAAGCTGCTCGTGGAATTTCAATCATCGTCCCAATGGAGTAATCATATTGCTGTCCAGTTTCCTCTGTCACTTGCAAACCAGCTTGCATCACCAATTCACGCATTTCTTTTAATTCATTTACATGACCAACCAACGGAATCATAATCTCGGGTTTGACATCTACGCCTCTTTCTTTCACATTTGCTGTAGCATAAAAGATAGCTTTTGCCTGCATCATATAAATTTCAGGGTGCACCATTCCTAGTCGACAGCCCCTATGGCCTAACATTGGATTAAATTCGTGCAATTGACGAACTTTTCTTAAAAGTTGTTCCTTCTCTTGCAGTTCATCTGGATTTGAACCTGATAGCTGAAGCTTTGTTACTTCAACAAGCAGCTCCTCCTTATTCGGTAAAAACTCATGCAGAGGAGGATCTAGTAAACGAATTGTCACAGGATTCCCTTGCATCGCTTCAAAAATTCCTTCAAAATCCTCCTGTTGCATTGGCAATAGCTTCTTAAGTGCTTCTTCTCGCTCTTCATATGTTTCTGCAAGAATCATCTCTTGTACAATAGGAATGCGAGTTGCATCCATAAACATATGCTCTGTACGACATAATCCAATCCCAGCAGCCCCAAATTCCAATGCCTTTTTAGCATCTTCAGGATTATCTGCATTTGCTCTTACATCCAGTTTCCTCTCATCATCAGCCCAAGTCAGTAACATTTGAAACTCCTCTGAAAGCTGCGGCTCAATCATTGGAATTTCACCTAGCATAATTTCACCCGTTGAACCGTCAATCGTAATTCTATCACCTTGACGTATAATCGTGTCTCCTACTTTAAACTGTTTTAATTTCAAATCAATATCTAATGTTTCACAGCCACATATGCAGGCTTTTCCCATCCCTCTTGCCACAACAGCAGCATGACTTGTCATACCTCCACGACTTGTCACAGTTGCCTGAGCAGCAACAATACCGTGAATATCATCAGGTGTCGTTTCGGGGCGTACAAGAATCACCTCCTTTCCGTCTTTCGCCATTGCTTCCGCTTCATCCGCATCAAACACAACTTGTCCCGTTGCAGCTCCCGGAGAGGCTGGTAATCCCTTCGTCAATGGGCTACGTTTATAGGTATCATCAATTCGACGATGGAGTAGCTGATTTAACTGATCTGGATCGACACGTAGAATGGCATCCTTCTTACTAATTTTTTGTTCTTCTACTAATTCAACTGCAATCCGAATAGCAGCCTGTGCTGTTCTCTTACCAGTTCGTGTTTGCAGGATAAATAATTTTCCACGCTCTACAGTGAACTCGATGTCTTGCATATCTCGATAGTGTCTTTCAAGCAGTTGACAAATCTCCACAAACTGCTTGTACACCTCTGACATTTCATCTTGAAGGGTAGAAATTGGTTGTGGGGTACGGATGCCTGCTACAACATCCTCTCCCTGTGCATTGATTAAATATTCACCATACAAATTCCTCTCTCCTGAAGAAGGATTACGTGTAAAGGCGACGCCAGTGCCAGAATCATTTCCCATATTCCCAAAGACCATGCTTTGAATATTCACCGCTGTACCAAGATGACTAGGAATTTTTTGCAGACGGCGGTATACAATCGCACGTTGATTATTCCACGAATCAAAAACAGCATTGATGGAAAGGAATAATTGCTCTCTTGGATTGTTTGGAAAATCCTTTCTTGTATGTTTTTTCACAATCGCTTTGTATGCTTGAATCACTTCCTGCCAGTCTGCAGCAGTCATTTCCGGATCTGAAGCATATCTCTTTTGTTCCCTGATTTCCTCTAAAATTTGTTCGAAATAGAAACTATCTACACCAAGGACAACATCACTAAACATTTGAATAAATCTACGGTAAGAATCATAGGCAAACCGTGGATTGCTTGTAAGTTCAGCCATCCCTTTCACTGTTTCATCGTTCATTCCAAGATTTAACACTGTGTCCATCATACCAGGCATTGAAAAGACTGCACCAGATCGTACAGAAACAAGCAATGGATTCATTGGATCTCCAAGTCTTTTTCCTGTTTTTTCTTCCAATCTCTGAAGAGCATCTAAAATTTGAGATTGAATCTCTGCTGGAAGAGATTTCTCTGCATCATAATAGGAATTACAAGCTTCTGTCGAAATCGTAAAACCATAAGGAACGGGTAAACCAATTCGAATCATTTCTGCTAAATTCGCTCCTTTGCCTCCTAAAAGCTCCTTCATTTCACTGTTTCCTTCGTCAAACATATATACAAACTTACTCATATACTCCAATTCCCCTCTTTTTTAAGATTGCTAATATGAAATCCGCAGCCTCTTCCACTGCTTTATTAGAAACATCAATAATCGGACAACCTAAGCGTTTGATAATCTTTTCAGCATAGTCTAGTTCCTCAAGAATTCGCTCCAGATTGGCATAATTTGCTTGAGCTGTTAATCCTAAATTTTTCAAACGCTCTCTGCGTATTTCATTCAGTTTATCTGGTGTAATCACTAAACCGATACAGACATTTCTTCGAAGCTCAAACAGTTCATCAGGAGGTGCTACCTCTGGTACTAAAGGTACATTCGCCACATTCAGTCCTTTATGGGCTAAGTAAATAGAAAGAGGTGTCTTTGATGTTCGGGAAATTCCAATTAATACAATGTCTGCATACTTTAGCCCTTGAGGATTCCGTCCATCATCATTTTTCACCGCAAATTCAATAGCCTTCACCCTTCGAAAATAGTTAGCATCTAATTGTCTCATTAAACCAGGTTCACACTTGGGGGTCATTTGAAATGTATGAGCAAATGCTTCCATTAGTGGATTGATTAAATCAATGGCAATAATCCCCTCTTCTCTTCCTCTTTGGTCAAGATATTCTTTTAAAAAGGGAATTACTATCGTATAGGCAATGATGGCATTACTTCGCTTGGCGACAACAATAATTTCATCAATATCTTCAGCTTTCTGTACATAGGACCTATGTTGAATCTCCACATCATCTTCATTAAATTGGGCTGCAACTGCTTTAACGGTTAGCTCAGCTGTTTCACCAACTGAGTCGGAAACTACATAAACAATTTTTTTCTCATTCACATCTAGCCCACCTCTCCCTTGTTGATTGGTCATTTCATATGCAGCTACTACAGTCATGACATCATTCATACAACCATTATCTCACCATGATTTAGATTCATAATTAAAAGCCACAATCAGAACTCCCAGCATCACATGTACAATTGAATTCCCATCAAATGCAACAATCATTATTCATCCACCAGCTCAAAAGCTCTAAAAAGAGGTAGCATCAGAGAAATCTGGTTATCCATCTTATAAAAATCAGCAATATCTAAAGTATTCTAAACTCAGTAAATAGCCGATTTATAGTAATCAACTATATGATGGTGTTTGGCTATTAAGAAATGAAATTGTCTATTTTCATGATTGTTCATCTGCCTCCTAGTTAAATTGATTTGAAGCGACCACATTCTACTAATTAATAAGCACACACAGTAATCATTTTTACATTTGTTCTATAATGTTACTTATGTAAATATTGTAGTGCATTCAATTATTTCATGTCAACGTAATTTTCTGAATTTTTAAACTTCACAATAGAGCCATCAGCACAAAAAAGAGAAATCGAATTTCATCGATTTCTCTTCATGTCTAACTTATATGGATAAAAATAATAAGGATTTTTTACTCATAACACTTCACACTCATACTCAATTACTCATATTTTTTAGGTTTGAGGACCACTGATTTTACATTGGTTTTACAAAAAAACATTTGTAAAAAATACTACAACTAAGTATTCTATCAATTCAATCACTTCTACATAAATAAACGCAATCACCATTCATTTTAGTAAATGGCTACCATGCGAAAGTGAAACATCACACAAATTATCCTTTCATTACTCTACAGCCATAACTTGCTCATAATAGTCTAAAATCTCTCCTAAGCGAAGAACAGCTACATCAAAGTCAGGCTGAATAACAGCAAACTGGATAAAATGATGCGCACGTAAATACGTACTATCACCATGTGCAAACAGACCGTTTAATGATAAATCTAACTGCAAATTAGCGAGTATTGGTGGATACTGTAACGTGATTAGCATTGGATAGGTAGTAGCCGATACTTGCTGGTTCATAAATGGCAATTGTGATAACGTAGCAAATCGTTGCTGTAATTGCGCATACCTTGCTGGATATGCTTGAAGTGCCTCCACCATACTACCAACTAAAGTAGCGGGCAATGTAAATGGAATCCCTCCCTCTTGATAATTGGCTAAATCTAGATAATTAGGCACAATTGCTGAGGGTTGTGCACGATATTGTGAGAATACCACTGCTAAGCCACTCAGTGCACCAATTGCCTTGCCACTTACAGCCGTTGCTAAATAACAATCCTTCAGTGAAAATGGCATGGCTCCAAAAGAACTGATGCAATCCACACAGAGTTTTATGTCATATTTCTTTGTTAATTGGACAAGGTCATCTAGCGAATTGCACATGCTAGTGGAAGTTTCACCATGTACCCCTAGCACCCAAGTATACTGACTTGTTTGTAACGATTGCTCGATAATATTCAAATCGAACGGCTGCCCCCATGCCTTTTCTATCACATCAAAATCCAAAGACCACCGTGCTGCCTGACGTTGCAAACGCTCACCAAACTCACCATTTGTTAAAATAAGCCCGCGTCCTAATTGTTGTGTATGCAACTGCCCTAGCATCATCTCATTCGCTAATGTTCCTGTCCCAACGACAATTGCTATATGATTGGCTTCAGATAGCTCAAGCAATTTTTGAGACATTTGCTTATAAAGGGCTTGAAAGGCTAACGTACGATGTGATAGCTCTGAATAATCCCCGCTTGCCTGCTGTTTTACGGGTCCAGGATAAAATGTGTAACAATCCTTCGCAAGGCGCTGCTGCAATGATTGCTCAAATTGCTTTCTCGTTAACACCATCGGCAAAAACTGTGCTTCCTGTGTGCCTACAGCAGGAGCAAATTGTGTAAAGCCCATTTGTTCATATAATTTTTGTTCTCGTGTGGTCCCTGAGATAACGGCAGCCGTATAGCCTTTTTCATAAGCATAGGTCGTTAAAGCCTGCATTAACTTCATAAATACACGCCCTGTACGATAGCCTTTCTTCACAGCCAACAGACGAATTTCACATAATTTTTCACAGTTTATTGATGCTAAAAATGGCTCTACCTCACCAATTTTTTCATCCAGTGAAAAAGGACGTTGGTCTCGAAACGCTAGCATACCAACCAATTCTGTCTTTTTATAAACGACTACATATGTATTTTCTTGATGAAAGCGATCCACCTTTCGCCTCTCATGATTTGGTTCATGCTGCGGAATTTCCTCCACAAATGTTTCATAATTTAACCGTGCAATCGCTTCAAATTCTTGCTCACTTTGCGCAATTTTACACCAATACATCTTCTTACCTCCATTTCTTCAATGATTCTTTAATATTAGACATATGTTTAATAATCATGCATCCTATCACAATAAAAATAGGGCTATAGAGCTGTAGATTTCCTGTATAAACAATCGCACCTATATAGAGTACAAAGCCACCTAGCATACTTAATGTTAAACTTCTTGTAATGATAAGTGTAAGCACTGTTCCCACAATCATCATACAAAATAGGCTTGGTGAAAGAGCAAGACCTACACCAATGAACGTAGCGACACCTTTTCCCCCTTGAAACTTTAACCATATAGGATATAAATGCCCGATAATGACGAGGGCGGCTCCTCCAATAACTACCCATTCATCTAATTGTAGATAACGTCCCACAAACACCACTATTACACCCTTCAAGGCATCTCCTAAAAACGTCCATAAAAAAGCCCATTTCCCAAGAACACTGCCTGCATTACGCGCTCCTAAATTTTTACTGCGCTCCATCTGTAAATTAACACCATACACTCTTCCAACGAAAAAGGCTGTCATAATGTTCCCAATTAGATAACTAGCTAACCAATAAAAACCAATCACATAACTCCCCCTATGATTTTTCCATCTATCTCCACTTTCTATATCATAAAACAGGAGCATATGTCTTAGCAATGCTCCTGTTTGTCATTCGTTTTATTCACTTTTTGTCTTGGCTCTAATAGCTTGTGCAATGGCATCTCCATGGAAACGCCCATTCTCGATGAAAATTTCATTGGCATTATTGCCCGCTGCTAATACACCCGCAATAAACAACCCTTCCACATTCGTTTCCATCGTCTCTGGATGATAAAATGGACGACCTGTTTCCTCATCAATCGTTACACCCATCGCCCGTATAAAGGTATGGTCAGGATGATAGCCTGTCATGGCAAAAACAAAGTCATTGACGATGGTTAGCTCCTGTCCATGACGATTCAACACAACCTCATGCTCCCGAATTTCCACAACATTTGTCTCAAAATACATTTCCACTTCACCTGCACGCACAACACCGTCAAACTCTGGAAGTACCCAAGGCTTCACACTTGCCGAGTATTCGCTCCCCCGATAAACAACTGTTACACGAGCACCTGCTTTATTCAATTCCAATGCGGCATCAACTGCTGAATTTTTCCCACCAATAACAAGGACATCTGTATCAAAAAATTCATGCCCCTCTTTAAAATAATGATAAACCTTTGGCAATTGTTCACCTGCAATATTCAAATAGTTAGGGTGATCATAATAGCCTGTCGCAATCACCACGTATGGTGCTTCATAAACCGCTTTATCGGTCGTTACTGTAAACATTTCTCCCTGCTTGACAACTTGCTGAACCATTTCAAATCGATGGACTTGAATGTCTTTCAAACGTACCACTTCTCGGTAGTAAACAAGCGCTTGATTGCGTTTTGGCTTACGTCCTTCAATGATAAACGGTACATCCCCAATCGCTAATCGTTCACTTGTACTGAAAAATGTTTGATGTGTAGGGTAATTGTAAATTGCATTCACGATATTGCCCTTTTCAATGACAATTGGCTGTAAACCAATGTTTTGTAAAGCAATTGCCGCAGCTAAACCGCATGGACCACCACCAACAATAACTGCATCTACTTGCTGCATAACTGACACCTCATTTTATTCTTTAGAAATTTCAATCTCGATTACATGACATTGTGGTTTTGCCCCTAAACGCAATGGTAATAATGTTGTGCCATAGCCATTGCTCACTAATGTCATCACACCGTCTCGCTCTCGATAAGAGCCGTTCGGATGGACACCATATGGACCAAGGCGAATTTGCCCGCCATGCAAATGACCACCCATCATTAAATCGGCACGGAATTTAGCACGGACTCTTGCAAAGACACCTGGGTTATGAGAGATAAAGACGACTAAATCATCTGCGCCTACCTTTTGAAAAGCCTCATCAAAGCTATATCTTCTCGTTGATGTATCTTCAATTGCACTGAGCCAAAAACGGTTTTTCATTGGTAATAACACCGCATCATTTGCAATAATTCGCACCCCATATTCTTGGAAAATCGTACACAAACGTTCTTCTCCTACTTCACGATCATTATTTCCCCATACAAAATAAGTAGGCCCTAATGCTGTCAATAGCTTCAAATTTTCATGAATACGGGTGATCGGTGTACGATGATCCGCAAAATCTCCACCGATAATGACCGCATCGAATGGTGTTACCAATTGTTTGATCATGGCAGGATTTATTTTACGTAAATGTGTATCGGAAATAAAAAACAATCGTACCGCTTCCTCTTGACCCTGCAATTGTAGTGAATGCTGTAAAATATTATTTTCATGTGCTATTTTCCACATATACAGTAAAAAGGCAATGATGCCGATAAAAACAATCCCTACATATATCATGACCACTTGCTCCTTCCATATTACAGCAAAAAGACGATTCCCAATGTTGACGAATCGTCTTTTCTAACATAAGACGCACGTTTTCATTTCATCGATGTGAACGTTTGTCTTTCATTGTATATGAGATCAACACGATTGCCAAAGAATGACACCTATTATTAAGGGAGCTTAATGACTTGCCCTACATAAATATCATTAGAAGCCATGCCGTTTGCTGCACGAATTTTGGCTAATGTTGTTTCACTGCCATCACCATAATGATTTAAGGCAATGCGATAAAGGTTTTCATTCGTTTTCACTGTATGTGTGCTTGCTTTTGCAGCCTGTTTTGCCTCTTCTGCTTTGCGTGCTTCTTCGGCTTTTTTAGCGGCCTCTGCTTCAGCTTGTTTTTGCTGAGCAATACGTGCCTCTTCTGCCTTTTTTGCTTCTTCCGCTGCTTTTTGTTGAGCCGCTAATTTCTCAGCGTCTTTTTTTGCTTGCTCTACTGCCGCTTGATTATCTTTTTCGTCCTGTTCATTTTGTTTTTCTTCTGCTGGTGTTGCTTTTTCATCGACTTTGCCTACTTCAATCACAGCATCTGATTGCTTTTCTACCTCTTCAATTGGCTTACCTGGCTCATAAAATTTCACAAAATACAGTAACACAGACGCTGGACATAAAATAAAAATAATAAAAAGTACTGTCATTAAAGGGAATCTACGCTTTTTATTTGTCGGTTTCTTTTTATGATCACCATTTTTATCCATACGAGAAACTCTCGATAATGTTTCTTGCTCTTCACCTTCAAAGGATTGACGATGTTCTTCCATTTTATCACGATAATCTTCTTTACTCATTGATTTACCTCCAACCTTACTACGCTTTCTATGATTCTATTATGACGAATATTGCGAAAAAAGTAAATGACCGCAATCGACAGCTATGTTCCTAGTAACAATTGCTGTAAACGTTGTTGCCACGACATCATAGCGATATCCTTTACTTGCTTCCGCCTCTCTTGTTGGACATCCTCATACTGAATTCCACAAATTTCGCAACACTGTACAGGTTGCTTCTTCAAGTGTTGCCCAAAATAATGCAGTAACTGTGTACGGATACAGGCTTTCGTTGTGATAATTTTTTGCATTTCATCAACGGCGCGATATTTTTCCACTACTAACTCATTTAAGCGTTGGACTACTTGTTCGACACTTTCCTGCTGTAGCCAATAATCCAATACACGAAAAGCTGTCTCTCCAATCTCCCCATTTTTCAACATTTGTGAAGGTAAGAGCTGCTGCTGTTGCAGTTGCTGATAACGTTCGACATGGTGCGCTGTGGGCAAATCGTTGGTAGCGACAAATTTCGCAAGCTCCTCGTCTCCATCCGCATACAATAAAATCGCAAGTGCTGGCTGACCATCTCGCCCTGCCCTACCAATTTCTTGCATATAGTTCGCTACATTTGCAGGCATTGTCTCATGAATGACCTGTCGTATATCAGGTTTATTAATACCCATTCCAAAGGCATTTGTAGCTACAATCCAATCGAGCTCTCCGTCTAAAAACTGCTGTTGTATAAATTGACGATCCTCAGCACCATACCCTGCATGATATGCTGCTGTATGTACACCTGCCTGTAGTAAGGCTTGACTATACTGTTCTGCCCGTTTACGTGAGGCTACATATAAAATACCTGGACCTGTCGAGGTTGTCATATGTTGCAGTGCCCATTGTGCTTTCTCTGCTTTCTCTGCTTTCTCACTAAACATCATGCGTCCTAATCGAATATTCGGTCTATCCACACTGTAAATAAATTCAAATGGCCTATTGAGTGACAGTGTTTGACATATATCATGCATGACCTTCTCTGTTGCCGTTGCAGATAAGGCTAGGACAGGTGGACGCTTTTCCATTGACAACCATTGCCCAATACGCAAATAGTCTGGGCGAAAATCAAAGCCCCACTGTGAAATACAATGTGCTTCATCTACAACAATCAGACCTAGCTCCATTTGTGCTAATTTATCCTGTACCTGCTGCTGTAGCAACATCTCAGGTGATGTAAAAATAAAGCGATATTGCTCTAAAAAATGCAGTGTATAACGCTTTTCATGTGCTGTTAAAAATGAATTCAGTGCGACCACTCTTTTTTCGCCAAAACGTTTTAACTCTTCCACCTGATCCTGCATTAAGGCAAGAAGGGGTGAAATTACTAATACAGGCTTTTGCAGCACATATCCCGTCAGTTGGTAGCACAAAGATTTCCCCATACCTGTTGGCAATAAAGCAAGCACGTCTTGCCCTTCCAAAATGGCTTCTATAATCTCCCGTTGCCCTGGTCGAAAAGATGTGTAGCCAAAATGCTTTACAAGCAATTGCTCAAGTTCCACCTAAACCTCCCCCTTTGCAAGTACTAATTTTAACTGAAAATAGCTCATATCTCCTATTACCTCATACAATATTTTCAATTTTTTCGTTTGGTATTGTTTCGATGCTTGCCATACTTTTGCTGCCTCCCCGTATGTGACGAATGAGCCGATAGAAAAGTTCGGTTCATACATCGCCATTTCGACAATATGATCCTCAATCGTACTTTGCTTGAGCTTTCTAATTTGTGCGATTTGGTCGATGGAATAGCCTTGTTCATATAGAAAAGCCGTTTGTTGTGCAGAATCTGTTAGCAATGCCTGCACTCTCACACCTTCTGCTATTTGCTGTAGCAATGGATATCCATGGATACTATTTAGCCATACATGTAATAATTCAATAAAGGCTAACTGGCAATCAAGCACCGTTTCCTTACGCTCCATCGCCAATTGTTGCCATGTCCAACCAGGCAGTTGATGGCCACTCAATCGATACACCATCAATTGCTTATTTTCCTCACATACAGGTAATTCCTTCAATGCCTGCTCACATTCCGCCCATAGTTGCTTTTGTAAATGCCCCTGTTGATAATGATGCTCTAGCAAAAATTGTCTTACCCATGCTTGAATATGTATATCCTTACTAATCGGTGTAAAGGAGCGAGTATTTGTCTGATGATAGGATAAACTTTGAATAATTAATGACAATCTGCCAAAAAATAAATGTTCATTGCCACGATAATACCAGCCAGCCAATAAAAATTCAGGTGTTTGTGCCGCACGCTGTAAACCTACTTTTGTACAGCTATAATGACCTGACGCTTGCACTTCTAACCAGCTATATTGTTGAAACAAGGCAACCGTCTCATCAAATACCTCCCTCGGTAGCTTTGGCAATAGCCCGAAATAAGGATGCAATTGAAAGAGACCAATATCTTGAATAGTCTGCCCCGAGCGCTTGCCTCTCAGTATATGATAAGCGGCTGAAATCGTGCGTTCATGATTCAATTTCTGAAAAATTTGCAAAAGAATTTGATGGAACATAGGTGCAAATTCCTCCATTTTCGTTGTATTTGTGTTGAAATGTCAGATAAATATCTTTAGAATGAGTATGGAGCTTTATAGGAACATAGTAAAAGGAGAGAATAGATAATGGCTAAATACACAATCGTTGATAAAGATACATGCATCGCTTGTGGCGCATGCGGAGCCGCAGCACCAGACATTTATGATTATGATGATGAAGGGATTGCCTTCGTTATTTTAGATGATAACATGGGGACAATTGAAGTGCCAGAGGATCTACTAGAGGATATGCAAGATGCTTTTGAGGGCTGTCCAACAGATTCTATCAAAGTAGCGGATGAATCCTTTGATGGTGACGCATTAAAATATGAATAATGACAAAAGAGCTGTTAGAGAAATATTTCTCAAGCAGCTCTTTCTTTATTTTATTTAATAACTGTTGGCGCTGGATAGTCAAAACCTTTCGTATCCACTTCTACTTTTTTGATTTGCTGGTCTTCTAACGGTTTTTCTGTCGCATCTCGTTCCACTGCTACAATTTTATCCGCAACATCCATTCCTTCAATAACTTTCCCAAATGCCGCATAATCTCCATCCAAATGTGGGGCATCTGCTACCATAATGAAAAATTGTGAGCCTGCAGAATTAGGATTACCTGAACGAGCCATCGAAATGACACCACGTTCATGCTTCAAATTATTTTCGACACCATTAGTTGAAAATTCACCTTTAATGGCATAATCAGGACCTCCTGTACCATTCCCTAAAGGATCGCCACCTTGAATCATGAAATCAGGAATGACACGATGGAAAATTAGTCCATCATAAAAACCTTTCTTCACTAAATCAATAAAATTGGCTACAGTATTCGGCGCAACAGCAGGATCAAGCTCAATGACGATTTTCTCATCGTTACTCATTGTCATTGTAACAATTGGCTTTTCCTTAACCTCTTTCGCATAATCTACTTGCGCCTCTGTTTCTTGAGCTGTTTCATTCTTTGGCTGCTCCTGCTCTTTCGCTGTCCCGCAACCTGCCAATAACAACGTAAATAGCAGCAAAACTCCCATCATTAGTAACCCTTTATTGCGTGTAAACATATAAATCCTCCTTTATTTATTTCATTACATCAAGCCTATCCATATATGCAAGACAAAAGGAATAACAGGCCATAAAAACAGACAAAATACATACTTGACTACACTTTTCTCTTTTCTTATCAACGCTATCACACTGATACATATAGACAAAAAGTAGCAGATTGTGCCAGCTACTAAAAAAGTTAGAGAGGGTATAGCATTTATCAATAATACCACACCTATACAGCCCCCTGTCATTCTATCACTCCAACTCCAACATTCTCAACCATGTTTTGATTGCAACATCAATCATTATGTGTTACTATTTTTAGTAGTTGGTACTAATAACAGATATCACTTTATAAAGGGGTTTTAATCGTATGATGGATAATCTATTACAATTAAAAGATAAAAATATTGTCGTAATGGGTGTAGCCAATGACCGCAGTATTGCTTGGGGCATTGCAAAACGTTTATTTGATGTAGGTGCAAATGTCATCTTCACTTATCGCCAAGAACGATCACTTAAAAAGCTACAAAAACAATTAGAAAACATTGGACATAGTGATGCCTTTGTTGTGCAATGTGATGTCAACAGCGACGACAGCACGAAAGCGGCATTTGATGAAATTGGTGCAAAAGTTGGCGTTATTCATGGTATTGTCCATTCAGTCGCTTTCGCTAATGCAGAAGATTTACACAATCGCTTTTTAGAAACAACACGTGATGGCTATGCTTTTGCACAAGATACAAGTGCTTATTCACTTATTTCAACAGCGAAAGCAGCACATCCTTATATGACAGAGGGCGGCTCTATTGTCACAATGAGTTACTTAGGCGCTGAACGTGTGTTAGATGGCTATAATGTAATGGGTGTAGCCAAGGCAGCATTAGAAGCTTCCATGCGCTATCTAGCAGCAGATATTGGTAAGGATAATATTCGTGTAAATGCTATTTCTGCTGGCGCAATCCGCACACTAGCAGCGAAAGGTGTTCCTTCCTTCAACCAGATTTTACACAAAATCGAAGAAACAGCACCATTAAAGCGCAATGTGCAGCAAGATGAAGTAGCTGATATGACGATTGTTATGCTATCCCATCTATCACGCGGTGTCACAGGCGAAACCATTTATATTGACGCTGGCTACAATATTATGGGTTAAATTGAAAGAATGTAAGCACCTCACAAAGCTTACATTCTTTCTTTAGTTATACAAGAAATTTCTACTATTTTTAATGTATCTATTATAAAATTCAGAACCTATAGATTCTATATAAAAATCATGGTACAGTCATACAAAGCATCACAGTTCTTTCTTTCAAACGCTTGCTAAGAAAACCTAATACATATACAAAAGGATGTGGGTTTATGAAACTCAAAGGAAAGTTATTATTATCCTTCTTTATCATTATCGGTATATTTCTATCACTAAGTCTTTATGCGCTTTACGGTTTATATACGAACCAAAGTAAAACAGTAGCTATTTATGAGGACGGCCTTGTTCCGACGACTGATTTAGTCAAATTAAGCCAGCTTACTGAAAATACACGTGTTAATATGCTATCTGCTATTTTAAATGAAAGCACAGAGCCAACGACAAAAGCATTACAAAATTTAGACGATATTAATACCATTATTGAACGTTATGCTAGCTATAACATGAAGTCCAATGTGCAACAACAATTTGAAATTTTCAAAGAAAAATGGGGACTTTTTGAAAAGCGTGTACGCCTCAATACAGAATTAATACAAAAAAATGATTATGTCGCTGCCTATGAAGGTGTTAAAATCGGTGGACCCCTTTTCCAAGAAGCGACAAAAGCTCAAATGGAGTTAGCTACATTAAATGAAGCTATGGCAAATGATTTAATTAAAGAAAATCGGAAAAGCTATACAACGAATGTGAATCTGTTCATCATTGGTGGCATTATAGACATTATTATCACCATTTTAATTGCCATCTTCTTTAGCCGCTATTTGTCCAAGCATATTCAAATTGTTGTGGATGATTTGAATTTAGTGGCACAAGGCGATTTAAGTAACAAAACAATCACCATCAAAACAAAAGATGAAATTGCCATGCTTGTGCGTGGACTTACTGATATGAAAACAAGTTTAACAAAGCTTGTCCATTCTACAACAGATGCAAGTCAACAAGTAGCCGCATCCTCAGAGCAATTAACAGCTAGCTCACAACAAAGCGCTTTAGTCGTACAGCAAATGGCACAAGTCGCCCTCCAAACAGCTGAAGGAGCTGAACAACAGTTTGATCAAATGACACAAATTACAACATTTATCGAGCAAATGAATGACAGTGCTAACCAAATTGCAACGAACAGCCATCAGATGCTGAAATTATCCAAACAATCTGAAGAACGAGCAGCTATTGGTGAAAAATCAGTGAATACTGTCACAAAGCAAATGGAAGAAATCGTCCAAACAAATAACGATACTGCGGCGTCTGTCCAAAAGCTAGCAGAGCAATCGAAAAAAATTGAAGAAATTATTCAAATGATTACATCCATCGCTGACCAAACCAATTTACTCGCATTGAATGCAGCCATTGAGGCGGCTCGTGCAGGTGAACATGGCAAAGGCTTTGCCGTTGTAGCAGATGAGGTACGCAAGCTAGCGGAGCAATCAAGTCAATCAGGACAACAAATTGTTCAAACCGTTCAAGAAATTCAAGATGAAGTAGAACGTGCTGTTGCCTATATAGATGAAGGTACAACAAAAGTAAATACTGGTTTAAAAACAGCTTATGAATTAGGTACTTCTTTCCATGAAATTAGCCAGTCCATTACATCAGAGGGCGATAAAATTACACAAGTGACAGATGCAATCGAAGCAATGCAACAGCTTAGCACACAAATTACAATGGCTCTATCATCCATCAATCAAATTACTGCTGAAACAGTAGAAGCAACACAAGAAACCTCTGCCGCTTCTGAGCAACAAGCAGCGATGATGGAAGAAATTGCATCTACATCTGACACATTAGCAAATTTAGCCGAACAACTACAACAGTCCATCGAAACCTTTAAAATTTCATAAAAAATAAGACTCTACAGAAGAAAACTGTGGGGTCTTATTTTTGTAAAGCCATAGCTTAATAGACGTAGAATATGCTACAGTAAATTATATCGTAAAATTGGAGGAATTTTCATGAGTATTATTGAAGCTTTATCAGCATCCGCTCCTTATTTCCACTTGGCACTGAAAGAAGAAGCGATTGTTGCTGTTGTAGATAAGGAACGCAAAGTCGTTGTGAAATATTTGGCGGGAAAACGAGTCGACTCAGGCTATACAGACGGCGATCCAATTAATCCAAATGATCAAAATGTTTTTATTGCCTTTAATGGACAAAACGCAGATGTGATTATTCCAGAAGATGTATATGGAGTAGCCATCAATGCCTTTTCTTTCCCTATTCGTGAAAATGGTAAAGTAGTAGGCGCTCTAGCTTTCGGCTTACCCATTGACAATATGCTAAAATTGGAAAGTTATATGCATCAGATGGACGGTATTTTATTTGGCTTACAAGACCGCGTACATACAATTGCTTCACATTCAGAAGAATTAGCTGCGACAAGTGAGGAAATTAATAAACAGGCACAGCACGCTCTAGAGGACTCTCAAAAAACAAACGGTATTACAGATTTAATTAAAAGCATTTCACGTCAAACGAACTTACTTGGTTTAAATGCCTCTATTGAAGCGGCTCGTGCAGGTCAGCATGGTGCTGGCTTTAATATTGTCGCACAGGAAGTTCGCAAATTATCCTTTGAAACGTCGAATGCCACTGAAAATATTGAAACATCACTTCATAACATTAATCGTAACTTAGAGCACCTTAAGCAAAATATTGGCCAAATTAACGATGCAACAAGTGAACAGTCTCAACTTGTGCAAGATTTTAGTAGCATTATTGAAGACTTAAATGTTTTAAGTAGTGAAATGAAAATATTTATGGAAAGCACATTAAAATAAAGGTGTGATAAACTATGCAAATAACGATCGATGATACTTTATCCTTGCGTGCCATCTCCTTGGAAGATGCAGAGGCTGTTTTTACTTTAACAGATGCCTCTCGCCCTTATTTACGCCAATGGTTACCTTGGCTTGATATGACCCAAAAAACCGAAGATACCATTACTTATATTCAAGGTTGCTTACAAGGTCACACAGCTAAAAGTAGTTTATCGCTCGTCATTCTTTCTCATCAGCAAATTGTCGGTATTGCAGGCTTTAATAGCATTAACTATCACAATAAAATTGCGACAATCGGCTATTGGTTAAGTGAAGATGCACAAGGGCGAGGTATTATGACCAAGACAGTACAAGCCTTACTACACTACGCCTTCAAAGATTTACAATTACACAAAGTCGAAATTCGTGCGGCAACAGGCAATGCACCAAGCCGTGCAATCCCAGAGCGACTTGGCTTTACACAGGAAGGAACCATCCGAGCAGCTGAATGGTTGTATGACCATTATGTAGATCATGTGGTGTATGGTCTATTGGAAGAAGAATGGACAACATTGGAATAATAGCCAAATGCTATCAATCACCAAAAAACGGGCTTTCCAATTAGGAAATAGCCCGTTTTATTGATTATTCAGCAGGCGTTTGTGGCTTTTCTAAGTGTGCGGCAATTTGCTCTAGCTCCGGGCGCAATGTATGCTTCCCTGCATAGCTTTCAATCAATGCCTTGACATCAATACCTGATGTTTCCTTTAAAGATTCCTGCAATGTAGACATTAAATTCGTTGCATAGGCTGTTACTTTATTTGCCCCACTGCCACCTTCTCCGCCACCAGTATCCACCACTGTAATTTTATCGATATTACCAAGTGGGCTTGCTAGCTCTTTCGCATATTCTGGCATCATACGTACAACCATATCCAGTACGGCTGCTTGCCCATAATATTCGAAGGCTTCGGCAATTTTACGTTTCGCTTCGGCTTCGGCAAGACCACGTAAGCGAATAATTTCAGCTTCTGTCTCCCCTTTAGCACGCTCTGCATCTGCCTTCGCTAAACCATCCAAACGAATTTTTTCGGCTTCTGCCTTCGCTAATGCCTCGATACGATATTTCTCCGCATCCGCCTGTGCCAATTCACGCATTTTTTCTGCCGCTGCATTTTGCTCCATCGCATAACGGTCTGCGTCTGCCTTTTTCTTTACCTCTGAATCATATTGCTTTTCACGACGTAAAATTTCTTTTTCCTCTAACTCAATTTGCTTTTGGCGCTCGATAATGCGAATTTGCATTTCCTGCTCTGTTACATCTTGCTTCGCTCGCGCTGCCTCTAGCTCATAGGCTTGGTCTGCTCGTGCTTTTGCAATATCTTGTTCACGGCGGAATTCTGCCACTTTTAATTGATTTTCTTTTTCTGCCTCTGCAATTTCTGTCGCTCGCTCTAACTCTGCCTTTTGTGCATCTTTTGTTGCTTCAGCACGCTTAATACGTGTTTCTTTTTCTGCATCGGCTGTCGCAATATCCGCATCACGCTTCACTTGCGCAATACGTGGTTTCCCAAGAGACTCTAAATAACCATTTTTATCACGAACATCTTTAATTGTAAACGATACGATGGTTAACCCCATCTTCGCTAAATCTTGAGAAGCGACACGTTGTACTTCTTGTGAGAATTTATCACGATTTTTATAAATTTCTTCTACTGTCATGGAGCCTAAAATCGAGCGTAGATGCCCTTCTAATACTTCACGTGCTTCGTTTTCACGCTCTTCTTTTTGCTTACCTAAAAATTGTTCTGCGGCTGTCGCAATTTCAGAAATAGAACCACCAATTTTAATAATGGCTGTACCATCTGCCATAACAGGAACACCTTGCTCTGTATAGACTTCTGGTGTTGTCACATCTAATTTACTAGATAGCAAGCTTAGTGGACGTGCTTGCTGGAAAATTGGGTAGATGAACGCACCACCACCACGAATAATTTTAATGCGATTTCCTGATTCATCTTTATGTACATTTTTAGAACCTAAATAGCTACCTGTTACAATTAAAGCCTCATCAGGACCCGCTGTGCGATACTTCGTCACATATAATGCTACAAGTGCCAATAAAACAAATGCCACAATACCAATGACAATCAAAATTTCAATACTCATCCATTACTCTCCCCTTTAAATAAATTTTTTATCATACGATTTCACAAAGAGTGTACCTTCTTTCACTTCCACAATGAGTACCGTTACATCATAATCAATCGCCTCATTATCAAAGCCTGTTGCTCGTTTGGCAATCATGCCACTTGCTGTTTCAATAACAACCTCACCAAAGCCGTCCTGTGGAATAGGTACAATGACTTTTCCAAGTTGCCCACCAAGGGACTCCTCTGTATAGGCTAGCGATACATCGGCTGAACGCAATGGTACAAGAACAAATAAGTAAAACAATGCACTTAATATAGCCCCAATCATCGCAGCCACTGCAATATTCCAGCCACTAGAGAACAGTGAAAGTTTTTCTAAAATAAAACCTGCTGCTGACATCAGTGTGATAAAGGATAAAATCACGCTGGGATTGAAGATAGGTAATCCTTCACCAATCCCTTCTACTACATCACCAAAAAACATCAATAGAATGGTTGCAAGACCTGCGATAATTAATGTTACTAAAAATAATTGCTCTAGCGTATAGCCAAAAAACGTCACATTGTTCACCCCTTTTCATCGTATTACCTTATATACGGTGGAATTAACAAAAAGTTTCATAAATTTTCGCATTTGGAAAAGTTACTATTCTATGAAAGTACAATCCTTCGTTCTTTCTAAGGAAAACCATGTTACAATAGAATGGAGACCTATTGATGATTAGAGGAGATTTTTATGAAACGCTCACACATTTTAAATTTTTGTATTTTAACATTGTTCACCTTACTGTTTGTCAATGATTTCTTTCCACATACAGCAATCGCTGAAATACTTTCACAAAAAATAATTTTGCTGTTATTAGTCGTACTTGTTATTTTACAAATTGCGCTGGATCATACGGTGTATCAAAATTTTTCGACTAAATCCTATCTTGCCTTATCGATATATACAGTAGGCTTATGGATTGGACTAACACTATTTGGTGGTCGCTCACAAATCGGCTTATCATTTACTAGCCCTCTATTTTACTTAATTGTACTCCTTCTAGCAGTAGATATTTTGCGTGTGCATCGCAAAACAAAGCAACAAAACACGAAAGAAAATACGGCAAAGTAAAAAGCATGTCTTGTCACAGACATGCTTTTCTTTACGATTCCAATGCGTCTAAAATAACATCCAATTCATTTCTTGCATGGTTTAGCCGTTCTCTTGCCTCAATATTTTGTTGTTTACGCTCATTAAATTCCATTAAATTATTTTCATGCTTTGATTTTAAAACCGATAGTCGTTCAACACGTACCTCCACCTTCTCAATGGCTTGCTTACACACAGTCGCCCACAGCTGTTCGACATGCTGCATTTCCGTTGTGGAAGGGTTATGTTGACGTATGATTTGCGTATACACGACCTCAATCTGCTCCATTAGCTCTGCATAAAAACGACGTTCTACCCTTGTTGTTTGGATCGTCGAATGTTCTAGCTCTTTTGTATACGGTGCAATTTGATGAAGTAGCTTCGCTGCATTTTCTGCAAAATTATGCGATAAATTTAATACATTTAACAGTTGTAATAACAAACAAATTTCTTCAAGATTGGCCAATTGAACATCGACACCCTCTTTTAATTTTAAGGATGTGACATAGCGTTGATTAAAGTGTTCAATTTCACCATTATGTTGCTCCATTAAATGCTCATCTGCATTCTCTTTCAAACTTTTAATATAGCGCACTGCATGTCTCTTTAATTCTTCTTTTGAGAGTGAATTATTTCGTTGAACATAGGCAAAAGCATTTGCTTGTTTCATAGCCGTATCTTCTTCTGAAATATAATAACGTATATAAATTCCTTGCATGTCCTGCCCCCCAATTTCATTTCACACGTTTCTTTTAAGACAATAAATCGAATATGCTATTTTTTCAAGTAAAAATCATTTATTTAATAGATTTTAATTACTTTCGTCTACAGCAAGCCACTTTTCATATAGACTCTCTAACTGCTGCTCTAATGTATATCGTTGTTCTTTTGCAAGGGTTGATTCCTGTAATTTCAGCTCCATTTTGGCAATCTGTTCTTCAAGTGATAATTCTTTTTTTGCTGTAGCACTTTTTTTCACCTTTTCTTTGACTGTTGTGATATGACTAGAGACTAGGCGTTTATTCCGTGCCCATTCATAATCCCCTTCAAAAACATGAAGATGTTGCTGTTCAATCCATGCCACTTTCGTAAAAATTTTCTGTAGGAAATAGCGGTCATGTGATACACCAATAATTGTACCTTCAAATGATTCAAGTGTCTCCTCTAGCACTTCTCTTGCCTCAATATCTAAATGGTTTGTCGGCTCATCTAAAATGAGTAAATTAATATCTTCATACATAAGCTGTGCTAGACGTAAGCGCATTTGCTCACCCCCGCTTAAATCCTTCACCTTTTTAAACACATCATAGCCGTAAAATAAAAATTGTGCTAAAATATGGCGTGCCTCCGCCTCTGATACAGCAACCGTTTCTCGGAACGCATCAATTAAGCGCATCGCTGGATTTTGATGTTCAAATTGCTGTGATAAATAGCCAATTTTCACATTACTACCAACTCGACAAACACCTTCATTTGGTTGCACTTCGCCTAATACCATCTTTAACAGCGTGGATTTACCACTACCATTATCACCTACAACAGCTAAACGCTCTCCAAAGTAAACAGCTAAATCACTATTTTTCAATAATGGTTTCTCAAAGGCATGACTAACATCCATCATTTGCACAACCTCCTTACCACTACGCTCCGCCATCGTTAATGCCAAATTCATTTTCTTTTTATGAAGCGGCTTTTTCACACGCTCAATACGTGCCAGTGCCTTTTCCATACTTTTTGCTCGTCTGTGTAAACCTGCATTCGGTGGATTGGATTCATTCGCCCACTGCTTTAAGCGTTTAATCGTTTCCTGCATTTTCTTAATTTTCTTTTGTTGCTCCTCATATTGGGCAAACTGCTGCTCAATTTTAGCCTCTTTTTGTGCCACAAAGGCATCATAATGACCATGATATGTGCACGCTTCTCCATCCTCAATTTCGATGATTTTATGCGCTGTTTGATTCATAAATTGTCGATCATGTGATACAACAATCACAATACCTGTAAATTGGCGCACATATTGCTCTAGCCATTCGATTGCTTGCATATCTAAATGGTTCGTCGGTTCATCTAATAATAAAATAGAAGGATTTTTCAGCAATATTTGCCCCAGCATGACTTTTGTTTTTTCTCCACCACTCAGACAATCAAAGCGTTGCTCCAATAAACTAGTAATGCCTAAGCCATTGGCAATCATCATTAATTGTGCCTCTACTTCATAGCCACCTTGCTGCATAAATTGCTCTTGCACATGACCATATTGCTGTAACACTGTTTCTGTCACATCAACCTGCATTTGCTCTTCCAACTTGGACATCTTTGCCTTTAAAGCATAGATAGCTGCAAACGCCTCCTCCAACACAGCTTTTACTGTATGATTCGGATATTGCGGAATTTGATGTAAGTAACCGATTGTAGCATCCTTACTTTTAATAATACGTCCCTGATCTGGCGTATCCATACCTGCTAATAAGCGAAGCAATGTTGTTTTCCCACTACCATTGACGCCAACAATCGCCACATGTTCCCCTGCATTGACCTCCATATACAATCCTTCAAATAATAAATGACCACCAATCATTTTTTGTACTTGTTCTGCTTTTATTTGCATCGTTTTTTCCTCCAATGAAACGTGCGAAAACATTTTAGACACAAAAAAGACTGCTCGATTAACAAGCAGTCTTTTTCTTACATTTTTTTGTGAAAAAGAATGGTTAATTCGCTACGTTTTGTATTTGATTTTGCTTAAAAATGGACAGACCTCTCCCGTTGTTCGCAAAATCGAAAGTAATAACACGTGCAAAATACATTGCTTTATCTGCTTTTACACCTGTTTTCGTAGCGTTTTGATTCATTCCTTTTCACCTCCGTTCATCATAGTTATCACTATCATACTATATATATTGCAGATTGCCAAGAAAATTTCAGCCAATTTGCTGCCTGAAGTGTGCGTAATATAAATGCAAATATGACTGTATGAAAGCAAAAAAACATCACGAATGATAGCTTACCTATGAAACTATACGAGAAAAATAGACTAACAACCAATACAGCACTTAAGTATAGAAAACTCCAAATACTTTGCCCCTACTATCCACAAAGAAATAACATATTTACTAGCATCATCATAGCTGTGTTGCCTATTGCTCTTTGTAAAAAGGCTTTTAGTAACTCCATTCTGCCATCCAACCTAGCAATTTCTCCAACATTTCTTTCATCGGCTCTACTTCTTGTTCAATGCGTTGTGTCAGTTCCTCTACACTACCAAAAATTTGATATAGCACATATTCACGTTGATAATCCTCTTTACTTTCCAAATGATGTATCAACTCAGCAAGCAATACAGGTTCATCAAGTGAAATACCTTTTAATGGTTCAAGCTCCCCTTCATTTGCACTGAGTAAAATATCAATCAGTACAGGCAATACTTCCACTGATAAGCCATGTCGATCCAGAAATGCTTCTGCATAGTAATTTTGGACAAGCTGATGCTCTGAATCAACAAGTGACATATAGGTTTGGACAAGTGGAAAATAGGCATCACTATAAAGCCCTAAGCCAAAAATAGCGTATGTTCCTGGCATCACAGATTGTTCGCTAGGTTCCACATCCTCATACCACGCATACGCCTCCATTGCGAGCTGTGCATAATCCGCAAGTAATGGGAAAAGATTCGGATACGTAAGACAGTTCGCAAAAAATTGATGTAATTCCGATTGAGCAAGCTCTTTCACAGATAAATAGTTTTCCTCTTGACTCTTTAGTTGTAAATGATACCCTTTGACAAAGCCCGTTTGTAACAGGTCGATGATATATTGCAGTGCCTCACGATATGCCTCTTCTTCCTCAACATTAATTTGGATGGCAATGCTTTTTAAAATATCATTAGCCTTTCCTTGAAAACGAACACTTTTCCTTGTAGGCTCACAACGACCACTACCATTTTGTAAATAATGAATCGCCTCTTGTGAGCCTAGTTGTTGTGCAAATGCAAGATATTGTTGACGTGTGTCAGGCTCTTTATCTCCCATTTGTAACGCAATATAGACGAAGAATTCTAACTCCTCTTGATTGGGTCTAGCCTCTGAATTTAGTATCCATTTCGTTGTATATTCGCCTGTTCGTTCAAAATAAACTGCTAAAATATGCTCCTCGGCCCAATCCTTAAATGCCAACGTATAATCATACATCCACTGATTGAAGCGCTCCTCATTGCCTCTATACTTCTCTAATAACCGTTGTATCAATGGCTCAATTTCTGTTACTCGCTGCTGAAAAAAATGCGGATTGACTAAGTAACGAGCAAAGAAAAAACCATCTTTCTCAGCAGGACGTACAGGCAAATCAGCCATCACCTTTGTTTCAATAAAAGTAGCTAACGTTTGCTTTGCTAATGCCAATTTATTGTGATTTAATAGCTCTTTTTGATAGTAAAGTTCACGCCCTTCATGCTCAAATTCTAATATAACTTGAAGGCGATAATCAAAAAGCTTCGTATGATAGTCGGCAGATTGAAACACCCTATCCATTTTGGTACATAAAGCGGAAAACAACGCTTCTATATGCTGATGCTCTGTTATGTCCTGCATGTAGTCTCCTGCCGCTACTTTATACGCATCGTCATGCCAGCTAAATGGCTCATACGTATAAATCGAAATCGTTCCATAATGAGGCGTTCCCCATTGTAATTTATCCAATTTTTTTGATGTCCATTTTACCTTCACATAATGATTCACGCCTATATGAAGCTGACTCCAGTCGTTCAACGTGCTCATTCTGTCATTTTCCTGTAGATAAAAATGCTCTAGCTGTTGCCAAACATCGGCTAAAAATCGCTCTATATATTGCGACAACTTTAATTCACCCCCACTAACTTGCAAGTTTTATCCTAAATTAGTTCCTTCAAAGCTTAAGCAACTGAGTTAATAGGATGGCATTTTCCAGCCCTTTTCTTCATCCCAAACAGCATCCACATCATCTAAATGCACATGCCATTCACCGTTATCAATTACATTCCGAATCGCTGTTAAACACTCCAACCAATAAAACAATGACTGTATAGTTACTTCATAATCATCTGTTAGTGGTAGCTTTGTGGAACCTTCAAAAATAATAGGGGGATCATTGTGCTGATCATAAACATAAAATGTTTCAGCGATAGCCTGCCATTGAAAATTCGTATTATATTCGTCAACAATAGCTGCAATTTTTTTATTTTCTACGCTACTCAATGCTTCATTGCGTTCACATGTATAGTAAATAGATACACTCATAATGTCCTCCAAAATTTCGTCTGACTTTCTCAACGGTAAAACACTCTATTATCCTCAATAACATTGCAAAATAGCCCATACTTTATCAAAAACTTTACTTCTACAGTCCTGCTCACGAATCCAGAAATAGAGCTTGCCACTGTCGCCCCACATATAACCGAGGTCATCTTCAGAATCAAGCTGTAACAGCAATTGCCAATCTTTTGCATGTGGCTCTAGCTCCTTGCGTAAAGGATGCTCGTAGCCCGTTGAATCTCCACAATATAAACCATTTGTTACCAATTGGCATTGTAAATACATATCCCCTTGAATCGTATCAGGATGTCCACCAATACGATGTGTCGTATGTTCAACTTCCTCCCTCTCACGCCATAAGAAATCATCATAGGCATCCCTCTGTTCTTCTGTTAAAAGGTTTGCTAATTTTTGACCATCAGGCGATTCCCATGCTGGCAGCGTCCAATCATTTTTGAAATGCAATGTTGCACTGGCAATATGCTCCTTTAAAATTTTGGGTTGCTCTGTTCGTTGAAGTTGATGCTGTGTGAAATGATAAACATGAAAACCATCACCATCATTCGGATCATAGCCCCAAGGTTGTTCCATAGCATCATAGAAAAAGGATAATAGTCCATCAGCAGGTAACAAATCTGTTGCATCATAGAGCTTTACTTCCGCTAAATTAAGCTGGCAAAGAAAGTAGAGTGGCTGTCCATTCTTTGTTTGCGGCCAACTAAAATCTGTTGGCACATCAGGCGCTCCACCAATTTTAGAATGACCGATTTGTAGGTTATCATCTGCGGTTGGCGTTGCTGTAGCACGAATGGAATTTGTAGCAAATTGCAAAATCTGCTCCGTTGCCTCCCCAAGCTCAAAATCATGCAATGCTGCACGTAATTTTTCCATGTCCATCCTCCTCTTATTACCATTCACGCTCTCTTAATGCATCCTCTATATCCAATTCAATATCGTATGCTTGCAATATATCCATAACCGTTTCAGCAATACTATCTCTTGCGACTGTTTCCAGCTCACTATTATGTTCCTCAAATTCTTCTACTAAATCATTAATCCCATATGTTATTTCATCCAATTTTGCTTGAATTGCCTCTAAAGTATGAGGCTCTTGCGCTAAGTAGTGAACAATTCCCTCCAATAAAACTTTAATTTTATCTACTAAAAACGTAGGGTAATACTCGTCTTGGGACATATCTTTCAAATAGTGGATTTCTTTCATCATAAGCTCGCTCCCTTATCTTGTTTTAAAACATAAGTAAATGATTATACACTGTTTGCTGTGTTGCCGTTAATTTTCCATCAGTATATAAAAGCTTTTTTCATGTATACACCTCTATTAATCCAATATCGCCCTCGAAAATAAATCATGTATCAGTTCATCATTTTCACATGCTTGCTTAAATCCAATAGCAAATTGCCATAATGCATCCTTCTGACTAGCATATGCACAGAACATATCTGCTTCTGAATCAAAACGTACACTGCCTTCTAACTCAGGTAACTTTTCTTGCAAATATACATCCGCCAGTGAGGTCCAATCATAGCCATTCCCTTGAAATCCTTCATCAGCTCGCGTTTCAAACAATGCCTGTTTATACATGCCCGCTTCTAATAACAACGAAACATTTCCGCTACCATGCTCTAACCATCGAAACGGCCTAAGTTCCTCGTTTACCATTTGTGCACGTAGATGGGCTAGCTTATCTGCTGTAAAATGTACTACACCCTTTTGATTAATTATTTCCCCCTGCTTTATTCGTTCTTTTAGCCAATCTGAAACAAAATCTGGAGCATATCCGCCTGTGCTGAAGCCTTGTGCAAGTGCAATGATATTCTTATAGTCTGCTAAATATTGTACTTGTGTCACTTCAGAATGAGCACCAGTATACAACCAAAATTGAATATCATACATCAGCCTAGAAAGCTCATCTGCATGTAAAGCGAAATAGCCTTTGTCCTCTACAATTTGTGTGCAAATCCCTCGAATAATAGTCTCTACCCATCCTTCTTCTCCCGTTTTCTCACATAATGACTGTAACAAAGGCGAAAATGGCGCATGTTTTACCATAGCCAAATCGTCCACTTTATCTTGTTCTGATGTATCGAATACTTCCTCATTGACCAAGCCTGTGATAAAAGTTGCAAAGTTCGGTGCAAGAAACGTTACATGGTAGCCAGCCTCTTGATCTACATGGACAACAGCAGGCTCGCCATCTGTACCACATGCACGATAATCAAGCATAATAACATCGTGACCTGCTGATGGGCAATCGGCTATAACAACGCCAATATTTGGGTAACCCCATTCCTCCAACATAAAATGGCTACCCAAATCACCACACAAGCTATACATTTTTTTGCGACCAATACCCATAATACCCGTAATTGCCACATGATTTTCTGCCCATGAAGTTGGCATGACAGTTGGAAAACAAGTATTAACTGGTATACCGCCATTCTGCTTTTGCATCAGCCAAATATAATCCGCTGGTAATTTATAGCCAAGCTCCTCTTCTATAGCAACAATGATTTCCGTAGTGGGCGGTGCTTCTACATAATTTTTAGCTGCATAATCACTTTTCTCCCAAAACTGACTAAAATCACGCTCATTGAAAGGAACACGCTCGATATCCTCCAATGCCTCCACTATATTTCTCATAATATTGTGACAATATGTGATAAACTCTTCTACAGTTTCACTATCAAACCCTAATGCCTTCGCCTTTTCAAATGCTGACAGTGCCTCTTGCCATTCTTGCATATAGAAATAAGCATAGCCCACACGCCAATGCCAAGCTGCATCTTGTTGTCCCTGCTTTTTCACCGCTTCCAGTTCAGACAATGCATCATTAAAACGCCCTACATTATTAAGTGCCCGCCCATAATGACCAATTATCTCGTAATCTCGCTGTGATTCAGGCATTTGTTCAATCATTTCTACAATTTTGTCATGTTGATGATTCTCATACCATTTTTCCAATTTATCCAATAACTCTTTTGGCATCATTTCACTTCCTCTTGAATTTATCTACAAGCTATTAATCAAAATCTGAATACAGGACATATTGCTGACATTCTAAGCATTGAAATAGATAGCCTTGATGTGAGCCATTATTGCGTAAGGTAGTAGCTAATTTTTCTTTTGGATAACCATCATAATGTTCAAGCTCCTCCGTAATGCCCATCACAACAAGCTCATCCCAGCCAACATAATCAATAAATGCGCAATAATCTGTGCAATGGGCTACCCAGTTATTACCTTGCCAACTTACATAGCCTGGTGTAAGATGCAGCACTTCCTCTGTATAATCCTCATTCTTCACAAGCTCGGCATTTAATAAATCTTGCTGAAATTGACCATCAAATTTTTGTGCTGCCCGTCCACTATGAATACAGCTTGGGCAAAGATATTCCACCTCTTCAATCGCATAAATGCCCTTTGTATAATAAATATCCACTTCCTGCTCGCAGCAATCACAAACGACGATTTCACCTGTTTCAAAAATATTTGCCTGCATTGGATTCGGCATATACTTAAATAGTGGTAACGGTGTTTTCAAGCTCGCTTCCTTCCGAATGACACGTGGCAATAATGGTCTTACATTTTGTGGATTGTCCACCCAATATTTAATCGAGCCATATTTTTTCTGGTCTTTTTTATTGCGTAAATCCATAATCGTTGTAAAAATTTTATATGCTTCGTCATACATACACAACACACAGTAAATTTCTACCAGTATACGTAAATTTACCTCCGTGGGCTCTGCTGCTTGAATTTGCTTCTTTAATTCATGCATGGCATTAATCATTTCGGCATTCGTCGTATCGAACACTTTTCTTTGCGCATGCCATTGTACTATAAGATTTTCTGTCATATACATCATCCTCAACTTTCACATGCTTCTTGTGAAGTATATTCCTTTACAGGATAAACATTTCTACTCTATAGAAAGTCTTTTATTTTATTATCCTCACTCTGTTCGCTTTCAATTATCGTTGCCAATTATGCAAAAACTTAGAGAGCAACGGATGATTTGGATTGCAGCGTTTGGCTGATGCTATTTCTAACAGCTCTTCCGCCTTATCATCTGTGATGGAAATAAAGGTAAAAAGATGTTCAGCAATAACACCTTCTTGCTTTAATTCATACATTATGTCACTCATCATCTGCTGAATTTCCATTTTATGTTCTACAAATGGATTACCAGCATTTAAAACTCTATCCAACAATTCACGGCTTATTTGTTGTAGCATATCCGTATCATCTTCATATAAAAATTCATCTTTCAAAAATCGATAATCTTCTGGATTGTCCTCGTAATTGTTGCCAATTTGAAGAAGTGATTTTTCTGTTCCCATGGTTAAATAAAGACTGCCACAATCGCCATCTGTCACTAAAACAACGGCATATATTTGTTCATCTTTTAAAGCATCATACATAGCTATATAGGCTTCATACACAGCTTGTTTCATTTTCTGTTTCATAGTTACACCTTCCGTAATTTATCTGGTTTTTCACTTCAAACATTCATCAGCAATTACTTAAAAAGAAAGTATGTTCTTATTTTTCAATATAGCATACAGCCAATTTTTTAAAAATGCATTTCTTATAAAAATGACAAAATGTTACTTTTGTTGGACAGTATGATTTTGATCACAATCATGTCTTTCAACGCCGTCAATTCAATAGTTTAACTAAATAAACAGAGCAAAAATGAATGAAAGTGGACTAGGCAAAAATACATACTCCGATTTAAGTAAGAAAGCATATATCACCATCTGTTGTTCTTCCCTATATAAAAAAGAACCCACTCTGATTTTTATCAAAGTGAGCTCTTCTCTTACAATCGCACCTTTACTTCTGTACCGTCCTGCGCTTTTACATCAACTAACACCATACCTCGATAGTTTTTCAGTTCTTTCACAATCGGCTGTAGTATAGTTTTATCAATCACAGGAAATGTAAAGTGGACTTTGTGTTTTTCAAAATAGGCTTGTGTCCATTTGTTTAGCATCTTTTGCAATAACGCTGAACAAATAATAGCAACAGCCATGTTTAATAATATATATGGCACAGGGATGGATAACCGAATATCCTTTGCCTTCACTTGTACACGCATCATATAGCAGTACACTACTCAATAATAACGGAAATTGTATCTCCGTTTGCGGATTGAATATCTACAATTTTCCCATCTAATTCATTTTCAATCGCTTCTATAATCATGTTAATATCGATATCTTTCACATACTGTGCTGATTGCGGAATACTTGCAGCAAGGCCATGTCCAGCCATTAACACGACTTTGACTAGTTTAATTGGTAAATTCACTGTCACATTATCATTGTCAGTTGACACGACACGAATTTTTAATGTTTTATCTGTATATTTTTTGTCAACCAGTGTATCGGCTACATCCTCTTTTTCCTTTAATATTTGAATTAGCTCTGCGCCTTTATTTGCCTCAAGCTTACCCTCTTGTACCATCGTTAACACTTTTGCAATTTCTTCTTTCATACTAACATTCCTCCTAGTCTTCTTTTAATAGTTTAATCGCTTCTTCAGGTGTGATTTCGCCGTTTTCTAACATCGTCACCACTTTTTTCTCATCTACCACGTTTTTCTTCTTCTCATAGCCAAGAGACAAAATAATATCCGTTAATTTACCTCTGACTGTTGGATACGAAATACCTAACTCTTTTTCTACTTCTTTAATATTCCCTCTACATAACAAAAATACTTCCACAAAATGCAGTTGCTCCTTTGATAAGGAAGCTAGTTTTGATAATTCAAATTCATTTTCAATCGTTGTATGGCAATGTGTACATTGCAATTTTGTAATTTTCAAGGTTTTACTACAGACAGGACAATTTGTAATTACTTGATAGGCCATAATAAAATTCCTTTCTGTTTATTTGTTTTGATTATATATCAATAAAAACAAAATCACAAATAATAAAATTAATTTTTAAATCTAAAATAATAAATAAAATTAATTTCATTATTTATATTATTGATTTTAATATTAGAAACTTTTCATCAGCCATTCTTGCTTCTTATCCTCCAACAATTACACATTACCTCCCCATTTCAACCACTTATCTAAAACTTTCACGTAATGGATTTTTTATGTGCTACAGTAAGGTTATCGAATTCGATATGAACTAATGAGGGGGCCTCCCATTTGAAAATTCAATTAACAATTAACAATTAACAATGCCTTAGAAGAAACAGAGATTCACATTCACGCTAAGGAATACAATGAGCAAATTGAACGGCTGATGAAACAATTGCAAACAGCTCACTCCACTGTGCTGGATGGCTATTTACAGCAGGAAATCCATTTGCTTAAGATTTCAGATATTTATTCAATTTATGCTGAAAATGCCAAATTATTTTTACAAACGGAGGAGCAGGAATTTGAGTCAAAACGCAAATTATATGAACTGGAGATACAGCTTGCGAAGGATTTTGTGCATGTTAGTAAATCTACCTTTGTCAATATCCATAAAGTGTCCTCAATTCAAATGGGGAAAATCGGCACAACTGAATTATTGCTTGAAAATGATGTGTCCATTCATGTTAGCCGTAAATATTTAAAAGAATTAAAGCATTACTTAGGTATTGGGAGGGATTTATAGGATGAAACTTTTACGCATGATGATTATAGCTATTTTAATTTCACTTAGTTCTTCCTATATATTAGTAACTCAAAGTATCGTATCTCAAAAAACCGTCTTCAATGGCTCCGAGCTATTTGAACAAGTAATTATTGCTATCCTTCTTGGTGCTGCGATTGGCTTACTTACCATTATTTTTGAATGGGAGCGGTTAGCCTTTACTATTCAATTGCTGATTCATCTGTTAGCCGTGACAATATGTGTTCTAGTAGCGGGCTATTTTGGTCAATGGTTTGAGCATTCAGGTGTACTCTATGTATTGCTATCAGAGGCGATTATTTATATCTTAGTTTGGTTGATTTTACATGTACTACAAACAAGAGATATCGAAAAAATCAATCGGGAAATTCAAAAAAGAAAGGGTTAAATATAATGGATTATGCGATACAGGTAGACAATTTACGTAAACAATATGGTGAACAGGAAGCCGTCAAAGGCATTTCTTTCACAGTAGAAAAAGGCTCTCTTTTCGCCTTTTTAGGAACAAATGGGGCAGGTATATATAGAAGAATTTAAGGGGAAAGAAACCAAGTCAACAAATTACATGACTTGGTTTTCTATCGCCATGTACTGTGTCTTGTTTTGTTGAATAAATTCCAACATATGTTGATGTTGGTCGGCAAAATTAAATTGAATCGTGATTTCATTATTTTCATGAATGTAAATTGTATCAACTAGTTCAACTAACAAACCTCGGTCAAGTGTTTGAATATTTCTGTACTTTAAAAATGTTTGGAGATAGGGATGGTTCACACCAATGCCTTTTTGAACAGTCGCCATTTCTGTTTCGAGGTTAGAAATAACCTGTGTCACTTCATCTACTTTCTGCTCGAATTTTGTTTTCATTCGCAAATAGTCAGCTTTGGTAATATCGCCTGTTTTCCAATCCATATATAGATTGTCTGTGACGGCTGTTATTTTTTCTAGCTCTTGCTGTTTTGCCTTGTAGAGTTGTTCTAATTGTTTCGATTTTGTCCGCACAATAGGCTGTTTGTTAATGGCTTGAATGATGGTAGTCATATCATCTACAAGTGCGATTTGCGCTTGTATCGCTCGTAATACGGCTTCTGTGATATCCTCTATACTCATACTGTGTCGAGTACATTTCCCTCTATGTTTCACTGCATAAGTAGAACAAACATAGTAGGCATATTCCTTCAATCCAGACTTTGTTTGTCTGCGATAGAATTTCCTTGTCATGCCCATTCTGCAATCTGGACAACGAAGGAAACCTGAAAAAAGATGGACGTTTTTTTCATCTGGTGCGGTACGGGTATCTCGTTTTTGTAAACTTTGGGCTTTTTCAAATAGAGATTTCTCAATAATCGGGTCATGTGTGTTTTCTACCACAAACCATTCATCTTCTGGTGGCGTGATTTTATCATGAATTTTATAACTAATTACACGTTGTTGACCCTGTACCATTGTCCCGATATACATTTTATTGATTAAAATACGACCAATTGTGCCGATACTCCACATGCCATCATTTTTAGCATCATTGGGTGTTCGATGATTGAACCCTTTATGTTTTTTATAAACAGATGGTGATGGAATGCCTAGCTCGTTTAAATGTTTCACAATCCCAGATTTACTCATGCCATCATATACATACCAATGATAAATATTGCGGACAACTTGTGCGGCTTCTTCATCAATGATGAGATGATTTTTATTGTTAGGATTCTTTTGGTAACCGTAAGGAGCGAATGCCCCAATAAATTCACCATTTCTCCGTTTTGTATCGAAAGTACGACGAATATCATTAGAAATACGAGCAGCATAACGGTCATTTAATAGCCCTGCCATCGGTACTTCTAATCCTTGTATGACCTCTGGCTGAATATAGGTGTCAATAGCTGGGTCGCCTATGCTGATAAAACGCACATTGTAGAGAGGGAATATTCTTTCTAGAAAATAGCCTTGGTCAGCATAATTCCGAAAAGCTCTCGCAAGCGTCTTACAAATAATACAGTCTACTTTACTTGTTTCAATATCTCGTATCATCCGTTGAAAATTGATTCGCTCGTAATCTGTCGTACCTGACTGTCCATCATCTATATAGTAATCAACCAGAACATACTCACCAATGAAGGTACGGTCAAGGTACTCTTGAATGATTTTACGTTGATTCGTGACACTTAAACTTTCGTCATGTCCATCATCTTTAGACAAGCGAATGTAAATAGCAATCTTCCATATTTTTTGACGTGGCTGCTGAACTTTTGACTTTTTTCTAACTCGTGCCATGTTCCTCCAATCCTCTATAATCACATCTATATTATATCATTTATTGCCTATAATTTCAGTGATAATAGCTTGAGAAATAGTGTTTTAGTTGCGTAGATAAGTCGTTTCCATTCTCTAAAAAACGAATATGAACTGTTACATGACCACATAAAAAATAGTATGGGTTTTGGATATCTTGCAGATATTTTTCTAATCGCTCCAATGCAGGTAAGTCATGCTGAATTTAGATATGTCGTATGTCTATAAGGTCTTGTGTTGGTCGAATTTCTTTCTCTCGTGCAAGTCCTTTTAACGTTACCATGTTCCTTCCTCCTTACATGTACCATTGTAAGCAATAAAAAATCAGATGGCTGTTGGTACAGCTCCACAGGTATTTCAACCTCTGCAAGTATTTCTTCCAGCCCTACTCATAGCCTGTGACGCTTTCAACGCTCGGATGGTGACTGTAGGGGAGTATCATTATCTTATGAATGGGTGATGGCTCACAATTCACCATAATTGTGTTAGACAAAGTAGTATCGCTCGTTCCATTTCGGAAGTCGTGGCGTACTTGTCAAATGGCTAACCATTCATAAAATGTATCTGATTTTTGGTTATACTGTATGATGTTTTCTTTGTCAAAGAACAAATGGAATGTAAATGAAAAAGAGATACTCTCTAATTTTCCTCTCATAACCTTCAACAAAATTTTTTCCAAGATGCCAAAAATCTTTAGTCATATTAAAAATAAAGTTTTAATTGAATAAAAGTGGTTGGATGAAAGTTAATAAGAATTTGTATAATGGGAAAATTGCATCATTAATCAAAAATATGTAACTACTTAATTAAACTTTAATATATTAATTGCTATATTTAATATTAAATATGGATACTTACAATTGTTTGTAATGATTTTGATTTATATCAGATATTAATTTTATATAAAATGATTAAAAGTACATATTTTTAATATAAAAAACGACAAAATACGACAGATTAATGCTTATACAAATATTTTTTTCGTTTAAAATACATATTTCATATAGTAATTATTAATTTATAAATTTCAATAAAAAACAAACATATTTTGTATGTTTTTGACAAAAGTCGATTTATGACTGATTTTGTAGAACGAAAATTAAGATTTTTTAAAATAAATATACTAGAATATGAATTAAGAAATTGTGCAGTTTCTATATTTAATAAAATTAAGGGGGTACGTTAAGATGAATAAGAAAATTTTTAGTGCAATTGTATTATCAACAATGTTAGTTTCTAATGCCATAGTTCCTTTTGAAACAAGTGCAAGTACAAATTTGATGGAAACAACAAATGAAAGTTGGAAGAAATCAGTTTCTAACAGTCTTCAAAACTATTTAGATACTAAGATAACTAATGGTTTTTCAGAACTGCAGGGTTATGAAATTGGAAAAATACTGAAATTGAAAGATAAAACAGCAAAAGAAACCAAGTATTATGTTTCAGTGGTTGATAGCAATAAAGAAACTCTTGGATATGCTGTTTTAGATGGTAATGATAACTATGAAGTTATTGAATTCGGTCTGGGAAAAGAAGAGCCTTTAAAGGATGCTAATCATAATATTTCTTATTACGGTCCATTGTCCTATGCTGAAAATATCGGAAATGGAAAAGTGAAAGATTTACTATTAAATCAAGAGTTTGATAAAGCAACTTTGATTAATGAAATAAATGAGGTGGAACAACCTACAGGTGAATACCAAGTTTCGCCTGCTACTATCATAAATTATGCTTATAAATATATTAGTGGCGTTCCTGATTACCAACAGTCTAGTATTACAACAAAGATAAATACTTGTGTGCCAGTTTCTGCTGCGAATATTATAATGTATTGGGATGCAAACGGTTATCCTAATATGGTTTCAACAAATAATTGGATTAATGTCGCAGATAGAATAGCCCAAATCATGCTTCATACTAATGCTAATGGAGTATTGCCGCAGTATATAACACCAGGAATGAGACTCTATTTCGATGAGCATGGTTATCCAGGTTTTGGTGTAACTCGTGATACAACTCCTACTTTTAGTGAAGCTCAAACTATTGTCAATGCAGGTCATCCATCTCTTTTAGGGTTGTCTAATTACACAGTTATTAACCCTAATGCTACTGGTAAGCATATGGTTACGTTGGTAGGTTTTGAAACTTATTATGACACATCAACGCAAAAATGGTCTCAACAAGTTATTGTCCATGATAATTGGGATTCAACAGGTACTCAAGTATGGTTGAAATGGGCAAGTTTACCAGTCACAGATATTTGGGAAATATCTAATTAAAAATAAGGTGTGGAAAATTAAAATGCGCTAACAGTCAATTTTCATCATATTGATTGTTAGCGCATTTTTAATATCAAATTTTTAGTATACAGTTTATATTAATTCGTTAACCGTCTTATTTTCTATAGAGTTCCTTTGCTTTCTTTTGTAATTCTTTGTTACGCTCTTCTACTCCCTTTTTATCCGCAAGATTAAATATACCTGAGTAGGCGCTTGATACACCCATAGAACCAACTATTTTTCCTTCATATTCATATATATATGCTGTATAATTTTCCCCTTCAAGGTCTTTTTCATTTAATTGATAACTTGTTACAGTCAATTCTTTTCCAGTATACTGCTCCATGAAAGTAATATTAGCAGCTCGATTGAGTACGAGAATTTCTGGTGAAATGTCATCCACTGTGATTTGTTCACTTGAATGAAGTGATTTAATTGTCCATCCAAAATTTTCTATATAAGAAAGATGTTCTTTATCAATATTTTTAGTGGCACAGGCAACTAGGATAAATGTAAAACTTAAAGTAATCATTAGTTTCTTCATAAATAACCTCCCTTGCAATTAAAAAACATCTTAATGATTACTCTATTATAATAAAATAGCGTAATATAGACAAATACTCATATATAAATCTGAAAGGGAAAATAGAAATTCTCTTTTTATTTTAAGAATTTTTTCGATTTCTTTCGTAACCATAAATTCAGCAGCTAAACTAAAAAAACATTCCATATTCTTAATAAAGCGCTCTTTTCTTAGTTTCATCCACTACATGACAAATTTCTATAGTCTACCAAGTAATCGAAAAAATTTGATAACAAACATTCCAACTTCTACTGATTATTTTATTTTCCTGTTTCAATGTCATTGATACATTACTTTGTAATACCTATACGAACAACTTTTTAATTTTGCAAAATACCATAGACAATTCACTGTTCCTTTAATTTCTCACAAAAGATATTTTTATTCAAAATAATGAATAAAAATAAAAGTGTGCCAACTAGAAGTGGGAAAGTTGACATCTGTTTTATACCCTCCAATCCCTTGCTCCATCTGGCGTGAACAGTTGTAAGGAACTGTTTTTTGTTGTATTTGTACCCCCCTGTTAGAGTCGGGGGGTGACACTGGGGCAGGGCAAGCCCTACCCCAGTAGAAAACAGCACATTGCGGTCTGGTCGCTTCGCTGACCACAATGTGCTGTTTCTGCTCGTCCAGCCATCTATTTATTCTACTCAATATGTGTAATTGACTGTCATTCTAGCTGTTGCTGTAGACACTGTTCCTGTTGTTGTAATCGACACTTTCCAAGTACCTTGAGGGTCAGTGTTATTAAATTGATTCAGTGTAACAGATTTACTGCCCGTACCTGTAATATAGTGCTGTACCACAGTACCATTAGGATTTTTTACATTCAAATAAAATGGGGCACTACCACTACTTACATTGACATTTAATGTAACACTGCTCACTTTTGGAAAAGGGGGCACTGTTCCTGATGAGATATTAAATATAGTTGATTCATTTTGATAAAGAGAATTCATTGTACCTGTACTACCTGAAAAATAATTAGTAGCAAATGTACTAACAGCTTCATCAGATGTCAGGGTTGTTTCCTCTGCAAAAGCAGACATAGACATGATGAACATCATAATCATTACGACAATGAAAGAACAAATTCGTTTATTCATGGACTTTTCTCCTCCTATTTACGCTTTAATATCTATATGAGGACTTTTATAAGCTTCTTTTAAAATTTCAGATTTCACAGGTTTACCCCAATCCCATGAAGGGTCTTTTGCTTTAATAAAATCCCTCAATCGCTTGGCTTCCTCATGTTTAATTTCATCAAGTGTCCATCCAACGGAATTACGTTCTGTTTTCGGGATAGAATTTAAGTACTTCAATTTTACTTTTACAAGAGGACTATTTTCATCTCCCATCCCTCCTGCTTCTTCAAATTGTTTCCTTACAGCACCGATTATATCCTGTTTTACTTTATCAGGAACAGGAACAATCTTTTGCCACTCTGCAGGATTCATATTCGTAACATTTTGTGGGTCATCTGCATACGTGCCTCGGAAATTAGGGTCGCCTTGTTGTGCAGATACTTGCTCCTTCATTTGAGAAAATTTCAATGTTTGCTGCAGATTACTGATGGAGGCAAAGTTGACTTGTGGCATAGAAAAGTTAAATTTCATTTGTATTCTCCTTCCATTCTTGAAATATACTATCTATATTATATATCGTTTCCTCATTCAAAAAGTTTAGTTTACCTAATAATTGCTAAAAAATTAAATTTTACATAACTTATACAAATTAAAAACGCCATCTGTCTGTAAAATACTGTTCAAATGACATTTGAGGTGTGATTATAGATATGTTTAATTGTCTTTAGATTTGCATAAAGCCTTGTGTATCAAGGGTTTCAAATGATTGTCTATATTCACATGCACCGAATGGCGCAGGGAAATCCACGACTATCGAAATTTTATGTACATTATTAAAAAAATCGAGTGGAACAGTGAAAATTAATGGCTACACATTAGATGCTAAGCAAGATAATGCCCATATTCGTCAATCTATTGGTGTCGTTTTTCAGCAAAGTTTACTGGATGAGCGTTTAACTGTTCGTGAAAATATCCTTCATCGAGGCAGAGCATATCGTTTATCAAAAACACAGCTTGCGGAAAATTATCAATTTGTCTCTAAGTATTTACATTTAGCTGATATTGAACAGCAAAAATATGGTACATTATCTGGCGGACAAAAACGAAGAGCGGATATTACACGGACATTGATTCATCGACCAGCTATTTTATTTTTAGATGAACCAGCAACAGGGCTTGATCCGCAAACAAGACAATTTGTTTGGCAAACGATTAAACAGCTTCAAGAGGAAACGAATATGACTGTTTTTTTAACAACTCATTATATGGAAGAAGCCACAGTTGCTAATGAAGTAGTTGTTTTAAAACAAGGACAAATTATTGCACAAGGTACACCCGATGCGTTGAAAACACAATATGCCCATGATCAAATGGCACTCGTTTTCCATCAACGTGAGGAAGGCTTACAGTGGTTAGTGGCACAAGGTCTATCTTATACGGAAAAGCTGAATATTTTCTCTATTCGTGTGAAATCTACTTTACATGCGTTAGCACTTTTACAACAAGCAGAGTCGCTATTAGCATCCTTTGAGGTTGTAAAAGGTACAATGGATGATGTCTTTATTCATATAATGGAAGGAGATGTAGCATAATGGAAGCATTATTTAGTTTAGTACAACGCCATAACAAAGTATTTCGGCGTGATAAAACGCAAGTTTTTTTTTCCCTACTCTCTATTATAATTGTGATTATTCTTTATGCCGTATTTTTACAAAAAATGCAGGTAGATGCGATTGAGCAAGTGATGAAAGCAACACCACAATTAATTACACTAGTCAACGAATGGCTTGTAGCAGGACTTTTATCTATGATTGCTGTTTCCACTACTCTTGCTGCATTCGGAATCATGGTACGAGATTATGAATCCAAGGCAACAGCCGATTTTTTAACAGCCCCTATATCTCGTGCGACCATTCAATTCAGCCATGTGCTTAATGCCTTTTTTACAGGCTGTATCTTTTCTTTTCTGGCATTGCTAGGCTGTGAAATTTTCCTTGTAGCGACAGGTGGAGAGTGGCTGTCTGCTGGTGATTTTATGCAGGTTGTAGGACTTTTAATGCTCTCTGTTTTGCTAGCGAGTGTCTTCAATCTTTTTTTAACATTATTTGTTCAAACGCAAAACGCCTTTTCGACTTTAAGTACAATTGTCGGGACAGCACTCGGTTTTTTATGTGGCGTCTATGTACCAATTGGTGCACTACCAAGCTTTGCTCAACAATTGATTATGTATTTTCCCATCAGTCATACAACAGTGCTTTTACGCCAGTATTTTATGGAGCATTCCTTGGTAAAGGTCTTTCAAAATTCACCTCCTTCTGCTCTAGAAGCCTATCAAATTCAGTATGGGTTACACTATCAATTATATGGCACTACTCTGTCTACAATGGCAAGTTTTATCGTTATTGTCAGCACCATTATTCTCCTTACGTTGCTTTCTGTTTTGATTTATAAGAGAAAGCATCGATAAAACAGAACTCAATTATTTTAAAAAATAGCAAAAGCGGATAATAACGTTTCCGCTTCACTGAGTCAAATAGCTCTCTATAGATCTAAAGAATGTAAAATCGATTGTATCTCGGTCTTACATTTTTTCTTTTTGTTCCAGCCTCTTAATCATTCCTTTTTCTTAATGAATGCAAAACAATAGGCAATCAAAATGACTGTAAACAGCAGTGCAAGTAACGTCCAGCCATTAAAAAAAAATACTATTTGAATATATATTAAGCAATGTGATTTCATGTATTTCAGTAACAGAATTATTATGTTTAAAAATTAATAATCGTAACTCCCTTGCTTCTTTAAAAGTGAAAAAATAAATACTACCTGAAATAAGCAATGACAAAATCATGACTATTTTAAATGGTCTTGTTTGTAAAGTGCTTTTAGCTGCCATATAAGCAACTTTAAATGTACCAATCATAAAAATAATTAAAAATGGGGCTAAAAATACTAATGGAAAAAGCCCTGGATTACCATTGCTTATATTATTAGACTTTCCCACTAACAATGGGGCAGTAAAATAATTAATCAAACAAAAAATAATAACAATCACAACAATGCTTATAGAATATAAAAATATGGATAATTTACTCATTTTCCACCTCCATTTTCAAATAACAACTGCATGACACTTTCATTGTAAATGAATACTGCCATGATGTAATCAAATTTATTAACTTGAATAGAGAGCGAAAAATAAAACCAAGCCAGTATTTAGATGGCTTGGTTTTACTGTTTTCACACAATTAAATTAATATTGAAATTGGTCTGTCACATCATACTCATAATTAACAGTCGCTCGAACATTTGTCATTTTAGAAGCAGCCGTTGCTTTGGCATTATATTTAAAATTCCATTTTTGAGCAACTTGTAATTGATCCTGTAGAGATATTGTATACTGTCCATTTGTTGCATTTGACACAATAGCTGTATACCAAACATTCGTCTGTTCCGAGCTAATTTTATGCAGGACATTCCCTTGACTCGGTGTTTGTGTGCTTGATGTTGTGATTGACTTCACAAGCGCATAACGTGGGATAGTTGTGTTATTTCTTAAATCCATTGAAATCACAGTAGAATCCACGCCATTTAGATTTAAGCCTGCATTCCCTGGATTTGTAGCTGTACCAGAAAAATTAAATGTACCACTACCTGATTTAATACGTTCAAGGATAGAAATTGTAAAATACATATCACCTGTATAGCTTCCTCTGCTTACTTTCACATATACGGTTTGAGCACTAGTAGCATCTGCCTTTGCGAAAATAAATGGTGTTAATGACGTAGGATTAACTACAGTAGCTCCTTGACCAATAATAGATTGTTGGCTACTATCAAATAATTCAATTTTCATCCCTTGATATTGACTTTGATAAGAGCTTTTCACATACACCTTTTCACCAGCATTTAGTGTAAATTTAAAATAAGCAGCCTCCTCATCTTCTGGTAAAATCGTTGTATCTATATTACTATACTTCCAATAACCTACTGAATAGGCATTAGCAAAGCTATTATTTCCTGTAATTGTCCCTGCTGCTGAGGTATTTGCAACGAAGGATAAGACAGCAAACAATGCTACAGTGAATCCTAGTAAACATTTTGATACATGTTTCAGCATAATAAACCCTCCTTTTGTTATTTCACCTATTATTTTCATATAAACGACATTTAATGTAAAGCTAATTTGTAAAAACAGGATAATATCCCCATTATTGATTTTCCTATTCAGCCGATACAAAAAATATAAAAAAATAGGAGTGATTTGTATGAATATCAGTGCTAGTACACCATTTGTTCCAACAAATACATCGACTAAAACTACGCCGATTAACAAAGATACAACGGTTATTCAAAGCCGAAATGAGTATGAAAGTGAAAAAGATAGACAAGTAAGATTACATCATGAATATTATCAAAAAGTAAATGCACAAAATAAAATGTTTCAATATCCTGAACAACATATTTTCGATAAGTATCATAACCGTAGTTCTCCTTATTACAGGCATGATTTGACTACTCAGGAGCGAGATGCCGCCGCTAGTACTGAGTTATCTTTTTTAAAATGGGGCCATGCAGGCAGTGTATCTTTTTCTGATCCGTTCTTTCGTGGTAAATCCTTCTATGACGATGTAGAGGTGGCAAGCCAAAAAGCCTTTAATCGTCAAAAAGTCAATGGGCAATTCCAACAACTCTTAAATCAGCATCAATTGACGATTCCAAAAGATGCAAAATTAACATTTACCATTGATCCTAATACGTATAAAGTAGGCATCAGTGGCACGGAAGATTCCGAGCTAGCTAGAATGTTGGAAGAGGCATTGAATTCAGCGAATAATGCCAAACAATTATTTGCCCATATTATTAAAAGCCGTTCAGATGATTCGACACAATTTACACAAAAAAAATATGATAAATATAACCTTGTCCGTGAGATTCAAAATGTGACAGGCTATAATTTGAAAGATTTACAGGTGGTAGATAACAAGTTTGTCACGCAGGATGGCACCAATATTTTGGACATTTACCAAAACCATTTGAAAAACAATCCTTATGTATCAGATTGGGAACGTGGTGTGCGCAATAGCCATTATGGTTCACAATTAACAGAGCTTGCAAAACAAGGCTTTGATTCGATACCTGATTTAATCTTATCTATTGATTATGAAAATGGTTCTTTCCATGATGTAGGGCAACGAGAAAGCTATGGAACAGGGAAAACGGATTGGATTGCACAGTTACATTCTTCCAAATAAAAAAGAGCATGTTTTGCCATCCACTTGCAAAACATGCTCTGCTTTATTTTGAACCTCTATCGAACATCCCAATAACTTCTGTTGTTTGCAATATATTTACAAAGGCTCGACTATCCGTTTCCTTGATTAAATGCCGTACCTCCGCAAGCTGGTAACGAGTAATGACAGTCATTAATACTTGACGTCCCTCGCCTGAATACGCACCTTTAGCATCCATAATCGTCACACCACGGTACAAATTCGCTAGTAGTTGCTTCTTCATCTCCTCACCCTGACTCGTCACAATCATTAAGGTCAATTTAATATGACTTGTATGAACGGTATCGACCACTTTTCCAGTTGCATAAATGGATACAAGCGTTAACAATGCTGCATCCCAGCTAAAGACAAAACCTGAAATAGCAACGACGACGCCATTCATCAACGAAATTAATACACCTAATGGAAAATCACGCTTGCGGCTTAACAGCATCGCCACGATATCAAAGCCACCAGAAGAACCTGAGGCACGGAAAATAAAGCCAACGCCAAGTCCGACAAGTACACCACCGAATAAGGAAGCTAAAATGGGGTCTTGTGTAGCTTGATAAACAGGAATAATATACAAGCTAATCGATAGCACAGCGACCGATAAAATCGTATAACCGATAAAGCGTTTACCGAGCTTCATCACGCCTAAAATAAGTAGCGGTAAATTTAATAGTAAGTTTAACACCCCTGTATTCAAAGGTGTGACAATCCCTAGCAAAATCGCAATCCCACTTAAGCCACCACTTAAAATTTCATGTGGAATCAGCAAAAAATTATAGGCAAATGCCACCATCACAGACGCACAAATAATGACAACAATATTTCTCATACAAATTCCCCTATCCTATATCCAAAATCATTTTGGCTCTTGTTCATCTACTTTTTGAATTCTTTCTAGCATTGTTGGATGTGTATAGCGGAACCATTTCACAAGTGTAGGTGGATTGACTTCACTCAAGCCAGCAATCGTCAGCTTTTGAAAAGCCGTCACTGCTGCTTGCTTATCCTTTGTGAGAGCAATGGCATAATCATCTGCTCTTATCTCCTGATACCTTGACACATAATTTGACAATGGGTTAGACAGAAATAGTAACATGGATAACATCAGTAAAAACAGTGGAAATGAACGAATATCACTTAATTTATCAATGTGTAACAACCGTCCATAGCGTGCAATCAGCCATGTCATCCCTTTCGCTGTCAGCCAAAAGCCTACAAATGCTAAGGCTAAATAACCCGTTATGCCCCAATAAACATGTTTTTCCACATAATGCCCCATCTCGTGTGCCATAATAAATAGCACCTCATCCTCAGATAAACGGTTCAAGGTTGTGTCCCATAGCACAATTCTAGCGTTACTACCAATGCCCGCTACATAAGCATTTAAAGCATTGGTTTTCTCTGCCATATTGACTTCATAGACATGTGTAGCTGGTATATGTGCCTGTCCAGCAAATGCTAAAATTTTTGCCTCTAGCTCCTTGTCCTTCAACGGATAAAAATCATTGTATAATGGTGCAATGACTACAGGCTGAATAAACGTTACAAAGAGCGTCATTGGAATCATCAATAACCAAGCATATAGCCACCAACGTTTTGCACTTTTACGAATCAGCCAATATAACACGGTTACGATAATAAACGTTGTCACAAAGTTAACACCAAAATCAACCAGACCATCTCGTAGCCATGATGACAATGTTTGTGTACTAATCCCATAGCTTTTACTAAGTGAATAGCGATAATAATTGAACGGTAGCAACACAATATACAGGAAACCTGACAGGAAAAATAAATAGCCTGCATTTTGTACTAATCGCCATTTCGACTGAGCAATTGCTACCTTTTCAAAATAACGTGATACCCCTATAACAAGCACTAAAAAATAAAGCAGCCATTCCAATGGTGTAGCAATAAAAAATAAAAAATTGCGTATTTTTGAATATTCCTCACTTAAATAAAGCTCCTTACCAGACATAAACATCACAGGGTCTGCCGCTGTCCCTTGTAATGCCTGTGGAATCACACCGCTATGGCTCATCATATAGCTATACATACAAAACACATATACTGCAAAGAGCAATAGTGCTATTATGCTTATTTTTTTCACCGTCTCTATTCCTCCTTCATCTCCACCTATTATCAGTGTAAGCAAAATGATGAAAGTTAGAACACATTTTTACACATGTCTTTATGTTGTGGTCCCTTCAATTAATTGCACGGGTAAGCAAATATCCATTGCCCCTTCTTCATAATCCCCTTCAATTTCCTTCAATAAAACCTCCACAGCCTTTTGTGCAATTAATTCAATGGGCTGGCGTATCGTTGTTAGGCTTGGCAGCAATGTTTGACATGTTTCGGTACCATCATAGCCAATCACTTTTAAATCTTTTGGAATATGCTTGCCATATTTTTGTGCCTCTGCTATCACAGTGGCCGCAACTAAATCATCACTAGCAAAAATACCATCAACTTGTGGATGCTCTTGAAACAGCTGTGCAATGACCTTTTGCTGCTCACCTCGATCTAATGCATTCGCTACTTCATATGTAATCGCTTTTCGTCCATGCTGCTGCATCACAGTCTCATAGCCTTTACGTCTTAAATTGGCAGGCGTCTCGAGCTTTAATGGACCATTAATATGCAGAATATGCTGGCATCCTTTCGCTATCAATAATTCCGTAGCTTGTACACCACCAGCGTAATTATCTGAAGAAACGACTGGGATAGTTGGGGATAAATAATGGTCAATTGTTACAATCGGCAATGGCTTCTCATGCCCATTCACCAAACCACGATTATACGTCACAGCGATGACACCATCCACCTGATTGCGCATCAGCATTTCCCAATAATTTTTCTCTTTATCTACCCTATTTAAGCTATTACAAAGCAATACTTTATAATGTAACGAGGCACAAATACTTTCAATATGGAAAGTTAGCTCGCCAAAAAATGGATTGCTCGTTTGTGGCACAATAATGCCAATCAAATTAGTACGTTTATTAAATAATGAACGAGCCACATCGTTCGGAAAATAATTTACCTCTTTCATGGCACGCTCCACATTGTCTCTTGTTTCTTGGCTAATATAGCCACGATTATTTAGAACACGTGAGACGGTTGTCGGTGATACACCTGCCGCTTTTGCTACATCGCTAATTTTTGGCTTCATACCGCGCCTCCCTTTCAATACAGTCAGTTTCACTCTATTATAGATGAATTTTTAGTGCTTGACGATAACTCTTAAGAGGATAATGTTCATGCTACATTTTTTATGTCAACCGATTGACATATGAAACCGGTTGACATACAATAATCTTGCAAACGATTGCAATATTTATAAAAAACTAAATTTTAAAAATATAAAACAATTCAAAGGAGTGTACTTTTATGCAAACATCGAAAAACCTTTATTGGAAGCTCAGTGCTTATTTTTTCTTTTTCTTCTTTACTTGGTCATCTAGTTATTCGTTATTCTCCATTTGGTTAGGACAAGAAATCAATTTAAGTGGCTCTGCAACAGGCATTATTTTTTCAATCAATGCCATCTTTGCTTTATGTATGCAGCCACTCTATGGTTATATTTCCGATAAAATTGGCTTAAAGAAAAATATCTTATTCTTCATTAGCCTATTACTTGTCTTTGTTGGTCCATTTTATATTTTCGTTTATGGTCCTTTACTACAATATAATGTGTTACTTGGCGCTATCGTCGGTGGGCTTTATTTAGGAATGGCTTTTCTGGCAGGGATTGGTGCCATCGAATCTTATATTGAAAAAGTGGGACGTAAATATGGCTTTGAATATGGGAAATCAAGAATGTGGGGCTCATTAGGATGGGCAGCGGCTACGTTCTTTGCAGGACAATTATTTAATATTAATCCAAACATTAACTTCTGGATTGCCAGTGTATCAGCCATTATTCTAGTGGGCATTATTTTCTCTATTAAAATTGAAATGTCTCACGATGAAATGGAAAAAGCAGAGTCTATCACATTTAAAGATGTGGGCAACTTGTTTAAGCTAAAGGATTTTTGGTTCTTTATGCTATATATCATTGGAGTAACGTGTGTCTATAGTGTCTATGATCAACAATTCCCGATTTATTATTCATCATTATTCTCTAATGAGGCTTTAGGTAATCAAGTATTCGGCTACTTAAACTCATTCCAAGTATTTTTAGAGGCAGGTATGATGTTTGCTGCCCCATTTATTGTCAACAAGATTGGGGCAAAGAAAAGCTTAGTATTGGCAGGCTTTTTAATGGCCTTCCGCATTATTGGCTCAGGTATGGTAGACGGACCAATTGGCATTTCTGGAATGAAGCTCATCCATGCCTTTGAGTTACCAATTATGCTCATTGCTATTTTCAAATACTTAGCAGCTAATTTTGATACACGTTTATCATCTATCCTTTATTTAGTAGGCTTTCAATTCGCCTCACAAATTGGGGCATCTATTTTATCGCCAATTGCAGGTCTACTTTATGATGATGTTGGCTTCCGTAATACTTATTTAATTATGGGAACAGCCGTCTTCATCTTTACATGCATTTCGATTTTTACTTTATTAAATACAAAACCAACTCATGTCAAAACAAAATCACAGCCAACTTTAGGAGGACTTTAACATGAACCAAGCACATGAAGCAGTACAAGTCGCAGCACAAAAAATGAACCAGCGCTATCGCTTAGGCTATCATATTATGGCTCCTGCTCAATGGATTAATGATCCCAATGGACTGATTCAGTACAAAGGCGAATACCATGCCTTTTATCAGCATCATCCATATGATGAAAACTGGGGACCAATGCATTGGGGGCACGTTAAAAGTAAAGACCTTGTGCATTGGGAACACCTCCCTATCGCATTAACGCCAGGCAATGATTATGACAAGGATGGCTGTTTTTCTGGTAGTGCTGTCGATGATAATGGACAATTAACATTAATTTATACAGGGCATATTTATATTGATAAAAAAGCAGATACCTTTTATCAAACGCAAAATATTGCTGTTAGTCAGGATGGTGTAAACTTCACAAAAGTGGTAGAGAATGCCGTGATTCCAAAGCCTCCTGCTGATAGCTCCCATCATTTCCGCGATCCAAAGGTGTGGAAGCATGAAAATCATTGGTATATGATTCTAGGTAATTCTACGAAAGACTTAGTTGGACGTGTGATTTTGTATCGTTCGACAGATTTGCGCCAATGGGAGTATATTGGTGTCCTTGCGCAAAGTGATGGAAGTCTCGGCTTTATGTGGGAATGTCCCGATTTCTTTGAATTGGATGGCAAACATATCTTATTATTCTCTCCTCAAGGCATGGAGAAACAAGATGATTTATACAATAATCTTTTCCAAACTGGTTATTTAGTAGGCGATTATCACTATGACACAAATCATTTTACACAAACATCATCTTTTACAGAGCTAGATAATGGACATGATTTCTATGCAGCTCAAACATTTTTAGATGAGCAAGGTCGCCGTATTGCAATTGGCTGGATGGATATGTGGGAATCCAATATGCCAACAAAGGCTGATGGCTGGTGTGGTGCATTGACATTACCACGAGTGCTAACATTAAGTAACGACCATAAATTACTAATGAACCCTGTAGAGGAATTAAAAGCATTACGCAATGCTGAACATCAAATTTTACGAAATCGAAGTGTTGCGACCAATTATTTAGTGCCAACAAATGAGGAATTGCTCGAAATAAAGGCTGTATTTGACCTCCGTAATGAACAAGCCGTATGCCTAAAAATCCGCGGTATCCATGAAGAAGAAACCGTGTTAACATACGATTATACAACAAAGAAATTAACATTAGACTGTTCTAAATCTGGTAAAGCAGAAGATGGTATTCGTACGACAACACTTCATGTAGAGAATGAATTAGTTTTACAGCTCTTTATTGACCGTTCTTCTATTGAAGTGTTCGCTAATAATGGGCACGCAACTATGACAAGCCGTATCTACCCTACTGAAGAGCGTTTAGGCTTTGAAGTGACGACAGACGCCAATGTCAAAGAGCTCACATATTGGACATTAAATGATATTTGGAAATAAGGTGACACTATTGAAAAAGATTTTTTGTATTGGTGAGGCATTGATTGATTTCATTCCGATTGAAAAAGATCATGCTTTAAAAGATGTAGCAAGCTTTGAACGTGTAGCTGGTGGCGCACCGATGAATGTAGCAATTGCTGTGGCGAAATATGATGGACATGCAGTGATGCTGACAAAGCTAGCAAACGATAGCTTTGGCGATTATTTATTCGATATACTGCAAGAAAATGGTGTAGATACAACATATATTATTCGTAGTGATGAAGGTGAAACAGGTTTAGCCTTTGTTTCTGTGGATGCATCAGGAGAGCGTGATTTTAGTTTCTATCGTAAAAATGCAGCAGATTTACTGCTTGCACCAGAAGATGTACAAGCTGTATCATTTGAGCAAGGTGATTTACTGCATTTTTGCTCTGTTGATTTAGTGGAAAGTCCTATGAAGCAGACACATCGTCAAGTGATTGAGGCGATACGTGCAGTGGACGGTATTGTCAGCTTTGACCCGAATGTACGTCTCCCTCTTTGGCCAAACAAAGAGCTATGTCGTCAAACCATTTTAGACTTTTTACCAACAGCTGATATTATCAAAGTATCAGACGAGGAGCTCCATTTCATTACCAATATTGAGGATGAAGCAGAGGCCATTCGCTCGCTATTTGTTGGACATGTACAAGTCATTGTTTATACAAAGGGTGCAGACGGCGCTATCATTTATTTAAAAACTGGTGAAGTATTTGAAGGCGCTGGCTTCCAAGTAACGGTTTCAGATACAACAGGTGCAGGGGATGCGTTTATTGGTGGCTTTTTAGCTGAGCTATTGTCACTGAATGTCTCATTGGGACAGCTAGATACAATCATACGCGCTCATCATCAGCAATTATTAACATTTGCCAATGCTAGTGGCGCACTAACTGCTTCTGTGAAAGGTGCTATTCATGCCGCTCCAGGCAGAAAGCACGTCTTAACATTTATTGATGCACAGCAATCTTAAAATAACAGGTACTTCTCGCTGAACAAGCAAAGGAGTACCTGTTATTTTATTTGCCTTCTAACGTACATGTAAAACGTTCTACATGAGGATATTTCTCTCCTAAGCTCACTATATTGAAGCCAACATTTCGATAAAAATTCACCGCATCGCAGTCCGTCTCAGCAATAATCAATGTTGCTTTATATTTCACTTTGATAAAACGGATCATTTCACCTCCTAGACCTTTTCCTCTATGATTAGGACATACAGCAATATGTTTGATTTCATATTGTCCTGAATCTAAAAATGCTATTCCAATGCAACCAATTAGCTGACCCTCCATATAATAGCCATATAATTCTTGAATGGGTGATTGACAATATAATTTATACGCTGGCTCAATATTCTTCTCTGAAGTAGCGAAAGCTAGTAACCTTCTCACACTTGGTGACATCATAGCAGCCTTTATTTTTTCCATAAGCATACCTACTCTCTCCAATGAATTAAAACCGTAACCCTCAAATTGAAGATTACGGTTTTTTATAAGGAATTATTTCTGGTAACAATCATGGATGCTTTGTGCGTTTGAGTGCTTTACGTGCTTCATTATTAAGAACACTTTCCGTCCTAAAGTGTCATGATTATACGAATATTTATGGTTTTTGACAGTTAAAGTGTAGTTCATATGCTGTATTCTAGGTATATGGTTGTTATTGTTCTTTGCGAATCGCTTCAACCTGTTCAAGAGTTAGCTTTGTAGCCTTCACAATAACCCCATCATCCAAGCCTAATCCTATCAAATTTCTAGCTGTTTCAAACTTCTCTCTTTCAATTCCTTTTTTAATTCCTTCTTCTTCGGAAAACTTCAATTGTTCCTCTAAATTCCATTCATGAAGTAACATATTTTCCACCTCACTCGCATGTTTTTCTAAAAACTCTTGCATAATCCCTTGACGTTTGCAATCTTGTACCGCTTGATGAATAGCGTCTGCTAATGGCAAGCCTTCTTTTCGATATTGCTGCACAGTGTAAATAAAAAATCCATAGTCTTTGAGCGTGTTACTTTTCTCCAAAATAGCGTCATTCTGTCCATATTTAATATTAATGACCTTCACAGATAGTTCAAGCGTATTTGTATGTGGTGTATCCTCAAATGCATCTGATAAGGACATAATTTGCTCTTTCGGTAGGCTCTCTTCGCCATTATATAAGACAAGAAATTCGGGCGCTGGCAAAGGAATAGGTGTTGACCCATAAATATTTTCGCCTACGGTCATTTTTTCATACAATCGCCCAATATACATCAACATTCGTAACGGCATATTGGTACAAACGGTGGACTGATGTTCGACTAATACAACAAATTTACCATCCAATACAAAGGATACATCGTTGATACGGTCTTTATACAGGACATTTTCTAACGTGTTGATTTCAACAGGTGTATCTAATGCGTAGTTTGTACCTTGGACTGCATTGTACACGTCAATCAATCGTTTAGGGTCGCTCAAATACAAGGAAAATACACTATCTTTATGTTGAATATTCGCTTTCATGGACACCCTCTTGTACTTCCAGTATAGCGTATATGTGATAGACATTTCTATTGATAGACACGGTGACTTGATATGTGACCCGATATCAATAAAAATAAGCGAGAAATCAGTATTATGAAATTGAACAAAACCATTGTTAATCAACGCATGAAGCCATTACTAGGTCACTATAAATTGTATAAGTTAGACAGGGCTATTTATCACCGTGCTTTATTTCAGATTGCCGTTAATTCCGCTATAGAAGAAGATGAAATACTCATTCGCAACTGCTTCACAAAAGTTATTTTAAAAGAATTAGAATAACTATCTGTAACCGTTTTTAGCAATATATTAAAGGCAGTTGGGACTCAAAGTGGAGCTAACTTTTTTTCAAAGCTCCTCAAACATTGGAATAACAATATTTCTCCTTTCTACTTGACAATATAATTTATACGCTGGTTCAATATTCTTCTCTGAAGTAGCGAAAGCTAGTAACCTTCTCACACTTGGTGACATCATAGCAGCCTTTATTTTTTCCATAAACATACCTACTCTCTCCAATGAATTAAAACCGTAACCCTCAAATTGAAGATTACGGTTTTTTATAAGGAATTATTTCTGGTAACAATCATGGATGCTTTGTGCGTTTGAGCGCTTTACGTGCTTCATTCACATCTTTCATTAAACGATAGGGCTTACTAATGACGCGCATCGGCATTTCTGAGACAAATTTACTTAAATCTTGTTTATATTCCTGTGTCATTCGTGATGGCTTTGTGGCAATACGCTCGTACACCTCATCATAGATTTCCTTTTTCAAATCTACTTCCATACCTGTTAAGCGATGACATGCCTCACATTCAATTTTTTGGATTTTATTATTCACATAGACAACACGGTGAACCGTTTCATCATGACAACGTGTACAATAAAGACCTGCTTCCATTTCAGAAATTTTCATTAGCCACACTCCTTGCATACGATTCTTCTTCTATTATATGCTAATGTATTCACTGGGTAAACCTAGACGCACTAAGGGATGCCTCATTTTGAGACACCCCCTTTATCCTACTTAAAAGCTTTTTTCCTGCAATGAACGTAACTTCCAAATTGTTGATTCATTTTGTTGCTCAATATCATCGTATGTTAAAATTTCACCTTTTTTCACTGCACGCTTGACTATCACATTTGGATCAACAAGACCGATTGGTAAAGCATTTGCCGCTTTTGCCTCTGCTTGGTTATACAGTGTACCATATACAGTGAAACCACCAATACCATCCAAACGATCACCTGGTTGTAAATCCTTTTTCGCTGTCGCCACTGTTTCTGCTTGCAGACCATACCATGGTGCAATCGTTGCCTCCTGCTGTAAATAAGCACGTGCAACAGAAATCGGTGTTTCTAAACTTGTTAAATGATATGGGCGGAATAAAATATAATTTGGACCTGGTCCCATTTTTAAATAGTTCATTTCATGATTTACTTCTTCTTTGTCAGATGAAATAATCGCAAATACACCTGGTGCTACACCATTAACATAGTCAACAATTTTTTTATTGCTTAAAATACCACCTTCTTCTTGTAAACGGAAGATGTCTGGTAATTCTTTTACTGTACCAGATGGTCCATGCATCCCTGGCTTATCTGGTAAAAAACCTGTTGCATTCGCCACAGCATTCATTTCCACCATTGTTTTCGTACCATCTTGGAAGGAAGCGAGCATTTTAGGATTAGAGCCCTTTTCTTTCGCCTCTGTCGCTGCTGTATCTGGGTTAGCCTCATAATTTAAAGCATTATTTTTCCCCTTGCCAAGTGCTACAATTTCAAAGCCAAGTGCGTCTGCAAAATCATATAGCTCCATAATACAGCCAGGCTCATCACCTGCTGAGCCTGTATAGACAACATTACTTGCCGTAGCCATTTGATGAAGCAATGGACCCACTGTAATATCAGCCTCTACATTTAACATGACGATATGCTTTTTATTCATAATCGTTTTCCAAGCGATTTCAGCGCCTAAGTTCGGCACACCTGTTGCATCAACAATAACATCAACACCTGGTAAAGCTGTCACCATCGAAACATCTGTTGATGCTACAACTTTCCCTTCTTTAATGGTTCTTTCTGCCGTTTCAATATCATTAGTTGTGACAATTTGCTGTGGTTCCACACCAGCAGACATATAGGCATTTTGAATAATATCTGTTCGTAAATCCGCTGTTGCTGCTACACGCATCCCTTTCATGCTCTCAATTTGTGCAATCATGCCACGCCCCATTTGTCCGCAGCCAATTAAACCTACTTTAATTTCTTTTCCTTCTTTTTCAAGCTGTACAAGCTGACGATTTAACCCTAACATATTTTCTGCCTCCTTAGGCTTTGTGAATTGTAATGATTGTTGCTACAGAAACGACTGGCATCTCTTTATTTTCCACGCACAATGTCCCTGGTAAATCCGCATACTTCTCCCCGTTAAAGACAATCGTGCAGTGTCCTAACTCACCAACCGTCTCATTTACTTTGTTCCCAACGAATGTCACTTGATAGGATTGGTCGTCAAATGACAGAATATCGCCAATTTCAATTGTGCCTTTCAGTTGCGCAACCGTATGAACAACCGCAATATCTTGCAAATCCTTAGGTGCAGTCTCATTGAAAATAATCATCATTTTTTCATCGACAAACATATCCACGTCTGCTCCAATAGCTGTCACCTTAGATTCATAAATCGTTTCCATATGAGTTCCTCCAAAATCACTTATCTTATTCATACATGCCAAAGCTTGCAAAATAGGCAATGACTACAGCAAGTGGACCTGTTACAAGACGAGACATTAATACAGCTGGCACGCCAACCTCTACTGTTTCAGGCTTTGCTTCTCCAAGTGTTAAACCAACTGGTACAAAATCTGCCCCTACTTGTGGGTTAATCGCAAACAATGCTGGCAGTGCTAAGTTCGGTGGAATATTTCCTTTACCAATCTCTACCCCAACTAATACACCAACTACTTGTGCGATAACGGCTCCTGGACCAAGCAATGGCGATAAAATAGGAACGGCACAAATCACAGACAGGATTAGCAGACCAAAAACATTACCAGCAAGTGGTGATACCCAATTCGCAATTACATTCCCAATACCTGTATATAAAATAATACCGATTAACGTACTAACAAGTGCCATGAATGGAATGATATTTTTTAACACTTGCTCAATTGTTTCACGTGCTGCCTGATAAAGAACGCCGACAACGCCACCCATTGCACGACCCATTTTTTCCACAATATTTTGCTTACGTGGCTGACCATTGCTCGTTTGCATTTGTGCCACTTTTTCACGAGCCTCTGCTTTTAGCTCTTGTGCATTTTTTGGCTTTATGACTTGTACGACAGGTGCATTTTCATCCACTAACTGGACATCATTTTCTCGCACACCTGACACAAAATTATCCTCTTGAATAAATTTCATCAATGGGCCTGATGGTGATGTTGGTGTTAAATTTACTGTTAATACACCCATTTTAGGATAGACGCCACAGCGAGCCGTCCCACCACAATCAATTAATACACAGGCCATTTCTTCTTTTTCAAATGATGTTTTGAAGCCATCCACTGCTTCAGCACCTGTTAAATCTGCAATATGCTGTGCGACAGGGTGAATACCACCGCCTGTCACCGACACAATATATTTTTTCTGCTCATCTGGTTGAATGACAAGCGGACCTCCCCAACCACTGCTACCTTTTGATATTTTGACTGCCTTATATTCTGTCATTTTCATTGTCCCCCTTTCAGCATTAATCTGTATCTGTGATGCCTTGACGTTTCATCATCATAACCGTAATACGTTCTGTCACAATACCTCGAATTAAAATAACGACCATACCGACTAAAAAGAAGCGAATCGCTAATGGACCTGTAGAAAGCCCTAGCGTTGTAATACCTTGTGCAATCCCTAGATAAACAAATAGCTCTGCTGCGTTTGCATGTGGGAATAGCCCTGTAATTGGGTGCACAAGCGATACAGCTGAATCATAAAATGCTGGCTTTTGACGCTCTGGTAAAAACTTTCCGAATGTATAAGCCATCGGGTTTGTTAAAAAGAAGACTGCTAGTAATGGAAATAGTGTATAGCGTAAAAAGATATTTTTTGTTGTTTTACGAGCAAAATTATCAATACGCTCTTCCCCTATAATTTTAATCAAGGCATTGACTGCTAAAATTAAACAAATCAATGTTGGAATAATGCCTGTAAACATGCCCATAAAGGTTTCGCCACCTTTTTGGAACATTCCGATAAAACCTTCTGCAAATTTTACTAAAAAATCCATATAATATTCCCTCCTCTTTGTTTATCTACCTGATTAAGCTGGTACTTCTTTATCCATTTGCTGTGTTATTTTGGCAGTAGCCATTTTCAATGAATTTTCCCATTTATCATCCTGTAACATTGATATATGCTGTCCAATAAAACGCTTACAATTTTTGAATTTTGCAAAAACTGTAACACCATTCATCACTTTACATTCCTCTACAATACCTTCTGTGTTCGTGACAAGAATTAACACGGTGCCAGAACCAAGCTTTTTTTTCTCAATGCCCACTCCTAAGTAACCACTTTCTCGATTGCTCATTTGATGGACTGTTTTTCTATAATACTTCATTTGACGCATTGTTAAATAGATTTGTAGCAACCACATCCCGATAAACCCTGCAAGCAAATATCCCCACATATACACCCTCCTTTACATTTGTTCTATATCATTACCTTTGTAAAGATTGTAGTATATTTGACGATTCCGTGTCAACAGAATTTTTAGATTTTTTAAAAAATACAAAAAAACCATGCTCCATACACGAAGCATAGTTTCTATATTTTCGATATTTTTGGGCGAATTCAGCTATCAATCGGGCGAATTCCAATAAGTTCTACCACCATCCAACAGCAAGATCTGTCCATGAATATAAGTTGCTTGTTCCGAAGCAAGGAACCGTGTCAGCTCCGAAATATCCATCGGTGTGCCTGTTCGACCAATTGGAATTTGGTCAATAACGACTTGCTTTGCTTCTTCGGTTGGATAAAGACTGTCTAACATTTGTGATTCAATTACTCTTGGTGCAATGACGTTAATGGTAATACCATGTTCCCCAAGCTCTTTGACAAGTGAACGCATCAAGCCAAATGCTCCACCTTTAGAGGTGTAATATTGAATGCCTCCTCCTGAACCTGTAATTGCTGAACCAGAACCAATAATGACAATGCTACCACTTCGTTGCTTCATCATTGCTGGTGCAATTGCACGAATGCTATAGAATAAGCCATGTAAATTAATCGCCATCGTTTTTTGCCATAGCTCCCAGCTTGTCTCCTCCAACGCTACACGCTTTGTAATCCCCGCAGAGTACACAAGCACATCTATCTTACCAAACGTTTGTAACACATAGGATGCCATTTCATGTACGCTATCCCATGAGCTTGTATCCACAAAGCAATGATGCATCAACGAATCATTTAAAGGCTGAATATCTGCTACAATTGTCTGATGTCCATCTTGTGCAAAATCCTCAGCAATTTGTTTGCCAATACCAGCAGCTCCACCAATAACCAACACATTAGCCAATGCTTTTTCCTCCCTCTAGCATCAATGATTCACCTACAATTTGCTTGCCCCATTCTGAACAGAGGAACACGGTCATGGCTGCTGTGGATTCTACATCTTCTGTATGAGGGGCTGTTGCAATACCTGCCACTCGTACGTGATGCTCTTGGAATGTTCGAGCTAAACCTCGCGTCATCGATTGTAATGCGCTATTTGCTGCTGCAAAAGAAGCACTTACTTGTCCAGTAATAGCTGCGGAAGACGAGATATTAATAATAACGCCTTGCTGCCTCCGTGCCATAAACGGAGCTACCGCCTGACAGGAAAGAAATACACTACTTGTATAAGTATCTAGCAACGTGACCCATTCATTTGGTTCAATTTCAAAAAAGGAACGGGGTGTAGCATCTGGGAAAGAATGAATTAAAAAATCGATACGTTGATGCTGCTTGATAACCGTTTCGATAAAGCTTTGTACACGCTGTGATTCATCAAAATCTACACCCGTCAATACCGTGCAGCCCGCTTCTTGTAGTGCGAGACAAATAGCGGTATTACGCTCACTGCTACCGCCTATTACAAGTGCAATTTTGTCATCAAAAGTAATATTCACCTGCTTGTCCTCCATCCTTTAGGGTACTAATAACACTTTAAGTGCCTGTTCATTAGGACTGTGTGCACAATGTATCGCTTCATCTAATTGGGCTAATGGAAAACGATGTGTGACCATATCATTCACACGAATAACACCTTGTTGAATGAGCTGTAAGGCGGTTTCATAATTATAGGGATGAGAAGAATAGGAGCCAATGACTTTTAATTCATCCATGAAGAATCGATGGGCAGGTATCGCAATCTCTTCCTCACGAAACGGAGCGAATACTAAAATCGTTCCACCTTTTCTAACACAGTTCATCGCCTCTGTTAACAATGCACTAACACCTGCTGAAATAATTACATGGTCGACACCTTGACCAGCCGTCCATTCCATCACCTTTTCCTGTAAATTCTCTGTTTTACTGTTCATCACAGCGGTAGCACCAAAGTGTAAAGACTGTTCTAATCGATAAGGATTAATATCACTAACAAAAATTTGACCCGCTAGTAAATGACGAGCAATTTGTATTTGTAGACAGCCGATTTGTCCCGCACCTAAAATGAGTACGGAATCCCCTGGGCGAATGTCCATCGATTCAAATCCATGAAGACAACAGGCGACAGGTTCTACAAGTGCTCCTTCTTCAAATGTTACATTCTCTGGTAATTTACCCATCGTATGTTTAACATGTAGTGCTGGCACACGAATATATTCTGAAAAACCACCTGGCTCCAAATTCGTTTCTTTAAATTGCTTGCACAGTGTAAACAGCTTACGCTGGCAATAATGGCATGTAAAACACGGAACATGGTGTGCAACAAATACCCGATCACCGACCACAAATTCCTCTACGCCCTGCCCTATCTCCACAATGGTTCCCGCTACTTCATGACCAAGCACGGTTGTTTCAGGTACAGTTTCATCCAATACTTTATGAATATCCGTACCACATAAACCACAGACTTCCATCCTAAGAAGTACTTCTCCCTCACCAATTGTTGGCATTGGGCGTTCCTCATAGCGAATATTATTTTTATCATAAAAGACGGCTGCTTTCATTGTGCCTCCCCTTCCTTGCTCTTCTGCTCCAATAATGCAATGAGCTCATTATAGCCAGCTAAATCATTTGTAAGCCAATAACGACCACCTAAAATTTGTGGCTTACCTAAGCGGATAAATGATTTTCCCACGTAGCGGTAATTACGCAAGTGAATGAATGTTAATTCATCCCAACGATAACTATGATTTCGACCAAAAGCACTAAATACAATGGCCTCATCTGTTACCGTAACGCGTGTAGGATGATGCAAACCAATAAAAGAGGAGGCAAGCAACACGGGCATTGTATACAAAACAAGTTTACTGAGCATCATATTCTCACCATTCCACAAGCCATAGCATGCCCATAACATCAGACCGACCATCAACACAATTGGTACTAAAATATTCATATTTTTGGCTGTTTTTGTATACTGAAAGATCCTCATATTGACCATACCTCCTGCTTTGCTATATTATCCTAAATGTTGAATAATTTTTTCAATATCTGCCTCGATGCCAACACCTGTTAAAAATGAGATTGTCTGAATAACAGGTGTGTTACCTGCATCACTAATTGGTGTTGTCGTGACAATGACACTAGCACTTGCTGCTTTATACGGCACTTCTGAAGCTTTACACTGCTCCACTACCACATCATAGCCTTTGCTTTTTAACGTTTCCTCTACCTTTTTTGCTACGACTGTTGATGTTGCAACAGCCGTCCCACACGAAACGAGTATTCTTTTTGTCATATTTATTCCTCCTCATTATCTATTTATTTCTCTGTATCTAAGCCCATTTCTTTTGCATACTGTTTACGGATATCGTTACGTACCCAGTACCAAAGAAGTCCATAAGCAATAGCAGCACCAATTGCTACATAGAAGTATGGATTTGAAGGGTCAAGCAAGCGTAAAATAATCCATGGAAGCACATGTGAACCTAAGTCAATACCTGAAATCAGAGATGCACCCTCTGGGAAAGCAAATCCAACAGCACGTCCCATTGTTGTTGCTAATTCAGCAAGGTTTGTGGCAATAAAGAATACAATGAGCAACGTGAACACCGCATTGATTAAACCACGAATAATATTGCCTCTTGCAGCCGCTACTGCCCATACAACTGTAAATGGTAATACAGATAAATCTGCAAACGGTAACATATTATTGTATGGTAAGATGACTGCTAGTAAAATTGTAATTGGTACCATTAATAGCGCTACAGCCATATTTGCTGGATTTCCAATGACAATTGCTGTATCTAAGCCAATATAAACATTTTTTCCAGGGAACTTTTTATTAATATAATCACGAGCCCCTTCAGAAATTGGAATTAACCCTTCCATTAACAATGCCACCATACGTGGTGTTAAAATTAACACGGCTGACATTTGAACACCTAATGTTAAAACGCCTTTCACATCATAGCCACCAAGAATACCAATTAGTATCCCTAACACAAGTCCCATCACTAACGGTTCACCAAAAATACCAAAACGTTTTTTCAATGTCTCTGGGTCAGCATGTAGTTTATTTAAACCTGGTACTTTATCGATGATGCGGTTTGATGCATACATTAATGGGGCAAAATTGACTGTTTCAGAGTGTGCCATCGAAACACCTTTTAACCCAAAATGATGCTCAATCGTTGGCGCTGTCCAGTCAGCTAATTTTAATGTAATCGCTGTCACGATTAATCCAACAGCAATCGCAAGAATCATACTGTCATAAGCGTAGTACGCAATCGATGCGGCAAAAATCAAATGCCAAAAATTCCAAATATCCACATTCAACGTTTTCGTCCAATTGAGCGATAGCATAATAACATTGAGCACTAAAATAAGTGGAATCATTAATGGGGCAACAGGTGTACCGAATGATATCGCAGCACCAATCGGCCAACCAACATCTAGAACATCCAGCTGTAACCCTAACGACTCAACCATTGCCTGTGTGGCTGGTCCAAGTGCATCCATCAATAGTCCAATAACCAAATTAATTCCTATAAAACCAATACCAATTGTTAAAGCTGCACGAAATGATTTATTAAAGCCCTGTTTTAATAGTAGTCCAAACCCTAGCATAATGATTGGTAGCATAATAGAAGGACCTAAATCTAACACAAAATCTACTGCTTCTTTAATCATATATTCCACCCCCTGATTTCTCTCACTGTATTCTTTCTGTTAATAATTGAACAAGTTCATCTGCTGTTGTCATTTCCTGCATTAACTGCATGGTTTCTGCATCTTGAAAAATGCCCATCAATCGTTGTAATAGCTCAAGCTGACTTTCTGGATCAGAAATAGCTAGCATTAATACCATACTGACTTCTACTTGTGAATCTGGACTACCCATCACACAAAAGGAAACAGGATTTTTTAACATACTGACGGCAATGGCTGGCTTTAGCACATGCACCGAATCTGTATGTGGTATGGCAACACCTGTATTGGCAAGTGGTAGACCTGTAGGATAAATGACCTCTCTGGCTAATACCGCTGCTGAATAGCTTTCCTTTACATATTGTTGCTCATACAGCTTTTCAGCCAAACAGGTAATCACAGCCTCCTTCGTTGGATGATCCGCTTGTAATTCAACTAATTTGGTCGTTAATAACGTTTCATTCGTCATGTATCCTCATCCTTTTCTGCATATACCCTCATTATGTTTACTATTTCGTGTTTATCAGCTGCGTTCGCTATCTGGAATACATCCTTCTCTACAAGGGCAAGCTGTGATAGCTGAAATAATGCACGAATATGTTTTTCTTTGTCCTTCGCTGCAATAATGACGACAAGATGTACACGAAAATCTTTGGCAAAATCAACACCATCTCGAATACATAATAAGCTCATCGCTGTACGATTTACGCCCTTTTCTGGACTTGCATGTGGAATCGAGACATGCTGACCAAGTACCATATAAGGCTGTTCATACTGATGCCCATTAATAATTGCTGTAATATAACTAGACTCAATCGCACCATTCGCTAAAAGTGGCATCGCAGCTAAATGAATTGCCTCCTGCCAATTAACAACAGACGGTACAATCGTTATAACATCCTCTGTTAAAAAATCCATTAAATTCAATCGATTTTGTTTAGCTGGTAGCATCCTGCCAAAATGTCCTTGCTTATCTTCCAACAAATGTTGCAACTCTTTTTTCAGCTTATTTGCATCTGCAATTTGCCCATGTCGTCCAACAATTTCCATAATTTTATCCACATCCAGCGTAGTTGGGGAATAACCATACAACGCTTGCATCACTCGCTTCCGTAGCTGTGCTTTTTCTTCCTCAGACGGTAGCTGTCGTACAATAAATAGCTGCTTGTCTGTTTGTACAATTCTAGGAGAAAAAACAATATCATAATCTTGCTCAAACTGCTGAAACTCTCGAATCGATAAAGGCTCTAAAAAGTGAAACTCTGGAAATACTTTTTGCAATGTATGATTCATCAATTTCGATACAGATAAACCATTTGGACAAATGACAACTGCTCGAACTTTTGCATGAATACTATCGCCTTGGCGTTCTAGCCAACCACCAATAAACATCGTTAAGTATACAAGCTCACTTTCTGGTATCGTCTCACCAATCATTGCTTCCAGTGGTGTTACAGATTGCTTAACTAAAAAATGAAGTTCTCCAAATTCTGCATCAATTTTCTCAGCATATTCATTTGAGGTTGTCAAATGATATTTGATTCTGTAATAAGCTGGCTTCATATGAATAAAAATAAGGCGAATTAAGCTTTCTTTGTCCTTTAACGTTAAACAAGCATTTTTTTCAAATAGACGTAGCGTTGCTGCTACTGCATTTTTTAATTCTGGAAGGGTTGTATCCGTTAGCACCTCGTTGGAGGACACATTGGACGCTAATAAATTTAAAGCCATAAACAGCCGCTCTGCCCTTGGAAAGGAGCTATTCTCACCTAACAAAAGCTCTACCGCTTGATATTCTGTTGTATCAGATAGCTCCTCATAGTGAATGCAAAATGTAGAACCAATGCGCTCCTTTTCCTCAATGCGTATAAAAATAATCATTAGCAAATAAGGTAGTTGTTTCAGCTTTTCATCTGTAAACGTTAATTGCAATTGTTCTTCCACTTGACTAAGCCATTCAGAAATCTCTTGCTTTCTCGCTTTATCCGTAACAACCATATCTTCCATCATGGTTTCTCCATAATCTGCTGCTAACACTTTATCAATTACTTGGAGAAGCAATCTTCTTTTTTGAATTTCACTGCCAATCATTTCATAGCCATATTGTCTTGAATAGCTAACAGTCAAGCTATGTGGCTGTAGTATTTCCTGCACAACTTTCAAATCATTTAAAATCGTATTCTTACTAACAAGAAGTGCCGATGTAAAGTGATGAAGGGATAATTCCTCTTGCTTACTCAATATCATCAATATAATAAGCTGCGCGCGCTCATATTCTGATAAAATATAATGACGGCTTGTGTTACCTTCCATTTTTAAATAGGATTGTACTTGTTCATCGACTAGGAAAAATCCACTTTTTGATTTTTCAATAATCGGAAGGTCATGTGCTAAAAGCCAATGATTAATTTTATCAATGCTATAACCTATTTGATGACGACTTAATCCATGTTTTTCCACCAATTCTTTACTTTTTATAGTAGGATTAAAAATGAGCTCCTTTAGTAGCAAGTTACTTCTTTCATCCAGATACATGAACATTACCTCCTTGCTTATTTTCATACTATCATGATTATTCAGAATATTGTATGCGTTTTCATCCCACTTTTTCATCATTTCTGTGCGCACAATTGTGATGCTGGAAAACAAATGAAAAAACTGCTAGAAAATTTCTAACAGTTTTAGCTTGTTTCATTTAGAATAGCAAGGGCTGTTTGCTCATCAATAATGAGTGTATGAAGATAGTTCCCCTTTAAAGCAGCCTCAACGCTCTCTGCCTTATGTGTACCTTCTGCAACACCAATCACATAGGGGATTTTGATTAAATCCTGTAAGTGCAAGCCAATAATGCGGCTATTTAGCTCATGTTCAATGGGCGTACCTTCTTGGTCAAAAAAGCGAGAGCCAATATCACCAATAGCGCCTGCCTTCTTTAAACTTTGAATATCTGCTTCTTGCACATAGCCGATTTCTTTCATCGTTGATCCTTTATGAGGATTACCAATACCGATTAATGCTACCTCGACATTTTTTCCTTCCTCTAACACTTGTGCAATATCCTGCATTTCTACTAAACGTTCTCTTAGCTCCACTGTTTCTACGATGGCTGGTGCGTATAAATACGAGCAACTACCATTCATTTTTTTAGCCAGCTCATAGGCTAGTTGGTTCGCATGAATTTCAACACTTTTTGTGCCCATTCCACCAACAAGTGGCACAATATTAATCTGTTCACGGCGTTCAAATGGATATTCTTTGACGACCTCTGCCAACGTCTTCCCCCATGAAATGCCTAGTTGCTTCACGTCTTGTCCTAGCCAGCGAGCAATGTAGTGTGCGGCCATTTGACCAACCGAGCGCCGAACCATATCAGGTGTTAAACCAACAGAAGGTACAACAACAGCATCTTGTAGCCCATATTGTGTTTCTAACCTTTTTTCGAGCTCCACTGTATGTACACTTTCATCTTTAATAAACACTTCTACAATTCCTGTATCTTTCGCTTTTTGTAACAATTTTGAAATCACAGGTCGGGACACACCCATTTTTTTAGCGATTTGTTGCTGTGTCCAACCATCTGTATAGTACCAATTTGCTATTTTTACAAGCTGCCGTCGTTCTTCCCAACTTAACATCATCTTTATCCCTCCCAACGACTCATAAATGTATAAAGTTTCTACTACTTCTCTATTATAACAAGTACCTTGAAAAGTAAATAGTGTCGACAAAAATATGGCGCAACTTAATCCGTTTGCGCCATTCATTCGTTTCATTTTATTCTATTTTACGAAGCTTATGCACACCTTGTACTGCTGCTTCAAAAAATGTTTCGGCTATTGTTGGATGTGGATGAATCATTTTCGCTGCTTCATCCAGTGTCCCTTCTAAATACATAAAAGCAGATGCCTCTGAAATCATTTCTGTGACATGTGAGCCAACCATGACAGCACCGATAATTTCTCCATACTTCGCCTCGTATATAATCTTTGTAAATCCATCTGGCTCACCTGCTGACAATGCTTTACCACTACCTGCAAAATCAAATTTCTCTACTCGCACATCAATGCCTTGCTTTTTCGCTTCCTCTTCCATTAAACCCACGCTCGCTATTTCTGGGAATGTATAAATACAACGTGGCATGACCTTATAATCAATGGCATCTGCAACACCTGCTGCATTATTCGCTGCTACAACACCCTCTGCGCTCGCTGCATGTGCTAACTGCCAACCACCAATAACATCACCAACCGCATAGACATTCGGATAATTGGTTTCCATTTTGTCATTTACTTGAATAAATGGGCCATTCATCGTCAGCTTAATATCATTTGTTGCAGATAGATTTGGACGTCGACCTGTACTAATAAGCAACGTATCTGCCTCTACAGTAAACATGGCGTCCTTCGCATCTGAGCATGTCACAAGCTTCACACCATCTACCTCACTAATAGATTGTACCTTCGATTTTGTATGCATGACAATGCCTTTTTTCTTCAGCATCTTCGTTAAGAGCTTTGCTGCCTCCGCATCCTCTGTTGGCACAATGCGGTCTGCTGCCTCAATAACGGTTACTTTTGTTTTTAATGAGGAAAAAATACACGCTAACTCCATACCAATCACACCACCGCCAATAATGACAATGGATGCTGGGATGTCAGCAATATCGAAAATGGTATCACTCGTATGAAAGACTACAGTATCTAAGCCTGCAATCGGTGGGACGGCTGGTGTTGATCCTGTAGCGACAATTATCTTACTAGCCTGAATGGTTTCCACTCCCGCCTCTGTTTTCACAGCAACATCACCATTTTCTTGCACAGAGCCAAAGCCATTGAAGACATCAATTTTACCTTGTTTAAGTAAAAAGGCAATACCTCCACGTAGACGCTCAATCACTTCATTTTTTCGCTTCTTCATTTTGTCAAAGGACAATACAATATCGCTTACTTCAATGCCCCAATCTTTTGCTTTTTCAATGTTGTCAATTATTTCAGCATGCTTTAATAATGTTTTAGATGGAATACAGCCTCTATTTAAGCATGTTCCACCTAAGAAATCAGGCTCAATGAGTGCTATTTTTTTCCCAAGCTCTGCTGCATGAAGCGCCGCCACATAGCCACCTGGTCCGCCACCAATCACGACAATATCATATGATGTCATCACTCTATCCTCCCTACACAAGTAACTCGTATGGATTTTCTAAAATATCTTTCAGCTCTGTTAAAAAGGCTGCTGCTGGTGCACCATCAATGACACGATGGTCAAAGGATAAGCTTACTGTCATCATTGGGCGAATTTCTAGCACGCCATTGACCGCAACAGGCTTATCCTGCATACGTCCGACACCAAGAATCGCACTCTCAGGCTGATTAATAACAGGTGTAAACATATCGACTGCATACATACCAACATTGCTAATCGTAAAGGTAGAGCCCTTCATTTGGTCTGGCAATAGCTTATTATCACGTGCACGTTTGGCAATATCCTTGGCATCCTGTGTTAGCTCAGCTAAGCCTTTCGCTAGTACATCCTTCACCACTGGAACCATTAAGCCATCATTCACTGCTACAGCTAAACCAATATGCACATAATGATGCTGTACAAGCTCATCTCCATCCAGAGAAACATTGATTTCTGGATGTCTTGCCAACGCTACTGCTGTTGCCTTCATTAAAATTTCTGTATACGATACACGCAAACCTGTCTGTTTTTCAATCACTGGTAAAATAGCGGCACGTAACTCTTTGACCTTCGTCATATCAATTTCACTTGCCATTGTCACATGTGGTGCTGTGTGCTTACTTTGTACCATTCGTTCTGCAATCACCTTGCGCATACCAGATAGTTTTTTGCGAGAAGTCGCTTGTGCTTCTGTTGATGCTGGTGTACGCTTCGTCGAAATGACATCGTTTTTCGTAATTTTGCCATGTGCACCACTACCTTGCACTGTTGATAAATCAATTTGTTCCTGCTCCGCAATTTTACGTGCTAGTGGTGTGGCTTTTGTTTGAGCTGGTGCATTGTGTACAAAGGCAGCTACATCTTTTTTATGTACGCGCCCATTTGGACCACTCCCACTAATAACCGTCAGCTCCACATTTTCAGTACGTGCCAATGCTCTAGCTGCTGGTGTTGCTCGTGGCTTTTCACCATCATTTATTGGTGCTGCTGTCGAGTTGGTTGCTTGAACAGGCGCTGCTGGTGCTGGCGCTGGTTCCACTACCTCCTCTGTTGCCCCAGATTCCCCTGGTGGCTCATCGGGTACAGCCTCACCCGCTACGCCAATATAGCCAATAACGTGATTGACAGGTACTTGATCATCCTCACCAAAATACTTTTTTAATAAAATCCCTTCATCGTAGGATTCTACTTCAATATTAATTTTGTCCGTCATAATCTCGAAAAGTGGCTCACCCACTTCAACGCTGTCGCCCTCCTCCTTAAACCATTGAAGAAGCGTCCCAACTGCCATGGTACTACTCAGCTTTGGCATGAAAATTTCCTTTGCCATCCACAATCCCTCCTATTTGTTTTTCACAACTTCTTTGACTGCTGCAATAATGTCTGGTATTTGAGGGATTGCTGCTTTTTCCAATGTTGGATTGTATGGAATTGGTACAGCAAGTCCACCAAGACGTTTAATTGGTGCATCTAAATAATCAAATGCCTCACTCTCTGCAATCATACTTGCGATTTCGCCACCAATACCGCCTCGTTTCACAGCCTCATGCACGACAATTAAACGACCTGTTTTCTTCACAGAATTAATAATTGTTTCCTCATCAAGTGGTACAATGGTTCTTGGGTCCACCACTTCGACACTAATTCCTTCTTTTTCAAGCGCTGCTGCTGCTTCTAATGCTTTATGCACCATCATCGCTGTCGCCACAATCGTTACGTCTGTTCCTTCACGCTTCACATCCGCTTTACCTAAAGGAATTGAATACTGCTCCTCAGGTACATGACCAGATGTTTTATAAAGTAACTTATGTTCATAGAAAATAACTGGATTATCGTCATCCATTGCTGCTTTTAGTAAGCCTTTTACATCATAGGCTGTTGATGGTTGCACAACCTTTAATCCTGGAATATGGGCCATCCATGCCTCTAAGCTTTGTGAATGCTGTGCAGCTGCTCCTGTACCTGAGCCTGATGGTGTACGCAATACCATTGGTACTTTTCCTTTTCCACCAAACATATAACGTGTTTTCGCTGCTTGGTTAACCATTTGATCCATAGCAATCGTAATAAAATCGGAAAACTGTAGCTCTAAAATAGGCCGCATTCCTGTTAAAGCTGCCCCAACTGCTGCTCCAGCAATCGCTGCCTCTGAGATAGGTGTATTACGCACACGTTCTGGGCCGAATTCTTCAATCATGCCACGTGTTACACCAAATGCCCCTCCATAAATACCAATATCCTCACCTAAAATAAATACATCCTGATTTTGACGCATTTCTTGGGTCATTGCTTCACGTACTGCCTCTAAATAAGTAATTTCTCGATTTGTCATAGGATTCACCTCTTCATTATTATGCAAATACATCTTCTTCTAAAGTATCAATAGATGGCTCTGGACTTGCCTCTGCAAATTTCACAGCATCCTCAATTTCTTGGCTCGCTTGCTGTTGCAATGCTTGTGCCTCATCTTCCGTCAACACACCCGCTTCGATTAATACTGTTTTAAAGCGCTTAATGCCATCTTTTGCACGCCATTCGTTTTCTTCTTCACGTGTACGATATTTTTTCGCATCTGATTTAGAGTGACCTTTCCAGCGATATGTTTTCATTTCGATTAATGTTGGTCCATTACCATTACGTGCTTGTTCAACAGCCTCATCCACTGTATTCATAATTTCCAACATGTCACAACCGTCCACGATTTTCCCTGGAATACCATAAGCACTAGCACGATCAGCAATATTTTCAACACGTGTCATATCTTTAACTGGTCCAGACATACCATATTGGTTATTTTCACAAATAAAGACAACTGGTAAATCCCATATCGCTGCTAAATTTACAGATTCATGGAAACTACCTTCATTTGATGCTCCATCACCGAAGAAGCATAGGACAACGTAATTTTCATTTTTCATTTTAGATGTTAGCGCAGCACCTACAGCTAGTGGAATACCTCCCCCTACAATACCATTTGCACCAAGGTTCCCTTTTTCGACATCTGCAATGTGCATCGAGCCACCTTTTCCTTTACAATAACCCGTTTCACGTCCAAAGAGCTCCGCCATCATTTTATTGACATCACCCTCTTTTGAAATACAGTGACCATGCCCTCGATGTGTGCTGATAATTTTATCTTTTGATTCTAATACAGCAATCGAGCCTGCTGCAGAAGCCTCCTGTCCAACGCATAAATGTGTTGTACCATGGATAAGCCCTTTAGCAAAAAATTGGTCTACTTTTTCATCAAAATAACGAATTAACCACATTTCTTTATATAAATCTTTTAACTTTTCGTTCGAAATTGAAGCAGGTACATTTAGATTTGTCATCTTCCATTCCTCCTGTTTACTTTTGTTCTATGTTGTTACATTTGTAAATATCATATAATTGTCTTTTCCATACGTCAAGTAAATTTTCAGAAAAAACTGATAAACTATTTTCATTAAAATGAGCTATTGAGTGCATTTTTTTAGAGATATAGGTACAATTAAGAGTGGAAAATACATATATGAAATGGAGAAGATGTATGAAAAAAAATAAATCATTTGAACACATAGGAAGATTTATCATGATTGTCATCGGTGCTGTCATTGCAGCATATGGACTAGAAGCTGTATTGATACCAAATGAGGTAATTGATGGCGGTGTAACAGGGATTAGTATTATGGGCGCTTATCTATTTGATATCCCATTAGGTATACTACTGTTTGTATTAAATATTCCGTTTGTCTATTTAGGCTATAAACAGGTTGGGAAAACCTTTGCATTGATGAGTATCGCAGGAATTGCGTCACTATCGATTGCTACGGTGTTGTTACATGATGTAAAGCCTATTTTAGGACCACAAGACCCGTTATTAATTGTCTTATCTGGTGGTATGCTACTAGGAGTTGGGATTGGGATTGTCTTGCGTAATGGTGGAGCTCTAGACGGCTCAGAAGTGCTAGCTGTCTTACTATCTCGTAAAATTCCCTTTTCTGTTGGAGATATTATTTTGTTCATTAATGCCTTTATCTTTATCGGTGCAAGCTTTATTTACGGTTTAGAAAGTGCACTATACTCCGCTTTAACTTACTACATTGCGAAAAATGTTATCGATATTATTCAAGTTGGTTTAGAAAAATCGAAATCTGTGAAAATTATTAGCAATCAATCACAGGAAATTGGTGATGCGATTCAAGCTCGTTTAGGGCGTGGTGTTACTTATTCACAAGGACGTGGTGGCTTCTCGAATGAAGCGACTGAAATTTTAACGTGTGTCATTAACAGAATGGAAGAAACGAAATTATTATCGATTATTAAAGATATTGATGACAGTGCCTTTATTGTTATTTCTGATGTATCAGAAGTACGTGGCGGTAACTTCAAAAAGCGCGATATTCACTAAATTAGAAAACCCGAACGTTGATGGAAGTGTTTCATCATCGTTCGGGTTATTTTATTTTGGTAAAATACTTTCCAGTTCATTATGTGGTCTTGGTATCACATGGACAGATAGTAATTCACCTACACGCTGGGCTGCTAAAGTGCCTGCCTCTGTCGCTGCCTTTACAGCCCCCACATCTCCACGTACAAGTACTGTTACAATACCACCACCAACATGCACCTTACCTACTAAGCTCACACTCGCGGCTTTTACCATCGCATCGCCTGCCTCAATTGCCGCGATCAGTCCTTTTGTTTCAATCATACCTAATGCCTCACCCTGTTGTTGCATCTGCATATCCTCCTACTGTTTATACATTTGTGTTATCATCTTACCTTCATCAATTTGTTCTTGTAGCATTTGCAATGATTGTTTTAATTCTTTTGTTTTCTTATCTTGTTGAAGAGCAATCATGATGGCTGGTAGTAAATGCTCTTCTGAAATAGGTTTTACCAAATAGCCCATGACATTATCTAACCTTGATTTTTCGATAAACGCTCTCTCACTATACGCTGTAATTAAAATCACTGGCACATCCAATTGACGCCCAATCACTTGACTCGCTTTTAAACCATTTAGCTTCGGCATATTAATATCCATTAAAATTAAATCTGGCTTTAAACGATGGGTCAGCTCAATTGCACGATCTCCGTCTCCAGCCTCTCCTATGACATCATAGCCATAGTCTAATAGCATCATTTTCAAATCCAATCGAATAATCAATTCATCTTCTACAATTAAAATACGTTTTTTCAACAGCTATCACAGCCTTTCTTGACAGCGTCTAATTTTTTACATATGTGCATTTTTTCGACGAGCAAATGCTACACCTGTGCATTTTGCCAATAGCATTTGCTCAATAACATCCGATAAATAAGCGCCTGCTTCGACAGGGGTTAAACCTTCACGATGAATATTTGAAATAACTGTCCGATCTGCCTCTACTGTTTTTTCTGTTGGTCGGTACACCATGTACGCACTTAAACTTTCATCTGTATTTAAACCTGGTCGCTCTCCAATCAACGAAATCACTAAATCACAGTCAACAATTTTTGCAACCTCATCCTGTACCCACACACGACTTCTTTGTATAAAAAAAGGCTGTGCCACGCTAATATTTTTTAATTTCAGTCCTTGTATTAAAGCAGGTAGTAAATCACTCACATTAGCTTCTACAGCAGAGGAGCTCAATCCATCACACACAATAATTTGCACACTTTTCCCTTTATCGCCATGTGTACGTAAATATTCAACCGATTGCGTGGATAGTTGACGACCTGCATCCAAATCCATTAAATAGGTTTTCATATCTTGGGCTTTCGTCTCTAATTTAGGTAATTTTATTTGTTGTAAAAATTCTTCACCAACGTCCTTTAAAACAGCATCCTGTGCAGCTGCATGGTCTGCTAAAAATTGCAAATAGCTACCTGTTCGCATACGTGTGCCAGTTCGCCCAATCCCAATACGGGCGGGTGTAATGCTTTGGGCACGTTCAATCATTGCTATATTTTTTGCATTTTCAACATCTTTGAATCGTTCTTCTGAAAAATAAATAACATCCTCTGTATTGTTTGGCACAGGAGCCTCTTCTGGTAATGGCATTTTTTGTTCTAGTTCTCTCAACACTTGTCGTACAATTTCTTGAATATCCATATAAAATCCCCCCTATCCTCAATCAAAAATAGATAAATCCCCTGCCCATTTTGTTAGCTTACCATCTTCCATTAACCCCATATTTTCCATCCATTTTTCAAATTCGCGCAGTGGTCGTAAGCCTAAAAGCTCTCGTAAACTAGCATCATCATGATAGCTCGTATCTTGATAATTCAGCATGACATCATCACCACCGGGTACACCCATATAAAAATTCGCGCCACCAACAGCCGTTAATATGCCCGCAATTTCTTGGTCATTTTGATCAGCATCCATATGATTTGTGTAGGTCGGTGCAATGCCCATTGGTAAACCATGTAATTTGCCCATAAACATATCCTCAAGGTCTGCTCGAATTAATTGACGACCATCATATAATGTTTCAGGGCCGATAAAGCCAGACACATTGTTCACCATAAAAGGCTTCCAATGACGTGCATAGCCATATGTTCTTGCTTCCAATGTTTGCATGTCTACTTCATGGGCTGCATTTAAGGATACTTCTGACCCTTGCCCTGTTTCAAAATACATAAAATTAGGACCTGCTGATGTACCATAACGTGACATCAAATCATAGCCTTCATCAATCATTTCTTTCGATATACCAAATGCTTCATTCCCCTTCTGTGTACCTGCTAAGCTTTGGAACATTAAGGAAACAGGTGCTCCTTGCCTTAATGCCTCCATTTGTGTCGTAATATGCGCTAACACACAATTTTGCGTTGGTATTTGCCATTTCTCCATAAATTCATGTGACAGCGTCAACAGTGCCTTGACGGATTCCGCTGTGTCAATATTTGGATTAATACCAATCACTGCATCCCCTGCTCCATAAGATAGACCTTCCTTAATGGAATATAAAATCCCCTCTGGTAAATCGTTCGGATGATTTGGCTGACAACGAAAGGCTAAACGTCCAGGCTCTCCAATCGTCGTATTACAATGTGCTTGATATCTCATTTTCTGTGAAGCTAACACTAAATCTAAACTAGACATTAGCTTAGCTACAGCAGCAATCATTTCACTCGTTAACCCTCTCGATAGCTTTAATAGCTGATCTGCTTTTGTATCGCGTGCCAAAATATAGTTACGCAATTCGCCAACCGTCCAATGCTGAATGTTTTTATAAATGGTCTCGCTAATATCATCATAAATTAAACGCGTCACATCATCTAGTTCATACGGAATCACTGGATGTTCATAAATATCCTTCAACTGTAGCTCACTCAATACAATTTTTGCGGCTACTCGCTCCAGTGATGAAGTTGCTGCTATACGTGCCATCACATCCCCAGATTTTGCTTCACTCGCCTTTGCTAGCACTTCTCTTACCGATGAAAATGTATAAAATGTGCCTTTGACCATACAGGACAATTTCATTATCAATCACTCCCCCTATTTGTTAACGCTTACAATACAATCTTAATTAAATGGGCATTTTTCCATTATTACTAAAACAATATAAAAAAAGAGCACACACAGACCTGAGGAAAATTTCCACAAGTATGGATGGCGCCCTTGCCCTAGCTATTATTTTGTTACATCTTACACTACTCTCGAGCTTTTTGTAAAGTGCTCTTCTATTTTAATTGATTGGCCGGAAAAGTAAGAAATGCCCTTGTTCCCTCTATACTTGGCTGAAAAGAAAAAACACCTTGTAGCTTTTCTCCCACTAACATTTCCACTAATTGTAAGCCTAATGATGCACTATGATTTAAAGAAAAGGAGTCATCTATTCCACAGCCATTATCAATCACTGTAATGGTCATCATCTGTTTGATGGTTTTGATTTGTATCGTAATAGCTCCATCTCTTTTGGTTGGGAAAGCATGTTTAATACTATTTTGTACTAATTCATTGACAATCATCACAATCACTGTTGCTTGATTAGAGGGGCAATAGACAGACTCACCTTCCACAGATACAGTAATATCTTGTCCTGGGATAATCGAGGAGGAAACAAGTAAAGTCGTAACTTCTGTAATCAACCATTTAATGTCTGCCTCATCGGTACGAGCCTGTGCTAAATAATCGTGCACTAAAGCCATACTGGATATACGCGCAATACTATCATGGAATATTGCCATCACTTCTGCGCTTGAGAAACGTCTCATTTGTAAACGCAGTAGGCTAGCAATAACCTGTAAATTATTTTTTACACGATGATGTATTTCTTGAATAGCCATTGCTTGTAATACACGCTGCTTTTCTTCATTATCATGTATTGTCAGCAGTTTAGCCATCGTTTTTTTATTTTCTACTACTTCGGAAATATTACTTTCTTTAATTAATGCCGCAATCGTTGTCCCCTGTTCATCCTTAATTGGCACAATATCTTGCCGCATCACACCACGCTCTGCTGTGATGCCTCTTGAACTAGCAACAGGTTTTCCTGTCTGTAAACAAAAGAAAACGCCTGGCTCCATTTCTTCAACAGTTATATGTCCTACCATACTTTTTTGATACAAAGAGGGAACGGTTGTAGGCTTCGCTTCAGCAACAACTAATGCAGCATCGCCATCTTCTAATAAACAATTAATAAATACATCTGCTTGGGACAAATCAGCTATTAGTTGTAGATTACGAGCCACACCTAAAATAATTTCACGTTGTCCATGAGATAAGTTGCTGAATTGTCTTAGGTCAACCATTTCAGTTAACATATTTGGTATCCCCCCTTATATGTTTCACAAACTATAGCAAAAATAGAATATAGATTCAATTTATACGAGATTCTCTTTCGGTAACACAATCACAAACTGTAACATGTCATCCTTATATCGAGCATAAATACTACCATGATGCAGCTCAACAATGCTTTTGGCAATCGCCAAACCTAGCCCAGATCCCTCTTTTGCACTTGTTCTCGATGAATCCCTTTTATAAAATCTTTCAAAAATATTGACTAACTCCTCTGATGTCAATATATCACTATAATTAGCAATACAAATGTGGATATGCTCATCATCTACTGCAAGGGAAACCCATATTTCTGTCCCCTTTTGGCTATATTTAATGGCATTCACTAATAAATTATCGAATACTCGCACCATTTTTTCAGAATCTATACTCACAATAATGCGCTGCTCTGAAAAATGTTTCACAAATTCATTCCCGTACTGCTCTGCCTGTGGAACAAGCTCTTCCATTAATTGCTCCAGTAGCTCATTTATACACACTTTCTGTCGCACTAACACTATTTTTTCATTCGTCAATTTTGTATAGTCAAATAAATCATCAATCAAACGCTGTAGCTGCTCTGATTTGGAAAAAGCCACTTTTAAATAATCATCATGCTGCTCCTGTGTCACATATTTTCCTTCACGCACTAAACGTAGATAGCCCATAATAGATGTTAGAGGTGTTCTCAAATCATGTGACACATTAGTAATCAGCTCATTTTTCTGCTGTTCTATTCTCCTTTCCTTTTCAAGCGTTGTCTTAATCGCCTCTGCCATTTGATTAACATTTTCAGCTAATGAGGCAAGCTCATCTTGCCCCTTTTTTTCAATACGATAGCTTAAATTTCCTTGTGCTATTTCATTCACGCCCTTTGCCATCTCTTCAATTTGACGCATTTTTCGCTTTGTCAAATAAAAGAAAGACCAGACAAATAACATTATACCAATCAATGCTGGCATAGGTCCCTCTGTTGAATACTTCACAGCAACTCCTTTAGGGATACCACTACTAAACACATACAAATTTTCACCTTGTATGTTTAGCGGGTAAAAAGCAAGAAATTCTCTACGTGTCTCTTCCATTTCATATGTATATTTATGTTGAACTGGTTGATTGATGCCAAAGCTCATCACCTGTTGCATTTTCTGGTGAACATTCACTTGCTCTTCCTCTACCTGCTGCGTTTTGTAAAGCACTTTGCCAGTTTCATCCGTTACCACTATTTTCATAGCATCTTGATTGTCTAGTAGTCGATTATTCTCCCTTTCAATCAAGCTCTTTAATGCATCGACACTATTTTCTTCACTAGCTAGTGCCATAATATCCTGCATTTCGTAAAGCATCAATTTCATATCTGGGCTATAATCAATCATTTCTTTTTCATTATAATCCCTAAAAAAAGGTAATAAAATTTCTGCTACAAGCAAGCTACCAAGCGCACAAATGATAAATATCGTTAATAACTGTATCTGTATACTATTCTTTATTTTAGTGACGATGAAATAATATGGTTTATAGATTTTTTTCAATTTTATAACCTACTCCCCATACGGTTTTAATATATTGAGGATTTCTTGGATTTGTTTCAATTCTTTCTCGAATTTTTCGAATATGCACCATGACCGTATTTTCCGATTGTATAGCTTCTTCCTTCCAAACCTTTTCATAAATTTGCTCTGCACTCATCACAATGCCTGGATGTCTCGCTAGTAATTCCAAAATAGAAAATTCTCGTGGTGTTAATTTCACTTGCTGTTGATTGACAATGACTTCATGTGTAGCTGTATTAATAGACATATCGCCAATTTCAATAGCCTCATGATTAACTAGATCAAAACGATTCATCTTTAAATAACGACGAAGCTGCGATTTGATACGAGCTACTAATTCCAATGGATTAAAAGGCTTTGTCATATAATCATCTGCCCCTAATGTTAAACCCATAATTTTATCCATATCTTGTGTTTTCGCTGATAGCATAATAATTGGTATATCCGCAATTGCCCTTATTTTCATACACATTTCCATACCATCCATATGTGGCATCATAATATCTAACACAATGACGTGCACCTTCTGTTTCTGTAATAGATGCAATCCTTCTGTCCCATCTCCCGCCTCTAATACGTTGTAGCCTTCATTTTGTAAATAAATCGCTATTAAATGACGAATCTCTTGCTCATCATCTACTAGTAATATTGTTTCCTTACTCATTTCATCCCACCTAAAAACCATTTTCTTCTATAACCATACCCCATAATTACGACAGCAAAAATGCCCAGATAAATACCATACTTTGTTGCAAATACGGAAATCTCCTCCATATTCTGACCAAAAAATAAACCAAGTAAAAAATAAATGAGCGTCCATACAAAACCCGTTGTATACGAATAGAAAGCATATGTTTTAAACGACATGTTATTCATACCGACTAAATAAGGAATTATATGTCGAACAACTGGGATAAAATAGCTAATGATTAATGCAAAACGACCGAATCGCTCTAATAAAGCGATGGATTTTGCTAATTTGCTTGCTTTTTTCTTCATCAATCGTTGAAGCACTTTATCACCAACTATTTTGCCAAGGATATAACCTAAAGAAAGCCCTGAGACAACCCCTAAATAGGTTAGTATAAATGCAGGCAAAATAGCCATTTTATCTGAAGAGGATAAAAATCCACCACTCATCACAATCATTTCATCTGGAATAGGCATACCAATGATGCCTAGCCATAAGCTGAAAAATAAAGCGAGATAGCCATATTGTTCAAGCCATGTGAATAAATCAGATAATCCCATTGGCAGTCTCTCCCTATTTACATCTTAGCACATACGCTGGTGGGATATTCATCCAAACCTTTGTATGTGAAATACGATCAAAAAATTGCTGAATAAGTGATTTACGTACAAGTGAGTATTGGAATGTAATAAACTCCCCATCCTCCATACATGTTCGAATATTCTGTAAAATAGATGCAGAAACAATTGGTGATAAGGATGTAAACGGTAAACCAGACACAATATAGTCAATTTTTTTAATATGTAATTCATCCATATATAAGCATAAATTTTCAGCTGAACCATGAATGACTTCCACATTCGGCTCATAGGCTAATTGACGACGTAGTTTTTCACAAAAAACAGCATTATTATCAATTAAAATTAGTTTAGTTAATGGTTTTTTCTTTTTGATTAGCTCCATTGTAAACGAACCTGTACCAGGACCAAGCTCTATAATGCATTCAGCTTGCTCAAATGAAATTGTTTCTAACATTTTCTTTGTTAATTTTTTAGAACTGGGTGAAATAGCACCTATACTTTTAGGATTTTTCAAAAATTCATGGATAAATGTTATAAATTGCATACAATATTGCCCCCTTCATTACTCTCTTGGTCTCACTTTAGCTGACATTTCTTAACGTTATGAGAGGGAATTTCTTAACTTTTTCTTAATATTACTCATAACCAGCCTATCATTCGAATAGAAACCTATATAGACCATCAAGCGGAGGTGCACACAGCAATGCGACAAGTCCATGATGTGAAAGCGTTTATTCTTCCATTTGTACAGCATGATCCATTGTTTCTTATTATTCAACAACAGGCAAATTTAGAGGAACTTCTTTATGAGGATGCCTATTTAGTTGAAATAGATGAAGCTAAGCATTATTCCATTGCACAGGTAGCGGAGTGGCTTGGCATTACCATTGCCATGTTACGCTACTATATGAAGCCATTTGAAGCATATATTTTTGAGCAATCAACCCATCAGCAGTTAACATTATCTGCGATTATAAAGCTTCGTATGATTCTCCTCTTAAAGGACAAGTACCGTGTCAAAGGCTTGAAAGAGCTATTAAGAATGAATGAAGCTGACCAATGTATTCAACAGCAAATTGTCGCCACAACTACTGTGACGGAGGATGTTACACAGCAAGTGAACATACTAGGACAAGTATTACAGCAAATGATCGAAACAGGGCTTTTTCATTTCACACCAAGTGACGGACAGGACAATATACACATTGCTATTAATGACCAGTTCCTCACTCAATACATGCAACAACATATGGTCACGCTACAAAAAGAACATACACAGGGCCTTGTGCAAAAAATTCGTGCACGTCATATTGAAAATGAAGTGATGCTATCCTTACGTATTGAAGCATTACAGCAATTTGCCACCCAATATAAAGTCAGCTTTTGGACAAAAATCTTTCGTGCCGCACAGCTCAATATGGAAAAAGAACAATTTGTGTTGCGTTATATTTCACAGCACCTTACAAATCGACTAGAATCGGCTCTTTCTCGCTATTATGCGCCGTAAAATAATGACAAAATAACCCTCTATCTTATTCAGTCGATAGAGGGTTATTTTGTCATTATCTTAGTTTACTCCTTACCATCTTCCTTAAAAATTTCTTTTGCTAAAGTAAATGCAGACCAAGCTTTTGGCCACCCTGCATAAAAAGCTAAATGAGTAATCAGCTCTACTATTTCCGCTTTGGTTACGCCATTTTGTTGAGCTATTTTTAGATGTGCCTCTAATTGCGGAGCGCCCTGTGTCATTAAACTTGCACAAGTAATCATGCTACGATCACGTGTAGATAGTTCTGACTCTCTTGACCATACTTCTCCAAATAACACATCATCATTTAACTGTGCAAATTGAGGAGCAAATTCGCCTAAATTATCACGACCTGCTGTTTGTTTAGCCATTTATATCCCCCTCTAGTTTTGAGTAAATTTCATCCGTAACAGGCTCTAGCCACTCTGGCGTACCCGCTGTAATGGCAATATGTTCAAACCAGCTATCTTTTGCTGCACCATGCCAATGTTTAACACCATCATGAATAACTACAACATCGCCCGTTTTTAAAAATTGCGCAGGCTTTCCTTCTTCTTGATACCAACCTTCTCCACCTGTAACCAATAACAGTTGAAAACCATCATGGTGAATATGCCAATTGTTACGACAGCCAGGTTCAAATGTTACATTGCCAACACCCACACTGATATTTGGATCAGCTACTAAATTTTTTAAATAGCTTTGTCCTACAAAATATTGTGCAAAAGCATCGTTTTTTTCTCCTGCTGGGAAAATAACACCATTTTTTACTTCTTCATGTTTTGCCATTTTCGTATTCCTCCAATATAGAAAAATCGTTTTCATTTCCTTATGCTAAAGAAGAAAAACTGCATTGTCTAATACCTTTTAAATCATCAACTATACTCAAAAGGCATGTTTAAATTTTTCTATTAATTTATGGACAGCTGGTGAAATCACTGTATTCTTTTTCCATACCACAACACAATTTATTTTTATTTCAGGCATCAACGGCAGAAATTTCATATTTTCTAGCCTTCGATTTGATACCGCTCCTTCAATGGTCAATGCTGAACCTACTCCATTTTCCACAAGCGAGAATACGTTGAAAATCAAATTAAAGGTTCCGATAATAGTTAGTTCTCCTACTTCCAGCTTTAACCTTGCATACAGCATTTTTTGTACATCTACTCTCGATGGACATAATAGCGGGATACCCATAAGTTCATCAATTGTTACACAATTTCGATTAGCTAGGAAAAAATCCTTCGACACTAGTAAGCCCCATTTTTCCTGTCTTGGTAAAATGATTTTATTGAATTTTTCTGTTGAAATGGGCTCAAGTAATAGGGCAATATCCAATAACCCTCTATCCAATTTCTCTACTATTTCATCACTTGTCCCACTAAAAATGCTAAAGCTTACTTGAGGATACTCTGCAACCATCTCTTCTAAAAACATTGCTAATGTATCTGAATTATCTGCCTCCACACAGCCAATAGCAATATGACCACTCACCACTTCTTGTTTTCTCTCTAAAAATACCTGCTCTGTTTTATCGCTCAACAAAACCATCTCTTCTGCCCGACTTTTAAGGAACATACCTGCTTCGGTCAAAAGCATTTTTTTATTTTTGCGAATAAAAAGAGGCGTTCCCAGCTTTTCTTCAAGTTCTTTTATTTGTCTGCTAAGTGTAGGTTGGGTAATATGTAATACTCTTGCAGCTTGGGTGATACTTTGTTCTGTGGCAACGGTTAAAAAATAGCGTAATATCCTGATCTCCAAAGTTACTCCCTCCTACAATCACTCAAATTTCTTCAAACTTTTTTCTACTTACTGTGTATGTTCATCATCGTTTACCAATTTATATTTTCATCTATCCAAAGCTTTAGTCACCACACCATTAGCGCAAAAATCCTAAACTACTAATAAAGCGCAATAAGCGAAAATGCATCATGACCATTTCTTCCACTGTCATATCCTCATTGCCATTTTCCAACCATTGCTGAATCACCCCTAAAATAGCAGATGTTAAAAAAGCCTGTAAATAAGAGCGGAATTCACTATCAAACGCCTCTACCTGCAACGCCATTACTTTGTCAAGGAGATGATTACTAAAAACATTTTTCATTTGATGGCTAAAAGCTTGGCTACCATTCGCACCTAACAATACACGAAAGGCCTTATCTTGTTTTTTTATATAAGTAATCACCCCTACAAATGGTTGATAGAGTTGGCCCTTTTGAATAGTTTGAAAAGCTTCAACGGGCTGCACTTGTTGCACACATGAGGCTAATTCCTGCAAAAGCTGTTGTTGTAAATCCTCCATCACCTCAAATTTATCCATGTAATGTAAATAAAAAGTGCCACGATTAATATTTGCTGTTAGTGCTAGATTTTTCACTGTGATTTGTTCAAACGGCACTGTCTGCATTTGCTCTACTAATGCTTGCCTAATTGCCTGTTTTGTTTCACTGTTCATTTGTTCGTGTATCGACATACATTAACTTCCTTCACTCAACATTTTGCGAAAATGTGTTGATTGTATTTGCTACTATGCTAGCTTAAAATTTTAGTAACTTCAACAAGGATGTGATTGTATGGTGATTTCATTACGTGCCATTGAAAAAAGTTTTCAGCATAAGCAAGTGATTGCCCCATTATCTTTGGAAATTCCACAGGGACAGCTTATCGGTCTACTTGGTCCTTCTGGCTGTGGGAAAACGACGTTGATTAAAATGATTATGGGTATGATGAAGCCTGATAACGGGCAAATTTATGTTTTCAATAAAACCGTTCCCCATCAGCAACTTTTAACAGATATCGGCTATATGGCGCAATCTGATGCATTGTATACAGACTTGACAGGTGAGGAAAATTTACAGTTTTTCGCCAAGCTCTATCGTTTACCGAAAAAAGAGCGTACAGAACGTGTTGCCTATACAGCACAGCTTGTTCGCTTGAGTGATGACTTAAATAGAAAAGTGGAGACTTATTCAGGTGGAATGAAGCGGAGGCTGTCACTTGCCATTGCTTTGATTCAAAATCCAACATTATTACTTTTAGATGAACCGACTGTTGGTATTGACCCTTTATTAAAGGTAGATATTTGGCAGGAGCTACTTCGCTTAAAAAACGAGGAGCAAAAAACGATTTTAGTGACAACGCATGCGATGGATGAGGCGGAGAAATGTGATCAATTAGCGATGTTACGAGATGGTCAAATGATTGCTTATGATACACCTCAAGCATTGAAGGCACGCTACCAGGCAAAGGATTTCGATGAGGTCTTTATTAAGGCAGGAGGTCGTACACAATGAGAGTTGGCGCTGTAATCACAAGAATTTTTCAACAAATGAGACGAGATAAACGGACATTAGCCTTACTTTTTGTTGCACCGTTAATGGTACTATCATTAATGTATTTTATTTTTGGTAGTGATGATAAAGAATTAACACTCGTTGTGTCAGATGTTCCAACACCAATCATTCAACAATTAGAGCAATCCGATTTCCACATAGTCGTACAATCAAACTTTTCACAAGCCTTACTAAAAGAAAAAGCCTATGATGGTTGGTTGACGATGATTGACCAGACAGCCAAGCTAACATTGCTCAATGATACACCAGCCAATGCGAAGGCGTTGATGATGAAGCTTTCACAGGCATTACAACCAACACAAGCTACTACTATTACACTTAAAACAAATTATATTTATGGAGATGCAGAGACAACCTCCTTTGATATTTTCAGCCCTATGTTAATCGGCTTCTTTGTCTTCTTTTTTGTCTTTTTAATTACAGGAATTGCTTTGTTAAAGGAGCGCACTTCAGGTACACTTGAACGCTTGCTTGCTACACCGATTAAGCGTGCTGAAATTGTGGCTGGCTATATGCTTGGTTACGGTTTATTTGCCCTGATTCAAACGATTGTCATTGTCTTATTCAGCATTTATGTATTAGATATTGTCCATGTTGGTTCTATTTGGCTTGTATTGCTTATTAATGTGGCTGTTGCCTGTGTATCATTATCGCTAGGGGCTTTACTATCAAGCTTTGCGGCCTCTGAATTTCAAATGATGCAATTTATTCCGCTTGTTATCGTGCCACAAGTATTTTTCTCAGGTATTTTCCCATTGGATACGATGGCACAATGGCTGCAATATTTAGGACGCATTATGCCACTGTATTATGCAGCAGATGCTTTGAATGGTGTGATGTATAAAGGCAATTCATTTGGTGATATCGCTATGAATCTAAGTATACTAGCTTGCTTTGCACTTGTATTCATCATCCTAAATATTATTAGCTTAAGAAAATACCGTTCACTCTAACAACTAATAAATGGCGTAGCATCTGGGTGTTTAAGATGCTACGCCATTTATTTATTGCTTCACTGCATGAATAAAATGAATGGTTTCAAAGGCAGACAAATAATCCGTTCTATGATTAAAAAACTGTGATTGGATATCCGCTGGCGATAAATGCTCGTAAATTAATAAAGAAGGAGACCCTGATCAATACGGACAATATGGTGCATTTGATCATTTCAATCCACTCCCCCAATATAGAAGGAGACAAATTCGAGAGTTGATTGATAAATCTAATGCATTATTTCAATCCACTCCCTCAATATAGAAGGAGACTGTGAAAAATAGTTGAAAGATGATAGTTATGATTATTTTTCACTAAAAAATAAATTTGTATAGTTATTTTAACCTACCAATTTTTCCATATTAATTAAAAATATCATTCATTGTAAGTGCGAATCCCCTAGGAAAACCATGTTTGTTTTAGATTCGCACCTACTATAAAAGTACAGTTTCTTCTACGATCTTTTCTTTAACGTCTAGGCACGTCATTTTACTGCCATAAAACGCAAACGATAATAATCTGCAATCCATTGTCCTTCTTGATAGATGGAAGGTTTTAATAACGTCTCACACTGTGCATACACTCTCTCCTTCTCATCCTCAGATAAACGCTGAAGAATATTGAAGCTAAACATCTTTAGCCAATTGCGAAGCCCAGCCTCTCCTTGCAGTGGTGTCGGACGCTCATAATGCGTTATCATCTTCACTGTAAAACCCGCTTGCTCCAATTTTGCTTGATATGCTTCTGCTGTTGGAAAATACCACGGAAAATAGTGCTCATCATATGAAAAATGTAACAGCTCCATACTTGCTTGCAATGCACTAACAATCGAAGCGATATTGCCATGCCCACCCATTTCTGCAACGAAGCGACCTCCCTGCTTTAAGGCATGATAACTATTGTTAATTACGATGTCCGGTTGTTTCATCCAGTGCAAAGCAGCATTCGAAAAAATTGCATCAAACTCCTCAGTCATCTGCATAGCTGTAGCATCGATTGTTTGAAATGATAGTGTCGGATACTTTTGCTGTGCTGTTGCTATCATTTCTGTGGAGGCATCGATTCCTTGTACATACGCACCATAACTAGCAATTTCAGCAGTTAAATCTCCTGTGCCACAGCCAAGATCTAAAATAACCTCCTGTGGCAGTGGTGCAAGTACATCCACTAAGCTCTCTCCAAATTTCGATACAAAATCATGTTTTTGATCATATAGCTGAGCATTCCATTTGTTTGTCATCAGCTCCACCTCTCCTTCGCTTTAGTATAGCAGAGAAATGAATGAAACTATATGACTTCATACAAAAAACCCTCCAATGGTATAAATTGGAGGGTTCCTTTATTTATTCAGCTAAGCCTGCACTTTTCATTACATCTGCTAATGTTGTTAATGCTTCTGCTTCATCAGCGCCATCAATGCTGATTTTGAATATAGCACCTGATGGAATCCCTAGAGCCATTACGCCCATAATGGATTTTAAGTTGACTGTTCTTTCTTTATACGTCAAATTAACATCCGAAGTAAACTTACTTGCTGTTTGCACTAATGTTGTTGCTGGACGTGCATGAATTCCTGTCTTATCGATTACTGTAAATGTTTTTTCTACTGCCATGATTCTTCCTCCTATTTTCCCTAAGTAGCCTATAAAATGTCTACCTTCAGAAATAATTGACTAAGCGCTACCATTTTTCAATGAAATCGCTTTAGTACGATATGTATTATTATGACGCAATCTCCCCTTTTCTGCAATTTGTATACTAACATTGTCATAAAAATAATATAATTTAAGTGGACTAGCTACGATTTGTTGTATATGTATTCAATACGTTATAACGTATAGCTGTGCTACTATTTACTTGTTATACTAGAAATCATTCTTGAAATGGAGGTTATTTTTTGATTGAATATACCATTTGCTTTTTAAAAAGAGGCGATTGCATTTTATTGCTAAATCGTGATTTTCCCCATTGGATGGGTGCTTGGAATGGTGTAGGTGGCAAAATCGAGCCAAATGAAACACCTTTAGCTGGTGCATTGCGGGAAATTCGAGAGGAGACAGGCATTGTTTTAGAGGATATTACATACAGAGGCAAAATTACATGGAGAGATGATGACGAAATTTTTGGTTGCATGTATGCTTTTATTGCTGAATTGCCAGAAGATTATGCCTATGTGACACCTATTAAAGTTGCAGAGGGCATCTTAGATTGGAAAGAGCTGTCATGGATATTCCATCCTCAAAACGTGGGATTGGCTGAGCTCAAAGATTATTTACCTAGAATGCTAAATGACTCAAACAACTATGAATATGTATTTACATATGTAGACAAAGAACTAATGAATATTGAAATTGTTCCATTAGCTCCTGTGCCTACGCATTAACATTAATAGACTGTATGGAACGAAGTGTCTACTTTTGATTTCATACAGTCTATATTTCTTGGCTGGGCAAACCTCATTCGGCATATCGACCAGTTAAAGGAGGTTTGCTGAATACAATCATGCATATCCCACAAATTATCAACTACACGAATCTCTACATTTCGCTTAAATAGAGCTGTAAACAAGTTAGGAACTTCAAATTTTGCAATAGGTATTTGTGTTACTTCACTTGTATAGTAGCCCGCATTCTCATCCTGCAAGGTAAATTCTTTTGTATCAAATTCGTAGACATACAACGTTGTATTTTTGAGTGCTTCAAACCATTTATTTTCCACAACAAGAACATGTGAACACGAACTGGAGGTTATGTAAAGCTGTCGATCCTGCTCCGTCGTTTGTGCCCCCACATGATAACCAATACGTGGACAATCCCTTGGGACTAAATAATTCGGCAAACAACGTTCATTAATCGCCCAAACAAGCCCCTTTGTAGCATCCAAATCTTCTCTTGTTGGTAATCTTGGCTGGAATTGCTGAATCGTTTGTTCTTCACTTACATGAAATAGGCGCATACCTCTCCTCCCTTCCCTTTTAGTATACAATACCCTTGAATTTAGCAGGAAAATATCTCCGACGAAAGAAGCTGTATTTTCTTTAGTGGCTCCTATATAATTAGTCGTGATTACGGTTATGAGGAAAGGAAAATCAACAATGAACCTAGAAAAAAATGTTCAGGTAAAGCAGCCAAAATATCAGCAAATTGCTGTCGATATTGCCTCTAAAATTGTAGAACGAAAATATAGTATCGGCGATAAAATTTATGCTCGCTCATCATTGGCTAGCCAATATAATGTCTCAGCTGAAACAGCGAGAAGAGCGATTGCTGTTTTACAGGACTTAGAAATTGTCCAAGCATCGAAAGGAAGCGGTGTCACGATTCAGTCCTATGAAAAAGCGACACAATTTGTTCGACAATTTCAAGATGTGCAATCGATACATGAGCTTCAGCAAGCACTTTTTATAAGCATTCAAAAACAGCAGCAGGAGCTTTACCATTTACAGGATCAAGCTAAACAATTGGTAAGTCGCACTGAGCATTTTCGTTCTGTTAATCCATTTATTCCTTATCAAATTGAATTAACGGATGAAAGTCCTTATATTCATCAAACAGCACAGGCGTTAAATTTTTGGCAAAATACCGCAAGCACCATCGTTGGTATTCGCCGCCATCATGAATTATTAATTTCCCCTGGCCCGTATGTGTCTTTTGAGGTTGGAGATATTTTATATTTTATCGGCAATGATGAAAGTTTTATCAGAGTTCAAAGTTTTTTATACCCATCTTAAAATCCGCTTAAACGTTATATATTATAGCGTTTAAGCGGATTTTTTCTTAGTGGTCCATTTGACACAAGTAACAACTCTTTGTTAACATGAAGTTGTTACTTTTTATTTTAATCCAATAGACACAATCTACGAAAGGAGTGATTCTATGGAGAAAATTAAAATAGAACACGTTTCTAAAGTGTTTGGCAAACATATTCCCCAAGCTTTAGAACTCGTTAAACAGCAAAAAAGTAAAACAGCTATTTTAAAAGAAACAGGTGCAACAGTGGGTGTGTACGATGCTAGTTTTACTGTCAATGAAGGGGAAATTTTTGTCATCATGGGTTTATCAGGTAGTGGAAAATCTACGTTGATTCGACTGCTCAATCGCCTTATCGAACCAACTGATGGGAATATTTATATCGATGGACAAAATATTTCTACAATGGGAAAAGAAGAGTTACGAACGGTTAGAAGAAATAAAATGAGTATGGTTTTTCAAAACTTCGGCTTATTCCCCCATCGTACATTACTACAAAACACAGAATATGGCTTGGAGATTCGAGGCATTACTAAAAATGAACGACAGGCTAAAGCAGAACAAGCACTTGCCAATGCAGGGTTACTTGCTTATAAAGATCAATATCCAAGCCAGCTATCTGGCGGGATGCAGCAGCGGGTAGGACTGGCGCGTGCACTAGCAAATGATCCTGAAATTTTATTAATGGACGAGGCCTTTTCAGCACTCGATCCGTTAATTCGTAAAGAGATGCAAGATGAGTTACTCGAATTGCAACGAACATTGAAAAAAACAATTTTATTTATTACACATGACTTGAATGAGGCACTTCGTATCGGAGATCGTATTGCCATTATGAAAGATGGCTCGATTATGCAAATTGGCACTGGTGAAGAAATTCTATCCAATCCAGCCAATGACTATGTTAGAACATTCGTAGAAGATGTTGACCGTTCAAAAGTTTTAACAGCCGAAAATATTATGGTACGCCCTATTTATGTCAATGTTGACTTAGATGGACCAACTGTAGCATTAAAGCGTATGCGTGAAGAGACAGTTAGTTTACTAATGGCTGTCGATAAAAATCGTCATTTAAAAGGCTATATCACAGCAGACGATGCCTTAGATGCAGCTAAAAAACATGAACAGACGGTGCATCGCATTGTACAATCAGAAATTGTCACTGTGCCACCCGATATGCTTTTACACGATATTTTAGGGTTGATTTACAATTCACCAACTCCTATTGCGGTTGTGAAAGATGAACGTTTACTTGGTGTACTCATTCGAGGCGTTGTCATTGAAGCATTATCAACGAATGAGGAGGGATTCGCACATGAATAATCTACTTCCAACAATCCCCGTAGCCTCTTGGGTAGAATCCGCAATGGAGTGGTTTACAAATCAATTTTCAGCCTTTTTTACAGTGATTAAAGATGCTGGAAAATTTGTGATGGAGCATGTGACTGGTTGGCTTATTAGTGTTCCAGCTATTGTCCTTATCCTACTTATAACGATTATTGCCTTTTTTATTACTGGGAAAAAATTAGGGCTTGCTATCTTTTCATTCATTGGCTTGCTCTTTATTTATAATCAAGGTTTATGGACACAATTAATGGAAACAACCACACTCGTCCTTTTTTCTAGTGTGATTTCCATTGTTATAGGGATTCCTATTGGTATTTTAATGTCGAAATCACCTGTAGCAGAAAATATCATTAAACCAATACTCGACTTTATGCAGACGATGCCAGGGTTTGTCTATTTAATTCCTGCTGTTGCCTTCTTCGGCATTGGTGTCGTACCTGGTGTATTTGCCTCTGTCATTTTCGCCTTACCACCAACCGTACGTATGACGAATTTAGGCATTCGCCAAGTACCAAAGGAATTAGTAGAAGCAGCTGATTCTTACGGTAGTACGGCAGGTCAAAAATTGTGGAAAGTCGAAATTCCTTTAGCTAAATCCACTATTATGGCAGGGATTAATCAAACGGTAATGCTATCGCTTTCCATGGTTGTCATTGCTTCGATGATCGGTTCACCAGGATTAGGGCGTGAAGTATTAACAGCATTACAGCGAACACAAGTAGGTAACGGCTTTGTAGCAGGCTTAGGTCTTGTTATTTTCGCTATTATTATAGACCGCTTCACACAAAGCTTAAATAAAAAGAAAACTGTGTAACGAAAGAAAGGATGATTCGATGAAGTGGAAAACATTATCAAAATTAGGACTGACATTAGGGCTCGGTTTATTGCTCGCTGCCTGTGGTAGTGATGAAACGAAAAAAAATACAAAGGAAGTAAACCTTGCTTATGTCGAATGGGATACAGAAATTGCTTCTACACATGTTGTTGGACAAGTGCTGGAGGATTTAGGCTATGAGGTTACATTGACACCGCTGGATAATGCCATCATGTGGGAAGCCGTATCAAAGGGTGAGGCAGATGGGATGGTAGCAGCATGGTTACCCCATACACATGCCCAACAATATGAGAAATATAAAGCTAACTTAGAGGAATTAGGTGAAAACTTAGCTGGCGCTAAAATTGGCTTAGTCGTACCAAGCTATATGAATGTTGATTCCATTGAGGATTTAACAAATGAGGCAGACCATACGATTACAGGAATAGAGCCTGGTGCGGGTATTACAGCAGCAACAGAAAAAGCATTGGGGGAATACGACAATTTAGCTGATTGGAATTTGCTTACTTCCTCATCAGGCGCGATGACAACGGCTCTTGCACAAGCCTTAAAAAATGAAGAAGACATTATCGTCACAGGCTGGTCACCTCACTGGAAATTTGCTAAATATGATTTAAAATATTTAGATGATCCGAAAGGCGTATATGGCGGTGAAGAGACAATTAACACATTTGCACGCAAAGGCTTAAAAGAAGATCAACCAGATGTTTATACAGTATTAGACAATTTCCATTGGACATCTGAAGATTTAGAAAATGTCATGCTAGAAATTATGGATGGCAAGGAGCCGAAGCAAGCAGCGAAGGATTGGATAGCTGCTAATACAGATAAAGTAGCTGAATGGACGAAGGATGTAACAAAAGAATAAAGAAAAGCCCAATTAGATAGGAGCACTTTACCTATTTAATTGGGCTTTTCTACGGATAAATGCCTCAAGTGTGCCAGTTCCAGTTAACACGCCAAAAATAATCAACAAACATCCTATGATTTGATTGATACCAACAGACTCTTTTAACAAGATAGCTGTTGCCATTAAACTAAATAATGTATTGAAATTGCCGAAAATAGCGGTTTCAGCCGCTCCTATTTTTGAAATGGCATAATTGTAAGTAACATGCCCAATGGCAGTTGCCACAATAGCTGACACTAACAATACAGCAATAATAGACAATGGTGCTGTTGTAAAGGTCATAAACTGAGCTGGCTCTATTATACTAGCAAGCAATAATAAGACAAGCGAGCCACTTAACATCATATAGCCTGTAAGGACAACGGGGTTTAATGTTTTCGATACTTTGCTAATAATGAGAAAGCTAAATGCCTGTGACAGAATCGATAAAAAAACAAGGATATCACCAAACGCTATGCCTGTTATCCCTTCTCCTCCACGCATCACAGCCATTGTGACACCAAATGCTCCGACCACGAAGCCTAAAAATCGCTGCCAGCCCATTTGTGTAAAACCAAAGATAATGGCTAATATCGCTGTTAATAATGGACTAAAGCCTAAAATAATACTGCCTTTGACCGCTGTCGTATTCGCTAACCCGAATGCTAACAAGCCATGATGCAGCACAACGCCTAAAATACTAGATGCCATAATCGCATAATATTCTGTTCCCTGTGGCTTTTGAAGCTTTTTCAATAAAAATAAAATGCTAATAATCGTAAAACCAGCTATAAAGATACGCACAGCCGTCATCGTCAATGGGCTAAAATAAGAAACTAATAGCTTTAACGCAACGATATTTAAGCCCCAAGCGAGCATTACACCTAGTAAAATCAAATAGATTTTAACTTTACTCATCTAGTACCCTTCTTCCCTTTGCTAAACATTCCACAATGCATCCATCTTAACATAGAGAATCCATCCACTACGATAATAATTTCAACATAATGGCTGCTCCTAATACAAGAACAATACAAGCGATACGTCGCCAATCTTTGGATTCATTAAAGAATAACATACCTAATAAAGCACCACCTGCTGCGCCAATACCTGTCCAAATAGCATAAGCTGTTCCCATAGGTAAAGTAAGCATCGCATAGCTAAGCCCTGCAAAGCTGAGCGCAAACACAACGATTAATAGCAATAAATTTTTAGCATTTTTCACTTCATTATATTTAGCCATCATATAGACACCTAACATCTCACAAATCCCTGCACCAACTAATGCTAACCATGCCATTATGCGTGTCCCCCTTCCTCTTTTTTTTCACCTGTCACAAGTTTAAGACCAATGACGCCCAATAAAAGCACAATAATACAGACAATTTTAGCTAGCTTCCAGGGTTCACCAAATAACAAGCTATCCGCGCAGACCGTTCCTGCTGTACCAAGTCCAACAAAAACAGCATATACCGTACCGACAGGCAAATGCTCCCCAGCTTTAATTAATAAATAGAAGCTAATAAAAATAGCGACAGCTGTTGCAAGCCATTCCCATACTGTACTAGCATGCTTTAAACCAATTACCCAGCTCACCTCAAAAACTGCAGCAATCACGACACGCAACCATTGTTGATTCATCCTAAAATCCCTCCAAGATTGTTTGTACACAAAAAGAAAGCCTAAGAAACACTGCAATCGCAGTATCTCCCAGGCTTTTATCCTTCCGTGTCACAAAGCTAATTTGTGGTTTTCTCTCGGACCAGACTAGCGCAGTGCTACGGAACCCTAGAAAACAATTGTATACAATTTATATATGTATTATAGCAAATCATTTTTCTCATTGCCACTGATTCCAGTCAATGAACAATAGCTTAATTTTTCTGAATACTATGATAAAATAAGTTTTGGGAGGGATGCAGAATGGCAATTGAGAAAGTACGCCAACATTTAGCACAATGGCAACTAGCACCTAAAATAATCGAATTTGAGACGAGCTCAGCAACAGTGGAGCTTGCTGCACAAGCACTTAACTGTGAGCCTGCACGCATTGCGAAAACACTCTCCTTTTTAATAGGAAATCACGCCATCCTCATTGTAGCTGCTGGAGATGCAAAGGTAGATAATACAAAATACAAAGCTTTTTTTGCTACAAAGGCAAAAATGCTGGCAAAGGATGGGGTTTTAGAGAAAATTGGTCATGAAGTTGGTGGTGTCTGTCCATTTGGCGTCAACGAGGATGTTACCATTTACTTAGATGTATCTTTAAAACGTTTCACAACCGTCTTCCCTGCCTGTGGTAGTAGTAATTCAGCCATTGAGTTGACCATCGAAGAGCTTGAACAATACACACCTTATCAGCAATGGATAGATGTTTGTAAAGGTTGGCAAGAAGAAGACATTTAAAAAAGCGTGGACAATTGACAGAGCAAATTGTCCACACTTCGCTATTATTGTTGGCTCACTTGCTTACTAGTTTTGCCATATGTCATCCGACGCCATAATTTCTCGAGCGGCCCCATTGTAAAAAATTTAAACCAGATAACACTAAAAATAATTTGAATACTAAAGACAAGACACGCAATGATGACGATTTGAGAAGCCGAGACAACCTCTAATCCCATCAGCTTCATGATGCCAAGTCCAAGAAAGCTTTGTGCTATATAATTCGTAAATGCCATTTGCCCCACACGTCCAATTGGTTGGAATGCTTGTGCCACCTTTTGATGTGCGAACAGCTTAAATAAACAAATTAAATAAAAATACGTCATTGGAATAACACCTAAGCTAACTAGCTGTGGTCCATAAATACTGTCATTTTGAGTAGTAAACCAAATACCTAAAGAAAAACCGATAAATAAAAAACCTGTAATGAGCTGTAGCCACTTTATTTTCTTTGCATAATGCTCCATTTGTGTCAACCAACCTGCTTTTGCTACAAACAAACCACTTAAAAACATGCAAAAAATAATGACCGCTTCATTCACAACTAGTGACAACACCAAATGTTGAGCGCCAAATAATTGCGCTACATTCGCTGCTGTATACATACTAATTAGAATTAGCAAGCAATTACGAATGGTTGAGACTTTTTTATTGTAAAATGGTAACAGTAAAAACCCAATCACTGCATAGATGGCAAGAATAGAGCCCCAAAAAATAACAATATGGATGATACCAATAAGCAGTAATGCTAATAAACGTCGAGCAAAGCGCCATCTCGGTTTATCCCCTCTTGCCTCTGCACGTGTCGCAAAAATATAAAAACCAACACCAAATAAAAAGGAAAACATCGAAAAAAATTTCTTTTGAATGAATACATCAATCAATGACTGAATCACATGATTAATACCACTCGTATCTGGCATCGACCCTCCTTCAATTAGCACCTTATATGCACCAACATTAATAAATAGTATACCGAATAATGCCAAGCCTCTAATAATATCTAAAGAGACAATTCTTTCTTTTTGTTGAATAGATGGATTCATTGTGTAATCTCCTTACCTTCCCTATCATTTTCTCTTACATCCAGAATATAATGCCATCCTTACAATGATTTTGGCTAAAGCTTACAAAAACCTTACTTTTTGATAATAGTAACCTTTTACCTCTGCCATTCATTATGCAATGCATAATAATAGATAGTAGAAACGATAGAAAAGAGGCATGCTATGTATAGACAACGAAAACGGGGCTTTTGCGTACCAGGCTATAACTATTGCGGCCCAGGTTGTTCAGGGCCAGGGAAACCAACAAATGCTGTAGATGCTTGTTGTAAGCAACATGATGAATGCTACGCTCGCTACGGACGGACAGCTTACTGTGATCAATTATTTCAAAATTGTCTACAGCCATATATGCAGGGACAACATAAAATGGCTAGAGAGGCTCGATTATTTTACAAAATTTTCGACATTCGTCATCGCTTTTTATCTTAAGCAATTACACCCCATTATAATGGCAGCAACATATACAGCGTTTGGACAAATACCTTGAGTAGCTGCTTAAGGTATTTTTTCATATGTATTAATATTATTGTTAGTAAAATTTTTTAACCTATCCATTCCTGTCATATATTGAAAAACTTCAAAAGTATTGTATAATTACTCATAATACACTAGTTTCAAACTATTTTTTTGCTTAGTTCATACAACATCGATTTCATTATCAGCTATAGTAAGAAAATGCATTTGTCATAGGAGGCACTGTCTTACGATTTAAGTACGCACACGCAAAATGGAGTTAGGAGGGATAATTATGCATATGTACTGACAACTCACTATCTCTTACATATAAAAAAGGAGTGTGTCACATGAAATTTAAAACAATCCGTACAAAAATTTTATTAGGATTTTTCGCCGTTGTAGTCGTTATTATTCTACAAGGTGCCTATACTACTTATTCTAACTTCAACATGAATGACGAAATTGAAGAAATGGTACATACAGAATTAGAGCTTTCGATTATTGACCAGCATTTAGCCAACTCTGTCTCTGCAAGGATTGCGGCAGCAAGAGGTTATCTGTTATCAGGTGACTCAAAATTTAAAGACCGTTTTAATGATTATACAAAGCTTTCATTAGAAAATGAGGAAAAGGCACATCAAATTTATGTATCTGAGGAGTTAAATGCACTATCTGCAAGAGCTAAAGCATGGCGTGAACATATGGAAAAAAATGTGTTTGCTGTTTACGATGCTGGTAATCATCAACAAGCGATCGACAATTTATTGTCAAAAGCAGATGAAGCAAGGGAAATTCAGCTTGGATTTGAGGAAATGGCTAGTAAGCGTGAAGACATTGTACGCAAAACTGGGGCAACCCTTATAAGTGATAATAATCGAAATGCGCTTATTAACGCTGTTTCAGTAATTATCGTTATTGCACTTGCCATTATGATTGCATTCTATAGTGCTGCTATCATTTCTCGCCCTGTGAAACGTGTGTCTGAGCGTGTACAGCAAATTGCGGATGGTAATTTAACGCAAAGTGCATTAGCTGTTCAAACACAGGATGAGGTTGGTCAATTAACTGTTGCTACGAATGAGTTAAACGAAAAATTACAAAGCATGCTACGTCAAATTCAGCATGTTTCTAATGAGGTTGCCTCCCACAGTGAAGAGCTGTTACAGTCAGCTACTGAAGTAAAAACAGGAACAGGTCAAATCGCTCTCACAATGAATGAAATTGCAGAAGGCACAGAATCACAGGCAAGCAATGCGAGTGACCTTGCTATTCAAATGGATGATTTTATCGCACGTGTGCAAGAGGCAAACGAAAATGGAGACAATGCTCAATCCTATTCCAATAATGTACTTCAATTAACAAACACAGGTCGTACATTAATGGGTACATCCACACAACAAATGAAAAAAATTGATACTATTGTACATGATGCTGTTGTTCGAGTAGAAGGCTTAAATAGTAAGACACAGGAAATTTCCAATTTAGTGTCTGTTATTAATGCGATTGCGGATCAAACAAATCTTTTAGCGTTAAATGCTGCCATTGAAGCCGCACGTGCTGGTGAGCAAGGGAAAGGCTTTGCTGTTGTGGCAGATGAGGTGCGTAAATTAGCGGAGCAAGTGTCGCTATCTGTTGTCGATATTTCTCGTATTGTGGAACAAATTGTCGATGAAACAAACAATGTCACAGACTCCTTAAAAACGAGCTATACAGAAGTACAAAGTGGTACAGCTCAAATTGAAACAACAAACGAAACCTTTATTGATATTGAATCTGCCGTAACCTCTATGGTGAACAATATTTCAACGGTATCGCAAAATTTAATACAAATTACAGAAAACTCTACAAGCATTAATAAAGCTGTGGATGAGATTGCTGCTGTATCAGAACAATCTGCTGCAGGTGTAGAACAAACTTCCGCAACGATACAAGAAACAGCTTCTACAATGGAAGAAGTGGCAAACAGCTCTAATCAACTAGCAAAAATGGCTGAAGAATTAAACCAACATATCAATCAATTTAAATTATAAACAAGATTCCCCTCCATTTAACAATGAACGGCACCCCCAATTGTTAGTCACATCAAACAATGGGAGGTGCTGTTTTTTATGGCTAAATATACAGCAGAGGCAAAAAAGTTCATATACCATTGCTCCAGCAATTACAGCCCATAAAGCCATTGCAGATAAATGACAAAAAGATGGCATCTATGTTGGGGATATTATGAATCAAAAAAACATTGGACTGACAACCAAATTACTTTTTTCTTCGTTTTACTGGCTATTTAGAATATGATACATTAGAAGGTATAAAAAAAGAGCTAGTTAAAAAATAAGGGGTGATGTTATTTGACTGGTCATAGTATTTATGCACCAACTGGTATTAAAATAAAATACACACATGTTGATTTAAAGCAAAAGCTTGTCACATCCGTTATTTCGATCAATAATGAGCCAAAATTAACTATCACCATCAATACCGATACAGGTGTCATAAACAAAATTGGGCATATTGATGAAATCATTAAGCTTTCACCTGATATGGATGAAGAGTCTTACATGGATGAAATTAAGCATTGGTCTGAAACGTTTATTCATCATAATATTTCAGACCCTGAATCTTATTTTGAGGGATTCCTTCCTAAATAATTTGAAAAGATTCAGTATAAAAGCCTCGAACTCAATACCGTTCGAGGCTTTTATACTCTATTTTGTTAAATACATTGCACGTTGATTGTCAATCCATTTACGCATTGTCGTGAATAATAACACCATAATGGCTGTTAATAGCACCCCTTTGACAAGGTTAAATGGTAAAATCCCCGCTACAATCATTGTATATAATGAATCCCCTACAACAGGTTCCATTCCTAAAAAGTACGTATACATTGGTAAAAATACAGCATAGTTTAACAGACTCATACCCACTGCCATGACAACTGTTCCTGTTACTAAACCACCGACAAGACCGACAATCGTTTTAAAACGATTAAAAATGTAGCTCACTGGTAAAATAAATAACAGCCCTGTTGCAAAATTAGCCATATGCCCTACTGGTACCCCTGTAGGTGTTCCTGAAAACAGCCAATCTAAAATATTTTTAAATAACTCGACTAAAATTCCTGCTATTGGTCCCATAGTGATGGCAGCTAGTAGTGCTGGCATATCACTAAAGTCTACTTCCAAAAACGCTGGGAATGGTGGAATTGGGAAATTAAACAGCATTAACAAAAATGAAATACTGCTCAGCATGCCAATCGTAATAAACGATTGAAGTTTAACATTTTTCTTCATTGAAAAATCTCTCCTCTTTGCTGATTCAACTCGCAAGAAGAAAGGCGACGATTTAATCAAATTTGTTGCAAAAAAATCCCCTATGCTTTTATTGCATAAGGGAGAATAGGCATGAGTTAAAAAGCCATTTATTTGCTATTTTTTGAGCAAGCATACTTTTTAAAGGCATACTAAATAAACGCTCAATCATAGCAAAATTCACAACATAAATGACGATCGTACCTCCATCTTCTCCCATCCAGACTGTAACTGTCGGCCTCGGAATCTCACCAAGTCAGCCATGTAAGAAAACTTACACAGGTCGCGGGCTGAAGAGCTTTGTTGCAAACATATCGATATTCACAGCTCTATTACCGCCGGTCGGGATTTTCACCCTGCCCCGAAGATGAATCATATTATTTTGTTTTACAATTCCACTATAATAAAAAATAATAGAAAAGTAAATAGTTTTGCTTGAAGACCTACATAAAATCAGTCATTATACGGAAACGGCTACTTGACTACAGCCTAAATGGATTGATTCCCACATGATAATCTATATTAATGCACTTATAAAAAAACTTAGATGTACGTTACTAGCGTACATCCAAGTTCTCTTTAAGGCATATATTGCTTATTTGGACCGACTGGCTTTGGCAAAAAATTTTTCAAATCAAAGCCCTCCCAGCTTTCCTGTACGACATTGTCTAAGCGTAGTTGCTTATTAAAGCTAGCAGTTGTTAACATCATCGCTTCAATCATCTGTGTAGCATGAATGGCATCCAATGTCGTTAAATCTAATGGTGCATCAAATGTGACAATTATACCCTCTGCTGTTTCCTGCACTGTGTAGGTCACACTTTCTGGTATCGCTGATGTAAACACATCCTTATTTTGTTGCTTCATCGCTTGCAACGCTTCCATTACGGTTGTAAATGGCACTTGATGGTCGGGCGCTAAATAATCTACACCATTTGCATCTTTATATACATAGTAACTATAATGTGCTGTATCGGTTAACAACATTGCTTGGCTTGACTGATCTTCCTGTGCAAACTCATAGGCTGTTCCATCCTCTTGTTCAATCGCTACCGTTTTATACTCGGAGTCTGTAAATGTATCCTGCAAAGAGTCTTTATAGGCATCTGTCGCAGCGATTGTCACATCATATGGATTATCCTCTGGCAATGTATGAACAATTGTATCGCCTTCTTCCTTCAATTCTCCTTCATATGGATGGTACTCAGTAAAACCTTGTGCCTCTTCCTCAATTTGCGGTGTATACTTCTTATACATATCTAATGTGGATGGTTTTTCTTTGCCAAAATCCGTTGCTACACGCTCATTTGGAATCACATACGTCATCGGTATACTTTCCTCATCACGACTCACTAAACCAACATTGAGTGCAACGGCATCTGTTAAGTCTTCCTCATAAACAGATGTACGATTAGAAGCTAATACATTAGCATGCTCAGCCTGTAAATCTGCTTCCGCTACTTTTGCACTTTCTTGACCTTCCTGTAACGTCGAATCCTCTTGTGGTATTGAATAATTGGCTGTATCACTTGAACGTGTTGCTTGGTCTGGTGAATGGTTAGCCTCTTTCATAAACATTGAACCTGTTATAATGGACAGAGCAAACACGGCTGCTGCTCCAAGATAAATAGGCATTCGTCTTGACCTCTGTTGCTTTTTAGGTTGTTCCTGTAATGGTTGCGCATCCTCCTGATAAGACTGTTGTGTAGCTTCTCGTAAATGCTGATTATTTTGCAACCGAGCATCTGCTAATAATCGTTTTAATACATCTTCCTTTGAACGTTGGTCAGAAAGCTTTGGGGCATTATTCAATAGATGTTCTAATTGCTCATCATCAAATTGATTATGTGTCATTGCCATTTTGCCTCCTGTTCCTTGAATTGTTGTAACTGTTGCCTCAAAAATTTAATAGCTCGATGCTGCGTTGTTTTCACTTTCGCTTCTGTCCACTCTAGTATTTGTGCCGTCTCTGCAATCGATAAATCTTGAAAATAGCGCATAATAATGACCATCTTTTGGTCCCCTGTGCACTGCTCTAATGCTTCCTGTATCTCCATAAATGCGTCGCTCACTTGAAGTGCTTCTTCAGGTGTTGGCTCCGCAGAATGCAGCTGTTCCGTTTCCCAATCAAAAAAATCGAGCGCATGCTTTTGTCTTACTGCCTGTTTACGGAAATGGTCAATCGCTACATTTTTGGCAATAGCGAAAAGCCATGTTTTCTCACTACTCTTTCCCGCAAACTGATCGTATGAGCGTAAAACACGTACATATACCTCATGCGATAAGTCCTCTGCAAGTGTACGATTTTTCACTAAATAAATAAGAAATTGGAACACATCTTGATGATATGAATCATAAAGCCTGTGGAACACGGAGTCATTCAAAGCCCTCTCCCCCGTTCTATAATAGTTGTCGTAAACCATTTAAAAAAGTTACATGTAATTAATGGAAAAGTAAATATTGTACCTTCACATATTGTCCACCACTTGTGAGTTTATTGCCTGTTAATGTGGGATTAATGGAAAGGTAAATAGAAGGTAAACGTTGTGCCTTCTTTTAATATACTGTCCACCATAATATTTCCGGCATGAGCCTTCACAATATTTTTAGCAATCGCAAGACCTAGACCTGTACCGCCTTTCGAGCGTGTCCGTGCTTTGTCCGCTTTATAAAAACGTTCAAACACATATGGTAAATCCTCTTGCGGAATACCATGTCCTGTATCCTGCACAGAAATTTTAGCGAATGTGGCCTCTCGCTCAATTTTTACACTAACTGAGCCTTCCTCTGTATGACGAAGTGCATTATCCACCAAATTCGTCAGCACTTGCTCAATGCGGTCCTCATCCATGTTGATAATAGCATCCTCTGCGAACTCACTCATAAAGCGTAAATGAATGTGCTTTTCCTTCGCTACTTGGGCAAATTTTTGTGTAATTCGTTCAAAGGTAGCATTGATTGGTAATTCATCTTTATACAGTGTCATATGACCCGACTCCATACGTGCTAAGTCCAATAAATCTGTTACAAGGCGTCCCATGCGTTGGGATTCATCATAAATAATTTTCGTAATTTCATTGCGTTCTTCTTGATCTTGGATAAAATCATCCATCAATGCCTCTGAATAGCCTTGCAACATCGCAATTGGTGTTCGCAATTCATGTGACACATTGGCAATAAAATCTGAACGTAGCTTTTCTAAATGATGCTGCTCCGTCATATCACGAATTACGGCTACCGCGCCACGTATAAGCTCTCCACTATAAAGAGGGCTTATCGTAAACATGTAATAATTGCCGTCCATCTCTATTTCCTCTTCCAGCTTATCCTCAAACATCAATACGTGGTCAAGCATATGATAGAGTTCTGCGGGAATCGGCTTTGCACTTTGTGAGCCTTTATTAACAAACCATTGTTGCATTAAACGTTCGGCTGGTGGATTACTCAGTAAAATCGTACGGTCACGATTAAAGGTAATCACAGCATCTGTCATGGATGTTAAAATATTCGACAATTGCTCATTCTCTTGATTGATTACTTCAAGATTATGCTTTAACTGTCTGCCCATCTGATTGAATGCCACCGCTAGCTGACCAATTTCATCATTTTGCGTTGTTGGCATTTTCGCTTCAAAATTGCCCTTAGCAATCTCGAAAGCTAATTCACGCATTTTACGCAATGGTAGCGTAATACGGGAGGAAAGGAAGAAAGCAAAAAATGTTGTTAGCACAAAGGCAATAAAGGCGGCTAAAAAAACAATTTTTGTCGTTTCACTCGATGTTTTATGTAATGCATCTGGGTTTTGATAAATAAACACTGCACCATGTACGGCATTTTCAACATTGAGTGGAAAACCAAGTACAACATAGGATTCCATCTTATCCTGATCAACAGATGAAGGCATCATCATTTCTCTAATAATAGGCTTATCCGATTGAAAAACTTTTTGAAAGGCTGGATTATTTAAAATCATCGTTTGTATTTCTTGCTTGTTCACACCTTCTTGCATCGCAAATGATACATTGTTGTCACTAGTGGCAATGAGTGCATTGGTGCTAGCAGGTAAAATATCCTGTAATAGCTTTGAAGCTGCCTGTGCTGTTTGATGGTCATCTACAATGCTAGCAACCGTTGCTGCTGTTTGACGTAGGGAACTTTCCGCTTGCTGCATATGGTAGTTTTGTAAAAACTCCAACATTAATACCGTGAAGACAAATAATACAAATGAAACGAGAAGCAATATGGTTACCCACAGCTTCCCGACAACACTATTCCATATTCTATTCATTAATAACCTCAAATTTGTAGCCAACGCCCCATACAGTGACAATCATTTTGGCTGCATTTTCGGATACACGGTTCAGCTTTTCACGCAAACGTTTTACATGCGTGTCCACTGTACGCAAATCACCAAAGAAATCATAATGCCACACCTCTTTTAGTAGTTGTTCACGGTCAAATACCTTATCTGGTGATTTGGCTAGGAAATATAATAATTCATACTCTTTCGGTGTTAAGTTGACCTCAATCCCTTCCGCTGTAACACGATGGGCATCATGGTCAATCATTAAATGCTGGAAGACAACTAAGTCTTTAGAGGATGTCGTATTTGTCGCAGGTGCAAACGCTTGTGAACGACGTAAAATAGCTTTTACACGTAACACAACCTCACGAGGGCTAAACGGCTTCACAATGTAATCATCTGCCCCTAATTCAAAGCCTTGTACACGATTAGCTTCTTCACCTCTTGCTGTTAATAGCACAATCGGTGTAGCAGCACGCTCACGAATTTCTGCACATACTTCCAGCCCATCCTTTTCAGGCATCATAATATCTAATAAAATACAGTGATAGTCTTTTTCTAGTGATTTTTCTAATGCTTGCTCTCCATTTTCGGCTTCATCGACAAGATAGCCTTCTCGCTCTAAATACATTTTCAATAGACGACGAATGCGATCCTCATCATCCACTACTAATATCGAAATATTTTCTGTCACGTGTCTAATCCCTCTTTTCCAAACTTTCTCTACCTTCTATTGTACATGTTACGACAATGATTGCAAAGAGTAGGGCTGAAAGGTTTTTCCGGTGAAACTATCTGTCAATCAGGCGAAGTTATGCTTTTTCGGGCGAATTCATCTGTGAATCGAGCGAATGAAAAGCCTTCCTGCATGTGTGCAAGAAGGCTTCCATCTTAATTGGATGCGTATGAATGTAAACCTGCTAGTATCAAGTTTACAGCAACTAGGTTAAATAAAATAATACCAAAGCCAATCAATGCGAGCCAAGCCGATTTTCGACCTTCCCAGCCTTTTGATAAGCGTAAATGCAAGAAAGCAGCATAAAATAGCCATGTGATGAGTGCCCATACTTCTTTCGGGTCCCAGCCCCAAAACCGACTCCATGCCTCTTGAGCCCAAATCATCGCAAACACCAATGCGCCTAATGTAAAGACAGGGAAGCCAATCAATACAGAACGATAGCTAATTTCGTCAAGTAATTGTAAATTAACACGTTTCACAAGCGGTTGAATCATGGCACTAATTCGTCGACGGATAATAAGACGAATTAGCACATATAAAATCGAACCGACTAACAACGACCATACAACCGTTGTCAGCTTTTTCGCATTAATTAATGCTGGCATTTCCACTAATGGTGACATGCCATGCTCTTCAACTGCCTCATAGCCATTCATACCAAAAAGTGGTGGCATATTGTATATCATTTCACGTGATTTGCCTTCTTTATCGACATATGTGTATTTAGATTCATAATCCATTGCGCTGAATGTTGATGAAACTGCTACAAAGCCAACAACGACTACTAAGCAGAACATCACTGCTTCCAACCAAAAACGTTGCTTTGATGGCTTCGTCATATCAACAACTTTCAATAAATACACGAGCCCTGCTACTGCACTAATGGCTAAAATCGATTGCCCTAATGCTGCTGTAATCACATGGATCGTTAACCAATAACTTTGTAATGATGGCACAAGTGGGCTTACTTCTCTTGGGAACATCGCTGCATAACCAATAATTAAAATGGCTACAGGCAATGCCACCAAACCAAGTGCTGACACACGATAAATAAAATAAATTAATATAAACGACGCAATGATAAACATACCAAAGGCTGTCGTAAATTCAAACATATTACTGACAGGTGCGTGACCTGTATAAATCCAACGGGTAACAAAATAACTTAAATGGGCTAAAAAACCAATAATGGTTACAACAATTGCTGCTTTCCCCCATTTTTCCGTGTTTTTACCTGTCGCATTCGATTGCTTAATAGAACCACCGAAAAACAGCAATGCTACTAAATAAGCAATAAATGCCACAAATAATAAATTGCCACTAATATCAATCAAACTCATAAGGTGTGGTCACCTTCCTTTTCATTATCCTCTGCCTGCTCTAACTGATCTATATATGCTGGTAAATGAGCAAAAGTCGTTACAGCATCTAAATCTTTTTTCATGCTGAACATATTTTTATTGACAAAGGCAGCCATTAATACTTGACCATTTGGCCCTACTTGCAGCCATAAACGACGATGGTTCCAATAAGAGCCAATGACTACGCCAAGCATAAAAATCATACCGCCTACAAATAAAATAGGAATTGTACGGTCTTTACGAATCGTAAAGTTAGCCGTATCACGCGTCTCCGCTCCTGCAAATTTCATACGATATTGATTTTCTCCAAGTGGTTCAAGAGGTGGTTTCATAATTTCTACAAAGCTCACTTCTCCCTCAGGTGTACTCGGTGTCGTCATTTTAAATAAAAACGCAGGGTTATTTGGTACAGACGTTTTTGTACGAGGCTCCCCATTTTCAAAACCATCAAAATCAGGTGTGTAAACAAGAATTTTCACAGAAGAACCATTGCCTAAATCATACTCTTTTTTCGGATTTGTCAAATCAATCGCAACTTCTCCAAGTGGTGTCTCTGTTGCTTTATCGACTAATTCAAATCGCATTTCTTTCAGCTCATTTAAACGATAATTCATTTGATAAAGTGCAAAGCCATTTTCTTTTAATGGATGATTTACACGAATAGAATAATCTTTTATTTTTTCAAGATTATCTAAATCACCTGGTAATGCGCCATCAGGCTGTTTATACAATGTGACATCTGTTTGGAAGTTTTTCGCTACTACATTGACACCCTGCTTCACTTGCTCGCCCTGTGGTTTATTGTCATGAACTTCTAAAATAAAATCGTTATTTTTAATAAAATAACCTTCCATCCCTGGTATTGCTCGTGTTTCTCCTTCACGTATCCAAAGTGTTTCATCTACATAAAAGCCTGGTAATAAACGCAGCATGACACCTGCTAAAAAAATAATCAAGCCTACATGGTTAATATAGGGACCATAGCGAGCAAAACGACCTCGCTCTGCTAATAGCGCATTCCCATCACGACGTACATTGTAATGTAAAGCCTTCATCTTTTCTTCTACTTTATTAAGTGTCTCCTCGGCATCAGCAACTCGCCCTTCCGCTACAATTCGTTGACGCTTCATAAAGCTAGCATGTCGCTTAATACGTTGATTTTTTAACGATTTATGCAATGGTATCCCGCGGTCAAGACTTGCTACAATAATGGATACAGCAAGCATTCCCACTAAAATTTGGAACCACCATGTGCTATATAAATTAGACAAGCCTAATGCGTTATATAGTTTCCCGAACCAGCCATAGACTTGCTCATAATACGCTGCTTTCCCCGTTTCAGGTGCATTCACGTAAATTTCTTGTGGTAAGATTGTGCCAACAGAAGCTGTCACTAATGTAATAATAATGAGCGCAATTCCTACTTTCACACTCGAAAAGAAATTCCAAATTTTATCGATAATCGTTTTGTTATATGTTTTTGAACGAATCGCCGAGCCATCATAGCGCATATCGGCTACTTTATTCTGCTTTTCTTCCTCTGTCAAAGGACGGCCACATTTCTCACAAAGCTTTGTACCGTAAGGATTGCTATGACCGCAAGCACAAATTATATTTTCCATACTGCCTTCTCCTTACTGTGGCTTCACTAATTCCATAAAGGAAGCGATATTGCCTTCTGTCATTTCGCCTGTAATAATTTTAACAACCTTGCCATCTGGGTCAATGAGAACGGTTGCAGGCAAATTATCCACATTATACGCAGTCATGACACTTTTCGTTTTATCAATCACTACTGGGAATGTTAATTTATAACGGTCAACAAAATCTTGAACCTCTAAGTCGGTCTGCGCAATATTCACCGCTAATGTTTGGACACCTTGATCCTTAAATACTTGGTATTGACGATTCATTGCTGGCATTTCCTTTTCACAAGGTGGACACCATGTACCCCAAAAGTTTAAAAATACGCCTTGTCCTTTATAATCCGACAATTTATGCTTTTCACCATTTAAGTCCACTAATGTAAAATCAGGTGCTTCTGAGCCCACTGCGATTAATTCTACTTTTTTCTGTGTAGCTGTTCCATATACTGTGTAACCAATCGCCATGGCTAAAACAATTAAAATGATTGTGCGTACAACAAGACGCTTTTGTTTTTTCTCCAAAACTATAACCTCCTTTTTGCGAGACATGTTCCTCACTCATTATAGCAAATAGAGATAGTAACACTTAGCTAGTAATTATGAATGATTTATGAACGATTTCACCATAAAGAAAGTGAAAATTACACGATTTTTGCGTAATCACCACTTTCTTCCTTAATAATGCTTATCCAATTTGCCCTGTTTCGGCTAATACACGCAATTGTTTTACTTCATGTTTTGTTAACTCACGGTATTCACCCGGCGCTAAACCAAATAAATCTAAAAAAGCAAAGCGCTCACGTTTTAGTTTGACAACAGGTGTGCCAATCGCTTCAAACATACGGCGCACTTGACGATTACGCCCCTCATGAATCGTAATTTCACAAATGGCTTTCCCTGCTTTTTCGTCAAAGGATGTCATACTCACTTTCGCTGGAGCCGTTTTGCCATCTTCTAATTTAATACCACGCTGTAGCTTTTTCAAGCCTTCAATCGTTGGTACACCTTTCACACGTGCAATATACGTCTTATCAATTTTAAATTTTGGATGTGTCAGTATATAAGAAAATTCACCATCATTCGTTAGCAATAAAAGTCCTGATGTATCATAATCAAGTCGCCCTACTGGGAAAATACGCTGTGGAATATGCTTAAATATATCTGTAACGGTTTTGCGTCCTTTATCATCTGTCACAGCTGATATTGTCCCTCTTGGTTTATACAGCAAGTAATACACTTTATCTTCTTTTTCTAACTTGACACCCTCTACTTCAATTGTATCGGAGTTAGATACCTTTGTCCCCAGTTCACGCACGACTACACCATTGACTTTCACTTTACCTTCTACAATTAATTGTTCTGCCTTACGCCTCGATGCTACACCTGCGTAAGCAATCACTTTTTGTAATCTTTCCATTTTGTCACCTCTAATTTGATACCCTGCTATCGGGTCCTACGACTTCCTATCTTGTCAGTGAAAATTATGTCATACTTTCGCCTATTATTAAAGAAAAAGTAATTATCTCTCTGTCCAAAGCGTGATTACCTTCATCCAGTTGGGGAATCTATCCATCACTTTCAGAGGTCTATCCGTCAGTTTTGGGGTTCTATCCATCGGTTTAGCCTTTCTATCCGTCACAATCCATCTTGTCCCAATAAAAAAGATCAGTGCTAAGTCGCCCCTGACCTTTACCCCATTATTCATGCTAGTTAGTGCTCCTGTAGTGACTGTCGATTTGTGACACGCTGAATATGCAATGTTAGGTACATTTTATCATCATTGCTCATCACATACTGATATTCTTGCTGTAAGTATTGCATAATTTTTTCACTGCATTGAAAGGCTTTGTCATATTTTTGTTGAACTTGTTCAAATAAAAATTGCTCGACTTGATTGTCAAGGTTATGCTCTTTTTTAAATAAACGCAAGGCAAAAAATCGTAAGTGTGTCACAAAGCGTTCATAGTTCACTGATTGTTCATCCAAGGAAACAAGGAAATGGTATTTCACAATATGCAAAATATCATGTACCATTTTTGTCATTTGCATTGTTGCTCCTATATTTGTATCTGTTAGTTGGCTATTTACTAAATGAAGTGCAATGGAAGCAGCTTCATCCTCATCGAACCGTATATCGATTTCACGCTCAATAATATCTAAAGCCTCTTTTGCTATTTGAAATTCTTCTTTATAAAATTTTCTAATTTCAAAGAATAAGGCATTTTTTAAGATAATCCCTTTTTTATGACGTGTGATGGCAAAGCTTAAATGATCCGTTAATGCCACATATATATAATCATCTAATGGATAAGATAGTTTGGCTCGTGCATATTCTAAAATTTTATAGGCAAGCTCAAAATGTTTTGCTGGCACATCGACTAGTAAATCGGTCAATTTATCTGAAATTGTTTGATTTTCTAAAATAAATGTTTTCTCGATTTTAGATTCATCAATGCTATCACCGATTTTTTTAGAAAAGGCGAGCCCTTTCCCCATAACAACAAGTTCTTTACCGTCAGAATTTTCAGTCAAAGCGACGTTGTTATTAAAAATTTTTTTAATTTCCATCATTCATCCACCCTTATCATTTCACATCTTTTCCATCTAGAATCGTTTTGTTAGGGTATTTATCTCACAATTGCCACCCCATGTCAATGAGGTGGCAACCATTACTTATCGCATTGTGTTCAATCGTTTCGTTAAGCTAAATCTTCTCCATTTGAAGCGATTGCTTTTTTATACCACTCAAAACTCTTTTTCTTAGAGCGTTTAGATGTACCTTGTCCTGCATTATCTCGGTCCACGTAAATATAGCCATAGCGTTTTTTCATTTCACCCGTACTCGCACTGACAATATCAATTGGTCCCCAGCTTGTGTAGCCAATCAGTTCAACACCATCTTGAATTGTTTCCGCCATTGCCTCAAAATGCTGGCGTAAATAGTTAATACGGTAATCATCATTCACTGTCCCGTCTGTTTCTGGTACATCCACCGCACCAAGACCATTTTCTACAATAAATAATGGCTTTTGATAGCGGTCATACAATTGATTAGCCGTAATACGTAATCCTTTTGGATCAATTGTCCAGCCCCACTCAGATGCTTGTAAATAAGGATTTTTCACAGAGGCAAAGACATTGCCATTTGTTTGTTGTGCCAAAATTTCTGGATCTGTACTTGTACAACGGCTTGAATAATAGCTAAAGCCGATATAATCCACTGTATGTTCCTTCAATAATTGCTCATCACCAGGCTCCATTACAATCGTCAATTGCTGATCTTTAAAGAAACGCTTCGCATAGCCTGGGTATTCACCACGAGACTGCACATCGATAAAGAAGAAGGATTCACGATCTCTTTCCATTGAAGCCCATACATCTTCAGGGTTCGCTGTATAGCTATATGTAGCACCTGCCGCTAACATACAACCAATTTTAGCATCTGGAATAATTTCATGACATGCTTTCACAGCCTTTGCACTAGCCACTAACTGATGGTGAGCTGCTTGATAGAGCACCTGCTCCTTATTGTCACCCTCTGTCAATACAATGCCCGCTCCCATAAATGGTAAATGTAACAGCATATTGATTTCATTGAATGTCATCCAATATTTCACTTTATTTTTATAGCGCTCAAAAATCGTTTTTGTATATTTTTCATATAAATCAACCATTTCACGACTACGCCAGCTACCGTATTTCTCCACCAACGCAACAGGTACATCGAAATGACATGTTGTCACAACAGGTTCAATATTATATTTTAATAATTCATCAAATACGGCATCATAGAACGCTAAGCCTTTTTCATTCGGCTGCTCCTCTTCACCTGTTGGGAAAATTCTAGACCACGCAATCGATAGACGCAATGCTTTGAAGCCCATTTCTGCAAATAATGCAATATCCTCTTTATAATGATGATAAAAATCAATGGCCTCATGTGATGGGTAGAAAACACCCTCTTTTGGCTCGAATGATTGAATATTACCAAGCATCACCTGGAAACGCTCTGGTCCTGTTGGCATTAAATCAACAGTTGTTAATCCTTTCCCATCCGCTAAATAAGCGCCCTCTGCTTGATTGGCTGCAATTGCGCCACCCCATAAAAATCCTTTTGGAAATACTGATACCATGTTTTGTTCCTCCTTATTTTGTTAATGTTAGCAATGGTTCATTGACTTGAACTGTGTTGCTTGTTGTGGTAGTTAATTGACCAAATTGACCACTATTCGTCACAATAACAGGTGTTGTTAATGAATAGCCTGCCTCTTTAATCTTCTCCATATCAAACTCTACTAATAATGCACCTTTTTCAATGCGATCGCCCTGTGCTACATGGGCAGTAAAATAAGCACCTTCCAAATTAACTGTATCCATACCGACATGGATTAAAACCTCTGCGCCATTGTCAGTTGTAATGCCTAAAGCATGTTTTGTTGGGAACAGTGTTGTCAACGTTCCTGATGCTGGTGCAAAAACCTTACCTTCTGTTGGTTCAATCGCAATGCCTTGCCCTAACACACCTGAAGCAAATGTTTGATCCGCAATAGATGTCAATTCCTTTATTTCACCAGCCATTGGACTAACTAATGTATCATCCTTGATAGCAGGTGGTTGCACTTCAGCTGTTGTCGCTTTACTTGTGGGCGTATTCGTAACACCAAATAAGTAAGTTAAAATAAAGCTTACAATAAAAGCCACAACCATCGCAATTAACATGCTATAAAATGCACCATTAATACCATCTGGGCCAATAAATGATGGGATACCAAAAATACCTAAGCCACCTAAAATATAGACTTTAGAACCTGCAATTCCTAAAATAGCTCCTCCAATCGCTCCACCGATACAGCTAATAATAAAAGGTTTTTTCAACGGTAGTGTAATTCCGTAAATTGCTGGCTCTGTAACACCAAAAATACCTGAAATAAAGGCTGGGATACTTAATGTTTTTACTTTTTGATCTTTAATTTTTAACCAAACGCCTAAAACGGCTCCAATTTGGGCAAAGGATGCTGCGAAAATAAGCGCTAAAATCGGGTCAGCACCTTGTGTGGCAATATTATTAATACCCAAAGGAATAACGCCCCAATGCATTCCAAAAATAACAAGCACTTGCCAAAATGCACCTAAGAAAATCCCTGCGATAATCGGGCTTAATTCATATGCACTATTTGTAAGTAAACCAACTAGACTACTAGCCCATGTGGCAATCGGTCCAATGACAATATATGTTAATGGCACAATAACAAGCAATGTAGCAAATGGTACTAAAAATGCTTTCACAACATCTGGAATGATTTTTTTGAAAAACTTCTCTATTTTAGCCGCAACGTAGGCAGCTAAAATAACAGGAATAACAGACGATGCATAAGACATTAAAATAACAGGAATGCCTAAAAATTCGATATAGACAGGTGATTCAAACATCGTTCCTGCAAATAATGTATATAACGGCTCTCCTGACATTAACGAGGCGACACTTGGATAAACAAGCGCTGCTCCAATGACCATCCCGATAAACGGTGAACCACCAAATTTCTTAATTGCTGTATAGCCTAAGAAAATGGGGAAGAAGTAGAACAATGCATCCCCGACTGCATTTAAAATTTGATAAGTGCCTGAAGTATCTGTCAGCCAGCCAAGGGAAATAAATAGTGCATTAAAACCTTTAATCATCCCTGTTGCAGCCAACACGCCCAAAACAGGTGTAAAAATACTAGATAAAATATCGATTAATTGGTTGAATAGATTGCGGTCTTTTTCATATGTCTCTTCCTCAACAGGTGCATTCGATTGGAAACCACCGATTGCAACAACATCCTTATACACATCTGGCACATGATTGCCAATAACAACTTGGTACTGTCCACCGCTTTTCATGACTGTCACAATGCCATCCATGTTTTTTAACACGTCTGTATTCGCTTTACTTTCATCTTTTAACTTAAAGCGTAGCCGTGTAATACAATGGACAACACTGATGACATTGTCTTTTCCACCAACATTGGCAATAATATCTTTTGCTAGTTTTTCATACTTCATCCTAACCCCTTCTCTCTTAGTAAATTTTAAAAAAGGAAACAAAAAACCTGAACAAATATAAATAGACACATCATTATGTGTAAATTTATATTTATTCAGGTTATGCCCAGACGGTAACATTCCTTCTTTATGTGTTGATTGTATCTTATCTAGAAAGCGGTTTCAAGTTATTTTTCAAAAAATTAAGTAATTTTAAAGTTTACATAGTGTAAAGCGAACCGCTATTAACGATTCGCTGTTTCTACAATGACAGGTACGGCATATATACGTTCATCTCCAATAAAAATGGATAATATCGCTTCCTTCTTTTTTCTGGAAATATGCAATACTTGTCGAACTTGTTTTTGCTCTTTTTCATCTAGCTGCAATAAAATTGGCTCTTTCACACGAATAGCGAACTTTTTATCGACAGTATATTTACCTGCCTTAACGACCGTTTCCAAATCATAATTTTCCCATATACGATTGGCAAGCCCTCGATGGACATTCCAATCATCCGAAGCATTTAATGTCACCACAATGCAGGTTTGCCCTTCTTTTTGAAATGCTGTCGCCAATGTACGCCCTGCTATTTTTGTAAAGCCTGTCTTTCCAGCAAAGGCTGTACCTGTAGCCGATTTCAAAGAGCTTACAGGCTGTTTACTTGCCCCTTCTCGTAATAAGCGATGCTTGTTTTCCCATAGTATCCCATTCGTCGTATTCGCTCGATACAACACCGTCGATGCTATTTTTTTAAAGCTTGGGTTTTGTAGGGCTATCCGTAGCATTTCAGCCGTATCTCTCGCAGAAGATAGGTGCTGATCATCATGTAAGCCAGAGGGATTCATAAATACGGTGTTGTTTAGACCTGCAATCACCGCACGCTCGTTCATTAACTTGACAAAACCTTCCACAGAGCCACCCACATGCTCTGCTAAAGCAGTTGCTGCATCATTGCCTGAACGTAACATTAAACCATAAAGCAATGTCTCTACAGTCACTGTTTCCCCTGCCTGTAAATAAATAGACGAACCTTCAGCCATCGCTGCTTTCGGAGAAATAACGACTAAATCCTGCAAATCACTATTCTCAATCGCTACTAATGCCGTCCAAATTTTCGTTAAACTAGCGATTGGTAATTGACTATCACTGTTTTCACCTAGTAGTACACGACCTGTATCACCATCCAGTACAACATAGCTACTACCACCTCTCGCCAATGCTGTTGACGGTAACAAAATGATTACACAAAAACAAGCTAACACGATGAAGCGCATGAACCAACGCAAGCAGCCACTCCTTCTTCCTACAGTTTATCTCGCTATCAAAAATCGATTAAGCTCAACACGATGATGGTCACATAGACATTTTCGCAGGATGAAAAATCGCTTTAAGCATCCCCAAACGTTTCTTGAAATTTCGTCATAAATAAATCAGTCTCTTCTTCTACTTCCACTGCTGCTTCTTCAGGCAATGGTGGCATTTCTTCTATATTCTTCAAGCCAAAGTAATTTAAAAATTCTTTTGTCGTTCCATATAAAATTGCTCGTCCTGTACCTTCTGAACGACCTACCTCTTTAATGAGCCCTTTCGATACAAGTGTTTGTAGTGGCTTTTCACATTTTACCCCACGCAAATCCTCAATCGCTATACGTGTAATAGGTTGCTTGTACGCAACAATGGCTAGCACTTCCAAAGAGGCTTGTGATAAAGACTGTGCTGTAGGATTTTCAACAAGTCGTTGAATGGTCTCTGCCTGCTCTGTTTTCGTCGTTAGCTGATAAACGCCAGCCATTTCTTTAACTGTAATTCCTCTTGCTTGATCTTCCTCATAAGCTACGGATAATGCCTCTATTGCTTGTACGATAACGGCCTCTTGTTCACCAAGAAGTTCGGCTAATTGTTTCACTGTTAGCCCATCATCCCCAACAACAAATAATAGAGCCTCTATTTTACTCTGCAACATCAATATTTTCGTCATCTTGCCAATCCTCCTTTTGCAACGTGACCGTCAATTCTTCAAAGTTACCACCTTGCTCGACGATAATTACTTGACGTTTCATTAGCTCGAGAAGCGACAGAAAGGTCAAAATGAGCGTTGGTTTATCTTCATACGGAAATAACTCGAAAAAGGATGCACGTCCTCCTGTTAAACGTAATGAGGCCACAACGGAGTGCATTTGCTCTCTCACAGAACGCTCCTGTCTCGTAACGGTTGTTTTCAATGGTTTCTTTAATTTTTTACGGCGCATTAGCTTTTGAAAAGCACCTAACATATCATAAATATTGACATTCAAATCAAACAACGCTAGTTGCTCATCAGGTGTTAACCCAGACAAATCTGTTGGTGGCTTTGTAAAAACTTGTGCCCGATTCGTTTCAAGCTCCTGTAAACTTTCTGCTGCCTCTTTATATTTTTTATATTCGACTAAGCGTTGAACCAGTTCTTCCCGTGGATCTAGCCCGTCTACCTCTAACTCAGCCTCATCTAGCTCTCCTTCATGAATCGGCAAAAGCATACGGCTTTTAATAGCTAATAAAGTGGCCGCCATCACTAAATATTCACTTGCCTCATTGAGCTCAAGCACCTGCATGGCATGGATATGGTCAATATACTGTTGCGTAATTTCTGCCATTGGAATATCATATATATCAATTTCCAATCTGTGAATTAAATGCAATAATAAATCAAGAGGCCCTGAAAAGGCATCTAATTTTACTTCATAAGACATGTTGTTACCACCCTGACAATTAATGTTCTTTTAGTATAGTGGAAAGGAGCTTAAAATGCACCCACAGCATCATACTTTATTTATTGATTACTGCGCCTATTTCAATGGCAATCAAGATTTTTTTGAATGCCATGAAGTGCTGGAGGAATATTGGAAAGCTATTGCTCAAGGTGAAAAGCAGCATCCACTTGTTGGTTATGTACAACTCGCTACAGGTCTTTATCATTGGCGACGTGGCAACACAATTGGCGCGCTACGTATATTAGAGAAGGCACAGCATAATTTTCGTATCAATAAGGGGCATCTATTTTTTCAAGAAATCCATTATGACCAGTTGCTAGAGCAGTTGACACATACACAAACAGCTATTCAGGAAAATCAACCTTTCCAATCTTTTCAACTAGTGCTATCTCCTCGTTTATCGACACTTGTAAGCAATCGTATACAAACGTTGCCCTCCCACGACACTGACTATCTTCTTCATAAACATATGCTACGAGATCGTTCACATATTCTTGCAGAGCGACAAGAAAGCAAAGAAAGAAAAAGGCTGGGACAGAAGTAGTCCCAGCCTCCTTTGTGACCCACATCATATTGGCTTCAAAATTTCACCTGTGTGATACGCAATCCCCTAGGAGTCACACTGGCTCCACTCCAATCAACCATTTTGCAAAAGTAAGTATCTTTCTTGTTTTATTGGCAGGAGTAAGCTGAATAATTTAACTTTACTCTATGTTGAAAAAAGCATTTACCAATTTCCTCATTTAAAATTTTTTAAATAATCCTCTATAATTAAGAATAAATGGTATGAGTAGTCATGACTGTTATTGTTGCTAGCAAAATGATTGCTAAAAAGACAATACTTTTATGGATTGAAGTGGAGGGCTACTTGACTCCCGTGGGATAGCGAGACAGACGAGACCCTGGACTGAGCGGAGCGAGGGAAGCGGCTCGACGCTCGTCCACAGGAAGTTTTTACTCTGTGCGAAAGCGTAGCGTCAGCAACAAAGCAAGTAGCCTGGAACGGAAATCCCTTCACAAAATTGCTATTGACATCTTTGTTATACAACAATATTAGAAAAAGCAGACGTCTTTAATCGTCTGCTTTTTCTCATGTTGTTGCAAAAAGATGATGTCAATAGCAGAAAAAGTACTTTGAGCAAAGCGAGGGTTGATTTCCGTTCCGCCAACGTGCTTTCCAGGGGGCGTCCGATGAGCCGCTTCACTTACTGCGTTCGCTCCAGGGTCTCATCTGTGACGCTCGGTCCCCTAGGAGTCACGTTGGCTCCACTCCAATCAATTATTCTGCAAAAGCGTTCGATAGTTGGCAATAGTGAATGAAATAACTTCTTCTTACTGCTACTTTGAAAGAAGAATAGAGAAGGTTCTTCCTATTTGAATGGTGAAGAAACCATTCTTTATGGCAATCGCAATAGCGTGAATAGTTACTACTTTTATTATCACTAGTAAAATAATGGATACAAAGCTCGTACTTTCTGTTGTTGAAGAAGGAGGAGGTCCATAGCAAAAAGGTATCTTTCAATCATTTATCTACAAATCCTTTCTCCCTTTTCACAAACATGTCATTGATCATTTTGTTTTTCAACACTATGAGAAAAAGCAGACGTCTTTAATCGTCTGCTTTTTCTTCCGTACAATCTATACACTTTTGGACAAGTTGACGTGTTTCATCTGTTGCATGTACATCCTGATATTGCCCAAGCTCCACTACTTCCTGTAGCATTTGCTTTGCAACACCTTCACCTCTGTAAGATGGAACGACAGAAACATGTTGAACGGTAGCGATATTTTGGTCATCTACAAGAAGACCAACAATCCCTATATATTCATCATTTTTTTTCCATAAATACAAGACCCACTGATCATCGTTTTCATAGGAATGAATCGTTCCTGTCAGTTTTTTTATGTCTTTTTCATTCGGCATAAACGAGAGCAAGCCCATGGCAATTTTCTCGAAAGCCTTCTTATATCGAATTAACATAGTTGTCTATTCCCTCTTTTTCTCACTGTACATAATCCTTGATTATCCTACACGATTTATACACTTCCCGCAAGTCTACTTTTACGAATTAGGTCCAAGAATCCCCTGAGCTGCTAATACCCAATAAACAACGCCCCATAAAATAATAAAAGCCGTCATAGATACTAGTAATACCCACTTATTTTTTCTCACATTGACTCATCCTTTTTTAATGTTAACGGGAGATCGTTTTGTACAAGATCCTCATAGCTTTCACGGCGGACTGCTAATTGGTGTTGTCCATCTTCCACAAACACGACTGCTGGACGTGGCACACGATTGTAATTGCTAGCCATTGAATAGCCATATGCACCTGTACAGAAAATGGCCAATACATCGCCAGAAGCTGCTTCTTGTAACTTTGCATCGATAATTAATTTATCACCAGATTCACATAACTTACCAGCTACTGTATATGTCTCACTTTTTGGTGCATGTGCCTTACTTGCAATGACAGCCTCATATTTTGCATCATAGAGCGCTGGACGAATGTTATCGCTCATGCCTCCATCGACTGCAATATATTTTCGCACATCTGGCACTGTTTTTTGTGAACCGATTGTGTAAAGGGATGTACCTGCATCACCAACAAGCGAGCGACCTGGCTCAATCCAAATTTCTGGCATCACTAAACCAAGCATCGCTGCTTTATTTTTCACAACCGTAATCATATCTTCTACATATACTTGTGGCTCAAGTGGTGTATCCTCTTCTGTGTAACGAATACCGAAGCCCCCACCTAAGTTTAACACAGTACATGTAAATTTGTGTGTTTTATGCCAATCCGCAATTTTATCAATCAGCTTTTCACCCGCTAAGCCAAAGCCTGCTGTGTCAAAAATTTGTGAGCCGATATGACAGTGCAAGCCAAGTAGCTCTAAATAAGCATGGTTAAACGTTTGTTGGAATGCCTCATCAGCTTGACCATTGTTCAAATCAAAGCCAAATTTAGAATCAGCTTGCCCCGTTGTAATAAAGTCATGTGTATGTGCTTCAACTCCTGGTGTCACACGCAATAAAATGCGCATTTTTTGTTCACGGCGCTCTGAAATTTCTTTCAACAGCTGAATTTCATAAAAATTATCGACAACGATACAGCCAATTTGTGAATCAAAAGCCAGCTCTAATTCAGCAATACTTTTATTGTTACCATGGAAATGAATACGTTCTGCTGGAAAACCTGCTTTCAATGCTGTAAATAATTCGCCACCAGACACAACATCCAATGATAGATTTTCCTCTGCTGCCAATTGATACACTGCTACACATGCAAATGCCTTTGACGCATAAGCCACCTCTGCCTTTACACCAAGCTTGTGAAATGTCTCCATAAAGCCTCGTGCACGTTTACGAATCAATGCTGTATCATAAACAAATAACGGTGTCCCATATTGTTCCGCTAATGTTAATGTATCCACTTGTCCAATCGTTAAATGTCCTTCTTCAGAAATTGCTTGTGTGCCATATAAATGCATATGTACCGCTCCCTTTTCACCATTTTATTTTTAATTTTTCTCTTTGCTGAATAAAGAGAAAAATCAAAAAATACTATAAAGTGAACTTTATCATATGCGAAAAACGAGCGCAATGCCTTCTATGACCTTCTTCGCTGCTTTGAAGCGGTTACATATGGTCTTAACGCATCTGCTGTCATCGGGAAACGAACTAATACACGCAGCATTGCCTTTGGAAAGAACGGTACAAGTGGCCATAAATATGGCGCTTGCATTGGACGTAATGAGCATAAATAGGTGAACAAAATAAAAATACCGATAAATAAACCATTCACTCCCCATAAACCTGTCATTAATAAAAGTAATAAACGGAAAAGCTTAATGGAAATGCTTAATTCATAAGATGGTATGATAAACGTTAAAATCGCTGCTACAGCTGTATATAATACAACTTCGGATGAGAATAGCCCTACATCAATGGCAATTTGCCCAATAATAACACCTGCCACAAGTCCCATTGCGGTTGATAACGGAGAGGGGGTATGAATGGCAGCCATCCGTAAAAATTCAATGCCCATATCCCCAATGACCAATTGCAATAATAATGGAACATGTGACTTTTCCTCTGCCCCTAAAAAGGCGAGTTTCTCAGGCAATAAGTCTGGATTTGTAGCAAATACATACCATAATGGCAATAATAGCAAGCCCGATAGCGCACCGAAGTAACGCATAAAACGGACAAACGTACCAACTGCAGGGGCTTGCCGGTACTCTTCTGCATGTTGTAATAAATGAAAAATGGTAGCAGGTACAATCATAACAGAAGGTGATGTATCTACCATAATCGCAATATGTCCCTCAAGTAGATGTGCTGCGACAATATCAGGACGCTCTGTATAGCGCACAAACGGCACTGGATGAAATTTCTGTTTAAAAAGCCATTCTTCTAGTGATTTATCTGCCATCGTTAAACCATCATGGTGAATTTGCTCAAGACGGCGACGTAATTTATCCAGTATTTCATCATTGGCAATATCCTTCATAAAGGCCAAAGCAACATCTGTTTGACCAATTTTTGATACTTTATGTAGCTCAAAGCGTAAATTACTATTACGAATCCGTCTACGAACCAATGCTGTATTTTGTGTAATTCCTTCGACAAAACCGTCTCGTGAACCACGGATTACCTTTTCATTATCAGGTTCTTCAGGGGAACGTCCTGGATAATCACGAATTTCCGCTACATAGCAATAGCCATTTTTAGTCACAAACGTCACTTGTCCACTTAAAATGGCTAATAAAAATGCTTTACGTTCTGTTCCCTCTGAACGCCCTTGAAAATTAAAATAGACTTCAAAATACTCTTTTTCATCTTCTATGGACACATCTTCATCTGGTAGCATACTGGATAATAGCTGTGCTAAAATAGCACTATCCACTAAGCCTGAGATATATGTGCATAAAACAGGTAAATCTTTAATAAATACATGCTTAATGCTTACATCAAAGGACTCACCATCACCAAACTGTTCCTTCATAAAAATTTCGGCTTCTTCTAAGTTGTGAAATAATTGATTTGTCATGCTGTCACCATTCTCTTTATGATTTCTTTTTGGGGAGACGTTATGCCTCCCCTCTCTCTATAGCTCGTCCTGTTCAAGTGTTGCACTTGTCGCCATCCAGCCCTTTAATTGGGCAAGAATCTTTTTCTCAAGACGTGATACTTGCACTTGTGAAATACCAAGTCGATTTGCAATTTCCGTTTGTGTACAATCTGAGAAATAGCGTAAATAAATAATCGCTTGTTCCCGTGGTTCAAGTCTTGTCAGTACTTCTTTTAACGGAATATAATCAAACGGCTGCTCCGATTTTTCATCCTTCATTTGGTCCATCAATGTAATGGAATCTCCTTCACTTTCGTACAATTGCTCATGTAAGGAAGCAGGATCCCGCATCGCATCAGACGCTGTCACAATGTCCTCAGCCGTTACACCTAAAATGTGGGCAAGCTCATAAATCGTAGGCGGATGCTCATTCGTTTTCATAAACTCATCGGTGGCATGACGAATTTTAAAGTTCAATTCACGAATGGAGCGACTGACCTTCACCATTCCGTCATCCCGTAAAAACCGCTGAATTTCTCCAATAATCATCGGTACAGCATAGGTCGAAAATTTAACCTCATATGATAAATCAAATTTGTCTACAGACTTCATCAGTCCTATACAGCCAATCTGAAATAAATCCTCCAATTCAACGCCTCTTGATGCAAAGCGCTGGACGATGGACCAAACAAGCCTCGTATTCCCTTCAATCATTTGTTTACGAGCCTCTTGATCGCCCTGCTGTGCACGTGCAATAAAAATACGCATTTCTTCCTGTGACAATAGCTTATCGGACGACTGTTCTAATGGCTTCACAGTGCTCGCCTCACATCACTGGCATACGAACCGAATAAAATTTTTTCGTAAACGTGACAGTTGTACCTTCCTGCCATTTTGAAATAACTGTTAACTGGTCAGAGAAACTATCCATAATGGTAAAGCCCATACCTGAACGTTCCATTTCACTTTTTGTTGTAAATAACGGCTCCATCGCACGGCTAACGTCCTCAATACCCATTCCTTTATCCATCACCGATACAGTAATCACATCATCCTCACGCTTTGCATGAAGTGTGACTAGCCCTTGTCCGTCCTCTTCATAGCCATGAATAATCGCATTGGACACAGCCTCTGAAACAACCGTTTTAAACTCCGATAGCTCATCAATTGTTGGGTCAAGCTGGGCAATAAATGCTGTGACCGCTATACGTGCTAATGCCTCATTTTCACTAATTGCTACAAACGTTAATGTCATTTCATTATCCATTGACAATCCCCCTCACATGGTTAATCGCTTCTTCCTCTGTTGCTTCCATCATCCACTTGCCTAAACCTGAAAACTGAAATACCTTGCGCATTGTTGCAGATGGATTGAGCAAAATGGTGCGACCTGCAACAGTCTCTAGTTCACGCATACGTCCAAGGACTAAGCCCACACCAGAGCTATCCATAAAGGACAATCCTTCTAGATTCCAAATAATCGTGGATACAGCTCCTTGAAAAATCGCTGTGGAAATCTTCTCTCGAATTTGTTCCACTGCATGATGGTCGAGCTCCCCATATAAACGTATAACAATTGTTTCCCTTGTCACCATTTCTAATTGAAATTGCATGCACATCGCCTCCTCATCATGCAATTCCACATGCGCTATCCTAAATCCTTGCCATTGACAAGACTAGTGCGCAGTCTTGCGAAATAGTGACCATTCGACATACTTCTAGCCACAGTATAGGAGAAATTTGCATATTTTAAACATACCTGTCTATCCCTCACATGCATAAAAAAAGGAATCTCCATCACTGAAGATTCCTTTTTCCATTTATCCAATTTGATAAGCTGCTTGTACTTTATCGATTGTATCTACATCAATCGCATTGTTGGCATATAAATAAGCAATTGTATCGCCTATTGCTACAACATCACCTTTTTTTGCTGCTAATTGAATCCCTGCATCATAATCTAATGCGGATTCCTTTGTCACACGGCCTGCACCAAGACCAACACTTGCTTCGCCAATCAATAACGCATTAATTGTTTCCACAGTACCCGCTACTTTCGCTTGAATCGCTACTTGATGTGCCGTTTCCTGTTGGAAAATATCCGCCATATCGCCACCTTGTGCTACGATAAATTCTTCAAATTTAGCAGCAGCCGAGCCATCTGCTAATACACCACGTACCGCTTCAGTAGCCGTTTTTTCATCAACACCAGCTGCAATTTGGTACATAAGTGAGGCAATGACTACACATTCGTCCACTAAATCTACATGTGTTTCATCCATCTGCCCTTTCAATAAAGCATAGGCTTCTACCACCTCAAGTTTATTGCCAATCATTTTGCCAAGTGGATTGTCCATATCACTAATATGGGCAATCACCTTACGTCCTAGCTTTTCACCAATCGCTGTCATTGTTTCTGCTAAGCGTTGTGCTTCTTCCTCTGTTTTCATAAAGGCTCCTGAACCACATTTCACATCTAAAACAATGCCATCTGCACCACTAGCAATTTTCTTACTCATAATGGAAGCAGCAATTAATGGAATTGAATCCACTGTCCCTGTCACATCACGCAAAGCATACAGTTTTTTGTCTGCTGGCACAAGATTGCCTGTTTGACCCGCTACGGCAATTTTATGTTTGTTGACATTGTCGATAAATTCCTGTGAAGATAGCTCTGTTTTGAAGCCACGAATAGACTCTAATTTATCAATCGTTCCACCTGTAATGCCTAAGCCTTTACCGCTAAATTTCGCTACTGGAATATCAAGGGCAGCAATAATTGGTGTGACAATCAATGTCACTTTATCGCCAACACCGCCTGTTGAGTGTTTATCAATTTTAAAGCCTTCAATCGATGTTAAATCAATGACATCACCTGATTCAATCATCGCCTTCGTTAAATAAAATGTCTCATCATCAGTCATCCCCATTAAACGAATCGCCATTAACAAAGAGCTTGCTTGATAATCAGGAATCGAGCCATTTGTATAGCCTGCTACAAAATACTCGATTTCTTCTTGTGATAATGCTTGGCCATGCTTCTTCTTCTCAAACAGCTGTGCCATATTCATATGTGTATCCCCCTTATTTCAAATTCCCTAAGAAACTTGTACCAAATGCTGGTGCGGCTACATCGAAGTTTTCAGCTATCGTTGCAGCAATATCCGCAAATGTTTCACGTAGTGCTAGCTCATGACCACCAGTAAAGCGTGGTGAGTATACTAATAATGGTACATATTCACGTGTATGGTCTGTACCATGGAATGTCGGATCATTGCCGTGGTCAGCTGTAATCATCAATACGTCATCCTCTGTCAACGCTTCTAAAATTTCAGGTAGACGTGCATCAAATTCCTCTAATGCTTGACCATATCCTAGTGGGTCACGACGGTGTCCGAAATTCGCATCAAAATCTACTAAATTTAAGAAACTAATTCCGTGGAAATCACGACGTACCACTTCTGCAAACTTATCCATACCGTCCATATTATTTTTCGTACGTACGGCATCTGTAATGCCTTCACCATTGAAAATATCTGAAATTTTACCAATCGCAATAACGTCTAACCCAGCATCTTTTAGCTCATCCATCGTTGTGCGACCGAATGGCTTTAACGCATAGTCATGACGATTTGGTGTGCGCTCAAAATGTCCTGGTGTGCCAATGAATGGACGTGCTATAACACGCCCTACTAAGTATTCAGGCTGCAATGTTAATTCACGTGCAATTTCACAAATTTTATATAATTCATCTAATGGAATGATTTCCTCATGTGCAGCAATTTGTAGTACAGGGTCAGCAGATGTATAAACAATCAGTGCGCCTGTTTCCATATGCTCTGGACCGTAATCATCAATCACTTGTGTACCACTTGCAGGTTGATTACATAACACTTTACGGCCTGTACGTTTTTCAAGTTCAGCAATTAGCTCAGCAGGGAAGCCATCTGGATACACCTTAAACGGCTTATCAATGTTCAACCCCATAATCTCCCAATGCCCTGTCATCGTATCTTTCCCAACAGATGCCTCTTGCATTTTGCCATAATAAGCTTTTGGTGTAGCTGTTGCCGCTACTCCTTGTAATGGCTCAATATTCGCTAAGCCGAAAGACTCCATCATCGGTATTGTAAGCCCATTCATTTTTTCAGCGATATGACCCAGTGTATGTGAGCCTACATCTCCAAATTTAGCTGCATCAGGTGCTTCCCCAATACCAACTGAATCCATTACAACAACATGTACTTTTTTAAACGGTTTACTCATCCTATTTCCTCCTCTTTTCTTCTACCTGTCATACTATTTTAAACGATACGTTTATTTTACCAATAGAGAGCACAAAAATAAAGGTCAGACATCTGACTAAATTAAATTTTATGCACGTGGATGAAATTGTTTATAAACTTCTGATAAACGAGTTTTACTAATATGTGTATAAATTTGCGTTGTCGAAATATCTGCATGACCCAACATCTCTTGCACAGCACGTAAATCAGCACCGTTCTCTACTAAATGAGTAGCAAAGGTGTGACGTAATGTATGTGGTGTCAGCTCATGTTGAATGCCCGCCTTTAGTGCATGCTCTTTTATTAATTTCCAACAACCTTGCCTTGTTAAACGTTTACCACGCTGATTAATAAAAAAAGCATCTGTTTTCGGGTATTTGCCTTGAAGCTGCCCCCTTGCCCCCTCTAAATAACTGCTTAATGCTTGTAAAGCACTGCGTCCTAAAGGAATAATACGCTCCTTGCCCCCTTTACCAAAGACACGCACAAAGCCCATTGTCAAATGAATATCCGCTAAATCTAAAGCAATACATTCACTAATACGCATCCCTGAACCATATAGCAATTCCAGCATGGCTATGTCACGAATGCCCTGTGGTTTACTGCGATTTGGTGTAGCTAATAATGCATCAATTTCAGCGATTGCTAACGTATTCGGTAGCTTTTGCTCGATAGCAGGCATTTCTAAATGCACTGTCGGGTCTGATGTTGTACGCTTTTCTCTCAGTAAAAATTGGTGAAAGCTACGTATGGAAGAAATATGACGTGCCACTGTGCGACTTGTCTTCCCTTGTATACGAAGCTGCTCTAAATGACGCAAAATCGTCATTCTTTCTACCCCCTGAAAATCGGTCATTCCTTCTACATCCTGTAAAAAGTACGTATAGTTTTCTAAATCCCGACGGTAGGATGTTAATGTATTATCAGCTAATTGTCGCTCTACTTGCAAAAAATGAATATAATCCGCTACAGCATATTGAAATTCTGTCATACTCGCACCTCTCATTGCCCATTATTTCCTATTTTAACATGCTAGCAGTCATTGTGCTCCTGTACAGCCCTTTGTAACAAAAAACAAAAACTGCCTGCCTCAATCCATAAGATTTAAGCAGACAGTTTCTCATTCTTGTTTTTCAGTTGTGTCGTCATTTTTATCATGACAGCGCCAGCAAATACCATGAAATGTGAGGCGATGGTCTTGAATAATAAAATTCCAACGTTTTTCTACAATTGCTTCTACATCTTCTAGTAAATCTTCCTGAATTTCATCTACAGCACCACATTCAACACAAACAAGGTGATGATGGAAATGCGCTGCTCCTTCTTGACGTAAATCATAGCGTGATACACCATCGCCAAAATTGATTTTATCGACAATTTTCAGTTCCGTCAGTAACTCTAATGTTCTATAAACAGTTGCAAGACCAATTTCAGGTGCTTTTTCTTTTACTAATAGATAAACATCTTCTGCACTTAAATGGTCTTCCTCATGCTCAAGCAATACAGCAACAGTCGCTTCTCGCTGCGGCGTCAGCTTGTAGCTAGCACTATGCAACTGCTTTTTAATTCGATCGATTCGGCTTTCCATGTGACGCCCTCCTAAACTTACTCCATTATAACAAAGGAATAAATCTCATGACAAGCTATTAAAATTGCTTTCCTTATATTATAACTACTATTTTAGCACATATACAAGAACGATAAATTCTGCCACCATCACAATAAAGAAGGCTATAAAATGAACAACGACTGCTTGGCTTTTTACAGGCTTACCGATTCTTCTTTTTGACCATATAGGGACAAGCAAAGAACTTAACATTAGCAATAATATACAATAGATAAGCTGAAATGGGAACCACCAAATCGTATAACGCCAAAATGCCTCAAGTTTTTGCAACAAAAAAACGGAGCTAAAGCCAAAAAAAGTAGCACGTATGGCGACTGTAACACGCACAAAAACCTTCAAAATACTGTGTGTCGCAAGCAATAAAATAAGTGCGATTGAAACAGCTACAGGCAATAGCAAACGTATAATGGTCTGCTTGTCCTCATCTACTAAACGAGGCTCTATCCATGTAATAAACGCTTCAGCATTTTGGCTACCAATAATATGAAAGAGAACAACGCCACAGACAAAGCTTACCGCAAGTATCGAGGCGTGGTAACATATAGAGACAGTTCGAGACATAGGCATACTCCTTTTTCACAAGGTTTGTACAGCTTATGCTCGTCCTTCTCTATTATGCTAACGATTTTGTAGAGCTAGCCAAAGAACAGCAAAGGCTGTTTTCGCATCATAAATGCGCTCCTCCGCCACCATTTGCTGCGCTTCCTCTAATGTTATCTCTAAAAGCTCTACAAATTCATCCTCATCTAAAGCTGCTTTCTGCTCAAGTTGATATAAATCCTTTGCGACAAATAGATGAATAATTTCATCAGCAAAACCTGGGGATGTCGCGAAGCTCTGTAAATACGTAAAATGCTTTGCCCCATAACCCGTTTCTTCCTCTAATTCACGACGTGCTGTGACAATAGGTTCTTCACCAGCCTCTATTTTACCTGCTGGAATTTCAATAATTGACCGCTCTAATGCTTTACGATATTGTTCAACAAGTACCAATTTACCTTCCTCTGTTATCGCAATAATAGCGACTGCGCCAGGATGTTTCACAATTTCGCGCTTCGCTATCTTGCCATCTGGTAATGTTACATCGTCCACCTGCAACTTAATCACTTTCCCATCATAAATAGGTGTTGTGGTAATCGTTAGTTCTTCAAATTTTTTCATACATAGCGCCCTCACTTGTTCTTGAGATATGTTCATTGTACCATTAGTACATACAAAAGGAGGGCTTTCAGATGAAAAAAAGACAGCTTGGTTCAAGTGATTTACATATTTCTGAAATTAGTTTAGGTGGCATGTCTCTTTCAACAGATAAGCACAAAGCAGCAACAATCATTGATATGGCACTCGATGCGGGCATTAATTATATTGATACCGCTGATTTATATGATTTTGGTACAAATGAAGAAATAATTGGTCAAATTCTTGGCAAACGCCGACAGAATATCATACTTGCCACAAAAGTGGGTAATCGTTGGACAGCGGACAAAAATGGTTGGTGTTGGGATGCCTCTCCTAATTATATAAAAGAGGCAGTATATGCTAGCTTAAAGCGCTTAGGAACAGATTATCTCGATGTTTATCAATTACATGGTGGCACAATGGAAGATCAATGGGATGATATTATCGAGGCATTTGAAAGTCTCAAAAAAGAAGGCACAATTCGCGAATATGGCATTTCCTCTATTCGCCCAAATGTGTTACATCGTTTTTTACCAGCGAGTTCAGCTAAAAGTGTCATGATGCAATACAGTCTCTTAGATCGTCGCCCTGAAGAGTGGTTCGATTTTATCGCCTCAACAGGTGCATCCATTGTCACACGTGGGACGGTGGCAAAAGGGCTGTTGACAATGAAATGGCAGGAGCGTTTACAAGCTACACAAAGCTATAACAGCTACACACAGGAAGAATTGCATATGGCTTTAACAGCACTCACTACTACTTACGATGACTTACATGCACTTGCACTTGCCTTTAATTTAAAAGAACCAGCCATTGCCTCCACCGTTATTGGGGCAAGTTCACCACAGCAACTTGCTCAAACATTGGCGGCTTATGAAAAAGTAGCGGCCATCACGGACTTTTCTACTGTCAATCATGCTACAAAAATCGAGCATTATAGCGAGCATCGATGAAAAAGTGGCTATTTCTGCTCCTTGTCATCATCATACTCATCATTTCCTCTAGCATGACGTATGAGCAGCAATCCATTCTACCTGAATTAGAGGATGTTTTAGCGCATAAGCCTTTTGAACAACAGTTATCCGTGTTGAAAATTCCTTATTGGGATACAGTCGTTTCGATTGAAGAACGTGGTTATTTTCGCTTTGTGGAATTTTTACTACGCAAGCTCACACATTTTTTAGGCTTCGGCTGTATTGCACTTGCCATTTATTTCGTATGGGGGAAACGTCGATATGCTGCAATAGGCACAATTGTCAGTACAATGCTGATTGCCGTTGTAGATGAATTTCGGCAAAGCTTTACACCTGGACGTATCATGAGCTGGCAGGATGTTGTGGTAGATACTGTAGGTGCTTTCTGTTTCACCTGTATCCTATTACTGATTAAAAATCGAAAAGAGCGTATACGATAACCATATGAAAAGGCTGTCGAGAAGTAGATTACTTTCTCCACAGCCTTTTATTTAAACATCCTCTAAAAAGGTTAATAATACGCTAGATAATTCTTCTGGTGAGTAGGGCTTTGTAAAGTATTTCGCTATCCCATAGTGCGCTACTTTATCTTTCGCCTCATCTAATGCAGAAGAAATGATAATCGGGATATGACGCGTTTGTTCGGACGTTTTCAATTGCTCTATTAGCCACCAGCCATCTTCTGTACTATCCGTCAACATTAAATCAATGACAATACCGACTAATGGAATTGTACATGCATCCTCATAGGCGCGCTGTAAATCATAATGGTGAATGACATTCAAGCCTTTGCTTTTAAATTCCTCGCTTAAAAGTAATGCCAAGCTCCAATCATCCTCCACAAGGATTACATTCAAAGATTGCTCGTTTGCCTGCTCGCTTATCTTTTCTACATGATTCTCTAATGGTAATGTAAAGTGAACAGTCGTCCCTTTCCCTTCTTCTGATTCCAACCAAATTTGCCCTCGATGTCTCGTAATGATTTCTTGGCAAATGGCTAGCCCTAAGCCAGTACCACCAATCGTTCTTCTAGCACTATTATCTATGCGCTTAAACTTGCGGAACAATTGGGCAATTTCCTGTGAAGGAATACCAATACCTTCATCTTGAATACTCACTTGCAACATATTTTCTTTATTTTCAAGCGTGATAATAACATCTCCACCATTTGGTGAAAATTTAATCGCATTGCCAATTAGATTAATAAATACTTGTACAAGTCGTTCCTCATCTCCTCGTACTTGTACATCCTGTGCTTTGTCGATAACATGTACGGTATGCTTTTTTTCATGGCGATGACGATTGACCAATTCAAATACCATTTCATTTATAGAAAGAGTATGCATATTATACTGCTGCTTCCCTGATTCCATGCGCTGCAAATCTAAGAAATCATTGATTAAATTCGTAAGACGCAATGCTTCCTTATGAATCGTTTCAATATATTTTTGCTGTCGATCTTGATGTAAGTTTTTCGTCAATAGTAGCTCAGTAAAGCCTAGTACACTGGATAACGGTGTGCGCAATTCATGACTGACGGTGCTCACTAATTCCGATTTCATTTGATCAATTTCGTATTCTTTCGTAATATCTCGATGTACAAACATTGTGCCTACTTTTTCATTACCCTCATATATACTAGTAGCATACATTTCGATAAATATAGGCATCTCTCCTACAATAGAGTATCGTAATTTCCGGCTTCCTTGAAAAGCCTCCATCACAGCCGTTTCAAAAAATTCATGCAATACTTGTGGCTCATCACAAAGCTGTTGTAAATGTTGTAACCAATCATCTTGTCGCAATGGCTGTTCAATAGCGTTGTTTTCATAGTGTGCTAATTGACATAATGCCTCATTAATCAAAATAACATCGCCTGTTTTATTCACTAATTGAATGCCTTCACTCACATTATCAATAATATTTTGATTTAATTGTCTTGCTTTTTCTACAGCTTCATACATTAAAATTCGCTCAAAGGCAATCGACACACGATTAAGTATACCAGCCAAACTTCGTGTATCATCTTGTGTAAATGGATAACCTTCTCTTGTCGCCATCATAACCGCTACTAAATCGCCTTCTTTATTTAACACAGCTGCATACAAGTCATAACAATAATAGCGCTGTTTCGCAATATGATACTCGTCTGGCTGCACCTCTCTCGTAATAATAAAGATTTTTTCCTCTATTAATCTCGTCCGTTTATCAATATCTAAATTTTCAATAATTTTTTTAGCTGATTGTGGAGATACACCTTTTGCTGCATAAATATCACTCTCTAACCAGTAAAATATATTAATATCAAACGTATAAAGATCACCTAAATAACGATGAAGTGTGTCTGCTAAATCTTGCTTTTCCAATGTAAAGGTTAATACATGATTAAGTGCATTATATTTTTCTAATTGATCTAAGGAATCTTGCAATTGAATTTGCTTATCTTGTAGCTCATCCTGTTGTGCTACGAGTTCCTCATTTTGCGTTGTTAATACTTCCTCTTTTTCCTGAATAGACTGAACCATTTTATAAAAGGAACTCGCTAATGTGCTAAATTCATCTTCTCTAACGACAAGGTTGCGTATCTCAAAAGGCTGACCAACTGTAAAATCATTTGTCACACTTGTTAGTTGCTCAATCGGCTGGATTAAATTTTTCAACACTTTACGCATCATTAAACTAACAGCTATTAAAATCAAAACGCTCAACAAAACTGCTAGCATCGTAAACATTTGACCTTGTGTAATCGTGTCATTAAACAGTTGTGTACGCTCTGTTTCAGTTTTTTCCTGATATTCTTTCGTATAAGCAACAAACTCATTAAATAAATCATTTGTGCCACTATTAGAAATTTTTCTTAACGATTCATAATCATTATTTTCAACATAGCTAACCGTCTTTGGCAAAATAGCTGTTTGGTAATTTTCAAGAAATTGAACGAGCTCACTATATAGTTTCTGTTCTTCCTCAGACAGCTTCAAACGTGAAAATTGCTCCAATAGCTCCTCAAAACTGCGTAATTCTTTATATAATAAGGCTAATTCCTGCTTGTTTTGAAAAGCATAGTACCCTCTAGAACGAAAAGAAATACCAATAAAATGCTCTTGCATTCCAGCTACAATTTCTAATTTTTCCGTTAAATGCTCACGCTGTGTTTGTAAATGCTTATTTTGTTGGTCAACGTATAAATAAAAGGCAATGACACATATAAAAAATGTTGCTGTTAACCAAAATAGCATTTGAAAAAAACGACCACGAATGCTTCTTTTCAAAAAGGCTGTCGATTTAGGCATGCAAAATCTCCTCCACTATTTGGAGCAGCTCACTTGGACTAAAGGGCTTGGCCATAAAATAATGTGCCCCTTTTTGCAACACAAATTGCCGATCCTCTTCTTGTGATTTAGCGGATAACATCAAAATTGGAAAATGGATATGTGCTGGTAGCTGTTCAAGTACCTCAATACCTGTTAAGTTTGGCATCATATAATCTAAAATCATTAAATCATAGGTATGTTCCACTACTTTTTCTAAAGCCTCTTGTCCATCAGCTGCTTCATCTACTTCATAGCCCAATCCTTCTAACGTATCATAAATCAACATGCGTAAAATTTCTTCATCATCTACGATTAAAATTCTTGTCATACTCCGCCCCCCTAGACAAATAAACGATTAATTAAATTGACTAATTTATTCGATACATCTGCAATATCAAATGGCTTGATAATATAATCATTGGCTCCATTTTCCAATGCTTGTAAAACAAGTTCATCTTCCTCACGATCCGTTAAAATAGAGACAATGACATCTCTTGATTTATACTGTTGGCGAATTTGCTTCAATACCTCAATACCATCCATCTCTGGCATATTCGCATCCAATAAAATAATGTATTTACTGCCTAGTGCATACCAGCTCGCTTGTAAAAAGCTCACGCCATCGGCAAAAGACATCACCTCTACATCAAATTCATCATTCAATCCCAATTTTTCAAAATAACGTACAACAAGCTCACGGATATTTTCTGCATCATCAATAACAACAATTTTAATGTGCACACGTTTCTTAATGATTTCTGCTAAATAATTGAAAACAATCGTCTGATTTCGACCTGATTGCTTTGCTTTATACAATGCTTGGTCTGCTTGCTCTAGCAGTTTTTGTGGATGCAAATTTTTTGCCATCGTCTCCGCCACACCTGCTGAAAATGTAACTTGAAAGGAGGTATTATTAGCTGTGAAAAATTTGACCTCCATTGCTTTACGCAACCTTTCCACTAATATATACGCGCCCTCTGAATTGGTCTTCGGCATTAAGATGACAAACTCTTCTCCACCATATCGACAAAAGATATCTTGTTCTCTCTTCAGCGTCATCACCAAGTTAGCAAAGCCTTTTAATACCTCATCACCAATAAGATGTCCGTATGTATCATTGACCTTTTTGAAATAATCTAAATCGACAATCGCAATGGAAAATAGTTCTGCATGGCGTTCGTATTGCTTAATTAATTTTTGCAATTGGCTGTTCATAAATTTGCGATTGTAGGTCTGTGTTAATTCATCCAAAATAACAGAACGCTCTAGCTCATTTTTGTAAGTTAAACGATTGTGAACATAGGCGATTAATAAATCTTTATCAATTGGTTTCGCTATAAAATCCATAGCCCCCATTCGATAGGCTTGAATTTTATTTTCATCTGAATCATTGGCACTAATAATCGCCACAAACATGCGATCTTTTTTTATACTTTTCAAATTTCTCAAAATGTGGAAACCACTTTTATCTGGTAGCATGACATCTAAAAAAACAATCGTCGGATTAATTTCATAAACTAGCTCTAAGCCACGTTTTCCATTATAGGCAACCATCACCGAAAAACCTTGCTCCTCTAAAATCTTTTTCATATAAGAAATAAAGACAATATCATCATCAATTAACAAAATAAATTCTTGTTCCCCTGTTTGCTGATGCGTTTGTACCACAGGCTCTATGATTGGCATGCTAGTATGATTTGTTTGGTCTGTTTCCACATGTACTAATAGTGGTGCTAAATAATCATGCCATTCGGCTGTAGCCCATTGTTTTTCACTTTGCATATCTAAACTGCTTAATTTTTCACTAGCAAGAACAGATAATTGTGGCAGACCAATTGATCCTGCTGTTCCTTTTAAACTATGCAGAAAAGCATAGATTTCTTTTTCTATAACAAATGGTGTTTGACTCCATTTTTCCATATAATCATGTATTCTTTTATAAATCATTTGTTGATAACGTGCATTGTCCATTCTTACTCACTCCCAACTAATAAGTACTTATTTATTATAGTTAGTATACCCTAAATTCCTATTTTACTAACTAGTAGTTTGCAACTTTGACGTTAAATTAATTTAACCTGTTTCTTCATAATAGGACTATTAACCTTTCACTACACCACAAACATATCATGACATATGACTTACAACAAAAGATTGTAAAGTCTTAAAAGAACGTTTTTAATTGAGCCTTTTTCTATATTCAATACCACGAAAAAAGCGAGCCCATAGACTGGACCCACTTTTCCTATTGTTAGCTCATTTCATCATTATTAGTATTTTGAACCTTTATCTCCATACTCATCTAACAATTCTTCAAAGGATTTATTTTTTTCTCGTTGCTTACGCTCAAAAGCTAGCTTCGCTTGACGCTCTTCTTCTGCCACTTGTTCCTTCGCTGTCAATTCCTGCTTTGCTGCTTTTAATTTTGCTAAAATATCGCCGCCAAGCTGGTCTGCTAATGTAAGTGCCTCTTGCTTTGGTAGTGTGTTCGTATTACTTGGTTGTTGTTTTTGTTTTTTTGCCATATTTTCACCTTCTTATTAACTTAAGGGCGTTCAACAATTGTCGCCACACCTTGTCCACCGCCGATACATAATGTGGCAAGACCTATCTTCACATCACGCTTTGCCATCTCATGTAAAAGCGTCACTAAAATACGTGCACCACTTGCACCAATTGGATGACCAAGTGCAATTGCGCCCCCATTGACATTTAGTTTATCATGATTGAACTGCAATTCGCGATCAACAGCAATTGATTGTGCAGCAAATGCTTCATTCGCTTCGATTAAATCAATATCTGCTAGTACGGTATTCGCTTTTGTTAATGCTTTTTTCACCGCTGCAACTGGTCCTATCCCCATGAGAGCAGGATCAACACCTGCACTTGCATTCGCTGCAATGGTTGCCATTGGTTGAATACCTAGCTCCTCCGCCTTCGCTTTTGACATCACTACAACCGCTGCTGCACCATCATTAATCCCTGATGCATTCGCTGCTGTCACAGAACCGTCCTTTTTAAAGGCTGGGCGCAATTTGCCTAACGCCTCCACCGTTACACCTGCACGTGGGAATTCATCCTTCTCAAAAACAAGTGGCTCCCCTTTACGCTGCGGAATTTCTACAGCCACAATTTCATCATCAAATTTACCTGCTTGAATCGCTGCTTCTGCCCGTTGTTGCGAACGTGCAGCAAAAGCATCTTGCTCTTCACGTGAAATGTGGTAAGCATCACATAGATTTTCCGCTGTAATGCCCATATGATAATCGTTGAATGCACACCACAAGCCATCGTGAATCATCGAATCAACTACTTTTTGATCTCCCATACGAAAGCCTTCTCGTGCTGTTTTCAACAAATACGGAGCTTGACTCATATTTTCAAAGCCACCAGCAACGATAATGTCTGCATCACCTGCTAAAATAGCTTGTGTTGCTAAATGAACAGCCTTTAAGCCTGAGCCACATACTTTATTAATCGTTAATGCAGATACTTCTTGTGGTAAGCCTGCTGCCATTGCTGCTTGACGAGCTGGATTTTGACCAAGCCCAGCAGATAAAACATTCCCCATAATGACTTCGTCCACTTGCTCACCCACTATACCCACACGTGCTAAAGCTTCCTTAATAACAATACTACCTAAAGTTGTGGCTGGCACATCCTTTAATGTTCCTTGAAATGAGCCAATAGCTGTGCGTACAGCGCTTACAATTACTACTTCATTTGTCATGTCATGTCTCCCCTTATCCCTTTATGAAAAACCATTATGCCAAGAGCATACATATATTTTACCAAATGTTTGCTTCATTTTCGATCATCGAAATTATCGCAGTTTTTCCAAAAATGGTGTAACATATAAGATGAACCTTCAATCAGTGGAAGTTTATCCCTACTGATTGTTAATAAGTACGATTAAAGATAGTGGAGGTATTACCATGAAAAAGAAAACGCTCCTATTCTCTGGCATTACAACAACGCTTGCGGCTGCAGCAGCTGGACTATTTGGCTTTGCCCTCTCTAACAGAATTATGTACATTCCTAAAAAAGACCCTGAATTTGTACGTGAGCGTGAAACATCTGCACAGCGCTTTGATGAAGCATGGTATAACAAAAACCTCAAATATGAGCTTAATATTGACTCGCCAAATGGCTATACAATTCGTGGCGCTATGCTACAACCTTTGCAAACAACGAACACGATTATTATTTGTCATGGTGTTACAGAAAATAAAATTAACTCTGTCAAATATGCAAGACTATTTGAACGACTTGGCTTTAATTCAGTTATATTCGATCATCGCAGACATGGTGATTCAGGTGGTAAAACAACAAGTTATGGTCACTACGAAAAAAATGACCTTGATGCGGTTGTAAAAACGGTGAAGGCAATGATTGGCGAGGACGCTATTCTTGGTATTCACGGAGAATCAATGGGCGCTGCCACAATGCTTCTATACGCTGGAACAATAGAAGATGGAGCAGATTTTTATATTGCAGATTGTGCATTTTCTGATTTTTCCTTGCTTCTACAGCATATTGCCAAATCAGAATTTAAATATGGTTCGATTATTCCTATTCGCTTTGTAGATTTCTTTGTCCGTTTACGAGATGGCTATTCCTTTAAAAGCGTCACACCCGCTGAAGCTGTAACACATATCGACAAGCCTGTGCTTTTTATACACAGTATTCCTGATACATTTATCCCTGCTTCCATGTCATTAGCCTTATATGACAAAAAAGCGGGCACTAAAAAATTAAAGCTCTTCGATAAAGGAGCACATGCCCAATCATTTAATGAAAATATGGTTGAATATGAGCAATTAATTCAAGATTTTTTACAGGACATACATTAAAAACACCCTTCTGCCGCCTATGGTAGAAGGGCTTCCTTTTGTTGCAAAAAGATGGTGTCAATAGCAGAAAAAGATTTGTTGCTAACGTTACGTTGCACTACACTTTCGCACAATAAACATCTGTCGAATCTTTACGAAATCATGTCGATTATCTAGGAACCCTTACCGATTTGCACAAAATGTCATTGATCCTCTTGTTTTCAACACGATATTAATAAAAGTGAAAGGCAGAAATGCTGATTCAACAACATTTCTGCCTTTTCAATTTCATGCGATTTACTCTAAAAGAGACTTATGGGACAGCCCCATCTTTTACTTTTTTATTCTGCAAAAACGATATGCCATTCATCGCGCTTACTTAAAAATTCCTGTGCCAATGCCTGTGCACCCTCTAAGCTATGGCTTGCCGCCCAGCCACATTGCACCTCATTACATGCTGGTACATGGTCTGCCGCTAAAACATCGTGTAATGTTTTGTCCAGTACCTCTAAAATTTCATCATAGCTCTCATGATTAATGACCGCTAAATAAAAGCCTGTTTGACAGCCCATTGGTGATAAATCAATGACATAGTCCGCATGATTGCGAATACGGTCTGCCATCAAATGCTCTAGTGAGTGTAATGCTGGCATTTCCATATGCGCTTTGTTTGGTTGTTTAAAACGAATATCGTATTTTACGACAACGTCCCCATGCTGACCTGTTTTTGTACCTGCTAAACGTACATATGGTGCAACTACCTTTGTATGGTCTAAATCAAAGCTTTCTACATTTGTTTGTTCCTTTACCATCTACAGCCAACTCCTTTTCACGTACTGTCACTTATTATAATGAATCTTCATGAATAGCGGAAGTCATTATTCTCTTTTAAGATATAACTGAATCTGGTGACAGCACTTCCCATTTACCAAACAGCGTAAAACCACTCACCTTTGCCAATGCAATCGAGGGTTCATTATCCACCTGACAGCGATATTGTGGCTCATATCCTTTGCGAAGGGCACACCGACTAATTGCTCGTACTACTTTGCGAGCATGTCCTTGTCCCCTAAATGATGCTAATGTTAAAATACCTGTATCCGCCATTAAACTACCTCTCCACGGATACATACTAGCAGCACATACTAAACGGTTTTGTGCTAAAGAGCCAAATACCAACCAATGATCTAATTCTACATAGGCATCATCCAAGTCCTGCTCCGAGGCAGTAGATTCAAATTCGGTGAATAATGCTTTATCTTCCTTTGTTAATTGACGTACGCTCTCTTGCTCGTTTTCTTGTAGCAATATACGTTTGTCATCCTCTGAGAAATAATAAAGATAATCAGCACCATGTAGCACGATTCCTCGTTCTTGTAATGTTTGACGGAACCATTGCTCTGTTACATTTTGTTGTGGAGCAAGCTGTATTTGCCCTGCCAATGCAGGTGTCATCGTCACTAGAATTTGACCTGTTCCCATTGTTAACATCATGATCTGCTCATCCTCTTTTAAAGCAGGATTGATAAAACAAGTAAAATACTCATTTTGATAAAGAATCTCTCCTTGAAAGAATGTTTGCCAAAAATCTGTTATTATTGGTGAAAATAGAGCCATACTCATAACCTCCATGATTGAAATACTCCTCTAAAATACCTTATACAGGATAATATGTAAATAAATTCTCCATTCAAAAACACAATAACTATCAAAACAAGTATCGTATTTTCCTTCATAATAATAAAAGAGGAGTGATACAGTATGAACAACATGATTCAGGATATGATTGATTGGATTGAGGAGCATTTATTTGAAGGATTTTCTTTAGATAAATTCGGTGCAGCAATGGGCTATTCTTCTTACTATTGTTCATTCAAATTTCATCAATTAACAGGTGTAAGCATTAAACGTTATATGGCTCTTAGAAGACTCTATCTTGCTGCCCTATCTCTCATCGAAACTGATGATAAAATGATCGATATTGCCATCAAACATGGCTATTCATCTCAAGAAGCCTTTTCTAGAGCTTTTAAGGAGATGTTCGGCGTTAGCCCACATACCTATCGTTTATATCCGAAGCCATTACAATCATATGTCAAACTCACTATGAATAATCGAAAGGGGTTTTATATGATGGATATTTCGCAAAAATTAGCCATTACCGATTTGCAACATCGTATTCATACACATTTCGACCATGATGTATTACATATTTTAAATGGTCAGCTTATGTATGAGGAATTTAGTTCACAGCAGCTTATGGGCAAAAGTGATTATGTACCATTTAATGAAGCCATGTGTGTACATCAAACAGTAGAAACTATTTTTAGCGACACATTCAATCAAGTTCGAGCACAAGGACATCAAGTATCATTAGCTGAATACGAAAATATTACATTAGCACCATTACAACAAACTTTATTTTCAAAGCAGTATCGATGTATTGTGCTATGGTTTGGTGAGGATATGTTTTGTCAAATAAATTTACTGACACTACTCGCTTATTTAGAGCAAATCGCATTTGAAGGCACCATTTATTATCATGCTGTACAGGAACAAAGCTATGATGTCCATGAAACAGAAATTCATTTAGGCTATTATCGTGTTATATATGAAGCCGTTCTATTAAATCGTTCCTTACCAGCAATCGACATGATGCCTGTGATGTATCAAGGCATCAAACTCTTTTTAACTCTTTTTCAAAATGACAATGAGATGACAAAATATATTCAATCCCATCATCATTTACCACAGCAGGAGCTCGTGAGCAATCTATTACGGCTATTTCCTCAGTACGGATTAGGAGATACACAACATATAGCATTGATTGAAGCTACTATAAAAAGACGTTCGTAGGCAATCGACCAAAAATTGTGGATAAATTTGCTCAGTAAAACAAAACGGTAAAATCCTTTAGAATAGGGATTTTACCGTTTTACAGCTACCTGCTTATTGCAACTTAAACTGCTGTACATTATTATTCAAGCTTTCAATCAATTGACGCAAGGCAGCAATTTGATCAACCGCTACATGGATGGCTTGTATTTGCTCCTGCGTGGATGCTGTAATTTCCTCAGTGCCCGCCACAGTATTTTCAAGCATTCGATTCACATTTTCCACATGGGTTAATACTTGCTCACCTATTTTTTTAGATTGGTTCATACCTTGAGAGACTTCTAAAAGCTCTCCCATAATGCCTCGTACTTCTACATCAATACTGTCAAAGGCAACGGTTGTCTCCTGCATAGATTGCTTCTGCTTCTCTGCAATTGTGACACCCTTTTGTACAGAGTCCGTCATCTCTCTAACACCTGCTTGCAATGCGTTAACAATGTCAAAAATGCGCTTCGTTGATTTATTGGAAGCCTCTGATAAATTCCGCACTTCCTCAGCAACCACTGCAAAGCCTTTCCCATGCTCCCCAGCTCTTGCTGCTTCAATCGAGGCATTTAAGGCTAATAAATTGGTTTGCTCTGCAATATCCGCCACCACTTTTGCCATCTCTCCAATGTCAGCAGCATGCCTCATAAACGTGCTCGTTACTTCATTAATCATTTGTGTTGTTTGAATGTTTTCCTCAATCATTTGCTGCTGCACATGGATAACATTTTTGCCTTTATCTACGGCACCCACTACCTGTTGCCCGTGCTGAACTGAATTGGTCGAACGCTGTACATTTAAGCTAAAGTCTGCATCCATCGTATCCACTAATTGCACTGCTTGGCTAAGTGAATCGGCAATGATTTGAGAATCATCCGACATTTTTTCTGTCGAGCTTGCTACTTGCTCACTAATATTGGCTAATAGCTGGTTTTCCTTTTCTAATTGGTTCGTAAAATCATCTACTTGATGGCTGACATCCTTAATAGAGTATAGTAGCTGCTTTAATTGTGCCGTCATCGTTGTAAATGATTGATTTAATACACCAATTTCATCCTTCGCTTTATAAGGAATCGGCTCAACGACAAGATTACCAGATGCAATTTCATTAACATGCAACACTAATTGTCGCAATGGCCTTGTAATATTACGGCGAATCAGTATAGCAAAAACCATACCAAATGCAATTAACACGCCAATCCCTATAATTGATGCTGTAATAACAAAGGAAATTTGCCCCGCTAGACTATCCTGTATTTGTTGATATTGCTCATTGGTATAAAGACCAAATGTATAAATATCATTTAAAATCCCTGCCACTCGCAATTCTTGTGTCCGAACATCTGCAATATTTTTAGCTTGAACTGCTTTATTTGCCATGGCAAAAAAGTCCTGTACTTTAGCTTGCATCTGTTCAAAAATCTCACTGCTCGCTGTATCCGTTACTAATGGCTCAACAATTGCTAATTTTTTATGAATACTGTCCTCAATTTTCTGCAAGGAAGCTACTTGCTTCTCTGTTACACTTGGTGGCTGCGCTACATTTATTGCAATCGCATAATTACTTAGCTCCTTTTGTGTGCTCATCAATTCTGATTTGATTTCCTGCATTTGAATAATTTTAGGTAAAATATCTTGATTGGAGGATTGCATGCGCAACATAGATGTAATCACAATCGCAATCAATACAATAGAAATCATCACAAGTGTAAATGAATTAATTAGTAGTTTTTTATTTAATGACATTGCTCATCCACACCCCCTATTGTCCAAATTGCTGTTGCATAATCGTTTTCAATTGCTCTTCTATTACATCTGCATTATTTACTACACGAATCGGTGCAAGTGACATCGCATGCTCCTTCATGCCTAATGCGACACGTTGCTGTGCTGTTGGTTTATTATCTACATAATTTTTTACAAATTCATAAATAGCTACATCTATATTTTTCAACATGGACGAGATAACGGCCTTCTCTGCCACTAAATATTGATCTGTATCTACACCAATTGCATAAACACCACTTTCCTGTGCCTGCTGTAGCAAGCCTACTCCTGTATAACCAGCCGCTGCATATAGCACATCTGCCCCTTGTGCGATAAAATCAGCAGCCATCGCCTTACCAACTTTATCATCCCCATATGTATCAGCATAAGCTACGAGCACATCAATCGATGGCGTAATCGATTTAGCACCTTCTATAAAGCCCTTTTCAAACTTTTCAATAACAGGATCGACCATTCCCCCAAGAAAAGCTACCTTATTTGTTTTCGTTGTCAATGCCGCTAAAGCACCTGCCAAATAGCTACCCTCATTTTCTTTAAATGTAATCGAATGAATATTAGGTACATCTGATTCAGCATCCACCAATACGAACTGCTGGTTTGGATTTGCCTTTGCGACCTTCTCTAAATCCTCAATGAGCGTATAGCCTACTGCAAAAATTAAATCATTGCCCTCTGCCACTAGTTCCAAAAATCCTTTTTCATAGCTTGCTTCCTGACCAAGCTCTCGGTAGTCAAATACAATACCTAATTCATCTCGTGCAGTGACTAAACCGTTAAAGCCCATATCTGCAAAGGATTGATCGCCAAGACCAACGTCAGGTAGCATAATGCCAACTTTAAATCGATCCTTTACAGGTGTCACATTTTGCTCCTTGCTCACTGGTGCACACGATGCTAGCAACAAGCTTAGTACCATACATAAGATAACCATTTGTTTCTTCATCTACTATCATCCCTCCTACTTTACAAATATTTAGATAACTTCTTATATTTTAGTATATAACAATTAGGACTAAAGTATATAGCACTTCTTTTGGCTCACATAAAAAGAACTAAGCTATCTCATCGACAGCTTAGTTCTCTCATTCCAATTATTTTTGGAACTTATTCATTTGAGTCATCATTTGACGTACTTGCTTTTCAGACGGCGTACGTCCCATTTGTGCCATCATCATACGAATCATTTGTTCATTAATTGGCGGGTTTTCCTTCAAATATTTCATCATCGCTTGACGCGCAAGGAAAAAACCAAGTGCTGCGCCTGCTGCTAATGCAATCACTACAATGATAATCCAGCCCCATGTAGGCATATACAGCCAACCTCCTCCACTACAGTATACCGAGATCAATTATACCTCAACGTAATGCTATGTAAATTTTTTCAAGCTTGTTTGAAAGCTCTTCTTTACAATCCATCACATCCGTTAGGCACTTATCTTGATATGGTAAATGAATCAAGATAAACTCTCCACGCTCGATTATACAACAAATAGTAGCAGGTTACTATATATTAATTCCTAATGCATTGTATATTTCATCGGCTTTAACCAGCCACATTCATTATCTTGTTTATTGAAGGCGATAAAACGCTCACTCATTTTCGCTAACATTTGGAATAGGTCTAAATCCAGCATACGAGAGCCTTCACAATAGACACAAATTTTACGCTCTACTAAATAAATAGCCATTCTTCCTTTTATAGGATGCTCTAAAAATAAGGCATTCCGAGCTTGCTCTAAATTTTCATACTTTGAATCTAGCTGCGCTGTTAGCATTGTCGCAATATCATCAAATTTTACGGTTTCGCATATATAATCAAGCTCTTTTAAGGATCTCTCATTCACATCTTCATACCCCTGCATCACTTCTAATAATTTTCGCTCTCTTCCAAAAATAAATGCCAAATGCTCTTCTTTTATTTTGTAGATGGAATAAGTTCTCACTCAATATCCTCCTTTGAACAATTGTTGTAAAGCTAGTATATCCTATGCCAACTTGATATTTTGTCAAACGGAGTAGCCAGACTTCTTCTATTTTTGTCGAAAAATTTTGAACATGTTAACAACTGTCCTATCTCCTCCTCAGCCTCCAGACCTAGAAGAAAATCCATTCCCAGTCCGTTTTAGCAAAGTGGGAAACGAGATAAGATAAGGTTACAAACAGAAAGGAGCAAACACATATGAAAAAATTTCTTTTATTCGCAGGAGGCGTCATCGCAGCTATCGTGGCACTTTCCTTAATCGGGCCACTAGCAGGGTTACTATTCTCAGGATTGGTTGTCGCACTAGGGATGCACTTCTATATTAGAAGTAACTCAAAATTCGGCAAAGTATTTTGGTTTACAGTTGGCATTATCGGCTTACTATCAGCCATCTCTAATGTGCCAGCGATGGTCGGTTTAGCTGCTATTGCGATTGTCTATGTGATCTATAAAAAATGGAATAATCAAGATGTTCAAATTCCAACGCTTGAATCGAAAAAAGAGCAGGACCCATTTACAAACTTTGAAAAAGAATGGTCAAATTTAACAAAATAAAAGGAGCGAAATTTCATGAATTTATTACAACGTTTTAAACATACTTTAGAGGCAGACTTACATCAATTATTTGATAAAAAAGAGCAAAAAAATCCAATTGCGATGTTAAATCAATACATTCGTGAGGCTGAAAAGCAAACAACGGAGACAGGTAAGCTGCTGGAGCGTCAAGGCCAATTAAAGGAAAAGCTTGAACAAGAATTCAAGGAAAATGGCGAGCTACTCGCTAAACGTGAAGCACAGCTAAAATTAGCGACAGCAAGTGGTGAGCAAGATTTAATTGACTTTGCTACAGATGAAGTGCTGGCTTATACAACACGTCAAAACACATTACAAGCAAGCATTGAAGCGAGCACACGTGAATATTTTGAATTAGAACGCAAATTTGAAACAATGAAACATAAAATTAAAGATATGAAAGTGCGCCAGTTACAATTAATGGGCAAAGAAAATGTTACACGTGCCCATCATCAAATGGACGGCATGCTTTCCAAAAACAACAAAGCCAACTTTGAAGATTTAGAAGCGTACATTGACAAATTGGCTTACCAAATTCATAAAGACCATGAAGTAACAACATTTGAAGCACGCTTAGCAGCACTTGAAAAGCAAGAAAATGCACCATTATTAATTGAAAACAAATAATACTAAACATGTTATACTAAACAAGGATGCTTCCTGCTTGAGGCATCCTGTTTCTTTGAAATCATTGTAGAAAGAAGGGAATCCCGATGAAAAATTTCACAACCAATAAGCTCACATTTTGGGTACTATGCTTCTTTTTACTCGTTTTCGTAGAGTTGACCGTGTTTAATAATGGAGGCGCTTTTAGTTTATTAATGGGTGCCATTTTGCTTTACATGAGCTTTTCCAAAAAGAATCGTTTCTTTAAATGGACAGGAATTTTCTTTATCGTCATCGCTCTCTTTACTATGTGGAGTTTACGCTTATTTATCGTCATCATGCTCTTATACATGCTCTATCAATATTTACAACGCGAAAACGATGACAAAATCGTAGGGGCGGGCCTTTTTGAAAAATTACCTACTGTCAAAGGTGAATTATTTGGCACATTACCTGCTCCAATCGAATCATATAAATGGAAAGATGTCCAAATTCAACGACTTGCTGGTGATATTACAGTAGATTTAACACAAACGATTCTACCAACAGGCACAAGTCTTATTACGATTCGACAAGGAATTGGTAAAGTACAAATTGATATTCCTTATGAAATTCCGTTCCGTTTACAATATACAACCTTGTTTGGTGAGTTCACATGCTTACACAACAGTACACAGCGTCTATTAAATGAAAGTATTAGTTTTGCAGATGGAAATCCTGAAGATGCTAAACGTATCCTTGTCATCCATGTCGCAACATGGCTTGGCGATTTGGAGGTGCTACGTAAATGATTGCCTTTATCTCAAGATTATGTACAATCTTTCTTCTTCTGACTGGTGCTACATTCGGTTTATTTGTGGCATTATGGGGGAAACCAGATAAGGACGTATGGGAGCCGTTATGGCAGCAACAATACGACGGTATGCCATTCGGTGGATTCATCCTTATCAGTCTTTTTGGTATTAGTCTCTTACTGACAAGTTGGATGAGTGTCGTTGCCCGTGCGAGAGAGGCACAAGCTACTCGTGTCGTTAAACAACTAGTTGAACCTGATTTTGTATTGCCTAAAAAATTAGCACTGCCAAAACCGTTAACAAAAGCATTAGCGCAAACAAGTGAACTAATTGATACACAACGCAAAAGTTTGCAACGTTTATCGAATGAACGTGCTGAAGCAAATGATAAAATGATTCAGGAGCGCATTGTAGCAGAGCGCCAACGCCTTGCCCGTGAGTTACATGATTCCGTCTCCCAACAATTATTTGCTGCCTCTATGCTACTATCTGCTTTAACAGAAAGCGAGCAGCATGCAGCAAGCCTAAAGCAAGTAGAAAAAATTGTTCAGCAGGCACAGCTTGAAATGCGTGCCTTATTATTACATTTACGTCCTGTCGCCTTACACAATAAAACATTGGCACAAGGCTTAGAAGAATTAATTATAGAGCTACAGCAAAAAGTGTTTTTCCATATTGAATATGAGCTAGAGGAAATGACATTAACAAAGGCTGAGGAAGACCATTTATTCCGTATTGCTCAAGAAGCACTCTCCAACACATTGCGTCATGCCAAAGCAAGTGAGGTTGAACTACTGCTAGTGGCACGAGATGATTTGGCCATTTTACGCATTCAGGATAATGGACTTGGCTTTGATCTAGAAGCAGACAAGTCCACATCTTATGGCTTACAAAATATTGCGGAACGTGCAGTGGAAATCGGCTGTACATATAAAATTGTTTCTATACCAAATGAAGGGACAATTGTAGAAGTGAAAATCCCACTACAGAAGGAGATGGAACCGATTGATTCAAATATTAATAGTGGACGATCATGAAATGGTGCGTATCGGTGTTTCTGCCTATTTATCCGCCCAAGCAGATATGACGGTTGTTGGTGAAGCGGCGAATGGTAAAGAGGCTGTAGAGCTTGCCCTCACACTACGTCCAGATATTATTTTAATGGACAATGTGATGCCGATTATGACAGGTGCTGAAGCGACAGCCGAAATTTTAGCAAAGTGGCCTGACGCTAAAATTATGATGGTTACCAGCTTTTTAGACGATGATAAAGTGTATCCTGCATTAGAGGCAGGCGCTATCAGTTATATTTTAAAAACATCGAATGCAAAACAAATTGCAGAAGCGATTCGCAAAACAATGGGTGGCGAAACGGTGTTAGAGCCAGAGGTCACATCAAAAATGATGCACCGTATGCGCCATGGCACAAATACGCCATTGTACGAACAGCTTACGGAGCGTGAAATGGAAATATTATTATTAATGGCACAGGGCAAGGCAAACCAAGAAATTGCAGATGAATTGTATATTGCTTTAAAAACTGTGAAAACACATGTCAGCAATGTTCTCGCAAAGCTTGATGTCCAAGACCGTACACAAGCTGTTGTCTATGCCTTTCAAAATGGTTTAGCCAAATGAGCAGACTTCTATCAGCGATTACACTGATAGAAGTTTTTTTATTTCGTTGACACTATGTACGATGTAAGTAGCGTTTGCCTTTTCTAGCTCCTCCAATGAGCCATAGCCATATGTTACGCCAACACATTCGATGCCATTTTCATGAGCCCCTATTAAATCATGCTTACGGTCACCAATCATGATAAAGGCAGATGGTGTCATATGGCTAAATTGGTCCATCGCAAAAGCAATAACCTCACCTTTAGCTGAACGTGTACCATCTAAAAGGCTACCTGCCACAATATCAAAATAATGTGCAATATCGAAATAGTGAACGATTTTCTCTGCAAAAACGGTTGGCTTTGATGTAGCAATCGCTAGTTGATAACCCTGCGCCTTTAAATCTTCAAGTAAAGCTGGAATACCTGCATATAAACTATTTTCAAACATGCCTACATCAGCAAAACGTTCCCGATAATAGTGAATAGCCCTGTTGATTTGTTCCTCAGTCAATCCATACAACTCTTGAAAAGATACTTGCAATGGTGGGCCAATAAACGGTTCCAGTTGATCTAAATGGTTCTCTACGATGCCTAACTTCGCTAAAGCATATTGCACAGACTTCGTAATACCTATTTTCGGATCAGATAAAGTACCATCTAAGTCAAATAAAATTACTTGTTTGTTGTTCATACAATCTCCTCTTTCTTGCATAATGAATGGTAGCTGACTATTCACATTTTAACTGTAAAAAAGCACCGTAGCACTCAAAATTAATGAGTACCACGATGCTAATGATTATAATGCTTTTACTTTTGCGACAACATTTTCGACTGTAAAGCCGTATTTTTCCATTACAAGCTCACCAGGTGCAGATGCGCCGAATTTATCAATCGCAAGTACATCCCCTTCAAAGCCTGTATACTTATGCCAACCGAATGAAGCACCCATTTCGATAGCAAGACGTTTTGTTACAGCTTTCGGTAGTACTGCTTCTTTATAAGCTGCATCTTGTTGTTCAAAACGGTCCATTGATGGCATTGAAACGACAGCAACATCAATGCCCTCCGCTTTTAATGCTTTTTGTGCTTCCACCGCTAAAGACACCTCAGAGCCTGTTGCGATTAATAAAGCATCCGCTACTTCTTTAGAAGCTGGCGATACTGTATAAGCACCTTTTGTCACACCTTCACGTACAACATCAATCGATGCATCTAGTACAGGTAGGTTTTGACGAGATAATACTAAAGCTGTTGGTGTTTTTTCAGAAGCTACTGCAAGCTCCCATGCAACAGCTGATTCATTTGCATCAGCTGGACGAATGATAGATAGGTTTGGCATTGCACGTAATGATGCAAGTTGCTCGATCGGCTCATGCGTTGGACCATCTTCTCCTACTGCAATGGAATCATGTGTAAAGACATATGTGACAGGTAGACCCATTAATGCTGAAAGACGTACTGCTGGACGAACATAATCAGAGAATACGAAGAACGTACCACCAAAGACATTCAATCCACCATGTAATGCCATACCGTTTAATGCTGCACCCATTGCAAATTCACGTACACCAAACCAAATATTGCGACCAGCATAATTCTCTGCTGAGAAATCGCCTGCACCATTCATTGTTGTTTTATTAGAGCCAGCTAAGTCTGCTGAACCACCGAAGAATGAAGGTGTGTTTTTAGCAATTGCATTGATAGCATCACCTGATGAAGAACGAGTTGCTACTGATTTACCTACCTCATATACTGGTAGGTCTGCTGCAAAGTTCTCTGGTAATTGCCCATTCATTGCTTGCTCAAATTGCGTTGCTAATTCAGGGAATGCTGCTTTATATGCGTCAAATTTGACATTCCAAGCTGTTTCAGCTTGTACACCTTGCACTTCTGCTGCCGCTGTGAATGTATCGTACACTTCAGCAGGGATTTGGAATGGCTCATGTGTCCATTCATAAGCTGCTTTTGTTAAAGCTGCTTCGTCTTTCCCTAGTGGTGCACCATGAGAATCCGCTTTACCTGATTTATTTGGTGAACCGAAGCCAATCACTGTTTTAATTTCGATTAACGTTGGTTTGCCTGATGATTTTTTCGCTTCTTCGATAGCTGTGTTGATTGCTTCAACATCTGTACCATCTGCTACTTTTAAGTAATTCCAGCCATATGATTCAAAACGTTTTTGAATATTTTCTGAGAATGACTTTTCTAAATCACCATCTAATGAAATATCATTTGAATCGTATAACACAATTAGTTTATCCAATTGTAAATGACCTGCTAAAGAAATGGCTTCTGCCGCTACGCCTTCCATTAAATCGCCATCACCACAAAGTGCAAATGTGTAGTGATCTACGATATCATGACCAGGTTTGTTGTATGTAGCTGCTAAATGACGCTCAGCCATTGCCATTCCGACTGTCATTGCAATTCCTTGCCCTAGAGGACCAGTTGTTGCCTCTACCCCTACTGTATGACCATATTCAGGATGTCCTGGTGTTAATGAATCCCATTGACGAAAGTTTTTAATTTCTTCCATTGGTAAACCATAGCCGCCAAGGTGCAATAAGCTATAAAGTAACATAGAACCATGACCTGCTGAAAGTACAAAACGATCACGATTGTACCATTTTGGGTTTGCTGGGTTATGACGAAGCTGTTTTGTCCAAAGCGTATACGCCATTGGTGCTGCCCCCATTGGTAAACCAGGGTGGCCTGAGTTTGCTTGTTCAATTGCATCAATTGACAAAGTTCGGATAGCATTAATTGCTAGTTGGTCCGCATGTTGAGTCATTATATTGTGACATCCTTTCTCATTTTAAAGATTATTCTTTATACAGTTTAGTCAACATTTCATTAGAAAACAATGCTTTTGTTGTACTATTTCAGTTTTCTAGTATTTTTAAATGAAATATGTCACACTAATTTAGAAATTTGTTTTTTTTCGCCTGCTTCACTTTTTCTGGTGTTACATCATTGCCCTCTGCATCGATGACTTTTACATGTTCAATCGTATCTCGCATTGTTGCACGGAATGTATCTAAATATTCTTTGCGAAGCGCTGTTCTTTCCTTCGCTTCTTCCTCTGTTAATGTACCATCTTTTGCTTTAGCAGATAGTTCGTTAATACGTTTTATTTTTTCTTTTGATAACATATCATGACACGCCTTTCCGTCCAGATTTTACTGTCTGTAATAGGCAAAGTATAGCATGAATCAACTGAAAATGCAGTTATAGCAGCTTTTTTCATCTTATAAACGCTAAAGGAGATGTTACATAATGAATATTCAAACACCTCGATTACTGATTAGAACTTTTCAAGAGGAGGATTGGCGAGATGTATATACCTATACTTCCAATGAACAAGTCATGACCTATATACCTGAAGGCCGTTTTTCTCAAGAGCAGGCTAAAAAATTTGTAGTAGAAAATCGTGAAGAACAGGCTAAGCATTTCCCTGTTATTTTGAGAGAGAATCACACGTTAATCGGTCATCTTGCCTTCCATCCTTATTTTGGTCAGCATACATATGAAATCGGTTGGGTATTTCATCCTGATTATTATGGTAATGGCTATGCTTCAGAAGCAGCTGAGGCGATGTTAGCATACGGCTTTGAAGCATTAAAGCTACATCGTATTATCGCAACATGTCAGCCTGAAAACATTGCTTCTTATCGTATTATGGAAAAAATAGGCATGAGACGTGAAGGGTATTTTAAAAAATGCATCCCAAGTGCTGATGGTTGGTGGGATGAATATTATTATGCTATTTTATCAGAAGAATGGCGGTCGAGCGTTAGAAATTTCTAGCGCTCGCAGCCTTTTTTTCTTGTGATAGTAAATTTTCTTGGTAACGACGATGAACAGTTGCTTTACTGACATCAAATCCTATGCCCTTTAATGTAATCGCAATTTCTTCAAATGTAAAACCTCTTTTGCGCAAGCTAACAATTTCTTCGATTGGTACATCTTTACGCTCCTGTCCATTTGGATTTCCTCTATTAGACAAGTTGTGTTCTGGACGATAACCATTTTCTACAGCACGTCGCATACCACGTCGTATTTTCGCATTATGAAGTCTCCGCTGATACTCCTCGACAGCCATTAAAGCATCCAGCAACATTGCATCCGTTTCATTCAATTGTACAGGTCCCTCATCACTCACAGAAAGGACAATCGTTTTTGTTTTTTGTAATAAATGCCAAATAGCCATTTTAGCATGTCCATATCCTAAACAAGTGTCATCTTGTACGATTAACACTTGGATACTCTTTTCTTTAATAAAATGAAGCATTTCAAGTAAATCTTCACGCTCTATATCATCATTATGCGAATCTCGAAAAATTTGCTGTACATCATAGCCCTGCTGATGTGCAAAGTTTAACAAATTCTCCTGTTGCTGTTCAAGCGTGATGTGTTGTAACGCTTTATCTGTGCTCACATGACAATAAATAACAGCCTTTTGTCGTTGTTTCATCATTGTTGACTTCTCGCAATCTCAATTATGTTGCTGGGATTCCCCACCACTGGCACAACTAGCGATTTTCCTGCAATAATTTGCATGTTTGATAATTCATTCTCTTTTTTAACAAGATGAATCCAATCATCTGTACTCATCTTTCCTCGATACTCTTCAGCTAATGACCATAAGCTATCTCCATATTGAATTTGTATTTCCTCATATATAACATCACCTGGATCTGTAATAAAAAGATAGGCTGCAAATAATAAGCAAGTCGCTACTAAAATTGTGATATGTGTATTTTTCTTAAACCATTTCATGTTGATTACCCCTTTTCTAGAATATTTGTTCGGAATATATGTTCTAATATTATGACGAACAAACGTTTTTGTCAAACACTTTTTAGAACCTATGTTTGCACAAATGTTCGCATTCTGTTATACTACTATTTAAGAAATACGATTAGAAAAAAAGAGGTGAACTCTATATGAAGAAAGTTTCAAAAAGACAAGAAGATATATTAGCTTTTATCAAAGATGAAGTTCGTACAAAAGGCTATCCACCATCTGTACGCGAAATTGGTGAGGCTGTAGGGCTTGCTTCTAGTTCTACTGTTCATGGGCATCTAGCTCGTCTAGAACAAAAAGGGCTCATTCGTCGTGACCCTACAAAGCCACGTGCGATTGAAATTTTAGATGCGGAAGATGGCGTGCAAAAGCAAAATGTTATCCATGTACCACTTATCGGTAAAGTAACAGCTGGTTCCCCTATTACAGCAATTGAAAATATAGAAGAATATTTTCCATTACCAGATAGCTATGGCACAGATGCCAACCAATTATTTATGTTAGAGATTATGGGGGAATCCATGATTGAAGCAGGTATTTTAGATGGAGATTTAGTCATTGTGAAACAAAGAGCAACGGCTAATAATGGTGATATTGTCGTAGCGATGACAGAAGAAAATGAAGCAACTGTCAAACGCTTCTTTAAAGAAAAAAATCACTTCCGTTTACAGCCTGAAAACCCTACAATGGAGCCGATTATTGTCGATCAAGTATCCATTTTAGGTCAGGTTGTTGGCCTTTATCGCCGTGTACATTAATTCTTGTGGACTTGCTTGACAAACACCAAACTAAAAGCCGAAAATGCTAGTAAATTAGCATTCTCGGCTTTTTATTACGTATCTTTTCGTAACAAACGTCGGGATAAAAATAACCCAATACTCCCAATAATCATAAATAATACAGCTCTAATGAATAAATCAAGTGCTGATAAATCGAAGAAAATTAATTTAAAGAATGCTAAGGCTAACACAATAAATCCTGTTAAACGTACTATGCGTAATGAATGTGTCGAACCAAGCCACAATGATAAGCTAGCGGTTAAAAACAGTGTCATAGTTGATAATGCAATGCCTAACGTATCAGGTAAGAAGTTATGATACGTTAATTGTGTGATGAACCCTATCACAGACAGCATGGTAAGTATAATTCCACCACCCACTAACCAATCTAGTCGCTTCTCGATTCCATCCGCATAACGCTCATAAATGCACCCTTTTTTCAATAAATCCACGATAAGCGCCACCATCAGCACTAAATAAATACTTCTTGTAAAGAGGTTGAGCCATATTACATTTTGTACAATATATATATTTGCACTAATGAGTAAGCCACATAGTAAAAATAACAGACTGAACAACGGTGTTAAAGCCCGCCCTTTTAGAGTAGCTGGTATAAATAAAGAGACAATAAATAGACTAGCAATCGCAATCACCATTAAATGTGGAACAGCACTTGCCACATAAGCTGTATCTAACTTGGCTACATAGCTTAAAAAATACATGGCTATCACTACTGCTAAACCATCCATTACCCATAGTTTATTCATCCATGCTTCAAATGGTAGCAACGTCTCTTTTGGACGTTTTGCATACCTATAAATAACGATTAAATAGATAAGCGGCAATACCAAGTGAGCATGAGCCATACTCCAAAATGGATATGGTTCATAGATAAGCAAAGTCACCATAAGTGTTATAGCAAATGACAGTGAGCTGACAACTTTCATCATACTCACACGTAATCGTAGCCCCATCATGACACCTGCAAATGCCACGAGCGGATACAGTAATTCATCCACAGCATCAGGCATATTGAGCACGATGAGCCAGTTACACAATGTGATAAATGCCAATGTCGACATACTATCAAATACTGCACGCCATTTTTGCTTGTAGCTATAGCCTGCTGTTACAATTAATAGCCCCATAAAAGCAAATAATAGGAGCTCCTTATAGGCTACTGAATAAATCATAAAATTGAACAGCATTAAACTAAATAGCGTTAAGCTAAATGTCGCACCGATTTGGACATAACGCCATTTAGATTCAGTATGATAAAGCGCACACCAGCTTGCATAATAAATGCCTACTATGGCTAATAACCCAATCGCACCAAACAGTAGCTGTGAATCATTGAGGAAGCCTATAATACTAATCGCTAGAATAGAAAAAAACGTGCCTACATACAAGGCAATATATTGTTTATGACGAATAATGACAAGCTGTATACTTGCAAATAATACACATACATAACCAAGCGTCATCATCACACTAACATCCATATATTCAAGTAAATACGGTAAAAGTAAAGAAGTAAATACAATAAACAAAGTAAGTGCCTCATTTTTCTTCCAATAACTTACGGCTAAGCCATAGCCAATATACAATAAGGCAATAAATAGTGCGATGGCTAACGTAAACAACTCATACAAAATGGCGCCCGCTGCTGTTGTTAATATCCCTACGATAAACGCACCACCATATAAGGAAATAAACAATGCTTGTGCCTCATTCTTTTTACGCTCTAACCAATAACCGATTCCCATTAAAGCAAATGACAAACTATACGCAAGAATCAATTTAATAGCGTTCGATAAATAGCCATAATCACTAATTAATTTTAACCCCCATAATACACCCATCACGAGAATGACCATAAATACTTTTGGTAAAGCATGTAATACACGTTCTTCTAAAGGTGGTTTGGTTGGTTTTTCTTTTTGTACGGTAGCAACTGGCTTGCTTGGCACATCAGTTGGCTTTATAGCTGGTTTGGCTGGTCGTATTGGTGACGAAGACGCTACTTTGTCATTTTGTAAAGCCTGCAATTCCTGCCGTAATCGTTGCACCTCTTGTTCCAGCTTTGCTACACGGTCCTCCATTTCAAGTGACATGACATCAACCTCCCTTCCATTAATTATTGTAATAATAGCAAACAACAGCTTGCTTGAATATAGGCATTATCGGGGCTTTCTATAGTGTAATGCCCGTTCACTATCACTCGTGCCATTGGTTGTCGGATCAATCACTACCCCCATTAACACTAAAATAGATAAAACAGTATTCACAATGGAAAGTAATTGCTCACTCATTGCACTTGTTAGTTCATAGCCAAATAAAGCTGCCACTTGTTGCCCTAACAATAATACTAATGAACATAAAGCCAATAGAAACGGCTTATGTTGCAGACGAATTTTCCAATTAATTCTCATCAAAACTCACCTCCTTTTGCTACAATATATTCGTTACTCTCTTCTATTACATGTGCGTATGATAAGCTGTTGGCACATATATATAAGTAACTTGTAGATGGGGTGAGATGAGATGATTTATGAATGGAATGTACTACGAACAGTAGCATGTTTAAGTGTTGTTCTTTTACATGCCACAACGAATACAGCAATCGTAAATGGCGATGTCCACAATGACTACTATCAATTTTTTCGTTTAGTATTATGTTTTGCAACACCTACGTTTATTCTGTTATCCATTATCATTTTAGCCAAACGCTATCCCGCTAATCTTCCTGTCTTTTTCTTATGGCGACGCTGTCAATATATTTTCATTCCATTTTTATGTTTCGCGACATTCTATGCAAGCAATGCTACTTTGCGTTATGATGAAAATTTTGGCTATATGCTCTATCGTCATATTGTATTGGGGGATTTTTCAGGGTGGTTCGTCTTAACTATTTTTCAATTTTATATGCTGTTTTTTATCATTAGAAAATATCAACTATCGAGTGTATGGTTTGTACCTATTTTCGGTACACTTGGCATTTTGTACAGTTTATTTATCAGTGCATTTCCTGTACTAAATGATGCTGTTAGTCGTTGGTTATTGATTGGCTGGCTACCGTATTTTGCTATCGCTTATATTTGGGGCACTCATTATACATGGCTTGCTGTAAAGCTTGTACATTACCGTCTTGCCACGTTGATATGGTGCATATTATCTATAGCCATACTGGCGATTTCCTACCATATGGGACTCACTGCCATTACATCCAGACGCCTTGATATGATACTACTCGTGCTCGCTATTACCTGCTGTATTTTAGCTTATGGTCAATTGCTACCTAAATTACCCATTATTCAAATCATCAGCTCTTATTCATTCGGCATCTTTTTGCTTCATTGGCTTATTCAAGATTATTTAGCACCCTATACAGCCCTCCTTCCCTCAACAGTTCTACAGGTGCTGGTATTATTTATCAGTAGCTTACTTCTATGTATTATTTGTCTAAACATACTGGCACGACTTCCTTATAGCTACTATCTGATTGGTAAATTACCTAAACAAAAGACTGCCAAGAGCAACTAAAAGCTCTTGGCAGTCTTACATTGTTGAAAAGGATTGAGTCGACGGTAGAAAGTAACCTTTCAGCAATTTATCTACATAATTTTGTCGATTACTTACGAAATTTTGTCGAATAGCTACGTTATTTTGTCGAATGCTTACGAAGTCGTGTCGATTATCTACGAACCCTTATTCAATTTATTTTTCAATCTACACACTAAAATAATAAGTGACCAATTAATGCTGCGATTGGTAATGAAATGATTGTACGAATAAGAAAAATAAGGACTAAATCAATAATGTTTAATGGAATTTTCGTTCCTAAAATTAATCCACCGACCTCAGACATATAAATTAATTGTGTAACGGAGACAACCGCAATAACAAATCGTGTCACATCCGATTCAATCCCTGCGCCTAAAATAGATGGCAGGAACATATCTGCAAAGCCAACGACCATTGTTTGCGCTGCCTCAGCCGCCTCTGGTAACCCAAGCATCGTTAAAATCGGTTCAAACGGTTTCCCTAAAATAACAAAAATGCTGGTAAATTCAGCGAGCATTAACGCAATCGTACCAAAAGCCATTACAATTGGTGCAACCCCTACCCATAAATCAATAACATTGCGAAACCCGTCCTTGCAAAATTGACGTGGATCACGATTGGCATCTGCTACTTGTAACGCATTTTCCAAACCATGTGATACAGAGTTATAGCCTTCTGGTAATATCTCACGTGCATAATCAACAGGCGATCCATCGATATATGTATCTTCCTTTTTGGCTAATGGATAAATACGTGGCATCAAAATCGCTAAAATAATACCACACAGTAGGACAGTTAAATAATAAGGAATAAAATAACGCTCTAAGCCAACCGTCTCTAACACAACAATACAAAATGTAATCGAAACGACTGAGAAGCTAGTTGCAATAACAGCCGCTTCCTTTTTCGTATAATTCCCCATCTCATATTGCTTACTTGTCATTAAAACACCGATTGTGCCATCTCCTACCCACGATGTCAATGCATCGATAGAAGAGCGCCCTGGACTTTTAAAAAGAGGACGCATAATTTTCACCATCATCGTACCAAAAAACTCAAGTAAGCCGAAGTTTGTTAAGAATGGTAACAGGAAGCCTGCAAATAAGAAAATCGTAAATAAAAATGTCACAAGTCCACCATCTGGATTCATCAATAAGCCACCAGTATTCTCATTATTAATGGCTGCTGGCCCGAAATCAAAGACCACCATTGAGGCAAATACTAAACCAAGTACACGTACAATCGTCCAAAACCAATTCACATAAAACAATGAATCCAAAATGCTCGGTTCCTTCAAATTTTTGCGTGGTATAAATTTCGCCACCAATGCGCCGACTGCGGAAATAACAAACATGAAAATGGTAAAATGGCTAATGATAGGTACGACAGCATTTGCTAATAAATTGGCTAAAATGGCAATGGGTATTTTCCACCCTGCATCCGTTAATATCGGTGTCATAAATAAGAAAATCCCAATAACAGATGGAATAATAAAATAAAGATACGATGAGAGCATATATTTTTTCATTGTTAAACCTCACTTTTTTATATTTTTCACAGTGTATATATTACTTATTGAAAATAGGTATGTATAAAAGCTAAATTCCTTATGTTGTGAACAATCCCTCTAGAAAGAAAACCCTTTCATTTTATCATAATACTATTTTAATTATCCTTCCTATTCATATTTTTATAACATCCCTTCACTATGAAGACATTGTAATTGCTATATATACATCGGTTCAACCTAACATTTTTCTGTATTTTTATTCAACGAGCATTCTTTTTACTATATCATTATAACAATAAGATGACCTTTCTTTTACTTTTTAATTATTCTATTTTTTATGACAATTATAGATTTTACAGCTTTTTGTCATTTTTATATTTCACATGTTCCACATACTATATTCACTACTTTTATTTTTCTACTAACAATTTTTCTAAGCTTGTATTGTCGTAAAATTGTCGTTAAAAAAATTTTTACAACTAAAAAATCGAGTTGGTTTATTCTCCAACCCGATACCTTTTGCAATTAGCGTGTTCCTGTCACCTTATGCCCTTTGCCATGTGGCACACATAATGGTGTTCCAAAAATAGGATCATTAATAATCATACAGTCCATACCAAACACCGCCTGTACCAAATCTTCTGTTACAATCTCCTCTGGTTTGCCTTGTGCATAAATTTGCTTATCACGTACAGCGATAATATGATGGGCATAGCGACAGGCTAAATTCAAATCATGTAAAACCATCACAACCGTGCGCTGTTCTGCAACATTTAGCTCAAACAGTAGGTCTAAAATTTCCACTTGATGTGCCATATCTAAATAGGTCGTAGGCTCATCCAATAAAATAAGTTCCGTTTTTTGAGCCAATGTCATAGCAATCCAGGCTCGTTGTCGCTGGCCACCTGATAACGCCTCTACAGGACGATCAGCAAAAGCTGCCATTTGTGTGACCTCAAGTGCTTTATTGACGATATCTTCATCCTCTGTGGACCATTGCTTCAACCAGCTTTGATGTGGATATCTGCCTTGCTTCACAAGCTGTAACACGGTTAATCCTTCAGGTGCTATCGGCCCTTGTGGCAAAATAGCTAAACGCTTGGCAATTTCCTTTGTTGAAATTTGATTGATGACATCCTGCTCCAGTAAAATTTGCCCTGATTTTGGCTTAATTAAACGAGCAAACGTGCGTAAAAGTGTGGATTTCCCACAGCCATTTGCTCCTACTAAAACGGTAATTTTTCCTTTTGGTATTTGGACATGTAAGCCTTCTAATATAGCCGCTTCACCGTAGCCTACATGCAAATCCACTGCCTCTAAACTTGCTGTCATAACTCTCACCTCTCTTGTATTTTTTCCTTATTGATTCCTTGTTTTAAATAATAAATAAATGAAGAATGGCGCACCAATGGCAGCTGTAAACACACCTGTTGGCAAATCCTTTGGCAAAAAGGCTGTCCGTGCAATAATATCAGCGACAATCACAATAATGCTTCCAATCATGGCAGCAATCGGAATTAAGCCTGCAAAGGAACGTCCCACTAACATGCGAGCAACGTGTGGAGCAATTAAACCGACAAAGGCAATACCACCTGCAAAGGCAACTGCTGAGCCTGCGAGCATCACACTAATCATTAATAATCCAAGGCGATAGATTTGCACCCTCACACCAAGTGCTGTAGCAATATCGTCTCCCAATTCCTTTACATTCACCACTCTTGCAAAAACAAAGGTCAATGGCAATAAAATGATTAACCACGGTAGTAATAAATAGACATCTTGCATACTTGCTCCATACAAGCTTCCTGTAAGCCATAAATAAGCCTTTGTTGTAGCAGCTACCTCACCTATAACAAGAAACATCGTGACAGCCGCTTTCATCAGTGCCGAAATTCCTATACCTATCAATACCATGCGAATCGGTGTTACACCTTTTTTCCATGATAAAATATAAATAATAGTGGATACAATGGCAGCCCCTAAAATAGCAGCTAATGGTAAAAATTGAATACTAACTGTCCCCATCAAATAAACAATAAAAAGAATTGCTCCAACAGATGCACCACTTGTGACACCAATAATATCGGGCGCTGCTAATGGATTGCGAATAATACCCTGTAAAATTAATCCTGATACAGCTAGTGCAGCTCCAACTAGTAAAGCCATTAATGTCCGAGGAAGTCTTAACGTATGTAAAATAAATTGATGCTCGCCATCACCATAGCCAAAAAGCTCCTGTAAAACGACAATCGGTGAAATATATTCACTCCCAGTTGATAGGCTAAGCACAGTTAACAAGCCTAATAAAACACTTAGCACAAGAAAAACGAGTGATGTTTTCTTAGAAATTTGCAAGGAAATATGATTGGCTTTTGTACGAACAGTCATATACTTAGGCATTTTGTGCTAACCCCTTTCGTGCAATATAAATAAAGAAAGGTGCACCAATAATCGCTGTCATAACCCCTATCGGCATTTCTTGTGGCATAATAATAAAACGTGCAGCAATATCAGCCAATAGTAATAGTGTCGCCCCAATGACAGCACTGTACGGAATAATCCAGCGATAGTCCATACCAACAAGCCCAATGGCAATATGTGGCACAATTAAACCAATAAAGCCGATTGAGCCAGCAACCGCTACAGAGCTTCCTGCAAGTACAATAATCATCATACCTAACACCACTTTTATAATCATTGTACGCTGCCCTAAGCCCTTCGCTATATCGTCCCCTGATTGTAAAATATTAATGGAACGCCCCATACAAATAGCCACAACAGTCATGACACAGACAAATGGTAAAACAGGTAGCAACATATCCATACTACGTCCAGCTACTGAACCAGCCAACCAAAATAACACACTTTGTAGCCCTTGCTCATCAATGACTAATAATCCTTGTGTAAAGGAAATAAAGAGAGCTGTAATAGCAGAGCCTGCTAGCACAATTTTAACAGGTGTTAAACCATCCCTCCCTAATGAACCAAGGAAAAAGACCATTGCCGCTGCAACACCTGCTCCTAAAAAGGCAACCCACATATAGCTCATTAAAGAATGTACAGACAGCAGTGTGATGGCACATACAATAAAAAAGATAGCTCCTGCATTAATCCCTAAAATATCAGGTGCAGCCAAAGGGTTTTTAGTCAATGCTCGCATCAATGCTCCTGCTATAGCTAAGCTTGCCCCTACAATTGTGGCAATAACTGCTCTTGTTAAACGAGATGTCCGGATAATCACATGCTCTGTATTGGCAGCATCAAAGTGAAAAAAGGCCTCATAAATTCCTTGAAAAGAGATAGATGTTTGTCCAAGAGCTATGCTTAAAAGAAATGCTAAAAACAATGCAATACAGCATAGCAATAAACCCAATTTTTTCATTGAGCCACTCCGAAAAATATGCTCCATTTTATACCTACTTTCTTTCTCTATAAGAGAAGGCTGTGAATAAAGTTACTTGTTTCACTTTACACAGCCCTTGTTCGATTGCTTATTATTTTTCTAATTCAAATTTATCGTAAATATCGTCTAGCATTAAATTGGCACTTAATAATCCACCAGCTAAGTTCCAGTTGATTTCATCTACTTGATAAACTTGATTTGCTTTAACAGCGTCTAACTCTTTCCATAATGGATGGTTTGTCCATTCATCATATGTTTTCTTCACAGTCTCGTCATTTTCCATAAAGACATAAATCACGTCTGCATTCATTTGCGTAATGCTTTCTTTATCTGTCAATTTCACAATTTCAAGAGAATCATCTGTTAAATTTTTTGGTCCTTCAAAGCCAAGCTCCTTTAAAATGGAACCAGCAAAGCCTGTTACATAAATACGTGCATGGTCTGCTCTAAAGTTTGCTACTGTTACATGGAATGGCCACTTGTCGCCAAGCTTTTCCTTAATCTTTGTTTGGAAATCAGCTACTCGAGTATCCCATTGTCCTAGTATTTCTTTCACTTTATCCTCTTGGTTCATTGCTTGTCCCATCATATCCGCTGTGCCTTTGAAATCAAATACGGTTTCATGCATCACAGTCGGTGCAATTTGTGATAATTGCTCATAAATTTCCTCATGGCGAACTTTTGAACCAATGATTAAATCTGGCTTCAATTTAGCAATTTCCTCTAAATTCGGCTGTGTCTCTTGTCCAACAATCGCTACACCCTCTAAATCGGCTTTCAAATAATTATAGATTGGCATTTCCGCCCAAGATTCCACTACACCGACTGGCTTGACGCCCATTGCTACGGCTACATCTGTTGCTCCTTGATATAAAGTGACAATTTTCATAGGTGTACCATCAATTTTTGTTGTACCCATAGCATGTGTAATTTCACGGCTTGTTGTTTCTTGTGGTTGTGCCTCTTTCTTTGTACTTGTGTCTTTCGTTTCTTTATTGCCACACCCAACTAACAATAAAGCAAATGACAATAAAAATGTGAATAGCACGTAAAAGCTTTTTTTACGCTTTGTGACTGTAGACGTTGACATAAATGTCCTCCCTATGTATATAATCAATAATGATAATCATTATCACTATAAGAGTATACTTTATGCTAACTATGCTTGCAATAGGAAAATCAGAAAATTTTTAGTTTAAAATAAAAAAAGCATAGGAGCGACTAAATTTCGCTCCTATACTTTTTACATGCCTGAATAAATGCCTGAAATAACTTGATAGAGGACTCATCACCAAACGGAGCCATTGCCTCTGGATGCCACTGTACACCAATACAAAATGGGTGTTCCTTGTGCTCTACTGCCTCATTCACACCATCTAAGGCAACACCTGCAACAAGTAAGCCATCACCTAATTGGTCAATCGCTTGATGGTGAAAGGAATTTGTACGGAGAGTCGTTTCTCCCACAATAGCAGCTAGTTTTTGTCCTTTTATCACAACTGAATGTGTAGCCTCCTCTCTAGCAGAGGCTTGAGCATGTGCAATCGGTTGTGTCCATTGCGCAGGAATATCTTGAATTAATGTGCCACCAAACGCTACATTTAACACCTGATGGCCTCGACAAATCGCAAGTATGGGCATTTCTCGCTGGAAAACACTTTGCAAAATAGCCAGATCACTTTTATCACGCTTTGTATGAAATGTGTCAAGCTTCGGATGAGGCTCTTGCCCATAAAGTAACGGATTCACATCGTGTCCACCAATCAACAATAAGCCATCCAGTTTGCTAACTACTGCCTCTAAATCCTGCTCGTCAAGATGTGGAATACATAATGGAATACCACCTGCAAGCTCAACAGATTGTAAGTAAGTATTGTTGATTTCTAGCTTTTTATCACCTGTATGCATAGTAACCCCTATGATTGGCTTCATGTTCTCCATCTCCCCATTGTATCAATTACGCCCCAGCGTAATTGCGTCTGGATTTTTCCGAGTTCACTCGTCTAAAGGAAGTTAGCCTAAAAGCATCACATCCTGTGACAACGGCTTGTTACTGTCGCTGCGTTGTACTACGCTTTCGTACAGAAAACATTAACTGACCTACATCGTGTAGGCCCTCAAAATCCATGACACACGGTTTTTCTGTGCGAAAGCGGAGTGAAACGCAGCGTCAGCACCTGTTTTTCTGTACCGAAAGCATTAGCGTCAGGTACAACATCCGCTGGAGCTTTATCTTGATTCAGCGGGCGTTTGGACACCCACTGAATGGAAGTCAACATCGGCATTCATCCCCTCCCTGTAGAGGAAGGGATCTTCTGTATCTGACGCTTCACTTTCGATACAAAAACCATTTGCTGAATCAAGATAAATAATTCCTATTATACTATGAAAATAAATCAAGATACCAAGCAATCATTGCTTCACCAAAAAAGTAGGTGATAATAGCGGCAGCAGCGATAGATGGACCAAATGGAATTGGTGTTTTCCGCCCTTCCTTACGTCTTTTCAGTAGGATTACACCGACAACCATGCCAATGCCCGCAGCTAAAAATAATGTCAATAATGTTTGGAATGTACCGAGTACAAGTCCAATAACAAAAAATAGCTTAATATCACCGCCACCCATACCACCTTTTGATACCATCGCAATTAGCAATAATAAACTAAAGCCAACCGCTGCACCAAGTAAGCTATCCCACCATATAGCTAATGGTGATACGATTCTTCCTATAGCCAAGAAAGGCAGGAAAAACAGCAAAATTTTATTTGGAATAAGCATATACACAATATCTGATACTGTAATAATGACTAAGAGCGAAATAAAAAATAGAGCGACCACTAGTTCAAATGACAAACCAAGTCTCCAATAAGCGAAGGCAAAAAGGAGCCCTGTGCAAAGCTCCATTAGCATATAAATAGGTGAAATACGTACTTTGCATGTGCGACATTTCCCGCGCAATAATACATAGGAAAGAACAGGTACGAGGTCAATGGCTGTTAATGTACGTTGACAATTCGAACAATGCGAGCTTGGATAAACAATCGACTCATTTTTCGGCACCCTTAAGCCCACTACATTATAAAAAGAGCCAAATACAAGCCCCACAACGAAGAAAAAAATGGTATAGGTAATCGTCATACTACTCTCCTTCGTAATAAAAAGTGGTCGCTTGAATTTTAGCTGTTGGAGCCTTTGGTGCTGTTTCTGCCAATTCCGCCTCTTCTCCAGATAAGGCAAGCTCCACATGGTCGATTCGAATAACACGCTCTAATGCCTCTAGCTCCTTCAAAAAGATAGTGAGCTTATCCGCATCCATTGCTGCCATATCAATGTTAAATGTCATCATTTGCAATTCAGGTGGCAATGTATCAATCGCAATGGTTGAAGTAGGTGGCTCCGCTGTTTCATTTTCTGACGAATTGGCTTGCTCCTCTTCTGCTGGTTGGCTTGGGTCCTGTAATGTCGATTCATTGACAATGGCATCATAATTGTTAAATTGCATACCAACAATTCTTGATGTGGACAATAACTCGATTTCTTCTAAATTCAATAATAGTTTCGCAATATCTTTATCCTTTGGTACCTTCTTTTGTAAGGCAAAGACATTCTCTAATGTATTCTTTTCCGTGCTTTTTTGCATTGTTATTTGTGTTTGTAAGTTCGTCATATCTTGCTGCAACACAGTGATATTGTTTTGTAATTGCTGTACCTCATCCTTTTTCGGTAACACGATAAAATAATAAAGAGCGAACAGTAATACAAGGACAAGTGCACTTAGTAGAATAGGTGCTGAATTTTTATTACTAAACATTAATTTGTCCTCCCTGTTGCTAAATAAATTTTATCGATGGCTAGCTCAATAACAGTGGAATAGCGTGGTACATCATTAAAATCTATCTCATCTGTTGTCGATGTACCTGCCTTCACCTCAAAATCATCTACCGAGCTGAGCTGTACATTAGTGAAATATTCACTTTGCTCCAGTAATGTTACATATTTCGAAATATCCGTAAAGGTTTCAAAATCTATCTCTACTGTTATGGTTTCCTCCGCAAAATCATAGCTTCGTAAATAGGCATGTGCGGCTAATAATGTGCGCACCTCATCGATTAATGGAGTTACTGGATAGGAAATACGCTCGACAAAAGCAACAGACTGTTCTAAAGAGCCTTTATCCGCATTGTTTAATGCATCAAACTCCTGTTGTATTTGTTCCTTCTGTGCCTGCAATGCTTGCTGTTCATTTGTCAGCTTGATGGCATCACTTTTTGCCACAAAAAATTGCCAGATGATAAAAGTAAGCAGCGCAATCGTTAGTATACTAATAATACCGTAAGCAATTTTAGAGCTGGATTCATGCTTACTGACATGAGGAAGTAAATTAATATCTGGAATCATGCCTAAACCTCCTTCAATGCAAGTCCGATTAACGATACATGTTTGGCTTTCATAGTTGGATAAAATTGCTGAATCATTTGGTCATCTACTATCATAATCGGCACAGGTAGGCTTTCTACAAGTAGCTCACGAATTAAAGATAGCCATGGATTATCGCCCATGACAATAATTTCATCAATTGTTCTTTCTCCTTTATGTAAAGAAAAACGGAAGAAGTTCATAATACGATCTAGCTCCAACACGCGGTCTAAAATAAGCATACGGTATTCATCCTCTGCACCATTATAGGTGAAATGTGCCTCACGCTGACTATCCACAACACCATGCCAGTTCGTTAAATCCGTATCAATCGTTTGGAAGCGTAAAAATTCAATTTGCCCATTTGAATAAATACAAACAGATAATTCATTAATGGACCAATTCGTTAGCATATACGTTTTATGTTCATCTAACTTTTTCAAATGCTCCAATACACGTAAATTGCAAAGTGCACGAATATCAACCGCTTCGGGTGTTAAAGGTGTATCTAACAATAAGCCAACGAACTTCGTCACTTCCTCTGACGGCGCAGCAAACATGGTCGCTTGCCCATCGCCCTCCACTGGGTCATAAACGTCCACAAGTGGCTCATGAAATGGTAAATGAATTGTACGTCCAAGCTCCATTTGGACATATGCCTTTAGCTTATCCCCTACTACATCTTCGGGATGCTCAAACGTTTTTAAAAGCACAGATGTATCAGGCACAAACGTACGCACAGGCTGCTTTTTCCCACCAAATAACGCAAGATGCTCCTTTAAAATTTTAAACAATGCCACTTCATCTAAAATCATGCCATCCTGTACAATCCCTTTGGCTAATAAAATTTCATATGTCTCCCACTGTGCAGGCTGCTCCCCCTTTTTCACGAGTACACGCAATAAATAATCATTTAATTCCAAGGCTACATGTGTTTTCTTTTTAAAATTGAACATCAGGTGCAGCTCCTCTACTGTAAATTGAACCGTCATATGGTGGAATGGTGATGCTACGAGTGTCTAGTTTGTACGATCATAGCACCTGCCCACTAGCATTCACAGGAAAATTAATCCCTCAATGGAACACCTAAGCTATTGCTAGGTTAGGTGTTCTTTGGGGGGTTAATTATGGGTTTGTTGGTGTTGTGCCACCATATTCAGTATTACCAATTTTAATAATACCTTTGCTTACTGTTGCACTATTCAATTGGTCTAATGTTAAACTAGAAAAAGTAGCAGTATTACCATTTACTTTTGCTGTAAAAGCAATTACGTCTGGCGCTCCTTCTTTATTAGTAACAGTAAATGTTTCAATTTTGCCTATAGATTCAATAAAATCATCTAAACCCTCTGTTTTTGTACCAGTATTAGTAAATGTTGCATCTGCAGGACTTGCATTATCAGTAAAGTACAGTTGTGCAGCATTCATAATATTTGTTGCATCTGCAATTACTGCTTTTGAACGACTGTTATCAATAATATTCCCAATCGCTGGCACTGCAATAGCTGCTACGATTGCTAGAATCACGATTACCGCTAATAGCTCAATCAACGTTAAACCTTTTTCATTTTTAATACGCTTTTTCATTGTCTTAAACATAAAAATTCCTCCTTGATTTTGATTGTTCTTTTGTTTTTGCTTGGGCGTTTGCTGCATTGCTTTCTCACCTCCCTGCAAAACGCCTCTCTATTTACATTTGCTCGTATAAGCTAAACATTGGCATAAAGATAGCTGCGACAATTAAGCCAACTGCGCCTGCTAGCAGTAGAATCATTAATGGTTCAATCAATGATTTTAATGTATCCACGGCACGGTCTACCTCTGCCTCATAAAAATCGGCTACCTTTTCTAGCATTAGATCGAGTGAGCCTGTCGTTTCACCGATTTGGGTCATACTTGTTACGAGTGGTGGGAAAATCCAGCTTTGCTCTAATGGCTCTGATAATGTACTGCCACGCTCCAAGCTCGCTCTCGCCTCTAGCATCACTTTCCCTACAACAGGATTACCGCTTACTTTTTCTGAAATCGTTAATGCTTGTAAAATCGGCACTGCTGCACTAAAAAGTGAGGATAATGTACGCATTAAACGGGCAATCGCTGTTTTCTGTAGCAGTGGTCCAAATAAAGGCATACGCAACAGTACATAATGAACTGTATAATTAAATTCCTTATGATGCTTAAATAAATAATAAAATGTACCAATGCCTATAAAGAGTACAAGCAGTACAAGCCACCAAAATGCTTGCAACCACGCACTAAAGGCAATGGTCACTACCGTAATGGTCGGTAATTCTGCCCCCATATCCTCAAACGATGCAACAAAGGTTGGTACGATAAAGATTAATAGAAAGGCTACTACGATGATAATTAATACCGATAAAACGGCTGGATACGTCAATGTGGATTGCACTTTCTTTTTCAGGTTGTACTGCTTTTCAAAGGTATTGGCCAATCGCTCTAACGTATTGTCAATATTCCCTGTTGCTTCTCCTGAGCGCATCATATTGATAAACAGCTCTGGGAATACTTTTGGATGCTTGCCCACTGCCTGTGAAAAGGCAATTCCTGAACGCACATCATCTTCCACTTGCTCTAACGCCTTTTTCAATGGCTTTGCTGTCGATTGCCTTGCTAAAATATTGGTTGCCTCAACAATGGATACACCTGCACGAATAAGCGTGGCAAACTGCCGACAGTAAATAACAAAATCTTTATTTTTAACTTTGCCACCTAAACTAATTTCCTTATGCAAAATACTTGAGGATGCACTAATTTCACGTGGGTTAATCCCTCGCTCACGCAGCTTGGCAATCGCTGCATTTTGATTGGTCGCTTCAATCGTTCCCTTTTTTGTGACACCCGCTGTTGTACGTCCTGTATATTTAAAAACTGTCAAATATAATCACCCGCAGTCATATATGGACGTGCATCCTCTAATGTAATTTGCCCTGAAGACACAAGCCCCTGAATGGACGTTTCTAATGTGTGCATGCCGATTGCTCGACTTGTCTGCATAATACTTGGAATTTGATGAATTTTCTCATTGCGTATTAAATTCGTCACAGCAGGTATAGCCACCAGTATTTCTGTTGCTGCAATACGCCCTTTCTTGCCTTTTCGCACAAACAAGCGCTGTGAAATAATGCCTTGTAGTACGTTGGCTAGCTGGATGCGAATTTGCCCTTGCTGATGTGGTGGAAATACGTCGATAATACGGTCAATCGTTGTAGGTGCACTCGATGTATGTAATGTGCCAAATACGAGATGCCCTGTTTCCGCCGCTGTAATCGCTGTTGAAATGGTTTCTAAATCACGCATTTCCCCTACTAGAATAATGTCAGGATCTTGACGTAAGGAGGCGCGTAAGCCATTCGCAAAGCTTTCCGTATCAACACCAACCTCTCGCTGATTGACCACAGACTTTTTATGTGTGTGTAAATATTCGATTGGGTCCTCTAACGTAATAATGTGCTTTGCTTTATTGGTGTTAATATAATCAATCATCGCCGCTAATGTTGTTGATTTACCTGAACCTGTTGGCCCTGTCACTAAAATAAGCCCCTGTGGTTTATCCGCTAAATCAAAAAGCACACTCGGCATATTTAATGATTCAATCGTCGGTATTTCACTTGAAATTAAACGGGCTGCTAATGCAGGTGCATTACGCTGATGATAAGCATTTACACGAAAACGACATAGGCCATCTAACGAATAATTAAAATCCGTTTCACCCTTGTCCTGATATTCCTGTGCTTTATATGCTGGTAATACCTCTTGCATCATTACCTGTAACATCTCATTTGTCACAACCACATCCCCGTATGGTGCTAGCTTGCCATCAATACGATAGGTTGGTGGTATGCCCACTGTTAAATGCAAGTCAGATGCTTGCTGCTCATATGCATGTAATAACAATGCACGAATGGATAACGTTGATTGTGTCATCGTCTCGCCTCCCTTACTCGACAGTTGCTACACGTAGCACTTCCTCTGTCGTTGTCACACCTTCTGCTACCTTAATCAAGCCATCTTGTAGCAATGTATTATAGCCTTGTTCCTTCATATATTTTGCAATGACATGAATATTTTGACTCGTTAAAATATAGTCTTTCAGTTGACGGTCAATCGGTAACAGCTCATGAATCGCAATACGCCCCCTGTAGCCTGTTTGGTTGCAGGATGGACAGCCCCTACCTCGTGATACGGTTTCTATGACAAGTCCATTATCAGCGAAAATGGCTTTTTCTCGCTCTGTTGCCTCTATTGTTTGTGTGCAATCACGACATACTCGACGCACTAAACGCTGTGCCATGATGCCTACTAAAGAAGAAGATAATAAAAACGGTTCAATGCCCATGTCCTGTAAACGAGAAATCGATTCCACTGCACTATTCGTATGCAGTGTGCTAAGTACCAAATGCCCTGTTAAAGAGGCACGAACAGCTATTTGTGCTGTTTCAAAATCTCGAACCTCCCCTATCATGACAATGTCGGGGTCTTGACGTAAAATCGAGCGAAGCCCTGCTGCAAAGGTTAATCCAACTTCTTCCTTCACTTGAATTTGGTTAATACCCATCAGCTGATACTCTACAGGGTCCTCTACCGTAATAATGTTTACTTCTTCATCATTCAAATTTGATAATGCCGCATACAATGTACTTGATTTCCCTGAACCTGTTGGCCCTGTAATTAACACAATCCCGTTCGGACGCTTAATCATATTGCGAAATAACGCCTCATTCATATCGGTAAAGCCTAGCTGACTAATATCGTTTGGCGCATAGCTTAAATCAAGTAAACGCATCACAATTTTTTCGCCATAAATCGTTGGTAATGTCGCTAAACGAATATCAACAGGCTTAAAATTCACCGTCATTTTCACACGACCATCTTGTGGGATACGGCTTTCTGTAATGTTTAAGTTTCCCATAATTTTAATCCGTGCTGTAATAATATTTTGCATATGCTTTGGCAATGAACGCTCTGTACGCAATATGCCATCTACACGGTAACGTACACGGAATTCTGTTTCCTGTGGGTCAAAGTGAATATCTGAGGCACGCTGCGCAATACCATTGGCAATAATTTGATTGACAAGACGAACAATCGGTGAATCATCATCCGTAATTTCCTGCTGCGTTTCAGGTCGGATAGTCGCATCGCCTAAATCAGATAACGCCGCATCCATTGATTCCTGCAAATCATAATATTTCGTAATGGTGCGATATAAATCATCCTTTGCTGCAATACTAACCTCGATTTGACAGCCTGTTGCCATACGGACCTCTTCAATCGCAAAATAATCCATCGGGTCTGCCATCGCAATAAATAATTTATTTTTATCACGACGAATCGGCATAACACTCGCACGTTTCGCTAGCTCTACTGGCACAAGTTTAATAAGCTCTGGCTCAATCACATATTGATTTAAATGAATATGTGGAATACCTAATTGAAATTCCAGCACTTCAATTAACTGCTGCTCTGTTAAAATATTTTCTTGAATAAGGAAATCGCCGAGCTTTTCATCGCGATTTTTCGTTGCCAATGCCTCGTCTAATTGCTCATTCGTAATAACGCCTGCCTCCACAAGTAAATCACCAAGGCGTTTCCTCGTTGTTCCCTTCATGGCTGTGCCCCTTCCCTTTAAGGCTTCGGTGTAATCAACTTACCACCCTTATCATAGTAGCTGCCCTCTGGTAAATCTTCTTCATCTATTGGCATTGCGTCCTCATCAACATCTGCTAATCCATCACCATTTAAGTCAAGCGGTGGTGGTGTAACCGTTGTCTCTGAGGTTGCTGCTGGTGGTGGCTGTGACGATTTCAGCATAATACGATGTGCTGGTGCATAGTAATCTTTACTAATTAATTCGGGATCTACTCTATCTACTGTATAACGCATGACTGCTACACGTAATCCTGGGCTTCCTTCTTCTAGTACTTGCTGTTGACCAGAAGCTAGCTCCTTGGAATAGCGTGTAATAATGCGTGGTGCAATTTCATATTCACGTGTTACATGTATCGTCACCTTGTTTATTTGCTGTGGTGCATAGGCTTCTGCTTTAACCTGATCACCTTCAAGTGACATTTTTAATTTCATAGCATGCTCTGTCGTATTTAAAAATTTCAAATCATTTGAACCATCACGTGTAATAGCTGCCTCAACTCCTGCCTCTAAATACGATGGAATGCGATTTTGTGACACACGCTCATAAATATCACTATTTGTATGCAATGCAACACTATACAGCATGGAGGCGATAAAATTTAGTGCCTCATTATTTGCACTATTCACTTGCTCACCTAATGTTGCTACTAAAGAAAATGGTTGCTGTGGATAAAGAATTTGCCCATCAAGTGCCTTGATAAGATTGACTAAGCCCATTGTTCCCTCTGGTATTGGCTGAATTTCTAATGCAATTCGCTCATTATCTATCGTGCCTATATTAGCAATATCTGCCTCTATTTCATGTGATGCTAGATTAGCAGCCTGTTGTAGCGCTTTATCATATGTGCTATCCGTTACCCATGTTTGCACCTGTTCAATTTCTGCTTTCAATCCCCCATTGTCTGTTAACTGCAATGGTAGATGAACCGTACGCTCTGATTGCCAAAAGGCGTACCATGGTTTTTTCGTCATTGTTTCATAAGTAGCAATTGTTCCTTCGATATCATACTGAATAGCCGAAGCATTGAGCTGAATCATTGCACCTTCGCCTGATATAACAATTGGCTCGCTTGTCCAAACCGTCACAGCTTCTTGTAATGTTTGCTGTAACTGTTTTCTTGTTAATCCTTCAACCGTAATACCACCGATTGTCGATTGGCTGTTTTCTTGATCAGCATATGAAAAGTTGATTGGATACACAAAATATATCAAAACACCTAGTAAAATAATAAAAAACAAGACTTTTCTATTATTTATCAAACTCAACACCTCTACTTATATAACTGCTATTATAATATTTTTTACATAATTTACTCTTATTTACCTTTATGATACACTATCACATACACCCTGTATATACTATTTGACCTATCATTCACAAAAATTTCGAAATATTTTCTTATATAGTGACTATTTTATCATATTAATTATCGGTAAAAATATGAAACAATTAATAGTAAGACTATTATCACTAAAAAGTAATTAATTATGAGTCAAAATAAGAAAAGAACGTTAGATTTTGTATGATTCAATCTTTCTTATAAGTCCTATAGCATAGGTTAAAAGTCAAGGATTGAAATTTAATTAAACTGTTAAAATTTCTTTATGTTCTTTTTTTCAACTCATTTCTAAGCTACACTGAGTTTATCTATAGATATTACATATAATTCACTATGCCGTTCATCAACAGAAAGGGTAATATGATTCACTTAGTATAGGTAATATAACATAAAATTTATTATATCATTCAATTACACTATAACTAAATGCTCACCAAAAAATAAAGGAGGAATTCTTTTGCTAAAATTCATAAAAAATGATGATGGTCTATCTTTATTAGAAGTTGTAGTAGCCCTTTTACTTATCGGCATCATTTTAATTTCTTTTTTCGCTCTACTACTTCAGTCCAATAAAACAACACATAAATCAAATGTTATTATGGATGCAACTTATGTAGCACAGCAAGAAATGGAGAAAATTTATAATTTAGCAGGAAACGCCAGCACATATGAGCGCCTTGCATCAGGGTATACATTAGATGAAAACACAAGCAACCCTTATACTTCTTTACCTAATATCGATAAAACCTATACCTATTTACCACGTAAAGAAGAAAAATTTACTTATTACTTAACATTACAAACATTTTCCTCATTGACTTATAAAAATGCTGTCTATGTTCATCTGGAAGCCGTTGATAATCATTCAAATAGCAAAGCTACAATGGAAAATGTTTATATACTAGGAGGTGCAAAGTAATATGCGCCTATTACGCAATACCAGAGGTTTTACATTAGTAGAAGTGTTGGCGGTAGTTGTCATTCTTGCCATTGTAACGATGCTCAGCATTAGCCTTATCACCTCTGCCACTAAGCAACAAATCGCACAAAGTACACATAATCGGGATATTAAAGAGCTTTCTTATGCATTGAAGCTGATTACGAAGGATTTTAGAAAGAGCAATAAATTCACGGAGATTGTTGATGAAACATCAGAGCCTCCTATTACCTGGTATGTATTACAGCTAGATGATGTCGAACTAGCAGCCTATGCACTCGAAAACAATCAAATTATTCGTAGATTACCAACAGGACGAGAGGCAATTGCACTAAATATAAAGGATTTTGATATTAGTGGCTCATACTCCATCGTCATTGTTAGTCAAGATGGGCAAACTGCAACAGCAGATATAACATTAAGGAGTGGGACAAAATGATTCAACGTCTGAATAATCAAAGAGGCTCTGCCCTCGTTATGGCACTATTTTTAATCGTCGTCATCTCCATTCTTGGCGTATCCTTGCTCAGTGTTTCCTCAAATAGTCTCAAGCAGGTAGACTATGAGCGCACAGACCAAGCCGTATTCTATATTGCTGAGGCAGGAATGAGTTTAGCAAAATTAGAAGTGAAAGAACAGTTAGAGGTTATTCAAAAAAGCTCTTATCAGCAAATTACGAATTGGATTGCTGAGCAAAATAGCCAACGAAAAGCGAATAACAAGCCACGTTTAACAAAGGAAGAGGCAGAAGCGAAATATAGAACTATTTTAAATAGCGAATTTACCGCTTTCAATAATGCTAGTATTGTATCCAACTCACATGCAATTTCAGCAGGAAAAGTTGCTACGATTGCTGTAGATAGCATTTTACCTTTAGACAACGAGCCTTTAGTTTACAAAATAATACTAACATCTGAAGGTACTATCAATAGTGCGAAAGAACGCGAAGTAACACAAGAAATACAAATAGAGCCTCGCCTTTCTTTCGGTGATGATAGCGATAATGGAAATGGGGGCAACAATGAAGAAACACCAAGCGGTTTCCCTGAAGGCTATACAGCCATTGTTTCAGGAAATATAGCTGTATCAGGTGGTGGTACGATTACTGGTCATGCTAGCCTGCAAAAAGGAACCGTTACATTAAGTGGTGGGGCAAAGATTACAGGCAATATCAGTCTATCGGATGCAAGCAATGTTCATGCAGATCATTGGATTGACTATACAACTGTCCCAAAGCTGAATATTGACCCTACTAGTTACTTATCGCCAACCTTTTTCCCTGATGATAAATTTTCGAGTGTAACAGCAGTCAATCAGCTCCCAAACAAGAAAGTCACAGATGGCCATAATACGTTGAATATTATAGACAATGGCGATTTTAACGCTACAAATTGGCTAGCTAAAAATTATACGCTTGATTTAACCTCTACTGCCACAGATGTTAAATTTAAAAATTTCAAAGTATATGAAAATAATACGATAAATATCAACATTGGAGATAGAGAGATTAATTTATTTATCGATAAATTAGATTTACCACAAGCACATATTAAAATAATAGGCTCTGGTAAACTCAATTTATATGTTCAAAATTCTATTACACTAAAAGGCTCTTTAAATAGTGGTGGGAAGCCTGAACAAGTTAACGTATTCTATCAAGGCACTAGCCCATTACAATTCAATAATGAAACGCAAATTTATGGCTCCATCATCAATAACAGTGCTGCTATGACATTAACAGGTGGGGCTGGTCTTTACGGAAATATTGTGTCTGGTGGCAACACCTTAAATATCAGTGGTGGTGTACCAACAAATGGGCAATTCATTATCGCCCCCAATGCGAAGCTTAATTTAAAGGAAGGAGGAAAGATTACAGGAATCGTTGTGGCTAAAGATATTATTGCTGACGGAGGTACTAGCATTGTTTATGGTGGGCCTGCAACACCTCTTCCTCCTGGTGTTGGACCTGATAATGATTTCCCAGCTCCTGAGAAAGAAGATAACTTTTGGATTGATGAAACATCTATGGTAGAAAAATAGTGCATAAGCGACGATAAACAGCCCAATGAAACGTTCATTAGGCTGTTTTTCTATTCACGATATGCCTCAAACTACCTCGCTCGTTCTACCCTATCACTCATTTTCCCAAATGAAAAACGAATTCCTCTCTACTCAAGTAGGCAGATAAATAGACCATACTACTACATCTCTCATATGTTAAAAATGAAATACCATTTATCATTATAGGAGGTTATCACATGTTTCCACGAAGACATCGTCCTGCCAATAGAACACATTGCTGCCCGCCACAAATGATGCCAATGCAGATGGACCCACCTCAATTTGCACCAACAGAGCAATATGTCCGTACTAATTATATCCATACGGTTGTGCCACATGTACAGCCATCACATATTACGACAGTTAATAAACATATGATCGATCATCAATATTATTTTCCATGTACAGAGTCTGTTGTAAATGAATGTTGTGAACAGCATACAATGTGTGGCATGCCACCTAACCCTTGTCATCACAAACGTCATCATCCTATGGGACGTTAAATTAACAAAAGCGATAAGGCATGGTGCTGCGCCTTATCGCTCTCTTGAAATTAGTACATTTTTAAATATTGGTCACGTTCCCATTGATGAACTGTTGTACGGTACATATCAAACTCGATTTCTTTTGCCTCTTTAAAGTTTGCATAAATATGCTCACCTAGTGCCTCTTGTACGACTTTATCTTTCGCAAGTAATACTAACGCATCATCTAATGCTGCTGGTAAGTTGGCGATACCATTTTCTTGACGCTCTTCCTCTGACATCACGTAAATATTACGATTAATCGCAGGTGGTGGTGTTAATTGTCCACGAATACCTTCAAGACCAGCTTCTAAAATAACGGCCATTGCTAAATATGGATTGGCTGATGGGTCAACTGAGCGTACTTCCACACGAGTAGAAAGACCACGTGCTGATGGAATACGAATCAATGGTGAACGATTTTGTGCTGACCATGCAACATAACACGGTGCTTCATAGCCAGGAACAAGACGTTTATAAGAGTTTACAGTTGGATTTGTCACCGCTGTAAAGCCTTGTACGTGCTCTAAAATACCTGCCATAAATTGCATTGCTGTTTCAGATAAACCAAGCTCTGTTGATTCATCATAGAATGAATTTTCTTTACCTTTGAATAAAGAAACGTTGAAGTGCATACCTGATCCCGCTTCACCGAATAACGGTTTTGGCATAAATGTTGCATGTAAACCGTGCTTACGTGCGATTGTTTTTACAACTAACTTAAATGTTTGAATATTATCACAAGCTGTTACAGCATCTGCATATTTAAAATCAATTTCATGTTGCCCTGGTGCTACTTCGTGGTGAGATGCTTCAATTTCAAAGCCCATTTCCTCTAGCTCTAACACGATATCACGACGGCAGTTTTCACCAAGATCTGTTGGTGCTAAGTCGAAATAGCCGCCATTATCATTCACTTCTAATGTTGGCTCACCTTTTGCATCCAATTTGAATAAGAAAAATTCTGGCTCTGGCCCTAAGTTAAAGCTTGTGAAACCTAAGTCCTCCATCTTTTTCAATACACGTTTTAAATTGTTACGTGGGTCCCCTGCAAACGGTTCACCTTTCGCTGTGTATACATCACAAATAAAGCGAGCTACTGTCCCTTTTTCAGAAGTCCAAGGGAAGACAACGAAAGTATTTAAGTCAGGATATAAATACATATCAGATTCTTCGATACGTACAAAGCCTTCAATCGATGAGCCGTCAAACATCATTTTATTGTCCAATGCTTTATCTAATTGGCTAACAGGAATCTCAACATTTTTAATTGTGCCGAAAATATCCGTAAATTGTAAACGAATAAAGTTCACATTTTTTTCTTCGATTAAACGTTTAATATCCTCTTTTGTGTATTTTGCCACAGGTTCCACACTCCTATAAATAGTCTATATATTTGCTCGCTAATAAAAACGAGATAAATCCCCTTGCCGAATGGATGACTTCTTTAATCTTTGTGCTTGTCGCATTTCCTCACGCATGACACGACGTAGCTCTGAGTCACTCAAATCTTGTGCTTTTTTCGATGTTGCCGCATTTTTCTTAGCGAATAGCTGTTTGATCTTCGCCATCTTCATGCCCTGCTCTAAATAATCCTTCACTTCTAACAATATATCCACATCATTCAAAGAAAACATACGGCGATTTCCTTCTGTTCGATGTGGCTCTACTAATTGATGTTCTTCGTAGTAACGAATTTGCCTTGCTGAAAGCTCTGTCAACTGCATCACAATATTCATCGATAACAGTGGCATGGATCGTCTAATTTCTCGACTCATTTCAAGCCCTCCTATCCTATCGCTTTCCCTCCGTCTCGTTCAATTACTTGCTAATCATATACTGAATTTTTTGGACTGTCAATAAATCATGTAAGAAAACCTAACACCATATTTGACTATTTGTTGACATAGAAAAAACCACCCTAAAAAGAGTGGTTTTAAGAAATGATTTTCTCAACCTTTTATTCGGTGTTTTTTTATTTTCACTCAATATTTTCTACATTTAAACACTTAGTTTCACAGTAATAGCCTTTGCCACCAACATAAACTTTTTCTATTTCGTTTTTGCTATTGGTTGCTAATTTAACTAATATTTCGGAAGGCGAGTGTAAAGAATAACCTTGTTCAAATACATAGACTTCTTTTTGCAAGTAGTGATGTTCATAAAGGTAGCAAGCTAATGCACCGTTTGAAGTTCCAGTCGCTGCTTCTTCATTGATGTCGTATAGTGGAGCAAAATTTCTGCATATAATTCGATTGTCATTAAAAGTATATAGATGCATCCCGACAACATTATAATACTTGCTGATTTCTTTCATTTTTTCAAAATTAGGTTGCAGTGTATGTAATCGTGTTTCGCTTTTTATAGGAATTAAAATATCTTTTAAGCCCGTGGAAACAATTTGAATTGGGTATTTATTGTCTATAGTTTTACTATCAAAACAGTCGAGAAACTCGTTTGGAGATACAACATCATAGAATATCGGTTTGTTTTGTTCCATGAATATGGTGTCATCTTTTATGGTAATAGTAAGAACACCACTGTTCGTTTCAATCGTATAGCAATTCCTAAAAAGTTTATTTAAATGCATTAGTATCGCGAAAGAGCCAATTGTAGCATGACCACATAAATCAACTTCTTCTTTTGGTGTAAAATACTCAAATTTATAATCAGCAATTTCAGATTCTGATATAAATGCGGTTTCCGCATAGCCCAGTTGTTTGGCTATTGCCATTTTTTGAGTAGTGGTTAATGTATTCTCAATAAATACCACTCCTGCTTTATTTCCACCTCTATGATTCTTGCTAAATGCACTTGCAACATAAACGGATATGTTCATAAGACACCTTCCTCACTTATAGTAAATTGTAGCATAGAAAGCACTGCGTATAAATGTTGTTGGGCAAATTTGCTATAAAGCAAGAGACAAACTATTTTTTAGTATCTGAACTCTCCAAAAATAGTTTGTCTACACCTTAAAAAGAGTGGCTTTGTTGAATGGTTTGCACAGCACTACAAATGGCAAACTTTACATGCTCATAGGTTAAACCACCTTGAATAAACGCTGTAAAAGGTGGGCGAATCGGACCATCTGCTGTCAGTTCAATACTAGATCCTTGAATAAATGTCCCTGCTGCCATAATAACATCATCCTCATAGCCTGGCATGTAAGCTGGCTCTGGTGCAAAATGAGCATTGATAGGTGAGTTTGCTTGAATTTCACGGCAAAATGCAACCATTTGCTCTGCTGTTTGGAAGGATACCGACTGAATTAAATCGGTACGCACTGTATCGTAGCTTGGTGATGTGACCATACCAATCTCTTCAAGCATAGCTGCTGTGAAAACGGCTCCCTTTAAAGCCTGCGACACAACATGTGGTGCAAGGAAAAAACCTTGATAAAAATCACCCAGTGTATTTAAAGTTGCCCCCGCCTCTGCACCAATACCTGGAGAGGTCATACGATAGGCACATTTTTCAACTAAATCCGCACGTCCTGTAATATAACCACCAATTTTTGCCAAGCCACCACCAGGGTTTTTAATTAATGAGCCTGCCATCAAATCAGCACCTACTTCTGTTGGTTCCTGTGCCTCTACAAATTCACCATAACAATTATCAACAAAAATAATGGCATGTGGTGCTAATTCACGCACCTTTGTACACATTTCCTTGATTTCCGTAATGGTAAAAGAAGGGCGTGTGGCATAGCCTTTGGAGCGTTGGATAGCGACCATCTTTGTTTTCGAGGTAATCGCCTCCTCGACGCCCTGCCAATCGATTAGTCGATTGTCCAGCAAGTCTACATGACGATAACCAATGTGATAATCCTTCAATGAACCTGTATCTTTTTCTCCACCATCTACAATGGATTGTAGTGTATCATAAGGCTTTCCAGAAATATAAAGCAATTCATCACCAGGACGCAATACGCCGAATAAGCTAAGTGTAATGGCATGTGTACCTGAAATAATTTGAGGGCGTACGATGGCCGCTTCCGCACCAAAAACTTCGGCATAGACCCGCTCTAAATTATCACGCCCTTCATCATCATAGCCATAGCCATGTGAAGGGTGTAGATGATAATCACTTACTTGGTGCTTACGAAATGCCGCTAACACCTTTTGTTGATTGAGAAAAGCCATCGTTTCGATTTTCTGATGAAAAGGGCGCACCTTTTCCTCTATTGTTGTCGCTAATGCTAGCGTTTCGTCTGTTAAATTTGTTATAAAAGTCATCATTTACTCTCCATTTCACATAAGTTCCTTGTTCATCTTAACAATTTCTCTAGCTCTCTGCAAAATTTACTATTGTGTCTCATGGTAAGATGCGTTACGCTAATGTGCGGCTATATAACATATTAAATTGAGGTGAAGAAATGGCTTGGGAAGTTTTTAGTATTATTGGCACCATCGCCTTCGCTATTTCAGGGGCAATTATTGCAATGGAAGAAGAATACGATTTATTCGGTGTCTATATATTGGGTATTGTCACTGCATTTGGTGGAGGGGCAATTCGTAATTTATTAATAGGTTTACCTGTCACTACATTATGGGGACAGGATATGATGTTTCAAATTGCTTTATCAGCGATTACATTATTTTTCCTTTTTCCACATCGACTGATTCGGCATTGGCATCGCTGGGGCAATCTCACAGATGCGATTGGTTTATCCGCCTTCGCTATACAGGGCGCTTTGTATGCCGTCAAGCTTGATATGCCTGTAAGTGCCGTTGTAGTCGCTGCTGTCTTAACTGGCTCTGGTGGTGGGATTGTGCGTGATTTGCTCGCTCGACGTAAACCTGTTGTCTTACGTGATGAAATTTATGGTGTATGGGCAGCATTGGCAGGGCTTGTCATTGGCTTTGGCGTTGTAGCAGGCGATCTCTTTTTATATGTCTTATTTGTTGTCATAACAGTGTTACGCATTCTTTCTTACACATTCAAATGGCGCTTACCGTTTAGAAAGCTAAAGCAATCAACTGTCTAGCAGTTTGTAACAATGAAAAAAATCGCTTCGCACTAATGATGTGCGCAACGATTTTTTTCATACTCACTTGTCATGTATACGCAACTGCTGTAGCCTTTCTAACGTTAAATCAGTCAATGCCACAATCTCTTCATCTGTAAAGCCCTGTGCCATCATTTTTTGAGCAAATTCTATTATGGCTACTTCTTTACCTTGTTCTATTCCTTTCATTTTCGCATCATATAAATTAGCCTCTTCATCAATTACATATTTTAAACGAGATTGGTAAGCAATGATTGATTCAGGTGTCTGGCTCATTTCCTCCCATGCTGTAAAGGCTTGACGTAGGCTTTCATCATGCATTGCTAATTCCTCCAGTTCTACATAAATTTCATCATATATTTTATGTTTACGTGCATCTACCATCCCTAACAATAGCAACCATCTAACAAGCAGATCATCTACTGGATTTACTTGCTCATCGAACCATGCTTGTAAAAATTTCTTCATCTCAATAAAATGTATCTCTACTACATCATCTTGCGGGTCTAAGCGCTGTAATGTCGTATCCTCATATAAATGATAGGTGTTATGATAATGTAGTTGCTTCGGTAAAAGGGTATATTGACAAATAATAATTGTAACTGTTGGCATCAGTGTACTATAGCCTTGTCCTCTTTGCAATTGAGCATTATAAAGACTTGACCAATAAAACATGGTACGCTTCAGCATATTATCATGATTCGCAAGCTGTATTTCAATATTAATATATTCGTCTGCCTGCGTTTTGACCACAATATCTAACCGTGCTTGCTTATCTCCCTCGTACTCGCCACCCATTTCTTGATTTAAAAAGGTAATTTCCTTAATACTATCTCGTTTTGTACGCTGTAAAATAGCATTTAAAAAGACCACTGTAATATGCTTGTTACGTTCGCTACCAAATAATTGTTTAAATGCAAAATCGACCTTCAAATCCATTAGCTTTGACAACGGTATACGGCGCAATGCTTTTCTATTCATCGGTCATCTCCTTTTCTAAAAGTATAGCACATTCGTTCGGTGACATCCTAAAAAAATGTAGCATGCCAGAGATACCTCCAACATGCTACACTTGTTTTTTATTTAAACTCTAACTCTCCATCATAAGCCATCATACCACCCTCAAGGTTTGTCACATCAAAACCTTGCGCCTCTAAGTACATGCAAGCATTGGCTGAACGTCCACCCACTTTACAGACGATAATATAAGGCTTGGCTGTATCTAATTCCGCTAAACGCTCTGGAATGGTGCCAAGTGCGATATGTTGTGCACCTGGAATCATGCCTTGCGCTACCTCATCATCTTCACGCACATCGATAATATTTAAATCCTCGTTTGCATCTAGTAAAGCTAATAATTCTGTTGTATCCATTGTTTTCATTTATGACATCCTCCAATAATTAAACTCTTCTTTATTATATCAAAAGCTGTTCATTTGGCTCTAAAAAATAGATGTCCATTTTATTGCGGAAATAAGTGAGTTGTCTTTTCGCATAGCGACGAGAATTTTGCTTTAATGCCTCCACCGCTTCTGACAATGAACATTTACCATCTAAGTAATCATATAATTCCTTATAGCCAATCGCTTGAATGGACTGTACACCACGAATGTTTTGCTGCCATAAGCCCGTTACTTCTGCTAATAAGCCACTGTCCATCATCATATCCACTCGACGATTAATGCGATCATAGAGCTCCTCACGAGACATATTTTGTCCAAGCCCTAAAATCACATGGTTGTATAATGGTACCTGCCCCTGATTTTGAGCCTCTGCTGCTTTTGACACCCCACTTAGCTCCACCATCTCTAATGCACGAATGACCCGACGTGTATTATTTGGATGAATCGTCGCTGCTGTCTTTGGGTCAAGTGCCATTAATTTGGCATGCATTGCCTCTGGACCTAATTGAGCTAATTCTTCATAATAGGTTTGGCGTGCCTGCTCATCAACCTTTTCATCTGTAAAACGAAAATCATAGAGCACAGCCTGTACATATAAGCCAGAGCCGCCAACAATAATCGGTAGCTTGCCACGCTGTCTAATTTCCGCCATTTTCTCACGTACTAATACTTGATAATCCGCTACAGAAAACGACTCGGTAGGCTCCTTAAAGCTCAATAAATGATGTGGCACACCTTGCATTTCTTCCTGTGTAATTTTCGCCGTGCCAATATCCAAGCCTTTATAAATTTGCATGGAGTCGCCATTAATAATTTCACCATTAAGTTTTTTCGCTAGCTCAATGCTTAACGCTGTTTTTCCTGAGGCAGTTGGTCCAACAATTGCAACGACCTCTGCCTGCTGAAGTTTAGTTTGTATCATATTTTTCTAACCACCGTAATACGCTCTTGTAAACATCTTCTCGGTTCGCCTCATTTAAAATTTCATGACGCTTTTTCTCTACTAAATAAACCGTGACATCCGCAATACCCGCTTTTCTATATTGCGTTGCCACTGCGTAAATGCCCTTTCCTTGCTCACCTACTGGATCATCGCCACCACTAATCAATAAAATCGGCAAATCTTTACGCACCTTAGCGATTTCTTTTTTACGATTAAGCATTGTCAAGCCTGATGTTAAATCCGCAAAAAATTGATTGCTTGGGATAAAGCCACAGTAGGGATCATCGATATACTTTTGCACTTCTGCTTCCTCTGTACTGAGCCAATCAAATTCTGTTTTAACAGGTGCAAATTGCTTATTAAAACCACCAAAGCTCATTTTATTCATAAACTCACTCGGCGTCTCTTTGCCAAATTGCTTCGCTAATGCTTTCGCAATAAAGCTACCTGTGATATGCAACGGCCTCACATTTCCTGTACCACATAAAATAACTTGTGCCACCTGCTCACCGTAGCGTTGGATATACCTTCTCGTAATAAATGAACCCATGCTATGACCAAATAAAATCAGTGGCACATCTGCAAAAGGTGCATGAAGTGATTCCACCACTTCATGGACATCCTCCACTACACGCTCAAAGCCATTATGCTCTGCAAAAAAGCCAAGCATGCCATTATAAGCAGCCGTTTCTCCGTGCCCTCGATGGTCATGCATTGTCACCGCATAGCCCGCTGCCGCCAATGCATTGGCAAAATGTAAATAACGACCACTATGCTCTGCCATACCATGTAAAATATGAATATGACCAATACATGGTGTATTTGGCTGTATTGTACGTGTAAAGATAAATTGACCATCAGACATCTTAATATAGCGTTCCATCAACATCTCTCCTTCATTACATTACTCGTTTAAACATTTTTTCCACTTCATATGTCGTGAAATGAATCAGTACAGGGCGTCCATGTGGGCATGTAAATGGGTTATCTGCTAATCTCAAGTCCTGTAACAAAGCCTCCATTTGCTCTTTTGTCAAATAATGATTGGCTTTAATGGATTTTTTACAGCTCATCATAATCGCCGCTGCCTCACGTAATTTTTTGATATCTGCCTTTTTCGTTGTCAGCACCTGTTCAATTAAATCTTCAATAATTTCCTGCTCTTCTCCATGTGGGAACCAGCTTGGATGCTCTCTCACTACAAAGGAAGATTGCCCAAATTCCTCTAAAAACACACCAACATCCACTAATGCCTGTCGATTTTCACGCAAAATCAATGCTTCATCCGCCGCATAATGGAATGTTAGTGGCAATAATAAAGCTTGTCGTTCATTAGCATCCACCTGCCCCACTTTTTCACGGAAAAACTCATATTTGATGCGCTCCTGTGCTGCATGCTGGTCAATTAAATAAAAGCCATCCTCCATTTGTGCGACAATATAGGTGCCATGAATTTGCCCGACAACCTCCAGTGCAGGAAATGGCTCTTTTTCTTGTACTGTTTCAACAACGGGTTCAGGCTGCCAGCTATCCACTACAGGTGTTGGCTCTACCCAACTTTCCATAGGCGCCTGCTCTTCCTTCACCGTTTGGACATCATATAATTTTTCCACAATCGCATTCATTTTTTCTACATCTAATTTAGGTGCTGGCTTCCACATATTTAATTGCTCTGTCGCTGGTTTATCCATCTTTTCTTTTTTCTCAATTTGCGGTACTCGAATGATTTGGCGAATGCTTGCCCGAATCGTATCCTCTACAAGTTGGAGTAATTCGGGCTCTTTACTTAAACGAATTTGATGTTTCGCAGGATGCACATTAACATCTGTTAAATACGGGTCCCCCTCAATAAAGATGGCGACAATCGGAAAGCGTTCAATCGGTAAATACGTATGATAGGCATCCACAATCGCCTTTTGTATTAAATAATGCTTCACCCAACGACCATTGACAAATAACGACATATAATTTTTAGAAGCACGTGTGATTTCAGGTAAGGAGGCATAGCCAAAAATGCGATAATCCTGCGATGTTCCTTCAAAAGCAATCATTTTCTTCGCATTATGCACACCATAAATAGCCGCTAACACTTGCTGTACATCGCCTCGCCCATTCGTTTGCAACAGCTGCTGTCCATTATGAAGCACTCGAAACGCAATGGTTGGGTTCCCTAATGCCAGACGGTTCATTAAGTCAATTGTATGCCCTAGCTCCGTTTGAATCGTTTTCATATATTTTAAACGAGCAGGCGTATTGAAAAAAAGCTGCGCAATGGTGATATCTGTACCTTTACGAAGTGCTCCTGGTTTATGTGTCACAACATGTCCACCTTCAAGCTCTAAATATGTGCCCGATTCTCCATTGGATGTAATCAATGTCATTTTCGAGACAGCCGCAATGGAAGCAAGTGCCTCACCACGAAAGCCTAAAGTACGAATACGAAATAAATCGTGCTCCTGATGAATTTTACTTGTAGCATGACGTGAAAAGGCAATTAACGCATCCTCTTCATCCATTCCACTGCCATTATCAATGACCTGAATAGAAGTAAGCCCTGCTTCTACTAAAAATACATCAATGGACGTACTGCCCGCATCAATCGCATTTTCTACAAGTTCCTTGACAACAGAGGCGGGTCTTTCCACTACTTCTCCTGCTGCAATTTTATTGGATAGCCACTCGTCCATAATATGGATTTTGCCCATAACGCATCACCCCTTTTTAGCATTTATTAATTGTTGCTGTAATTCATACAATAAATTCATTGCCTGCATTGGTGACGTGCTTAAAATCGAAATGTTCTCTAGATTTTTCAATACGTCCGCTTCTGCTGGAGATAGTGGCTCTTCCTCTGCAAAGAGCGACATTTGCATCGGCTGTGGAGATGATTCCTGTACAACTGCGACCACCTCATCTGCCTCAAAATGCGCTAACAATACATTGGCTCTTGTTAAAATTTCCTCTGGCAGTTGTGCTAACTGTGCTACATGAATGCCGTACGATTTATCTGCTGCACCTTTTTTTACTTTATGTAAAAATACCACCGTCCCATTTTTTTCAGTTGCCGAAACATGCACATTTTGCAAGCGAGGTAAGTCTTGTTCCAATGCCGTTAACTCATGATAATGTGTAGAAAATAACGTATTCGCACCTATTTTATCATGAATATACTCCATCATTGCCTGTGCAAGACTCATCCCGTCATAGGTTGAAGTACCACGTCCAATTTCATCAAACAGCATTAAGCTATTTTGCGTTGCGTGTGTAATCGCATATTGAGACTCTAGCATTTCTACCATAAATGTCGATTGCCCTGCCGCTAAATCATCCGCTGCACCAATACGTGTAAAAATTTGATCTGTAATCGGCAATCTTGCTCTTTCAGCAGGCACATAACAACCCATTTGTGCCATGACTACAATTAATGCCACCTGACGCATATATGTACTTTTCCCCGACATATTCGGCCCTGTAATCAGCATCATATTCCGATTTTCTTCTAGTACACAATCATTCGGTACATACATCTGCTTATTCAGCATTTTCTCTACGACAGGATGGCGACCTTCGATAATCTCTAATGCACGTCCTTCATGGAATTCAGGCTTTGTAAAACGATATTTTTCCGACACACTCGCAAAGCTTAGTAAGACATCCAGCTCACTAATTTTCGCAGCCAATGCTTGTACACGTGGAATAAAGGCTTTTAATGTTTCCCGTATTTCAACGAACAAATTGTATTCTAATGCTAGACTTTCTTCCTCTGCATTTAAAATTAGTGCCTCTTTTTCCTTTAATTCCTGTGTAATATAGCGCTCTGCATTGGCTAGTGTTTGCTTGCGCTCATAGCGTGTTAAATCCGCTAAATGAATATTCGATTTTGTAATTTCAATATAATAACCAAAAATGCGATTATAGCCAATTTTTAAATTTTTAATACCTGTTTTTGCTCGTTCCTCTTGCTCAAGCTGTGCAATCCAGTCCTTGCCATTACGTGCTGCATAGCGTAGTTCATCTAGGCGTTCATGGTACCCATCACGCATCACATCGCCCTCTTTAATTGTGATTGGTGGATGGTCTGTAATCGCACGGGCTAGCAATGCTTCTACATCTTCACAGGCATCCAGTGCTTCACCTAGCTTTTGCAACGTCGCCTGTTCAGCATTCATTAATTGCCGTTGAATCATCGGCACTTGTCTTAAGGAGTCACGAAGCTGTGCTAAATCACGTCCACCTACATTACCGAAAGCAACACGCCCTGCTAAACGCTCCAAATCATAAACTTGCTTTAATAAAGCTTGTAGCTCTGTACGTACAAAGTAGGCTTCCAATAAATCTGTCACAATCGCTAATCGTGCGTCAATGGCTGTACGTGTGGCAAGTGGCTGATGTAGCCATTGCTTTAATTTACGTCCACCCATTGCTGTCACAGTATCATCTAATAGCCACAGTAATGTGCCTTTTTGGTCGCCCCCACGGATCGATTGAATCAATTCCAAGTTGCGCTTTGAGCTAGAGTCAATGCGTAAATAATGCTGTGCTTCATTATAAGTAAAGGTTTGAATATGTGATAAAGAACGCATTTGTGTGCGGTCAATATAAGCAAGTAAACGCAAACAAGCACTTTGCAACTCCTGTGGCACAGTCTGTACATAGCTTACCCCTGTATCTAATGGCATTTCATTGCCTTCTACAGATAAAATAATGCCAACATTTGCTGCTTGTTCCGCAAGCACTAGCTGTAATGGCTCTGGCACGATTAACTCTCTCATACCATATGCCTGCATTTGCATCAGTAATGCTCGACCATCCCCTTCAATAAAGGAGGCGATGGCTTCTCCTGTAGATACATCTAAATAAGCATAGCCAAATGTACGGTCATTTAGCTGCTCGACAGCGCCGATATAATGGTTGGACTTACCATCGATTGTCTTGCCTTCCATAATCGTTCCTGGTGTAATTAACTGTACAACCTCACGCTTCACCATGCCCTTTGCTTGCTTTGCATCTTCTACTTGCTCGCAAATCGCTACCTTATAGCCTTTTTGCACAAGTGTTTCAATATAATTTTTAGCTGAATGATGTGGGACACCACACATAGGGATGTTGCCACCATCACGGCTTGTTAACGTAATTTCTAGTATTTGTGAGGCATTGATGGCATCCTCAAAAAACATTTCATAAAAATCACCTAATCTAAAAAAGACAAAGGCATCCTTATAATCCTCTTTAATTAGTAAATATTGTTGCATCATTGGTGTGTATGTTGTCATGCTCTTACTCCCTTACACTATCTAGATATTTTCATTATAACAAAAAATACATACGAAACGCTTCATTCATCCTTTGTCAGATGCTAGCATTTCGCATGTATCCAAATCGTCTGTTTATCTTGGTCGTTCATCAGGAAACGATGAGGACTCTAGTACAAACCTTCCTTCTCCACCCGAACTAGACGAAGAGCTTGAACTCGAGCTAGATGAAGAAGAACTTTCATCATTGAAGCTCCATTCTTCCTCAAAATCTAATGGATGGACACTAATACAAATCGTTGTTTCTCCTACCACTTCTACTACTACTTCTCGCTCTACGACAATTTCAAATTTCGTACCACATGGTGAAATAATCGCCTCTATGCAGTTCGGCTCTTGCACCACCCGTACACGTACATCGTCACCAACACTAATTTCGCCTTCTCTAAAGTGTAGCTTTATTTTATCCTTATAGTGCACCGTCTCTGAAAATACAGCCGTTTTTGAATGGTTGCTATAAGCATACCAAACGTTCACATCAAACTTCCCAGTTACCTCAACAAACTTCCCTACTTTTTTGGCTGAGCATGTATGATTGATGACCCAGCAACCTAAAATACTTGTTGGCTTATTTGTCGGACATAATGTTACCCGTTCTTCCGTTCTTTTTTTCCCCTTGGCAACGACTGCTTTCGTCACGATTTGTCGTAAACGTTTCAGCGTAACTCCTCCTTCGACTCTTTTCACTCCATCATATGCAGGAAGTGCCTATTGGGTGAACATGTATTTCAAAGGATTTCTACGCCTCTTCTTATTCAATCGATAAAAAATGATGTGATGATTCGTGGAATAATGCAACAAACGCATCGACAATTTGTGGATCAAAATGCTTGCCACGTTGCTGTTCAATTTCCGCCAATGTTGCCTCTGGTGACCATGGCTCTTTATAGGGACGTGCATGTGTTAACGCATCGTAAAAATCAGCTAAAGCCACAATACGCGCTTCAATCGGAATTTCTTCTCCCTGTAGTCCATTTGGATACCCTGTACCATCCCATTTTTCATGGTGAGAGACAGCAATGATCCCTGCCATTTTCAATGTAGAAAATACACTACCAGCCAAAATATCAGCACCAATTGACGTATGTGTTTTCATGCGCTCAAATTCATGTGGTTCAAATCTACCTGGCTTTAATAATATTTCATCAGGTATACCGATTTTACCGATATCATGTAAAGGAGCAGCTACACGAATAAGCTCCACTCGTTCCTCTGGCAAACCAAGGCGTTCAGCCAATAACCCCGATAGCCAGCCCACTCGCTGTGTATGCTCTCCTGTCATATCATCACGATATTCTGATGCTCGTGCAAGCAAATCCAGTATTTCATTTTTTGCTCGCTGTAACTCCATCGTCCGTTGCTGCACTTTTTCCTCTAACATATGATTTTGCTGTTGCAATTGCTTATGAAGAAGGCGTGTTTGCAATAAATTTGTCATCCTTAATACCACTTCTATACGATCATATGGCTTCGTCAAAAAATCATTAATCCCTGACTGAAATGCCTGCTTCTTTACCTCTGCAGTTAAATCAGCTGTCAACATAAGCACTGGTAAAGAATAATCCCGCTCACGAATTAAATTCAACACTTCCAAGCCATCCATACCTGGCATATGTAAATCCAACAAGACCATATCTGGTTCCACTTCATTTAATAGTTGCTCCACTTGAAGGGAATCCATCGTACTATATAAATGATTAAATCCCGCACGTCCTAAAATACGCTCTAACAAACTTACATTGTATTCTTGGTCATCCACAATTAATATTTTGGCTTGTTTTATTTCTTCCATCGTTCGTTCTCCATTCATGTTCCCCGTCATCACGAGCAGTATCAATTATACCCTAGCGTAATTGCATCTGGATTTTGGCAAGCCTGCTGGAAAAAGCTCCTCGTTACAATCCATGATATCTGCCAAGGTTTTTATTTTGGTTCAGGGAATTCCATTTTTTTCACCTGACGCTACGCTTTCGCACAGAAAAATGTTTGTATGGAAAGCATAGTACAACTTAGTGTCAGATATAGAAAGACATTTGTTAAACCAAGATAAACATTATCGTTCTAATGCTGCATTCATTTTTTCAAGTAAACGCTCCAAAACAATGGGTTTCGTATCAAAATCATCACAGCCAGCTTGGTACGCCTCTGCCTCATCACTTGCCATTGCATGAGCAGTTAACACAATAATCGGAATGTGCTTCGTTGTATCCATTGCTTTGAGCTGACGAGTTGCCTCCCAACCATCTACTACAGGCAGGCTTAAATCCATTAAAATTAAATCAGGCTGCTGCTCGATGGCTAAATCAATGCCCTTTTGTCCATCTTCCGCCACTATCACGAAAAAACCTTTGCGTGTCAGTCTGCGAGATAGCATATCACGATTCATTTCATTATCTTCAACAAGAAGAATATTCGGCATCATCCATCGACTCCTTCTACTTGAAAACTAGTTCTTCTCTATAAATCTTTTAATCTCTCCTACTAATGATTTATGCTCAAATGTGCCTTTTTGCACAATACTTTCTACATAGCCATTTAACTTCAAACGCTCGGCTCCTGTCAATGTTTTTGCTGTGACAACAACAATCGGTATATCCAGCCATTCTTGGGTCTTTCTTAGTTCTTCAAGAAATTGAAAGCCATCCATCTCAGGCATCATCAAATCAAGCAAAATAAGCTTAGGCGTCGTCTCTTTAACACGCTCTAAAGCACGTAGACCATTTTGTGCCTGCTCTACGGCATAGCCTTCTTTTTGTAATAGACGTGTCATAAGTTCGCTAGTCGCTTCATCATCTTCCACCACTAAAACACTATCTTGCTGACGATTTGGAATATACCGTTCCAAAACATGCACTAATCGCTCACGGTTAATCGGTTTCGTCAAATACTCAGATGCTCCTAATGTGTAGCCTAAATTCTCATCATTGACCATTGACCAAATAATAACGGGAATATTTTGTAGCTCAGGATCATTTTTCAACGTAGATAAAACACTCCAACCATCCATACTTGGCATTAAAATATCTAAACAGATCACTTGCGGTCGTAGCTTCCTAGCCAATTTCAGTCCCTCTTGACCACTCGATGCGAAGGATACCGTCCACTGCTCTTTTGCTACATAATGCTTCATTAATTGGTGATTCAATGGATCATCATCAATATGTAGAATGCTCACTTGACCATTTTTATCAGCATGTCCTTGCACATCCACATATTTTTCGAATGATATGTCCTCTGTCAACGAAATTGGTAGCCAGCATGTAAATATACTTCCTACCCCTACTTCACTATCTACTTCAATAACCCCACCTAAAAATTCGCAAAAACTTTGACTAATGGCTAAACCAAGACCTGTTCCTCCATACTTACGTGTTGTCGAGGCATCTGCCTGTGTAAATGGCTGGAACAATTTCCCCATTTGTTCAGTTGTCATGCCAATACCCGTATCTGTAATGCGGAAGCTATAGCCTGCTCGTGAATGGCGAATTTCCTGATAAACATCTACTGTCACAGTGCCATTAGATGTAAATTTGCTAGCATTACTAATTAAATTAATTAAAATTTGACGTAATTTCGTAATATCTGTTGTCATTTCACCATCGATTAAATTAGTTACTAATGTATTGCCATTTTTATCAACAAGTGGCTTCACCGTTGTAATAACGTCTTGTACAAGCCCAGTCAAACCAAATTTTTCAGGATGAACTTCCATTTTACCTGCTTCAATTTTGGAAATATCTAATATATCGTTAATAAGTGATAATAGATGTTTGCCAGCATTGCGAATTTTCTCTAAATCCTCTACAAACACAGGTTCACCGAGGTCCTCTGCTTCTTCGACTAACATCTCACTATAACCAATAATCGCATTCAATGGTGTGCGCAGCTCATGACTCATATTCGCTAAAAACTGGCTTTTAATCATATTGGCTTGAATGGCTTCATCATGTGCTTGTTCAAGCTGTGCTGTACGCTCTTTTACTAGCAACTCTAAATTGCCATTTAACTCACGTAATTCCTGATTCATCTTATAAATTTCTTGCGTTTTTTCTTCAATCTCTGAATCCTTAACAGCCATTTTATTAGACAGATAGATGCCTAATAAAGAGATACCCAATGTAAATAAAGTACCACCCGAAATAAAATAACCTAGGAAGCTTTGGTTTAAAACAATGCCTGCAGATGATTGTAGTGTCTCATCTACATGAAATTCCGCTGCCATCATTCCTACATAATGCATACCTGTAATCGCCGCTCCCATAATCAAACCACTACCCACTTTTTTCCACGCTACACCAATACCTCCGCCTCTACGGAAAAAGAAGGCAATCCATAGTGCCGCAATTGATGCAACTAAAGCGATGATAACAGATAAAGCGAAATACCAATAATTATAGGTAATGCCAATCAACATGGCCTCCATCCCAACATAGTGCATCGCAACAATGCCAATTGCGAGCATAATACCCGCCCATATTAATTGACTTAATGTTAAATGATTACGCCCTACGATATACAGTGCAGCGAAAGAGCCAATAATCGCTGCGATAACGGATACTACGACAATGATCAAGTTATAAGCAACAGGAATAGGCAAAGAAAAAGCAAGCATCCCAACAAAATGCATCGACCAAATGCCCATTCCCATCGCGCCAGAACCAAATAACAGCCATAGCCAGCGTCTTGCTCCTATAGAAGTGCTAATTCTGCCCACTAAATCTAAAACCGTATAAGACGCTACAACTGCCACTATATATGAAAATATAACAAGTGGCGTATCATACGTCCCATGCATATGTATATGCTCCATTTCATCTCTCCTTTATCTTGGTTCAGTGTTTGTCCCATTTCAAAGTAATTACTCAAAGATGCCCACTTCAACATACTATATATAATGAAGTGGGCAATAAAGTAAACCTTTAATCTAATATTAACTTAAACTTACGCAAATTGTTCCTGCAATGACTTACTTAAATCACTTAATTTTTCAATCTCTTGATCCACTTGCTTAGCTGAATGCATCTGATTATCACTCATCGTTTTAAGTTCCTGCATTGCACCTACACCTTTTTCAGTTACCGTTAAAATATGGTTCATACCAGTATTAACACCATTCGTTTCTTCTCTTATATCCGCCATCATTTGATTCATCTCGAAAATATAATGAAGCATTTGCTGTACCATACGATGTACTTGCTCAAAGTCATTAGCAAACGCCTCTACATTTGCTGTAGATTGCTGAATCGTCTCTTGTCCATAGTTTACTTGTACAACGTTTGCCTCACTTTCTTGAGCAATTGTCACAATAATCGCTTGAATTTCTTCGGCAGCATTACGGCTTTGATCTGACAATTTACGAATTTCCTCTGCCACTACAGCAAAGCCTTTACCATGCTCACCTGCTCTTGCTGCTTCAATAGATGCATTTAATGCAAGTAGATTTGTTTGGTCAGCAATCGCTTGAATCATACTCGTCATACTTTGTGCCTGCATTGTTGATTGTTGCAGCGCTTGCATCGATGTTACAATGGCCGTTGTTGTTTGCAGCACTTTTTGATTTTGCTGTTGTATTTTTTCAATCATTTCATGGCTTACTTTGACAGCCTGCTCTGTTGTCATCGCATTATCTTTTATTTCTTCAAATGATGTAAAGGCATTTTGAATAGAGCCATTAATGCGCTCTACATTATGATCCATTTGTTGGATAGAAGCAATTTGTTCCCCCAAACCTGCTTTGACTTCATCAAACGAGCGATGCATCACTTGATTGACCTGCATATTCATATCCGACTTATCAGAAATTGTAATAGACGCAGAACCAATATGCTCCGACAAATTTTCAACCTGCTGCACTAATTGTAAAAGTCGCTCTTCCTTTTGACGCTTCTCTTCCTCTATTTTTTGCGTTATTCTATTTTTAGAAAAAATTTGTAATATTGTGGCATATGATGTTAAAATTAAAAAAGCCGCATGTATGACTAACATTAAAAATGGATAGGAATCTGTACCAAAAACAAGTTGTGGAATGATAAAATAGCCTGCTATATGCTGTACAGCAAAAATCACCGTCATCATCACCATTAAACGTATATCCTCATAGTAAGCTGCTATCGCCAGCACCATAAAAATAGAAAAGTGAAATTCTACACCGCCTCCACTACTACTAATAATGGCAATACTGCCAAATGTCAGCGCTAACGTATTGATCCAGGGTACTAAAGGATGCTCATAATTTTGTAAATACAGATAAACTGCATACAGTAAAAAAATAAAAGGAATCATTAACAGTACATATCTACCTATCGTAATGATGGGCGTGATATGTGCGATAGAGCCATGCGAGCCTCCATGTTCATCAAATAAATGAAAAAATTTCACTAAAACAAAAATAAGGGCATTGATCATAGCTGTTAAAAATGTAAGCCTTAACATAATAAAGTTTTTGCGTTGTCGCATTGTTCTTCACCAACCTTTTCGCTTATTTTATTTATCAACTAAATATAGAAAATTTTTAGTTCATTTATACTACATGGTACATTTCTTATATGTATATTAGAACAAATTGGATACTAATATACATTATTAGTAAATTAAAAACAGTTCATTTATCATACATGAATAATATGTATATAAAATATATATAATAGATTGCTCATATAATCAACATTCAATAAGAAAATCATTCATTTTTCTTTTTAATGGACAAAAATATAGGTAAGCTCACCACTATATGAGCTTACCTACTATTAATCATTATGAACAGCTACCTGGCGTCGTATTTTCCACATAAGAGCCTGTTTCACCACGTAGTACATCGCCACCTGTTGAACGAATAATTTCATTCGTTACATTGTTAGCAATCGTATTCGATACAAGCTGTAACAAAGAATTTACCTCTGCTTGTGATTCTTTAAATTGCTGTACGACAGGAATTTCATTGATTTCCTCTTCGATTTTAGTAATTTTCTCTTCAATTAATCGCAATGCTTTTTCTTTCCCTAAATGCTGAAAATTAACCGCCTGTTTTTGCAAGCTCTTCATACTCGCAATGCGCTCACGAACATGTTGATTTTCATTGATTTGTGCCTCTGCTTTTTTGAAAAATTCTACCTCTGGCGTATTAGCAATCAGATGTGCAATCTCCTTTGATTTTTCGATTAAATCATCTTTTGTATACAGTTTTTCTGTCATTTATGCTTCCACCTTTTCATTTTTTACAATCTCCACAAATTCGCCACTTAGTGAATAAGAGGTTGTTTCTGTAATTTTCACTTTGACAAGTTGACCGATTAATTCTTTCGGTGCTTGGAAATTTACAAGACGATTTTTTCGTGTATAGCCTGCTAATACATCGTCTCGTCTTTTACTTGTTCCTTCGACCAATACTTCTACCACTTGTCCCTTTAAGCCTTCCAATGCCTTACGTGAGTATTCACCAACGACTGCATTAAGACGTTGTAGGCGCTCCTTTTTCACTTCCTCTGGCACATTATCGACCATCTTCGCAGCAGGTGTCCCTTCACGTGGTGAATAAATATATGTGAAGGCCATATCAAAGCCTACTTCACGATAGAGGGAAATCGTTTCCTCAAATTGCTGCTCTGTTTCATTTGGATAACCAATAATAATATCAGTTGTTAACGTTACTTCTGGAATCGCTGCTTTAATTTTCGCGACTAAGTTTAAAAAATGCTCTCGTGTATATTTACGTGCCATAATTTTCAGTACATCATTGGAGCCAGATTGCACTGGTAAATGGATATGCTCTACTAAATTTCCACGTTTCGCAAGCACCTCGATTAAATGGTCATCAAAATCACGTGGATGACTTGTGGTAAAGCGAATACGTGGGATATCAATTTTGCGTAGCTCGTCCATTAAATCACCAAGACGATAGTCCATATCCTCAAAATCTTTCCCATATGCATTAACATTTTGACCAAGCAGCATAATTTCCTTATAACCCGCAGCCGCTAACTCACGTACCTCAGCAATAATTTCCTCTGGACGACGACTCCGCTCTTTCCCTCTTGTATAAGGCACAATACAATACGTACAAAATTTATCGCAGCCATACATAATATTTACCCATGCTTTAATCGAACCAAGGCGTTTTTTCGGTAAATTTTCAATCACATCGCCTTCCTTCGACCAAACTTCAATCACAAGCTCCTTCGACATATAGGCTTCTTTTAAAATATTTGGCAAACGATGAATATTATGTGTACCGAATACCATATCCACATGTGGGTAAGATTGCAGGATTTTATTGACTACAGATTCCTCTTGTGACATACAACCACAAACCCCAATCAACATTTCTGGGTTTTTGCGCTTATATTTTAGTAGAAAGCCCAGTTCTCCAAATACTTTATTTTCTGCGTTTTCACGAATTGCACATGTATTTAACAACACAATATCCGCTTCTTCAATGATTTCTGTTGGTGTATAGCCTAGCTGCATAAAAATACCAGCCATCACTTCTGTATCATGCTCGTTCATTTGACAGCCATACGTTCTGATGTAAAATGTTCGCCCATCGCCCATACCTGCAAATTCTGGTGCAATGCTAAAATCTTTGTGGTACTTTACTTCCTCTTTCCCACGTTTCTTCGCATCCTGTAATGAGGGTGCTGTAAAAACTTTTTCAAAATATTTACTATAATCCTTTTCAGGTTTATTTTCTTGTTGTGGTTGTTTGACTTGCTGATTAGCTAACCGTTGCTCCTCATTCATTCCAATCAAATAACTCCTTTCAAACAAATTCTATGCACTCGAATGTCCATTTTATCATTATACTGAATAATGGCTTCATCCTACAACACTTCTGCCCCAAGTGTCCTCGTTTCGACTTAATTCTGAAACTGTTTGGCATTCTATCCGTCTCACACAAAAAATCACCGTCAATATACATCAACGGCGATTCGCTTTACAACTCTATATATTGTTTTTGTCGTTCATTAAATATGACAAGTGATTCAGCACCTAAGCTTTTTAACATTTGGCTATTTTCAAAGGTATAGTTTCCTAAATCATCTGGGAAATGAGAATCCGAAGATACTGTAAATGCCACACCATGTGCCAGCAATGTTTGTAAAAAACGAGGGCCTGGACACATTTCTTTTACAGGGTAACGATAGTAGAGCCCTGCGTTCACTTCTGTTGCTGTGTTGGTCGCCACTAAAGCCTGTGCAATACGCTCATACCATGCCATGCAAAACGCTTCATCTTTCACTTGATAATTAAATACCTTGAAATTATCCAAATGTGCGACAAAATCAAATAATTTCGATTGAACCATCTGCTCCACCGTTTCAAAAAATCGTTCATACTGTTGCTGTAATTCGACTTCTTCCATACGAGCATATATATATTCCGTTTGTGGGTTATCAAAGCCCCAGCCATCAACAAAATGCACAGAGCCAATGACATAATCCCATGGTTGACCTGCTAGTAATGCCTGCAACTCCTCTTCGCCACCAATAAAATAATCAGCCTCAATGCCAAGCTTTAATGCAATACCATGCTGCTGCCATTTTTCCTTTGCCCGTTGAATGGTTGCCACAAAATCATCCATATTTTCCGTCATCACTCGCTCTAGCCAATAACGTTGAATTTCGCCGATTTCATGTTGTGCATCTAGCTGCATATATCGCTCAAAATATGCACGTGTTTCTCGAAAGCGATATAAATGATCTACAATACCGACCTCTTTTAGACCTAATTGCAAGGCTCTTTGTAAATATAAATCCAGCCATTCCTCACTATAGCAACCTTCTTGCAATCTACTGGATAGCTGCTGTATCTGTCGTTCTACATGTTGACGATACCCTTTATCAGAAGCCTCCTCGTTGAAAAACTGAAGTGCCTGTGCCGTACGCTCCAACCATCGAAATGAATACGGACCTTCCTCCAAATGCACATGATAATCAATCATTTTATTTTCCCTCCATCACATATCGTCCATGCTTCTTCATATGCCTGCCATTCAATTGGACACGCACCATCACAAAAAATTTCTGTACAATCCTCCAACGAACTAATTTGATAAAAGGATTGATTATTTAATTTTGAGGAATCTACTAATAAATAGCTTTTTTTACTACGAGCTAGCATTTTTTTAGATAGTAGAGACTCATCTAAATCATAATCGTAGACAATGCCATCACAAATACCACCACAGGATAAAAAAGCTTTATCAAAATTCATATTGCTAAGTGCTTCTAATGTCATTGCACCGACTAATGAGGATTGCGCTGGGTTCGTCATACCACCAAGGACAATGACTTTTCCTGTCATCCGACGCTCCTCAATTGCCAAATTAAATTGAACCGCTGCTGCAATCGAATTCGTCACCACCGTAATATCATCCACTGCCAATAAAAAATCAGCAATATGGACCGTTGTAGTGCCTGTATCAACGACAATCGTGTCACCTTGACAAATACGGCTCGCAGCTACACGTGCGATATGACACTTAGCTTCTTTATTCATTTGCAATTTACGTAAAAAGGCGGGCTCTGTACGCACATTTGTATATTTCACAGCACCACCATGCACCCTTGTTAATAAACGCTGCTGCTCCAGCTCATCAAAATCTCTACGAATCGTTTCGGGGGCAACTTTTAATGCTTCTGCAATATTGGCGACAATGATTTTCCCTTCAATTTCAAGCTGTTTGATAATATAGTCAAAGCGTTCAATTTTTGCATAGGTCATGATAATGCAATCACATCTTCCTGTGCCACATAACACGTATAGCTTTGTCCAATCCTAATCGCCTGTTCACCTTGATGTAGCTGCTCCATCAAGAACGTACTTGTCCCTTCAAACGTTGTGCGAATCACATTGCCACTCATTAATGATTGCTTTGCCGTTCCCTGTAAAGGAACATCGCCAGCTCTTTGCTCAAGATGAATAGCCTCTGGTCGAATGGCAAATTTAGTCGCCTCTCCTGGCAAACGAGTGCCCATCATTTTTTCCAATGTTGGACGTGTAAAGACATTATAATGACCAATAAATTGGGCGACAAATTCACTCTTTGGTTTCGTGTAAATAGCAGTTGGTGTACCGCTTTGCGCAATCCTACCATTGTGCATAACAAAAATGCGGTCTGAAATCGCCATAGCCTCCTCTTGGTCGTGTGTGACTAAAATCATCGTCATATCCAACTGCTGCTGAATCATGCGTAAATCAGCTTGCAGTTTTTTTCGTATTTGTGCATCCAAGGCACTCAATGGCTCATCTAGCAATAACACTTTTGGTCGCACAATCAATGCACGAGCAAGTGCCACACGCTGCTGCTGCCCACCTGATAATTCTTTTGGATAGGCATCTGCTTTCTCTGTTAAATGAACAATCGCTAGCATTTCCTCTACACGTTTTTCGATTTCCGTTGGATTCATTTTTTGCATCCGTAGACCAAAAGCTACATTTTCTTTCACTGTCATATTGGGAAAGAGTGCATAGGATTGAAATACCATCCCTACTTGGCGCTCTTTCGGCTGAATGCCTGTCATGTCCTGTCCATCGATATGAATTTTACCTGAAGAAGCATCTGTCAAACCTGCTACAATACGCAAAATCGTACTTTTTCCACAACCACTTGGACCAAGTAATGTAATAAACTCACCTTTGTTAATTTGCATATCAATTTCATGTAAAACCGTTGATGTCCCAAATTTTTTATGAAGTCCTTCAATTGTAATATATGTCATACATTTGTAGCACCTTTCGCTTGTTTCGTTAATTTCGCGATGATAAACGTCAATATGCCCATCAGCACGATATAAATAAAGACAACCGCACTAGCAATATGCCCACTTGTGCTTAGTTTTTTCATTAAATAAATTTGTACCGTTTCAAAACGAGAGCCGACAACAAGATTGATTAAGACAAACTCACCAAATAATACGGAAAACGACAATAATGCACCTGCAAATAAGCCTGGATAGACAGTTGGTAATAGCACTTTGCGAAATGCCTGCATTTTAGAAGCACCTAATAACTGTGCTGCATCTAATAATTGACGTGCATCTACATTGCGCAAGCTGTTCCGTGTACCCTGATAAATATAGGGTAATATGCCAATCACATAAGCACCAAGGACAACGACAATCATTGGTACACCAAATTGACTATACACACGAATCAATCCAACAGCTAAAATAACGCCTGGGAAGGAATAGACCATCACAACGGCTGCTTGAATCCATTTTTCGTATTTAGGGAAATATAAAACAATCACAAAAATAGCAGGAACAATTGCTAATAATGCGATAATGACGGCTCCACCAGATAGCAGGACCGAACGCCCAAAGGCTTGAATGAATGCCGTATCTTGAAACAGCGTCGCCAACCATTTCAATGTCCATCCTTCTGGCAAAATAGTTTTATTCCATTTTCCTGCAAAGGCGTACAGCATTGTCGCTACAACAGGCAATACAATATAGACAACAAACAAGAGGAAAAAAAGATCAGCAAAGCTTCGTTTTTTCATTATAATTTCCTCCTTGTTTTTGCAATACTCCATTCACTTAACAACATCGCTGTCACCATCGTTACAGCTAGCAACACAGCAATGGCACTCGCTAACTCTGGCTGTGCAAAAATATCACCTTTAATCAACGAGCCAATGCGAATCGCTACTAAGTTATAGTTACTACTTGTTAGTGCATAGGCAGAAGCATAAGCCCCCATCGCATTAGCAAACAATACACTAAATGTGCCGACAATCCCTGGCAGCATCACAGGAATACCGATTTTCGTCCAAAATTGCCATGTAGAAGCACCAAGTAATGCAGCCGCTTCCTTCCATTGGTGCTGTATTCCATCATAAATTGGATAGAGCAACATCAATGCTAACGGTAATTGAAAATAAATATAAATAAGTAATAATCCACCCCAGCTATAAAGCGAAAAGGAAGATAACGTGCCAATATTCCATTTATCAAAAAGCAATGTAAATACGCCACTATTTCCTAATAACACGATAAAGGCAAAGGCTAATGGAATACCTGAGAAATTAGACGTTAAATTGGTTAATAATAAAATTTTCTCACGCAGAGGCTCCGAAAAATTCATCATGGCATAAACCCCAAATAATGTAATAATCAAAGCGATAACAGCAGAGACAATCGACAGTGTAATACTGTTTTTAAAGCCTTGTAAAATATAACTATTGGTTACAATCGTTTGATAATGTTGCACCGTAAAATCACCGCTATTTTGAAAGCTTGTTATAAACATATATAGCAATGGCACTAAAAAGAATAATAGAATAAGCACTAAAAACGGAGTCAGCCAAACGAAGGATTGCCGCTTCGATATCAAAAGAACGCCTACTTTCTATATGTAATGATTTTGCGCCTTGCAACAGCTAGGTGTTGGACAAGGCGCGAAAGATTGTTAAATTTTAGCTGTTGGTCGAATTCCATCTACTAGCAATGACACCATGTCATCAGCAGGTTTAATATTTAATAAATAACAGCATAATGGCGCCACTTGTAGCTGTGAGACAGTCTCATCCTTAATACCTGGTTTGACACGGTTCGAAATAACAAACATTGGTACATGACGGTCTTCATTCGTCGTTCCCCCATGATTACCATCACTTGTCATGCCGTGATCCGCTGTCACAATCACCTCATAGCCATGTGCCAAGCATTTCGGGATAAATAAGGATAATAAACCATCTGTCGCTAATACACGATTGCGATACTGTGCTGAATCAGCCGTATATTTATGACCATCATCATCTATATTCATTGGATGTACATATAAGAAGTCAGGCTGTTTGTTGTCAAGCAACCATGTCGCATCTGCGAAAAGATGACTATCTGGATAATGGTCTTCAAAGTAGAATAAACCATTATTAATCGGTAGCTCTTTATCTAGTTGTAAACGGTCTTCCATATGCACGAATGGTGCACGATTATACAATTCACTTACCCAATAGTAAGCCGCTGCCGCTGTTGTTAAGCCGTTTTGCTGTGCAACATGGAATAAGCTTGTTTGTGTAGATAAGCGCGTAATCATATTGCTGACAACACCATGCACAATCGGTGGTGTCCCCGTTAAAATCGTTTCATATAGTGGTCTTGATAACGATGGTACTTCTGAGCAAACCTTATAGCGTGCTGCCATTTTTCGCTCTACTAAATGCTGCATAAAGCCCATATGTGTACAAGCTGTATCAAAACGAAGGGCATCTATTACAATTAATACCACTTTATTATTGGACATGGATTAACACCTGCTCTTGATACAATTGTGGAATTTGTTTTGTTGTCTCTTCCCATTTCTTTTGATCTTTCACAGGCTGTGCATTTTTGTACATATCTGCTGGTAATAGCAATGCTTTTACATCATCCGCTAACTTCACATTTTCACGAATCGGACGTGCATAGCCCTTTGCTAAATTTTCTTGTCCTGCATCTGATAAAATATATTCACGTGCCAACATTGCCGCATGTGGATTTTTAGCATATTTATTAATCACTGTGGCATAACCAGATGTCACAGAGCCCTCTGAAGGAATGACAACATCAAAACGGCCTTCATCGATTTGATGGCGATAGCCCAGTGAATTGAAATCCCAAAGAATCGCTACATCAATTTCACCTTTTTCTAAATTCGCCACAGTCGGATCACCTTGTAAACGTCCTTGCTTTGCTAAATCAGCAAAGAAATCAATCCCAGGTTGAATATTGGATTCATCTCCGCCAAAAGCCATTGCTGCTGCTAAAATCGCAAACTGTGCTTGGTTCGCTGTTAACGCATCCCCAATGCTGATATTGTAATCACCATTTTTTAAATCTGCCCAAGATGTTGGTGGGTTTTTCACATTATTTGTATCTGTTAAAAAGGCAATTGTTCCTGTATAACCAACAATCCAATGCCCTTCATCATCTTTTGCCCAAGCAGGAATTTCGTCCCAATAAGATGTTTTGTATGGTAATGTTAAGCCTTTATCTTTTGCAATTGGTCCAAAGGCAATCCCGACATCTCCAATATCCGCTGTCGCATCATCTTTTTCGGCTTCAAATTTTGCAAGCTCCTCTGCACTCGACATATCTGTGTCGGCATGCTTGATGCTATATTCTGTGCCAATCTCTTCCCAAGTTTCCACCCAGTTTGCCCATGTATCTGGCATCCCTACAGAATTGACAGTGCCTTCTTCCTTCGCTTTTTTCGTGATTTCTTCTAACGATAAATCACTGCTTACTTCTGCTGAAGGCGCTGCACTATCAGAACAAGCTGCTAACATCGAAATTGCTACTGCACCAATTAAGCCTTTTTTCCACCATTTTTGAATTGCCATTGCACTGGACCCTCCATTTGTTTCGCTTTATTTTTATTTGCTTACAACCATAATGGTATAAAACAAACATTAAGCACATATGGAGGGCTTAAAAATATTATGTAAAAATTATAGAGGAATTGTAAAAATCCATGGAGGTTTGTAAATCATTTGAGGTTATTCACTATCTGTTAAACCTAAAAAAGAGGCGTACATCTGTGGTTCATGCTCTTTTAAAATAGCTAAAAACGTAAAGGCTAGCTGCACTACCGACCACCACTTCAGCAAATAAGTCGTTTCAAATGTAGTAGCATCCATCTCAATGGCATCCTTGAAAATATCAAATGGCTCTATTTGACGTTCTTTTAAGATGGCCAGCAGTGCCATAAATAAACTGCGCTTTTTCACATCAATCACTCTTTCATCAACAAGCGCATCAATCTTCTCTGGCTGCTGAAAGCTACACTGTGTTTCAATGTAGCGCTGTAATGCTTGTACTCGCTTTTTTTCCTCACGCTCATTGTGCTTTGCCATAAAATCGATAATATCCCCCACAGCCTTCACCTACTTTTTTTCTTTTTATTGTAGCATTTTTGGTGAGGGGAATACAAAAATACCTCAAAGCCATAGATAGCTTTGAGGTTATTCTGTAGTTCAATATTTTCTTTTATTATAGTATAAAATAAGCTACTAAATGATTCAGCAGCTCATTTGTTGGGGTATAACATACGATTTTGGATATTGATTAAAAGCTACTAGGTTAAGTTTTTCGTAGAGATATACTTCTAAAAGTACTTTATCTCAGAGTAATAGTAATTTGTTCAGACACAATTTCTTCATTCTCTTCTATAGCCAATATTGTCTTACCCATTTTCTCAATTAAATCTACAACAAGTGCATTCCCCATACAAAAATAACGCATACGATCTGTCATTGTTGCTGTCCAATTATCTGGAAAACCATTTAATCGTTCGCATTCTATCGGTGTTAAAAAACGCTTTTTGCCGTTCACTTCAACAATATGCGTACTACGATTAATAGAGCCTTCACTTGTTAACATCGTGCGCCCAGGTCCATCTAACTCATCAGTGGGTGACATCCCCCCTTCTGAGAAGATATACTTATGCCCTTCTGCAGATGTGCGCTCAATTTTCTTTGGTCCTCTTAAATAAGCAAATTTTTCAGCTTGTGCCTCAGTCAAATAAAATTTTTCAGCGACTGTAGCTTCATCCATTAATATATCTTTCAATGGTGTAAATGAAGGGTTCTTTGCTTCTGTTTGTACTGTGAATATATTCCCATCCATCATTATGCCTGCTGTATGAAAATCAAATGCAAAGTAATCGGAAATCTCTAAAATATCATTTGGTAATGTACCCGTCGCTATACGTTTTTTATAAGGTTCTTCATGTACAGGAAATGTTTTAGCAAAAAAACCTTCTTTAAACACGATATTATCTTGAGAAAATACTTGCTGCTTTTTTGCGAAATCTAATTTATTTTTATATGCAAAAATAAATACTCGACGACGTTTTTGTGCCGCACCATATTCTGCTGCATTTACTACTCGCCATTCAACATTATATTGTAAATCTCGGAATGTAGCTAACATAACCGCAAAATCACGCCCTCTTTGTTTAGAAGGTGACTTTAGTAAACGATCTACATTTTCTAGTAATACATATTTGGGATGAGAATGCTCAATAACACGCTTAATCTCCCAAAATAGTACTCCTTTTTTTCCTTCCAACCCCTTTTCTCCAGACAAAGAACGAGCTACTGAATAGTCTTGGCAAGGAAAACCTCCAACTAATAAATCTATATTTAATGTGCTAAATAATTCACTGGGAACTGTCGCAATATCTTGATTGCTTGGTTCTCCACCAAATTTCTTTTTATAACAATCAAATGCATCCTGTGCTTTACGTGATGGCTCCCATTGATTTGCCCAAACGGTTTTAAAAATACTTGCATCCGCTTTTTCTAAACCTAATCGAAAACCTCCCACGCCCGCAAACAGCTCGACTACATTTAGCGTATCTTTCATGAGAGAACATCCTTTCTGCAAAATTTAATTATATAGTATTATAAAGAATTTCGCCATTAGGATCAACACTTTTATATGAGCAATTACATATATTTTAGTATATTTGCAATATAACTATCATTTAACCAATAACACTGCTTTGTAATTCTTTGTCCATCTGGTAGCTCTGTTTGATCAGCTGCATTTCTACCTTTTGGACGAACATGTAGTACGTTATTAAATTTTGTATCAGGTAAATTATTTTTAACACCACGGCTTGTATTGTGTAATTGTATACCTTCATTTACAACTCTCCGAATTTCCTGCCAATACTCATATACCTTTGTTTCAATTGTATCCATTGGCATATGCCATAGCTTGATGCCTTTAAAAATAAGTTCGCTTTGGGCATTAAATTGGAATACGACAAACAACAACTGTGTTTCTAAAAAGTAATCTCGAATATAGCTTTCTTCCCAATCTTCTTGAACAATTTCTTTGAAGTTAATATTAACAAACGACATATGCTCTTTCGGTACACCATTCTCTTTCAAACGCACCGTTTTAAATTGAATATTAGCCTTTGCAAATTCGGCAACTTTATCTAGACGAGTCCCCTTAACACCTAACAGCGAACTAATCAAATTGGCAATAAAGGCTTTATTACTAGGAACAAAAGGAACACCTAATTGCGCCGCCATCTCTTCTTGTGTCATACCTATATACAAAGAAAAACGTTCTTGTAACAGCTCCTCAAGGGTCTTTTCACGTAGCTCACTTTTAGATGCAAAATAAGTCAACTTCTCATTTGTAATGACTTCACGAACGATTGATGTCATATAGGATTGTTTTAACGAATAGGCACGTTGCGATGCTGATATGTCAGAGTAAGGCTGTTGCCGAACAGAATTTTTATTGGCTCCTTTTGTACAAGCACCTAAATATTGTGTGTCTCCTTCTGATAACAGATGTGCTTCACCTTTACGAATCTTTTCTACGATATATGCCCAATCTTTTTTTATAATAATTAAATCTTCTTCTGGATAATCATATAGAATCGTCTCAATAATACGAAAATCCCCACGATTTATTTCCTGTTGCCATTCATAAAACATGAGTAATAGTTTACGATTTTTATGCCAAAAGCTTGATGTCTCAAACTCTGTATGTACTTCTTCCATATAGTTAATAATGTTCAGTACAAGCCGTTCTTTAGCTGATAATGTACCATTTTTATTTTTCCGAAATGGTGTGACTTTTAATTCAATTCCCAACTCTTTAAAGTCTGGCTCAGCATTACTATTAATTTCATAGCCAAAATGACTTTCTTCGATAATATGACCAAAGCCACCTTTTTGATTTTTACTTAATCGATCATGTTGATCAATCTCGTTAAACGTTTTTCCAATTGCTTCTTGGGCTTTTGCTAATAACTGGCGTTCATTTTTGTATAGCATTAAATCACCTCATTCAAAATTTCAAGCTATTTATTATATCTTTTATATAAAATTATACTATAAATTAGTTTTTATATCCTGTAACTCCCATTTCCCTCATCACTTTTGGCCCTTTAGAACGGCCGATTTTTATCATTTGGCCTGCTAAAATGTAGCATACAGCTTATGTTTGAAGGTGACTTTATGAAAAAGAGTGATGACAAAATAAATATACAACAGGTGTTACAACATCAAATTTCATTAGAAGAAATGAATTATATACAAGTGAGCCAGCATCATGACGAACTTATTGCAATTCAATACATCCCATCCAAACTCAACACCATCAGCCTTTTCTCTGGCTGTGGGGGTTTAGACCTTGGCTTTGAATTAGCTGGACTTGCCGCAGTTATTGGGGAGGAGGCCGCATTAGAGGCTTTTCAATCAAAGGAAGCGTATGATACAGTACGTGGGCAAAGTATTTTCCATACAATTTATACAAATGATTTATTTAAAGAGGCGAATGAATCGTATCAAACCAATTTTCCCGACTCCGTTTTCCAACATAGTATTGATATTCGCAAGGTACGAAATTTTCCAAAAGCAGACCTTGTAATTGGCGGTTTTCCATGTCCTGGCTTTAGTGAGGCTGGACCACGTTTAATTGATGATGAGCGCAATTTTTTATATATTCATTTCATTCGTTGTATTACACAAGCACAGCCAGATGTTTTTGTTGCTGAAAATGTAAAGGGCATGATGACGCTTGGAAAAGGCGAGGTCATTAAGCAAATTACTGAAGATTTTGCCGCTAGTGGCTATGATGTACAGTATCGTTTACTCAATGCTCGTGATTATGGTGTACCACAATTACGTGAACGAGTGTTTATCGTTGGCGTAAAAAAAGGACTTAATTTTCACTATCACTATCCTGCCGCTACACACGGTGACGGACTTCTACCATTTACCACATTACAACAAGCAATTGGTGATTTAGAAACAATGCCTGGTCCTTATTTTACAGGGTCTTATTCCAGCATCTATATGTCACGTAATCGCAAAAAAAGCTGGGATGAGCAAAGTTTTACGATTCAAGCATCTGGTCGACAGGCTCCGCTCCATCCAAGTGGTTTAGCAATGGAGAAAATCAGTAAGGACACATGGATTTTTCCAGATGGTGAAGAACAGCATCGTCGTCTATCTGTAAAAGAAATCGCTCGCATCCAAACATTCCCTGATTGGTATACATTTAGTGATGGCGGCAATATGAATGTGACTGCCAATAATCGACTAGACAAGCAGTATAAGCAAATTGGTAATGCTGTACCTGTGTTATTAGCCAAAGCCGTGGCTACATCGATTGCAGAATGGGCAGTTCCATTTGTAGCACAACGCACTAACGAACAAACGCAACAATTAAAGTTATTTTAAAATCAAAAAGCAATTCAGCATCCTCACATGCCGAATCGCTTTTTTGCTACAAATCATGACTATACAAATTTTTATAAAGCATTTCTAATTTTTTTGTTAATTGACTGTAAGTTGTTTGCCATTTAGTACGCGCTTGTTTGTTTTCTTCTGTTTCTGGAACGTACAGGGCATGGACATCTGCTACTTTTTTCAAATCAGTCTCTGCTTGCACTAGTTTGCTATAGTTTTTGACAACTTTCTTGTCATTAGCTGTAAGTGCATCATAGGCTAATCGAAGCTCCTTTACTTTGGCCTCTACATTGTTGATATACTCTCCTTTTATCAGTAGCACTTCAATACCTTCCATTACGCGTATTGCCGCTTCGATGGATTGTTGCTGCCCTTTATCTTTTTCAATAACAGCTTGTCGTATTTCTGGGTTCAATAAACTCGTTTGCTTCGCTGTCAGGTTAGTAAATGCTTTTATGACGGTTGCAGGATTGCTGACGAATGATTTTTCATATTGCTTCATAAATGACTCTATTTTTTTGACATCCGCCACAGCTGTCGTTAAAATCGCCGCATTGGAAATGTTCTTTTTATCCACTGCACTCAATTTATTATATTGCGTGGATAGCTCCGTGATTTTGGCGATTGGCACAATGTACATATCCCCTGCAAGGATAGCTGCAATTTCTTGATTTAATTGTGAAAGATTTGGTGCATTTTTATCCACTAAACGATTATTCAGTAAATCTTCATATTGCTGCTTCGCTAAATATTGCTGGTTAGCAGGTAGCTTCGCATAAGCTGTTTTCACACTATCAATTTTTTTCGCTTGCTTCGTCACATCCAGTTCTTCTCTAGCCGTCTGGATTTTTTTATGGAAGGCTACAACGCCCGATACATCTTTACTAGCTGCTGTTAGTAAATGATAATTTGTGACATATTTCCGTGCACCTGAAGACAGATTTTTATAAGCTGTGGTAGCTGTATTTACGGCTGCTTCAAATTGAGCAAACGTATAGCTCGTGACGTTTGTTAGGTGGTCAATGTCAGCCTTCAATTTTTCAGCAGCTGCCTTGTCAGCAGGCTCCTTTGTATTTGGATCGACGATGATGTTCGGTGCTTGCCCTAAAATAGACGCATTATATACTAAAGATTGCTGCAAGCTTGTTAGTTTATTGTACGCTTTCAAGACATTTGTATAGGCTGATTGTCGTTTATTTTCTGCTACACCCTTTGTCTCTGTTAACTGCTTATACGCATCAATATCCTTGATGACCTTATCCGCTATTTTCAAATCTTTTTGTAATGTTACAAGTCGCTCATAGTTTACGATTTGCATAGCCGATGCTTTCGTCAAACCTTTGTATTCCGTTATGATGCGATTCACATTATTAACATGACTTTGCCAAGAATGGACAGACGGCTCTATTGGATAAGCATTACTACTATTCCCTACATAGCCTGCAACATCACTATTGAGCTTACTAATTTGAGCGTCTTCTGCACTTTCTGCTTGTAATAACATCGTTAAATAATTTGCTGGGACTAATCGCCATTGCTTATATGTCAGCTTATTATACGCTGTACGAATCGATTGCGCTGTTGTCACTTGCTTATTCGCTGTATTATTAGCTGATAATTTATCGAATAGCTTCATAAACTGCTCCACTTTTTTTACATCTTGCTTGGCATCTGTCATAATCGTTTGGTTTTGAACTGCTGCCTTTGCAATAGCAGAAAGTTTAGCCATATCTTTATCAATAGCTGCAAGTGCTGATTGTAGCTCTATTTGAGTTGTTGCTTGATATTTCACAAAGGATTTTTCATATACCAGTAAAGCTAGAATCGCTTCATTGATTCTTCTAACCTCCTTAAACTCCTCGATATCTGTTGGTGGATTCAGTAGATTTTTAATGCTTGTATATAAAACATCCCCTTTATCTAAGCTGCGTTGTAGTACATTCAGCTTACTATAGGCATCCTCTACTTCCTTCAAATATTTCGGCAAATCCTTTGCATTGATTTCCCCTAGCTTATTCACTTTTTCATCGAGCTTACTGATGACGACAATATCCTCTACAGCTTGCTTTAATACCGCAGCGTTTGTTACATTGGCTTTTGCACCTGCAGGTAATGCCTGATACTTACTGTTCAAAGCCGTTACCTCTGCTTGGAACGATGCAAAATTAGAGACATTATATGTATAGCTGTTTACTAATAATGCTTTAATCTCAGCCACTATGGTATTGGAAGATTCATTTGATACGGTTATTGGAGGTGAGAAGTCTGACTCTACTACAGCCGATCCTACTCTTGCCTTCACTCTCACAATAATTTCTTGCATCCCTTTTTCTAAAGCATTTCCAGGAATAGCATATGTACCACCCGTTGCACCATCAATAATCGTGAAGGATTCCCCTACTTTATAAAACCATTGGTAGCTATATATAATTTCACTTTCTTGTATCTTCGCACCTAGTTTATCTGTCACCAATGCCCCTTGTACACGTACAGTTTCACCTGGTGCTGCAAAATCTGCACTACCACTAATTTTTGGTGCTGTGATTGTTAACTCTAACGCATTAATGGCAATTGGTGCACTTTTATATTTATTGCCTGTCGTTGTTGTTGCCTCTACAAAAATCCGCTTACCAGCTGCTTCAGAAGGTACTTTCAATTCGGCCTTTGTCGCTCCTGTAATCGGCTTATTTGTTGTATTTTTAGCGTCACTTTCACCCGCTACTTCCTCTGCATAATACCATTGATAACCACTGACAATAGAATTTGCTGGAATTTTATCAATATTTGCTTTTAATGTACCATTGACCATTTGCTGCCCTGTAATAGTTAGCGTATAGTTCTCCTCTGCCCCTACCATTGTTGGAGCAACGAGTGCCATTGGAATGGCGCTTATTGTGAAAAATAATTTTTTATTCAAAATATATACCTCCTCTGTCTCCACCATTATATCGGTCATATTTTCATAAATTCCTTTGTTTTACCGATTCTTCATAAAAAATGGATACTTAGTAGCATATAAAATAAAAAAAGGCTGCCCTTTATCCATCAAATGCAGCCTTTCGTCCATATAGCTTACTTAATCATTTCTTTTATCTTTGTTAGTATATTCCCATCAATCATTTGACCGAAATCGCCTTCTTTTCTAACACCTGAACCAAAATGGTAGTAAGGTGCCTGCAATGCTTGATGTACCATATCAATATTGTGTACATTAAGTCCTGACCCCGGCATAACTAGCGGATAATTAGGCGATTGTGAAGAATATTGGACTAAAGATTGGATAGTTGCTAATCCTTCTACAGCCGTTTGTTGCCCACCGGATGTTAGCACTTGATTGATTCGATAAGGTGATTGACAAAGCGATTGATACAATGCTTCAGTATGTTCCTCATCAATTGCCCGATGGAAGGTGATTGACAAATCCCCTAACTCCTCCATTACTTGTCCCAGCATCTGAAAATCAATCTTAGTGTCCTTTGTTAATGCACCAAAGACAATACCCGCAGCTCCAAGCCCTCGTATCATGTGTAAATCTTCCTTCATCGTTGCCCATTCCTCTTGATGATACTGGTAGGAATAACTGTGAGGACGTAACATAACCATAACAGGAATTTTTACACTATTGATAACTTGCTTTACCGTCCCATAGCTTGGTGTCAACCCACCTTCACCAATTGCTGTCACCAATTCCAAACGGTCTGCTCCATATGCCTCTGCCATTTTAGCATCTTCCGCATTTAATACAATAACCTCTAGTTTACCCATACCTTATTCCTCGCTATCTGATGACATCATGAATCGTTTGCGTCATTACTTGCCGTATATCCTGCTCAGACGACATTGGTGTGTCACCAACAATCGTGTGAGCTAACATACTTGCAGCAACTGCAAAATCCACGGTTTCCTTCGGTGAAAAGCCTTGCAGCTCACCATGTATCACACCACTCGTATAAGCATCTCCTGCACCAATACGATCATGCACTGAAAATGTACGTTGATCTGAAAACGTCAATCGCTGGTTTTTCCATAAAAATCCTTGTAAAGAATGTGTATTATCATGATTTACTGTGCGATGTGTACCTGCAATTACCGTAATATTGTACTTCTGCGCTACAAATGGCAATAATGCCTGTAGCTGTGCTGTTCGCTCTGTTTCCTCTGTAGTCATTTGCAGTGTCAGCATAGCATCTTTTTCATTCATCAGCACAATATCTGCTAGGTGAAGCATCTCCTCATAATGGGAGCGTGCCTTATCATAGCCATCCTCTCCCCAAAGTGTTGGACGATAGTTACAATCAAATACAACTGTACCACCATGTGCCTTTACAGCCGTAGCAAATTGCTTCATTTGCTGGCGCACCGTATCATTCATAGCCAGTGTAATGCCACAAAAATGGGCAACATCTATTTGTTTCGCTATTTCCTGAAAATCATATAATGATGCTGTATTAAAGCTGCTTTCTAGACGATTCGAATACGTTACACGACTTGCACGTACACCAAAGCCATTTTCTAAAAAGTACATACCAATATACTTTCCATTCCGTTGAATAAAGGTACAATCAATCCCCAATTTTTGAAGATTGGCAATGGCTGCATCTCCTACTGGATTAGCTGGTAAGGTGGAGACTAAATAACTAGGATAACCGAAACGACTTAAGGCCGCTGTTACATTCACACCTGTACCTGAAAAAGAGTATTGTAATGTATCTGCCTGTGATAACAGCGCATAGCCTGGTACCTGCAAACGCATCATGACTTCTCCAAATGCTGCAAAACGTTTACTCATTAGCATCTACCAATCTTTTCACTGTTGCTAGTAATTCTTGAACGTCTCTTACATTGGTTTTGCCTGTCTCTTTATCAATAATCGATGAATACACATGTGGAATAATTTGTGGTACATTTGCTTCTAATGCAATACGAACAATCTCCTCAAAATTATCTTTATCAATACCACCTGTTGGTTCTAATGCAAAGCCTTCCTCTCCACAAGCCTGTGCAACTGCTCGGAATTCCTCCTCATATTTCAAACCTTGCATCGGGAAATATTTCAATGCATTGCCTCCCATATCACGAACAAGGGCAATCGCTGTTTTAATCGGCACAATGGCATGCTCAGACTGTGCTGCACTAATTGGCCCTGTCGAAATATTGACATAGCCAACACGTCCAGTTGGAGATACTAAGCTATTAATCCAACTATCCTTTGCACCGAGATTAGCACGTGTTGCACCAACGGCAGGAAATACTTGATTAATATGACTACCAGCGTAATGCTTCGCAATTTCTGCAACAACAGCAGCTTGACGATTGTCTCCAGCACCTAAACCAATGGATACCGCTTCATCAATCGCTTGACCATACTGCTTCATTGCGCTGACAGCTTGTTCTACCGTTGGGTAATCCTTTGATAATACACCTACTAATACATAGCCTTCCGCCGCCTCAAATACTTCCTTTGCATTGTCTACACTGTTTGCTAAGACATTTAAGGCTACGCGCCCTTTATAAAAACGTTTTGTAATCGTCGACATTATTCATTTCCTCCTAAAATAGTACGTAGTTTTGCTACAATTATATGAATATCATCCCCTTGAAGTGGACGTGGATCAATATCAAAATAGCCTTGTCTCACACCATAATCACGTGTATAAATGGCTATATCACCCTCACACAGCGCTGTAACAACCTCTTGTGCTGTAAGCTTCGTCTGTGTTGCCTCAATATGAATACGTGCTCGAAAAATAGCGCGTCCTGCCTCATCCTGAACAATCATCACTTTGACACCATCTATTGCATTCAACGCCATCAGTGCTTGCAATGTTTCCTTTTCCTGCTCACTGTGATCCTCTTTGACACAGTATTCATCCAATGCCTGTAGTAACCCAAAGGTTGTTTCTTTACCAACCTTCATGCTACGACCAATACAATGCATCTGCACTTTCAGCCATTCAATATAGGTACGTCTACCCGCAACAATCCCTGAGGTTGGACCTTCAATTGCCTTAGAGCCACTATACACCACCAAATCCGCACATTTCACATAGGTTTGCAAATCTTCCTCAGCCGCTGCATCGACAATAAGTGGTACATGATGCTTTTGTGCAATTGCCCATGCTTCCTCCACGGATATCATATTTTTTTGTACAGCATGATGTGATTTGACATACAAAATAGCTGCTGTATGCTCACAAATGGCTTCCTCTATATGCTGTGCCTTTCCTTCATTTGCATAGCCTACCTCTACTAATGAGCCGCCGCCTAAATAAATCATCGTTTCAACAGGTGCACCGTACTGCACATTATGACCTTTTAGCATGATGATTTGATTATTCGCAATGACTTCTTGATGGAGACGCTCACTTTTTCGACGATTGCCCTGTGTTACAAGTGCTGCAACGGAAAGAGCAATACCACTTGACGCTGAATTGACAACAATAGCTGCCTCTGAGCCTACAATATTGGCAATATAGTCACCAGCCTTATCCACTAAATCAGCTATTTCTACATAGCGCTGGCCTCCCTGCTTCATCGCTTCCATCACTGTATTACTGGGTGAAGATACACCAAGGATACTCATACGTCCACTCGCATTAATAACACGTCTTAATCCATATTTAGCATTCCATGTATTCTCCATTTATGACCACTCCTTTTGCTTTGATTTGCTGATTCGCGCTACGTTGCTCTCCTAATGAATCCATGAATGTAATAGGCTCATCTACTATTTTAAATAATGTTAAATTGGCCATATCACCAACTTGTATTCGACCAAGCGCAGGCTTCTCTAACCAATTGGCTGCATTAACTGTCACAGCGTTGATTACTTCCTCAAGTGAATAACCTAAATAAAGAAATTTTGATAACACATGTGACAGGCTGTAAACAGGACCATGCAAGCGATTTTTACGATATATATCTGTGCTAATTGTATTGAACTCAATATGATGTTGCTTGGCTGCTTCTGCAATAGCAAAGGAAAAGCTCGCATTACCATGTCCCACATCTAAATGAACACCTCTAGCAATTGCCTCTCTCAGCACTGACAGAGGATTCCCCTCCACATCGAAAAGATTGTTTGCTTTGCCATTTAAATAATGTGTGACAATATCCTTTTGCTCTAATAATGGCATAATTTCTTCGATGCTTGGTGGTCCAGAGCCGATATGCACCATCAACGGCAATGATGTTTCAGCAGAAAACGCACGTGCTTTACGCAACGGTTCAATGCCATTATCCTCCACTACACTTCGGCTAATTCTTGCCTTTAGCCCAACGATTTTATTTTTATACTGTTGAACGGCTTGTAGCATTTTTGCTTTATCTAACCATTCTAAATTTGATAATTCATCCACTCTTTTTAAGCCAATTCGTGAAATATTCAAAAATGCTAAGACATTCGTTTTGGCTTGTTCTGCCTTTGTAAATAACATTGCAATTTGGTCAGCCCCACAGCTTCCTGCATCGACAATTGTTGTCACACCCTGCTTGACACCAATTTCATCTATTTCATCACCATATGGCTCAAATTCTGCAAAAGCATGGACATGCATATCAATCCAGCCACTCGATACATACATATCTGAACCATCTATTATATGCTGATGATGCCCTGTTCCTCCTTCTAAAATTTGAGTAATCCGACCATCTTCTACAACAATATCAATTTCGTTATCATTTATTTGCTTTACACGACACAGTATAAAATCCTTCATCTACTTCACCTTTTCCGTGCTCTATTTTGGCATAGTGTAATGCTTTTGTAGAATATAACATTATAATGTTATTATAGCACATGTTAAAACGATTATTAAGCATAACGTTATAATGTTTGATAATTATAGATGATACAATAAAAAGCTAAGCACCAAACAAGGGAACTTAGCTTTTTATGATGTTAAACATTCAAATTCACCACATATTTATGAATCTTCGTATTGTAATAACCAATGGAATATTCAATTAACTGTTCGTTCATATCATATGAAAATCTCGTTCTGTGGAATAATGGCTCCAAATCTGTTTTCAATAAATTCGCTATTTTCTCACTTGGAACCTCTACGCCAAATTCATCTTGAAAACGATTAAAGGTAACCCCTTTTTCATATAAAATTTCATATAAGGAATCCTTGAAAATTTCTGGGTTTGTAGGTAATGCAAATTGCTCTGGAATATAGTGTGTAAAATGAATATACGGTTGGTCATTTAGCGTATAAAGTCGTTCTATACAATAGCAACTTCCCTCAAAATACTTAGACAATATAGGTTCATCCGATATCTCTACTTTTGCTATCGTGACATGACCTTTTTTCAGCTTATAGCCTGTTGACAATAAATATTCTGAAAAGCCCTGACCCTTTGATAATTTGGACACTGCACGATTATCTAGTATTGTTGTACCGATGCCACTATGCTTTTCTACATAGCCTTCTATCGCTAGCTGCTCTACTGCCTTTCGTATCGTAATCTTGCTGACGCCAAATTCTTTTTCTAACACAGGCTCAGGCGGTAATAATGAGCCTATTGGATAGTCCCCTTTTATAATCCGCTCTTTTAATTCATTTTTCACTTGAATATAAAATGGTTCCTTATTCCGTAGCAATTTCATCAAAATCTACCTTTCCAGCAATTCTACATTTTATTCATTCCACACATCCATACCCTTATTATAACAATCTTTTTAGATAGTGTATAATCAATCTTTCAAGACAAATGTAAAGGAACTCCATGGCTTGATGTATTCCGTTAAGAAATGCTCCTCTGCTACTACTTGTGCCACTTTATTTTTTCTTGCATCCTCTGGCATATCCTTTAATACAACTTGTAGCTCACCTTTGTATTTGCCAAATTGGTTATTGCCAATAAAAACATCCCCTACATTTTGAGGAACAGCCAATCTTTCTTCAAATACTTGATTGGCGTATTTTTTTCTCACATCAACAGAGCGAATCATATATTCTGTAATATCTCCACGGCGTAAATGGGTTTCCTCTAAAACAACCTGTTTCTCTAACACACTACTATCCGCCTGCAATTCCACTTCCAATTCCACAATGTGACGATTCAAACTCCCAAGTTTACGCAATTCTTCTTCACTAGCATAAGCATTGCCAATAATGACATCATCAATGACACCTGTTGCCCATAAATGCTTTGCTTGAACATGGATTGGTAAATTTCGATGCTGCTCTAATGTACATAAACCGTCATTAATATCCCATGGCCCAAGTGTAGCTGCTTTTGATGTAATGAAAGCGGCTGTTTTAAGACCATATTTTTTAAAACGTTTTGAGCAATTAATGAAAAAATCATATGGTAAACCTGTGTATTTTTGTGGATAAAAATTATGACAGCCAATTAAATAATCTGTATTGCCTTGATGCGTTAAAATATTTGGCAAATAATCTACGTCATTACTCATATTGAGCTCAATTTTTAAGCCATAAGGGTTATTGGTCATTTTTGCTTCCTTTAAGCCATCAAAGCCTAAATCCAATCGAATCCCATCAGCACCTAGCTCATGGAAAAAGCTCAAATCATCATAGCTAATCGCTAATTTCTCAAATATCGCTGGAGAAACATCAAGAACAACCTCCATGTTTTGCGCTTTAGCAAACGTAATCACATCACTAAATTCTTGCATCAATTCCTCTTTCGGCTTTGACGCAGATAATAAACACATAAACACACGCTCAAAGCCATATTTACTTGCTAATGCCAAATACTGCTTATCTTCCGCCATTGTTGACTTTTCAGGATAAATCGATACACCTAATCGCTTCATTTTACAGCACCTCTCGCTTCGCCAATTTCTCTGCTAGCTCTTTTTGTATATTCAGTAAATATCTTTGGAAGTTTACCGTTACTAATACGGCACAGACAATCGTTGGAAGGATGACAATCAGATAGAAGCGTCCTCCCGTTAGTACAAATACATACATCGATAAGGCAATCATCAAAATGGCTACAACAAGTGATTTCCATACCTTTAATTTCGCCGCTATATTTGTTTTTAAAAAGAACATATAGGAAGCCATTAATGCCACCCCTGATAAAATCATCTCCAACATCATATCACCCTTCTCTTTATACTTCTGCGTTCTCTTGTGCTAGTTGTTGCTTTTCAAACATTTTAAAGAATGGGAAGTAAATCGCTAATGACACAAAGAAATTCAAAATAACTAAAACGCCCGCCATAATTGTCCAATCCGTACTAATAATCGCTGCAATTGGTGCAGGTACAGTGAATGGTAACTTCGCCATAATCATTGGAATCCAGCCAAATTGGAAGAATGTATAAGCAATAACACAGTTCACCATTGGCGCTAACATAAATGGAATAATTAAAATTGGATTCATCACAATTGGTGCACCAAAAATAATAGGCTCATTAATATTAAATAACCCTGGTAAAAATGATAATCTACCTAAATCCTTTAAGAATACAGATTTCGAGAACATAAATAAGACAACTAATGCTAATGTTGAGCCTGCTCCCCCAATCCATACAAACCATTGGATAAATTGCTCTGTAAATAATGTTGGTAAATTATAAGCATCACCTGTTTGAGCAAATACCTCCATGTTTTCAAGAATACTTGCATCCCACATTGGTCGAATAATCGGTCCCATAATTGCTGGACCATGAATCCCTAATGACCAGAACAGCACAATTAAGAAAATCGTCACTAACCCACCTAATAAGCTGTTCCCTACTAATAAATCTTTTAATGGTGAAATTAATAATGTAATTGTTGAGTTAATATCAAATTGCAAAATATGACGAATCACCCAGAAAATAATGATAACGAAAAATGTTGGTATTAAAGCCGTAAATGAATTGGCTACCATTGGTGGTACACTATCTGGTAATTTAATACGAATGTCTCGTTTAATAAAGAAACGGAAAATCTCTACTGTGATAAGTGATGTCACAATCGCGCCGAATAATGATTGGGCACTTAAACTACTAATGCTCAGCCAGCGTCCCGCTCCAATTACGCCCTCAACAGGTGCTGTTACTTGTACAGGCACAATGGATGTAATAAGGAATGCTAATACAGAAAGTAATCCTGCACTTAGCTGATCTAATTTATAATGCCCTGCTAGTGCATAGGCGACACCAAATGAAGCATATAAAGCCATTGCCCCTACTGTGAAGCGAAATGGAATATCTAACACTGGTCTAAAATCTGCAATAAATTCATCATAACCATTGATTGGGAAGTTTAATAAAATAACAAAAAACGAACCGATAATTGTTAATGGTAATGTCGCTAAAATACCGTTACGGATTGATAGCAGGTGACGTTGTGAGCCAATTTTATGTGCAGTTGGCATAACATTCGTTTCTAAAAAGCCCATCAATTTATTCATATAAAAACAACTCTCTTTCTCTATTAAATTTCATACATAATAACATTATAATGTTTAAAAACAAAAAAATTCAAAAAATTAAGATAATAATACAGATACTTGTGTATGATATCCTAACACCTTATATCCACCCCTTTTTTCATTTTCTAACATCTCCATCATTGAAATCCCTTTCATAGAAACATTCTATTATAGTTTAGCTACTAAGTCAACATAACATTATAATGTTTAAAATAATCATAAAAAAGGAGGCGCCAAATTATGCGCCTTCCTTTACAAAACCTTATTTACATAAATTCATCCACTAATGCGGTGAATTCTTGCTCACTCATTTTAATATCTATATCCATTAATGGTAGCTCAGAATAACCTACCACTTTTTCCTGATAAGAAGTCGTTGCTGTATCTTGATAAATAATGCCTGTCACAAGACTATCGTGCTGCATAATCGTTTGCATCGCTAGGTTGCGATCTGTATGATCATAGCCTTCGATATCTGCAAGCTTTGTTAAATGTTCTTTAAACCAATCATATGTGTTCACTTTGTTATATGTCACACATGGTGAAAAGACGTTGATGAATGAAAAGCCTTTATGATTTAAACCCGCTTCAATTAAAGCTGTTAATTCTTTAATGTCTGTAGAAAAGCCTTGTGCTACAAATGTTGCCCCACTTGTTAAAGCCACCTCTAATGGCTTCAATGATGGCTCAATTGCCCCACCTGGCGTGGACTTTGTAATAAAGCCAGCCGCAGAACGTGGTGAAGTTTGTCCTTTTGTTAAACCATAAATTTGGTTATCCATAACAACATACGTAATGTCAATATTACGACGGATTGCATGAATCGTATGCCCCATACCAATCGCAAAGCCGTCACCATCTCCACCAGAGGCGATCACATGTAAATCACGATTTGCCATTTTTAATCCTTGGGCAATCGGTAATGCACGACCATGAATACCATGGAAGCCGTATGAATTAATATAGCCCGAAATACGACCAGAACAGCCGATACCTGAAATGACAGCTAAATTATTTGGTTCAATGCCGACATTCGCTGCTGCACGTTGAATGGCAGCCTGTACAGAAAAGTCGCCACAGCCTGGACACCAGTTAGGTTTCACTGTATTACGAAAATCTTTAAATGTTGCCATTAGTGAGCCAGCTCCTTCACTTTAATTTCTAATTCCCCTGGTAAGAATGGTGTACCATTGTATTTTGTAATCATCTTTATTTTATCGTGACCGCCAATATTCATTTTCATAATATTAGCTAATTGACCTGTATAGTTGTTTTCCACTACAATCACTTTCTTCGCCTTCGCTACAAGTGGCGCCATTTCTGCTGATGGGAATGGATGGATTAAACGAATATGAGCATGGTTCACCTTCATACCCTGTGCATTCAAACGCTCCTGCACCTCTTCAATTGCTCCACGTGTTGAGTTAAACCCCACTAATAAAATATCTGCTTCCTCATGTGGTGCATTTGTATAAACAGGTTGGTCGAATCGCAATGCCTCTAGCTTACGGAAACGTTTATCCATTTGTGTTTGACGATTGCCTGTTGCCTCAGATGGCTTACCTGTTTCATCATGCTCTACCCCTGTTACATGGTGAATACCATTTAATGTACCAGGTAACACACGTGGTGAGATGCCATCCGCTGTATTTTCATAACGTTTGAAATACGCTTTATCTGCCGATTCTGCTAATTCCTCCGTAACTATTTTGCCACGACGAATTTCGATTTTACTGTAATCGAATGGCTCAGCTGTCTGCTTACCAAGTGATAGCTGTAAATCTGTCATTAAAATAACAGGTAATTGTAATTCCTCTGCAATGTTGAAGGCTTGAATCGTATCGAAAAAGGCTTCTTCTAATGTTGATGGTGCAATCACAACCTTTGGAATTTCACCATGTGTACCATAAAGCATGGCCATTAAATCTGATTGCTCCTGCTTTGTTGGTAAGCCTGTTGATGGCCCACCACGCTGTGTATCCACTACAACAAGTGGTTGCTCTGTCATCCCTGAAAGACCAATTGCTTCCATCATTAATGATAAGCCAGGGCCTGCTGATGCTGTGAACGCACGAACACCACCATAGTTTGAACCAATGGCCATCGTTGCCGCCGCAATTTCATCCTCTGTTTGAATCACAGCCCCACCAAACTTCGGTAATTTACGAATTAAGTACTCCATAATTTCAGAGGCTGGTGTAATTGGATAAGCTGCCATAAAGCGTGTACCAGCCGCTAATGCGCCAAGTGCAATCGCATCATTACCAATCATAAACATACGACGCTTGCCATCTGCTGGTGCTAATGCCCATTCACCAACACGCTCGCCTAGTAGCTCGCTCATCATTTCACGGCCACGTGCAATAGCTTCCATATTTTTTTGGACAACTTCTTCGCCCTTTTTACCAAAAATATCATTCACGACATTTTGGAATACTTCATCGTCTAAATTCAGAAGCGCAGCCGTTGCACCAATTGCTACCATGTTTTTCATCAGGGTTGTACCAAGCTCTGCCGCAATTTCGGTAAACGGTACAACAAATAATGGTGCCTTTGAGTCTTCAGGCTTCACCGGCTCAAATTTAGCATCCGCTAAAATAACGCCCTTTTCTGTTAATTCTTGATAGTTGACGTCAATCGTTTCTTGATCAAACGCCACTAAAATATCTAAATCATCCGCAATTGAGCGTACCTCTGTTGGACGAACTGTAATTTTATTATTCGTATGGCCACCTTTAATACGTGAAGAGAAGTGGCGATAGCCGTATAGGAAATAGCCTAAACGGTTCATAGCCATTGAGAACATTTCCCCTGTACTTTCAATCCCTTCACCTTGTTGCCCACCGACCTTCCATGAAAGCTGATGTAACATAATTCACATCTCCTTAATTCTAAATATATGCTATTATTTTTCCTCCATAAGTTTAACACGAAGAACCTTCATACACTATCGTTATTGTATGAATAACAAGAAAATCAGACCTTTGACCGAAAATCATGTTCATTATGTAGACAAACTCTATTTAAGTTTCATCTATATCCATTATCTACAATTGCTCAAAAAAATGCCTTGCCATCTATGTGATAGGCAAGGCATTTGCTTCATTGTTCTATCGAATACGCTTTTCTACCAGCAGCTTTAAGGCTGTACGTTCCTCACCAGCAATTAAAATATCCGCAAACGCCGGTGCACAAATTAAATCTGTGCCACTTGGCGCTACAAATCCGCGTGCAATCGCCACTGCTTTCACGGCTTGGTTCAGTGCACCCGCCCCAACTGCTTGCATTTCTGCCTGCCCTTTTTCTCGAATTACCGCTACTAGTGCACCTGCAACTGAATTTGGATTAGAGCGTGATGATACTTTTAATGAATCCACAATTATTCCTCCCCGTTTCGCGAATAATGTTACGCTCAATAACTCACTTTTTAGTCGTCAAGTTATTGTCCGTAGGTCATTTTATGCTCGCTACCGAGAAAATAGACTAAGTTTAACCTTGGAATGGATAATCTTCATTAATATAAATTCGTTCACAGTGTAATGCTTTGCCTGTTTTATCATCTATTTCTACAAAAAAGCCACTTAATACTTCTCGTCCTTTTTTCGGTACTTCAAAACGTGCGGGCATATTTGTTTGGAATTTATAAATAACGCTCTCCTTTGTCATGCCTAAAATTTCATCATATGGTCCTGTCATACCGACATCCGTAATATAGGCTGTGCCATTCGGATAAATACGTGCATCGGCGGTTTGTACATGCGTATGTGTGCCTACAACGGCTGATGCCTTGCCATCTAAATGCCAACCAAGTGCGATTTTTTCACTTGTTGCCTCTGCGTGGAAATCGACGAAAACGAGTGGTGATGTTTGTCGTGCTTCCTCAATTAACATATCCGCCATTGCAAAAGGGTCCTCATGTGGTGGTAAAAAGACACGACCATGTAAATTGATGACTGATAATGTCACACCATTTTTTGAAATTTGCACCATACCCTTCCCTGGCGCTTCACTTGAAAAATTCGCAGGGCGGATTAAATAATCAGCCTCATCAATAAAATCAAAAATTTCTTTATTGTCCCATGTATGATTCCCCATCGTAATGACATCAACACCCATTTGTAATAGCTGCTGATAAATACTACTAGTAATGCCACGACCAGCCGCTGCATTTTCACCATTCGCAATGACTACATCTGGACTTAACTTTCTTTTTAAACGTGGTAAATATTTTTCAACGGCATCTCGTCCAATCGAGCCGACAATATCGCCTATAAATAATACTTTCATTCTGTCACAACCATTCTTTCGATTTCATACCGTTCTTTATTGTACCGCTAGTTCCTTTATTACGCAAAGTGAAATATGATTTCATCAATTGCCAGCCAAACGTAAAAATCGGCTCACACCAATTTCTTGGTATCAACCGATTTTGTATAATAGAAAACATTACCGTCTTTTGTTAAAAACATAATAATTGATAAAAAAGTATGTGGAAACACCTATGATAATACAACCGATTAGAAGCACTATTCGATAATGAAAATCATCTACTAACATGGCAATAGCAGCACCCGCAAGAAAACCCATAAACGTTAACAACAGTGATAATAAAAATTTAGTATTCATGCCATATGAATTCCTTTTTTTCTATATTAACAAAATTTACAAATATATCAATATCCAAATATTGAATCGTCATCTACTTCAATATTTATATTATAAAAAGATACGGTCTATTCAAATACTTCGATGTCTACTTTCTTTCCACACAAAATTTGAGAGAATTTCAAATTTCGATACAAATCATTGAATAAAATTTTTCTACTAGCGACAGCGAAAAATTAGCTTCTATTCAAAGCAATCAGCCACACTGCGAATCGCCAGCATTTCATTTTCAATAGCCAAACAAATACAGCCCGTTTGCCACTGAGTCCTTTTACTTTCAACACATCGGGATAGCTCTTTAAAAATAAGTGCATATCCTCTTTTATTTTAGTTGATTGATGTAGGATAACTAGCAAGCCCTCTAATTGATAATACAAAAAATGATTTCTTACTTTTTTCGTTACCGTCGTTTTTTGCAAAGCCATCGCCATCTTTTGATACAGTAAATTATATTTTTCCTGTAAATGTACAATCTGTCCTCTTGTTAAAGAGCATTGATTTGCTACATTATAATAGTAAAGCTGCTTTGGCACATAACAAACCGCCTGACTATGGATAAGAACATTCATCATAAACAGCGCATCTTCCGCAAAGCACATCTCTTCATCAAAGCGTAACGTATGTTCATCTAAAAAGGATTTTTGATAAAGTTTACAGCTAACAAAACCAAAATGTTTTTCCCCTTTTTCAGTAAACAATAATGTTAAGCATTCCATAGCACTATACAGTTGATAGACTTGCGAAGTGTAATGCAGCTTACGACAATGTGCAATTTCCTGCCAATACAAATCGCATTTCGCAATGGCTAGCCCCGTTGTTTGACAAGCTGTATACAATTCCTCTAACATTGTGCGTTCAAGCCAATCATCTGCATCTACAAATGTTACATAATGCCCTGTAGCTTGCTCAAGCCCTACATTGCGTGCTTTACTAACACCACTATTTTGTTGATTCAACACGTGTATACGAGGATCTGCTTGTGCAAATTGCTGGACAATTGTAAATGAGTCATCCGTACTTCCGTCATTAATGACAAGTATTTCAATTTGTTGCAATGTTTGCTGACAAATGCTCGTTAAACATTTTTCCAAATACAATGCCGCATTGTACACAGGAAGAATCACACTAACTAAAATGTCGGATGCCAATGCGCTGTACCCCCTTGTATACCCATTGTCTCTGCCCCTTCGTCAATCCAATCCAAAACACACTACCACTAACGAAAACTGTATAACAACATAAAATAATTCCCATGTCATACCATGTTGTTTCTCGGTACAAAGTGAGCCGTATGCATTGTGTCAGACCAATCGCTAGTAGGAATGCCAAAGCTAGCCGACCCATTTGCTGCCAAAAACGACCAATCATTAACTGCACTTTTTTAGCATAATAAATATTCATCACTACACCATTGCCAATCAATAAAGAACATCCTGTCACAACAGCTGTCCCTATCTTGCCAAAATAATAAATGGCTGGAATTGATAAAATGATATTACTAATAGCAATCACAATTAACAGCCATGTACGAAACGTTAATAAATTTTTTGCTTTCAACACATTCAGCCCTATATTTTGAATTAAATCAATCATAAATGGCAACATAATGAGTAACACAATCAAGTAAACCTCCACGAATGCCTCACCTAGCCATAATGCTAAAAAAGTTTGTCCCACAAGATAAAAGCCACCTAAAATATAGCCAATAATCAAAAACTGTACCATGCCAACATGGATAAATAATGTATTAATCGACGACCATTCATTTTGTGCCACCAATATAGAGATACGTGGTAAAAATAATCCACTAACTGCTAAAGCCAGCGACATAAAAAGTAAAACAATTTGAATCGCCACTGCATAAATGGCTACATCGACTGTTCCTTTGAAAATACCTAACAAGAGCTGATCGGTTTGCCAATAAATTTTATCCACAATTACCGTCATAAAAATCAATAAGGCATACATAAAAATTTCCTTTTGCAATGCTGTATCCTTGAATTTCCACGTAAATTTAACTGCCAACACCTTGTAACAAAACAGTGCATCTACTAGTAAAAATAAACTATTATACGTTGCTGCCACTGCAATTAATGTGACTGTACCTGCACCTTGCCATAAAAAAAACAGCATCGTCAGTGGCTGAAGAACGACTTGTAACAATGCTGTTGCTTTCATAAAAATAAATTTTTCATATGCCTGTAAAATGGAGGCAAAAACACTTAAAGGAAATTGAACAGCCAAGCTAATTGTCATGACATATCCCATCACTTTAGCTCTTTCAAGCTGCCCATCAGTGAGACTTTGTCCAAAAATAAGCTCGATATGAGAAAATAATAACCAACCAATGAACAATGTTAGTACACCAATACCTAAAAAAAGCTTAAGAAAAAAGCCATTTAAAGCCGCTTCCATTGTCTCATTACCAATTGCTCGATTTCTTGCAATGTACCTGACAATGGCATTGCCTAAGCCTAAATCCAAAATCGATAAATAACCCATTAATCCTAGCATTAATGAATAGAGACCAAATTCCTGCTGACCAAGAAACGATACCATCATTGGCGTAAAGAAAATGGATGTTAAAATCGTACAGCCAATCGTGATATACGACAAAACCGCCGCTATTTGGATGGCTCGCATATACACACCTGCTCATAAAGTGCCTGATACTGCTCCGCAATATAGGGAAGATGAAAATGAGCAATTACATGCTCACGCCCAAGCCTTGCCTTTGTCTCATACTGCTGCTCATTATAATGCAATACCATAGCAATCGCCTGTGCCAAAGCAGTCGCATCCTTTGCTGATACTACTTCACCATAATCCCCTACAATATAGCGACAATCCCCTACATCTGTCGTCACACAGCATGTACCGCTTGCCAATGCCTCTACTAAAACATTCGGTAAGCCTTCACCAGCGGAAGATAAGACAAGCACATCCGCTGCTGCCATGAGTTGAGGAATATCCTCTCGACAGCCTAATAGCCATACATAATCACTCAACTTCTCCTGCCGAATTAATGCCAGTAACTGCTGGTTTGCTTCATCAATATCAAGCCCCACTAAAAATAAATAAAAATCTTGCCCTCGCTGTTGAAGTAAACGCATACTCGCTAACAAATTCGGATAATCCTTCAAAGGGTCCCAACGTCCAACATGTAAAATAATGGGCTTGTCCTCTATAGCAAAATGGGTTTGATAATACACTCGCTTTACACTTGGTCGAAAAAGATCAGTTTCGATGCCATTCACAATAACGTGATGCTGGTTATTTGTATAGCCGATTGCTTCATGGATTGCCTTCACTTGTGGTCCACAGGATACAATACCATCTACATAACGAGAAAATGATGCACACAGTTTGGCAATCCAAATCGTTGTACGCTTATTGCTATGTTTTTCTAAATTACTATGATGAATCCCCCAAATAATTTTTTTACGCCACGTTTTCGCAATCAGAAAGCCTATGAAGTTAGAATGATACATCCATGTTTGAATAATATCGCTCTGTTTACATAATCGAAAACATTGCCAAATCGCCTTCAAAAAATCAGTTTTTAAATTACAGCTATAAACATTTATATGATGTTGTTGTAATAATTCACCGTACACATCCATTTCTGTTAAACAAATAACATCGACCTCATATAACTCACGATTCGTTGCTTGCAGTAAACGATAAAGCATCGCCTCCGCACCACCAATACCAATAGCCGTAATAATATGGGTAATTTTTCGTTTTCTTTGTATAAAACCATCCTTTTACCGCTCATAGTAAGTACATAATTTATCTGCAACTGCCGTGACATGTAGTCCTTTATCGTATAAACATTGGACAATTTGCTGTGAAGAAACAGGCTGCCGCTTCTCTACTATCGCTTGCACCCATTCCTCCAATTCTCCTTGTGTATCTAAATAAGTGACTAATCCAAGCTCCAAATCAGGCTCTTTCGGCACTGTAGAAGAAGCAATGGCAGGTGTACCACATAATTGTGCCTCCAGCAACACCATGCCAAAGCCTTCCTCCAATGAAGGTAACAGCAATACATCAAATAGCTGAAGCAATTCAAAAATATCAGCACGCTGCCCTAATAACTTCACTGATTCCTGTAAATGATGCTGGGCAATCCATGCTTGAATTTTCTGTTCTAATGGCCCCTCTCCAACTAAAAATAGTTGAAAAGCAATGTCCTTGTTCTTCAAGTACTGTGCTAACTTTAATAAAAAAGCATGATTTTTCACTGGCATAAAACGTCCAATATGCCCTAATATAAGCTGATTATCTTTTATACCTAACAGCTGTTGATAGCGTTCTTTGTCATTCGGTGATAGTCGCTTACTATTCGCTATATTGACTGGATTTGCAAGAATATCAAAAGGCTTATTGTCAAAGCAAAATGCCCCTGCCTGTGGACTACAAGCTAATAATGTAGTTGCATTGATGGTACTTAACTTTTTTAATATTGCTAACAGATGGGGCTGATTCCATTGCTCAGCTACCGTTGTATGGCTATGCAATACACGACAAGGCACACGAGCTAAACGTGCCGCAAACATAGTGAACATCGCTCGATAACCCGTATGGTCATGCACAGCCTCATAGCCGTTATGTCGTATAATCTGGTATATATTTTTCATATAAGCAATTGGCCCTTGCTCCGTTATATATGGCTGATAAAATAATTGGGAGCCTTGTGCCATAAAATGCTCATGATAAAAGCCCTTATTAAAGACAACAAAATCAAAATGATACAATGCTTTATTCGTTTGCGTCCAAATATCTAATATCATTGTCGTAATGCCACCAAAATCCGTTGTTGGGATGATATGCAAAATTTTTTTCATTTACTTAATACTCACTATACTGATCATAATGTGTATGCTTCATTTGTACATTGTTCAGCACTGTACCTAAAATCGTTGCCTGTGACATTGTCAAAATGGATTTGGCTTTGACAATCGCTTTTTTATGCACAGCGCCTGCACCAATAACAAGAATTGTCCCATCACAAAGATTCGCTATAATTTGGGCATCTGCCACAAAAAGCAATGGCGGTACATCAAACAGCACGATATCATAGGTAGCCTTCATCTCCTCTACTACAGTAGTTAATGTATCTGTAGCTAATAATTCCATTGGGTTTGGGGGAATCGGTCCACTTGTTATCATATCAAGCCCATCAATGCTTGTTTGTTGTACAGCCTCATGCCATAATTGCTGCCTTGCTAAAACAGTAGATAGCCCACCATCATTATCAAGATAAAACGTATGATGCAATGTAGGTTTACGCATATCGGCATCTACGAGTAATACCTTTTTACCTTCCTGTGCAAAAACAACAGCCAAATTGGCAACATTCGTTGTTTTTCCTTCACCAGAAATAGCAGATGTCACTGTAATGGTTTTGATTTCCTGATTCGGTTGTAAAAATTTCATATTGGTACGGATGGTACGGAATTGTTCAGATGGGATGGCCATTGCATCCGAAATGGTAATCAGTTTACGTGCCATTAATGACCTTTTCTTTTTGTTTTGAAAGATAATGATCGTCCTTTCTTATACCATCGTTTATCGATTTGACTCACAATACCTATTACAGGTAACGCTAGAAGTGCCTCAATTTCTTGCTCTGTCCGAACCGTTTGATTACGTGTTTCTAAAAAATAAACAAGCATCGCTGCAACCATCAGCCCAGCTACTATTGCAACGGCGATATTGAGTATTTTTTGAGGCTTCACAAGCATCGCCTCTTTTGTAACAGATAAAATTGTAATATTGTCCACATACATCAGCTTAGGAATCTCTTGCTGGAACACCTCTGCTACGGTTTGTGCAATCACTACAGCCTGTGATGCTTGCTTATCCTCTACCTGAATGGTCACAACCTGTGAATTATTCGCACTAACTACAGCCAGTTGTGTCATTAATCGTTCAGGCGTTGTCTGCAATGCTAGTTGTTCAATCACTCTCGATAAAATAGCAGGGCTTTTAATAATGACACTATAAGTATTAATCAACTGTAAATCTGTATCAATATGTTGCAAAGACGGATTATCATCGTTTTTTTGATTGACCAATAATTGTGCTTCTGCTTCATAAATGGGCGTTAATATAAAAAAACTTATACATGCGACACTGCCTGTGATGAACAATGTCAATAGCATCATAAACAGCCAACGCTTGCGCAATATTTTTACAATATCTTGTACAGATATTTCCTCTGTCAACTGGCTTTCCCCCTCTCCCTGACCCCACTCACAATAAAAATCAATAAATGCAGTACATTAAAATATAAAATTTCAAATGTCGATACACAGAAGGCGGCAAGTACTACAAGCACGATAAAAAGCTGTCGATTAGCTTGTACTATACACAGCAAAAAAACGCTGTAGCAAATAACAGCTAATACCCCTGCTTCATGTATAATATTGAAAAATGTATTATGTGCGTGTGCTACACCTATCTCCCATAATGCCGCAGTTCCATGTCCCCAAAAACGTACATGCTGCCACACATAGTGCCAAATTTCCAATCGCCCATCCATCATATCTGCAGATTTTCTTTCCATTTTTAGCATGATACTTTGCCAAGCTTGCTGCATAGAAGTATTTTCAAGCATCATCAGCCCTAAAAAACAGCCTACACTAAGCAATAGAAAGATGAATTTAAGGGATGGTAAAAATGCCATTTTACTATGCACCCACAATGCAATAATGGTGACCATCGTTAAGACAAATACCGTCAATAGGGATGTACGTGCATTCGACAGCAAAATAACATATACACCGATTAAATAGATGCCAATATAAAGGACAAATGTGATAATGGCTAATCTTTGTCCCATTAAAAAAGCTTTCGTCATGTCATATAATCTAAGCAATACAACAACGATAAGTGCAATCATGGAAAAGCCTAGTGTATTCGGGTTTTCAAACACTCCTGCAAAAGCACCATAAACCATATGCTGGCGCTGAAAGCAAAGAATAAGGAATGGTAGATAAGCAATGAGTATTCCATTCAATAGAATATTTTTTAGCTGTGCCCCTACTAATGTCGGCAAAAAAATACCGATAGCAACATACATCACAAATAATTGAATACTATTTTTCAATAAATCAACATCTTGATTCACAGCAGCTGCTATCAAACATACGAATGTATAGCTACTAAATAATAGACTTGCTTGTACATGGGGAATACGAATCGTTGCATGCAATAAATAAGTTACTACAATAATGATAAAACAAAGAAGTAAGGATAATTTGTGGTAAATACCTGCCACTGGCTGCATCAAGCTCAGCCAAATTAGTGTGCTAAACAATGCTGTATAGCACCATGTCATACGTGTATCACACCCAGTTCTGATAGGGGATTTTCCACCATATTCTTTGCGCCAAGAAATGGTCTTGCTGTTATACTATGTACACCAGTCCCTAGCATATGAATAGAATTTATTTTTAGGTGTAAGCTGACTTCTATTTGCTTGATAACGAAAAAATGTCGTCTGCTTTATACAGACGACATTGCTATAAATTTATTTATTTCGCATAATCCACAGCACGTGTTTCACGAATAACAGTTACTTTAATATGACCAGGATAATCAAGCTCTTCTTCAATACGCTTGCTGATATCACGTGCTAGGCGATGTGAAGCAAGATCATCAATTTTTTCTGGCTGTACAATAATACGGATTTCACGGCCTGCCTGAATGGCAAAGGATTTCTCAACGCCATCATAGCTTTCTGAAATTTCCTCTAACTTTTCAAGTCTGCGAATATAATTTTCAAGTGTTTCACTACGCGCACCTGGACGAGCTGCTGATAGTGCATCGGCAGCGGCTACTAATACAGCAATAACCGATGTCGCCTCTGTATCGCCATGATGTGAAGCAATACTATTAATAACAACTGGATGCTCTTTATATTTCTTTGCTAGTTCCACACCAATTTCAACATGGCTACCTTCTACTTCATGGTCAATCGCTTTCCCAATGTCATGAAGTAAACCAGCACGACGAGCTAAAGTAACATCTTCCCCAAGCTCTGCTGCTAATAGGCCTGCTAGATGAGCTACTTCAATCGAATGTTTCAGAACATTTTGACCATAACTTGTACGATATTTCATACGGCCTAAAATTTTCATTAAATCAGGATGTAAATTATGAATACCAATTTCAAATGTCGTTTGTTCACCTGTTTCACGAATTTGTTCATCGACTTCACGGCGTGATTTTTCCACCATTTCCTCAATACGTGCAGGATGAATACGACCATCTTGTACAAGTTTCTCAAGTGCCAATCGAGCGGTTTCACGACGAATTGGATCAAATCCTGAGAGAATAACTGCTTCTGGTGTATCATCAATAATTAAATCAATACCTGTTAATGTCTCTAATGTACGAATATTGCGCCCTTCTCGCCCAATAATCCGACCTTTCATTTCATCATTTGGCAAGTTAACAACAGAGACCGTTGTTTCTGCCACATGGTCTGCAGCAAATCGCTGTAAGGCCAATGATAAAATTTCACGTGCTTTTTTATCGGAATCTTCTTTTGCACGTGTTTCTGCTTCTTTCGTCATAACAGCAATATCAGTTGTTAGCTCTTGTTCTACTTCACTCAAGATAATTGTTTTTGCCTCTTCTCTTGTTAAAGCAGAAATACGTTCCAACTCTGTTTTTTGCGTGGCTACGAGCTCGCCCACTTTGCTTTCCATCTGTTCAATATGCTGTTGTTTTCCAACTAGAGCTTGTTCTTTGCGCTCTAAGCCTGCTTCTCTTTTATCCAGAGCATCATCCTTGCGGTCAAGATTTTCTTCTCTTTGCAATAAACGGTTCTCTTGTTTTTGAAGCTCTAAACGACGTTCACGAATGTCATTTTCGGCTTCAGTACGAAATTTGTGAGTTTCATCTTTGGCTTCCAGTAGTGCTTCTTTTTTCAATGCCTCCGCTTCTCGTTTTCCTTCTTCAACGATTGTTTCAGCGACATGCTTAGCACCAGTGATTTTGGAGTCATTCACTTTTTTCATGTAGATATAGCTAACAGCGGCACCAACGATGAGTCCAAGCAAAGCGGAGATGATAATAGTAATTCCATCCATATGAACACCTCCTCTTGCTATTTCATGAATACGGTTTCAGTTGGCTCATACAATAAATGTATTGCCTATTTTCAAGTCATAATTCAGAAATTGTACATAATTAATTGTATAGCTAGCTAGAAGCTCTGTCAAGATTAGTCAGCTATTCATGTACCTTTTTAAGCGTTCAACTAAAAATGCATTGTCCACACATTTGCTGTGCGAACAATGCATTTTCTAACTTATTTTTCTTCTTCAAGAAGTAATAATAGTTCTTCATCCATCTCTTCTTCATCATGGGCAGCAATTGTGTATGAAGAAGCTGTCATGCCATACGAAGTACGGATTTTATTCGCAATATCCTCTAAAACAGCAGGATTTTCTTTTAAGTATTGCTTAGCATTTTCACGACCTTGCCCTAAACGTTCGTCGCCATATGCATACCATGAGCCACTTTTTTGGACGATATCTAATTCTACACCTAAATCCACTGTTTCGCCCTCTTTAGAAATACCTTCTCCATACATAATATCAACCTCTGCTGTACGGAAAGGTGGCGCTACTTTGTTTTTCACGATTTTTACTTTTGTTCGGTTTCCGACAATATCATTTCCTTGTTTAATTGCCTCTGCACGACGCACCTCTAAACGAACAGAACTGTAGAATTTCAGTGCACGTCCACCAGGCGTTGTTTCTGGATTTCCAAACATAACCCCAATTTTTTCACGAATTTGGTTAATAAAAATAGCAATTGTTTTTGATTTATTAATAGAACCTGATAATTTACGCAATGCTTGAGACATTAAACGCGCTTGCAAACCTACGTGAGAATCACCCATATCTCCTTCGATTTCAGCTTTTGGCACTAATGCTGCAACAGAGTCAATAACAATAATATCAATCGCACCACTGCGTACTAATGCTTCCGCAATTTCAAGTGCTTGCTCCCCAGTATCTGGCTGAGATAATAATAACTCATCAATATTAACACCTAATTTTTGTGCATAGATTGGATCTAAAGCGTGCTCGGCATCAATAAATGCTGCTTGCCCACCAGTTGCTTGTACTTCTGCAATTGCATGTAGAGCAACCGTTGTTTTACCAGATGATTCTGGACCATATACTTCAATAATACGTCCACGAGGATAACCGCCTACTCCTAAAGCTGCATCAAGTGCTAATGAACCACTAGATGATGTAGCAATTTCTAAATCGGTCTTTTCACCAAGCTTCATGATAGACCCTTTACCAAAGTTTTTTTCAATTTGTTTTAACGCTTGCTCTAAAGCTGCTTTACGATCACTCATTATCAATTCCTCCTATATGAAAACTGTTCACTGCTTTTCTCTATTTCTACTATACTTGTTTTTTAGAGAAGAAGCAAGAAAAAAGCGAACACTTATTCTAATTTTCTTCAAAATAAAAATTTGGGCATTTTATTTCACCCAAATTTCTATTTTACTAGCTTTTTTTATAGCCATGTACCTCTAAAAGACGCATTAAATAGTGACATGTGAACTTTACTGCGCGTAATCGATTCGTGTTGCGCATTCCCGATAGGTGCAATTCATATGTAATAGGCTCTTCTTTATCTATTGCAATACCAATCCACACTGTTCCTGCTGGCTGTCCATCATGCGCTGTTGGACCTGCTGCACCCGTTAAACCAATGCCAATATGTGTGTTAAATTTTCGGCGTACGGCATCTGCCATTGCCGCTGCACATGCACTACTCACAACGCCCTGTGTCGCTAACAATTCGCTCGAAATACCAAGCTGTTGGATTTTGGCTTCCTCTGTATATGTCACAATCCCACCAACTAATGTACCGCTAACACCTGCAACTTCTGCTAACTCAGCTTGAAATAGACCTGCCGTTAAACTTTCAGCAGCTGCAATCGTGAGCTTATTTGCAAGAAGCATTTCTACTGTCTTAGAAGCTAGTGAATCATCATCTATACCATATTGATATTCACCAACAAGCGCTTGAATTTCAGCTATTTTTGCCGCAATTAACTGCTGGGCTTCCTGTTCTGTTTGTGCTTTTGCTGTCACACGTAATGTCACTTCGCCATCAGAGGCAAGCGGCGCAACAGTTGGATTTGTTTGGCTTTCTAAAATATCTTGCACACGCACTTCTAGCTCTGCCTCTCCAATGCCGTAAAAGCGCATCACATGTGAAGAAATGACGCCTCCATCATGCAGCATCGCAGCTAATTTTGGCTTTGCTTCAAATTGAAACATCGGCTCTAGCTCTTTTGGTGGACCTGGTAATAAAATATATGTGCGTTCATCTTTCCTAAAAATCATTCCTGGTGCCATACCATGATGATTGGCTAAAATATTACTACCCGCTAATACTAGTGCTTGTTTACGGTTATTTTCTGTCATAGGCTTTCCTCGTTTAGCAAAAAATTGCTCAATCGAGGTCAATGCTTGCTCATCATGTTCTAATACTACACCTAAATGCCCAGCAATCGTTTCTTTTGTTAAATCATCTTTTGTTGGCCCGAGTCCACCAGAAAAAATCAGTAAATCTGCACGAGCTTCTGCAATGGCAATCGCCTCTACTAAACGCTGTGTATTATCACCTACAACCGTATGATAATAAACATTAATACCGAGCTCTGATAATTGTTGAGAAATAAATTTTGCATTTGTATTGGCAATTTGTCCAAGCAATAATTCTGAACCTACCGCTAAAATTTCAGCATTCAATCTTCTCAAGACCTTTCTTATTTAGAATCGAGTAAAGCACGGCGATTCAGATAGAAATAATCCCATCCAGACCATACTGTAAAGATTAATGCTACATATAACATAATCGTATCAAAAGGAATATTAATCATCGTAAAAATCGTATTGTGTAAAAGTGCTGCACCGATAGCGACAATTTGCGTCCATGTTTTAATTTTGCCAAGCTGGTTAGCTGCTACGACTTCCCCTTCGCCCGCTAAAATTAAACGTAAGCCTGTCACAGCAAATTCTCGGCTAATAATAATGATAATAATCCACGAAGCAGCCATATCTAGCTCAACCATTAAAATAAAAGCAGCCGACACTAATAATTTATCTGCTAGTGGGTCTAAAAACTTACCAAATGTTGTGACAAGGTTGTATTTTCTCGCATAATAGCCATCAACCCAATCCGTTGCTGACGCAAAAATAAAAATCAATGCTCCGACAAAATGATGAACAGGCATTTGTGCGCCAAATAATGACATTGTACCCCAGCCAAAATTAAACATCATAACAATGACAAAGAATGGGATTAATAAAATACGGGAAATGGTAATTTTATTTGGAATATTCATGTTTTCTAACACCTTTCCTAATCAATTACGCCCTAGCGTAATTGCGTCTGGATTTTTTCGAGTTTACTCGAAAAAGCTCCTCTATAAAATCTATGACATCCGCCGTGGCTTCACCATGATGCAGTAGGAAATTCTACTGCATCATGATGAAAGAAAGTAGCCATCAACTGATGCCTACTGTTCTTTATTGAAATTGATGATGATATTTTGCGTAACAATTTGTTGTGCATATGGAATCAATTCATCATTTACATACACTTTTGCTTGTTGAGAGTTCCCCAAGCGAATACGTGCATAGTTTTCTGCTGTTGCATCAAATTCAACAACTTCACCTGCATTGTAGACACGTGTATCTGTTAATATATCTTGTTGTTGTTGATTGCGAATACCGATAAATGTAGGTCCTGATACTTCCACACGTATTTTGAATGTATCCGTTCCCGTTAATGTGTAAGACGTTGTCACACCATCTGATTCAACTGTACCTGCCGAAATCGTTTGTTTCACTTCTTCAACTGGCTTATCCTCAGGCTTGTCTGTTGTTTCTTCTTGCTCATCTGTCGCTTGTTCTTTTTTCTCAGCCTCTTCTTTGTCTTTTTCATTATCAATTGGCTTTACTTTTTTATCGTACTCGATCGCTGGTGGTGTATCTTCAACGCCGTCTGAACCAGCATTATTTTTGTATTGCCATAGCATCCACATTCCTACGATGATGACAATAATAAATAATGCCACGATTACTTTTGGCATTGCCTCCATCATTTTGCTTGATGGACCTTTTGTTATTTTTCTTCTGCTCGGACTATTTGTCATTGCTTGGCTCAATTGTTCATTTGGCGTGCTCGGTAATTCTTTTTTATACGTTTCTAAAATTTCCTCTGCATCCAAACCAACTGCATCTGCGTATTGCTTAATAAAAGCTCGCACATAAAACGAACCTGGCATAATTGCATAATTTCCTTCTTCGATTGCTACTAAATAACGTTTTTGAATTTTCGTTATTTCTTGTAAATCATCCAAGCTGTAGCCTCTAGTCAGTCTCGCCTCTTTCAGTCGAGTCCCTAATTCTGCCACTCCTAACACCTACTTTAAATAAATTCAATTACTTCTTAGCTAATGCTTGTTTGGATTTTTTAAACGCCTCTTCAAAACCCATCGCATCTTACCAAGATAACTTAAAAATGAAATCCTCCAAAGTTATTGGATTCGGACATCAATTCATTTTTTTCAACTACTTCATACGTAAACTCTTCATCTGGATGGTGACGCAATTCGATAATGTAATCAAAATCCTCAATTTTATACTCCGAATGCTGAACAAACATATCTGGATGCTCAATCACTTTAATGGTAGGCATATTCATCATTTCTCGCACCAATTGCAAATGTCGTTCATCTGTTGAGCGACGTGTGACAATCCCATCTAAAATAAAAATATTATTATGACTAAATTCATCGCCAGCTAACTTATTGCGTATTGTTTGCTTAATCATTGTAGACGATAAAAAAATCCATTTTTTATTTGCACAAACACTTGCCGCTACAATTGATTCTGTTTTTCCTACACGTGGCATTCCTCGTATACCAATGAGCTTATGACCTTCTTCTTTGAAAAGCTCTGCCATAAAATCCACTAAAATCCCTAGCTCATCCCGCACAAAACGAAATGTATTTTTTTCATCTGCATCTCGTGGAATATAATACCCATGACGAATGGCTAAACGATCACGTAACTTAGGTTGTCGAAATTTCGTGATATGAATATGCTCGATTGTCTCTACAATAGTCTGAAAGCGTTCAATTGCTTCATCATTCTCTGTATGTACTAGCATACCCCTTCGACCTTCATCGACACCATTTATTGAAATAATATTGACATGAAGCATCCCTAAAAGTGAGGCAATATCTCCTAATAATCCAGGGCGATTCACCTGAATTTCATATTCAAAGTACCAATCGCTCAAAGCCATTCTTTCCCTTCCTATTAGCTAACGTTAAATTTCCTTTATAAGTTCCATCATAGCTGATTTTTTATGTAATGAAAAGTTAGAATACATGGATTTAAGCGGTTATTTTTTATTTTTTAGAAGAGTTATCAAATTTAGCTTACATATGTTCTCATTCAAAGAGAAAGCTATCACAGAAAGTCCATCATCGCAGACTTTCTGGATAGCTCATCTTCATTGTACATGTTTATTTTGTACAAGTTTCATGACACAGTTTGCCAGTGCATGTTTCTCATCTTCTGAGGCAACACCCCATAAATCTGACAACACTCGCTCTTGCTCATTTTTAGGGTCCACATTCGTTGCCAAATATTCACCAATCTGCACAGCTGCTTGTTGAATCATTTTTTTTGGCATCCCACTTGCTTCTGCTTGCATAACATTTTGCCCTAAAAACGATGTCCACTTTTGCCAGTTTTCTAAAATGGTCATAATTCCTCCTCCTTTACACAATGTAGTATGTGCAAAAAGAGAAATTATATGTACCAGCCACCGTTTAAACGAATAATTTGTCCTGTCACATAATCCGCTTTACCAGACAAATAAAAGGTCACCATATTCGCTACATCCACCGTTTGCCCAAGTGTCTGTAGCGGAATTTCTTCCACAATATACTGTAACTCTTCTTCGCTTAAATGACTGTTCATCGCTGTTTGAATAAAGCCTGGTGCAATGGCATTGACACGAATACCTGATAAAGCAGCCTCTTGCGCATACGATTTGACAAAGGTATGTTGAGCCCCTTTAACAGTCGCATACAATGCTTCACCAGCAGAGCCTGCTTCTCCCCATATAGAACCGATAAAAAGAACATAGCTAATAGGATGCGTACGTAACTTAGACGCTAATAGAGCCGTCAAATGGATGGGATTTTGTACATGTACACGCCACAAAGCATCCATTTCTGAGACAGTCGCATCTTCAAGAAGTCCATAATGTGCCTGACCGCTCGCAAAGACAATTGCTTGCACTTGGAAAAGCTGTGCTGCCAATATTTCTGCACCTGAAGCCTCTGAAAAATCAGCCTGCACAAGCAAAAATTCTTGCGCAGGGAATTTTTTTGTTAGTGTATCACATAACAATTGTGCTGCCTGTTGATTTGTCGAATAATGCAAATACATAGACCATCCATCTTCTGCTAAATGTTGACAAATCGCACGCCCAATTTCACCTGATGCACCTACAACAAGGGCAAATTTTTTCACTGAGTGTTTTTCTCCGTTGGTAAAATCGTAAATACCGTTTGTTGTGACTCTCCTTGAATGGTTGTGAAGGCTTGTTGTAAATCGGCTATTGTTAATTCTTCTAATACAGGCACAACATCAAATAAATTCATGTCATTGAAGGAATAGCGTGTAAATTGGTTGGCGATAAATTCAATGGAATTCAGTGCTCGCAAGAAGAAGCCAATTTTTTTGCGTTTAATGCGCTCCAAGCCATCACTATCAAATGACACTTCCCTATCATATTTAGCCAATTCTTCCTTAATGGCCTTCTCTAATGCTTGTGGCTCTGTTGTATCTGAGCCAATCATCGCAAAACCAAAACCATTTTCTAATGTAAAATCAAACGCATATGTTTCATCAACCAAGCCATTTTCATATACACGCTCATAAAACGCAGATGTACGACCAAAAATTAGTTCTAGTGCAATTTGGACAGATAACTCATGCTTCAGCATCGCACGACCTGAAAGATTTGTGTTCTTTGCCTTTAAACCAATAGATAGTTTCGGTTTTTGTACATCCATATGCAGTGTACGTTCTTTTACAGCTACCTCTTTTGGCTCATCATCAAAAAAGCGTTGAATTGGTGTTGGATTTGGGAATGTTTTTTTAGCTTGATTTTCTTTGATAAAGGCCATCATTTCTTCTGGATCAATCGCTCCAATGACGAATAACAGCATGTTTGATGGATGATAGAATGTGTTATAACACGTATATAAATGCTCTGCCGTAATGCCATCAATGGATTCAATCGTACCAGCGATATCAATTTTCACAGGATGTGTGTGGTACATATTTTCAATTGTCCCGAAATACAAACGCCAATCTGGTTGATCGTCATACATCGTAATTTCTTGACCAATAATCCCTTTTTCTTTATTAACTGTTGCTTCTGTGAAATAAGGCTCCTGTACAAAGTTCAGCAAGGTTTCAGCACTTTTATACAGATGGTCTGTCGCTGAAAATAAGTAAGCTGTACGTGTAAAAGAGGTAAAGGCATTTGCAGATGCCCCGTATTCACTAAATTTTTGGAAAACATCCCCATCCTCTTTTTCAAACATTTTATGCTCTAAAAAATGGGCAATCCCATCTGGCACAGTCACACTCTCTGTTTCACCAATCGGTATAAACGTACGGTCAACCGAGCCATATTTCGTTGTAAATGTGACAAATGCTTTAGAAAAACCTTTTTTCGGTAAAATATAAACGTCTAAGCCATTTGCTAATTTTTCATAGTAAAGTGTTTCATCTAATTGTTTAAAATCAATCGTTTTCATTGTGCGGATTGCTCCTTTCCACATAGGAAGTAGACCGCTTCTAGCTGCACTTGCTTCGCCATATCGACTATATCTTCCTTCGTCACAGCCTGCCATTTTTTCACCCATGTTTCCACCGTGAATGGTTCTGGCAATTCTTTATATTGGTCAAAAATTTCAATTTGTCCTCTTGCTGAATCCAATGCTTCTTTTAATTGATTCGTTAGCATTGCTTTTGTCTGCTCCAGCTCTAAATCTGAAATATCGCCCGCTTGTATCGCTGTCAGTTGCTCCTTAATTAAGGTTAATGCCTTTTCTTCATTTTTCGGCTCAATGCCTGATACGACGAAAATAAGACCATAATGAGAAGCATAAATACTAGACGCGTAATAAGCGAGGCTCTCCTTTTCACGCACATTCATAAATAATTTAGCATGTGGATATCCGCCAAATACGCCATTAAACACTTGCATCTTCGTAAAATCAGCATCACCAAAGTAAACAGGTGTACTAAAGCCAACATGTAATTTTCCTTGCTTCATGTCATGTTGTTCACGAACATAATCTTTTTGTGGGTGTTGTTGTGGCAAGACAGCAGGAATAACTGCGGGTGTGCGGTCAGTAAATGGTAATACCGTTCTTAACTTCTCCACCATTTCTTCTTCATTGATATCGCCTGCAACGTAAATATCAATTGTGTCATTGGCTAACATAGATTGATACGTTGCAAACAATGATTGTGCTGTAATTTGCTGAATATCTTCTACTGTTCCATTCGCTGAAATAGATGCTGGTTCATCTGGGCGTAAAATTTGCTGTAAACGTTGCTGTGCAAATCGTGCCTTATCATCAAATATCGACTCAATACGTTGGATAACCATCTTTTTCTCACGTTGTACGATGTCATTTTTAAAAGCACCGTTTTCTAGATTTGGTTGGAAGATAGCTGTCTGCATCACATCGAGTACTTTGTTTAACACATTCGCATCTGCTAAATATTGATCGTTTACTGTTTCAACATTCATCAGTACAACATGTTCATTTCCACGCTTTGATGTATCAAAATAAAGCACCGTGCCATATAAATCATCCAAATAGCTTCTAAATGCAGCGGTTGTTGGATATTTTGCATTGCTATGCTGTAGAACATTTGTTAATACGGTGCGCTCTGAAGCACATTGAGTAGTTAAGGCTGTACGCCATTTAATCGAAAAATTGACTGTTTTAAATTGGGTTGTGTGTCGAATATGCAAATGAACACCTTCTGCTAAAGGTATTTTTTTAAACATAGAACACCCTCCTATCCATTCTTAATATCAATTATACCTCGGCATAATTGTGTTCGGATTTTTTCGAGCTCGCTCGAAAAGCTCCTTTTAAAATCCATGGCATTTGCCGAAGCTGTTATATTGGTTCAGTTGGTGTTTTGAATAACACTTACTGAATTAATATAACAAAGCACTACACTTACTATACTCTATAATGACAAAAAGAAAACATATTATGTATTAGATAAATAAAAATCCGCATAAACTTTTGCTAAGCAGCAAACAGACGAATGGCTGCTGACTTAGTGAAAAGTGTAGCGGATTTTTATTGTGGTTACGAATGATTAACGTTTCCCTTTAATATATGGCTGACCACTTGCTTTTGGTGCACTTGCTTTACCGATAAAGCCTGCTAATGCCAGAATCGTTAATACATATGGTAAAATTTGCAGGTATACTGCTGGGATTTCTTGAACATATGGAATTTGACTTCCCGCAATACTTAACGTTTGCGCCAGTCCAAAGAACAATGCTGCACCTAATGCACCAACTGGATGCCATTTACCGAAAATCATAGCTGCAATGGCCATGAAACCTTGACCAGCAATTGTTGCATGTGAGAAATCATGTGTAATTGTTTGCGCATAGGCTGCACCACCAAGACCACCAAGTGCCCCTGAAATCATAACAGCAATATAACGCATTTTATTAACGTTGACACCCATTGTATCTGCCGCCATTGGGTGCTCCCCAACCGCACGTAAACGCAAACCAAATGGTGTTTTGTAAATGATAAACCAAGCAGCAATAACGACTGCAAAAGCTAAAATCGATGTACTATACACATCACGGAATAATAATGGACCGAAAAACGGAATATCTTTTAAGTAAGGAATGGCAAAACGATTAATAGGATGGCTAATCATATCTGTTTGACCTTTGCCATAAATCATTTTCACTAAAAAGACAGATACAGCTAAACCTAATAAGTTAATCGCTACCCCTGATACTGTTTGGTCAGCACGGAAAGAAATGGCCGCTACTGCATGGAATAGAGAGAAAATAGCGCCTATTACGACAGCCGCCAACATCGCTATCCAAACAGTTGCTGCGCCAAATTGTGCACCGTATTCTAAATTGACATAAATACCAACGAATGCACCGACAATCATTAAACCTTCTAGTCCAATGTTCACAACACCTGAACGTTCAGAAAACACACCGCCAATTGCTGTAAAAATTAATGGTGTTGCATAAAGAATCGCAGAAGGGATGATAAAATATAACATTTCTAAAAAGCTCATGTTATTGCCCCTCCTTTTTCTTACTTAACTTTTGTAAGCCTACTCGAATAATATAGCCTGATGCTACAAAGAAGATAATTAATGCGATGATAATCGATACAATTTCTTCTGGAATTCCTGCTGCATTTGGCATATTTAATGAACCATACTTCAGTGAACCGAATAAGGATGCACCAAAAATAACCCCAAGTGGTGTATTCGCACCAAGTAATGCAACGGCAATCCCGTCAAATCCAATACCAGTGAAGCCCGCTTTAATCGATGCATTTTGGAATGTACCTAACGCTTCCATCGCACCACCAAGACCTGCAAACATCCCTGAAATTGTCATTGCTAAAATAATATTTTTATTGACACTCATCCCAGCATAATCTGCTGCATTTTGGTTAAAACCTACTGCTTTTAGCTCATAACCACGTGTTGTTTTTTCTAAAATAAACCACATAAGAGCAACCATTAACAACGCAATGATAATTCCATAATGCAAGCTAGAATTATCTGTAATATCTCTTAAAAAGTCTGAACGTAATGAAGCTGACTCGTGAATACGCTCTGTTTTAAAGCCACCGTCTGTTAAATTCCGAATAATCGCATTGGCAATATATAGTGCTGTATAATTCAACATAATTGTCACAATAACTTCGTGTACTTTAAATTTCGCTTTTAAGAAACCTGCGATAAATGCCCAAAATGCCCCAGCCGCTGCTGCCGCAATTAATGCTAATGGAATATGAATTACTTTTGGTAATTCAATCGCATAGCCAACCCAAGCCGCTGCAAGCCAGCCAATAATTAACTGACCTTCTACACCGATATTGAATAAACCTGTTCGGAAGGCAAATGCCACAGCAAGACCAGCTAAAATGTACGGTGTAATTTGTCGAATTGTGTTCCCAATTGTATATGAATCTCCAAAGATACCTGTCCAAAGTGCACTGTAGCCTTCTACTGGATCATATCCACTCACAAGCATAACAAGTGCGCCTACAATTAAACCGATAATAATAGAGATGATAGGAACGAGTAGATTAATGACACGATTTGACATTAGTCGTTCCCTCCCTTATTTTTTTTACTTTGCCCAGCCATTAATAGACCAAGCTCTTGTTCTGATGTTGCTTTTGGATCTAATTCATCCACAATTTGTCCATCATAAATAACAGCAATACGGTCTGATACATTCATTACTTCATCTAGCTCAAATGAAACTAATAATACCGCTTTTCCTTTATCACGCTGCTCAATTAAACGTGAGTGAATAAATTCAATCGCTCCAACGTCAAGTCCACGTGTTGGTAATGCTGCAATTAATAAATCTGGATTACGGTCGATTTCTCGCCCAATAATCGCTTTTTGTTGGTTACCACCTGATAATGCACGGGCTGGCGTCATTTCACCATTCCCTGTACGCACATCATATTCTTTAATAATTTGCTGTGCTTTTTCAGATACTTTTTTGTAATTCATGACAATGCCTTTTGCAATAGGTGATTGATAATATGTTTGCAATGCAATATTATGACCAATTGGGAAATCAAGCACTAATCCATGCTTATGACGGTCTTGTGGAATATGGCCAACACCTTCTTCTGTGATATGACGTGGTTTCATATTCGTCACATCTTTACCATTTAGCTTAACAGAGCCGCTTTTCACTCTGCGTAAACCTGTAATGGCTTCAATCAATTCAGACTGACCATTGCCATCAATCCCTGCAATACCTACGATTTCGCCTTTACGAATTGATAAATTTAATCCTTTTACTTTATCGATATTGCGATAATCTGTTACGACTAAGTTTTCAATGTGTAAAACTTCTTCCGTTGGATTCGCTGCTGTTTTTTCAGTTTTAAATTCTACTTGACGACCAACCATAAGCTCCGCAAGATGATCAGGATTTGTTTCCGCCGTTACAACAGTCCCAATCCCTTCCCCTTTACGAATAATCGTTACACGGTCAGATACTTCCATAATTTCTTTTAGCTTATGCGTAATTAAAATAATCGATTTTCCTTCTTCGATTAAGCGACGCATAATTTGAATAAGTTCTGTAATCTCTTGAGGTGTTAAAGAAGCTGATGGCTCATCAAAGATTAAAATTTCTGCGCCACGATATAACGTTTTCAAAATTTCAACACGTTGTTGCATTCCAACTGTAATATCTTCAATTTTTGCATATGGATCAACATCTAAACCATATTTTTCTGAAAGCGCTTGTACTTTTTTTGCCGCATCTTTAATATTTACAGTCCCCATCTTTGTAGGCTCTGAACCTAAAATAATGTTCTCTGTTACTGTAAAGTTTTCCACCAACATAAAATGCTGATGCACCATCCCAATTCCCAAATCATTCGCAATATTTGGATTGGCAATTTTTACAGCCTTTCCTCGAACACGAATTTCGCCGCCCTCTGGTTGATATAAACCAAATAGAACGTTCATCAAAGTCGATTTACCTGCACCATTTTCACCCAATAGCGCATGAATTTCGCCTTTTTTGAGTTGGAGGGTGATATTATTATTTGCCACGAAACTACCAAACTCTTTACGGATTCCTAGCATCTCAATCACATATTCCACTTATTTCTCACTCCCTCAATACACTTGATTAAAAATAAATTTCTACTTCATTAGAGATCAATTACACCCTAGCGTAATTGCGTTTGGATTTTTCCGAGTTCACTCATAGGAGGAAGTTAGCCTAAAAGCATCACATCCTGTGACATGCGCTAGCTGACCTACATCGTGTAGGCCCTCAAAATCCATGACACCCACTGAATCAAGATAAATTAATACAGGAAAGGTCATCGTTAGAAACCTTTCATCTATTAATTTGTCATTCATGCTCTACTCAAAATTTCTATCAACTATATATTCCTATCCATTCCCTTACGATAACGATAGATTGAAAAATCATCATAAGGGCCATAACAATACCCTTATGATGATTAAATCAATTACGCCCTAACGTAATTGCGTCCAGATTTTTTCGAGCTCGCTCGAAAAAATCTGTGACATCCGCTGGAGCTTCATGTTGATTCAGTGAATCAACATGAATTATTCTTCCACTTTTTCTGGAACGACAATTTCACCGCTAGCAATTTTTTCTTTGTATTCGTCGATAACAGCTTGTACATCAGCTGGAATTGCACCACGAGAATCTGCAAGCTTCACGCCATCTTCAGCTAAACCGTAAACAAGTGTTTGTCCACCTGGGAACTCACCATCTTTTGCTTTTGTTGAAATATCAACTACGGCTGTATTAACACCTTTTAACATAGAAGTTAATGTAACGTTTGTTTTGTCATCTACTTTACCTTCTTCATATTGGTCAGCATCTACACCGATTACCCACACATTTGCATTAGGATCTTGTTTTTTACGCTCTTTTGCTTCTGAGAATACACCATTACCAGTTGCACCAGCAGCGTGGAAAATAACATCTACGCCTGAAGAATACATACCATTTGCTGTGATTTTACCAAGGTCTGCTTTATCGAATGCTTCTGTATATTTTACTTGAATTTCGATATCAGGGTTAACTGCTTTTGCACCTGCAACGAAACCAGCGTGGAAGCGATTGATAACAGGAATGTTAACGCCACCTACGAAACCGATTTTACCTGTTTTAGACGTTTTAGCAGCTGCAACACCTGCTAAGAATGCACCTTCTTGTTCTTTGAAAAGAATAGAAACAACATTATCCGCTTTTACTTCAGCATCAATTAATGCAAAGTGGCTATCTGGATTATCTGCTGAAACTGCTTCAACTGCATCCATCATCATGAAACCAACACCGAATACTAAGTTAAAGTCACGGCGCACTAAAGCAGTTAAGTTTGATTCATAGTCTGCATCTGATTTTGATTGTAGATAGTCAAAGCCTTCTTTTTCTGTTAAGCCATTGTCAGTACCAAATTGTTTGATACCTTCCCATGCAGATTGGTTGAATGATTTGTCATCTACGCCACCTACATCTGTAACCATTGCTACTGTGAATGCTTCTTCTGAAGAACCTGCATCTGAAGTTGCACCATCATTTTCTTTTGCTGGTTTTTCTTCGTCTTTTGAACCACAAGCACCTAAAATTGCGCTAGCTGCCAATACTGATGTTAATACTAAACCAAATTTACGTTTTTTCATTTTTGTTAACCCCCCGAGGTAATGTAATTAGCAGGAAAATATTTAGAAATGTTCTACACCCGTTTACGCACTACATGGAAGCTGAATTTATCAGCTCGGAAATAATTTTTTGAATAGAGTACCACTTGATCGTGATCATCATAATGTAGTTGTTTCAGCACAAGAAGTGCTTTATCACGACCACAATTCAAAATTGGTGACGCTTGCTCATGATAGCCGATTGGATCAATATATGTTACAGCATAAGCGACACGAATTTTACCAGACTGTTCAAGTGCTGAGAAAAGCGACACTTCTTTTTTTTCTACAAAGTCAGCTGGCAGGAAGCTCGCCGGTAATTTGTCAATGCAGTAAACTACTGGCTCACCATCTGCTGTTCTGACACGTTCAATTGTGAGCATTTTATCTTCATCATCACATTGGAAGCGTTTTAAATCTTCTTCAGAGGGAGACTTTTCGGTTGCCTTTAAAAAAATTGAACCAGGCTCCATTCCCACTGCTTCAATCATAGAAGAAATACTGGATAAATGCTCAATACCTGATGTAAAGACAGGCTTTGGATTGACAAATGTTCCAACACCATGTCTACGTACGATAACATTTTCCTCTTCTAATAAACGAAGTGCTTCCCTAAGTGTTGCTCGACTAACGCCTAATGATTTCGACAATTCAAACTCTGATGGCAATTTTTCATTCTCTTTGAAAACACCTGTCTCAATATCAGATTTCAGCCGATCAATTACTTGGAGATAGAGATGACGATGATCTGCTTTTATAGACACATATACCACCACCAAAACCAGAGATCAGACATCTGATGTACAACATTCCTACTAATTCGTTCATACTATACCATTTTTGCTGACTGAAATCAATTACACCTTTGCGTAATTCTCACTAAAATTTGCATTGCCTTTGTTAATCATATTGTTGAACGAGTACCTGTCTTGGTTTACTGCCTTCTGGTGGTCCAACAATCCCACGTTGCTCCATTTGATCGACAATACGTGCTGCTCTAGCATAACCTATACGGAAACGACGCTGTAGCATAGATACAGAAGCGGTTTGCATTTGTACCACTAATTGGACAGCCTCATCAAATAATTCATCTGTTTCCTCTAAAATAATTTCTTCTTCTGTCGGTATCATTTCTTCCTGATATTGCGCTTTTTGCTGCTCTATAACAGAGGAGACAACAGCCTCTACTTCTTGATCGGATAAAAATGCGCCTTGTACACGCTGTGGCTTCGATGCACCAGCAGGTAAAAATAACATATCACCACGACCAAGTAAACGCTCTGCACCACCCATATCAAGAATGGTTCTTGAATCAATAGCAGATGAGACAGCAAAGGCTATACGCGATGGAATATTGGCTTTAATCACACCTGTCAGCACATCCACACTCGGTCTTTGTGTCGCAATGATTAAATGGATACCTGCTGCACGAGCCATCTGTGCTAAACGGGTAATCGAATCTTCTACATCATTAGATGCTACCATCATTAAATCCGCTAACTCATCTACAATCACAACAATATAAGGTAATTTCGGGTGCTTCTCTGCATGTTGCTCATTCATTTTTTGCACATGGCTATTATAGCCTTCAATATTACGTGTTCCTGTGTGTGAAAAAAGATCATAACGACGCTCCATTTCAGCGACTACTTTTTTCAACGCTTGTGATGCTTTACGTGCATCTGTCACAACAGGTGCTAACAAATGTGGAATACCATTGTAAACATTCAATTCCACCATTTTTGGATCGACCATCATTAGCTTTACCTCATGTGGTTTCGTTCGCATTAGTATGGATACGACAATTCCATTTATACATACACTTTTCCCACTTCCTGTTGAGCCAGCAACGAGTAAATGTGGCATTTTATTGAGCTCAGCTAGTACGGCTTGTCCTGTAATATCACGTCCTAAAGCTACTTGCAAGAGTGCCTCTGGTTTAGCTCCCTCTTGTGATTCCAATACTTCACGCAATGTCACAATTGCCACTTCACTGTTTGGTACTTCAATACCGATTGCTGATTTCCCTGGAATCGGTGCTTCAATACGAATATCCTTTGCGGCTAAGGCTAATGCTAAATCATCCTGTAAGTTAACAATTTTACTGACTTTCACACCGATATCAGGTAATATTTCATATTTAGTGACAGCAGGCCCTAAATGCACTTGAGATACTTTCGCTTTGACACCAAAGCTATGCAGTGTTTGCTCTAATTTTTTAGCATTGGTCTGAATTGCTGTATATTCATTACTTTGGTCATGATGAGGCGGTAATTGCAATAAATGATAGGCAGGGAGCTGATAATTGACCTGCTCCATTGTTTCCTCCGACATGGAGACATCTTCCACTAGCTCCTCCTCTTGTTCATATTCCACCCTTTCATCCAATGTAAACCTTTCTTGTACAGGAGTAATATTTTGTGTAAACGCCGAGATAATCGGTTCATTGGCTGTATCCTCCACCACGTCAACCGTTTGGTCCACCGCAGCAATTTCATCTACACTTTCAGCTCTTGTACGGCGATTTTTTACTTTCTTTTGTGTTTCTTTTTTCTTCTCTCGTTGTTTCTCATGCCATTTTTTAAAAAGAGTCGGCATTTTCTCAGCTAAATAAGGAACAAGTGCTTTCCCTGTCAATAAAATTAAACCAATCGCTAGTATAACCCACGCCACTATCTTTGCACCCGATGCCTCAAATAATACATGTAGGGCACTAAATAAGAGAGCACCAATCATGCCACCACCGAGTGAATTACTCCTGTTCACCACACCATCTGTTTCTATTAACATGCGCCAAGATTCTCGCAAAACCGAATCAGACAGCAACCCTCCTGATTTCACTAATTGCTCAAATAAAATACTATGACTAAAAATAGTTAAACTCATAATGACCATAATGACACCTAGCATTAGTCGATCTTTCCAACGTACTTTTTTTTGTCCAATCATGAGTAATAAGGCAATAAAAATGAGTACGACTGGTATCGCCACATGTAGATTACCTAAAAAAAACAGGGCAATGGTTTGCAACGTGCGGCCAACAATACCAAACTCAAACATCATAATAACTGCAACCGCCATAAAAATTAATCCTAAAATCTCATACATTAATGGATGTACTGTTTTTTCACTTGCTGGTTTGCTTGTCTTTTTCTTTTTACGTGTCGCCACTTTTATCACCTGCTTTTGATGTCTTTCCTCGAAGTTTTATCTTATAATCCATTTTATATATGTAGCAAATCATAGCATGTAGAACTCCATGATTTCAAAAAAAAGGATTCTCCACCGTACAACTACGGCTGGAAAATCCTTTTTGACGGATATTACCTCATATTTCGGTTCCATAGAGAAACATTGTTATTACTTAGTATTCCATAATGATCGGGATAATCATTGGGCGACGCTTTGTTTTTTGGAATAAATATGAATTCAATGTATCACGAATTTCTTGTTTAATGTTTGTCCACTCAAATGTATCTTTACCAACATACTTTTCAATGACGCTTCTTGCTAATTCAGAGGCCTCTATCATCAATTCCTCTGATTCACGCACATACACAAAACCACGAGATAAAATTTCAGGGCCTGAAGCAATTTTCTTTTGTGCACGGTTTAATGTAACAACTACAATGAAAATGCCATCTTGTGATAAGAGCTTACGGTCACGTAGGACAATATTACCCACATCCCCAACACCGATTCCATCGATTAAGACATTACCTGCTTGTACACGCCCGCTCATGCGCATTTTGCCATTTTTATATTCCACAATATCACCTTTATCGGCAATAAAAATTTGTGATTTCTGCATCCCAAGCTGTTGAGCAAGTTTAGAATGGGCAATTAGCATACGGTATTCCCCTTGTACAGGGATAAAATATTTCGGTTGCATTAAATTGAGCATTAATTTTAAATCTTCTTGGCTTCCATGCCCTGATACATGTACATTTTTGCTAGAAGTTAATATCTCTGCACCCGCTTTAGCAATCGCATTCATCGTATTTGCCATTTGCACTTCCATACTAGGTGATGGTGTGAATGTGATTAATACTGTATCGTTTTGCTTTAATTTTAAATCTCGATGATGCTTGCGCACAATTTTTTCTAATGCATCTAACGGCTCTCCACGATTGCCTGTTGCAATGACAATAATTTCTTCATCTTGGTATTTCGATATATCAGAAATCGGGATAATTGTTTCTTCTTCAACAGTTAAATAGCCAAGCTGTACGCCTAAATCCACCGCTTTTTCTAAAGGCTTACCAACAATCGCTACTTTACGGAACGATTTTTGTGCCTGTGTCAGCACTTGCTGGATACGAATAAAGTTGGAAGCATAAACAGCGACTAAAATACGCCCTTGTGCTGAATGGAATGTTTTCGATAATTGCTCTTCAATCACAATTTCAGATGTCGTATAACCTGGTCGCTCCGCCTCACTAGACTCAGATAGCAGGATAAAGACACCCTCTTCTCCAAGCTGTGCCATTTTAGCTAAATCTGGTTTAAATTTACCTGTCGCCGATTGATCAAATTTGAATTCTCCTGTATGCACAATTGCCCCTTCAGATGTGTGGAACACAACACCTAATGAATCAGGAATACTGTGTGTCGTATGGAAAAACGTTACATATGTTGAAGTGAAATTCATGCGACTGCGATTTGTCACCTCAAAAAATTTAACTTGATGTGGTGCAGGTAGCTCTTTTAAATGCTCTTTTGCTAAGGCTATCGTTAACTTAGAGCCATAGACAGGTGCTTTCACTTTTTGTAACACATAGGCAATAGAGCCAATTGCATCTTCGTGACCATGCGTTAAGAAAATCCCTTTTACTCGTTCTTTGTTTTCCTCTAAATACGTAATGTCAGGAATGACAATATCAATCCCCAGCATTTCGTCTTCTGGGAACATCAAGCCACTGTCCACTACAAATAGTTCTTCATCAATTTCTACTACATACATTGCTTTGCCAATTTCGCTTACGCCACCAAGTGGGATAATACGAATTAATTCATTTTTCTTTTTTGTCAATTTATTTCCTCCTAAAAAATATCCCGAACAGCAATCACTTAACATCCATTATACGGTTATTCAGTCTTTTGCACAAATTAAAAATATCTCAGCCATTGAACTTTGTTTTCTTTTCTACTAAATGGGATGTTTTCTCAACCATCCAAGCGATATCCGTCATATTATCATTTTTGACAAAATAAAACGAGGCTGTCGAATGCAGCCTCGTTTTATTAATTAAAATTTCGTGCTTTTTCTTGATACGTATCCCAAATTCGGTCAAAATTCGCTTTTTCCTCATCTGTCATTTCCATCATTGGCAGGCGAACATTAAGCGTATCAAAACCGAGCTTTGTCATCGCATATTTTACTGGTGAAGGATTAGGCTGTGCGAATAGGGCACGCACTAACGGTAATAATGCACGATGAATTTTAGCTGCCAGTGCATGGTTGCCTTCTTCAAACGCACGCATCATTAACTGCATATCGTTGCCTACCACATGTGCAGCAACTGAAATAACACCTGCACCACCAATGGATAGCAAAGGTAGTGTTAAACCGTCATCTCCACTATAGACAAGAAAATTATCCTTCTTCTCTACATTTTCAATGACATCGCCCATTTGATCTAAATTACCACTAGCTTCCTTCGTCCATAAAATATTTGGGATTTTACTTAGTGCCACCGTTGTCTCGTATGCCACATTGACACCTGTACGACTTGGCACATTATAAATCATAACAGGTAGTTTCGTTTCCTTTGCAATCGTTTCAAAGTGAGCAAAAATACCTCGTTGATTTGGCTTATTATAGTAAGGAGCTACAAGCATAATGCCATCTGCACCATTTTCCTCAGCCTTATGTGTCATCATAATAGAATAGGCTGTTTCATTGTCCCCTGTTCCTGCAATAACAGGCACACGACCTGCTACCTTTTCCACTGTAAATCGAACCACTTCAATTTTTTCTTCCGTGGACATCGTTGGATTTTCTGATGTTGTACCACATGCAACGATACTATCCGTACCATTTGCAATTAAGTGATTAATAATTCGCTCTAACTCTGGGTAATTGATTGTGCCATCCTCTTTAAATGGCGTAATCATCGCTGTCCCAATTCGCCCTAAATTCATCCCTTACACCCCGTTTATAGTAAGTTATCCTCAATCATGGCTTCTGCAATTTGAATCGAATTTAATGCTGCACCCTTCAATAGATTATCTGACACAATCCATAAGTGGAAGCCTTGTGGATTATCTAAATCTTGTCGAATACGCCCTACGAAAGTAGCATCTTCCCCTTCTGCATAAATCGGCATTGGGTATGTTTGTGTGGCAATATCATCTTGTAATACGACACCTGGTGCTTGACGTAATACATCAAAAATTTCTTGTACAGTTGCTTCTTTCTCTAGCTCAATATAAACAGATTCAGAGTGTCCTGACACAACGGGCACACGAACACAAGTAGCAGCTACTTTTAGCTCTGGTGCGTGCATAATTTTTTTCGTCTCATTAATCATCTTCATTTCTTCATATGTAAAGCCATTGTCTGTGAATTTATCGATTTGTGGAATGACGTTACGAGCGATAGGATAATGACGCTTGTCGCTACCAGAAGGTAAAATCGTAGCTTCTACATCCTTTCCTGCATCCCAGTTAGCACTTTGCGATTTTAGTTCATTAATCGCAGAAATACCTGCACCTGACACGGCTTGATATGTTGACACGACTACTTTTGTTAAACCAAATTGCTTACGAATTGGCTCGAGTGCTGCTACCATTTGAATTGTTGAACAGTTTGGATTGGCAATAATGCCATTATGCTTCGCTAAATCCTCACGATTTACTTCTGGGACAACGAGCGGTACTTCTGGATCCATACGGAAATGACTTGTATTATCAATAACAACAGCGCCTCGTTTTGCTGCTTCTGGAGCTAATACGGCTGATACAGAGCCACCTGCTGAAAATAATGCTACATGAACGCCTTCAAAGCTTTCTGGTGTCGCTTCTTCGATTGTATAAGTATGACCATTAAATTCGATTGGCTTCCCAGCAGAACGTGCAGAAGCTAAAAATTTAATTTGCCCGATTGGAAAATTACGCTTAATCAATTGCTCCATCATTTTTGAACCTACTGCTCCTGTTGCCCCGACTACTGCAACTGTTAACTGCTTTGTCATCTATCATCTCTCCTTGAATACAAAAATTTATAATGTGTGCTATTGTATCATATAAATACTGAAAATTGCGTGTAATTTATAAATTATTTAAAATATTGTATTAATAACGGCTGTATTTGTTTTTTTTGCATAATTGCTGTATAAACAGTATCTACCATTTGGGAAAAATCAGCAATTAATGAATTCGGTTTTGTTTGTGGTGCATCTTGCCCAAATGGAATAAAATAAATGTTTTTGGCATTCAGTAGCTTCATAATATTCATGCCATTTAAACCAAGTGCATCGTTTGTTGAAATACCTAAAATGACAGGTGAGCCATTGCGCAATGTAGCTTTAGCAGCCATTAACACAGGACTATCGGTTGCTGCATTGGCAAACTTGCTAATACTATTGCCTGTCATTGGTGCAATGACCATCGCATCTAGTGGATTCGATGGTCCAAATGGTTCTGCCTCCTGAATGGATGTAACTACTTTTTCGCCTGTTAATGCTTCTATTTTAGCAATCCATTCTTCCCCTGTACCAAAACGTGTTGCTGCATGTAAAACAGAGTGCGTAATAATTGGGATTACTGTTGCTCCTACGTCTATAAAATTCTGGATTTTAGGTACAACATCTGCATAGGTGCAATGCGATGCTGTAATACCTAATCCAATACGTTTCTCCATCAGCAAATTTCTTCCTCCTCTATCGCTTTACACAAAATTTCTGCTGCATTATGTGCAAAGTATTTCCCAGGTAATGATGGTAATAAGACATATGTTTGCAATTGCTCTGCATCAATATCTAAACAGCCTGGTTCTGAAGCTAAATCATACATAATGGCAGGAACATGCTCCTGGAATGTTTCTGTTACCCATTTTGCAGGAATCGTGTTAATAAAAATATCATCATAGATAGACCACTGACAGTCATCTAAATTGGAAGCCTTATAGCCATATGCCTGTGCTTCACTAATTTGTACAACTGAACGTGCTACGATATGAACTTGTGCGCCCATCTTTGTTAATAATGAGGCAAGCATTTTAGCAATCCGTCCAAAGCCTGCAATCGTAAATTTTTGTCCATAAATACATTTTTGTTCTAGTCCATAAAATGTGGCGATAAAGCCCTCCGCAGTTAAACGTGCATTTTGCCATATAAATGATTCTTGCTGTAAATAGCAGCATGTTTTATTTTTAGCTAACAGCTGCTTCCACTGCATTGTTAAACGTCCTGTATAAAATTTCACATTCGCTATGCCATATAATTGCTCTACTTCAATTTTTAATGGCAAAATAGGCAAAATAATTTTGTTGGGTTGAAATTCTAGTACAAGTTTATTTAATTCCTCATTCCAGACAGATGTTTTTTTATAAAATACGGTTCTCGCTGGATTTCGTAACATTGTCGCTAGTTCTTTTAATCTAGAATCCTCTCCAATCACTAACCATTTTTCACTTTTCACCTGCTCACCTCACTCTAAAAATTCTGATTGTACAGTTGTTGTTTTATTAAATAAAATGCGATCCTCACCAATTAAAATAATTTCATGCCACGGAATCATTTCACTTACTTTTAATTTCTTTTTTTGGAATGGCAATTTATCTTTGACAATTTCAAAGCCATGAATTTTCCCTGTTTGTATGTCTAATAAGCATTCTGTATGTGCCAAAATGCCAAAGTGTACGCCACCCTCCACTTGAATTAACTCCTTATCCACCATTTCGGATAGTAACATGCCTCATCTCCTCTCTTAGCCATTACCCCAATATATGCCGACATTTTGCAATTCGTGCCCATCTTGTACTTGCATTTATAACATCAACTGTATATAGTGTACATATACAGTTGTAAAACGAGGTGATAACCATGCATATACAATTAAGCAATGCCAGTGACAAGCCAATTTATGAGCAAATCACTACACAGTTAAAAGAGGCTATTTTAGCGAATAGATTACAGGCTGGTGATGCCTTACCATCTATTCGTGCATTGGCAAAAGACTTGCAAATTAGTGTAATGACAACGAAGCGGGCCTATGCAGATTTAGAACGAGATGGTTTTATTGAAACAGTGGCTGGCAAAGGGAGCTTTGTAACAGAGCGCAATCAGGATTTTTTGCGTGAGGAATTACTTAGACAAGTCGAGGTACATGTACAAAAAGCTATTAGAATAGCGAAAACAGCAGGCTTATCCACAGCAGAAATACAAGAATTACTATTATTGTTATTAGAGGAGGATCATTCATGAATGCCATTGAAGTACGCCATCTACATAAAAGCTTTGAAGGGTTTTCATTACACGATATTAGCTTTTCTGTACCTGAAGGAACAATTATGGGCTTTATTGGTGAAAACGGTGCAGGCAAATCAACGACCATTAAATGCATCCTGAATTTATTAAAAAAAGATTATGGCGAAATTTTATTGTTTGGCAAAGATATTGTCGAACATGAAATTTCGATAAAAAATGACATTGGTGTTGTTTTTGACGACTTATATGTACCCGAAACGCTCAATGCGACACAGCTCGACAAAATCATGAAAAAGGTCTTTAAAACATGGGATTCCGACTATTATTTTGAGCGATTAGCCCAATTTAAAGTACCAGCCTATAAGAAGGTCAAAACGTTATCACGAGGAATGAGGATGAAGCTATCCATAGCCTTAGCGTTGGCACATCACCCGAAGCTATTATTATTAGATGAACCAACGAGTGGGCTAGATCCGATTGTTCGTGATGAAATTCTTGATTTACTATTAGCTTATATGGAGGATGAAACACATAGCATTTTATTGTCATCACATATGACAAGCGACCTAGAAAAAATTGCTGATTATATAACATTTATTCATGATGGTGAAATTGTATGGAGTGAGAGTAAGGATGTATTACTTTATGAATATGGCATTTTTAATGGCACACAGGAGGAAGTAAATGAGCTACCAGAGCAAGCCATTATCCGCAAGCGTGCTGGAGCCTTTGGAATCGATGTATTAGTGCAAAAACATGCAGTCAATCCAGTATTTGCTCTCAAAAAGCCGACTATCGAGGACATAATGATATTTTTTGTAAAGGGAGAGGTGTCACGATGAAGGCTCTGTTAGTAAAGGATAGTATGATGGTTCAGCAGCAGCTTAAGATACATATGTTATTTCCTCTCTTGACCATTATGTTTCTATTGATGATGGATACAGACCACTTGATGATGCTGACAATCATCATATTTAGCACTGGGCAGTCGCTCCTTCCGTTTCTTGAGGAAAAGCAAGCAAAATGGGCACAATATTTGAATACCTTACCGATTTCCAAAAAGGAGATTATCTATAGCAAATATACAGTGAGCAGCCTACTTATCATCTGTCATAATCTAATTATGTTACCTATTGCATCCTTCATGTTCTCTGGCAATACATTTGAGAGCAATCATTTTTTGTATACAGGTAGCTTACTTTTTACATTAGCCTGTTGTGCCTTGGCTTTTGCTTTACCATGCTATATTTACTCTCAGCATATCGCTGTAGCCATTGCGCCACTATTCTTCATTATTGGTGTAGCCAAAATGATTTTTACTGATATTGCACAGTTCACTACAGCTATCTTGCTCATAGGACCAGTTGTTGGGCTTATTCTCTTATGGCTATCCTCTTTTGTATCCATAGCACTCTACACAAAAAGAGAATTTTAGGAGGTGTGTTGATGCAAGCGATGCTATTACAACGAATCATGGTACAAAAATGGTCGATTGTTTTTATTCTAATAGTATGTCTATGTCTCCATATTTTTAATTTAGATACATCTTCAATAGGGATTGCGATTGTCATATTTTCTACTTCTATCATTAGTAGCATGTACATAACAGATCGCAAAGTAAATTGGCAGATGTTCGTCAATAGTTTACCTATTTCTAAAAAGGTACAGTTACAGGCAGATTTTCTTTATAGCTATAGTTATGTAGCCTTGCTTTCTATACTGCTAGCACCTAGTTATTTTGCTCAATCTGCTGCAAGTGAAAATTTTATTGAACATTTTTCTATGTATTGTGCGTATAGTAGTAGCGCTATTTTGATTGTCGCTGTGCAACTTTATGTACAACAATTAGAAGAAACAAAGAGCATGCGTGATTCTAGGCTACTCGTTGCGATGTTCCTTATCTTTGCAGTCGTTTTTGCGCTTCATTTTTATTTATCCTTGGTAGCAGCACAGCTTTTTATTATTTTAGTGCCCACATTTATCAGTATCATTATTAGTCTATACATTTTTCGAAAATGCGTTCTATTATATCAGGAAAAAGAATGTTTATAACAACAAGAGATTCGACCATCTATAGGCCGAATCTCTTCATAGTGTTCATTATTTTTTATCCACCACGATATGTGTTAATGTACCATCTTCCACCCCAATCGCAAAGGCTTTGCCGAATCCAACAACATAGCGCCCTTCTACTGGTGTTAATTCAAATAAGGCGAAGTCCAGTGAACGTAATAATGCCATCATTTGTGCGTTAAATAATGCATCAAAAGCAGCGAATATTTCTTCATGATCAGCATTGCCTAAATACGTTGGTTTACACTGCCAACGTGCTCTTTCTGGTGCAAATGGATTCGTCGTCACCGCTTCATCTGCTACACAAATCACGCTGACAAATTATGCCTGCTGCATCAGCTGGAAATGCTCCACAAGCTGACTAAGATATACATAAAGTGAACCTTCAATCGGTGGGGGGTCTCCTCATCCCCACCGATTGGTAGTTTCACCAATCGGGTTTTTACAGGCTGTTGATTCCCCGCTTACACAGTTCATTTCCACTCACTATTTTGAAGTGGGGGTCTTACAGCCTGTTAATACGGGATAAAATTTACTATTCATACGTACAAAAGGTGTTGTACTACTAAAAGGGTTACCCTCTTTGTCTACAAAACTTCATGCTGTGCCTTCACTTCTTCTAAATTAATTGCTTTTTGCATGCTTCATCCCCCCTCTACATTTTAAAGAACAAAAGGACTGTTAGAAAAATATTTTCTTACAGTCCCCATTTTTATATTGTAAATTGATGTACTAATGATGCTGCACCAATAACACCTGCATCATTTCCTAGTTGCGCTAATTTCAATTTTGTTGTTTCGCGCACTTGTAAAAATGCAGCTTTTTCAAAATACTTTTGGACACCTTGTAGCAAAATATCGCCAGCCGCTGATACACCGCCACCAATGACAATCGTTTCTGGATGTAAAATATTGGCGATATTTCCGCAAGAGTATCCTAAATAAAATGAAAATTTATCGACAATTGTTTGTGCGAATAGATCGCCCTCTTTTGCTTTATCAAAAATCAATTTTGCTGTTACTTCTTGCCCATTCGTAATCCATGTATGCAGTGATGATGACTCTTTATATGTTTGTGCCATATCTTGTGCTAAACGTACAATCCCTGTTGCACTAGCAACTGTTTCCAAGCAGCCTACATTTCCACATGTGCATAAATAACCATTTGGATCAACATTCATATGACCAATTTCTCCGGCTGCACCAACACCATGAATTAATTTGCCCTCCGATACAATGCCACCGCCAACACCTGTGCCTAACGTGATGAATACAACATTGGCACTGCCATCTCCAGCTCCTTGCCACTGCTCACCTAAGGCAGCGACATTGGCATCATTGTCAACATAGCATGGAATACCTGTTGCTTGCTCGATTTGCGCCTTTACAGGTTGCAATGTACGCCAGTTTAAATTATAAGCACCAATGACTGTACCGTTATGAATATCCACAGAGCCAGGAGAGCCCATACCAATGCCAACAAAGTCCTCCGCTGTTAGGTCTTCTTGCTGTAAGCATTCTTTGATAGATTGAATAATATCTGGCACAATATGTTGACCTTCTTGCTCAACATTCGTCTGTATCGTCCATTTTTTTAAAATGTCGCCAGCCTCTGTTAAAATCGCAAATTTAACTGTTGTCCCACCAAGGTCAATTCCTAGTAACTTTTTCATCTTAATCTCCCACCCCAACATACAAAAATCTATATTTACTGAATTTTTTCACACTGTCATCAATATAGCATATTTTTTTCTAGCTAGCTATATTCGCTATTCAATTGGCCCAATCATCGCAATAGCTGGCTCTGCCTTTAAAATCTTTGCAATTAAACGATTCACTGATTCCATTGACACGGCATCAATCGACGCTAACACTTCATCGACAGAACGGTGCTTGCCATGTACAAGCTCACTTGTGCCATTGCGATTCATCCGCGCACCTGTACCCTCCAAGCCAAGCACAAAGCTACCTTTTAGCTGCTCTTTCGCATTATCTAATTCCTCTTCTGTAATGCCACCAGCCACTATATCAAGTAATGTCGCATCAATCGTATGCTGTAATTGTGGCAATTGTTGACGGCTTGTACTGCCATATATCGTAAATGTACCTACATCAACATAACAAGATTGGTAAGAAAAAATTGTATAGGCTAAGCCACGTTCTTCACGGACTTCTTGAAATAAACGAGAGCTCATATTGCCACCAATAATATTATTCAATGCGATAAAGCTATACATATCAGGATCTTTCACATGAATAGCTGGAAAAGACATCGCTAAATGTGCCTGCTCTGTATCACGTGTTTTCATGATTTCACCCGCATGGAAAGCTGGCGTCGTTAATGTTGGAGTAATAGCAAGTGGCGATGCTTCATAGTGACCGAATAATTCTTCAATCGTTTGCAGAAGCGCCTTTGAAATATTTCCCGCCACCGAAATGACAACCGATGCTGGTCCATAATGTTTTGCCATATACTGACGAATTTTTTCTGCTGTGAATGTCGGTAATGTCTTCGCTGTCCCTAAAATAGGACGACCTAGTGCATCATTTGGATACATAACTTCCCATAGCTTTTCATGGACATCATCATCTGGTGCATCTTCACTCATGAATATTTCCTCTAGTACCACTTGTCGTTCCTTCTCTAATTCTTCTTCCGCAAAGGTAGAGTTGAAAAACATATCTGCTAAAATGGTAATTGCTCGTTCTGCATGATGGTCTAATACTTTTGCATAATAACATGTATTTTCTTTTGATGTGAAAGCATTAAGTTCACCACCAATTCGATCAAATTCTTCAGCAATTTGACGAGCTGTACGATTAGCTGTGCCTTTAAATAGCATATGCTCGATAAAATGGGTGATGCCATTTTCTTCTGGTAGCTCATAGCGAGAGCCTGCATTAACAAAAATACCAATTGCCACTGAACGCACTGAATCTATTTGCTCGGAGACAATGCGCACACCATTTTGACATGTATGTACTTGTATCAAAAAAACTCCTCCAGACTATTATGAAAAAAAGGCTACGCATGATACGCAGCCTTTTTGCATTTCTTATTTATCTTGCTCAGCGCGTTCCTTCTCTTCTTTAACGACCACTTTACGTGATAAATTCACACGCCCTTGTTTGTCGATTTCAATAACTTTTACAAGTAATTGATCGCCAAGTTTAAGCACATCTTCCACTTGCTTTGTGCGCTCTTCCTGAATTTCAGAAATGTGTAATAACCCATCTTTACCTGCGAAGATTTCACAGAACGCACCGAATTTTTCAATGCGTTTTACTGTTGCTAAGTAGTACTCGCCCTCTTTTGCTTCACGCACGATATCTTCAATGATTTGTTTTGCACGAGCATTCATTTCTTCATTTGCAGAAGAAATATAAATTGTACCATCTTGCTCTGTATCAATTTTTACGCCTGTTTCTTCAATAATTTTATTGATTTGCTTACCACCAGGTCCGATGACATCACGGATTTTATCTGGATTGATTTTCACAATCACGATTTTTGGTGCAAATTCAGATAATTTTCCACGTGGCTCAGCAAGCGTTGCTAACATAGATTCTAAAATGTGCATACGTCCTACTTTTGCCTGTGTTAACGCTTCTTCTAAAATATTGCGTGATAAACCATCAATTTTAATGTCCATTTGTAGCGCTGTAACACCTTTTGCTGTACCTGCTACTTTAAAGTCCATATCACCAAGATGATCTTCCATCCCTTGAATATCCGTTAAAATGGAGTAATGCTCACCTTTTTTAATAAGTCCCATTGCAATACCTGCTACTGGTGCTTTTAATGGTACACCTGCATCCATCATTGCCAATGTTGAGGCACAAATAGAAGCCTGTGATGTTGAACCATTTGATTCTAATACTTCTGATACACAGCGAATTGTATATGGGAATACTGATTCATCTGGGATTACCGCCTCTAACGCACGTTCACCTAGTGCACCGTGACCGATTTCACGACGACCTGGTCCACGAATCGGACCTGTTTCCCCTACTGAGAATTGAGGGAAGTTATAATGATGCATAAAGCGTTTTGATTCTTCTACACCTAAACCATCAATAATTTGCACATCACCTAGTGCACCTAATGTACAAATAGATAGTGCTTGTGTTTGTCCACGTGTAAATAATGCCGAACCATGTGTACGTTGTAATAAACCTGTTTCAGAGGACAGTGGACGAATTTCATCTAATTTACGACCATCTGGACGCACTTTATCTTCTGTAATTTGGCGACGTACTTCATCCTTCACCATTTTATCTAAAATTGTATAAACTTGCTTCATTGTCACGTCATCTGCTTCTTGTTCTTCATAAGAAGCAATGATGCGATCTTTTACTGCTTGAATCGCTTCATCACGTGCATGCTTTTCTGCTGTTTGAATAGCATCGTGCATATCTTGCTCACATGCCGCTTTAATAGCTGCTTGAATTACTTCGTCAATTTCAAACAATGTCACTGGCAATTTTTCTTTGCCTACTTCAGCCACAATTTGTTCTTGGAAAGCAATCATTTTTTTAATTTCTTCATGACCAAACATGATGGCTTCAAGCATCACTTCTTCTGGTACTTCTAATGCGCCTGCCTCTACCATGTTAATAGCATCTTTATTACCCGCTACAGATAAATGTACAGTTGAACGGTTTGATTGTTCTACTGTTGGGTTAACGATGAACTCGCCATCAATATAGCCTACTTGTACACCTGCAATTGGTCCATTGAATGGAATATCTGAAATCGCTAGTGCTAACGATGAACCAATCATCGCCGCCATTTCAGAAGTACAATCCGAATCATTTGACATAACCATAGAAATTACTTGTACTTCATTACGGAAACCGTCTGGGAACATAGGACGAATTGGACGGTCGATTAAGCGGCTAGCTAAAATTGCTTTTTCAGATGGGCGTCCTTCACGTTTAATAAAGCCACCAGGAATTTTACCTGCTGCATATAAACGCTCTTCATAGTTTACTGTTAATGGGAAGAAATCTAGTGGCTTTGGTGATTTAGACATTGTCGCTGTTGACAGTACAGATGTATCACCATAGCGTACTAATACAGCTCCATTTGCTTGCTTTGCTAACTGGCCAACTTCAATGACAAGCGGACGGCCAGCCCATTCGTATGAATAGACTTTCTTTTCGTTCATTCAATGAACCCCTCTCTATTTATAAACCACACTTATTTGTCTGTATGTACTTAATTGTAAGTGTACCAAAAATGTTTGTTCTATGCGAAATATTTCATAAAATAATCTTCTATACTTCATTATGACCAAATAACCGCCATTTTATTTTCTCTTGCCTCAACACATATGTTTTCTATGCAAGTCTTCAAAAATCTAAACGAAATAGAATAAATTTCTATACATAAAGAAAAAGCGGGAATAATCCCGCTTTTTGATTGTCAATTAGCGACGTAAGCCTAGACGAGTGATTAATTCACGGTAGCGTTGTACGTCAGTTTCACGAAGATATTTTAGTAGGTGACGACGACGACCTACCATTTTAAGAAGACCACGCTCAGAGTGGAAATCTTTTTTGTGTGTACGTAAGTGCGTATTTAAAGCATTGATTTCTGCTGTTAATACTGCAATTTGTACTTCTGGTGAACCAGTATCACTTTCGTGTGTACGGTACTCAGCGATAATTTCGTTTTTACGTTGTTTTGTAATAGCCATTTTGTATGGACCTCCTAGAATAAGTATTCATCCCCAGTAGCACAGTATACGTTGGAGTTATCGATATACCGAGCTAAGGTTAAGCATATTAGCACTTATGAATATTATCATAAATATAAACAGCAAGCAAGCATTAACTATTGATTCTGTATTTTCAAGCTCCCTCAGAAAGCTACTCTTCAAAATCCTCAACATTTGCAAGGGCTTTATGAAGAGCCTTTCACTGGATCAAGAGAAATCCTTAAAATAATGAATTGCTGCTTGCTTATCCTTTTCAATTTGTGTCTTTAAAGACTCGATACCATCAAATTTTTGCTCACTGCGAATTCGCTTATACCAAGCCACTTGCACTTCTTCACCATAAATATTTTTATCAAAATCAAGTATATGCACTTCAATGGATAATTGCTTGTCATTTGGATCTTTAAAGGTCGGTTTATAGCCTACATTACAAACACCATCATACCAATGATTTTGTACACGTAGACGCACTGCATAAACACCGCTAGCAGGAATGTACGTCCCCTCTAAAGCCTGTACATTGGCTGTTGGGAATCCTATTGTTCGACCACGCTTATCTCCATGCACCACAATGCCAGTAATGTCAAACGGTCTTCCTAATAATCGTCTCACCTCTTCCATAGCGCCTTCTTGTAAAAGCTGACGAATACGAGTAGAGCTTATTTTTTCCTCTTGATCTGTTTGTTTGTCAACTACCGTCACACCGTAATCACCTTGACTTAAGCGATACATATCTTCCATTGTCCCTTGACCAAATGCACCGAAAGAAAAATCAAAACCAGCCGTGACATGACGAATATTTAAATTACGAATAAATGTATCAATAAAGGCTGCTGGAGAAAGCTTAGCAAAGTCTGATGTAAAATGAACAACAAACATTGTATCGACACCTAATTCTTCACAAAGTGTTAGCTTCTGTTGCAGCAATGTAATATAAAATACTTTTTCGTTTCGTCCACCTAGCACAACTGAAGGATGCGGATCAAATGTCATAACAGCCGTTGGAATTTGCAGTCGTTCTCCTTCTTTTTTAGCTGCTTTAATGACTGCTTGATGTCCTTTATGTACACCATCAAAAAAACCTAACGCTAAGGAATAAGGCTGCATACCTTCTTTTTGCTGTAATTGATGTGGATATTTTAAATGTATGACCTCCATGCCAAAAAATCCCCCTACTCTATCGTTGGAAACATTTTATGTGGCTTCATCCATCCTTCTTTTGTTGGATGGGCATGATAGATTGCCACTGCTTTTCCATGTATACCAAAAACAATTTTATCATGCTTCTTTAATAATGCCTCTGCAGGTAACACTTGTCCATTAAAAATTTCTTTTTCATTACTCGCTGTTATTTCCATGTATGGATAATCGGTTAACGCATACTCCACTGGTAATATACATGTCTCCAGTTGCCCTGCTTCCACTAAATCAGCCACTTGTGTCAATGTAAAACAATTTTCTTGGGTAAACGTACCTGATGCTGTACGCACAAGCTCCTTCATATGAGCAGGATAGCCTAATGCTTCCCCAATTTGTACTGCTAATGTACGAATATAGGTACCTTTACTACAAGAAATGCGTACAGGGAAGGTAATTTCTTGCCCTTCATACAGTGCCTTATCCTCCAGTATTTCCAATGCATAAATCGTCACTTGACGTGTTGGTCTTTCCACAACCTGACCTTTGCGTGCATATTCATATAGACGTTTGCCATTTACTTTCACCGCCGAAAACATCGGTGGTGTTTGCTCAATGACACCTGTTAAGGACGCCAATACTTCGAGCACTCGTGTGCGTGTTAATTGCTTCATCGTATCATCTTGTTCTACCGTTTCACCTTCTGCATCTTCCGTTGTTGTCGTACGCCCTATCGAAATGATAGCTTCGTACGTTTTTCCTACATCGGTTAAATACTCTGCAATACGTGTGGCTTGCCCAATGCAAATAGGTAGCACACCTTCAACACCTGGATCGAGTGTACCTGTGTGCCCTACCTTTTTCGTGCGTAAAATTTTGCGTAGCTTAAATACACAATCATGGCTCGTCATACCACGTTCTTTCCATAATGGTAAAATACCGTTCATCTTCATTCGGCAATTCCTTCCCTTCGTATAGGGAGGAATCGTCTTCTCTCCTTTCGATTAACAAGGTACTCACATGCGCCACCCTCATTCGTTTTTTAACATGAGCAGACGTATGAATGTTAGTACTATCCAGTAAACACAGGTCAAATAAAAAAGTCTGCCTGCATAAACATGCATTCGGCAGACTTTTCCATAGGTATATTATTCCTTGTGTAAATTACGAAGCAATGTATCGATACGATTACCATATTCAATAGATGAATCAAACTCAAAAATTAATTCTGGTGTTCGACGTAAACGGATTCGAGAACCGATTTCTGAACGAATGAAACCAGAAGCCTTCACTAATGCTTTCAATGTTTCTTCTCGTTCACGCTCATTGCCTAATGTTGTAATATAAATAGTTGCTTGCTGTAAATCACCTGTTACTTCTACACCTGTTACTGTGACGAAGCCAACACGTGGATCTTTAATTTTACGACCAAGAATATCGCCTAATTCTTTTTTCATTTGTTCGGCGACACGGTTTGAACGTAGAGACATAGTTTGTCACCTCAATTTCAATATACGGATAACTGTTCTATCCATACAACTTACAAATACTCTCTCCACACATCTAATGGTTCCCAAGCTGGATTCGATTGTAAATAGTGGAGAGCATGGTTGATTTCACGCTCTGCGGCTTCTTTCGAAGAAGCCACTGCAACAAGCGCTAATTTTGTACGCTGCCATACATTTTGATGATCAATTTCTGCAATGGAAACATTAAATTTTTGCTTCGTACGTGTTAGCATACGTTGCAAGACAGCACGCTTTTCTTTCAATGAATGGGCAGTTTGAATAATGAATTCAATCTCTGCATAAACAATCATTAGACACGTTTAACTTCTTCCATAATGTAGGCTTCAATAATATCGCCTTCTTTAATATCGTTGAAGTTTGTAATCGTAATACCACATTCATAGCCTCTTGCAACTTCTTTCACTTCGTCCTTGAAGCGTTTTAATGTATCCAATTCACCTTCAAAAATAACAACATTATCACGGATTACACGGACACCTGAATCACGTGTCACTTTTCCTTCTGTTACATATGAACCCGCAATTGTTCCTACTTTAGATACTTTAATTGTTTGACGAACTTCTGCTTGACCAATAATTTTTTCTTCAAATTCAGGATCAAGCATCCCTTTCATCGCTTGTTCGATTTCTTCAATTACTTTGTAGATAACACGGTGTAGACGAATATCTACGCCTTCTTCTTCTGCTGCACGTTTCGCATTGACATCTGGACGAACATTGAAACCAATGACGATTGCATTTGAAGCAGCTGCAAGAGAAATATCTGATTCTGTAATCGCTCCAGCGCCTGTATGAATGATTTTGACATTAACACCTTCAACATCAATTTTCATTAAAGAGGCTGCCATTGCTTCTACTGTACCTTGTACGTCTGCTTTGACGATTAAGTTCAGCTCTTTCATTTCACCTTGGCTCATTTGCTCAAATAAGTTATCCAATGTCACACGTTGTTTTTCTGAACGTTGTGCTTGAATAGCCGATGTTGCACGAGTTTCTCCAACTTGACGTGCTGTTTTTTCATCTTCAAAGACAACGAAACGGTCACCAGCTTGCGGTACTTCATTTAGTCCTGTAATTTCTACTGGTGTAGATGGACCCGCTTCTTTTACACGACGCCCTTTGTCATTGACCATCGCACGAACACGACCAAATGCGTGACCTACAACGATTGGATCCCCTATTTTTAATGTACCATCTTGTACTAAAAGTGTGGCAACAGAGCCACGACCTTTATCAAGCTGTGCTTCAATTACTGTACCAAGTGCTAGACGATTTGGATTTGCTTTTAATTCTGCTACTTCAGATACAAGTAAAATCATTTCTAATAATGTATCAATACCTTCGCCTTTTAATGCCGAAATTGGTACAAAAATTGTATCGCCGCCCCAATCTTCAGGCACTAAACCATGCTCTGTTAGCTCCTGCATTACACGATCAGGATTAGCAGATGGTTTATCCATTTTATTCACCGCTACAATAATTGGCACTTCTGCCGCTTTTGCATGGTTAATGGCTTCTACTGTTTGTGGCATTACACCATCATCTGCTGCTACTACTAAAATCGTTAAGTCTGTTACTTTTGCTCCACGTGCACGCATTGTTGTAAAAGCAGCATGTCCTGGTGTATCAAGGAACGTAATTTTTTTGTCATTTTCGATTACTTGGTATGCACCGATATGCTGTGTAATCCCACCAGCTTCTCCTGCTGTTACCTTTGTATTACGAATCGAATCAAGCAATGTTGTTTTACCATGGTCAACGTGACCCATAATTGTGACAACAGGTGGACGTTCAGATAAATCTGCTTCTTTCACTTCTTCCGTTTGCTCGAAGTGTGTTTCTAAATCTGTAATATCAATACGAATTTCTTCTTCTACTTCTACACCGTAGTCTGCGCAAATTAACTCAATGGCATCCTTATCTAGCTCTTGGTTAATTGTGGCCATTACACCAAGCATAAATAATTTTTTGATGATTTCAGATGGTTCGCGGTGTAGCTTTTTAGCTAATTCTGCTACTGAAAGTGATTCTACAAATGTAATTTTTTCTGGAAGCTCTTTTTGTTTAACTGGTGCAGTTGGTTGATGACTTCTTTGTGGACGACGTTTGCCTCCATGGATACCTGGTTTTGGACGTTGGTTATAGCCTCCGCCACCTCGACGATTATTATTATTGTTATTGTTGTTATTATTATTTTGTGTCATATTTCGATTTTGATTACCTTTTGCATTCTTAGATTTTTCGTTGTTAGACGAATTTGAGTTTTGCTGATTATTTGCTTTCGGCCTAGCAGTCATAGCTTGCTGCTTTTGGCCTTCTTGCTTTTTCACCGTTTGTTGCGGTTGCTGCGCTACATGTTGAGTAGATGGCCTTGCTGCTTTTTTTTCTGTAGGTGCTTTAAACGTATTGTTTAATTTTTCAACCATATCTTTTTCTAACATCGACATATGGTTCGCCACACTTACATTTAATTTACTTAGCGCTTCAATAACCTCTTTACTCGTTTTTTTCACTTGTTTCGCATATTCATGAACTCTGATTTTGGTCATCTGCTCACCCCCGATTATTTTTCGTTGAGTAGACTAGACAATTTACTTGCAAAACCTTTATCGGTAATCGCTAAAGCCACTCGGGCCTCCTTACCTGTAGCATGTCCTAGATCATAACGATCGCCAATTACATGATACTCAACGTTGTAATACGTGCATTTGTCTTGAATTTTCTTGCTGGCATTTTTAGCCGCATCACTTGCTAGGATGATTAGTTTGGCATTGCCATTGCGAATTTCTTTCACAACTAAATCTTCTCCTGACACGATTTTACGTGCTCTTGCTGCAAGTCCAAGCAAATTAAATACTGCTTGATCCATCATAAAATAGACTCCCTTTGGATAAGGAAAATCAATTCATCATAGATTGTATCTGGAATTTGTGCTTCTAATTGATGCCCTAATACATTTTTTTTACGTGCGATTTCAACCGCTTTTTCTGATTTAGATAAGTATGCACCACGTCCTGGCTTTTTACCAGTGACATCCACACTTACCTCACCTTCTTTAGAGCGTACTACACGAATCATCGCTTTCTTCGGTAGCATTTCTCCAGTTGCTACACATTTCCGAAGCGGTACTTTTTTATTAATAGCCATAAACATCACCTTTCCTCTCTGCAGATTGTCGTAAGAGGTGGACTAGCTTTGCTCTATTGTAACATGAGCTTTCTTATTTATTCCTCATCGTCTTGATATAAATCAACTTCTACATCTGCATCGTCCATCATTGGTACAAATGTGCTTGTCTCAGATGGATAAATACCTAATTCACGTGCATCTGTTTCGCTCTTAATATCAATTTTCCAGCCTGTTAGCTTCGCTGCTAAACGTGCATTTTGACCACGTTTACCAATAGCTAATGATAATTGGTAATCTGGTACGACCACTGTTGTTGATTTTTCTTCTTCATTCACTTGTACATCTAATACTTTTGATGGACTTAAAGCATTCGCTACAAACACCACTGGATCTTCTGACCATTCAACGATATCAATTTTCTCACCATTTAGCTCGTTGACGATTGTTTGCACACGTGCACCTTTTGCTCCTACACATGAACCAACTGGGTCTACTTCTTCATTATGTGCATGAACAGAGATTTTTGAACGATCTCCTGCTTCACGAGCAATCGATTTAATTTCCACAATACCCTCATAAATTTCAGGCACTTCCATTTCAAATAAGCGACGCAATAAGCCAGGATGTGTACGTGACACAATCACTTGTGGTCCACGTGTTGTACGCTCTACTTTTGTAATATACACTTTGATACGATCATGTGGATTATATGTTTCACCTTGAATTTGCTCGTTTTGTGGTAATGCTGCTTCCACTTTTCCTAAGCCAACATAAATATTACGTGCATCTAAGCGTTCTACAACACCTGTTACAATGTCATCTTCACGGTCAACATATTGCTCATAGATTAACCCACGCTCTGCTTCACGTACACGCTGTGTCACCACTTGCTTTGCTGTTTGTGCTGCAATTCGCCCAAAATTACGTGGAGTCACCTCTTGTTCTACCACATCTTCTAATTGGTAAGCTGGATTAATGGCTTTTGCATCTTCTAAAGAAATTTGTAAACGCTCATCCTCTACAACTTCTACCACATCTTTACGTGAAAATACACGCATAGAGCCTTTATCTAAATTCAAATCTACACGAACATTTTGCGCCTGATTGAAATTACGCTTATAAGCTGTCACTAATGCCGCCTCAATCGCTTCAATCAATACGTCTCTTGAAATTCCCTTTTGTTCTTCTAGCGCTGTTAACGCATCTAACAAATCACTACTCATGTTCTTTTCACTCCTAAATATGCATTATGCTGAAAAATCAATGGCTAAGCGTGCCAACGCAATTTTTTCCTGTTCAATTGTTACTGTTAATTTACGTGTTTTAATGCGTACTTCCATCACTAATGTTTGTTCATCATATGATGTTAAGTAGCCTTGGAATTCCTTCATGTCCTTAATCGGTTCATACGTTTTCACATAAATAAATTTACCGATTGCCTTCGCAAAATCAGCATCTTTCTTTAATGGACGTTCTGCACCTGGTGAGGAAACTTCCAAATAATAATTTTGTGTAATCGGATCTTTTTCATCCAGTAGTAAGCTTAGTCTTTCACTCACTTGCGCACATTGATCAATATCAATGCCGCCCTCAGGTGTATCCACGTAGACACGTAAAAACCAGTTACGTCCTTCTTTTACAAACTCAATATCTACTAACTCAAGCTGTAACTCTTCAACAATCGGTTTCGCGAGCTCTTCAATTAAAGATGGTATTTTGCTCATTATTTCCTCCTGCATATGTCAAATTGTAGCTTAATAAAACAGAAATTCCACCAGTTAGCTTGGTGAAATCACACGGTCTTACCTGCTGTTCGTCAAAATTTGTTTGTTACTAACAACAGAAAAGAGCGGGAACACCCCACTCTTTTGCTGGAAAACTATCAACAAATTATTACCATAACAATAACACAATTGATGGGACAATGCAAATGTTAGAACAAGGACAATTGATTTGCATCAGGCATTCCTTCTAAGCAACCTAATTGGTCCATATATTCAATCAGCGTTTTGGATACACGTCCACGTTGTTGCAAGTCTTCCTTCGATAAAAATTCGCCGTCTGCTCGGGCTGCGACAATCATTTTAGCAACGTTTGTCCCAAGGCCTGGAATCGCATCGAATGGTGGAATTAATGCATTCCCATCAATGACAAATTCACTTGCCTGTGAACGATATAAATCAACCTTTTGGAAGCTCATGCCACGTTCGCACATTTCTAAAGCTAGCTCCAACACCGTTAATAAGTTACGCTCTTTCGGTGAAGCATCCAGCCCTTTCATATTGATTTCATCAATTTTGGAACGAATCATTTGTGAGCCTTGTGTCATCGAGATTAAATCGAAATCGCCTGCTCTAACAGTAAAGTAAGCAGCATAATAAAGGATTGGGAAATGTACTTTAAACCATGCAATACGCACCGCCATTAATACATAGGCAGCAGCATGTGCCTTAGGGAACATGTACTTAATTTTTTTACAGGAATCAATATACCAAGCTGGTACCTTATTTTTAAGCATTTCCTCTTCCATTTCATCCGTTAAGCCTTTCCCTTTACGCACCGACTCCATAATTTTAAAGGCGAATGCTGGATCAAGCCCTTGATAAATTAAATACACCATAATATCATCACGACAACCAATTACTTCTGCTAACACACATGTACCGTTTTGAATTAACTCCTGTGCATTACCAAGCCAGACGTCTGTCCCATGAGAAAGTCCTGAGATTTGAACAAGCTCTGAAAATGTAGATGGTTTTGTATCCTCTAACATTTGACGTACAAAGCGGGTTCCAAACTCTGGAATACCTAATGTACCTGTTTTACAGCCAATTTGCTCTTCTGTCACACCCAATGACTCTGTATTGCTAAAAATTTGCATGACAACAGGATCATCTGTTGGAATCGTCTTTGGATCAATGCCAGACAAATCTTGCAACATCCGAATCATCGTCGGATCATCGTGCCCAAGAATATCAAGCTTCAAAATATTATCGTGAATCGAATGGAAGTCGAAATGGGTTGTACGCCATTCTGCATCCTGTGCATCAGCAGGGAACTGCACTGGCGAAAAGTCGTATATATCCATATAATCTGGCACAACAATAATCCCACCTGGATGCTGACCTGTCGTTCGCTTTACTCCTGTACACCCTTGGACAAGTCGATCTACTTCTGCACCACGAAAATGTAAATTATGATCACTTGCATAACCTTTTACATAGCCATATGCTGTCTTTTCCGCTACCGTACCAATCGTTCCTGCACGATAAACATAATCCTCACCAAAAAGCACTTTCGTATAATTATGTGCCTGTGGTTGATATTCACCCGAGAAATTCAAGTCAATATCTGGAACTTTATCCCCTTTAAACCCTAAAAAAGTTTCAAATGGAATATCCTGCCCATCTTTTTTATACGGCGTACCACACTTCACACAATCTTTGTTTGGTAAGTCAAAGCCTGAGCTAACAGAACCATCATCGAAGAACTCAGAATGCTTACACACAGGACAAATATAATGTGGTGGTAATGGGTTGACCTCTGTAATTTCCATAAATGTGGCGACTAAAGAGGAGCCGACCGAGCCACGTGAACCAACCAAATAACCATCAGCTAATGATTTTTTTACAAGCTTTGCAGAAATTAAATAAATCACCCCAAAGCCATGTCCTAAAATTGATTTTAATTCCTTTTCGATACGAGCTTGCACAATTTCTGGTAACTGCTCCCCGTAGATTTGATGTGCCATATCATACGTTAAATTCGTTACTTCATCATCAGAGCCTTCAATTTTGGGTGTGTATAAATCATCTTTAATTGGCTTAACATCCCCAATCATATTGGCTATTTTTTGTGCATTCGTCACAACGATTTCTTTAGCTATCTCAGGTCCTAAAAAATCGAATTCCTGAAGCATCTCATCTGTTGTTCGTAAATGCACTTCGGGTAATTTAGATTTATTTAACATATTAGCTCCACCTTGAGAGCCGATTAATATTTGTCTAAATACCGCATCTGTTGGATCTAAATAATGAACATTCCCTGTAGCTACAACAGGCTTATTCAATTTTTTGCCTAGCTTCACCAACTTGCGAACAATATCTTCCAATGTCCACTCATCACGTACAACATTCCGTTCAATTAACGGCGCATAGACAGCTTTCGGTTGGACTTCGATATAATCATAAAATCGTGCTACTTGCTCCGCTTCCTCAGGTGATTTATTCATCATCGTTTCAAATACTTCACCATTGCTACAGCCTGAGCCTATTAGCAATCCTTCTCTGTACTGCTCTAAAACAGCTCGAGTCACACGAGGTACACGGTAAAAGGTTTTCGTATGTGCATGTGAGACAAGTTTAAATAAATTTTTCAATCCTGCATTATCTACTGCTAAAATCGTACAATGCATAGGACGTGCTTTTTTATAAGCATCCCCACCACCAATATGTTTATTAAAATCATCATGGTAGAGAACATTGAATTCAGCTGTCGCATCCTTTAATAGCTGTAACAATAAATACCCTGTTGCCTCGGTATCATATATCGCACGGTGGTGCTGTGTTAAATCAATATTGAATTTTTTACATAATGTATTCAAACGATGGTTTTTCATCGTTGGATAGAGCAATCTTGCCAACTCTAATGTATCAATAACAGGATGGATTGTATCACTCAGTCCATACTTACGATAGCCTGTATATAAAAAGCCAATATCAAAGGACGCATTATGTGCCACAACAATACCATCTTCAATAAAGGCATGGAACTCTTTAATGACTTGCTCCACTTCTGGTGCATTGCGTACCATATCATCTGTAATACCTGTTAACTCAATCGTTGTAGCAGATAGTGGATGATGTGGATTAGCAAAGCTTTCATACTTATCAATGACCTGTCCATTTTTAATTTTGACAGCAGCCAGCTCGATAATAGTATCATAGGCTGTTGATAAACCCGTCGTTTCTACGTCAAATACAACATATGTCGCATCCTCTAATAACCGATGTTCCGCAGCATAGGCAATCGGTACACCATCATCTACTAAATTCGCCTCTAAGCCATAAATAACTTTAATGCCATGCTTTTTACCTGCTGCATAGGCATCTGGGAACGACTGTACAACAGCATGATCCGTAATCGCAATCGCTGGATGTCCCCATTTTGCAGCTTGCCCTATTAAACGATCTACAGGTGTGACAGCATCCATTTGACTCATTGGTGTATGCAAATGGAGCTCCACTCGCTTTTCTCCTTCTGGTGCTGTATCTTGTCGTGCTTCTTTCTTTATTTCATTAATATCATTCGCCATAACGATTAAATCACGAATAAATGTATCTGTTTGCACAGAGCCACGTACTTTAACCCACATGCCCTTCTTCAAATGTTGCATTAACTCAGCATCCTCGTTATCCCTTGAAAACATTTTAACAATGATGGAGTCTGTGTAATCGGTCATTTTAATTTGCAATAAAGAACGACCACTCTTCAGCTCTTTAATCTCCGTATCAAAAACAAAGCCTTCGATAATGACACGACGTTCTTCCTCAACAATGCGTTTAATTTCCATGACTTCATCATCTTTAATGAGTATGCCAAGCTGGAATGGACGATCACCAAGCTGGGCAATCGCTGGGTTGTCTTTCTTTTCCTGCTCACGCTGTTGGAAATCTTGAATTGCTTGCTGTGCTAATGCGGCTTCCTCTAAACGCCTTTGTTCAATAAAAGCCTCTTGTGCAGCAATAACCTCAGCCGTCTTTTCCTGTAACTCCACATCTACTACGATTGTAGGGAAGCCAAACTGCTGATAACTTACCGCAATTTTTTCAGCATACTTCGTTTTGAGCATCATCAGCTCCATTTCCTGCATACAAGACAATGTTAGCTTTTGCCCATTCCAAACTGGGATTTGTGACACAAGACCATTCTTCAATGTTGGTGCCATTTCATCGATTTGTTCTACAACGGTCAACCAGTAGGCTTGTACTAACTCCTCTGTTACCGTCTGCTCCATCGCTTCAAATGTGGTTTGAATTTGCGCAATCGCTGCAAACTTTTCTGCTAAGTGCGTACGAAAAAGTTGATACATTGAAAAAGGCAGTATATTTTTTAACTTAATCGAAAAATGCCAACATCTATTTTTCTTGTGTACAGTTAATCGAGTCAATTCACCATCCTCAAAAAAGGACATATAGACATCATCGGTTAATTCTAGCTGCTGTAAAAGCATTTGAAATCTCGCTCTTGCCTCCTGCTGCTGTTCCAATGGGTGACACCTACTTTCTATGCTAGTCAAGCAAAAAATTCGCTCCCTTTTGGATAGAGGTTGCGAATTTTTGACTATCTCTTCGTTAGTTTTTACGGAAGAATTCATTTAAACGATCAATGACTTCTTCCTTCTTCCATTCAAATGTTTCACCTGTTTGACGGAATTTCACTTCTACAATACCTTCAGTCGCTTTTTTACCTACTGTAATGCGGACAGGTAAACCGATTAAATCAGCATCTGCAAATTTAACACCTGCTCGCTCTGCACGGTCATCTAATAGTACATCATAACGGTATGACTTTAATAAGCCATATAATTCATCCGCCAAAGCCACTTGTGCCTCATCTTTTGTATTCACAGGAATCACGTGAATGTCATATGGTGCTAACTGTATTGGCCATGTAAAACCATTGTCATCTTGGAAATGTTCAGCAACTGCCGCTAAAATACGAGAAACGCCAATACCATAGCACCCCATAATAAATGGCTGCGCTTTCCCCTGCTCATCTAAAAATGTACCATTCATTTTCGCTGAATAGGTTGTGCCTAATTTAAAGATGTGACCAACCTCAATACCTTCTGCAAATTTAATTGTACCTTGTCCATCTGGAGAAGGGTCACCCTCTTGAATAAAGCGAATATCTAAGTAGTCATTTACAGCAAAGTCTCGCTCTGGGTTCACATTCACTAAATGGAAGCCATCCTCATTCGCACCTGCTACACCATTACGAATTGATTTAATCGCTTGATCTGCTACTACTTTCACGTCCACTGGCAATTTAACCGGCCCAATAGAACCTACACCACAGTTTAATAATGCACGAATAGCCGCTTCATCTGCTAATTCAACATTTCCTGCATCTAGCGCATTTTTTAATTTAATGTCGTTAATTTCATGGTCACCACGTGCTAGTACAACGACTAGCTCGCCATCTACATCAAATACTAATGTTTTAATCACATTCGATGCTTCTACTTGTAAAAATGCTGACACTTCTTCAATTGTTTTTTGGTCAGGTGTTGCTACTTTTTCTAGTTCTTTCAAGTTTTCCGTTGATGGTTGATAATCTACAACAACTTCAGCCATCTCGATATTTGCTGCATAGTCAGATGTATCTGAGTAGGCAATTGTATCTTCACCGATTTCAGAAAGCACCATAAATTCATGTGTGCCCTTCCCACCGATAGAGCCTGCGTCTGCAATAACAGCACGATAGTTTAAACCAAGGCGTGAAAAAATAGTAGAATATGCACGATACATATCTTCATATGTTTCATCTAAGCTTTCACGTGTCGCATGGAAAGAATACGCATCTTTCATGATGAACTCTCTACCACGTAGCAAACCAAAACGTGGACGCTTTTCATCACGGAATTTTGTTTGAATTTGATAGAGTGTTAATGGTAATTTTTTATAAGATTTCACTTCATCACGTACTAATGTTGTAATGACTTCTTCATGTGTTGGTCCTAATGCAAAGTCTCGATTATGGCGATCTTGTAAGCGCATTAACTCAGGTCCATACTTCTCCCAACGACCAGACTCTTGCCAAAGCTCTGCTGATTGTAAGGCTGGCATCAATAATTCAATCGAATTGATTGCTTCCATTTCCTCACGAATAATTTGCTCAATTTTTGATAATACACGTTTAGCAAATGGCAAATACGAATAGACACCGCTTGTATTTTGACGAATAAATCCTGCACGTAGTAGCTGCTTATGTGATTTAACTTCTGCATCTGCAGGTACTTCACGTAGTGTTGGAATAAATGTTTTACTTTGCTTCATTCAGTGATCCACCTTTTTCTTTAAATAAGTTCATTCTTTCATTAGCATAAACAAATTTAGCTTTGAGCGCAATTGCTCAAAGCTAAATCGTTTAAAAGAAGAAACGTTGAATATCATTCCATGTCACAACAACCATTAAAATCATTAGTAACACAATGCCCACGAAATGCACCATGCCTTCTTTTTGTCGATCCACTGGTTTGCCCCGTACCGCTTCAAAACCAAAGAACAATAAACGTCCACCATCAAGAGCTGGTAATGGTAGTAAGTTCATAATTCCTAGATTAATACTTAGCATCGCCGCAAAATTCATTAAAGCAAAAATGCCCCATGCTGTCACAGTCTCTGTTGTTTTATAAATACCTACAGGACCCGATAAATCATCCAAATGGAAACCACCTGTCACAAGCAAGCCCAATAATCTAAAAATTTCCTTCGTCATATGATATGTCTGTTCCCCACCATAAACGACTGCTTTTAATGGATTATGCACTCTTGGACTTGTGACACCGATTTGACCATATGTGTTACCACCACTGTCTGTCACTGCTTTCACTGTTAACGCAACCTGTTCGACTTGTCCATTTCGTTCAAACGTCATATCGATTGTTTCACCAGGTTTACTTTGAATAACACTGACTAAATCTTCCCACGTTTGAATAGCCTGTCCGTCAATCGCTGTCACTCTGTCACCTTCAAGCATACCCGCCTGTGCAGCAGGTCTATCTGGTACAACATCTGTAATGATTGGCTCATTCGTTGGTACACCATTTAATAAACCAATCAATACATAAATCACAAAGGCAAGGATAAAGTTAAACAATGGTCCTGCAAAAATAGCCATCGCACGTTGTCCAACTGTTTTTGCGTTAAATTGACGATCATATGGTGCAATCAATGTTTCTTTGCCATTTTCCACAAGGATACAATTTCTTGCTACCGTATATCGTACTAAGTTTTCTTCCTCGTCATAGCCTTCTACAAATAAATCTTTCTCTAAATCAGCACGTTCTACTTCTAAAAACAATAAATCAGGTACTTGTCGATTATTTTGATTGAAAATAATTTTTTGGACAATATTATCTTCATTGACAATTAGCCCTACACGATAGCCTGGCTGTAGCTCTGTCCCATCCATATCTTCGCCCGCCATGCGTACATAACCACCGATTGGCAATAAACGAAGTGTATAAATTGTTTCACCATGTGTCTTCCCATAAATTTTCGGTCCCATACCAATAGCAAATTCACGTACCATAATGCCAGCACGTTTTGCAAAAATAAAGTGACCAAGCTCATGGAAAAATACAAGTAAGCCAAATATGACAATAAATGCAATGGCTGTTTGCATACGATCCCACCTTTAGTTAACGATACTCTCGTTATTTTACCCTGTATTAACAGTTTGTAAGCCCTTCATTTCAACATAAATAAATGAAGTCATAATGTTAAAGAGAAGCTTACAAACTGTAAAAACCCAATTGATTCAACTAGCACATAAGTAGGGATACAGGGCGAATTCCCACCTGCGTGAAGTTTCATTTTATCATGTTTTGCACAATTTTTCTTGTTTCACTGTCTACATGCAAAATAGTTTGTAAATCTGGTACTGCAATATTGGCATGTTCCTGCATCACACGTTCAATTACTTCATCGATTGCTAAGAAAGTAATTTTCCCTTGTAAAAAGGCAGCAACTGCGGCTTCATTTGCTGCATTCATCGCCGTTAAAACCGTACCACCCATACGACCTGCTTCATATGCAAGGCGCAATGCTGGATAGCGTGCAAAATCCATCTCTTGAAAATGCAGTTTGCCAATTTGTGCTAAGTTTAAACGTTGTCCATTGTGTAGTGGCATTCGTTCAGGATAGCTCAGTGCATATTGAATTGGCACACGCATGTCTGGCGTACCAAGCTGTGCAATCACACTAGTATCATGATACTCAACTAAGGAGTGAATAATACTTTCTCGATGTAAAAGTACATCAATTTGATCATATGGCATATCGAATAACACATGTGCTTCAATGACTTCCAACCCTTTATTCATCATTGTTGCAGAATCAATGGTAATTTTTGCGCCCATGGACCAGTTTGGATGGTTGAGTGCATCTGCGACTGTCACATGCTTTAATTCTTCACGCGTGCGGTCACGGAAGCTACCACCTGATGCTGTAATAATTAAACGTTCAATATTTTTTGGATTTTCACCATTCATTGATTGGAAAAGGGCAGAATGTTCACTATCCACAGGTAAAATAGTCGCATTGTATTTTTTAGCCTCTGCCATCACTAAATGTCCAGCTGTCACTAGCGTTTCTTTATTAGCAATCGCAATGGTTTTTCCCATACGAATAGCAGCTAATGTCGATTCTAGCCCAACACTCCCTAATACAGCGTTCACTAACACTGTTGAATCTGGATGTGTAGCAACCTCTACAAGCCCTTTTCCGCCAAATGTAAAATGAATATGTGGATAGTCCTTCGCTAATTGTCTTGCATCCTCCTCCTGTTGAACGGATACAAGCTCTGGCTGTAATGCTTCAATCATTTCACGTGTCTTTGCTATATTTTTCCCAGCTGAAAACGCCACTAATTGAAAAGCATCTTGCTGTTCCTTTAAAATATCATACGTTTGCCAACCAACAGAACCAGTTGCCCCAAGTAAACTAATTTTTTTCACAACAAATTGTCCCCTTTTTTCACTTTTAACTAACTAAAAAAATGTAAGAAATGTAGTAGTGGTACGACAAATAATAAACTATCAAAACGATCTAAAATACCACCATGACCAGGTAAAATGGTTCCTGAATCTTTTACATCAAAATGACGCTTAATCGCTGATTCCACCAAATCGCCCATTTGCCCAATAATGGAGGCGAATATCGTAATGATGATTAATAAAGCATAGCTACTTGCAAATGGGTAAATTGCCTGCATAGCAATCGCAAAAAGCACAGCAATGACAATCCCCCCTACAAAACCTTCAATTGTTTTTTTCGGTGAAATTTCAGGCCATAGCTTATGTTTGCCAAATTTTCTGCCGACAAAATAAGCACCTGAATCCGTTGTCCACACAATTAATAAGCAATACACTACAAACTCTAAGCCATTAGAACGTGTTTCGATTAAGTAATGGAAGCCTAGCCCTACATAAAACGCACCTAGTAAAATAAAGCCGATTTCATCGAATGTGATTTTATTTTTCACGACAACAATATAAATTAATAATAGCATCATTAAGCCATAAATGATGACGATAATAGAGGAATAGCCAATGCTCTCTGCTACTTTATTCGACCATTCTGTCGGTATAACAAGCAAAGTTAAGGTCAATGCACCAATCAAGCCTGGTACTGAAAAAAGCGCAATCCCTTTCATTTTTAAAATTTCATAAAAACCGATAATAGCCATTGCTAACACGAGTAATGTAAACGGCACTTTTCCATAAATGACAAATGGAATAAAAAGTGCTGCTGCTACAATGGCTGTCATAATGCGTTGCTTCAAGTCGTTTCTTCTCCCTTCAACCCACCATAGCGACGATTTCGTTTTTGATAGTTTTCAATCGCCTCTAGTAGATTTTTCTCATTAAAATCTGGCCATAATGTATCCGTAAACCATAACTCAGTATAAGCAAGCTGCCATAGCATAAAGTTACTTAAACGCACTTCCCCACTTGTCCGAATTAATAAATCTGGCTCTGGTAAATGGGCTGTCATTAAATGAGCTGTCACACATTCTTCTGTGATGTCCTGAATCGTTAATTCGCCCTCTTGCACTTTTTCGAGCATTCCTTTCATCGCATCTATTATTTCTGCACGGCTACCATAATTTAATGCAAAATTTAAAACAAGCCCTGTATTGTGCTTCGTTTCCTCCATCGCATCATATAATGCCTTTTGTGTATGCGCTGGTAGTAACTCTGGATTACCAATCATTTCAACACGTACATTTCGCTCCATCATTTCAGGTAAAAATGAACCTAAAAATTCAACTGGTAAGCGCATCAAGAAATCTACTTCTGCTTTTGGACGTTTCCAATTTTCAGTAGAGAATGCGTACACAGTTAACGCTTGAATACCTAAATCAGAGGCAAATCTTGTTATTTTTTGTACAGTCTTCATGCCCTCATGATGCCCTGCAACACGTGGCATCGCACGTTTCTTTGCCCAACGACCATTTCCGTCCATAATAATCGCTACATGAGCAGGTATCGGCTCACTTTTAGCAAGTGCAACACGCTCCTCCACTGATAGTGTATCCATATTTATTTGTTTACTGAATAGCTTTTTTAACATGTGAACTCCCCCACTACAACAAATCGGACGCATATTAATCTATCATAACAAACAAAAGCCTCTTTTGTCCTACTTCTGCTGTAAATTGTCTATGTATCATCCACTTATTTTATACACGTAATTTCAAGATCCATTACGTCTCAGCAAACTTGCCTTTGGATGGTATGGCTTTTCTTTAAAAGCCATACCATCCATCAGAGACTTTGACCCGTGATTCCGTTAGCTTTTACTACATTTTCCTTTACCATTCTGCTATGCGTTCAATACAAAGATAAAAGGCGTCCTTTTATAATATAGGACGCCTTTATCTTATGAAAAAGTTCCATCATAGGGTTATGCAATACGTCTCTTGTTATACAGACGGTTCTCTTTTGCTTACACCTCTAAAATTTCTTTTTCCTTATCTTTCGTTACTTGATCTACTTTTACAATAAACTCATCCGTTAATTTTTGGATGTCTTCGCCATAACCACGTAAATCATCCTCTGTCAATTCGCCTGCTTTTTCAAGCTTTTTCAGTTCATCATTTGCATCACGACGTACATTACGAATCGCCACTTTTGCTTCTTCAGCTTCTTTTTTCACCTGTTTCACTAACTCTTTACGACGTTCCTCTGTTAATGCAGGAATCATTAGGCGAATAACTGTACCATCATTTGTTGGTGTAATCCCAATGTCTGATTTCATAATCGCTTTTTCGATTTCACCTAAAACAGATTTATCATAAGGTGCCACTACTAATAAGCGTGCTTCGGGTATAGATATACCTGCAAGTTGATTAACAGGTGTTGGAGCACCATAGTAGTCAACTGTAATACGATCTAATAAAGACGCATTAGCACGTCCAGCACGGATGGATGCTAGCTCACGTGAAAACGCAGCAATTGATTTATTCATTCTTTCTTTTGTTTGTTCGATAACTTGTTTCGTCATTATGCATTCCTCCTAACAATTGTTCCAATTTTCTCGCCTTGTACAGCACGTCTAATGTTACCAGGTTCTGTAATAGAGAATACAATCAATGGAATATCATTGTCCATACATAAAGTAGAAGCAGTTGAATCCATTACTTGTAATCCTTGTTGAATTACGTCTAAGTATGTGAGTGTATCATATTTAACAGCTGTTGCATCTACTTTTGGATCAGCCGAGTATACACCATCAACATTGTTTTTCGCCATTAAAATTGCCTCTGCATCAATTTCTGCTGCACGCAATGCTGCTGTTGTATCTGTTGAGAAGAATGGATTTCCTGTACCCGCTGCAAAAATAACGACACGTTTCTTCTCTAAATGACGAACAGCTTTACGGCGAATATATGGCTCTGCAACTTGTGTCATTACGATAGATGATTGAACACGTGTCTCAATCCCTAGTTTTTCCAAAGCATCTTGTAGTGCAAGAGAGTTCATAACTGTTGCTAACATCCCCATGTAATCGGCTGCTGCACGATCCATGCCCATTTCACTACCAATTTTCCCTCTCCAAATATTACCGCCCCCTACAACGACAGCAACTTCTACACCAAGATCTACTACTTCTTTCACTTCTTCTGCAACAGATTTGATAATTTTTGGTGATAAACCAAATCCTGCTTCTCCAGCTAATGCTTCTCCACTTAATTTGATAACTACTCGATTATATTGTGGCACACTCATAGTAAACCTCCATCAGACTTTATTTCAAACATGGTTATTCCTTTTCCATTATAGTACATCATGTAATAATTACTAGTTATGAATCAGGTAATTCACCAAATATTCTTGTTCTTTTCCGAAAAATAGGGAACACGCTATGTTGTGTCCCCCATTTTTTCGTTTGATTATTTGATTAAATTCATCAAATAGAAGGTAAATTAGTTACCTTTTACTTGGCTCATTACTTCTTCTGCAAAGTTATCTTCACGTTTTTCGATACCTTCACCAACAGCATAACGAGTGAATCCAGTTACGTTACCACCAGTTGATTTTACGAAGTCACGAACTTTTTGATCTGAGTTTTTAACGAATGTTTGGTCAAGTAAGCAAACATCTTCGAAATATTTACCAAGACGACCTTCTACCATTTTCGCTACGATATTTTCTGGTTTACCTTCGTTTAACGCTTGCTCAGTTAATACTTTACGCTCACGTTCTACTTCATCAGCAGAAACTTCGTCACGAGATACATAAGTTGGGTTGATTGCAGCAATGTGCATTGCGATATCTTTTGCAGCAGCTGCATCTGTAGAACCTTCTAATACAACTAATACACCGATACGGCCACCCATGTGTAAGTATGAACCAAATGCATCAGCATCTGTTTTCGTTTTGATTTCAAAACGACGTAAAGAAATTTTTTCACCAATTGTTGCTGTTGCTTGAGAGATTTGGTCAGCGATTTTCACGCCATCTTTCTCTAATTCTAAAGCAGCTTCAACTGATGCTGGTTTAGCAGTTAATAATTGTTCAGCTAAAGAAGAAACTAATACTTGGAATTTGTCATTTTTCGCAACAAAGTCAGTTTCAGCATTTACTTCTAAAAGGATTGCTTCATTGCCTTGTTCTAAAATGTAAGTAGTACCTTCTGCAGCGATACGGTCTGCTTTTTTACCAGCAGCCGCTAAACCTTTTTCACGTAGGAAATCGATTGCCGCTTCTAAGTTACCTTCTGTTTCTACTAACGCTTTTTTACAATCCATCATACCAGCGCCAGTTTTTTCACGTAGTTCTTTTACTAATTGTGCAGTAATGTTTGCCATTTAGTGTTTCCTCCTCAAATTGGTTGAACTAATTTATATCAATAAGTCCTAAAAAAGGCGATAAGGGTTTTGAGCCACTTATCACCTTTTTATCAATTACGCCTCGGCGTAATTGCGTCCGAATTTTTCCGAACTCGCTCGAAAAAGCTCCTCTACAAAATCCGTGACTTTATCTTGATTTAGAGGGGCGGTTATTCTCCCCACTTGAATCAAGGTTAAACATGAATTACTCAGCTACTACTGCTTCTTCAACAGCAGGTGCTAATTCTTCACCTTGTTTTGACTCGATTAAAGCATCCGCCATTTTAGCTGTTAAAAGTTTAACCGCACGAATAGCATCATCATTTGCAGGAATTACATAGTCGATTTCATCTGGATCACAGTTTGTATCAACAATTCCTACTAAAGGAATGTTCAATTTGCGAGCTTCTGCAACAGCAATACGCTCTTTACGTGGGTCAACTACGAACATTACATCTGGAAGTTCGTGCATATCACGGATACCGCCTAAGAATTTGATTAGACGTTCATGTTCTTTTTTAAGTTGAATAACTTCTTTTTTAGGTAGAACTTCAAAAGTTCCTTCCTCTTCCATTTTTTCGATTTCTTTCATACGTGCAACACGTTTTTGAATTGTACCGAAGTTTGTAAGAGTACCACCTAACCAACGTTGGTTGATGAAGTAGTTACCTGAACGTTCTGCTTCTTCTTTGATCGCTTCTTGTGCTTGTTTTTTCGTACCAACGAAAAGAACTTTACCACCGTCTTGACCAACTTGACGCATGAAGTCATAAGCTTCTTCTAATTTTTTAACTGTTTTTTGTAAGTCGATGATATAAATCCCGTTACGCTCCATGAAGATAAATTTCTTCATTTTTGGGTTCCAACGACGAGTTTGGTGACCGAAATGTACACCAGCTTCAAGTAATTGTTTCATAGAAATTACTGACATGTGAATTTCCTCCTAGTATGTTTGGTTTTTATCCTCCGCATTTATCCTCTGCAACAAGCTACTCTAAACATTAGAGCACCACTTACTACATCAAAATGCGTGTGTATTAATAACACCATTTGAAAATATACCATAATCCGCTTCGGTTCGCAACTATTTTATCGTTGAAATTTCAATAAAAGCTCGATTTCTGTTTTACCCTTTTGCAGCTCCTTAGCAATTTCCTCAGATGTTTTTCCCTGTGTAGCCAATTGGATTACTTTCTGTTCCAATGTCAGCTCCTTCACTTCTGGTTGAACAATTGACGATCTGGACGGCTGTGTTTGTGCGTGTTGTTGTCTTGTATATGCATTGGCAGCTACTGCTTTTGGTACATAGAGACGTGGTTCATTATGCAAAGCAGGTGACTCTACTACTGCATCTGTCGCAGCTACCTCATCCTGTGCATTTACCACTTTCTTTGCTGGCTTTGTTGTCTCTTGTAACTCTTGAATCAAACGGTCATTTTCGTCTTTCATGTCCGCTAAATACATGCTAATTGTATCATCCATTTCACGCATCAAACGCTCTTGCTTATTTTCTAAATCCTTAAATTTAGCCAGCTTAACATTCAAAATAACAATAAAATAAAATGACAATAGCTGTAATATAAATAGAATGGTAATAAGTATTGTCGTCATGATAAGCCCCTATCCACTGAAATCGATAAAATTCCCTTTAAAAGGATGCTGTGCTTGTGGCTGTTTAGCCTTCTTCTTTTTCTTTTTTTTGCGTGTGCCATTAATATACTCTCCACCAGCTTCCTCATCCTCACCGATTTCATCCATGCCCTCTGATGTATTTACAACCTTTTGCTTGCGTTCAATTTCTTTTTTCAATGCTTCATTCGCATGTGCTTGTTGCGCTAAATTATGCTGTTGTGCTTGATCTAGCATCTTACCTGCTTCAAATGTTTTCGGGATGGCGATTTGTAATTCAACACCTTTTAAACTCATAAAAAACACCCTCTCTCCAACGGTTTTACGTGCTAATCATCTCACTAGATAATAATTTTCGTAACTTCAACAATGCCTTTGAGTGGATTTGAGAAATGCGTGATGTTGATAAATCAAGCATTTCACCAATTTCCGTTAATGTTAGCTCTTCTGTATAAAATAAACTCAACACGAGTTGTTCTTTTTCATTTAACTTTTGAATGCTTTCTTCTAAATCTTCTAACAGTTCTGATTTAATCACTACCTGTTCAGGTGTTTTCGTTGCTTCATCACGAATCACAAATGACTTTCCTTCTGTCTCTTCTTGGTCTTGCTGTTCATTGATTGATAAAACATTGGAAAAAAAATGTTCCTGTACAGTTTGATAGACTTCATCCACAGATAGATTCATATGTTCTGCTAATTCTTCTGGTGTAACATGTCGCATATAGCGCTGTTCAAGTTGTTCAATTTGTGCATCTAATTTCTTCGCTTTTTCACGAGCAGAGCGAGGTAGCCAGTCTTCTTTACGCAAGCCATCTATAATCGCCCCTCTTACTCGAAAAGAAGCATATGTATCGAATTTTAAATCTCGTTTAATATCAAATTTATTTAAGGCATCAAAAAGACCCGCCATCCCTAAACTTGTTAAATCATCACGGGAGACACTTTTCGGCAAACCTGCTCCAATACGTTGGACATGGTAAGACACAAGAGAGCTATATTTTTTTATGAGTAAATCACCTGCCTCTGGATCACGCTCATTTGTCCAGCGGGCCCATAATTTCTGTTCCTCATTTAACATCGGTTGTGCCATAAAATCCACCTCTCTTCAAAAGCACATTCACACCATCAAAAGATAGCAGGAATTGTTAGATTACTAAATCTCTATACTTCGTTTCCTATATTGTAACAAAAATCGACTATAATTTCATGCGTATATCTTCCCCTTATTCAGTATATGAAAAAAGATTGAACAACAAATTACATTGTTCAATCTTCCAATCTATTATGGAAAAATGATGTTACTAATGGAAATCGATTTTGGGCAAAACAAGAGATTGATTGCTCGCCTTACCTTTTATAAAAATTCCCATAAAAAAAGAGCCACAAATAGCGACTCTTTTCTATGAATGTATTTGTGGCTCGTCTTCACGATGCATCATTGTACGCACAACTTGTGCAATTTCCTCTGAATCTTCATCTTGAAATTCAATGGTCGAATTGGCAGCTATACTTTCCTTAGATTCTTCTAAATCTTTATCAGATTTGCTCTCTTCAAGTTTAGTATCCTCCAATTCCTCAGAGTCTTCTGGTGTAAATAAAATATAAGCAATGACAAAACGTACAATGTACATGGCTAAAAACGTAATAACAGCCGCTACAGATGCACCTATTAACACGCGTAATGGTGTAAAAGGCTTGTAAAATGTACTAAAAAAATAAATAGAAAAAGCAATTAATGCGCCCCATAGATTGTAAAAGATAGAACCAAACATTATATTTCACTCACTCCTTGGTTCACTGTTCTGATATTTAGCATGGACGTGGCTGGATCAAATTCAATTGTTCGCCCACTATTCCCACCTGTTGCCTCTGCAACTAATGGAATACCGTGACGCTTTAATTCACTTTTGACAGCCTCCACATTTCGTGGACCGATACGCATCGAATCTTTATCAGATGTGAATTGGAACATTTGCGCACCACCTGCAATTTTAGCTTTTAGCTTAAATTTTTGCACACCTTCTAATTTTAATAAATCAATCATGGCGGTGATGCCTGTATCCGCAAATTTTGCAACGTTGATTGCTTCTGTTCTACCTAAACTTGAATCTGGTAGCATAACATGTATTAAACCTGCTATCTTTCTTGATTCATCATATAAAACAACACCTACACATGAACCAAGACCTGATGTTCTTATTGTATTGGGTAATTTTACTACATCCATTTGTGCAATACCAACTTTGACAACTTGCCCACTACTATTTAATTGCATTTATGAAACTCCTAATGCCTTAAAAATCGCATCAAATGATTCAGGATCTGGCAATAAGAAAAAATGTCCTCTCACTTCTTGACAATCCTCTATGCCGTCTTCAAAAATGGATGTATTAATTACAATAACATTATCGCTCACATGTGATAACTCAATAAGACCGATACTAATAATAGCACCAAACATATCTACACTTAATCCTGGAACAGTCGGATAAATTTTTAAATTAGTGAAGTCAGATAACGCTGATAAATACGAACCTGACAAAATATTACCCATTTCTTGCATCGCTGATAATCCTAGTTCAGAAACAGGTCTATCCGTAAAGTTAAATGTCTCATCATGAATTAAATTTTGAATAAATCGATTAGCCTGTTCAATTGGTAAAATGAAAAACATACTGCCTTCCGCATCACCTTCGATACGTAAATATATACCTACAACTACATTTTCAGCCCCACCAGCAAGCTCCATCATATCATTGAATGACACCATTTCAACTTTAGGTACACGCATATCAATCTTTTTTCCAAGTAAACTGGAAAGTGCTGTCGCAGCATGCGCAGCACCAATATTCCCAATTTCTTTTAGTACATCTAAATGTAGTGATGTAATCTTTTGATTAAATGTCATAACGATCCCTACTTTAGTTTAATACTTTTTCTAAATGTAATAAAATCAATAATCGTCTATCAATTTTCGCTACCCCTGAAATAAACGCTTCTTCTAGTGAACCTACTACTTCTGGTTGTGGTTCGATTGCATTAGCAGGAATATCTAAAACATCATTTGCTGAATCTACAACGAAACCTACTTCCATATCTTCTAAAGAGATAATAATAATACGCGTTGTTTCTTCATGATCTGATATTGGCAGACCGAATCGTTCACGTAAATCTACAATCGGTGTCACAACTCCACGTAAGTTAATCACACCTTTTACATAATGGGGTGTTTTCGGTACACGTGTAATGTGCATTAATTTTTCAATTCCTTGTACATGCGATACTGGAATTGCATACTCTTTATCCGCTAATTGGAAAACAATTACTTTAATACTTTCTTGCTCCACTGCATTTGTCATGATTTACACCTCTCTTAGTCGTTCACCTTATTTAATAAGTGCATTACAGTCTACAATTAGGGCTACTTTACCATTCCCTAGAATTGTTGCACCAGAAATTGCAAAGATATTTGTTAAATAATTTCCTAGTGATTTCAATACAATTTCTTGTTGACCGATAAATGAATCTACAACTAAACCAGCAAGTTTTTCACCTTTACGCACAATGACTACCGAATGGAATTCATCATCCTGCTGTTCTTTACGAGGTACTTCAAAAATTTCCTCCAAGAACACTAAAGGTACAACTTTGCCACGGAAATCAATTACTTTTTGGTTATGTGCATTCATAATGTCTGAAGAACGAATAATTGATGTTTCAATAATCGATGATAGTGGAATTGCGTAAATTTCCTTCTCGATTTCTACTAACATAACAGAGATAATTGATAGTGTTAATGGTAATTGAATAGAGAAGGTTGAGCCCACATCCTGTGTAGATTCAATGGAAATATTTCCACCTAATGACTCAATCGTTGTTTTGACAACGTCTAACCCCACGCCTCGACCAGAAATATCAGAAATCACTTCTGCGGTTGAGAAGCCTGATGCTAAAATCAATTCATTAATTTGTTTATCAGTCATAACAGATGCTTGCTCTTGTGTCACAACACCTTTTGCTAATGCTTTAGCTAATACTTTGTCACGATTAATCCCTGCACCATCATCTTCGATCTCGATGAATACATAGTTCCCACTATGGTAAGCACGTAATACAACCGTACCTTCTTCAGGTTTTCCTTTTGCACGTCGAGCTGTTGGATTTTCAATACCATGATCGACAGAATTACGAATAAGATGAACAAGTGGATCACCAATCTCATCAATTACTGTACGATCTAGCTCTGTTTCAGCACCGATAATTTCTAAGTTAATCTTTTTGTTCAAATCACGAGACAATTGACGAATCATTTTCGGGAAACGATTGAATACTGTTTCTACTGGCACCATACGCATTGTTAAAATAATCGTTTGTAAATCGCCCATAACACGGCTCATGCGTTCAACTGTTTCATTTAATTCGCCATGATTCACTTCTGTTGCAATCGATTGCAAACGTCCTCGGTCAATGACAAGCTCTTCAAATAAGTTCATTAAAATATCTAAACGTTCGATATTTACACGAATCGTTTTATTTCCTACCGGTGCATGGGCTTTATCTGCTTTTGCTGGCGCCGCTGCCTGTACTGGTGCTGGCGTTTGTTCATTTTTGTCTTGTACCTCAACTGGTTGAGATGCTTCCTCTACAGGTGCCACTTCTTCACTGTATTGCGACTGTCCTAATTTCGCAGCATCAATCACAGATACAACAACTTCTTCGACCTCTGACACTTTCATCAGTTTTTTCTGCATGTCTTCTGCTGACTCTTTTGTCACAAATGCTATATAAAATTGTTGATCGAATTGTTCATCTTCAAGTTTTTCTACAGAAGGACTGGCTTTAATAACATCGCCATCTTTTTCTAAAATCTCAAACACCATAAAGACACGTGCTGCTTTTAAAAGGCAATCTTCACGTAAACGCACTAAAATTTCATATGCATTAAAGCCTTGTTCAGCTGATTGTGCAATAACTGTTTGCTCAAAGCTATCATATTCCAACATATTTTCAATAGCTGGATGAGCTGTTTCTGCAGTAACAGCTACTTCTTGTACCGCTTCTTCACCTAATTCAATACGTTTCAATTGCGCTACCGTTGCAGATACATCACGTTTCCCATCTCCACCGTTTGCAATATCCATAACCATCTCTTCCAAGTGGTCAACAGATTCAAAAACAACATCTAAAATTTCAGGTGATACTTTAATTTTTTCATTACGAATAGCATCTAACACATTTTCCATTTTATGTGTCAAATCTGCTAAATCTTCAAAGCCCATTGTAGCCGACATACCTTTTAATGTATGAGCGGAGCGGAAAATCTCTCCTACAATCGTTAAATCATTAGGATTTTTTTCCAATTCCAATAAATGTTCACTGCATGCTTGCAAATGTTCTTTACTTTCTTCAATAAACATCTCTAAATATTGATTGACTTCCATAAGGAGACACCCCTTTAAGGCAAATATTTCATTATTACTTGTGCAATATCATCTACATCTGCAACTGTATCTACTAGTTGCGTTTCAACAGCTGCTTTTGGCATACCATATACAATACATGTTTCAGCTGACTCAGCAATCGCTACTACATTTCCAGTACGTTTCAATGCTTTTAGGCCATTCGATCCATCTTGTCCCATACCTGTCATAATAACAGCTACTTTATCAAAATCTTTAAATTGACTTACATCTTCAAACATTACATCAACAGAAGGTCTATGCCCTGATCTTGGTGGTTCTTGATTATCAAGAAGAATACCAAATGTAGTACCGACCTTTTTAAGTTTCATATGATAACCACCTGGTGCAATATACGCTACACCATTTTGTAGAATATCCCCTTGTTCTGCTTCTTTGACAGTAATTTCGCTCAGTTGATTAAGTCTTGTCGCAAGAGATTTTGTAAATCCTGCTGGCATATGCTGTACAATTAAAATAGGTGCTTGAATAGACTTAGGAATCTTCGTAATGACTTCTTGTAATGCTCTTGGTCCTCCTGTAGATGTACCGATTAATACTACTTTTTTGCTTGCAGTATTCCAGTTAGCCACAGAAGATTTTACTACTTCAATATTTTTTGAAGTAGTCGCTATAGAAGACACCCTTTTTTCTTGTCGCAATACCGATTCTTCATTTGTGCTTGCTTTGAGTATAGTATTTTTTTGCGTTCCATTATTAGGCATTTTTCGCAATTTAGATACGGGCACTAAAGAGGCTTGTTCTACTTTACGAACAAGTTCCGCCTGAATTTTATGTAAATCAAGCGAAATCGTACCGCTTGGCTTGGCGATAAAATCTACTGCACCATATTCAATAGCTGTAATGGTATTTTCAGCACCTTGTTGTGTTGTACTCGATAGCATAATAACAGGCACTGGACATGTTGCCATAATTTCTTTTAATGCATCTAGTCCATTTAATTCAGGCATTTCAATATCTAACGTTACAACATTTGGTTTTAAAGTTTGTATTTTTTGAATCGCATCTTTACCATTACGTGCTGTTCCTACGACTTCAACTTTTGGATTATCAACAAAAAAATCACTAATCAACTTCCTCATAAAAGCAGAATCATCCACTATCAATAGCTTGCTTTTATGTAAAGGGTCCAATTAATCACGTCCTTTCGTAAAAATACTTCTTAATTTCGTTAAGAATTTATTAACTGGCTGCTCATGTGCGTGTACTTCTTCTGCACAATTTTCCATAAAACGAGCTACTATGAGTTGCAATGTCTTTGAAATGAGTGCGTCCGGATAAGCAAGCGAAAATGGTACTTGCTCACGCACAGCCTTACGCACAATAGAATCTTCTGGTAATGAGCCCAATATCGTTACATCTTTGTCCAAAAAACGTTTCATCGTCATTTTCAAACGCTCATTTGTCTCAATACCTTCTTCTTTACTAAATGCTCGATTACAAAGTATATAAAATTGCTTTTCTGCATCTCTTGTATAAATATATTTCATCATCGAATAAGCATCTGTAATCGCAGTAGGCTCTGCTGTAGATATAACAATAATTTCATCAATCGATGTTAATAAATCTAATGACCAATTGGTCGCTCCAGCACCCATATCAAAGAAAATAAAATCAAAGTTTTTTTGGAGTTGCTCAAAAGCATGAATCAGGCGCTCGAATAGTACTTCTGACCATTCAAGCACACTTGCCATACCAGAACCACCAGCAATATACATTAATCCATCAGGTCCTTCTAAAAGTACTTCGTCTAAAGATTTATGACCTTCTAAATAATCTTTTAAACTATAGGTAGCATTTTTTCCAATGAGAATATTAATATTCCCCATCCCAATATCCATATCGACAAGTGCTACCTTTTTACCTTTGTTCACTAAAGTCATTGCAAAATTTGTCGTAAAATTGCTCTTGCCCACGCCACCTTTACCACTTACCACAGCAATTGTTCTACCTAGCTCTCCTTGCCGTCTAAGCATTTTCAAGCGTAAGTTCTCTGCTTGATCTCTCATTTCTCTTCACCTTGGAAAAACAGATTAAGCACTGCTTCTAAATCGGCTTCTTCAATGTCTTCTGGTACTTCTTGACCATTTGTATAGTAAGCAAGTCCTTTACTATATTTAATCATTAAATTAATCATTGTGCCAATAGAATTTGTTTCATCTGTCTTTGTAAAAATAAACTTTTCAATTGGTACTTGATTAAATTGTTCAACAATTTTTGACATATCTTTTTCTTTGGTTGTCGTGGCAAGGACTAAAAAGGATTCTACCTGTTCATCAAAACGAATGAGCTTCTGCAAATCTTCGACATATTTAGCTTCTTTATAATTGCGTCCTGCTGTATCAATAAATACTAAATCTAAATGGGCTAAGCGTTGTACAGCTTGTTCAAAATCTGTTGTATTATAAACAATTTCGATAGGTGCTTGTAAAAGACCTGCATATGTTTTCAATTGTTCAATTGCAGCGATTCGATAAGTATCTGTTGTAATAAAACCTATTTTTTTCTTTTTCTCTAACACGGCCCTCGCTGCCATTTTCGCTATTGTTGTTGTTTTTCCAACGCCTGTTGGTCCAAGAACATTAATATATTTTTTGGCATAAGATAAACCACCCATTGGCAGTATCTCTAATTTCTTACGCAATAAATTTTTAGCAATCATCTTACATTGTGAGAAAGTCATTTCTGAAGATTCTTTGAAATGCCTAAAAAGCTCATCACCAATCGTTGTGATGAGCTCCTCACTTAGCTCCTGCCGTCTTAAGTATTCAATGAAAAGTAAGAGTTCATCGGGATATTGAGCTTGGGCTGTTTTACTGTGCATAGACTGCATTAAAGATTTTAAATCGGCTATTTCCTTCCTCAATTCATCTGAAATACCATCCTCTTGAAAACTCGCAGGCTTTTGTGATTGTTGAATTTTTGCTTGTACTGCATGTGTGATTTCTTGTAAATGTACATTTTCTTTTTTTTGTGTTAAGACAGGTGCTGTATAGCTTGGCTCTATTGAATCCACCCCTGCCACCACTTCAAAATTTTTCGTTCTAAAAAGACCAAAAAATTTCTTTGTTACTACTACTTTTGAATTCAAAATGACAGCGTCCTCACCGAAATCAGCACGTACTTGTTTCATCGCTTCTGGTATGGAAGATGCGTAATATTTCTTCATTTTCATTCAACATTCACCACCCCAACACTTTGAATTTCAACAGTAGCATCAAGTTCATTATAAGATAAAACTGGTATTTGTGGGAAATAACGCTCCGTTAATTGACGTAAATACATGCGTACCGCTGGAGAGCATAAAATAATAGCTGATTGCTCCATAAAGGATACTCGTTCTACTTCCGCAGCAATTGTTTCCAAAATTGTTTGTGAATCCTGTGGGTCCATCGCTAAATAGTTACCATGATCTGTTTGTTGGATACTATCAGCAATCATTTTCTCTACTTTACCCGAAACAGTAATAACTTTCAATACTGAGTTACCATTTACATACTGTGCTGTAATTTGACGAGCCAATGATTGACGAACGTATTCAGTCAAAATATCTGTATCACTTGTCAATTTTGCATAGTCTGCTAATGTTTCAAAAATAATAGGTAGGTTACGTACAGAAACATTTTCTCTGAGTAGCTTGCCAAGTACTTTTTGAATTTCACCTGTCGATAATGGTGCTGGTGTCAGTTCTTCTACTAAAATTGGATGTGATTCACGTAAATGATCGATTAACTGTTTCGTTTCCTGACGACCAAGTAATTCAGCCGCATTTGTACGAATAATTTCGGTTAAATGTGTAGACACCACACTTGGTGGATCAACCACTGTATAACCTAACATTTCTGCATCTTCCTTCACTTGCTCTGTAATCCATTTAGCAGGTAAACCAAAGGATGGTTCCACTGTGTCAATACCCTCAATCGAGTTATCATCACCTGGACTCATTGCTAAATAGTGATCCAATAATAATTCTCCACGAGCCATTTCATTCCCTTTAATTTTAATTCGGTATTCATTCGGCTGTAGCTGAATATTGTCACGAATACGTACAACAGGAATGACAATCCCTAGCTCTAATGCTAGCTGTCTACGAATCATAATGACGCGATCTAATAAGTCTCCACCCTGTCCTGCATCTACTAATGGGATTAACCCATAGCCAAATTCGAATTCAATAGGATCGACATTCAAAAGATTGACAACATTTTCAGGGCTCTTCATGCCATCAGTTGCCACTTCTTCTTCGATTTCAAATAATTCTTCTTCACCTTCTGTATTTTTACGTTCCATCAGATAAGCACTAATAATTAATGAAGCACCAATCGGTAATGTAATCCAATCTGGAATTGGTGTAAACAACCCTAATACAATAATTGTTCCACCTGCTACATATAACAGTTTAGCTTGTGCAAATAATTGCCCTGTAATATCGGCTCCCAAGCTACCTTTAGATGAAGCACGTGTAACAACAATCCCTGTCGCTGTCGAAATCAGCAATGCTGGAATTTGAGAAACAATACCGTCACCTACTGTTAACTTAGAAAAATGTGTTGCGGCTTCTGCAAACGGTAAGCCCATTTGAAGAACACCAATAATAATACCAAAGAGCAAATTGATGACAACCATGACCATTGAGGCAATAGCATCACCTTTAACGAACTTTGTAGCTCCATCCATTGCTCCATAAAAATCGGCCTCACCTGAAACTTTTTCACGTCGTTCACGTGCTTCTTTTTCAGAAATCATTCCCGCATTCAAGTCCGCATCAATACTCATTTGCTTACCAGGCATCGCATCTAATGTAAAACGTGCTGCTACCTCTGCTACACGCTCTGAGCCTTTAGTAATAACAATAAACTGAATGAGTACAAGAATTAAGAAAATAACTAACCCTACAAAAATATTCCCACCAACAACGAAATCTCCAAAAGTTTCAACAACTGAACCCGCATCACCATTTGCTAAAATAGCACGGGTTGTGGAAACACTTAAGCCCAATCGGAATAATGTTAATAACAAAATAATAGAAGGGAAAATAGAAAAGTCTAAAGCTTCCTTCATACTCATCGCTGTTAAAAGAACGATTAAGCCTAGTGTAATATTAATAACAATTAAGAAACTTAGCATCCATGGAGGAAGAGGAATGATAAGCATCGCAACAATTAAAATAACTGCACCTAAAACCCCTATATCGCGAACTTTCATGGTTGTCCCTCCTACATATTAAAAACTTTAAATTTTCCGCTTAATTCGATACACATAAGCGAGCACCTCTGCTACCGCTTTAAAAAACTCTTCTGGCACTTGGTCACCTATTTCGACTTGATCGTACATCGCACGTGCTAATGGACGATTTTCAACCATTATGACATCATGCTCTTTCGCAATTAGCTTAATTTTTTGAGCGACAAAATCTGTCCCTTTCGCAACAATACGAGGAGCATCCATCTTTTCTTCGTCATACTTTAAAGCAATTGCATAGTGCGTTGGGTTGGTAATGACAACATCCGCATGTGGCACTTCTGACATCATACGACGCATTGCCATTTCCCGTTGCCGTTGTTTAATTTTAGATTTAATCAACGGGTCACCTTCACTATTTTTATGCTCATCTTTAATATCTTGCTTCGACATTTTCAGATTTTTTTCATAGTCATGTTTTTGGTACATCCAATCTAAAATAGATACCAAAAGTAATACGAATGAAGCGGCAAGCCCCATCGTTCCAACTAGCTTCCCAACCGTCAAAAGAATCATCCACGGGCTTTTAAAAGATAAAGCTAATACTTCCGGTAAATTCGTCCAAACAATAAGCGTTGTTACGCCACCGATAAAGCCAATTTTCAATGTTGATTTAAGTAACTCAACAATAGCTTTCACTGAAAATATTTTTTTAAAGCCTTTAATCGGGTCCATTTTCATTAAATCGAACTTCATTGATTCTAATGTAAAGAGAAAGCCGAATTGAAAATAATTTCCTGCAACTGCCCCAACAGATGCAACAACCATAATCGGTACAACAACATAAGCCATCTGTATTAACATCGTTGTAAATAAAGCCATCACACTTTCAATCGTCAATGTTTCAATATGAATATTGTGAATAAATGTTTGCTTGAAAAAATCAAGCAAGTCATCACGTAATGAGCCTGCAAAGATAAATAAGAACCCAAATACCATCAGCATGACAATGGCGCTCGTCACATCTTGACTTTTTACAACTTGTCCTTTGTTTCGAGCATCTTGACGTTTTTTAGGTGTTGCTTTCTCTGTTTTTTCCCCTGCGAAAAATTGTAAATCCAGTTCGAGTAATAGCAACATCTTAACCACCACCTAAAATTGCCATTAAATCACGCATACTATAAATCATAATCGCAATTAACTTTTGAATAACTTGTACCATAATCGCCATCATCGTGATTAATACTAAAAAACTTACCCCAATTTTAATAGGAAAACCGACAACAAAAATATTTAACTGTGGTACGGTTTTTGCTGTAATACCTAATGCCAAATCCACTAAAAATAATGTTGCGACAACAGGTGCAGCCATTTGAAATGCAATGGCGAACACAGCAGTAAATGTTTTAATAATAAATTCAATATAATTTTCACTACCAAAATTCGGGAACCCTTGATCCATCGGTAAAAATTGATAGCTATAATAAATACCATCCAAAATCATATGATGACCATTGATTGCCAATAAAATTAAAATTGCTAACATATTAAAAAATTGACCGATTAAAGGGCTTTGTGCTCCAGTTTGGGGGTCAATAATATTAGCAATAGCAAAACCCATTTGAAAATCAATGAAACTCCCAGCAATTTGAATAGCTGACATGATCATATAGCCCAATAGACCAAGTAATAGGCCTATCAACGCTTCTTTCATCACTAAAAATATGTAATCTCCATTCACTATAAATGGCTCAACATCCATTGTATAGTACATCATCCAAGAAAAAATAAAGGCGAGAGCAATTTTAGCTTGCGGTGGAATCGTTCTGTACGAGAAAAAAGGCACAGTGACAAAGAAAGCAGATAGTCGTACAAGCACTAACAAAAAAACTGTGAAATGCGGAATCAATTCATTCATCTACTCACCCAATATACCGCGTTAAATTCTCAAAAATATCTCTCGCATAACTTATTACTTGTGATAGCATCCATGGTCCAAAAAAAACAAGCCCTACTAACACAGCGACAATTTTTGGCACAAAGGCTAATGTTTGCTCTTGAATGGAAGTTGTTGCTTGAAAAATGCTGACTGCTAAACCACTCACTAATGCAATTAATAATAATGGACCACTCACTAAGAGGATAATCATAATGGCACGCTCTGCAACTGAAATGACCATTTCACCTGTCATACTATATCATCCCCTAAAAACTTTGTAGTAGTGATTTCATTACAAGATACCAACCATCGACAAGTACAAATAATAAAATTTTAAATGGCAAGGAAATCATAACAGGTGGTAACATCATCATCCCCATTGACATTAAGGTACTTGCAACAATCATATCAATAACTAAAAATGGAATAAAAATCATAAAGCCAATTTGAAACGCTGTTTTTATCTCACTTAACGCAAAGGCAGGTACAAGCATTGTTAGCGGTATTTCCTCTATAGATGCAGGTTTATCTGCCTGATTGTATTGTAAAAATAATTCTAGATCTTTCTGTCTTGTATGCTTACTCATAAATTCTTTAAAAGGTACACTAGCACGATCATATGCTTCTTCAATGCCAATTTCTTCAGCAAACAATGGCTGTAATGCCTCCTTATTTACCTCTTGAAAAGTCGGTGCCATAATAAAGAACGTTAAAAATAAAGACAAACCGATAATGACTTGATTTGGTGGCATTTGCTGTGTTGCTAATGCCGTACGAACAAATGATAGAACAATGACAATTCGCGTGAAAGATGTCATTAATATTAAAATACTTGGTGCTAATGATAATATAGTTAATAATAAAAGGAGTTTGACAGAAGTAGAGACGTTGGTAGGATCGCTGCTGGAAAAACTATTGAGTAAATCATTCATTTATCATCATTCTCCTTTTGCTTCCATCGCTCAATTTCCTCACTGCGCTCCTGTTTTATTTTAGAAATCTTCTCTTCAAATAGTTCACCAAATGAATTTTGTTTTTCTTCAGTTGGTGCTTGTTGATGATTTGATTTTTTCAATTTCGACAATAACTCTAAAATATATGGTGATGTTGCTGCAAATTCTTGTCGATCATTATAAAGTGCTAATAATTTTTCCACTTCAGTTGCATCGTTAATTTCACATAAAAGTTGAACATTTTCTCCTACGCCTACTAAATAAAGCGTATCACCAACCTGCAAAAGTTGAACCGATTTTTGGGCACCTAATGATAAACCACCTAGATTTTGTATCAATTGATTACGTTGAAAATTTAAATTTTTCTTATTTAAAAATTTCATTAATCCATAAAATAACACTACAACAAAAATGAGTGCTAAAACCATTTTTATGTAGTCCCAAGCAGATACCGCTCCAGCAGCTGAAACTTCTTCTTCAGTACCAGCTGCTGGAGGGTCTTCTTTACATTTGTCAGCATCTTGCTTGTTATAGCAATCACTCACGCTATTTGTATTATCTGCATATACGGAAGTTGGTAGTAGATACATAGACAGCAAGGCTACAAGAAATGCAAAAATCATCGTCAAACGAAATGATTTTAACATTTGCATACAATCATCCTAAAGCTTTTTGAATAGCTTCGATTACACGATCCGCTTGGAAAGGTTTTACGATAAAATCTTTTGCACCAGCTTGAATAGCATCAATTACCATTGCTTGTTGGCCCATAGCAGAACACATAATAACTGTTGCGCCAGGATCAGTGCCTTTAATTGCTTTTAAAGCTGCAATGCCATCCATTTCAGGCATTGTAATATCCATCGTTACTAAATCTGGTTTCAACTCATTATATTTTTCTACAGCTTGTAAACCATCTGCTGCTTCTCCTACAACATCAAAACCATTTTTCGACAAAATATCCTTAATCATCATGCGCATAAATGCAGCATCATCAACAATTAAAATTCTTTTAGACATAGTAAATTCCTCCAATTGAAACTATCGTAAGTTATTTAAACGTTCTGCTTGACTTAAAACATCTGTAATACGAACACCAAAGTTTTCATCGATAACAACAACTTCACCTTTAGCAATTAAACGACTATTGACTAAAATATCAACTGGTTCACCAGCTAATTTATCTAACTCAATAATGGAACCGCCAGATAACTCCAAAATCTCTTTTACAGAACGTTTCGTACGTCCTAACTCTACAGTAACTTGTAGTGGAATATCAAGTAGCATATTTAAATTTCTAGCTTCTGATTGTGAGATTACATTTGGATCAAAGCTAGCAAATTGTGCTTGTTGAACATTGACAGGCTGTGCTGGTCTAGTCGCATATGTTGGTTGCTCTTGATACATTGGTTGTTGTACTGGTTGCTGATAAACTGGTTGTTGCTGTTGCATCGGTTGTTGTGGTACAGCCGTTTGTTGCACTGGTGGCGGTGTTGTAGCAGGAGCCTCTGGTGCAATTGTTGCAGCGACAGGTGCTTCAGCCACTTCATCTGCTTCGCCTAATAAAGATTTCACAATATTTTGGCTGAACTTAAGTGGTAATAACTGCATCAAATTTGAATCAATTAAATTACCAATCTTTAATCTAAAAGAAACTTTAACGAGTAAATCATCTTCTGGGATATTTTCTCGCCCTTCATCTTGTGAAATATTCATTAAATCAATAGATGGTGGTGAAATATCCACCTTTTTATTGAATACAGTTGACATCGATGTAGCTGCTGAACCCATCATTTGATTCATCGCTTCTTGAACAGCACTTAATTGAATTTCACCTAAATCTGGTTTTGGATTTAATCCATCGCCACCTAGCATTAAATCGGCAATAATCGCCGCATCTGACTGTTTAATGACAAGTAGGTTCATACCGATTAAACCAATTGTATATTCAACTTGAACGGCTACATATGGATGTGGAAATTCCTCTTCCAATTTATTACGATTAATCATCGAAATACTTGGTGTCGTAATATCTACCTTTTGACCTAATAAAGCTGACAGCGCTGTAGCTGAACTACCAAAAGATATATTTCCTACCTCACCTAATGCATCTTGTGCAAATGAATCCAAATAATCTTCTACACGTATTTCATTTGAATCATTATTTTCAGAGACTTCTTCATCACTGTTTTTATCTTCCAGTGTTTCACCCCTTAACAAGGCTTCAATTTCTTCTTGGGAGAGCATTTCATCACTCATCGTCGTCTCCTCCTTTCAAAGGGTCAATAATTTGGACTGCTAATTTTTTACCTTGTTTACCTGGTTGAACTGTAAACTTCGGTAATGTACCTACTTTTAGTAATAATGGATTTTCGATTTTTTGATCTAATTGAATGACATCGCCAACTTGCATCATTAAAAAGTCTTCAATCGTAATATCTGTATTGCCAAGCTCAACACTTACTGGTATTTTCGCTTGTTTTACGCGTGTTTCAAGCATTTTTGCTTGCTCTGGAGACATCTCTTTTGTATTCGATTGCATCCAGTAACGTACAGAAAGATTTGGAACAATTGGCTCCAAAACAACATGTGGTATACAAATATTAATCATGCCGCTTGTTTCACCAATAATGGTATTCAATGAAATCACAACGACGGTTTCATTTGGTGAAATCATTTGTAAAAATTGGGGGTTCACCTCAAGCTCTACTAATAATGGGTCAATTTCTGCAACATTCTCCCATGCTTCTCGTAAATTATCAAATGAGCGCTCAAATAGATTTGTCATAATTTTTGTTTCAATTTCTGTTAAATTATCTACATTACTATGACTTGCTCCACTACCGCCCATTAAACGATCTAACATTGAGTAAGCAATATTTGGATTAATCTCCATCAATATATTACCATCTAACGGTGGTACTTCAAACACATTAATCAATGTCATATTCGGGATAGAACGAACAAATTCCTCAAAAGGTATTTGATCGACTGATGCAACCGTAATTTGCACATAGCTTCTTAATTGTGCTGAGAAAAATGTTGTTAATAATCGTGCAAAATTTTCATGTATTCGGGTCAAACTTCGGATTTGGTCTTTAGAAAAACGAAGTGCTCGTTTAAAATCATATACTTTAACCTTGCGTACTTCATCCTCTTTTTTTATATCATCCGCTGACATTTCCCCAGTTGATATCGCGGAAAGCAACGCATCTATCTCAGATTGAGACAATACATCTCCTGCCATTTGCCCACCTCCATTTCAAGCAGTTTCATTATTATTGAGTGATAAAGGAGGTAAAGTAAACTTCTTGCACTTCTCCCTCTTGCATCAATTCATTAATTTGTGTTTTTAATGATTTTTGGAAAGTTTGTTTTCCTGCTTTCCCTTCTAAATTCTCTTTTGTCATTTCAGATAGCTCTTGAATAACAATGTCCTTCACTTGGAAATCACGTTTTGTTAATTCAGCTGCAGCATCAGCATTGTTTGTTTGAATTTTTAAAGAGAAACGTACTACGCGACCATCTGCTAAATTCGTTGTGATTTCTGGAATGTCTACAGATGCTTCAACAATTTCATCTGCTGTCGGTTCTTCGGGCCCTGCTGGTTTGTTGAATTTTGTATAAAGAACAAATCCAACGCCTCCCATCAATATAACGAGCACTAAGATAATAATTATCACCATCATCAATTTATTCTTCATATTCTTCACCTCGTAGATGCGGGTTTGATAGTATTTGTATATGATTATAAAAGGTTGTTACCTTTTGTCGCACCTCAGCCTCACTCTGTAAAACAATTATTTTTGACCCAGTTGTTAATGTAATGGTCGTATCTGGAAAAGATTCGACCGTTTCTATGTATAAAGCATTTAAAGTAAATGCTTTGCCATTTAAACGTGTTAGTTCAATCATTGAAATAGGGCCGAGTCTGACATGAGAGTCGGCCCGACCCTCCCTCATATTGAATTTTTCTCGGTTCAGTAAAGGCTCTCGCCTCGCTAGTTGGCATTTCTTCCTCTGGTTTGATAAGTGTTCAAACAGATACTAAACGAAGAGAGAGCCTCTGGCAAATTGCTCAAATTTTAAAGAGATACTTTTCAACAAATTCCATAAAATTTGGACATAATTATTTATTATGTTACTATTATCGTTTTAAGTTCACAAGTTCTTGTAAAATTTCATCTGATGTTGTAATAATACGAGTATTTGCTTGGAAACCACGTTGTGCAACGATCATATCTGTAAATTCCTCTGAAAGGTCTACATTGGACATTTCCAATGTTCCAGAAACGGCTTTCCCCATCCCATCATTTGTTCCAGCCGCATAAAAAGCTTCGCCTGAGTTAGCTGTTGGAATATAGTAGTTACTACCATCTTTTTGCAGACCACCTGGGTTCGCAAATTTCGCCATTACTAATTGTCCTGCATAGTATAGTACACCATCCGAACCAGTAAATGTTACTTTCCCATCCGTTGCAATCGACATTTGCTGGGCATTTGTCGGGATTTGAATATAGCCTGTATCACCAATAGCTGCTGGGTCATTCCCTGATGTGACAACAGGTGCTGGATCTACTGCTGTTCCCCCAGTTGGTGTTAAATCTTGGTAGTTCCCCATATCATCTGGGTTTGTTGGGTCCCAAGATGGTTGTGCTGGTGAAGAACCTTGCTGAGTTGTCACAGCTAGCATATATCGACCATCAGCATTTACTAAAAATCCATCTTTATCTAAATAGAAGTTGCCCGCACGTGTATATTTTAAATCTGTAATTGGTGTGATTGGACCTGTCGAGTTCGCATCATAGCCTGTTGCGATAAAGAACCCTTCCCCTTCAATTCCTATATCCAACACACGTCCTGTTGATTGCAATGAACCACCACTATGAATTGTATCAATCGCAGCAAGCTGTGAGCCAAGTCCTACTTGTCGTGCATTCACTCCACCTAATGTTCCTGTTGGACCTGATGCGCCTGATTGTGTTTGGGACATTAAATCTTTAAAGATAACACGGCCTTTTTTAAATCCATGTGTATTAACATTGGCAATATTATTACCAATTACATCAAGTTTTGTTTGGAAGTTTCTTAAACCTGAAATACCTGAATACATCGAACGTAACATAAGTTGTCGTTCTCCCTTCAATTTTGAATTGTGTGTTTCGATCAGTCAACACACATTGGCTTCCTGTAAAGGTCCAGCCTTATAATACAATTGTGCCATCAATATTTGTAAATAATTGTTGTTTCGCTTCCGTGCGATCCATCGCTGTAATGACTGTAGCATTTTTTGCACTGACAATTAAAGCAGCTTGATCCATCAATACTAAAGGTTGATTAACTCCTTTGGCATGTGCCTCTGATACTTTTTCAGACACCGTTTGCCATTCTTGTTCAGTAATCTCAATGTTGCGCTCAACAATGCGATGCTGTGCATGTTTGCTCACCTTTAGTTCCTGTTGCTGTGCTGCTTGTAAATGAGCACTAAATGATTTTTTATTTTTACTGCTTTCGCTCAAAATACTTTGTTGTGACTTAATCGCTACAGGATTTACTTGGCGAGTAGTGGGTTGCAATGGTACACGATGAATCGAAAATTTATCCATCATTTCCATCACCTCTACTCACTAATCACTGTAAAATCTTTATCCGTCATTTTTTTATTATTGTCCAATACATAATGAATTGCACCATCTTTATTTGTAACTGAAACAATTCGTCCTTGAAGCTCTTGTTCACCATCTTTGTACGTTACATTTTTCCCAATTAACTGGCTAGCTTGTACAAGAGGTGATTCAGATTCGGATGGTGTATTTTGACCATTCGAGCCTGTTGTTGTACCACTTAAAATACCTGAAATATTACCAGGTGTTATTTCTTTTCCATCAGCTAAGGTGAAAACAACACTGTTATCAACAAATTTCAAAGATTTAATAATGCCTGTACCCTCATTAATTATTGGGTCACCTTTGTCATCTTTTTTATCTGTTAACTCATGCCATTGCACTTCCTTACCAATAAATGTCGAATAATTCACTAGTTGTGATTGCTGTTGTGATACAAGTAAAGCTTCTACAGCCTTTGTCATATTTTGCATTTGCTCTAATGAAGAAAATTGAGCCATTTGCGCAATAAATTCACGGTCATTCATTGGATTTGTTGGGTCCTGATGCTGTAATTGCGTAATTAATATTTTTAGAAAAGCATCTTTTCCCAGATTACTATTGCCTGTCTCTTTTGTAGGCTGTTTATAATTACTCAAATAAAGATCATTTGAAATCTCATTGTTTACTTTTGTCTCTGCCATCGTTACACCTCCTCATTGATTAAATAGTCACTAAATGATTTTTCTTCATCATCAGTCGATTGCTGTTCCTCTTGCTCCTCTTGCTGTTGCTTAAAGAAATTGCTAAAGAAGTTTTGATCACGCTGTTGACGATCTGCATCTTGTAACGATTGAGCAATATCTAATCGATCAACTTGAATATTTTGTTGAATAAATGCTTGTTTTAATTGATGTGCCTGACTATCCAATAACTCACGACCATGAGCTGTAGATGCAAGTAAACGCGCTGTTAGCACACCATCATTTTGCACAAGCTCAATACGAATTGTCCCTAGATTCTCAGGATATAATTTTATTGTTAAACGTGTAATACCCTGTGCATTTGAAAGCTGTGCACGGTTAATAATTGCCTGCATCTCTTTCAATAACGCTTCAGACTGTGCTGGCTTCGCAACTGGTAATGTCACTTGGAATGTATTAGCTTTCATTTGCACTGTATTGGCTGTTACAATCTCATTTGGCGTTGTATCTGCCTCTTGCATTGTGTCTGTTTGTGCCATCACACTTTGAAAACCTTGCATTGGTAATGTTACAGTCGTCTTTAGTGTTGCTTGCTGTGCTGTGTTCAACTGTGTTTGAACAGCTACTAATAGATTTTTAACATTCACAAGTATATTTTCCTGTGATGTTAGTAAATCTGATTTTTGTCCAACGATTTGCGCCAATTTTAATAATTTCACTAATTGTACAGCTTCTTTTGGTGTTGTTTGTCCTTCATCTTGCAATGCTGTCAGTAACTGTGTTTGAGCTATCGGTGCTTGTCCATCAAAAAGTGTTAATAGTTCCCAAACATCTTTCGCTTCTTTTTCTTCTCCTAATAGCTGCTGGATTAGTTTTTGAAGCTGTTCTTTATCAATGCCTAATACGTCTAATAAGTTTTCCATATTCAACATTTCATCGACAGGTATTACTTGACCATCTTCTCCTGTTGGTAGCATAATCAAACCATTTTCATGTGGAATTGCTAAAATATCTAGTATTTCTTCAACTGTTGTTGCATCTAGCACAGCTTTCACTTCTGATACAGCATCCTCTTGTGAAGTCGATTGTGTTGGTTGTTGCACCTTATTATTAGTGGAAAGAACTTGTTCAAAAACCGAGCCAAATTTAGACGTACTATCTTTTGCTACATTTGCGTCTTGGTTATTCACAGCAGTTGCTTTTGGCATAGACGCTTTCCCTATCATTTGCATCATCGCTACATTCATTTCTCATTTCACCCCCTTTCATTATTGTTTAGTCATCATCTCTGTATATTTAGCTGCATCTTGTGGATCCATTTTTTCCAACACTGCCGCTAACTTATCTGGCTTTAAATTTGTTAAAATGCGCAATGCTTCTGCATCACTCATTTTTGTGACAACTGGACCAATCGCTTTTGGCGACATTTTGTCATATGTCGTTAAAATATCATTGAAATCACTTTTTATAGCATCTTGTTCTCTATTCAACTTTTCAATTTCAAATTGAAGTTGTTCTTTTTCAATGGCATTTTGCTCATTTTCAGCCTTTATTGTATCCAACTGCTTTTGCAATTGTGCAATCTCTGCCTCTTTTTCTTGAATGCTAGCCTGTAAACTAACTACTTTTTTATCATTGTTCGTAATAGCTTCCTTGGCTTGCTGTTCTTCTGATGGCACAAAGGGTAGGCTGCTTACTGCCTTTTTCCCTAAATCAAAGACATTTGTATCCATCAATGTTGCCACAATGAGTAAAATCGCTACTACAAGCATAATTGGTAGTACTAGCCACGTAAAAAGCCTCCGAAAAAAACCAGCTTTACGTTTTGGTTGTTGTTCTTCTAACTGTCCTACCAATCGATTATCCTTATTTGCCATGAGATCACCTGATTTCTTTTTTGTTATACGTCAGTGATGAAATCTCATCTAAAAAAATGCCTTCAATACGATCTTGCTCTTGTTGAAACAATTTAAAATCCTTCTCACGCATTTTTTCAAACTTCCGCACTTCTAAGTTTTTTTCTAACAGTTTTTCTTCATACCAATTCATTTTGATACGTGCCTGTGCTACTTTTTGTTGTACATCCGCAATCGTTTTTTCAAGGCTATCAATAAAGCGTGCATAGTGATGAATTTCATCAATCGATGAACCGATTGTTAAACGTTCTTGCTGAAATTGCAGTAAATTTTCTTTCTTTTTCAGTAATTCATACAACCTCATCGCAATGTCTTCAAATGATTTTACAGATTCTTTATAGGCAATCTCGGTTTCATTCTTCTCTTGCTCACGAACGGTTAACACTTTCTCAAAGCGATATATATAATTCACCATCTATACGCCACCACCCTTCGATAAGGCAATTAATTCATTTTTGCTATCTTCCAGTGATACTTTATCTAAGTAACCTTGTTTTAAATAGGCTGTAATCAAAGGTTCATAATAAATCGCCTCATCAATTTCTTTGGAGGTTCCTTTTTTGTAGGCACCAATGTTAATTAAATCCTCTGATTTATCATACATGTAGTACAACTCTCTTAAACGTTCTGCTGCTTTTTTATGTTCAGGTTCGGCTACATGGTTCATTAGACGGCTGACACTTTTTAACACATTAATCGCTGGATATTGCCCTTTATTCGCCAAATTTCGGTCAAGTACAATATGACCATCTAAAATCCCTCGCACAGTATCAGCAATTGGTTCGTTCATATCATCCCCATCTACTAAAACTGTATAGAAAGCTGTAATAGAGCCTTTTTCATTTGTACCTGTACGCTCTAACAATTTAGGCAAAATAGCGAAAACAGATGGTGTGTAGCCCTTTTGAGCAGGTGGTTCACCTGTAGCTAACCCAATTTCTCGTTGAGCCATTGCTACACGTGTAACAGAGTCCATCATTAACATGACATTCAAGCCACGATTTCTAAAGTATTCAGCTATCGCTGTGGCAGTAAATGCCCCTTTAATACGCATTAATGCCGGTTGGTCTGATGTAGCTGCGACAACGATGGAGCGTCTTAAACCCTCTGCACCTAAATCACGTTCGATAAATTCTCGTACCTCACGTCCACGCTCTCCCACAAGTGCAATCACATTTAAATCAGCCTGTGTATTACGAGCAATCATACCGAGTAACGTACTTTTTCCAACCCCTGAACCAGCAAATATCCCCACACGCTGACCATTGCCAACAGTCAACATACCATCAATCGCCTTCACGCCTACTTCCAATCTTTCATCAATGGGTGGACGTGTTAACGGATTGGGCGGGTCTTGCTCTGTCGGTACAGTCATTAAACCTTTAGGTAAAAGCGTACCATCAATAGGATTTCCCATTGAATCAAGCACTTTACCAATAAGTTCAGGTCCCACTTTCACTTCAAGTGGTGCACCTGTACCTTCTACAAGGCAGCCAATGGATATTTCACGCAATGAAGTAAATGGCATCAATACAACGATTTCATCTTTAAAGCCCACTACTTCTGCTAATATGATTTGATGACCATTTTTTGATGTTTCGACATGAATCTTACAAACATCGCCAATTGAGCTTTCTGGACCTTGCGACTCAATCATCAAGCCGACTACTCTCGTTACTCGTCCAAACTTTTTAAATGTTGGAATTTGAGGAATTTCTTTGATTAATCGAGCCGCTTTCATCTAAATCATTCCTTACTGTCTAATAGTTCACGTAGTTTTATTCTTAATTCATTTAACTGCTCATCAATGCTGACTACAATCCGCCCATGATTTGTTTCGATAAAGCAATCTAAATCGCTTTCTAAATCCTCATTCACAAATATCATAAATGGTACATCAACTGGGAACATTTCCACTAATTCATCCCGATTGGCTGTCAATAATGCGTAATAAGTAGGTGCCACGTAAATTTTGATTTCCTTCATCTCTCGTGCTTCCTTTAAACCTCTGCGAACGATTTCAACAAATAGCTCTTGGTTTTGCTCTAAGGATACGCCAATAATACGCTCTGCTGTTGTTAAGCCTAGCTCTAAAATGATTGATTCCTGATCCTCAAGATATTTACGTGCATTATCCTGTGCTTGATTGATAACATCATTGGCTGTTTGTAAAGCATGTGCCATCATTTCATTCGATTTGTTAATACCATCTTCATAGCCTTGTCCATACCCTTCATCATAGGCTTCTTGGACACGATGTGGTCGCTCTTCTTCCCAATCTCGCTTCATTTGCTCCATCTCTTGCAAGAAGCGCTGCTGTTCTTGCTCAAAAGCTGTACGCTCATCCTGTAAAGTGACTCTCGCTTCAGCAAGTAATCGGTCACGTTCTGCTAACACATCCACCATTTGTTCTTGTAGGGAGACTTCTTCATGGTCCTCCTCAAATGCATCAAACATTTCTCGGATTTTAATCTCTTTGACTTTGTTTTCATCGGATTGTGCATATATGGAACGGATGATTCTAGACAATGACGTCATCTCCTCCACCACGTGCAATAATAATCTCACCAGCATCTTCTAGGCGACGAATAACCGCAACAATTCGAGACTGCGCTTCCTCTACATCACGTAGACGTACAGGTCCCATAATTTCCATCTCTTCTTTAAATGTTTCAGCCATACGTTGTGACATGTTACGGAAGATAATATCTTTTACTTCTTCGCTCGATACTTTCATTGATAATAGTAAGTCTTCATTTTCACAATCACGAATAACACGTTGAATTGAACGATTGTCCAATGTCACGATATCTTCAAATACAAACATACGTTTCTTGATTTCTTCTGCAAGCTCTGGATCTTGAATTTCGAGTGCATCCAAAATTGTTTTTTCTGTTTGTCGGTCTACACCATTCAACACTTCCACGACTGCATCAATACCACCTGTTTCTGTGTAGTCTTGTGTGACTGTTGAAGACAATTTACGTTCTAATACAGACTCAATTTCACTAATAACCTCTGGTGATGTCGATTCCATCACAGCAATACGTTTCGCGATATCTGCCTGTACCTCTTGTGGCAAAGATGATAAAATTACACCCGCTTGCCCTGCTTCTAAATAAGAAAGAATAAGGGCAATCGTTTGTGGATGTTCATTTTGAATAAAGTTAAAAATTTGAGCTGGATCTGCTCTACGTGCAAAGTCAAAAGGTCTCACCTGTAAAGAAGAAGTTAAGCGATTAATGATTGTTTGTGCTTGCTCTTGTCCCAGTGCTTTTTCCAATACAGTCTTCGCATAGCCAATACCACCTTGTGTAATATAATCCTGTGCGAGCGCAATATTGTGAAATTCTTCGATAATCTCCTCTTTCACACTTGCTTCTACTTTTTTAACGCTTGAAATTTCTAGTGTTAAACGTTCAATTTCTTCCTCTGTTAAATGCTTATAAACAGAAGCCGAAACTTCAGGCCCTAATGAAATTAACAAGAGAGCGGCCTTTTGTTTGCCAGTTAATTCTTTATCTTTCTTGGACACAGCCGAACCTCCTAATTATTCATCAGCAATCCAACTACGCAGTAACTTAGCGAAATCATCTGGCTTATCTTTGGCCATTTTTTCAAGCTGTTTACGACGCATTGTAGCTTCTGTTTCAATTTCTTCATTAATATCATCAACCATTAATTCTTCTTGTTGCTCTAAAATACTTTGCTCTTCTTCCTCTTTAGCACGTCTACGTGAACGGATGATGAAGAATGCTAATAATAATATAACAGCTAATAATATACCGCCAATGACCCAAACCCACCAAGGAATGATTGGTGTTTCAGCTACTGGATCTGTTGCTTTACCATATAATTGTTGTACAGAAATCGCTATTTTATCATTAATTTGCTCATCTGTAAGTTCAGCGCCTACATCTTTAGAAATCGTTGTACGCACAATCGTTCTTATAATCTGTTCAACATCGGCTTGAACACCTTCTGGTAATGAAGCAGCATCCGTTGCTGTCGGTGGCTCTAAGATAACTTGTACACCCATATCTTGAATTTTATAGGGCGCTTCTTGTATTTCTTTGTTAATACGATTGACTTCGTTGTTAATCGTTGATTCTGAACGCTCGTACTCACCATCACCATTTACACCTTCATTATACGTTGTAAAATTATCTGTTGGTCTTTCAGCTTCTGGTGTCCCCGTTGCTGCTGCGCCCGTTCCAGAGTACTGCTCGGTAATACGCTGTGCACTAATTTCAATACCAGCCATATTTTCTGGGTCAACAGGTGTGACTAATTTTTCTTCACGATTTTCCTTTTTAAAATCAATATCTGTTGTAACAGATACAACGACTTTATCCTGCCCCATCAATGTCCCTAGCATTTGTTGCATTTGACGTTGTAAATCACGCTCTACTAATTTTTTCATTTGTAGCTGACCTTCTGGCGTAGTTGTAGATAAGCCATTCGTGCTTACTGCATTCAAATCAAAGTACTCTGAAAACTGATTGGAAATCACGATATTTTCCGTTTTTAAATTCGGAATACTTTTTGCTACTAAATTGTACATTGTCGAAACTTGCGCATCTGTAAATTTATAGCCTGGGTCTGTATTTAAAACAATAGATGCTGATGGTTCTTCTTGCACATCTGTAACAAAAAGACTTTTCTCAGGAACTGTAATTCGGACAACTGCATCTTTGACACCTTCTAAACCTTTAATCAGCTTAGCAACTTCGGTTTCTGTAGCAGCTTTTTTCAATAAATTAAATTCATTATCCGTCATCCCAAAGCCTGAACTATTAGCAAACGAATAATCAATTGTGCCAGTTTGTGGATAGCCCTCTGAAGCTAATTGCACCAATAAAGCATCTACCTGCTCTTCTGGCACTAATATGGATGTTCCACCTGGCGCAATTTCGTATTGCACACCTTGTGAATCTAGTGCTTCTTTTACTTGACCAATTTCTCGTGTCGATAAATCTTTGTATAATGGTACAAATGTCGTTCTTGTAACAAAAAATGTAATAAATGCTGCAATAGCAATCACTGCTACTACAGAACCAATCATCAGTATTTTTTGTGTTTTACTGCGACTTGACCAAAATTGGCTAGTGTCGTTTTTTAATTTCGTCAATCGTTCATTCATTATGAATCCTCCGGTTATAGTGAATAACCTAGCCGTCAATAATTTGCGAAAGTAGCATCCCTTCCCGTTATACTAGTAAGAGATTGCCTTTATTGCCATTGTGAATTAACCACTAATGCAATAAATTTTATACACTCATTCGCATTATTTCTTGGTAAGCTTCAATCACCTTATTGCGAACTTCAATTGTAGCATTTAATGTAATACTCGCTTTTTGTGATGCAATCATTACTTCATGTAATTCTACATTTTCACCATTGATCAATTTCTTTGTAAAATTATCAGAATTAACTTGTTGTGCATTGACATTCGCTATTGCTTCTTTTAATGAGTTCGCAAAACTTTGTTGGGCTTCATAAGGTGTCGGATTAAGTTTGTTTGCTTCAGATATAGTTTGAGTAGGTGTCATTAGTGAAACAGATGAAATAGCCATTATGTATCTCCCTTTCTATATGGTTTATTTACCAATTTCTAAAGCCTTTGTTAACATTGCTTTATTGGCATTTAATACAGTTATGTTTGCCTCATATGAGCGTGTTGCTGACATTAAATCAACCATTTCCCTTAATGGGTCTATGTTTGGCATACTCACATAGCCCTCTGCATTTGCATCTGGATGACTTGGGTCAAAAACAAGTTTAAAAGGTGTTTCTTGGTCTTCTTTTACTTGTGTTACCTTTACTCCATTACCAACACCACTTTTTGCCTTAGTCCCCATAGCAACGTTTAAATATTTTGAAAAAGGTCCTTCTTGAGCTGTCAATGTAACTGACTTACGACGGTATGGCTCCCATTCCCCATTCACTTGTCTTGCACGTGTCGTATCCATATTCGCCATGTTAGACGAAATAACATCCATTCGTAAACGCTGCGCAGTTAAAGCTGAGGCTGTTGTATTCATTCCATAAAATATAGACATTTATTACCTACCTCCTTTAATCACTGTGTTTAACGTGTTTAATTTGCCACTTACACGGTCAACTAAAGCATTATAGTAGATTTGATTTTGTGCAAGCTTCGTTTGCTCTGCATCCATATCTACGGCATTACCACTATTTCGATAACGTAGACCATTCACACTATGTACACCTGGCGTAAATTGTTGAATCGTAAAATCAAAATGTCTATTGTCTGTTCGATAGGCTGAAAATAATTGCCGTTGCTCATTTGCCAAAGTATCCTTAAAACTTACACTTTTCGCTTTATAATTAGGCGTATCGACATTTGCAATGTTATTTGCAATCGTTTTATGGTTTAAAGTAGCATAGGAAAGTCCTTTTTCTAAGCTACTAATTGTTCCTCCAAATAAATTCAAACTACTCACCTCTTTAAATTTAGATATATTCTTCTTATTTTATCCAATAATACAATTGTAATTAAGATGATACGGAGTGTCTATTGTCTTTTGTCATTTTTTAATAGTCTTTATTCCCTATTTTTCAACATATATAACCGTGACAAAACTGCCTAACCCCTTGGTATCACTGCCTTTTAAAGGTTATTAGTCATTTTACACTATATCAATAGTGTTTTCTTATTTTCTACATAAAATTTCTTTTTTATCGCTACAATCTGATTATTTGTCAAAATGGGCTATATATCTATTACTAACAAATTCCCTACATTTAACAAAACTAAACCACAAAAAGAAGGTATCTAGATATATTGCAAACTAGATACCTTTTGTTCAAGCCATTATTTTGTTTTGATTTCTGCTAATGCATTTAAAAACTTATCATTCAACACTTTAATATACGTGCCTTTCATACCTAAAGAACGTGACTCAATCACACCTGCTGATTCTAACTTGCGTAGTGCGTTAACAATAACAGAGCGTGTGATGCCAACACGGTCTGCAATTTTAGAAGCGACTAGTAGTCCTTCATGTCCATCTAATTCTTCAAAAATATGCTCAATGGCTTCTAGTTCACTGTAAGAGAGTGAATTAATCGCCATTTGTACAACTGCTTTACTACGTGCTTCTTCTTCAATTTCCTCTGCTTTTTCACGTAAAATTTCCATACCAACCACTGTTGCACCGTATTCAGCTAAAATTAAATCATCATCTTCAAATTGTGCTGATAAGCGAGCAAGGATTAATGTTCCAAGACGTTCACCACCACCAACAATCGGTACAATCGTCGTTAAACCATTTTTAAATAATTCTCTGTTTTCAATCGGGAATGCTGTATGGTCATCATTCACATCAATATTTGATGATGTTTCTGTAATCGTAAATAAATTGTGTGTGTATGCTTCTGGGAATTGGCGTTCCTCAAACATTTTTTTCATACGCTCATTTTCAATTTGCTGGTGAATAGAAATCCCTAGTAGCTTCCCTTTACGGCTCACAATATAAACATTGCTATCAATAATATCGCCTAATGTATCGGCCATTTCTTTAAAGTTTACTGGTTTTCCAGCTGATGCTTGAAGCATTGAGTTAATTTTACGTGTTTTTTCTAATAAATTCATCTTATAGTCCTCCTAAATAATTGTCTACTTTTGCTCTATTTTACAAAATAAATTGTGATAAATCTTTATTTTTTACAATACCTGAAAGTTTCTGATCCACATATGTAGCCGTAATTGGAATATTGGCAGGTGCAATTTCAGATGCTTCAAATGATAATTCTTCAAGTAATCGTTCTAAAATCGTATGCAAACGGCGTGCACCGATATTATCTGTTTCTTGGTTGACCTCTGTTGCAATTTCTGCAATACGTTCAATCGCATCCTCTGTAAAATGAATTTCTACGCCTTCTGTTTCTAATAATGCTTTGTACTGTACAATGAGAGAGTGGTCAGGCTCTTGTAAAATTCGCACAAAATCTTGTTTCGTTAATTTTTCAAGTTCCACCCGAATCGGGAAGCGCCCTTGCAACTCAGGGATTAAATCAGAAGGTTTTGACATGTGGAAAGCGCCAGCAGCGATAAATAACATGTAGTCTGTTTTCACAGCCCCATATTTTGTTGTCACCGTTGAACCTTCTACAATTGGTAATATATCACGCTGCACACCTTCTCGTGACACATTAGCAGATGAATTGCTTTCTTTGCTAGCAATTTTATCAATTTCATCGATAAAGATAATACCTGATTGTTCAGCACGTGTGATGGCTTCCTGTGCCACTTCATCTGAATCAATAAGCTTATTTGCTTCTTCAATGGTTAAAATACGTCGTGCATCCTTCACTTGTACGCGACGCTTTTTCTGCTTTTTAGGCATCAAGCTCGACAACATATCCTGCATGCCACTGTTTGCAGACATATCCATTCCTGTTCCTTGCAGTGCATCAAAAATAGAAGGTGTTTGCTCTGTTACCTCTACTGTCACCCATTCATTTTCTAGTTTGCCATTACGCAAATCAATCGCTATTTGTGCTCGTTTAGAACGCACTTCTACTTCTTCTGTTGAAGTATCTGTGCCTGCTTCTTGCTCCTTGCCACCAAATAGCATTTCAAATGGATTTTGCATTGCCTGTTTTTTTCTCAAGGAAGGTGCTAATAGCTTCACAATCGCTTCGTTTGCTAGCTCTTCTGCTTGCTCCTGCACCGACTCCATCATCTCTTCCTTCACAATGCGATAAGAAGCCTCTACTAAATCCCGAACCATCGATTCCACATCACGCCCTACATAGCCTACTTCTGTAAATTTCGTTGCTTCCACTTTCACAAAAGGTGCATTTGTCAACTTAGCAATTCTTCGAGCGATTTCTGTTTTACCGACACCTGTTGGACCAATCATCAAAATGTTTTTTGGAATTACCTCTGCTTTCATCTCATCATTTAACAATGAGCGACGATAGCGATTTCTTAGAGCAACAGCCACTGCTCGCTTGGCATCATTTTGCCCTACAATATAGCGATCTAAATGCTCTGTAATTTGTCTTGGCGTTAAGTTTTTTTGCGTCATTCGTTCAGCGCCTCCACGATAATATTATGGTTTGTAAATACACAAATTTCTGCCGCTGTTGTTAACGCAGCCTCTGCAATTTCACGAGCAGACATTGTATCACCTGCATATTTCTTCAAAGCACGACCAGCAGATAAAGCAAAATTGCCACCTGAGCCAATCGCTAGAATACCATCGTCTGGCTCAATGACTTCACCTGTACCAGATACGAGTAGTAATGTGCTTTTATCCATTACAAGTAACATCGCTTCTAATTGACGAAGCATTTTATCTCCACGCCACTGCTTTGCCACTTCAACAGCTGCTCGTTGTAGATTGCCATTAAATTCATTCAATTTGCCTTCAAACATTTCAAAAAGTGTAAAAGCATCTGCCACTGAACCTGCAAAGCCCGCAAGCACCTGCCCATTAAATAGACGTCTGACCTTTCTAGCCGTTCCCTTCATCACAACTGCATTGCCTAAGGTTACTTGACCATCACCAGCCATTGCGCAACCTCCATTATGATGAATTGCAAATATCGTTGTTGCATGAATTTGACCCATTCGTCTTCCTCCTTAGCCCTATTATGCCCTTGGATGAGCATTCATATATGTTTGGCGAAGATGTTCTTTTGTGACATGTGTGTAAACTTGTGTTGAAGATAAATGTGTGTGCCCTAATAATTCTTGTACGGTACGCAAATCCGCTCCATTGTTCAATAAATGTGTCGCAAATGTATGACGTAACATATGTGGATATATTTTCGTATGAAGGGATGCTTTGTTAATCATCTCAGTCAAAATATGACGCACACCTCTAGCCGTAAGTTCCCCACCTCTCATATTCACAAAGAGTTGCTGATGCTGTGTTTTTTTCATGAATTGGGGTCTAGCCTGCTCTATGTAATTTTGCAAAGCTATATGCGCAAATTGACCAAATGGTACGATACGCTCTTTACGACCTTTGCCCATTACACGTACTACGGAGTAGTTAAAATCGATATCCTCTAATTGAATCGCTGTCAGCTCACTTACACGAATGCCTGTTGCATAAAGTAGCTCCACAATCGCCATATTGCGTATTGATTTATAATCATGCCCTTCATTTGCTACAAATAACTGTGTTAATTCTTCTTCATAGAAAAAATGAGGTAACCGACTTTCTTTTTTAGGATGATAAAGTGAGCGAAACGCACTATCATCTATGCCATACTGTCTATTAAGAAAGCGAAAAAAGGAGCGAATCGCAGAAATTTTTCTGGAAACAGATGCTCTAGCTCTTTTTTCATCATACAATTTTGTTACATAAAGACGTGCATGTATATATTCAACCGTTGCTAAATCTTGAATACCTTCTGCTGCCATAAAGGATAAAAAATGAAGTAAGTCACTTTCGTATTCACGCACTGTATGAATAGAGAAGTTTTTTTCAACTTGAATGTACAGCATAAACTGTTCAAGTGCATTTTGTGACGAAACGAGCATTAACAGATTCACCACCAAAGAAAGAATGATTATCGCTAATTCTGTTCTTATTACTGAACATACATATTGACACTATACTTATTTCCTTCATATAGCAAGTGCAAATCATTAAATTTTTAGAAAATACTTATAGAAAGAAACAAATCGTGCATAAACAAGCGATTTCAACACATAAAGCCTCTAAAAGTATAACAACTTTTAGAGGCTTTTGGCAATCAAATTGTTTGTGAATTCACAAAATTACGAATTGTGTCCATTGCACGTGTAGCATGCATTTCGGCACGTTCTGGTTTAGAACGGCGACCTGGTGGTAGTTCAGGGAAAATACCAAAGTTGACATTCATTGGTTGGAAGTTTTTCGCTTGCGCTTCGGTAATATAACGAGCCATGCTACCTAGCGCTGTTTCAAATGGGAAAATAATTGGCTCTTGTCCTAATGCTAGACGAGCTGCATTAATCCCAGCAATCAAACCACTTCCTGCTGATTCCACATAACCTTCTACACCTGTCATTTGACCTGCGAAGAAAATATTTTTGCGTTCACGTAATTGATACGTTTTTTCTAATACTTTTGGTGAATTAATAAACGTATTACGGTGCATAACACCATAGCGTACGATTTCTACATTTTCTAAGCCAGGAATTAGTTGGAGTACTTCTTTTTGTGGTCCCCATTTTAAGTGTGTTTGGAAACCAACGATATTGTACAGTGTTCCAGCTGCATCATCTTGACGAAGCTGTACAACTGCATATGGACGTTTGCCTGTTTTCGGATCTTCAAGACCAACTGGTTTCATCGGTCCAAACAGCATCGTCTTTTCACCTCGACCTGCCATCACTTCAATTGGCATACAGCCTTCAAAATAAATTTCTTTTTCAAATTCTTTTAATGGCACCACTTCTGCCTCTAATAATGCTTGGCGGAAACGGTCAAATTCTTCTTTTGTCATAGGACAGTTTAAATAGGCCGCTTCACCTTTATCATAACGAGATTTCAAATAAACTTTGTCCATGTCAATGCTATCTTTTTCGATAATTGGAGCAGCTGCATCATAGAAATACAAATAATCTAACCCTGTTAAACCTTGGATTTTTTCTGCTAAAGCCTTTGTTGTTAAAGGTCCTGTTGCAATAACTGTGATGCCCTCTGGAATCTCTGTTACTTCCTCATGAATAACTTCTACCAGTGGATGATTTTTCACTGCCTCTGTTACATAGCCAGCAAATTCATGACGGTCTACAGCTAATGCACCACCTGCTGGTACAGAGCACGCATCCGCTGCCTTCATAATGACAGAATCTAAGAGACGCATTTCTTCTTTAATTACGCCTACCGCATTCGTTAATCCATTGGCACGCAATGAGTTGGAGCATACTAATTCTGCAAATTTATCTGTATGATGGGCAGGTGTTTGCTTTACTGGGCGCATTTCATAAAGTCTCACTTTTATCCCACGCTTTGCAATCTGCCAAGCAGCTTCACTACCAGCAAGACCTGCACCAATTACATTTACTATTTGTTCAGTCATCTTCTTACCATCTTTCTATCATTGGCTTGGTGTTTCTTCATAGTCACATTTCGTACATTGAATTTGTACACCTTTTTTAATTTTCTTCTCTACTAATAATGCACTACATTTTGGACATGGTCTACTAATTGGCTTGTCCCATGATACAAACTCGCACTCTGGATATTGATTACAGCCATAAAATAAACGCTTTGTTTTACTTTTACGTTCAACAATCTCACCTGTTTCACAAGATGGACATTTAACACCAATCAGCTTCATAATCGCTTTTGTATTGCGACAATCTGGGAAATTAGAGCATGCCATAAATTTGCCGTATCTACCCAATTTAAAGACCATTGGCGAGCCACATAATTCGCAATCTTCACCAGCAGGCTCATCTTTAATCACGACTTTTTCCATTGCTTCATCAGCATGTTTAACATGCACTTCAAAGTCCTGATAAAACGCATCTACAATGTCCACCCATTGGCGTTGTCCCTCTTCAATCTCATCTAAATCATGCTCCATTTTCGCTGTAAATTCAACATTTACAATATCAGGAAAAAATTCAAGAACGAGCTGATGAACAATTTCGCCTAACTCTGTAGGCATAAATCGCTTCGCATCTAAGACAACATAACCACGGCGCTGTATTGTATCGAGGGTCGGTGCATATGTGGATGGACGCCCTATCCCTAACTCTTCCATCGTTTTAACAAGGCGTGCCTCTGAATAACGTGGTGGTGGCTGTGTAAAATGTTGCTTCGGCTCAATTGCAAGAGATTGCACTTTATCGCCAATTTCCATTTCTGGTAAGAGCTTTGTCGTTTCCTCTGCTTGGTCATCTGTACCTTCAATATACACTTTCATAAAGCCTGCAAATTTGACATGTGAACCATTCGCACGGAATAAGACGTCGCCATGTTGAAGATCAACTGCCACCGTATCTAAAATAGCTGGTGCCATTTGGCTTGCAACAAAACGGTCCCAAATTAAGCGATATAAGCGTAATTGATCGCGACTAAGCACTGCCTTTAATTCATCTGGTGTACGCATCGTGCTTGTTGGGCGGATCGCTTCATGAGCATCTTGTGCGCCCGCTGCTTTTTTTACTGCTTTGTCTGCTGTCGCAATGTATTCCTTACCATATTTCGATTCAATATAGCTCATTACTTCTGTTTTAGCTGTATCTGAAATACGTGTTGAATCAGTACGCATATAGGTGATTAACCCAACAGTACCTTCCTTTTTCCCGATGTCGATTCCCTCATATAATTGTTGGGCAAGCATCATTGTTTTTTTCGCACGGAAGTTTAATTTACGTGCTGCCTCTTGTTGTAAAGAGGATGTTGTAAAGGCTGGCGCTGTATTACGTTTACGTTCTTTTTTCGATACATTGACAACATTGAATGTTGAATTTTTTACATTTTTTAAAATAGCCTTTACTTGCTCTTCATTCGTCAATTTAATTTTTTCTGAGCCATTGCCATAATAAAGAGCATCGAATGTTTTTTTACCTTTTTCAAATGCGCCTTCAATTGTCCAATATTCTTCAGGTTGGAAATTTTTAATTTCGTTTTCACGATCAATAATTAAACGTAAGGCTACTGATTGAACACGTCCTGCAGATAAACCCTTTTTTACTTTTTTCCATAAAATTGGACTAATATTATAGCCTACAAGTCTGTCTACGATACGTCTTGTTTGCTGTGCATCGACTAAATCCATATTGATTGGACGTGGATGCTTAAAGGATTCAATAATTGCATCTTTTGTAATTTCATTAAACACAACACGGCAATCCGATTGTATGTCAATGTTTAAGGCTGTTGCTAAATGCCAGGCAATTGCTTCCCCTTCACGATCGGGATCGGCTGCTAGAAAGACTTTTTTTACTTTTTTAGCTGCTGTCTTTAGCTCCTGTAAAACAGGGCCTTTTCCACGAATGGTAATATATTTAGGTTCATAATTATTTTCCGTATTTACGCCCATTTGACTACGTGGAAGGTCACGAACATGTCCTATCGATGCCTTCACTTTATATTTTTTCCCTAAATAACGCTCAATTGTTTTTGCTTTTGCTGGTGATTCTACAATCACTAAATAATCCGCCATCTATTTTTCCCCCTTAGCGAGAGGTATACTACTTATTTTTTAAGTTACCTGTTGCAAAATGTATAACAGATTTTAAGATATTGCAACTTTTTTTCAAATTTTGTTTAAAAAGAGAGCAAGTGTTTCAACGATTTGGTGACCATTCAACACAGGAATCGCCCCTTCTGTTAGTAAATAATTCGTCCCTTTTGACTGCTCTGCATCAATCGGACCTGGTACAACAAATACATCTTTTCCTTGTTCTAATGCACATTCCATTGTAATCATCGTACCACTTTTAAGCGCCGCTTCTGTGACGACAACAGCTTTCGACAAACCACTAATAATACGATTTCGCATCGGAAAATGCCATTTTTCAGGTTTCATATATGGTGGGTATTCAGTCACCAGTAACTGATGATGTGCCATATACTCAGCCAATGCTCGATTTTCAGCTGGATAGCAATGATTAAATCCATGTCCAAGCACCGCAATCGTTTGTCCACCTATGTCAACTGTTGTTTGATGAGCTATTGTATCAGCCCCTTTTGCAAGCCCGCTGACGACCGTATAACCATGCTGAACAAGTGGAGGGACAATAAGGTTCATCGCTGTTTTTGTATAGTCTGTCGCCTTTCTAGAACCGATAATAGCAATGTGCTGCTCAGATGCCAATAAAGATTGTTGACCTCTCACATACAATACAGTAGGTGGGTTAACTATTTCAAATAATTGCGCTGGATAAAGTGGGTGATTAAAAGGAATAGGCATAATATTTGCTTGTTCATAAGCCTCTTCAAAGGGAGTAGTCAATAGTGAACGAAACGCTTGCGATAAATGTACAGCTTTAGCTATGGGGATTTGTAATACTTGTGCCATTTTAGAAGGCGGTAGTTCTTCCAAACAACTTAATAAATCAATGGGGAATAGTAGTTGTTTGAATTTTTGAAGTGGTAGTGGATAAAGATAGTGGAAAGCGAGTATTCTTTGTGTGTCAATCATTTAAAAACCTCCTTCATTAAAAATAGAAGAGCAATGATATGACCGCATATTGATTGAAATAGAAAAAGATGTAGCTACAATGAGCTACATCTTTCATTTTAGTGTGTTTTACACTGTTCGTATAGACCTTTTTCTTTAATTACTTTAATTAATGTTTCACCAATCACAGATGGTGTTGCTGCTACTTCGATACCAGCTGCATTCATTGCTTTAATCTTTTCAGCCGCTGTACCTTTACCACCTGAAATGATAGCACCAGCATGTCCCATACGCTTGCCTGGAGGTGCTGTTTGTCCACCGATAAAGCCAACTACAGGTTTTGTCATGTTTGCTTGAATCCATGCTGCAGCTTCTTCCTCTGCTGTACCACCGATTTCACCAATCATAACTACTGCATACGTTTCTGGGTCATTGTTAAATGCTTCTAATACATCGATAAAGTTTGTACCATTTACTGGATCTCCACCAATACCAACAGCAGTCGACTGACCAATACCAGCTTGTGTTAATTGGTGTACCGCTTCATATGTTAATGTACCAGAACGAGAAACTACGCCAACATGTCCTTTTGTATGGATGTAACCTGGCATGATACCAATTTTACATTCGTCAGATGTAATAACACCTGGGCAGTTTGGACCTACTAAACGAGTCTTTTTGCCTTCCATGTAGCGTTTTACCTTTACCATATCAAGAACAGGAATATGCTCTGTAATACAGATTGCTAATTCTAATTCAGCGTCAACAGCCTCTAGAATAGCATCTGCTGCAAATGGCGCAGGTACGTAGATAACAGATGCTGTTGCGCCTGTTGCCGCTACAGCTTCTGATACAGTATTAAATACAGGTACGCCTTCAACTTCAAGACCGCCTTTACCTGGAGTTACCCCTGCTACAATTTTCGTACCATACTCAAGCATTTGTTTTGTATGGAATAGCGCTGTTCCGCCTGTAATCCCTTGTACAATTACTTTTGTATCTTTATTAATAAATACAGCCATTGTTGTTCTCCCTGCCTTCCTTAGCCTACTAGTCCCACAATTTTTTGTGCACCGTCAGCCATTGAATCAGCTGCAACGATGTCTAAACCAGATGTATTTAAAATTTCTTTCCCAAGATCTACGTTTGTACCTTCTAAACGAACTACTAATGGTACAGCTAGTCCAACTTCTTTCGCTGCTGTTACAACACCTTCAGCGATAACGTCACATTTCATAATACCACCGAAAATGTTAACGAAGATACCTTTTACGTTTGGATCAGAAAGAATAATTTTGAACGCTTCTGTTACTTTCTCAGCAGTTGCACCGCCCCCAACATCAAGGAAGTTAGCCGGGCTGCCGCCGTAGTAGCTAATTGTGTCCATTGTAGCCATAGCAAGACCAGCACCATTTACCATACAGCCAATGTTGCCATCTAAAGAGATATAGCTAAGGTCATATTTTGATGCTTCGATTTCTTTTGCATCTTCTTCGTCAAAATCACGTAATTCTACGATGTCTTTATGACGGTATAATGCGTTTGCATCAAAATTGAATTTAGCATCTAATGCCATTACATCACCTTGTCCAGTTACAACAAGTGGGTTAATTTCAACGATAGATGCATCTTTATCAACAAATGCTTGATATAAACCTAGCATTAATTTAACCGCTTTGTTCACTAGATTTGCTGGAATGTTCATGTTGAAAGCCATACGACGTGCTTGGAAGCCTGTTAAACCAACAACAGGATCTACCACTTCTTTGAAGATTTTTTCAGGATTTGTTTCTGCTACCTCTTCAATGTCCATACCGCCTTCTTCTGAACCCATCATCGTTACACGAGATGTTGCGCGGTCTAATACTAAACTTAAGTAGTATTCCTTTTGAATATCAGAGCCCTCTTCAATATATAGGCGCTTTACTTCTTTCCCTTCAGGACCTGTTTGATGAGTTACTAAGATTTTTCCTAATAATTCCTTTGCGTATGTACGCACTTCCTCAAGGTTTTTAGCGATTTTAACGCCACCTGCTTTACCACGGCCACCTGCGTGAATTTGAGCTTTTACTACAGTCACAGCTGTATTAAGCTCCTTCGCTACTTTCACTGCCTCTTCAGGAGAGAAAGCAACTTTCCCGTTTGGTACAGCAACTCCATATTGTCTTAGGATCTCTTTCCCTTGATATTCATGGATATTCATAATACATCCTCCCATCAAACATTTACATAAAATTGTTTTCCTAACATAGACTATTCTAACGAAAGACACGAATAATGTCCACACTTTGTCTTTTATTCACACTTTACTTTTTATCTTAGGATTTATTGTACTAAAACAGTGTATTTTGACGTTTTTGTGCATGTTGTTGATCTAAACGATAAATAAAAGCAAATACTTCCGCTACTGCTTGATATAATTCTTCTGGAATCGACTCATTCAAATCAAGTTGACCAAGTAATTGCACAAGATTGGGATCTTCATAAATCGGCACATTATGCTCACTTGCACGCTCCAATATCGTCTCAGCAATTTTCCCTTTTCCTTTAGCAATAACAGTTGGACTATCAACACTCCCCATTTTATAACTAAGGGCAATGGCTTCTTTTCGGATAAATTTTTCTTCACTCATATACGGAAGTCCACCCCGTTATGTTCAGTCTCCTGTTCTACTACAGCTTGTTTTTCGAGCTGTGGTTTGTCGAATTGTTTAATAAAGACACCTGACAACTGATATTCTTTTTCTGCTAACCCTGCTTTCAGAGCCAATTTTAATGGTTCTGCTAATGGTAAAATATCGTCATTTTCATTAAATACTGTCACTGTAACAACACGATTTTGTACCTGCATATCGACTACTGTCTCCTGCATGGACATCATTTGCAAATAAAATAGTATTCTCGCATAACTAGCATCAATTTTACCATCTTCTTTCATCCGGCCATTCCATTGCAATGTCGCATCCATTTTTTTACCGAAAAATTCTAAAGGTACTTGCATAATCAATTGATGCTGATGTCCATTTTCACCTGAAGTTAACTGCATACCATTCATGCGTACAAGCAATGCTTCTGCAGCGTCCTTTAATTGTGGTGTTAACTGGGCTTCCTGTAACAACGTATGCAGCTGTGGCTTTAGCTGTTGTGCGACTGCCTGTAAATCCGATGACTTATCTGCAAGGGCTGCCTCATAGCTAATCCCTAAATGTTTTAATACCGTTTTTAATGCATGTTCCATCGCCTTACTATCCATCGAATTTTGAACATGTGCATCTGCCTGTGTCAATAATTGCTGAAGCATTGGTTGAGACGATTCTACACTATTTTTGACAACCGCACGCATCACCATGTCACTTTGCTGTGATGTCACAGCTTCTTGTTTGAGCAAGGACAATAAATGCTCCTTCACGGATAAAGCATTAGCATCCTGTGTAAATAAGCGATTATTCATATTTTGAGCAAACATATTCGTCAATAATTCTTGTGTTTGCTTTGCGAAAATAGTTAATGTTTGCTTTGTAGCAGGAAGCTGGCTAAAACGATCAATTAATTGCTGGACTTGTTGTTTTTGATCATTTGTTAATAATCCTTGATTGGCTGTCCATGCTTTTAATTGCTCTATTAGCTGTTTTGCATTGTCAGGCTGTGTTGCTAAAATGTTTTGGATTACCTGTCCTGCCTGCTGTGGTAAGACAGACTGATTTTGTCGCCCTTCACTTAGCATAGACCAATTTTGCAATGTTGCCTGTTGTGGCAATGCACCCGCTTCCTTTAACAATGCGAGCGCCTGCAATTTATCACTAATAGGAGCATTATTGCTTGTTAGTAGCTGTACGGCACGTGCCACTACTAAACTACCTGTCTCTGCTTCAAAAGGTTTGGCAATTGTTTGAATTTGCTGTAATAAATTTTGCTTCATGCTTTCAGACAAAGCCTTATCTTGCAATAAAAGCTGTGCAAATGTATCCATCACCGCCGTCATGCCAGATGTTTTTTGCCCGCTTAATAATGCTTGAAAAACATCATTGGTCATTGGCATTTTTAACTCGACCATTTTTTGAATAACTTGCAAGGCATCTGCTTTTGATATGCCTTCTGGTAACGCTTTTAGCCATAGCTCTGCTTGTACAAGCTGTTCTTTAGAAATCGGTAATTGCTCTTTCATAAAATGGCTAAGAAGCTGTTGCATTTCTGTTGTCTTCGGCAAGTTCATCGACTCAAGTAATTGATTCATCTGCTGCGTTGGTGATGTAGTCTGTGCCATTGGACCTGTTACAACCTTTAATTCAGTTTGTGGGCTTGTTCCTGTCACTTGGAAAAAATGCGCGTCACCTGCTTTTAAGGGCGCTTCCAACTTCGCCACAAATTTTTGATTTCCTACTTGTACCTCTGCCATTTGATCAGGATATAGTTGTTTGATTGTTCCATGAAATACTTGCCCTTGCTTTAGTGCAAGTGGTTGACTTGCAGACGTCGCTGCTGCCGATTGCATTTGAATTGGATTAAAAGAAGTTGTTGCCATGTTGAATGCTCCTTTCGTCACACCATGGATTTTATAGGCTCAAATGACTTGCGATGATGAATGGTTGGACCAAATTGTTCCAGCGCTAAAATATGCTGCTTTGTTCCATATCCAGCATGTTGAGCAAAGCCATACATAGGAAATTCTTGATCTAGCTTCTCCATATACGCATCACGGGCTGTTTTGGCCAATATCGATGCCGCTGCAATTGCTAAACTTTTAGCATCTCCTTTAATGATAGATTGCTGTGGCAAATGAATGGGTAATGTCATGGCATCAACTATGACAAAATCAGGCTTGACGGAGAGTGTCTCAACACTTGATACCATAGATTGCTTTGTCGCCTCATAAATATTGATAGCATCAATCACTTGAGCGCTTTGGAAGTGAATGCTATAGCTGAGTGCATATTCCTTTACTAGCACACTCATGCGTTCTCGTGCTTCCTTGGATAATTGTTTGGAATCATTTAAACCGACTAGCTCCTGACAATCTTCAGGTAAAATAACAGCCGCTGTGACAACAGGACCTGCCAACGGACCACGCCCAGCCTCATCAACGCCCGCTACTAGCCGTCCAAATTTAGCATCAAAGGCAATTTTTTCGTCGTGTGCTCTTTGTACTTGTATTTGTTTGTCTAGACGTTTTAAAAATTGTTGCCATGCTTTTTGTACGCCTGCTCGTTCATCTTGCGAAATGGCTTCCATCCATGGTTCATATTGTGTAGCCGTTTTTAAAGCGAGTGTTACTTCTTTTATTGTTTGCATAGTTTCTAACCTCATCTCTAGTACATATATCGACCTATTTGTTTCATTATCAATTATAATGACATGCTCATTTTTTAAGTACAAGGAAAAAGGCTGTTGAGTAGATATCCCTCAACAGCCTTTTAGTATTACTCCGTCAATGCCTCTTTTTCTAATTGCTCAGCTACGAAATCGAATGTTAATTTCCCTAATTGTAGCCCTCGAATATCTCGTACAATCAGTTGTGCTACTTGGTCGTAATCAATTTCTCCACCTTGTCCAAAAACACGACGTAACTTACCAATATGGTCGAATGTATCCACTAAATCTTCATGAACAAATTGTAAGCCATATCGTTCTTCCATACGTGTTGGATAATGCAGGGCTAAGAAGCGTAAGCCATATACAGCTAAATCTTCCATATTGGTAATCGTATCTTTAATCGCACCTGTTAGCGCTAGTTTATAGCCTACTTCTTGATCCTCAAATTTCGGCCATAAAATACCTGGTGTATCCAGCAATTCTAGTTCTTTGCCGACTTTAATCCATTGTTGTGCTTTCGTGACACCTGGTGTATTACCTGTTTTCGCAATATTTTTCTTTGCTAAACGATTAATAAGTGTTGACTTTCCAACATTCGGAATACCCACAATCATGGCACGAATCGCTCTGGGTTTCATACCACGAGATTTCATGCGCTCAAATTTTTCCTTTAAAACTTCTTGTGCTGCCTTTGTCACTTGTTGCAAACCTTTCCCTTCAAGTGAATTGATAGCAACTGCCTTATGTCCACGAGCAGCGAAATAATCTACCCATTTACGTGTTTCTTGCTCATCTGCCATATCCGCTTTATTTAAAATTAACAATCTTGGCTTTTGATGAATTACTTCATCAATCATCGGATTGCGCGAAGATAATGGCAAACGGGCATCAATTAATTCAAATATAATATCCACTAACTTTAGCTTTTCTGTTACCTCTCGTCGGGCTTTCGCCATATGCCCTGGGAACCATTGTATCGTCATGATTGTCCTCCTCAATAAAAAGAAAGGGAGTGATGTATCCCCCCTTTACACACAGTTATTTAACAATTTTAATATCATTAAATGGCCAGAAAATCAAACTTGTATTGCCGATAATTTCTTTTTGCGCAACTAGTCCAATATGGCGGCTATCCTTACTATAGCGACGGTTATCCCCCATCACAAAAATATAACCCTCTGGAATCACACCATCCTCTAGTGAGGCATCGATATCCTTTAATGTGAAATCCTCTGTTAATGTACCCTCTGTTAATTGTGATTTATAAGTATCTAAATAAGGCTCATCTAGTGGTTCACCGTTAATATAGAGCTGATCATCCTTATATTCTAATGTATCCCCTGGTAGTCCAATCACACGTTTAATATAATTTTTTTGCTCTGGTGCATGGAACACCACAATATCAAAGCGCTCAGGCTCACCAATTTTATAACCAAATTTATTAACAATCATACGGTCGCCATTTTCAAGGGTTGGCATCATTGATTCGCCATCAACTGCAATTGGTGTAAATAAAAAATAACGAATAACCGCCGCAATCGCAAATGCAATTAATAGTGCCTTTGTCCATTCCCATAGCTCATTTTTTTCTTTCACTTGTTTTCCCATTGAGAATTGCCCCCTTATCTATCTTCATTGTAGATGATAGTGATTTAAGCTGACAAGTAAAAAGTCAATTACATCCTAGCACAGAGCTTTCTTTTTGTTCAATAAATACTATGTCTGATACAAAAATTTGAACACTCGCTAAACCAAAAGAAAAGGAGCTTGTTAAACAAGCCCCTCTCTGTAAAATGACGATTATCGAATTTCTTTAATACGAGCAGCTTTACCACGTAGGTTACGTAGGTAGTAAAGTTTAGCACGACGTACTTTACCACGACGTACAACTTCTAAGTTAGCGATTTTTGGTGTGTGTACAGGGAATGTACGTTCAACACCTACACCATAAGAAATTTTACGAACTGTGAAAGTTTCACTCACACCGCCACCACGACGTTTAATAACAACACCTTCGTATACTTGGATACGTTCACGAGTACCCTCAACTACTTTCACGTGTACCTTAACAGTATCACCTGGGCGGAAAGCTGGTAAATCCGTACGAAGTTGATCTTTTGTAATTTCTGCAATAATGTTTGACATTGTTTTCTCTCCTTAGACAGATGCTCTTATACGCATTTTTTGCTACAGCGGAACACCGTAATTCAGTACTTCACATAAAAGTACAAAATAAATACTATCACAAATTCCAAGTGCAATCAAGTATCTTTTTTATTGTTTTTTAAGGTTGCTATATATTGCTGTTGTTTCTCTGTTAATGGATAAGTTGTCAATAAATCTGGGCGACGCTCAAACGTTCTTTTCAACGATTGTTCCTCTCGCCATTGCTCAATTTTTGCATGATTACCAGACAACAGTACATCAGGCACTTTCATCCCACGAAATTCAGCAGGACGTGTATAATGTGGATGCTCTAACAGCCCTGTTGAAAAAGAATCATGGATATGAGAATCTTCTTGACCTAAAACACCAGGCAAAAGACGTACAACACTGTCGATAACGGTCATGGCACCCAATTCTCCACCCGTTAAGACAAAATCACCAATAGAAATTTCATCTGTCACAAGATGCTGGCGAATACGTTCATCATAACCCTCATAATGCCCACACAAAAAGACAAGCTCCTCTTCCTGTGCCAATTCCTCTGCCTTTTTTTGCGTAAAACGTTCGCCCTGTGGACACATTAAAATAATGCGTGGCTGTTTCCCCTCTGTAATGGCTTCCACTGCTTGAAACATAGGCTCTGGCTTTAATACCATGCCAGCACCACCGCCATACGGATAATCATCCACCTGATTGTGCTTATTACCTGAAAATGCACGAATATCTGTTACAGCTAACTGTACAGCCCCTTTGTCCTGTGCTTTCTTTAAAATCGATGCACCAAAAACACCTGTAAACATATCAGGAAACAAACTGAGGACGTGAATGTTCATCATAATAAGCCTTCCATCACATGAACGACAATTTTTTGCTCATCCACGTCAATGTCTTTTACAATGTCCTCGATATAAGGGATGTAGTGCTCTTTTTTAGCCCCTTTTACCACCCATACGTCATTTGCACCTGTTTGTAAAATATCTTTAATAACACCAATTGTCTCGCCTTCTTCAGACACAACCGTACAGCCAATGATTTCATGGAAAAAGTATTCATTCTCTTCCAGTAAATCATCCGTCATTTGATCTTTTGTCACCTTTAACATACCTTCTTTGAAAGGCTCTACAAGATTAATGTTATCCATGCCTTCAAATGTTAGTAAAATAAAGTTTTTGTGACGACGTACCGTTTCAATCGTTACCCATGTTGGCTTTTTATCATCTTTTTTAAATGCTGCTAGTTTTTGTCCTACAGCAAAACGCTTTTCCTCAAAATCTGTTGTTGATAGTATACGCACCTCTCCTCGAATACCATGTGTATTCACAATGCGTCCTACGTTAAACCATTCCATTATCATGTCACCTCATCTATCAAAATACGTTGTTTTCATTTTTACCCTACTGCTTCGGTTTTTACACATTTATTCTATGTTCAAGGGAATTAACAATCTGTCAAAACCCGATTGAAGCTTCAATTTATCCCATAAACAAAAGAGGAAGGAACCCGTAAGCTCCTTCCTCTTGTCATTCGATTATACATGCTTACATGTACATCTTTTTGCTATCAATCCAATATATCGACGTAAGTCTTTTTTTGATGGTGACCACCTGCTGCTGAATAAACAATTGTACGAATCGCTTTTGCCACTCGCCCTTGTTTGCCTATGACTTTCCCTCGATCCTCTGGATGAACAAAAAGTTTATAAACAATTCGATTTGCATGTTCGTCCGTCTCAATACGGACTTCTTCTGGATAATCGACTAACGGTAAAACGATTGCTTCAATCAGCTGCTTCAAAGACGTCTCCCCCGATTATTTACTGAATTTTTGGTTATGGAATTTCTCCATGATACCTTGTTCTGAGAACAGGTTACGTACTGTATCTGATGGTTTTGCACCGTCAGTTAACCATTTAAGAGCTTTCTCTTCATCAATGTTTACAGTAGCTGGTTGAGTAAGTGGGTTGTAAGTACCAACTGTCTCGATTGAACGACCGTCACGTGGTGAACGAGCGTCTGCAACTACGATACGATAGAAAGGAGATTTTTTAGCTCCCATACGTTTTAAGCGAATTTTAACTGCCATTTTAATAGCACCTCCGAATAAGTTTCACACAAGATAGTATATTATCAGCGTTTAGGTTGTTTGTAAAGTGTTTTTTCTTAACACCTAAAAATTATCTCACTTTAGTGGCTTAGAAAGCATCCTCTAAAACAAGCAAAAATACACATTTTAACAATTACTTATTTAAATAATGAGTCAAAGCCAGGTAATTTCATTTTTTTCTTGCCTTTTCCACTAGCCATACCTGTCATTTGCTTCATCATTTTTTTCATTTCATCAAATTGCTTTAATAGACGATTTACTTCTTGAATAGACGTGCCAGAGCCCCTTGCAATACGTTTTTTACGACTGCCATTAATAATATCTGGATCTGTCTTTTCAGCAGGTGTCATCGAGTAAATAATGGCTTCTACACGCCCCATTTGCTTATCGTCTACTTTGACATTATCCAAGCCTTTAATTTTATTCGCACCTGGTAGCATCTTTAATATTTCATCGAGCGGACCCATTTTTTTCACTTGTTGTAACTGCTCTACAAAATCATCTAATGTAAAGGTCTGTGTTTTGAATTTTTCTTCTAGCTCTTTGGCTTTTTGTTCGTCAACTGTCGCTTGTGCCTTTTCAATTAATGACAGCACATCACCCATACCTAAAATACGTGATGCCATACGCTCTGGATGGAATGGCTCCAAAGCATCCATTTTTTCACCCATCCCGACAAATTTAATCGGCTTTTGCGTTACAGCACGGATAGATAATGCCGCACCACCACGAGTATCGCCATCCAACTTTGTCAGCACAACACCTGTAATGCCAATCGCCTCATTAAAGCTCTCTGCGACATTAACAGCGTCTTGCCCTGTCATTGCATCAACGACAAGAAATACTTCATCAGGCTCTTTTAACGCACGAATATCCTTTAATTCCTGCATCAATGTCTCATCAATATGCAAACGACCTGCCGTATCGATAATGACTACATCATAATGCTCCTCTTTCGCTTTTTCCAAAGCTTGACGCGCAATCTCAACTGGTGAAATATCTGTCCCTAAAGAGAATACAGGAAGGGATAATTGTTTTCCTAATGTTTCTAATTGCTGAACGGCTGCTGGACGATAGACGTCTGCTGCTACAAGCAATGGTTTACGATTATGTTTTTTTCTTAATACATTTGCGAGCTTCCCAGTTGTGGTTGTTTTCCCCGCACCTTGTAGACCAACCATCATAATGACAGTCGGTGGCTTCGTATTAAATTTAATAGGGCTTTGTTCGCCCCCCATTAAGTTCGTTAATTCATCTTGTACAATTTTTACCACTTGCTGTCCAGGTGTTAAACTTTGCATAACATCTACACCGACAGCACGTTCGCTGACAGTTTTGACGAATTCTTTGACTACTTTTAAGTTTACATCCGCTTCGATTAAAGCTAATCGAACATCACGCATCATTGCCTTTACATCTTGCTCTGATACTTTCCCTTTGCCTTTAATCTTTTGGATGGTTCCTTGGAGCCGTTCCGCTAATCCTTCAAAAGCCATTGCCTTCGCCTCCTAATCCCATTCTTTTAATTGTTCAATACACGTTAATTGTTCTTCTGCTGTCATGCTCTGCTGTGTAATACCTGCCGCTAGCTGTGTCAACATTTGTGTACGTTGTTGGAATTTTTCCAGTAAACATAATTTTTCTTCATATTCTTCAAGCATTGTTTCTGTCCGACGAATATTATCATACACAGCTTGACGCGATACACCATATGATTCGGCAATCTCACCTAATGAATGATCATCCAAATAATAAAGTTCCATATAGCTTCTTTGCTTTTCTGTTAATAATGCTTGATAAAAGTCGAAGAGAAAGTTCATGCGTGTCGTTTTTTCAAGTAGCATCGAATATTTCTCCTCCTATTCTTAGTCATTTGTATCATAACGAAAAGTGCCCATCTGCGTCAAGGTAATTACCTTGTCAAAATCGTCTATGGGCACTCACATTGATTAATCTTCGTTATTTTGTAATTCTTTATCTAAGCCCTCTGCAAAAAGGCCATAGACATAGCGCTCCGCATCAAATGGTTGTAAATCATCCATTTTTTCACCAAGCCCTACAAATTTCACTGGGATGTGTAATTTATTACGGATGGCTAAAACAATACCACCTTTTGCTGTACCATCTAATTTTGTTAAGACAATACCAGATACGTTGGTTGCTTCTTTAAACGTTTGTGCCTGTACGAGTGCATTTTGTCCTGTTGTTGCATCCAGTGCTAATAATACTTCATGTGGCGCATCTGGTATTTCACGTGAAATCACACGGTGCACTTTTTCCAGCTCATTCATTAAGTTGACTTTATTTTGTAAGCGTCCTGCTGTATCACAAATTAAAACATCTGCTTTACGGTTTTTTGCTGCACGAATCGCATCATACATAACGGCCGCTGGGTCAGAGCCTTCTGATTGTTTAATGACTTCACAGCCAACACGGTCGCCCCACACTTGTAATTGATCAATAGCACCTGCACGGAACGTATCTCCTGCCGCTAACATAACGGTTTTTCCTTCAGATTTCAAACGATGCGCTAATTTACCAATCGTTGTCGTCTTCCCAACGCCATTTACACCAACAAATAAAATAACTGTTAACTCACCTGCTGGCTGCATATTTAACGTAACTAAGTCTTCCTCACCCTGCTCATAAATTTCCACAAGCTTTTCAGAAATAATCGCTTGGATACCATTTGTATCTTTTATATTTTTGCGCTGTACTTCAAAGCGCAATTTATCCATCAATTCCATAACCGTTTCAAATCCTACATCCGCCTGAAGTAACAATTCTTCAAGCTCCTCAAAGAAATCTTCATCTACTTTACGGTAACGTGCTACTAAATCATTGACCTTAGATGTAAAGGAATTACGTGTTTTTTCAAGACCTGCTTTGAATTTTTGCGTAATCGACCATGCAGAGGGCTTTTTCTCCTGTACAACTGGCTGCTCTTCTACAACTACAGGTAATGCGTCCTGCACACTTTCTTCTTCAAGAACAGGACTTTCCTCCACAATTACTTCTTCCAGTTCTTCTATAACAACAGGTTCTTCTATAACAGCTGGTTCTACACTTTCTTCCGGTGTTGTTATTTCTTCAGCTGGTTCAACTGTTTCGTCTTCTAAAAGTTCAACTACTTGTTCTTCCTCAGCAGGATTACCCATCAATTTGTCTTTCAAACGTTTAAAAAAACTCATGTTCATACACTCCTTTACTCTACCTCAATTGGTTCATCTTCTAGCTTAACGGATACTAATTTAGAAACACCGGATTCTTGCATTGTAATACCGTATAAAACATCTGCACCCTCCATTGTACCTTTACGATGTGTAATAACAATGAATTGTGTATCTTGGCTAAATTTCTGTAAATATTGACTATAACGCAACACATTTGCCTCATCCAAAGCTGCCTCGACTTCATCCAAAATACAAAATGGTACAGGACGAATGTTTAAAATAGCAAATAATAGAGCAATCGCTGTTAGTGCACGTTCACCACCTGAAAGCAAACTTAAATTTTGCAGCTTCTTTCCAGGCGGCTGTGCCACAATATCAATGCCTGTTTCTAATAAGTTTGCCGTATCAAGCAATACTAAATCAGCTTGCCCACCGCCAAATAATTCACGAAAGACACGCTTAAACTGCTCACGAATCGCATAAAACGTTTCACTAAAGCGCTGTGTCATTTCCTCATCCATTTCTTTAATGGCTTCATGTAGTGTTTCCTGTGCAGCCAATAAATCTTCTCGTTGCTCAGTTAAGAAAGAATGACGCTCTAATACTCGTTCATATTCTTCAATAGCACTCAAATTAACAGGCCCTAATTCTTCAATTGACTTTTTCAACAGCTTTACTTGACGACGCATTTGTTCCTCATCGGTTACCACAAAGGACATTTCTTCAGCCTCTTCCACTGTAAGCTGATAGTTTTCTTCTAATTGTGCAACAAACGTATTGCTTTCAAATGTTAAACGATGATGCTTCAATTCATTTGCACGTATTGCTTCCACATACCCTTTATGTACACGTTGCAACTCTTTCAGCTGTGTATCGAAAACTTCTAACTCTTGTTGTTGTCGCATTTTTTCTTCTCGTTTTTGCACAACGTTGACTTGAAGGGATTCACTTGCTGTTTTCCATTTGGTTACTTGCTCATCCACTTCTTCATCACTCAACACATTCATAGAATCGTCTGATTGAAGCCAAATTATTTCCTGAGAAATAGTCTCTACTTTTTGCTGTGCTTTTTTTAGTTGTAGAGCAATTTCAGCTATTGCCACTTGTGTTTGTGATACTTGTTCCTGTATAACAGCTAATTGTGCACGCTTTTCGGCAGATTTTTCACGCAAAGCATCTTTTTCAGTCTCACTTTGCATTTTGACCTTACTTAGCTGCTCCACCATATCATTAATCGTCAGCAATTCTGTAGCAATAACTGTTAAACGCTGTGTAGCTGCTGTTTTTTGAGCAAGTAATGACTCTTCTCGTGTTTTCATTCCCTCTGTTTCACCAGAAGTAAATGTTACACGTGCAGCTAAACTTTGTTCCACAACTTCTAGCTCTCGAAGTCGACTCGCTTGCTCCATTTCTTCCTTGCGTAACTGCTCACCATCCAGTTTCACTTGCTCTACTGTGTCACGCAAACTAAATAGCTTCTCTTTTTCCGTGCTAACCGCTTGCTCTGCATGATAAATTGAGTTTGCTAATGCTTCCAGTTTTACAGTTAACGTCTCTAGCTCTGCTTTTCTCGTAAACAAGGATGATTGTTGCTTTGTTGCACCACCTGTCAGTGAGCCACCCGCATTGACAATATCTCCTTCAAGTGTCACTACACGATAACGGAAACCACATAATCGCGCAATTTGGCTAGCTCCTTCTAAATGAGCTGCTACAATCACATTGCCTAACAAATTTTCAACAATCGAACGGTTCGCTTCATCAAATGTCACAAGTGTATCTGCCATTTCAATAAATGCTGGATGTGTAATCGCTTGTTGGATGGTTGCCCTATTTACTTGACGAGATTTCATCACCGTTTTCGGTAAAAATGTAGCACGCCCTGCTTTTTTTTGCTTCAACCAATGAATGGCTTGCTGTGCATGACGTTCATCTGTTGTCACAATATGCTGAGAGGCTGCCCCTAAAGCGGTTTCAATTGCTTGTGAAAATTCACCATTTACTTGAATAAGTTCAGCTACAGCACCTTCTATTCCTACTAGCTCCTGCTTATCACGCGCTAACAATACTTCTTTGACACCCTGGAAAAAGCCTGAAAAATCTGCTTCTAGTTCAGCTAATGTATCTTTTCTCGATTGTAATTGTTGCTGATGTTGATATGCCTTATATAACATATCCTGCTTCTCTGTGACAGAGGCGTTGATCGTTTTCAATTGCAGCTGCAATGTTTCATAGTGTGCAAGCTGATCTTGCAAATGAGCAGCTGTTTTTGTATAAGTAGCTGAAAGTTGTTCTTTCTCTGCGACGACCTGTGCTAGCTCCTGCCCAATTTCATCTGTTTGGTCGGACATACGAGTGGCCATTGCTTGTTGCTGTGTCAGCTGTTGATCAATATTTTTTAATTCATTTTTAATCGTCGCTTCTTCATTCAATACATCAATATAGCGATTTTTATGTTCCTCGATTTCTGCTTCCATTTCTGTAGCTGAACGATTCAACAATTGCTCAAGGTGTTTAATGCTTTGTTTCAAGTCATTCAATTCTTGCTGTTTGACAGTAAATAACGCTCTTTTTTCTTGCTCCTGCTCAATGAATGTCTCGACATCAGCTTGCGCTTCTTGTAAATTAGCTGTCAATTGTTGCAATTGCTGTGAGGCATTTTGCCGTTTTTCAGCCATCAATGCCTTACGTCCATCCCAACGCTCTACTTCCCTTGTGGCATTCACTAAGTCTTCTTGGGCTACATCGATATCCTCATCTATTTTTTTCAAGCGTTGTCGAATTTCTGCTGTTGCTTTCTCAATTGTAGCAATGCTGTCGGCTTGTTGTTGTTCAGTTGTCGTTAAAGCATGCCATTCCTCTTTTAATGAATGCAAAGAATGCGCACAATTTTTAAAATCATGCACAAGAATCGCAATATCGACATCTTTTAGCTCTGCTGACATTTGTACATAATCTTTTGCACAAGCCGCCTGTGCTTCAAGTGGCTCTAGTCGACTATCTAATTCATGTAAAATATCCAAGACACGATATAAATTTTCATCTGTCTCGACAAGTTTATGCTCTGCTTTTTTCTTTCTGAGCTTGTATTTTAAAACACCTGCTGCCTCTTCAAAAATAGCCCTTCTATCATCTGGTCGACTATTTAAAATTTCATCCACTCGTCCTTGCGAAATAATCGAAAAAGCTTCTTTCCCAAGCCCTGAATCCATGAACAAGTCCGTAATATCCTTCAGGCGACACTGCTGATTATTCAGTAAATATTCACTATCACCTGAACGGTATACGCGTCTTGTTACACTGACCTCTGTATAAGAAAAGGCCAATTGTTCATCTGTATTATCTAAAATAAGCGTTACTTCCGCAAAATTTAGTGGCTTTCTAGAGTCACTACCTGCAAAAATAACATCTTCCATCTTTGCTCCACGTAACGACTTTGCTGATTGCTCTCCAAGCACCCAACGAATAGCATCAATGACATTACTTTTCCCACTACCGTTGGGTCCAACTACAGCTGTCACACCTGGTACAAAATCAATGCCGATACGCTCTGCAAAGGATTTAAAGCCAATGACTTCAAGACGCTTTAAAAACATCTATTAAGCCTCCTCTTTCACTGCTTGCTCTCGCAAAGCACGCATAGCACATTGCGCCGCTTGCTGTTCGGCCTCTTTTTTCGATTTTCCCCTACCAATGCCAAGTTCTTGACCATTTAATAATACACTTGAAACAAATGTACGATTATGCGCTGGTCCCTTCTCATCAATAATTTCATAATGTAGTAAACCATTATTCGATTGTTGTACCATTTCTTGCAATTGACTTTTAAAATCCATCACATGCGAAAAAGCACCGACTTCTACTTTTGGGAATATCACACGTTGTAAAAAAGCGACAACTGTTGGCAACTCTTGATCTAAATAAAGCGCACCGACAAATGATTCAAAAACATCCGCAAGTAGTGCAGGTCGTTCCCTACCACCTGTTAGCTCTTCACCTTTTCCTAACAATACAAAGCGCCCAAAACCTAATTCATTTGCAAAAATAACAAGTGATGGCTCACAAACGATGGATGCACGCAATTTTGTTAATTCGCCTTCACTCATGTTTGGGTATTTCTCAAAAAGGTATTTAGATACAGACAATTCTAGTACTGCGTCTCCCAAAAATTCTAGACGTTCATTATCCGTAAAATACTTACGGCGATGCTCATTCACATAAGATGAATGTGTGAATGCTTGATACAATAAATTTTTGTTGTGAAATGTAATGTTTAATTCTTGCTGCAACAATTCAAATTGATTGCGTACTTTTTCTGAAAGCACACCAGATTTTTGTACAGCCCCTTTTCTTTTTATAGCCATTGAATAATCTGCCTTCCTAATAGTTTCTTCCGTATTAGTGTACCTTTTTCATGCCGTTTATGCAAAAGGATTTAGGATTTTCACACCATATTGCTAAATTGAAAATCAATTACGCTCCAGCATCATTGTGTTTGAATTTTTTCGAACTTGTTCATAGGAAGGAAGTTAACCTAAAAACGTCGCATCCTGTATTAGCGGCTTGTTGACACTGACGTTTCACGTTCGCATAGAAAACATCAACTGCTCTACATCGTCTAGACCTTTAAAATCCATGACATACGGTTATTCTGTGCGACAGCGATTGTTTTTCTATACCGAAAGCACTAGCGTCAGATACGACATCCACTGGAGCTTTTATCTTGGTTCAATGGATGTCGTTTGGACATCCATTGAACCAAGATAAAAAAGGACGTTAATAGCCAAAATAGCAGCTATTTCGTCCTTTTTATATCAATCTAATTAGTTGATTTTGCTTTCGATATATGAAATAGCAGAACCTACTGTTGAAATTTTTTCAGCATCTTCATCAGAAATTTCCATTTCAAACTCGTCCTCAAGCTCCATTACAAGCTCAACAACGTCTAATGAGTCAGCACCTAAGTCATCACGGAAAGAAGCTTCTAATGTTACTTCGCTTTCTTCAACACCTAAACGATCAACGATTACTTTTGTTACACGCTCTAATACTGTAGACAAATCATTCACCTCCCCTCAATGATTATACAAAAAAATGAGCTAAATTACATCACCATACCACCATCAATATGCAATGTTTGTCCTGTCATATAGTTTGCATCCTCTGACGCTAAAAAGACAACAGCTTTTGCAATATCCTCTGGCTGTCCAAGCTTAGCAAGAGGAATTTGTGTCAGCATGCTCTGTTTAATATCCTCTGGCAATTGCTCTGTCATTTCGGTTTCAATAAAGCCTGGTGCAATCGCATTGACTAAAATATTACGTGATGCTAGCTCCTTTGCAGTTGTTTTCGTTAAACCAATTACGCCTGCTTTAGCAGCTACATAGTTAGCTTGCCCTGCATTTCCTGCTACACCAACAATAGAAGAGATATTAATAATACGTCCTGCACGCTGTTTCATCATTTGACGTGTAACAGCCTTCGTGCAAAGGAAAACACCTTTTAGATTTGTGTCGATGACATCATCCCACTCATCTTCCTTCATACGCATTAATAAATTATCACGTGTAATTCCCGCATTGTTCACCAAAATATCGAGCGAGCCAAATGTTTTCACGGCTGTATCCATTAACGCTGTTACCTCATCTACATTGGCAACACTTGCTTGTACAGCAATCGCCTCTCCACCATTTGCTTGAATCACAGCAACGACCTCTTCAGCCTTCGCTTGTGAGCCGCTATAGTTGACAACTACTTTTGCACCATCATCAGCCAGTTTTAATGCAATCGCTCGTCCAATTCCTCGTGAAGCACCTGTTACAACTGCCACTTTTCCTTCTAATTTACGCATGAATTGTCCACTCCTTTGCCGCTTCTACTACTGCTTCCAATGATGCTTCATCATAGACACAATAAGTTGTCACAGTACGGTCGATTTTTTTCACAAGACCACTTAACACCTTGCCTGGTCCGCATTCGATAAAGACATCTACACCTTGTGCAATCATTTCGCGCACAGAAGCTTCCCATTGTACAGCACTGTATACTTGTTCCACTAATTCTTGTTGAATAGCAGGCACATCGATTAATTCCTTCGCTAGGACATTACCAATGACAGGCATTTGCGGTGCCGCTAATGGAATATTCGCTAATGCTGCTTGTAATTTTTCAGACGATGGACGCATTAACTCTGAATGGAATGGACCACTAACTACTAATGGAATCGCACGTTTTGCACCTGCCTCCTTTGCCGCTACAGAAGCTTGCTCAACGCCTTCCTTTGTCCCTGAAATAACAATTTGTCCTGGACAGTTAATGTTTGCCACTTGTACTGCATTGCCTTCCGCTGAAATTTTCGCAGTTACAGCATTTAAAGCCTCTAATTCCATTCCTAAAATAGCAGCCATTGCCCCTTGTCCAGCAGGAACTGCCTCATTCATATAAAGACCACGTTTATGCACGATTGCCACCGCATCATCGAAAGATAAAACACCCGCAATGACTAATGCACCGTATTCTCCTAATGAATGGCCTGCTGCATATTGTGGTTGGATACCTGCTGCACGCAATTTTTCTGCCACCATTACACCTGTTGTTAATAGTGCTGGCTGTGCATTGTACGTCAAGGTTAGCTCCTCAGCAGGCCCCTCTAACATTAAATTCGATAGCTCAAAGCCAAGTGCATTGTCAGCACGTTCATAAAAGGCTTTACTTTCTGCTGCATTTTCAACAAATTCCTGCCCCATGCCTACTGCTTGAGAACCTTGCCCTGGAAAAATAAATGCGATTTTTGTCATACTTCCTTCATCCCCTCTACGTGACCTACTGTTTTTGTAATCGTGTCAATGACATGATACTCCACCATGGTATTCGCTTGACGTATAGCATTATAAATAGCATTGGCATTTGATGAGCCATGTGCCTTAATAACAGGTGCTTGCAAACCAAACAAACCTGCCCCACCATACTCGGTATAATCCATTTTATTTTTTAGTTCACGCAAATTATTCTTCATCAATACAGCCGAAATTTTCGTTTTTGTGGAAGCCATAAATGCTTCCTTCAACATAGTAAATAGTGCGCCTGCTGTTCCTTCAATGGATTTCAATACCATATTGCCTGTGAAACCATCTGTAACAACAACATCTGCCACCCCATTTAGTAAATCACGCGCTTCTACATTGCCGATAAAATGGAAGTTTGCCTCTTTTAATAATTCAAAAGCAGCCTTTGTTAAATCATTGCCCTTTTTATCCTCTGTACCGATATTTAACAATCCTACTCGTGGCTTTTGTAAACCACCGACTTTTTGTGCATAAATATTGCCCATGATTGCATATTGCAATAAATGCTCTGGCTTAGCATCTGCATTCGCCCCTAAATCGAGCATTAAAAAGCCTTTTCCATCCAATGTTGGCAGTGTTGTCGCTAATGCTGGTCTTGCGATTCCTTCAATTCGACCGACTTTAAACAAACCTCCTGCCATTAACGCCCCTGTGTTCCCTGCTGATAAACAGGCATCTGCTCGTCCTTCATGCACTGCTTCCATCATTTGTGCCATTGAGGAATCCTTTTTACGTCGAATTGCACGTGCAGGATCATCCGTGCCTTCAATCACTTCCTCACAATGAACAATTGTTAAACGATCATGTACTTTTAAAAATGGCTCTAATTTCTCTTGCTTTCCATATAACTGAATCTCTAAATTTGGGATTTGCTCTAGTGCCAGTAATGCGCCTTCGATCACTGCCTTTGGTGCATTATCGCCACCCATGCCGTCTAATGCTAATTTCATTTCTGATTCACCTTATCCTTTCGTGCGATACATATCAAATTCACCAGCAAAAACTGTTTCACCGTTCACGGTAGATACGACTTCTATTTTCGTCCGTTGCTTTACTTCATCACGCTCAACAACCGTTGCCTTTGTAATCACACGATCTCCTGCATGAACAGGCTGCACAAATGTGATATTTGCATGTACAGTCAATGCCAGCTCGTCATTAATGACAGCTACTGCTAGTGAATTGGCCTGTGCAAATAAATGGTGTCCACGTGCAATACCATTGCGCTGAAAAACATGCTCCTCTTTCACATCAAAAATGGATAATGCCCGTTGATCTAATTCAATATCTATAATCTCCCCGATTACCTCATCAATAGGGAGTGATTTCACTTCATTTTCATATGTTTTGGATGCTACATCTTTAATGCGCTCCCTCAATTCAGGAATCGCTAATTCCATTCGATCCAATCGAATTGTTTGCACACTTACCTGAAATTGTGTTGCTAGCTGTTCATCTGTGACGAATGGATTTTCAACTATCGTTTCAGATAATAATTGCTGTCGCTCTTTTTTCGTTCGTCTCAACCACATACGCCACCTTTTAGTTGTTATTAGCACTTGGTACTAACATCAGTATAAAGAGGTTAAAAAAAGAATGCAAGCCTTGTTTTCTAGACAAGTCCTACATTCTCATGATTAGTCAAAGCGTTCACCTTGCAAAACGCCCGATTTTTCTAGCATTTCACGTAAATAATGATACTCTGCCTCTTGCCAAAAATCCTTAGTAGCAAGCAAGTCAATCGCATCTTTACGAGCCGTTTCCAATATACGATAATCATGCACTAAATCTGCCACTTGAAAATCAGGTAGCCCACTTTGCTTGCGTCCAAAGAAATCACCTGGTCCACGCAACTCTAAATCTTTTTCAGCCAGTCGGAAGCCATCATTCGTCTCTGTCATCGACTGCATACGCTCTTTTCCTTCATCAGACTTCGGATCAGCTACTAATACACAGTACGATTGATGTTCGCCACGTCCAACGCGTCCACGAAGCTGATGGAGCTGTGCTAAACCAAAACGCTCTGCATCATAAATCATCATAAATGTGGCATTCGGTACATTCACACCGACCTCTACTACTGTTGTCGATACAAGAATATGCACCTTTCCCTCGCTAAAGCTACGCATGACAGCATCTTTTTCATCTGCTGGTAAACGCCCATGCATTAAGCCAACTGTATAGCGTCCATGAAAGTAAGTAGCAAGCTGCTCATAAAGCTCAACAGCATTTTGCACATCAAGCTTCTCTGATTCTTCAATTAACGGACAAATAGCATAAGCTTGTCGTCCTGCTGCCAGCTCGACTTCCAATCTACCAATAGCTGCATTCATTTGCTCTTTTTTCAGCCAATGGGTTTCAATTTGCTTACGCCCAGCAGGCATTTCATCAATGATGGACACGTCCATTTCTCCAAACGCTGTAATCGCTAATGTTCTAGGAATGGGCGTGGCGGTCATAAAGAGTACATCGGGATGCTCTCCTTTATCACGCAATACACGCCGCTGTTCTACCCCAAAGCGATGCTGCTCATCTGTTATGACAAAGCCAAGCCTCTGAAACATAACGTCTGGCTGAATCAAAGCATGTGTACCAATTAAAATATCAATCTCACCATCGGCAAGCGCCTCCAACAATTGACGACGCTCCTTCGTCTTTGTCGAGCCAGATAATAAAGCAACTCGTATATCAAATGGCATAAACCATTGTTGCAAACTTTCTAGATGCTGTTCAGCTAAAATTTCTGTTGGTGCCATTAATGCACCTTGAAAGCCCGCCGTCACTGCTGCATACAAGCAAATCGCTGCCACAACGGTTTTCCCTGAGCCCACATCCCCCTGCAATAAACGATTCATACGGTGTGAGCTTTTTAAATCTTTGCAAATCTCATTGACGACACGTTTTTGTGCGTCAGTTAATTCATATGGCAAGGAATCAATAAATGCACGTAATCGCTGCAAATCAAAGGAAATCACTGTACCATGCTCAGCATCTTTACGAGCCTTTCTTAATGCTTGAATACGCAATTGGAAATGCAGTAACTCTTCATAGGCAAATCGTCTTCTCGCTTGTTTCGCGTGCTCGGCATCTAAAGGAAAATGCACACCCTCTAGCCCTTCACGTATCGCTAAAAGTTTATACGCTTGTTGCAATGACTGTGGAAGGCTATCAGGTACATCTATCACATCATCTAATACTTGCCTCATGATTTTCCTAAAGCGCTTTTGCGGAATTAACCCCTTTAAGCTATACACAGGCTCAAAATCTACTTGCTCTGTTTTTGGTCCAAATGTCACCGTTGTTCCATTAATGACTTGACGTCCTCTATCCCATTTTCCTGTGACGGTAATAATCGCTCCTGGCACAAGTTTTTGCTTTAAATAGCCTTGGTTAAAAAACACAACCTTCACCAAATGTCGTCCTGCAAGTACCGTCACTTGTAGCCTTGATTTATTTTTCCCCATAAATAATACAGTCGGTTCTCGCTCCACTCGACATTCTACTGTGACACGTTCATTATGTGGCGTTTGCGCTAAATCCTTTAAACGAAAATCCTCATGACGATGTGGGAATGTCCATAATAAATCGGCAATCGTTTCAATGCCTAGAGTCATAAGATGACTAGCCGTTTCTTTGCCAACACCCTTTACATTGGTAATAGGGCTTGTTAAATCAATAGTCACCTTGTACGACTGCTCCGCCAAAAATCTTTGCTGCAAGTGCTTTACCTGTCGGTGTTGCGGCTAGTCCACCACGTGCTGTCTCTTTTAAGTTTGGACTCATTGCTTGACCAATGCGGTACATTGCTCCGATGACTTCATCACAAGGAATACGGCTTGTGACACCTGCAAGTGCCATATCAGCTGCTACAAGTGAATTGGCTGCCCCCATCGCATTCCGTTTCACACAAGGAACTTCCACTAAGCCAGCCACTGGATCACATACAAGACCAAGCATATTTTTTAATGTAATGGCAAAGCCCTCTGCACATTGCTGTGGCGTACCACCAGCCATTTCCACAATCGCTGCTGCTGCCATACCTGCTGCTGAACCAACCTCTGCCTGACAGCCACCCGCTGCACCCGAAATCGATGCATTATTCGCTACAACAAAGCCAAATGCTCCTGATGTAAATAAATAGCGAATCATTTGCTCACGTGTCGGATTTAATTTATTTTTCACCGCGAATAACGTACCAGGCACAACCCCTGCTGAACCTGCTGTTGGTGTTGCACATATTGTACCCATCGCTGCATTAACCTCATTGGTTGCCACGGCTTTACTAACAGCATCCAGCAACAATTCACCTGATAATGAATTACCCTGTGCAATATAATTTTGTAGTAATACAGCATCGCCACCTGTTAATCCTGTTACAGATTGCACACCCTTAATACCACGCTCAATCGCTTCCTCCATCACTGTTAAATTACGATCCATTTGCTCGATAATTTCTTCACGCGTTCTTCCGCTCATTAACATTTCTTGCTCTATCATAATTTCTGAAATTAATTTTCCTTCTCGTTCTGCTCGCTCCACAAGCTCACGAACATTATGAAACAACACGTTCATATTGTGACATCTCCCTAGTTATTAATTTTCGACACTTTTGTAATATATGGTATTAACGAAATTTGTTGTATTACTTTCTCTTCAATATTTTGATCGACTTCAATTACCATCAATGCTGTTAAACCACGTTCAATACGTGATACTTCCATATGCCCAATATTGACGTTGTGCATAGCCAAGCAATTCGCTACATTGGCAATACAGCCAGCACGGTCATCATGTACAACCAAAATAGCAGGCATTCCACCTGTTAAACGTAATTTGAAACCGTTTACTTCACTCACTTCAATTTTACCGCCGCCAATCGAAATTCCCACAACTGACATTTCTCCCTCGTCATCTCCAATAACAAGGCGCGCTGTATTCGGATGCTCTGTGTTCGCTGTTTCAGGAATAAATTCAAATGCCAATCCAGCCTTTTCTGCATCTGCAAAGGCGGTTTTAATACGCTCATCATACGTATCATAATTTAATAAACCACCTACGATCGCCACATCTGTACCATGCCCACGATATGTTTCTGCAAATGAGCCATATAAATGAATTTTTGCCCATTTTGGCTGTCTACCAAATAAATCTCTTGCTACACGTCCAATACGAGCAGCCCCTGCCGTATGAGAGGACGATGGTCCAATCATCACAGGTCCTATAATATCAAATACAGAAGTAAACTTCATATAAACACCCCTCTATATATCTTTCTTTTAATCATATTTATATCATATCATAAAAGTAAAGTATTACTTTTCAGCTTTATCAAAATCTATACTACTGTCATTCCAAGCATATAACACTGACTGTCCTTTCAGTAAAGACAGTCATTTTAATAATTATCTCTTAACGTCTATTGTCCTACTCACACATACAGTATCATACATACCTACGCAAATGAATACCGCTTCTACCTATTTAAATGTTTCCCTATTTCCTCTATCCACAAACAAAAGCAGTACACAATTTGTGCACTGCCTTCCTTGCTTCGTTCACCAAATGTCATCGAATTATTCTACTGAAATAATGTATGGATACAAACTTTGTTGACCATTAAATAATTCTACTTCTACGTCTGGATAATGTTCCTCGATAAATGTCACTAATGCCGAAGCCTGTTCTTCTGTTGTATCTTCACCATAAATGACTGTCACAATCTCACTATCTTCATCCACTAAATCTGCAACAACTTTTTCAGCCGCATCCTTTAATGTTGGTGTAGATAACACAATTTTGCCTTCTGCTAGTGCCATAAAGTCATCTTTATGAATAGCAATACCATCAATAGACGTATCCCGCACAGCATATGTCACTTGCCCTGTTTTCACATGCGCAAAGGCTTCCGTCATAGATGCTTGGTTCGTTGCCACAGTAGCATCAGGATTAAATGATAAAATCGCTGCCATCCCTTGAGGAATCGTTTTCGTTGGCACAACTGCCGCATCGATTTCCAACAGCTCCACCGCTTGCTCTGCCGCCATAATAATGTTTTTATTATTCGGTAAGATCAATACTTTTTCAGCACCAATTTCTTGGACAGCTTTGACAATATCTTCTGTGGAAGGGTTCATTGTTTGCCCACCCTCAATCACATAAGAGGCACCGATTGAACGTAATAATGTCGCAACACCTTCACCCATTGCAATCGTGACAATCGCATATGGATGTTTTTCAATTGTTTTCACAGCCGTAGCAGTCGAACGTTCTTCACCAACAATAGCTGAATGTTGCTCACGCATATTGTCTACCTTGATTTTAATAAGACTACCATATTTTTGCCCCATCGCTAATACAGCACCTGGTTGCTCTGAATGAATATGCACTTTCGCAATTTCATCATCCGAAATAACAAGCAATGAATCGCCAAGCGGATTTAATTCATTACGGAATTGGTCTTCATCAAACGACTCTTTTCCTTCTTCAAAGCGCACCATAATTTCTGTACAATAGCCAAATTCAATATCCTCTGTGCTCATGAAATCTTGCACACGATGATGCTCTGCATTAATTAAATCATCCAATGTGGCTTCATTTCTTTCTGGTAATGGCTCACCTTTTAATGAAGCTAAAAATCCTTCATAAACAAATAGCAACCCTTGTCCGCCACTATCTACAACACCTACTTCTTTTAAAACAGGTAAAAGGTCTGGTGTACGCGCTAACGAGCTTCTCGCTTCTGCTGTAAAGGCATCCATCACAGCTATAATATCGCTTTCTGTTTCTGCGACTTCAACACCTTTTTTAGCAGCCTCACGTGCTACAGTTAAAATTGTTCCTTCTACAGGCTTCATCACCGCTTTATATGCTGTATCTACACCCGCTTGAAACGCATTAGCAAAACCTTTCGCATCAATGGTTTCTTCTTTTTCGATAAACTTACCGAAACCTCGGAACAATTGTGATAAAATAACACCCGAATTACCACGTGCACCCATTAATAAACCTTTCGCCAATGCCTGTGCCGTTTTACCAATATGTGCAGTGGCAAAAGCTTCCGTTTCTTTCGCACCTGATGTCATTGATAAATTCATATTTGTTCCCGTATCACCATCTGGTACAGGAAATACATTTAATGAGTCAACATAGTTTGCATTTTGCAATAAATGATGTGCGCCCATTTGCACCATTTCTGCAAACTTTATTCCATCTAAAGACTGCATCCGATTTTACTCCCCCTCTTAATCCTTCGCTACACGGACACCCTGTACAAAAATATTGACAGTGTTTACGCCCATTCCCAATGTTTTATCAACTGTATATTTTACTTTTGATTGTACTTGGTAAGCCACTTCTGAAATTTTTGTACCGTAACTAACAATAATATACATATCAATATGTAAATCGTCGCCTTGTTGTCGAATAATGACACCTTTAGCAAAGTTTTCTTTTCCTAAAATATCAGTAAGCCCATCGCGAATTTGATGCTTTGATGCCATACCTACAATTCCATAACATTCTACAGCAGCGCCTCCCGCAATTTGTGCGAGCACGTCTGTTGAAATATCAATTTGGCCGAATTCATTGCGTAGTTCAATTGACATAGATATGCCTCCTTGGCTCTTTTTGACTAAAAGCTATTGTAACATTTTCATCCTCTATTAATCAACTTTCTCACAAATGATATGTATTTTGCTCATTATGATACCATTACCTGATCTAGTCCTTGAATGTAGTAGCCATTTCGACCATTTTGTTTTGCTTGGTATAGTGCTTCATCAGAGAACGTACAACATTGATAAATTTTTTCTCTGGCACTTGAATGCGTCCAGCACATACCAATACTCACTGTCACACGATTAGCAATTGGTGAACCTCTATGCGGAATACCTAAATCATGTATTGCTGCGATAATTTGCTGACATAGCTCCTCCGCTTGCTCTCGATTACTTTGACTTACTAGTACAAATTCTTCTCCACCCCAGCGTGCCACAAATGCGCTATTTTTCAGTCCGACTTGCTGTAGCTTAATTGCTACTGCCTTTAATGCTTTATCGCCCTGTATATGTCCATAAGAATCATTGAAATTCTTAAAAAAATCAATATCAATCATCAGCACTGCCAATTCTTTTTGTTCATCTAGCTGCTGAATCTTTTCATTAAAAGCACGACGATTCGGTATATTTGTCAGCGTATCTCGCATCACTTGTCCTGCTAATAATTCGGAAGTCTGCTTGGACCTCACCACTTCTGCCCCCAACAAAATTTGCTGGATGATATATTGTTTTTGTACGCTATACATATACCATTGAATCATCAAGCCTATTGGGATAAGAAGAGCTAATGCAAGAAACATCGTAGTGCCTTCCCTAGCTACATCCATCGAGTAGTAAGCTGTTCCTAAAACGATGGCCAATGTCACTAAAATACCACCTAAAATTGTTCGTAATGGGAGGACAAATACAACACAAATCACTAGAAAAATAACTTCATATAATACAACATGATGGAAAAAGTATACATCTACTACCGTAATGATTGTCACAAGCAATAAATTAATATGAATATATCCCCATACGATTTTTTTATATTTGGCAATATTGGATTCTGTGATGACTAGCTTATTCTTTTTAATGAATAATAATATTGCTAAATTGATATAAAACATGATTGTATGAATGACTGCATATAATGGGACCATTTTTCTTTCATCTACCGCAAAAAAGAGCTCACTAAAATGAACGAATGTAATAACGGTTGTAGCATACATCCATGTCCATGCAACTGTTCGCATTCGCAGCACATTCAATCGCACGATTTCCTTTTGTACCATAAATGATAATTGTTGTTTATTGCCCACAAAGGTTCACCTCGAATGATTACTGATTAGTTTTAACTATTCAAACAGTGCTAAACATCCTCTTAACCTTATAGTAACTCAAAATCTCTCTTTTTCACAGTCCAAAAGCCGATACATTTTCCATGTATCGGCTTATTTTTATTACTATAGACTTTTTATTAATGCTTCAAGCATGACTGGCATTTCAGTAAAAGCACTATCGACATGCAGCCTCTCTGTTTTTTGATGTGGGTCTTTGCCAAATGGTCCTACATTTAATACAGGTCCTTGCAATGCTGTCATCGCATCAAATGGAATACTATATGTTTCACCCCAAACAGGTGTATTTTTTTCAAATGCTATCCAGCCACTTTCGCCATCTGAATAATTTACATAGCTTAAATCACAAATGCCATTAAAGTAATGGATTTGTTCCACTTCATTATGAAATGTTTTTGCCATATCCTGCATCAATGTAATGGCTTGTTGCACAACTGGATGACCAGAAGCATTAATCGCTGGATAATAAGGTGGTGCATATAGTAACACAGTTGCAGGTGCTAATTCTTGACAGCGAATCATTAATTGATCCACAATGCGAATCGATTTTTCTCGGTCATCCAATTTCCCATTATCTATCACCTGCTGTTTAATCAGTGCTACTTCCTCTGCTCCTAATTTGGCAATAGCATGCTCTAGCAATGCTTCATAACGGATGACTTTGACAGTTCCTACACCTTTGACCTGTTCACGCACACAAATTTGTTGGTAATGCTCATTACAAGCTGCCATTGCTTCCACTGCAACTTGTTCAAAAATATCCATAACCTCTGTCGCCGTCCGCTTCATTAAAAATACATTATAAAGTGCTGCTGCACGATAGGGTGTTTGTGTCGAATATTCCATTTTCAAATCTTTTAATTGCAAGGACACAGGAAGTGGTGTGCTTTCTCCTAAATCCGTTTCACGAAAAACAGGATTCCATTCCATCTGCTGTGTCATATAAGATGCGATAAAAGTAGCTGTCATTCCTTTTAATGGCTCACCGACATGTGTTTCTTTGCCATAAAACAAAGCAGCAGGCATAATTTTCCCAATCGTTCCTGAGTAAACATATTCCTTAATATCTGCTGGTGCTTGAGAGAAAGATGGCTCACTATTTAAAAATAATGTATATGTGAGATGATGTTCTTCACGTAATCGCACAAGCTCTACTACCGCTGCACGCATGCCAGCCGAATTGACCTCTTCATCAGGAACAGCTGTTAATAGTAGATTAATAGGCCATTTTTCCAAGCTCGCCTTTTCAATCAACTGCATATGAAGTGCCAGCCCCATTTTCATATCCATTGTGCCACGTCCAAATAAGTATTTACCTGATTGTAAATCAATTTGTGCGGATTCTGGTAAATCTTTAAAATATTTAGGTTCCATCAGCTTTGTCGTTAGCTCCTCTGGATGGAAGGCAAGTGACTCTAGCTCACCGTATTCCTCCGTATGCACTGTATCGAAATGGCTGATGAGCACAACCGTTTTCGTTGCCTCTGGGTGCTTATATAAGGCTGTGACAGCGTGCCGTCCTAATCCTGCATCATGTAATTCAATATATTGTGGTTGTTGTTGAAAATAAGAAAGTGTTTGCAATTTATCTCTTAGTTTATAAGCAAAGTCATTTTCACCTTTTGTCAATGTTCTACTTTCCCAACTGACAAGTTCACAGAGCAATGCACGTAATGTTTCAGGTGTATTCCAAAAATAAGTATTCATAAAAAGTCTCCTCTTGCTGTTAAATTCATTTATTTGTAGGGGCCTTATATTGTTTACTCAATTTTACTTTAAAGAAAATCATACAGGCAATAAAGAAGCCGATACCATAAAGTAAACCAATCAATTGTGTTGGATCGAATGCTAAAAAGACAAGAATCAATACACAAAATGCCATACAAATAATCGGTATTAATGGATAATAGGGTGTTTTAAATTTTAAATCCGCTATATTACCACCATTTTGGATAAAATGGCGACGGAACATAAATTGAGATGCACAAATCCCCATCCAAGAAATGGTTACGGAAATACCTGCTACAGACATTAAAATAACAAATACTGTATCCGCTTCCATAACGCTTGTTAATAATGATAATAATGAAAACAACATAGTAAATATCAAAGCATTTAATGGAACTTTATTTTTTGTTAATCGCCCAAACATTTTAGGTGCCATTCCTTCATTCGACATAGACCACAGTAAACGTGTAGATGCAAAAAGACAAGAGTTACCAACTGATAAAATCGCTGTTAAAATAACAAAATTCATAATATCCGCTGCATACGGCACACCAGCAATTTTCATTAATGTAACAAACGGACTTTCCAGCAAACCAAGTTCAGATGCTGGGAAAATAGCAGATAATACAATAATAGAAGCAATATAAAAGACAATAATTCTAAAGATAATCGTACGAATCGCCTTTGGAATATTTTTCTCTGGGTTTTCTGTCTCACCAGCTGCAATACCTACAAGCTCAGACCCTTGATAAGAGAAAATAACATTCATCATGGTTACAAAAATAATGGTAATACCTGCTGGGAACCAACCAGATGGTGCTAAATTTGTGAAATGTGGTGTTGGGCGATCTGCTAAAGGAATGATGCCAAAGATAGCTGCTACACCGATAATGATAAAGGCAATGACCGCTATAACTTTAATACCAGCAAACCAAAACTCTGCCTCTGCAAAACCTCTTGTTGTTAAAGCATTTAATATAAATAGCAAAGCCATAAAAATAGCACACCATATCCAAATCGGAATATCAGGGAACCAATGCTGCATTAAAATACCCGCTGCGGTAAATTCAACACCAGCCGTTGCCGCAGAGCCAACAAAATACATCCAACCTAAAGAGAAGCCTGCTGCTGGGTTAATAAAGCGAGTCGCATATGTTTGAAAAGAACCTGTTACAGGCATATAAACTGCTAATTCACCAAGACAATTCATCACCATAAATAAAATTAAGCCACCAAATAAATAACCAATTAATGCGCCACCAGGTCCAGCCTGATTAATCGTATAGCCAACATTTAAAAATAAGCCTGTCCCAATAACGCCCCCCAGTGATAACATAAGTAAATGGCGACTTTTCATCGAACGTTTTAATGTGTGATCATGTTGTTCATTATTCAATGTTCTCCCCCTCTTTCTCTATCTATTTCAAAAATATTCTGACATTAAAGCCTTAAATGACCCAATCAATGTTTCATCCATTGATTGGGCATTCTTCATTAAAATCGTAAAGATAAGCAGCTTAAACCGCCATCATGTTTTTGGAATTCTGACATTTCTAATTCAATTGTTTGATAACCAAGTGCTGTTAACTTGCGATTTGTTTCTGGATAGCCTGCTGGAATAATGACATAATCATTTACTTGAATACAGTTTGCTGAGTATTCATCTTCTTTTGGAATCACGATTTTGTCATAAGAAGCAAAAGCAGGATGATTAACAAATTCGCCAGCCAGCACCATACGATTTTCTCCCACATAAGCAATACCTGTTTTTAAGTGGAAAAATTCTTTTAATGGGATAATCGTTGCTTCATAGCCTTCTTTTTCGACGATTTCCTTGAATTGACGTGCGCCTTCTTCATTTGTACGATCCGAAATCCCTACATAAAACTTCTTCTCTGCTTGTAATACATCTCCACCATCAAGTGTACCTGGCGCCTGAATATAGTAAACTTTGTCGTAGAATTTTTTAACTGCCGGCTCCATCGCTTCAATTTCACGATTACGCGCCGCTGCACCTGGATTTGAAATAATGGCAAATTCGGCTGTTAAAACGGCTGTATCTTCAACGAATGTAGAATCTGGGAATGCTTCATCTGCTTCTAATTGTGTGACTTCAACACCACATTTTTTTAATGCTTCTACATATTGTACATGTTGCTTAAATAATTTTTCTAAAATTGGTTTCCCTAAATCACTTGTTGTTAAGCCATTAATAAAACTATTTCCTGGATTTTTCACGATTACATTTTTAAACATTTTCATCCATCTCCTTATCCTCTAATCACTGGGCAAGTTAAGCACGTTGGCCCACCTGTTCCCTTAACTGTAATTTCATCGCCCTTATATTCATACACGCTTGCACCCACAGCCTCTAATTGTTGCTTCGTCACTGGATTACCACTTGGAATCACACACAATCTTGGTGCTAGCGCTAATACATTACAGCCAAGCGTATCATATTCTTCCTTTGGCACCTCAACTAATTGAATGCCTCGTGCTAGTAACAGTTGGCGGAAAAAGACTGGCATCAAACGTGAATGGACAACAGCTAAATCCTTGTCCACCATACTAATAAAGGACATCAAGTGTAGACATTCTGCTTCACCTAAATCATGTGGCAACTGTACAACGATAAATTCATCCACCATATCAGCCGTCATATCCTTCAATTGACGAATCGCCTCATCATTTGTACGATAGCCTCTCCCCACAGCTAATGTACGATCATCTAACCAAACAATATCTCCACCATCTGATACAGCTTCACCAGTTAACTCACCAATAATCGGTATACCTTTTGCTGTTAAAAATTCTTTATAAACAGTCGCTTCTGGCTGTCTTAATGTTTTACCAGACTTTAAAATAATGGCTCCCTTTGGTGTAAATTTCACTGGATCATGTGCATAAAGCGAATCTAAGCCAACAGTCGCTGATTTTGGTAAATAGTCAATCTGCTCAACATGCTTTTCCAAAATGGCTATAAAATCAGCATATTCATTGACAGCTTCAGCATAATTAGGCTCTGCTAAGTAATTAAATGTTTGCCATTCTGCATGTAAATGGTCTTGATTTTGAAATGCCTCTTTCGGATGTTTGACAATCACATGCTTTAATGGAGCATACATAGATGAACAATAATGCATTATCCCACTCCTTTTTCCGTTTAACGGAATTGATTTCCGCACAAAGGAAAGTTTATATGAAAAATATATTCCTTTCATGCTATACTGTCAATATATTTAGAAAATTTTTATTTTTGTTCAACAGAAGGCTTCTAGGTATAATCAATTTTGAAGAGACATTTTATGACGCCATTACATAAGATTTAATTGAATAAACAGTGCTAGATATAATCTAAGGAGGAAAAGGTATATGCAATTATTAGAACGTGCAATGATTATTACCAAAATTTTAGCTTCTACAGCTAATATAAATGGTATGTCCATTTCAGAAATATCCACTAAATGTGACCTACCGCTAAGTACATTACATAGAATTTTACAAGCCATGATTAAACAAGGCATGGTGACACAAGATAGCAAAACGAAGCACTATCATCTGGGGACAATATGGATGGAAATTGGCTTACAAGTATACGATACAATGGATTACATCAGCAAAATTAGAATAGAGTTAGAGCAACTAGCTCGATTAGTAGGAGAAAGTGTTTATTTAAATAAACCTGCTGACTTAGATACGATTATTATCGAAAGAATTGACAACCCTTCCAATCCTATTCGCATTTATGACCAATTAGGCATTCGTGTACCTATGCATATCGGAGCAGCAAATAAGGCCATCCTTGCTGCAATGTCGACAAGTCGTGCTAAAGAAATTTTACAGCAGCTTGTTCCAGCAGAAGAGATTGCACAAATTGAGACGCAGCTTGAGCAAATTAAAACGCAGGGCTTTGCTATTAGTCATGGTGAGCGTACAGCGGGAACTTCTTCTATAGCTGTTGCGATTTTTAATGGTTTTGGTGAAATTATTGGTGCTGTAAGTATCGGCTTTGTCAGCTTCAATGTATCTCAAGAAAAAATCGATTATCTAGCACAACAGCTCATAGCAACAGGACAGCAAGTATCTACAAAGCTCGGCTACCGTGGAAAATAAATCCATTATAGGTGTAAAGGTTTTTTTCTTGAAAGGTTATGTGAAAACTGTTGCACTGAACGTCATGGTATGTTAAATTATTATGGTATGTGAAATACCGAACTGAAATAATTATCTTTCAGCATTAACAGTAAGGAGGAAATATATTATGCCAAAACAATGTGTAATCACTGGTCGTAAAACTCGTACTGGTAACAACCGTTCTCATGCTATGAACGCTAACAAACGTACTTGGGGTGCTAACCTTCAAAAAGTTCGTATTTTAGTAGACGGCAAACCAAAACGTGTATGGGTTTCTGCTCGTGCATTAAAATCAGGTAAAGTTGAGCGCGTTTAATCGTCGCTTCACAATAAAACGGACAGAGAAAGATTCTCTGTCCGTTTTTACTTACACAAAAAATCCGACTGTGATTAGTCGGATTTTTTGACTTTCTTGTCTTTTTTAAATAGGTTGATGCATGTACGTGTAATGCTACTAACCACTTTTGGTAGCTGGAACGTGTAGACCTTCAACACTTTCTCCCCCTCACGTTAATCTATGCTTCTTATCATTAAACATATGCCTTGTGAGAAAGATATAGACCCTGCATCTCCTATTATTTCATTGCTGGTGAACATAGATGTACCTAGTGATATATCTACATCGGTCGTTTCATATTTAACATGCCGTAATGTGACATTTTTAATCGGCTCTTCATGTGCAAAAAAAGATAAATAACGATAATTTGGATTCGCTGGAATACGATGTGTACCAGGCATTAAAAATTGCAGGACATTGGTTTGATTCACAATTTTGAACGCAATGTGTGGATACTCCTTTTGTAAACGATAAATCGAACGAATTGCTGCTTCATAATGATCTAAACGACCACCTGTTACACCTGTTAAAATAATTTCTGTAGGTGCATAGCGAAGTGCCTTAAGCAGCGCTAAATCTGTATCTGTTTCGTCCTTTTCCTCTTGGAATCGCTCACTGTCATGCGTATGCGTAATCACCAACTGATATTCCTCTGCTGTCAATGAATCAAAGTCACCAACAATAGCATGTGGCGTAATGCCCTGTTCAATTAAATACAATGCGCCACGATCAGCACCGATAAAATGCACATTTTGCTGTTGCTGATAGGTTGTGAAAGAACAGAGCTCTCCTTGTGGGCCACCTGCGCAAATCACGACGATAGTCATTTTTGTACAGCAGCCTCACCAGCAGCTAAAATTTCCTGTAATGCAGCTGTTCGATCTTCTTTACTATAAATCGCCGAACCTGCCACAAAAATAGTTGCTCCTGCTTTTGCACAAGGTACGATTGTTTCAGCCGTAATACCTCCATCAATTTCGATGTCAATATTTAAGCCACGTTCTTGAATGATTGTTGCTAATGCTTCAATTTTTGGTACAACAGAGGGAATGAATTTTTGACCACCAAAGCCTGGATTCACGGTCATAAATAACACCATATCGATATCCTCTAGCACATGCTGAATTGTCTCAATCGGTGTATGTGGATTTAATACAACCCCCGGCTTCACACCATATGAACGAATCAACTGGATTGTACGGTGTAAATGGCGACATGCTTCCACATGCACTGTAATATAATCTGCACCTGCTTTTGCAAATTGTTCAATATACTGATCAGGGTTTTCAATCATTAAATGAACATCTAATGGCAATGTTGTTAATGGGCGAATCGCTTCTAATACGATTGCGCCAAATGAAATATTCGGTACGAAATGACCGTCCATTACATCAATATGAATTAGTTTTGCGCCTGCTTGTTCTACTTCTTTTACTTCGTCTCCTAATTTAGCGAAATTCGCTGCTAAAATAGATGGTGCGATTTGTATCATCCTTAATACCTCGGCTTTCTATCGATAATTTCTTGGATAAACTGCTCATAATGCTTGTAACGATATGCTCGAATGTCACCTGTTGCTACAGCCTCTTTCACTGCACATTTAGGTTCCTTTAAATGCAGACAGCCTCTGAATTTACAGTTATCTGCAAGCTGCGCCATTTCAGGGAAGCAGGAGCCAAGCTCTTCCTTGTCAATTGTATCAAAATCAAAGGAGCTAAAGCCAGGTGTATCTGCAAGTAAACCATCACAAACTTCGATTAGCTCCACATGGCGTGTCGTATGCTTCCCTCGCCCTAAGCTTTGCGAAATAATCCCTGTCTTTAAATTCAAACTAGGAATTAACGTATTTAGTAATGTAGATTTGCCAACACCTGATTGACCTGCTAGTACAGATGTTTTCCCCTTTAAAATAGGTTGTAATCGCTCGACTAATTCTTCCTCATCTTTATACGTTTGCAAAACCGTATAGCCCATACTTTCATAATCTTGTATATAGCTATTCAGTTCTTCTTGCTCATTTGCAGCCAATAAATCCATTTTAGTTAAGCAAATAATGGGATGTACATGGAATGATTCCAATACAACAAGAAATCGATCTAGCAAAATAGAGTTAAAATCAGGCTCTTTCACAGAAAATACTAAAATGCCTTGATCAATATTGGCAATGGGAGGACGCACTAATTCGTTTTGTCGCTCCATTATTTTTTGAATTGTCCCGTCTGAGCCCTCTATTTCTAATGTATACTCGACAATATCTCCAACAAGTGGTGATTCCCCACGATTACGGAATACACCACGTCCTCGACATTGTATAAGCTCCTGACCATCATACACATAATAATAACCGCTCAATGCTTTACGAATTTGGCCTAATGCCATCCAACTCCCCCTTAGTTAAATTTTGGATCGTTATAGTTAATTTTGTCTTCTGCAATAATTTCTGAGTCTCGAATGATTTTATAAGCTGCCTCTTCACCTTCTGCCACTACAAGTGTTATGCGATAGTCAATATCCGTCATAATCGGAAATTCCTCATATGGTTTGAGCATCGTGTGATTCTTATCTTGAATTTCAACGCGAATCATTTGCTCAATACCTTCTTCTGACGGTTTATATTCGATTTTAATCGTTTGCACCCATGTTTTTACAGGTTTTTCAGCAGGTCCCTTACTCATAATCACATCAATCGTAGAACCTTTTTGTACCTCTGTATTTGCCTCTGGTGTTTGTGAAATAACACTTCCTGCAGCAATTTGCTCATTGTGCTCTTCACGTACGATACGCCACTTAAGCCCTTTTCGTTCGACATAAGCATCCATTTGCTTTTTTGTATAATTTTTGACATCATCAATCGTCACCATTTCAACACCCTGACTCACTTGAAAAACAATTGTCGTATCTTTAGCAATCACTTCTTCACCAGCTTGTGGTGTTTGCTTAATAATCGTGCCTTCTGGTTCATCTGAATAAATGGAATTGATTTCGATATGCGCAAATGTGTCTCGCAACAATTTCTCTACTTGCTGTATCGATTTACCTACATAATCATCTACCTTTGTTGCTGCAACACCAAGGCTAACTACTAGCGTAATTTCAGTTTCTTTTATCCGTTCTTTTCCTTCAGGTGGATCTGTTTCGATAACATTCCCTTGTTCCACTTGTTCATCATAACGCTCCTGTGTTTCCTCGCTGACGACAAAACCTAAAGCTTCTAATTTCTGTGTCGCTTCTTCTACTGTCAAATTAGCTACATTCGGAACAGTTATTTTTTTCGGGCTAAATAAATCTGTTGCAAATAACAGGAATAAAAATAGCGCAATAAGAACTGTCACAATACTTGCTATATACAAAGGCCATTTTTTCTTTTTGGGCTTCTTGATTGGTGCTGACACTTTTTCGACCGACTTTGTAGTTGTCATCGTAACTGGGGCCATCGCCTTGGTTTGATCCAAATCCTCTGCATGCTGAACTTTTGGATCTTTAATAATCGGAATAGCTCTTGTAGCGTCATGATCGATAGGTGTTGCAAATTTTGGCTCCTGTATACGACTTGGTGATAGAACCGTTTCCAAATCCTCCTGCATTTCCTCCACTGTAGCATAACGATGTAGGGAATCTTTTGCCGTTGCCTTTAATACAACGTTTTCCACACTTTGTGGAATAGTTGCATCAAATGCACGTACAGATGGTGTTTCTGATTGTAAATGCTTTAATGCAATTGATACAGCCGATTCTCCTGAGAAGGGCAATTCACCTGTTAATAATTCATATAACACAATGCCTAGTGCATAAATATCGGATTTGTTTGTTGCTGTACCACCACGTGCTTGCTCTGGTGACAAGTAATGTACTGTCCCCAACACTGAATTTGTTTGTGTAAAAGAAGTAGCACTCAAAGTCATTGCAATACCAAAATCGGCAATTTTCACATTGCCTTCTGCATCCATTAAAATATTTTGCGGTTTAATGTCTCGATGGATAATATGGTTTTCATGTGCAATCGCAATCGCTGATGTCAACTGCTTCATAATATGCACACTGCGAGCAGGTGAAATAGGGGCAAACTCTTGTATATATTGCTTTAATGTTTTCCCTTTGACATACTCCATCACGATATAATGTAAGTCACCATCATCCCCTACATCATAAATACTCACAATATTAGGGTGTGTAAGGCTTGTAGCAGACAATGCCTCACGTTGAAAGCGGCGGTGTAATTCCTCTTCATTAGAAAAATCATAGCGTAATACTTTAATGGCTACATCACGATTTAAAATCATATCATGCGCTAAATACACATGTGACATGCCGCCACCACCTATTAGCTCGATAATTTTATAGCGGTCACTAATCCTTTTTCCTACAAGCATTCTTACACCTCCTCTTCTTGTGCTGTGAGTAGTACAAGTGAAATATTGTCTTCCCCCCCACTCACATTAGCCAAATGAACGAGCTGTTGACCTTTTTTCTTGAGTGAGCTAGGGTATGCCAAAATAGCAACCATTTCAGCCATCGACAATTTATTACTCAAGCCATCTGAACAAATCAGCAAATAGGAGCTAGCTTGCAATTCTACCTCATAAAAATCAGGTTCAATGGTTTCCTCTGTGCCAAGTGATTTTAAAATGAAATTTTTCTTTGGATGCGTTAATGCTTCTTCCTCACTAATTTCACCATTTTCGACTAACACATTGACATAGGAATGGTCTTTCGTAATTTGCTGTGCACCATCTTCATAGAAATGATAAACACGACTATCACCAACATGTGCAATGAAGCAATGACTTCCTTCTATTAATACAGCGATGAGAGTTGTTCCCATTCCTTTACAGTCTTCATGTGATAATGAATAGTTATAGATGTTTGTATTTAATTGCTTGATCGTTTGTAATAACCATTCATTTTTTAAAGTTATTGATGCAAATTGATGTGTCTCTGCTTGTAAAAAAATAGCTTCCATCTGTTTGACAGCCATCTCGCTTGCTACATCGCCTGCATTATGTCCACCCATACCATCTGCTATAAGTGCTAATGCAAAGCCATCAGGACGTCTAAAAAATGCAGCACGGTCTTCATTAATTGCTCGTTTTAACCCAACATCACTTTCAACTGTGTATTGCACATTGGTCACCTCGTTTCTTCTGCTCTCTCTTGCGCACGTAATTGACCACACGCAGCGGCGATATCAGCACCTTGTTCTCGGCGGATTGTTACGTTAATACCCTTTTTCTTTAATGCTTTCTCAAAGGCAAAAATTCGACTACGTGATGTACGAATATAATCACGTTCTGGCACATAATTGATAGGGATTAAATTCACATGACATTTCATTCCTTTGATTAAAGCTGCTAATTCCTCTGCAACTTCCACTGAATCATTTTCACCAGACATTAACCCATACTCAAAGCTAACACGTCGACCTGTTTTGTTTGTATAGTAACGAACTGCTTCCATCAATTCATCTAATTTATAAGCACGTGCAATCGGCATTAATTTTTGACGTGCTTCTTGGTTTGGCGCATGTAGAGACACCGCAAAGTTAATTTGTAATTGCTCATCAGCAAATTGATAAATTTTTGGCACAATCCCTGATGTTGATACTGTAATATGACGTGCACCAATATTTAATCCTTTTTCATGGTTGATGACTTTTAAGAAATTCATCATCGCATCATAGTTATCGAAAGGTTCACCAATACCCATAATGACGATATGGGATACACGCTCGCCCACCTCATCTAATGTTTGCTGCACCTTCACTACTTGCTCCACAATTTCTCCAGCTAATAAATGACGCTTTAAGCCACCTAGTGTCGATGCACAGAATGTACAACCAATACGGCAACCTACCTGTGTCGTTACACAAACAGAATTACCATATTCGTGGCGCATTAATACTGTTTCAATAGAATAACCATCTTGTAATTGGAATAAAAATTTAATCGTTCCATCTTTTGATTCTTGCTTAATGATTGTTGATAGTGTCGTTAAAGCAAAGTTTGCCTCTAACTTCTCACGTAAACCTTTTGATAAATTAGACATATCCTCAAATGTTTTGACACGTTTATTATACAACCAATCAAAAATTTGTGTTGCTCGGAAAGGTTTTTCTCCTTGCTCTTTCAACCATTCTTCTAATTGCTGTGGCTGTAAAGAATAAATGGATTCTTTTAAATTTACCTTCTCTTTTTTGACACGTCGGGCAGGTTTTTCTTCTGCTTCTTCTACTAAATCGTTAATACGTTCATTAAATTTCTCTTGATCCATCATTAGTTGGATCCTCCTTTTTTACGAAAAGCAGCTACAAAGAAACCGTCACTACCAAAATCTTGCGGAAAGACTTGTAGCATACCATTCGCTTGCTTTTCTGCTAATTCCTTCGGTAATGATTGTAGTTCAATCGCTTCTATTTCGGGATGTTGTGCTAAAAAGGCTTCCACTGTGCCTTCATTTTCTTTTTTATCGACTGTACAAGTACTATAAACAAGTTTACCACCGATTTTTAATACTTTTGTGGCAGCATCAAGCAAGTCAATCTGTATTTTTTGGAGATTCGCTAAATCTTCCTCACGTTTCGTATACTTAATATCTGGTTTACGGCGCATTACACCTAAGCCACTACATGGTGCATCCACTAAAACAGCATCAAAAGATTCTTGCTGTAAAAAAACAGGTGCTTTACGCCCATCAATCGGTGCTGTTTCAACAATTTCAATACCTAAACGCTCTATATTTTGGTCGATTAAATCTAATTTATGTGGATGAAGGTCTGTTGCCAAAATACTGCCTTCATTTTGCATAATGGCTGCTAAATGTGTTGTTTTCCCTCCTGGTGCTGCACACATATCTAAAACACGCATACCTGGTGACGGCTGTAGAACATTTGCAGGCAACATAGAGCTTTCATCCTGTATCGTAATCAATCCTTCTTGAAATGCTTTTGTACGAGCAGGCTGACCATCTGTAATATGCAGACATTCTGGTAATATATCACTCTGTTTAGCCGTCAATCCTTCTGCTTGTAGGCTAGCAATCGCTTCCTCTACCGTAGCTTTAAGTGTGTTCACACGTACCGTTTGCACAGGCGGTCTGTTATTTTCGTGCAGCATGTCACTTGCTACTTCCATGCCGTAATTATCAACAAAACGCTGTACAAGCCAATGGGGATGGCTTGTTTCAATTGCAAGACGTTCAATTGGATTTTCAATAGCCGCTGTTGAAGTTACCCCTTGACGTAGCACAGAGCGCAAAACTCCATTAACCGTTGAGGCAATCCCCTTATGGCCACGACGCTTCGCAATTTCCACCGCTTCATTTACTGCTGCATGTGGTGGGATACGTGTCAAATAATGTATTTGATATAAGGATAGGCGTAGTAGCCAACGTACCCAATGGTCAATTGAACCACGAATAAACGGCTCTAAATAATAATCCAATGTCATTTTATGTTGCAAGGTGCCATAGGTGATTTCCGTTAATAATGCACGATCTTTCGCCTCTATTTTATGTCGTTTAATCGTTTCATTTAACAGTAAATTACTGTATGCCTGACTTTTATCTACTGCAAGTAAAATAGATAATGCCGCATCACGTACATTACCATTCCAAATTACTACACTTTTTTTACTCATTGAAATTGATCTCCAATCTGCAATTTAGAGCCTGTACCGCGTAAATATTCTTCAGCTGTCATACGTTTTTTACCTGCTGGTTGAATATCATATAATGCCAGTGTGGAGCCATTTCCTGCTGCTACTTCAAAGTGATCCTTTGCAATGGCTACAACTGTACCCGGCTGTGCATCATGCTTACTTTGCCCAACCTTTGCCCACCAAATTTTGAAATTTCCTTCTTCAAACGTTGTATAGGCAACTGGCCACGGATGTAAACCACGTACTTGATTGTATAAAGTAGTTGCATCCTCTGTCCAATCAATACGCTCCTGCTCACGAGAAATGTTGCTGGCAAATGATACTTGTGTCTCATCCTGTACAGTACGACTATTTGTTTTATTTATAATAGAAGGAAGTGTATTTTTTAATAAATCACGACCGACGTTGCTCAGCTTGTCAAAAAGTGCTCCTGTATGGTCCTCTGCCTCGATTGGAATAGCACTTTGCGAAATAATATCACCTGCATCTAGCTTCTCTGCCATATACATAATCGTGACACCTGTTTCTTTTTCACCATCTATAATCGCTTGATGAATAGGCGCTCCTCCACGATATTTTGGTAATAAAGAGGCATGTACATTAATACAGCCAAGTGGTGGTGTAACTAATAGCTCCTTCGGCAAAATTTGCCCAAAAGCTGCTGTAACAATTAAATCTGGTTGTAAATCTATAATTTGCTGTAACTCCGCTGAGCCACGCAATTTTTCAGGTTGAATAACGGGTAAGCCTAATTCTAATGCTGCCGCTTTTACAGGAGGAGGTGTTAAAACACGCTTTCTTCCTACAGGACGGTCTGGCTGTGTGATAACTGCCTTAATTGCATAGCCTTCTTCATATAGCATACGCAAAATGGGTGCAGAGAAATCAGGTGTTCCCATAAAGACGATAGATGTCATATTACTCCTCCTCTTCTGCTTCTGCATATAAAGCTTCTAATTCTTCTTCTGTAAGAATACGCTGAATTTTATCATTGAATAATACACCATCTAAATGGTCAATTTCATGTAAAATGGCTCGTGCATCAAAGCCACCCGCTTCTAGCTCGTAAACACGCCCTTCACGGTCACATGCTTCAATTTTTACATAATCAGGACGTTCCACTTCACCATATAACCCTGGAAAGCTAAGACAGCCTTCAATATCCACTTCTGCTCCATCCGTTTCGATAACAGTCGGATTAATCATTTCTAAAATATCTCGTTCCTCACCAAGCTCTACAATGGCCACACGTAGACCAACATTAATTTGTGGTGCAGCAATACCGACACCATCATACTCCACCATCGTGTCATATAAATCATCAAGCAATGCTATAATTTCTTCATTAATTTCTGTTACTTCTGTACATGGTGTTGATAAAATTTGAGCTGGATGCTCTACTACTGTTTTAATAGCCATTCTATTTTCCTCACTTCTGTTTGTTATATGGTCGATGGATCTAAATCTATTGTCATCAATATGCCTTGCTTCGTCCATTCTGCTCGGTACATCGCAAGCAATCGTTGTAATACGTTAATCAAATTTGGTTCAATTTTATATTTTATCAAACATTGATAGCGATATCTATTTTGGAGACGGCTAATACTTGCTGCTGTTGGACCAATGATGGCTGTTTGCTGTGATAAATTAGCTTGCAACCAGTCTGCTGCCCGTCCTGCATATTCTGCTGCCATCATGACATCCTCATGTGTAATTTGAATCAATGTCACAAAATAGTACGGCGGATAGCTAAAACGTCGCCGTAAAAACATTTCACGCTCATAAAACGGTTCATAGTCCTGTGTTTTGGCTAATTCAATCGCGTAGTGGTCAGGTGTATAGCTTTGGACAATGACCTCACCAGGCTTATCATGTCGCCCAGCTCGCCCACTTACTTGTGTAAGCAATTGAAATGTTCGTTCAGCCGCACGATAATCAGGTAAATGGAGCGATGTATCCGCACTCAATACCCCAACAAGCGTAATATTAGGAAAATCCAGCCCTTTCGCAATCATTTGCGTTCCTAGTAAAATATCTGCTTGTCCTTCACCAAATGCTTGTAATATCGTTTCATGCGCTCCTTTTTGTGCTGTCGTATCTACATCCATTCGCAGCACTCTTGCCTCTGGAAAAAGTTTATAAATTTCTTCCTCTACCTTTTGTGTACCTGTGCCAAAATAACGAATATGGTCGCTTTGACATTGTGGACAAATTTGAGGTACTCGTTCCTCATATCCACAATAGTGACATTTTAGCTTTTCTGTTGTGCGATGATAGGTTAATGAAATATCGCAATTTGGACATTGAACGACCGTTCCACAATCCCGACACAGCACAAAAGAAGAGTAGCCACGTCGATTTAAAAATAATACCATTTGCTCTTGCTTCATCAATCGAATACGTATTGCTTCCACAAGCTGCTGCGAAAACATAGAGCGATTTCCTTTTTGTAGCTCCTCACGCATATCCGCTATAAAAACTGTTGGCAATGCTTGCTGTAATGCACGTTGTTTGAGCGTTAATAAGGTATATACACCTTTTTTCGCTCTTGCAAAAGATTCAAGTGCAGGCGTAGCACTGCCTAAAATAACAGGACATTGATAATAGACACTACGCCAGATAGCTACATCACGTGCATGATAGCGTGGTGAATCTTCCTGTTTATACGTAGATTCATGCTCTTCATCTAAAATAATTAGTCCTAAATTTGTAAATGGTGCAAAAATAGCAGAACGTGCACCAACAACCACACTTACTTTACCTTGTTGAATTTTGCGCCATTCATCATATTTCTCGCCAACAGATAAACCGCTGTGCATCACGGCTACTAGCTCACCAAAGCGGCTACGAAAACGCTCCGTCATCTGAGGTGTTAGGGCAATTTCAGGTACAAGCATAATCGCTTGCTTGCCTTCATTCAATACTTTTTGTATCGCCTGTAAATACACCTCTGTTTTACCGCTCCCTGTTACACCCTGTACTAAAAATGTTTTAGCAACTTGTTCTTCCATCGCTTCACTAATCGCCTTTAATACGACATGCTGCTCTGCTGTAAGCTGTAAAGATTGCGTGCGTGTGACATCCTTTGTAAATGGATCACGGTACACTTCCTCCTGCGTATAATGAGCCACTTCTTTTTCGATAACTGCCTGTAAAACAGCTGATGAAATGCCTACTTCCTCACAAATTTGCTGTGGTGTAAAAATTTCTCCTAGATGTTGAAGCATCCACTCTAGTAATAATCGTTGTTTCACTGCTCTTGTCGTATCTGCAATGGCTTGTGCAATCACTTGTGCCTCTTGCGTAATTTTCACCATCCGCACAGCTTTGACATTGCCTTGCTGCTTCACTACATGGTCAATTTTCACCATTTTTTGGACGATTAATTGCTTTAATAGTGGTAGTAGGTCAGCTCGTTCAAATTCTTTCATATTCACTTGTTGTCGTTTTTGAAAAAATCCTTGTACATCTACTGGTAAGTGCTCTTTTTCCACCTGTAAAACCACTATTTTTTCATACTTCGCTCTTAATGCAGATGGTAACATTACTTGTAGGGCATCAATTTCATAGCAAATCGTATTATTTTTCAACCATTTTGCCATCGCTAACATTTCTTTTGTTAATACAGGCTCCATATCCAACACTTCTGCAATCGGCTTAATTTTTCCTGCTGGTACATCTGTCGTATCCTTTAAGCCAACAACGAACCCAAGTACATTACGTGGACCAAAGGGCACTTTCACGCGACACCCAGTTTCAATAACCGTCTGCCATTCTATTGGTACTTGATAATCGAATGGACGATCGACATGATAAGTAGCCACGTCCACGATGACTTCGGCAATTAGCAAACTCATGATGGCTCACCTTCAAAAAATGTTTGAACAAGTGCCGTAATTTTCTCTGGTTCTTCCAAACGCCCTTTGCCCACGTAACCACAAGCTAAAAAGCCCTCAGACGGCTCAATAAATTGATAACCATCCTCTGCAAGCTGGGCTATATTTCGTTTCACAGCTGGATGGTCATACATATGGACATTCATTGCAGGTGCCAGCCAAACAGGGGCTGTCGTAGCAAGTAAAGTGGTTGTTAACATATCATCCGCAATGCCATTCGCTAGCTTACCAATGACATTTGCTGTAGCTGGGGCTACTAATACTAAATCCGCCCAATCCGCTAAGTCGATATGTGCAATCACATGTGAATCCTTTTCATCAAACGTATCATAAAATACATCATTTTTGGACATCACCTGAAAACTAAGTGGTGTCACAAACTGTTGTGCTGATGCTGTCATAATGACTTTCACATTCGCTCCTGCCTGAGATAGCTTACTCACTAGTGCAACAGCTTTATAAACAGCGATACCACCCGAAACACAAAGCAAAATATTTTTATTCATTGTAATAGGCCATCCTTTCAAATGATAAGCTCCCAAAGGAAAATCCTCGGGAGCTTTCAGCATTTTGTATAAAGTGAAATGTCAATCAGTAGACATAGTGAATTTAGCCAATCATCTTTCCTACTGATTATTCATTGTCACCAATCGGGCTTTTACAAACAGTTCTTCTCCCAAATGGGGTGTTACAGCCTGTTTGACGAATGCTTATACTTCGTCCTCGTACACAGTTGATTCATCCTGCGTTACTTTTGTTAGTACACCTGATGCCACTTCTTCTAATGCTTTCCCAACATATTTATGAGAAACATAGCGGTGTAAACGTTCTGTACCTGGCTCTTCCTGCATTTGACGAGCACGCTTTGATGCTAAGCTCACTAAAGAATATTTTGAATCGATTTCTTTTTTTAATGCATCTACTGATGGATATAACATAATAATTTTACTCTCCCTTCAACATGGACAAATATCTTTTTTCAACTCGTTCTCTACGACAATGTTCTGCTTTAATAATAGCATTAATACGATCACAAGCATTCGTGACCTCATCATTTTCCACCACATAATCGTAAAGACTCATCATTTCTAGCTCCTCACTTGCCGTTGCAATACGCTTCGCAATGACATCGACGGTTTCCGTTCCACGTCCAACTAAACGATCCTTTAGTTCAGTCAAACTTGGCGGTGCTAAAAAGATGAATAAAGCATCTGGTGCCTTTTGGCGAATTTGTGCTGCACCCTGTACCTCAATTTCTAAAAATACATCACGACCAGCATCTAATGTTTCATGGACATAAGCTAGCGGTGTACCGTAGTAATTGCCAACAAATTCAGCATGTTCCAACAATCCACCCTGTTCGATTAACGCTTCAAATTCCTCACGTTTTTTGAAAAAATAGTCTACACCATCTATTTCACCTTCACGGGGATTACGTGTTGTCATCGAAATGGAATATTCATAATTGGTATTCGGCTGAGAAAATAGCTCTTTACGAACCGTTCCTTTCCCTACACCTGATGGACCTGATAGAACAATTAATAATCCACGTTCTTTTATCATTTTTCTCCATGTCTCCCTTAATCATTCAGATGCTATTCAATATTTTGCACTTGTTCACGCATTTTCTCTAAAATGGTTTTTGCCTGCACAACAGCTACAGCGGCCTCAGTCGATTGATTTTTAGAGCCAATCGTATTGATTTCACGATGAATTTCCTGCATTAAGAAATCTAATTTTCGTCCGATGGATACATTTTCAAGCAATGTTTCTGCTAGTTGTTGAAAATGACTTTCTAAACGATCCAATTCCTCAGAAATATCTACTCGTTCTGCAAATATCGCTACTTCCGCTAACAGACGATCATCTAATAATGTTCCATTAGCAACTTCAGCTACTCTTTCTGTTAATCGTGTACGGTAACGCTCAACAGCAAGTGGTGAAAATGCACGAATTTGCTGCACTTGCTCCATTAACTGTTCTTTATATTGTACAACAACATCATGCAATTCCTTTCCTTCACGCTCACGCATTTGGACAAGTTGGTCAATTGCTTGTGACATTGCCTTCTCCACAGCCTGCAATACATCTGTTGCTGTCATTTGTGGTTTTTCTTGAACAAGTGCTTGCTCAAGTGATAATAATTCTTGCATTGTCCACTTTTCTTCAAGTGGTACTTTACTTGCTAATTGTTCCTTTGCCTTACGATACGCTTCTATTAATGACCAATTAATTGCAATAGATTGTTCAATATTCTCTAAATCTTTCACGTAAACCATCACATCAATTTTACCACGTGATATTGCTTGTGAAATGAATTTTTTGGCAAAAACCTCTGCTTCAAGCCATTCTTTTGGGAATTTTGTTTGAATTTCTAAAAAACGATGATTGACTGAACGCATTTCTACAGTTAATTGAACATTCCCAGTTGTTGTGACACCTCTGCCAAAACCAGTCATACTACGCACCAAGGTTCGTCACACCTTTCTTCGCATACTGTATTTATTATAACATAAGCTCTATCACTTATGATATTTTCAGCATAAAAAAATACAGTACATATAAAAGATACTGTCATGATATAAACATACATCCTGTCAATCCAAGCATTCTTGTGTTAAAAATGCTATGATAAAGACATTATTCAAATAATGATGAAAGACCAAAAATCACATATATTTTTGGAAAGAGGACTTGAAATGGCATTTGACGGCTTATTTACACATGCAATGACTGTCGACCTACAACAATTAGTAACAGGTCGTATTACAAAAATACATCAGCCCAATACGCAAGAAGTGGTTCTTCATATTCGTGCAAATGGACAAAATCATAAATTACTATTTTCCATCCACCCATCCTATGCTCGTGTTCATTTAACAGAGCAAACAATTGACAATCCAGCAGAACCACCTATGTTTTGTATGCTCTTACGTAAGCATTTAGAAGGTGGCTTTATTTCTTCAATTAAACAGCATGATTTTGATCGCATTATAATAGTAGAAATCGAGAGTAAAAATGAAATTGGTGACCCTATTGTGCGAGAATTACATGCAGAGATTATGGGACGACATAGTAATTTACTGCTAATAGATAAAGAGCAGACAAAAATTATCGATAGTTTAAAGCATTTACCACCTGCTGTAAATAGCTATCGTACTATTTTGCCAGGTCAGCCATATATCGCTCCTCCTGCACAGCAAAAATGGCATCCACTTGCGGTAACAGATGAACAAATTAGTACGTTTTTTCATGAGACAAAAACAGCTAAAGATGTTGTCTCACAATTTATGGGCTTCTCTCCATTACATGCAGAGGAATTATTATATCGACTTAGCCAAACAAATGAGCAACAAACACGCTTTAAACATTTTATGGCTAGTTTTCATGCTGGTGGAACAGAACCTGTTTATGTAGTGAGTGACCAGAAAACATATTTTTCACCAATTCGTTTAACACATTTACAAGGTGATACGACTGTCTATCCAACTATTCACCAACTGTTAGATAGAGTATTTTTCGCACGTGCAGAACGCGACCGAGTAAAACAACAGGCTGGCGATTTAGAGCGTTGGCTACAAAACGAATTAGACAAATTACAATTAAAAATTAAAAAACTAACAAAAGATTATCAACAAGCTTCCAAGCTCGATCAATTCCAATTATATGGCGAGCTGCTGATGGCGAATATATATCAATTTGAGAAAGGTGCTAAAGAAGTAAGGGTTAGCAACTATTACAGTGAAGAGGGAGAACAAATCACGATTCCTCTGAGCGAACGAAAAACACCGATTGAAAATGCACAAAGCTACTATACGAAATATACAAAAGCAAAAAATGCGCTCATTATGGTGCAAGAACAACTTGAAAAAACAAAGGTGGAAATTGATTATTTTTCAATGCTTGCGCAACAAGTACAACAAGCATCACCAAAAGATATAGAAGAAATTCGAGAAGAGCTAGCAGAGCAAGGTTATTTAAAGTTACGTCACTTAAAGAAAAAGAAAAAACAGCACAAGCCTGAACCAGAGCAATACCTTTCTTCCACTGGCATCACTATATCTGTTGGCAAAAATAATAAGCAAAACGATATGTTAACTTTCAAAATAGCAAAACGTACAGATATTTGGTTGCATACGAAGGATATTCCTGGCTCACATGTTGTTATTCATGCAAGTGAACCAGATGACACAACATTAAGAGAAGCCGCAACACTCGCTGCTTATTTCTCTAAAGCTAGAGAGTCTTCTTCTGTACCTGTTGATTATACAGAGATTCGCCAAGTGAAAAAGCCTAATGGCGCTAAACCTGGCTTTGTTATTTATTTTGAACAAAAAACACTTTATATGAATCCCGATGAAGCACTCGTTTTGCAATTAAAGAAAAATGGTCACACATCTAAATAACTTGATGAGCACTGTAGTACAGCAAATTTCCGTAAAATCATGCTGTACTACAGTTTTTTTACACTGAAGTAACTATTGCTTCCTTTTATAAAATGGTTTATACCTAACTATCTGTTCGTTTTACTATTCAGAACTTCATCACTTATTAAGATGGAATAAATGATATCAGATATGAAATAAATCACTTATTTCTTCAAAGATTTTCTACAAATTCATATAATTATCCAATCATCTCACCTAAGACTTTTGAATCATTTTTCAAAAACGGGATATTTATCTAATAAAACAGAAAATTCTATATAATCAATTTTCTTTTTTATTTTTAATCATTTTTTGATTTTATTAGCAAATGAACATCAAATTTTTATCACCTAAACACTTCAATAATTTACTCCACTAAACCATTAAAATTTATTATTATTTAAAATGTCAGATAATACTATATAAATTTGAATCTTTTTTATTTTATGCACAATCTATTTTTGGTATAGTAATTAAGAGCTTGTCAAATGGCTTAAAAAAGTATTAAGGGGGATTTACATGTTCAAAAACAAAAAGTTTTTATTGCTAACAGTCCTTGCAGTATTTTCATTAGTACTTGCTGCATGTGGCTTTGGTGGGGAATCGTCTGATGACAAATCAAAAGACGACGGTAAAGATTCAGGTTCATCTGAAACAGCTTCTGCTAAAGAGTTAAACTTAATCGTAGCTTCTGAACCACCAGCAATGCATCCAGGACTTGCAACAGATACTACTTCTGGTGCACTTCTTCAAAACCTATTTGAAAACTTACTATCATATGATGTTGATGGTAAAGTAGTAGCAGGTGCTGCTGAAACTTGGGATATTAGTGAAGATCAATTAACTTACACATTCCATTTACGCGATTCAAAATGGACAAACGGTGATCCAGTAACTGCTGGTGACTTTGAATATGCTTGGAAATGGGCTTTAAATCCAGAAAACGCATCTGAGTATGCTTCATTACTTTACCCAATTCAAGGTGCTGAAGCTTATAACTTAGGTGAAGGCGCAGTAGACGGCGTTGGTGTAAAAGCTGAAGACGAAAAAACGTTAGTTGTTACATTAGCACAACCAACACCTTACTTCTTAGAGCTAGTAGCTTTCAAAACGTATGCTCCATTAAACCAAAAAGTGGTTGAAGCAAATACTGAATGGTACACAGACGCTGGTGCTGACTACGTTACAAACGGACCATTCGTATTAGATACTTGGAAACATAGTGATTCAATCGTTTTAAAGAAAAACCCAGAATATTGGGATGCTGCAAATGTAGCTTTAGAAACAATCAATATCGGTATGGTTGAAAATGAATCAACTACTGTAACAATGTTCAAAAATGGTGAGATTGATTACTTAGGTTCTCCTTACGGATCTATCGCACTTGATGCAATCGATGGCTTCAAAGCTGACGGTACATTAAAAACAGCTAACTATGCTGGTGTATATTGGTACAAATTAAATACAAAAGATAAAATTACTGGTAACGTAAATATTCGTAAAGCATTAACTTTAGCAATTGACCGTCAAGGCTTAATCGACAACGTTGCTAAAGGTGAGCAAAAACCTGCATTAGGTATGGTTCCTTCAGCGATTTCTGGCTTTGAAGAAGACCGTGGTTACTACAAAGACAATGATATCGAAGGCGCAAAAGCTGCTCTTGAAGCAGGTATGAAAGAACTAGGTATTAAAGATCCAAGCGAAATCAATATCAAACTTTCATTCAATACAAGTGAAGCACATGCTGCTATCGCTCAATACATCCAAGAAAATTGGAGCAAAAACCTTGGTATTTCAACAACACTTGATAACTCTGAATGGCAAGTTTACTTAGAAAAACTTAACCAATTAGACTACCAAGTAGGTCGTATGGGTTGGATTGCTGACTATAACGACGCTTACACATTCTTAGAAATGTACAACACTGCAGCTAACGGTAACAATGATACTGGTTGGGAAAATGCAGAGTACAAAAAATTGTTAGACCAATCTATCGTTGAAGCAGATCCTGCAAAACGTTTAGAGCTATTGAAACAAGCTGAAGGAATCGCTGTATCTGAGTTCCCTGTTGCGCCAATCTACTACTACACTAACCTGTATGTTCAAAAAGATAGCGTGAAAAACATGAAACCAGATATGCTTGGTAACATCAAACTTAAATATGTTGATGTAGAATAATATTTACGATTTTTTTAAGCTCTCTAACGAAGAGCTGCCTCGTACCGTAATTGGCTACGAGTCAGCTCTTTTTAAAATCCGATAAGGTGTTAAATTATCTGACAATTGAGAGTGTAAATTGAAGGAGGAGTTTTATGTGATTAACTATATTTTGAAAAGGCTGATGTATATCCTTATAGCCCTTTTCGTCATCGTAACGGTTACGTTTTTCCTGATGCGTCTTGCTCCTGGTAGTCCTTTTGCGAGCGAACGTAACTTTCCACCACAAATTGAGGAAAAGTTAAACGAAACGTATGGATTAAATAACCCTTGGTATATTCAATATAAAGATTATTTAATCGATACGGCCTCATTTAATTTTGGCGAATCTATGAAATATAAGGCGCGCTCTACTAATGATATGATTTCTGAAAGTTTCCCTGTCTCATTAACTTTAGGGATTGAAGCAATGCTACTTGCAATTGGCTTTGGTGTATTAGCTGGTGTCATTGCAGCGCTTTATCATAATAAATTCCCAGATTATTTGGCAACGACCATTGCGGTGCTTGGTATTTCAGTACCATCCTTTATTTTAGCTGGTTTAATGCAGTATTTCTTTGCCTATAAGTTAGGCTTATTCCCTGTAAGTGGTTGGAAAGGCTTCAATTATAGTATTTTACCAGCTCTTGCAATCGCTTTCTCACATGCAGGCTTTATTGCGAAATTAACACGTTCTAGTATGCTTGAACAAAATCATAGTGAATATGTAAAAATGGCTCGTGCAAAGGGGCTTGGCAAATGGACAATCGTGTTCCGTCACACATTGCGTAATGCGCTATTACCAGTTATTACATATCTAGGCCCATTAACAGCTGGTGTTGTAACAGGTAGTTTCATCATTGAAAATATTTTCGCAATCCCTGGATTAGGTAAACACTTTGTTCAAAGTATTACAAACCGTGACTATACGGTCATTATGGGTACAACAGTGTTCTATTCCATCATCCTTTTATTCGCTATCTTAATTGTTGATATTCTTTATACATTTATTGATCCGCGAATTAAATTGAAAGGAGCCAAAAAGTAATGACACAGCAACAAATTGAGAAAGATAAATTTAAAATTGTTGGTGGCAATCATGAAGCAACAGATAAATTGGCTGCTAAATCCGTATCGTTTTGGAAGGAAGTATTTTTACGCTTCTCACAAAATAAATTGGCGATTTTTGGTTTGATTTTATTAATTGTCATTGCATTAATGGCAATTTTTGCTCCAATGCTATCACAATATAAATACAGTGACCAACTTGGTGTTTATAATTCACCACCTTCTGCAGATTTTTGGTTTGGTACAGATGATTTAGGCCGTGATATTTTTGTTCGTATTTGGTACGGCGCACGTATTTCTCTATTTATCGGGATTACAGCAGCGATTATCGATTTAATTATTGGTGTACTTTGGGGTAGTATTTCAGGTTTAGCAGGCGGTCGTGTAGATAATATCATGATGCGTATCGCTGACGTTTTAACAGCTGTTCCTTATTTATTAGTTGTTATCGTATTATTAGTTGTTTTACAACCAGGGTTATTCCCAATGATTGTTGCCCTCTCTATTACAGGCTGGATTAATATGGCTCGTATTGTGCGTGGGGAAGTATTATCCATTAAAAACCAAGAATATGTACTAGCTGCTCGTACATTAGGCGCTAATACAGGACATTTAATTTTGAAACATTTAATTCCAAATGCATTAGGGGCTATTTTAGTAACAATGACATTAACAATCCCTTCTGCCATTTTTACAGAATCATTTTTAAGCTACCTTGGCTTAGGTGTTCCTGCACCACAGGCATCTTGGGGAACGATGGCTTCTGAAGGGAATAAAGCGCTTGCTAGTGCACCTTGGCGTCTATTCTTCCCTGCTATCTTTATTTCATTAACAATTTTTGCATTCAATGCTGTTGGTGACGGCTTACGTGATGCACTTGATCCAAAACTACGTAAATAAGGAGGTGGCCAATGTGGCAAAAACAATTTTAGAAGTAAAAGATTTAAAAATTAATTTCAAAACATATGCAGGACTTGTCCATGCTGTTCGTGGCGTGAACTTCGATTTAAAAGAAGGCGAAACACTTGCAATCGTAGGTGAGTCTGGCTCTGGTAAAAGTGTAACAAGCAATGCATTGATGAAACTGATCCCACAGCCACCTGGTATTTATGCATCAGGGCAAATTTTATTTAATGGTCGTGATTTAGTACCATTAAGCGACAAAGAAATGTCGAAAGTACGTGGAAATGACATTGCGATGATTTTCCAAGATCCTATGACAAGCTTAAATCCAACAATGAAGGTTGGTCGTCAAATTACAGAGGTTATTTTACAACATAAAAAAGTATCAAAGGCAGATGCGAAAAAGCGTGCGATTGAACTTTTAACACAGGTAGGTATCCCCTTCCCTGAAAAACGCTATAATCAATACCCACATGAATTTTCTGGTGGTATGCGTCAACGTGTAGTCATTGCGATTGCATTGGCTGCTGATCCAAAGCTACTCATTGCGGATGAGCCAACAACAGCATTAGACGTAACAATTCAAGCACAAATTTTAGAATTGATGAAAGAAATCCAAAAGAATTCAAAAACATCCATCATCTTCATTACCCATGATTTAGGCGTTGTAGCAAACGTTGCGGATCGTGTAGCTGTTATGTATGCTGGGCAAATCGTGGAATACGGTACTGTAGATGATATTTTCTATAATCCTAAACATCCATATACATGGGGCTTACTTGGTTCAATGCCAGATTTAGACAATGATGCGGATGAGCTATTACGTACAATTCCTGGTTCACCACCAGATCTGATTCACCCACCAAGAGGTGATGCGTTTGCAGCACGTAATGAATATGCAATGGCTATTGACTATGAGCAAGAACCACCGATGTTCCAAGTGAGTGATACACATTTTGCGAAAACATGGTTATTGCATCCTGATGCACCAAAAATCCCGCTGCCAGCTGCAGTTGCTAAACGGATTGAGGGCTATTTAGCAAAGGGGGCACAAGCAAATGACTAAAACAGGGGCAAAAAAAATTCTAGAAGTCAAAAATGTAAAGCAATATTTTGGTTCACCAAGCAACCCAATTAAAGCAATCGATGGTATTAGCTTTGATGTCTATGAAGGTGAAACACTTGGCCTTGTTGGTGAATCTGGCTGTGGTAAATCGACTACAGGACGCTCTATTATCCGCTTATACGATATTACAGATGGCGAAATCATTTTTGATGGTAAAGGCGTACATGGTAAAAAATCAAAAAGTGAGCTAAAAGAATTTAACCGTCAAATGCAAATGATCTTCCAAGATCCATATGCTTCATTAAATCCTCGTATGACAGCTGGGGAAATTATTAGTGAAGGTCTTGATATTCATGGTCTTTATAAAGATAAAAAAGTGCGTCGTGAAAAAATCAATGAGCTACTTGAGTCTGTTGGTTTAAACAAAGAACACGCAAATCGTTATGCCCATGAATTTTCTGGTGGTCAGCGTCAACGTATTGGTATCGCTCGTGCACTAAGTTTAGATCCAAAATTTATCATCGCAGACGAGCCGATTTCAGCACTAGACGTATCCATTCAAGCACAAGTTGTCAACTTACTAAAACAACTGCAAAAAGAACGTGGCTTAACGTATCTTTTCATTGCCCATGACCTATCAATGGTAAAATACATTAGTGATCGTATCGCTGTTATGTATCGTGGGAAAATCATGGAAATCGGGAAGGCAGATGATATTTACCATCGTCCTGTGCACCCTTATACAAAATCATTATTATCAGCGATTCCACTACCTGATCCAATATCAGAAAAGAGTCGTCAACGTATTCCTTACAAGCATACAGAAGTAGATGATAGTGCCACTTATCATGAAGTTGGTGAACAGCACTACGTATACGGTACAGACGATTTAGTAAAAGGTTGGGTAGCAAATCGCTAATCTATTTAAAAGAGCTTAAACAGCAGGCTAATGCTGTTTAAGCTCTTTTCATAGTTTGTTTATATGTCGCCATCTTTTACTAAATGTCGAATATTGTAGAAATTTTTAGATAAAATAGTCTTTAATAGATGTTTACCCATATATTATACTATGTATATACCATAGCAAAGGGGGAAATAATTATGAAAAAAGTTATTAGTATCGTACTTACAGTTCTATGTCTGGCTGCATTTACAGTAAGTCCTATTGCAACTCCTACAGCAGATGCTGCTATAAAATGCCATAAGCCTTGCCTTGAGCGCACATGACTTTCTAAAAATAGCTAACGACAATGTTAGCTATTTTTTTCATTTCTCTATTCTGACAAAAATTCTACTGACTATTTTGTCTTTCAACACTATGAGCGCTCATTATTTGGACAATTTGTTTTTCTCCATTCTTCTCAAACGACTTTCGTTGCGCATCCCTTGTTCCAATAGCCTTTTATAATGTGAAATTCAATCATCTATATGGTTGATTTTCTAATTGTTTCCATAATCGTTCCGCAAGCTCCTTAAACTTTTCTTCCTCTTTTAATATTACAGCTCATAATCCATAGTTATACTCTTTATAACTATCAATAACTCTTATGTATCTTCTGAAATCAATTCTCTAAAATGCAGACTCTTTATTTTCATTAATTTCAAGATTACCACCATTTTTTATGAAATTTAACGTTAAATCTTATGCATATTAGTATATTTTCTTATTTTGCACTAAACTACTTGTTGATGGTATAAGAATTAAAAAAGCACATTATTATTGATAATCACTTTATTGTAAATAAAACAACTTTCATTATCTATTAACACTTATATCTCTAATAAAAATATCTTCTACTAAATAGAATGTCGAATATTGTAGAAATTTTTAGAAAATAAACACTTTTCTAACTGTATATCTATATATTATAATATATATAATCTAACTAAGGAGGAAATAATTATGAAAAAAATTATTGCTACTACTGCTACAGTTTTATGCCTTGCTACATTTATTTTAAGTTCAGTGCCAGCATCTACAGCATCTGCTTCTTATGGGCCATGGCCAGGTTGTGGGCAATTCCCTTGTTATGAAAATATATAATTAATTAAAGAGGCTAAGACATAACTAGCTTCAAATCATGAAAAAGTCGAATTTGAGGCAATTCAAATTCGTCTTTTTCTGTTTTTGTATAAATGTTTTATACTAGTTAACAACGAAACCTTGGCGAATTAATTCTGCCATTTCAAGCTGAATGATGAATTTTGTGTGATAGCTTAATTTTAATAGAGCACTTTTAAAAGTAATGTTGGTTTACTTTTAAAAGTGCCCTATTGTAATTATCTTCTTGATTTTGGGTTTAAAGCATCTTTTAAACCTTCACCGATAAAATTAATAGATAGAATAACCAATGTAATTGCTACAGCAGGCGGAACCCAAATCCATACTTTTTCTTTTAGTACATCTGAGTTTCTAGCTTCAAATAACATATTGCCCCAGCTTGGTGTATCTGGCGGTACACCTAAGCCTAAAAAGCTTAATCCTGATTCAGCAACAATGGTTACTGCCATCATTAATGTTGCTTGTACAATAATAATCGATGCAATATTTGGCAATAAATGCTTCATAATAATTTTATATGGTTTACAGCCGATAGATTGAGCTGCTAGCACATATTCATTTTCTTTTTCTGCCAACACTTTACTACGTACAACCCTTGCAAAGCCACCCCATGATAATAAAGAAATAACGATAATTAACGTCCATAATCCTGAAATTTTCCCTACAAGGATTGTGTTCAAGACAATTACGAAAATCATAAATGGAAACATTAACATAAAATCTGTAAAACGCATCAGCCATTGGTCTACTTTCCCACCAAAGTATCCTGCAATCGCACCAACAGCTGTTCCGATTAGGGTAATAAATAACATACAAGTTAACCCAACTGTTAATGATGAACGCCCTGCATATAACATACGTGTAAAGACATCACGACCATTTGTATCCGTTCCCAACCAACTCTCACTGGATGGAGGTTGACTAATTTGTGTAAAATCAATACGTACAATATCTTTTGTCGTAATATATGGCGCTAAAATTGACAAAATAATAACTGTCAGTAAAAAAGTGAGACTAATCATTGCTAATTTATTTTTAACAAACTTTCGTCTTGCAATTGTCCATGGAGAGGGGCTTTTTTGCTGTGTTAATGCTTCTTGTTTATCTGCTAATGTCATATTATTCCCCTCCTTAATCTAATCGTATACGTGGATCCACTATACCGTATAATAAATCTGCTACTAGATTCCCAAACAGTGTTAAAAACGAAAGCAGCATTGTAATCGACATCATGACTGCGTAATCTCTTCTACTTACAGACTCTAAGAAAAGAGAACCAATTCCTGGGAATGTGAAAATCGTTTCTGTAATAACCGCACCACTGATTAATGTGGCAATATCAAACCCTAAAAATGTGATAAGAGGTATAATCGAATTGCGTAAAATATGTTTATTATAAATTTTAGACTCACTTGTCCCTTTTGCTCTTGCTGTTCTTACAAAATCTTTTCTACCATTTTCAATAATATCATTACGTAAAAATTGTGTATAAGAGGCTGTTCCCATAAGTCCTAAGACAAGCGCTGGTAGCAATACATGTCGTACCTTGCTCACATAGTACTCAAACGTTCCTTCTTCTAGCCCGATTCCTACAGAACCACTAAATGGAAACCATCCAAGTTGGAAGGAAAAGATATAAATAGCCACAATACCCGCTACAAAGGACGGAATCGCCAATGCTAAATAATTATATGTAGCAATTAAATTATCGCCAAGCGTATACGGCTTTCTTCCCGCATACATCCCCATAATAAAGGCAAAAACATACGTAAAAATTAATGAAACAACTGCTAAAAAAAGTGTATTTGGAATACGTTGTGCAATCACTTCTACAGCCGGTTTCTTGTAAACTGTTGATTTACCAAAATCCCCTTGTACAAAATTAGAAATCCATCTACCATATTGAACGATAATTGGATCATTATAGCCTAATTTCTCTCTCATTTCTTCAATGTATTGTGGATTCGTATTTGATGGATCAATCTCCCCACCAAATGCATCACCTGGCATCATTTTAGCTAAACTGAATACCACCAATGAAATAAGGAGTAACAATGGAATCATGCTAAGTAGTCTACGAATTGTGTATTGAAGCATGGAACTATCCCCTTATCTACTAATTTTACTGCTAGGTTCGTTAGAGAGAACCTAGCAGTAAATAGATTTCTATCATTTTACTCTGCTACATACCATTTATGCACATCTGTTTGGAAACCTACAGCATTAATATGAACACCTTGTAAACGGTTGTTAATACCGTACAAATCCATATTTTCCCATAATGGTAACGCTGGTAATTCTTCATTGAAGTGTTTTTGCCACTCTACATACGTTGCTTTACGCATATCTTTGTCGAATGCTTCTACACTTAAACCTGCATCTAATAATGTTTGGTTTGTGTCATCTACCCAACGACCATAGTTCCATTCAGAATTATTGCCCCATAGACCTGATGGATCTGGATCAGAACCAGTGCTCCAAGAACCAAAGAATGCTTCTAGTGCTGCATCATCATTGTCTTTCATGTCATTATATAGGTTGAATTCAATTAAAGAGCCTGTTGCTAATTCTGTTTTCACACCAATGTCATTCCAAGATTGAATAATCGCTTGTGAACGACCTTCAAATGCTGCTGGACCAGCATAGTGACCAAATGAAATTTTAAATGGTTGACCATTTGGATCTTCTACAAAGCCATCACCATCTTTATCAACATAACCTGCTGATTTCAATAGCTCTTTTGCTTTCTCTTGATTGAATTCATATTGATTTAACTCTGATTCTTCTGCTGCAATCCAGAATGTACGTGGGATTACAGTATTCGCTACTGTTGCTTTTCCTTCTAAGAAAGCATCAATCATTGCTGGACGGTTAATTGCATATAATAATGCTTGACGTAATTCTTTTGATTTGAATTTATCGAAATCTGCTACATTTGTTAAAGTAGCTTTATCACGATGACCGAAGCGTAAGCCGATGTATGAATAAGATACACCATTTGTTTCTTCGATACGTACATTTTCAAGTGCTGTTAATTCTTTCACCGACTGTGGACGAATTCCCATAATATCAATTTCACCGTTTTGGAATGCGCCTGTTGCTACTGATGGATCAATTACTTTCACAATGATACCATCTAATAATGGCTTACCTTTCCAATAATCATCGAAACGCTCTAATTCTGAATATTCACCAGCAACAACCTTTTTCACCTTAAATGGTCCTAAGCCCACTGGATTTTCACGTACTTGTTTTGATTCTCCTAAATCTTTCACCGCAATGCCTTCATAGTGCTTTTTCGGCATTGGATTTGGCCAAAGGTTTTCTAAGTTATTAATTTTTACTTTTTCAAACGTAATTTTTACAGTGTATGGGTCCACAACTTCAATACCTTCAATGGAGTCTGCTTTCCCTTCTTTTTTAGCTTTTGCCCCTTTAACGTCTTCTACATAGTTAAAGCGAGGACCATCATAAGCTGGGTCTGCTAATGTTTCTAATGCAAATACCCAATCATCTACTGTTAGCTCTTCGCCATTATGCCATTTTACACCTTTTTCAAATGTAAATGTATACGTTAATCTATCTTCACTAATATCCCACTTAGCATAGTTTGGAATATACTCTAATTCATCATTGATTGTGAAAATGCTCTCTGTTGTAAAGCCTTGAATATCAGCGTCAACTGCACTACCAGCATAAGCAGGGTCATATACGCCCTCTGGTGCTTGGTCTGTAGCAAATGTTACAACGCCACCTTCTTTTGGTTCTGTAGTAGATGTTGCACTATCATCTTCTTTACCGCTATTATCTTTTTCTTTAGTAGATGAATCATTGTTACATGCTGCTAAAAATACTGCTAATACAAGCATCATCACTAATGACCATACTGTGGATTTTTTCATTCATGTTCCCCCTAAATATTATTGTTTATCAGTATCATTGTTGTATAAATGGCAAGCAACTCGATGCCCAGGCTTCACCTCCTTTAAAGTAGGTTTTGTAAGTGAACATTCCGCCATTGCCTTAGGACAACGTGGATGGAATGGACAGCCCTGTGGAGGGTTAGCTGGACTTGGTATATCGCCCTGTAAAACAATACGCTGACTTTTTTTACGTGGATCTGGTACAGGAATAGCTGAAATTAATGCCTGTGTGTATGGATGCAAAGGTTCATCATAAATATGCTCCTTATCTGCAATTTCCACAATATTACCTAAGTACATTACACCAATGCGATCACTCATATGCTTCACGACACTCAAATCATGGGCAATAAATAAAAAAGTTAAATCAAACTCTTCCTGTAATTCTTTTAATAAATTCAGTACTTGAGACTGTACAGATACATCTAGCGCTGAAACGGGTTCATCAGCAATAATGAGCTTTGGTCTCAAAGCAAGTGCTCTGGCAATGCCAATACGCTGACGCTGACCACCTGAAAATTCATGTGCATATTTATAATAGGCATCCTCAGGCAAGCCAACCTTTTTTAATAGTGCCATTACTTCATCTTTTAAGGAGTTGAGCGATTTTTTCTGATAGTTCATAATAGGCTCTGCCACAATATTCCCTACCATTTGCATAGGATTTAAAGACGCATAAGGGTCTTGAAACACCATTTGAATATCTTTACGAATCTCTCGTAGCGACTTACCTTTTAGCTTTGTAATATCTTGTCCATTAAATACAATTTGCCCTTCTGTGGCATCTAACAGCCTTAAGATGGTACGACCTGTCGTTGACTTACCACATCCTGATTCCCCAACTAGCCCTAATGTTTCACCATTTTTTATTGCAAATGACACATTGTCAACAGCTTTAACATGCCCAACTGTTTGTCTAAGGAACCCACCTTTTATCGGATAATATGTTTTTAAATCAATGACTTCTAATAAATTATCTTTTTCTTTCAATGTTGACTCCATCTTATTAGCTCACACCCTTCTCAGAATTGCTCGCTTCAAAAAGCAAACAAGCCACTTCATGGTTATCTGTTATTTCAGCAAGCTTTGGTGTAATTGTTTTACACTGCGGCATGGCTGATGGACATCTATCCATAAAACGACATCCAACCTTAGGCATATTTTTTAGTGATGGAACAATACCTTGAATTGTTTCTAGTGTATCTACTTCTATATCTAATCTTGGAATTGATGCCATTAATAATTTCGTATATGGATGCTGTGGATCATAAAATAATTTATCTACATTTGTGCGTTCAACAATTTTTCCTGCATACATAATAATCACTTCATCACATAGCTCTGCCACAACACCTAAATCATGTGTAATTAAAATAATGGACATATTATTTTGTTCTTGAATCTTTTTTAATAATTCTAATATTTGTGCTTGTACGGTTACATCCAATGCTGTTGTTGGTTCATCGGCAATTAATAACTGTGGTTGGCAGGCAATCGCAATGGCAATCATTATTCTTTGTCGCATTCCACCTGATAACTGATGAGGATATTCATCTATAATTGTTTCTACCCGTGGAATCCCAACTTGTCTTAATAAATTGATTGCTCGCTCTCTTGCCTCGGCTTTTGATATTTTATTATGATTTAAAATAATTTCCTCAATTTGCGAACCAATTGTAAACACAGGATTGAGTGAGGTCATTGGTTCTTGGAAAATCATACTAATATCTTTCCCTCTAATCTGGTTCATTTGATTATTTGTATAATTTTCAATATTTTTTCCTTGAAACTTAATTTCTCCACCTGTAATTTGACCAATTCCTTTTGGGAGAAGCTGCATAACAGATAATGACATCACACTTTTTCCGCAGCCCGACTCGCCCACAATTCCAACAATCTTTCCTGGTTCAACAGAAAATGAAACATCGTCAACTGCATGATAAATTTGACCATCTATATCAAAACCAGTTTTCAGATTTTTCACTTCAAGCATTAAATCCATATTCGTTTCACACCTTTATCTCTTATGTATTAAATATAATTAATATTCTGAAAAATCATTCTATTCAATTAATAAACCTATTTTACAATAATCAAAATAGATTTTAAATTAATTTTAAGAAAGTTAATCATCTATACAATATTCTTACATTTTGTAATAATTGTATTCTATCCAACAATAATACATGAAGTCAAGCGATTTTTTGTATTTACTATTATTGTTAAAACAAAAATAACTGTCTTATTATCGGTTTTTTCTATAATAAACATCATTCTCATCTAATGAATATTTGTTCATTTTTCACTTCATCTACTTAAAGTGTTTATTTTTTATTTTATTAAAATAATTTTTTTATAATCTTCATTCATTTGAAGTTTACAAATATGTAACAATATCAATAGAAATATTTACTTTTTTCAGATTTTTTACATATTTCATTCTTTTTTATTTTTTCTGTAGAATAATTTTCTTCATTAGGACACCAACTCGCTAAAGCGGGAAAAATTACTTTGATAAAACTTTTTATTCATTGTCTATTCAGTTAATGTTTTCCTATACTTCTTTATAAATCTATTATATGCGACTTCTTCAAAAATAATCTTTCAAATCAAAAATACTAAAAACAAGAAATTTTTTCAAGTAAAAATCTACTTTTTACATATATTGCACTGCTAATTTATATAACTCATTATGTAAAGCAATGTGTAAAGACCTATATAATTGTAGCTTCGCATGCAATCTTGCAAAAAATCGCATTACATATTGCAAAAATAATGACTCTTTGCCAGGCTATTTAAAGTGGCTTGAAACTGAAAAAAGATGCAAAACAACCCGATGGCTGTTTTGCATCTTTTTATGCTAACTCTTTGTACACAATACTAGCTAATTTTGCTGCTTTGATTTTAGATATACCCGTCTCAACTGCGTGTAACCCTGTGAACGTGCCTGTTTTTACACGCCATAACTTGCCGTCTGGTACAATGTAGGCAATCCAGCCGAATCGATGTTTTAATACATCAAGTACGTTTTGGGCAGCTTGAATTGTATTATAAGTACCAGTGAAAATGCGATATTTACTGTTATCTACAGCAGGATTAGACTGTTTGAGAGTGCCACTTGCTACTTTAACCATTTCGATAAATTGTGCCCAATTCACTACCTTTCCTGCACGCATTATATTAGGACAATTTTTATTTGTGTAATAATTATGTTGTACTACATTTGATAATAGAATACCTTCCTCTTGCATGATTTTAGCTACTAAAGTGGCTGCGTTTGCTACAGCCTTTTGATAGTCTCCATCATAGTTTACGCAGATTTCGATATGAATTGCTTCATTATTACCATTCCCCGCAGCCCAACAACAGATATCATGCAAGAAAGATTGAACAGCTTCTTTATCATCGACTTGCCAATGCCAAGATGCTTGTCTACTGTTTCCGTTTTTTTGCAAACGGCTATGTGCATCTGCGTCCGCCCCTAAACGTGTATTATCCGTTTCATGTATACAAATTCGTTTCTTGGTGTTTCCTTTACCATAGGATACTTTATTAATAATAGACTCTGGTACTAAATTTTGGCGGATTTTCATCATTCGCTTTGCCCTCCTGTTTTTAAATACAATATAAAAAGGACATATCTACTGATATGCCCAAAATTTCATTATTTTAATAGCTACCTAGGATTTTGTTGGTTGTTATTTTCTGTTCTATACTTTCTGTTATCATTATAGTTTAAACTCAGAATGAGAGTGACTAGTAATGTTAGAAGAAAAAGCACATATAGAATAAACTGGGTCAAATTATTGTTTAAAAATACACTAATAAGCATACCGACACTTACTACACCAGTGATAACAGTACAACCAAGTATCCAACTACTATTATATATTTTATAATGAAAGGTATCTTTTCTACGAATTCTTTTATATTTCCTTTTTTCTTTTGAATCTAAAAACTCTTCAATTCCATTAGATTCTACTAATAAAGAATTATCATTACTTAATTTTATAATTCGATAAATAGAATCACCATTATCATTTACTATGTGGTAATCATATTTAAAAGATAACCAAGAAACAATATAATAGATAAATTTTTCAAATAAAAATATCAACGCTACAAAAATGATGCAACAAGCTGCCAATACACTAAAAAGCAATCCCCCCTTTAATTCTGTAAATCTACCTGAAATTGTAATTATCAAGAACATAGTAGCTACAAATGATATACTTAACATAATATATTTAGTTAGCGCAATTTGAAATCTCTTGAAATTACTTAATCTAATTCTTTCCAAATCAGTTATTCCCCAATTATCAATGGTTAGCTTTACTACATAAGCTACAAGAGGTAGTATTGTAACAATATAGGGAGGTAAACTACTAGGTATATTTTCTAATATAGACATAAAATCAACTCCTTCTGTCAAAATTTCGACAAAAAAGTATGATTCCCTTCTAAATTATGACATTACTTTAGAGAATATATTTAAATATCTGTTGTATTTTTCAAAATATAATCTTCAACTGCTGTTCGATAATCTGGGTTAGTAATGTCATCTAAAACATACGTTTGTCCTGTTTTTGGATTAAGACCACCACTTAAAATGCGTTCCGCTGCGATTCTCACTACAATTTGATTGACCATTATAAAATCCCTCCAACTTCATTTTCTGTTGCTAGTAATAAAGCATCTTCCAACTCTCTAATACGGCGTTGTTCAGCCGTTTCTGGAATATCGTAATTTTTAACCACAGGATTTCCGTTTTCATCTATTTTTGATACATAAGATTTCACATAATCCATAGTGCCGAAAGGGATATCTAGATATGTTATCTCAATTGTGTCATCATGAGGCACAACATTCCCCTCAGCTTCCCCAGTTTGGAAAATGATATTTCCAGTGGATTTATTGTAAAATATTCGATTCCCTACTCTATCCATGCGAAATCCCCCTCTTTATTCAAATGCTTTAACTGTATAAGCTACTGGGTGTTGGAATGATGGTAAATAAACTGTATATGTGCCGTTACCATTGTTAATGATTTGACCTCTAAAATTGTAGGTTTGTGAAGTTGCTAAAGATTGATTATAATACGCAATTTTGACACTACCAGAATAATTACCGTCCGAAGCAGATTCATACACAATATTATATGCTGCAGCAGTACCCATCCATCCAAGGCAGCTGATAGTGGTAGGTGCAAAAGGTATCGTAAATGTAACAGTTGGCATACTGCGAGTAGTCCCGTCAACATGAGTATATACCCTATTATCAATAGCAGACGGAATAATCCCTGACCATTTTTTCTTTATAGCTCTAATATTAGTAGCCATTACAGCTCCTGCAGCATCTGCACTGGTTGGGACACCCATGTCGCTGATTGCAGATGCTATCATGCTAAAATCATCAGCGACGCTCGTAAAATTTGACCATGTAGTGTCCGATATCTCATATCGTTTATACGTTTTTTGCTGTGTCTCAACGATTTGTATAATACCACCACCACTTTTATCTAGCCATGGTACTATGATTGTCATCACTCCATAACCAGACAAGCCGTAATTGCCTAAATCAACAAAAAACTTATACTCACCACGCTGCGATGTTATATAATTTTGTAAAGCTATTCGCAATTGCACAGGATTTAGGGCGTGTATAGTTAAATCAGTACGCCCATCCAAAATCGTCATTACGGCTGGGTGGTGTGCTTTATTGTGTGCGTTATCAATTTTAGCTTGGTCTCCTTCTCTTAAATGTGCCCCAATTTGAGGTGTCCAAGGATGCGAGACATATCCAGCGTTGTTGATATGGGTGATATACGCATCTTTTATCATTGTGTATGCATTTGTCGCGCTATCTATCAATTCTAGTTCTATCGCTAAATAGTTATTGGTGTTTGGTGCTTTAGTAATTGGTATACGCACTAAACTGCTAGTATACTCACAGGCACTAACATAAAAACAGTTCGCAAACTTCTGTGATACTGATACAATTTGTACTTCTTTCGCGTACGCCGGAGATTCTCCAGAGGCATTTTTACCAATTTGGTAGATTATCTCCATGCCTCCGCCTGCATTGGCTGTATGAAATGCTGACGCTATTTTCACCTTTAGCATCCCCCACATGGCAGGAGCAGGGATATTTATAAATATAGTTTCCAAACCTCTTGTCTCACTAAAGTTCGCAAATGCTAATGTTTTTTTGGCGCTTTGTGTGCCAAGATTAACTACATTGACATCATTATAAACACCTTTTTGCCACGATTTTATTGCTACCTGTCGCACCTCATTAATAGCAGCCACTAAGTTAGATTTCTCCGTTGTTGTAAGATTTGGCAACACACCTATTTCCGATTCCAAAGTATTTAACCTTGAAATAATATCATCTGTCCCACTACCATCACCAATCAGGTTTCTGATAGCAGTTAATTCACTTTCTAACCCTTCAATATTTTTAATTTTATGAGCACCAATTTTGGTAGGGTCTGTGTGTGCTGCTATTGCACCGTCCACATATTTGCGACTGGCGATGATGATGGTTGGGTCGATTGTTAGTTTGACGACATTGGCATTATTCGTTTCGATAACAAAATGGATAACATCTTCGCTCGCTACCCCTTCATCGAGTGCTGGCTTGTATTTTTCAGGATACTGCCCCACCGCAATTAATTGATTTTTATCATCGAAAATCCCAATCTCCCTGATGGTGAAACCGCCTGCTGTGGGAGGAATCACTGCATCTACAACAATTCTCTTGTCGTTGGTTGGATCAATAGATAGTTCGGCGATTGGACCTCGCCATACTTCATGCACCAGAGCTGTCTGATTCTGTGTTGGGACGTAGTGAGCGCCGTTGCCATCTCCTAGTGCAATGTACTCTAGCCCCACTTTAGACTGCGTGACTTGGGCGTTGGCAATTTGCGCTAGCCCGATATTTGTGATTAATGTGCCATATTGCGCCACAGTATCACTCCTTTCTTTTTATTGCATCGGTAATACAGTGATGGTTGAAGCTGTTTTGATACCTGCGAAGCTGTTCGTGCGTGCAGATTGTTCAATGTTGCCGATGCCCATTGGATACAACGTAATTTCACTTCCTGTTGCAACAAAGCTCGGTACATAAACACTACCATCAATCTTGAATTTTCGAGCCATCTTGATAGCAATATTTAATGGTACAATACGTTCAAGTAGATTTTTAGCTTCTTTATAAAGTAGGGTCTCAGGTGTCACAAATAGCTCCATTTCAAACGTATCAATATCTAAATTTATTTCATATGTGTCCCCCAACAACGAATTCAACATAATTTTCAGATATGCGTATACAGGTGTTGTACTCTCTTGCATCCTCGATAATAGCCGCAATTTGCGAAAGTCTAATGTTTCTACCCGACGATCTGCAACAATCCCAAAATCTTTTTCACGTATAGTGATGGCAGCTTCTCCTGAAGATAAAATAAATTGATCCTTTTCTGCATTAAAAAAAGCCTCACCAAGTTTATCCCAGTCTATTACAACTGTTTCGGATAACTCCTGAAACTCTCTAATATCTCGATAATATGGCGGAAGTTCATTCATGAAATCGTTACTCATGTGCCACCTTCCTTTAATACTATTTTTGCAATTATAGGTATTTCTTCAATTAAGTTAATATTGTTCTCCACTCCATTTAAACGTGTGGAAATAATATCCTCTACACCTTCAATTTCCAAGAGCCTTGACTCAACATGGGTAATGCGTACATTAATATCTAAATCTTTATACCAATTTGCACGTAATTCTGAAAAATAAGTTTCCAAAATTTCAATGGCTTGTACCTCGATTTGCCCAATTGTAGCCCCATTCAAGACAAGTTCACATTCAATTGTAATACCAACTTCCCCAACACCTTCAATTGTTACTTTATGTCCAATTGGTGCGGTTCCATAACCATCTCCTGTGTACTCTAAAGGATCAATAATCTCTTGGACATAAGCAATAAACGCAGGTGTTGGAGCATTGAAATCAGAATCAATAATAATAACCTTTACTGAACCGCCACCATGTGGAGCACGTCTTAACCGTACACCACCGACACCTTGTATGGCTCGTACTTTTTTACGATACTCTGCTCTATTGCCACCAAATGCTTTATCTCGAATATGCTCTAAATACTTTTGATACAAGGATTCATCCGATTCTTCATCTTCACCAGGTACAATGACATCTGTTAATATCGCTTTACCTAATTTATTATTTGCTTCGACAGGCAGTAATTCACCATAATCTCTATTCCCTACAGCCCCAGCCATTTGTGCCTCTACCTTAAATTCTCCTGGTGCGATATTTTCCATCACTCGATACACCAAATCATCTAATCTATAAAGACTATTTAAAGCTACTTGCAAGGGCTGTTCATCCCTACCTATGAAAATAGCTCGCCGTATTGCTTTACCTGCTTTTTTACGTTCTACACCAAATTCATTGACACATTTTTCGAGGTCAATGCCATCTGCGGTTGCGGCAAACGTACGTCGATATAGTATCGCCATATCCCAATACATTTCAGCCAACTTTAGCGCAGTTGGGGCAAGTGCATCATAAATGATACTTCCTTCTCGCTTATCTACATCGTCTGATACTCGCTCAAGCAGGTCAGCTAATAATTTTTCAAAGGTTTGGGCTTCTAAATAATCAAGCAAGTCTCACCGCCTCCTTCAGCAATTGCACATCTCCATAGATGGTGTGTGCCACAAAATCTACTAATACATCCTCTTTTGTGACGAATTCCAAAGTAAAATTAGATAGACTAGTAATACGCTCATCCTGCAATAAAGCCTCTTGAATGCGCCTACCTAAATCGCCACGTACATATAATTCATCCTGACCAATCATATTTTCAAAACCATAATTGTCTGAATAGATTAGATGCTTGAAGCGTACTGTATTTAATACTTTAAAGATAGCTTGCTCCATCGCCTTCTGACTGTCGATAAAACCCCCGCAGCGTCCTTTAACAAAATCCAATTTATAGGTTCTCGTTGGTAGTTGCGCCGCATCCATTACTTCAATATCTGGTGTAATTGTTATACCATCTGTAGGCACTACCATACCTTATCCCCTTCCTTATACCTGTCTGATACAAAATACTTTTGACCACCTTGCACCCGATGTAACACTACTTTATCGCCTACCTTTAGCCCATCCTCAACAGTTAGCCTTGCATAGCTCATTGTATAATTTTCATACGGATTGGATGCAGGATCACCTATATTTTTTCGTGCAGAATTTGCTTGTTTGGAAGCATCACCGATTTGCTCTTTTGTGTAATTTTTAGGATACTCGTATCGAATGGATACCACACGTTCATGCCTTGTTAAATGCTCTGCCACCAATAAATACTCTTCAGTTAAAGGCAGTTTTGAGTGCAACTCTATTTTAAGTGGCTTTGTTTCCACCACTGTACCTAACACAATATTTACTGGGTTGGACGCTTGAAAAGCAGCCATTGCGGTTGTTTTGATTAAATCAAGTAAACTCATGAAACCACCTTCAGTTCTAATGACATTGTGTGTACTTTGGCAGACCAATCATGTGTACAAGCCTCCACTAAAAACAGTTGCTTCAAGCCTATTTTTTCAATAAAAATAAACACCATCTTTCCAGCTCGTACCCGCCAGTCACCTAAACATTTCAACGACAATTCTTTTTTCTCTTTGTTATGAACAGCTAACAACGCATCTAGCAAACTTTCAACCTGTGCAGTGGTCATATTTTCATCCACCTTTTTATAAAACTGTAACTGTCCCCACTTTGTAATATTGTCACTGTCCTGTGCGATAAATACTCGGCGTTTACCTGCCTTTTTATCATCTACTGCTAATTTAATAAGATTGTAAGAATCCTCAATAGAAACTGTGTAATCATAGTCATATAGTAAACTTTCTTCACCGATGTAAAAATCTGTAGGATCAATCACCAAATCTTTGATGTTATGTAATCCTAATGAGCCGAAATCGTCCATGAATACATAACTCTGATTGGTGGCTACAATAGTCGAATCAATGTATTTCATAATGACATCCAGTGCTTTTTTCCCTTCCTCTATTAAAGCAGGTGCTTTAAATCCCGTACTAGCAACTGTATCTAAATTTCGTCCTACCTTACTACAAATACGAGCGATGGCTGCTTCCGCTAGTATGGACGGTATGACAAATTGGTCATCATACATAAAATACCTTAATTGGTCGTAAGCTGTTACTTTGAATTCACTACTTTTGCCAAACCCTGCCTTAAACGAATATCCATAAAAAATTTTGTGTATATCATCTGTAACACGTACAATTGCGCCCGAAACAACCTTATCTTTTAATGGATTTGGGTTTAGCATGGTGACAATTAATTCAGACGCCTTTCCACATTTTTCTGTTTTCCAGCTAAGAGAAGTGACGGGCACTTCATATATGTTGCCATCACGGTTATCAATTAATACCTCCATACCTACCACCTCATTTTTTAGCTGTCCATTCAGGTGGAATTTTCACCTTTAACCCAACTGGCAATCTTCGCAAATCACTATCTTTAATTCCGTTTAATGATTGTAACGCTTTATAATTAGCCCCATTACCCGTATATTTTTGAGCAACTTTCCAAAGAGAATCACCTTTGACAAGGGAATATGTTTGCGGTACTGGCTTTGGATTTTCTCTTGGTGCTTCTTTTTTCACTACTTGCTCTACAGGTTTTTTATCAACCGATTTCACATCGACTACCTTCTTTTTAACTATTTCCATCTTTTTGAATCCATATGGAACGGACTTTTTAAAAGAAATAGTGTAATCGACATCTGCTGTTCCAAATTGATCTTTCCCGTCAAAACTTTCGATAGTAACCTGTTCATTGATAGAAAATGAACCGCCTACATAAATAAAGCGAATGACTGTTTCTTCAGCCATCCACTTCTCGATTTGTTCAATATATTTTTTAGGCTCTACGAATTGGGTCTCTGCATAATGCGTTTCTGCCGCTGGAAAATAGGAGGAAAAGGAAAATTCTTTTAGCTTCATAGGCTTGGGCACATTGACTGTACCTGTCTCAGCGACAGTAAACTCCTCACCATCTGCACTATTTTTAAAAGGTAGTTCAGGTGGATTTACAGGTATACGAAAACCTTCAGCATCATTTTTCGCACTAAGATATATACCTATCATTCGTAAACCCCCTCCGTAGAGCGATCTTGCTCATCCTTTAGCCATTTTACAATTTTTCTAATCAATTCCTCTAAATCTACATCCTTATTAATATCACCTGAAAATTCAATCCGTGGTTCACTCTGGATATGTTGAACAACAGTCTTACTATTATTTGTAATAGGTGAAGCTGCAACATTCTCCCTTACTTCTTTGGATACATTGACATTATCTTTCGTAGGTACATTTAGCGCCTGTGAAACTAAATTATTCAATTTCGCTGCATAACCACCTACATTAGACAAGTCACCAATTTTATTCAATACTTTGCTTAGCACGCTGCCCGCTGTATCCTCGAAGGTATTCTGCACCTGAAGATTAGGTGTCAATGAGACGATATTGTTAATTGCTCGCCCTTCAGCAATATCTTTAAAAATTTCAAGATATTCATCCGCCAAATTGACTTCGCCAATTTTGTCTACTTTGTCTAATTTGCCACCCTTCAGCTTTTTATCTTTATCACTAGCCGCCCCCAGACCTGTTTCAGAAGGGGCTGTATTGACTACATTATCTAATAAACTACCTTTGTCCAAAAATGGATTTTCTTTATTTTTATCCTCTTTGCCTAAACCAGCTAGACCTTTTGCTTTGTCTACTAGACCACTTAATTTCTCACTCATGCCCATAGAAAATTTTTGTCCAATCGCATTCCCTTTGTCATAGGCAGCGCCCAAATCTTTATAGTCAAAGCGTGCAAATTTTTGTTGAGTTGGTGCTGTTGGCATTGTGACACTATCCATGTAATCTTGTGCTGTATTTAATCGTTGCAGTGTAATTTTTTCAGCTCGTTGAGGTGCTTCTAATATTTTTTGGAAACTATCAGCAAAATTTGTTGCACCACTGCCTATTTTAAAATCAACTGTACCAATTGTAGATAAATCTGTGTCCAATACACCATTCAGTAATCCAATAAATGAATTGACTCCTCGAACCGCTCCATTGATAAGATCAGATATACCACCAAGCGCTTTATTAATAATATTAGCAGTACCATCAGCTACTCCACCAACTGTTTTCAACACCATTGTCCCCATTGTATAAAAAGCCATCTGCACGCCATAAGTAGCGTCATTAAAGGTATTAGCAATTCTTTCTGCATTTGTAATTGCTGAATTGACAATAGCATCGAGCACCATACGCACTAACAAATTAAAAGCAATCCAAGCAAGTTGCGTAAGATATATCGCTTGATTCCAATTATTTACAAACCACTCTGCCACGGTGATAGCTAAATTAGCTATACCGATAAGTACGTTGTAATAAGATGCACCCAAAAGGAAGACGTATCCTACAATAGCGCCAATAACAACGGCTGTTTGTTCAGCCCACATAATAAATGCCATCACTACTAAAGCGATTATCGCAATGATAGCAATTAATATCCATGTGATAGGACTCGCTAAAAACGCCGAATTGACAACCCACATTGCCGCTGCCCATGCCAATGTAGCTATTCGTATCAGACCTAATACAGCGTACTTCACCATTAAAATAGCCACAATGGAACCAATCACTGTACCTAACACCACTAAGATAGGTACTACCCAGCTTGCATTTTGTTGCATGAACTGCCCTACAGCGCCAATTGCATTATAAAGTGCTTCTAACATATCAAATACAAACGACAGCCCAGACACAAATAGATTAACAAATACCATCGCATGACCTGCCAACACACCGAAAGCGTCTGAGTTAATAAACTGACTAAAACGTACAAACAGCGGCTCAAATGCTCGTTGTGCCCAGTTCTTAAACACTGTCATTGCGTCAGCAAATGTCAAAGGCATGTTTGCAAATTTTTCTTCAATATCAGTAGCCGCCCCGAATAAAGCCTTTTTAATAATATCCGCAGTAATTGTACCTTCCGCAGACATTTTCTTTAAATCTCCCATACTATTGCCTGTCGCATCCGCAATCGCTTGAGCAAGCATTGGAGCATTCTCCATGATAGAACGGAATTCATCACCTTGTAACTTACCCGCTGCCATGGCTTGTGTCAGTTGGTACATACCAGCTTGTTTTTCTTGTGTAGACGCACCCGATACTGAAAATGATTTATTCATTAGCTCTGCGAAACGAATGGCTTCATCATTGCTCTTAAACGAATCTTTCGCCAAGAGATTTAATTTAGCTACACTAGCAGCCGTGTCATTATAAGAAGTCAAACTTCTTTGTGCAGCTCGATAAACTTTATCTTGTAATTCTACTTGAGTTTGTAACCCATCATTGACATTAGTTAAACGAGCATTAGTATTTGAATAATTATCAGATGCTTGAGTAAATTTGCTAAAACCATTTGCAAGAGCTTGGATAGATAAGTACGTAACTGCTAAGTTTGTTAAACTACTTAGCAACTGACGTACACGACTGGTGGCTGTTTCCGCCCCCTCACTAGCACCTTGAAAACTATTTCTTATACGATTACCTGCATCTTGTCCGTTATTTCCTGCTTGCCTTGCACTTTCTTGTAAGCGTGCTAAAGCTGATTGAGCATTTTCTATGTCACGCCTAGCACGTTGTAAGCTGCGCATATCCATACTTCTATCTGAAGTTGTGTGCAGTTGCTCCATAGTTCGCATCGTACTATTCATAGCCTTCATAATCTGTTGCAAAGTATTAGTCATACGATCTGTTAATGATAATGAAGTGCGTACTGCCATGAACTCACCTTCTTTTCATAAGAAAAAGCACCCTTTTTAAAGAGTGCTTAAAACATGTGTTGTATTAACATTTTATAAATCTTTTCATTTACTTCAATAAGGCTTTTCTTACCATCATGAAACTCAATTGCCAATGTATGTGTACCTTTATTTTTAGCGGATAAACCAGCTAACAGACCTACAGGACCAAGCAATGCCCCCCCTACTAATCCACGAGCTACACCACTCACCGCACTTTTACGATGTTCCTCGGTTATTAATTCATAAGAGGCTATGTTTTCTTTATTTAAAGCAAATTTCTTTGTTAAACTTGTACATAAAAATACTTCTTGTTTGCTGAAGAAACTCTTTTGGGCAATCATTATATTCTTACCCTCGTAATCCCCAGCAATCACCCGATTTTCAGCCATCTCCAATTCCTCCCTTTTATCTATTAATATACATAAAGAAGGAATGTTTATCCATTACTTTTTAGTTGCCTCCGCTTCCTTTTCTAGTTCAATACTTATACTAGCAATCATAAAAGCCTGCTCTTTACGACTCATACTTAAAAATTGGCTGGGCGGTATATGAAAACGATGGAGTGCCACATGTGCATAAAATGCCAAACCATCATTTTCATCATCATCGCCCTGAATCAGTTTTTTACTTCATCTATTTGATCCTCAAGCGATTCATCCAGACCACTGATTTCTTGAACCTTTTCAGAAATCAACGATGTTTCCCCTGCTAAAAACATTTTTCCGTAGAGTGCTTCTGCCCCACGTACGCCATACGATTGCTGTAGCTCTGTATCATTTAGGTCTGGATGAACAATCGAAGCTACATTCATACGACGGTTGTATGCCACTGGATCAAATACTCGCTCCTGACGTCCCTTCTTGCCAGGTATATTTTTAAAACAACGGTCATTGATTAAATCCGCTTCATCTGATGGGATAGGGCGAATTTTAATCGACTCCCCAAAACGTGCTAAAGGTAACTCTACTAGTTCTGCTTGCCCTACATTTTCCTTCATAAATGCTTGAAATTTACTCATCCTGATTCCTCCTACTGAATAACATTAAATTGATTTAAAACTTCAAAGTCGTCGAATGTGAAGGAGAATTCATCCTTCAGTGTGTCGGCACTATCTGCATCCAACATGGCTAATAGTGTTTTATTCGGTACAATATTACGCACATCGACTGTTTGTTTACCCGCTGCACTTGTAATATCCGCATTGATAATGGTCGCATCAAACATAGGTGATTTACCTGAACGCAGATAATCCATAGCCATTGCTCGTATTTCGGGACGGTGATAATACATAGTCATGTCACCTGTACCTTTCGCACCTACAATCTTTGACCCTTCCATTCGGGCATTTAAACGCTTAACTTCTACTTTTGTGTATTCCACTTCCGCCTTAAATTTAAGGATTTCGGCAATCTCAAATGTTTGCCCTTCGATATTAATATAGACTGTACCTTCACGGGAGGACATTGCATCTTTTGTTTGCATTACATTTTGTGACATTGAATCTTCCCCCTTTCTTACTTACATTCCACACGTAAGTATAATTTTTCCATTGCATCGATGAACTTAATACCCATTACAGCAAACACCGCATCTTTTTCGTCCCCTTGTCCAATCACGATGTCCTCTGGTAAATATGGATCAATCACACCTAATCGTACATAAGGATCAAGCACAGTTTTCATTAGTTGCTTTTTGAATAAGTCACGACCATCATCGTGGTTATTTACCTTACCAATGAAGTATTTACGGAAAATATGGCGTGTATTATTTTCAATAATCGACATACCACGGTCAATTTTCCCTTTCCTGAAATCTTGGTTCTTCTTAGGCGTGAAGGAACGGAAAGTGTTAATATCTTGTTCTACAACTACCTCATCATTGTTGATTGAGTAGACAATGTGACCATCTTTTAACGCTTGAATAATTTCATCATTTGTCATCGTTTCAGCTTCAATTGCACCAGGATATTTCGCATAGGTGAGCGAGCCAACTGTAGATGCTGCAAATGCTGCCGCAAACCAATACACTGCATTTTTGGCTGTTAGCACCTCGCCACCATCTAGCGTCACACCATTTTTAACGGATACGGTACTTTCATGATCTACTGCATTGTAATTATTTGTAACAAAAGTGACACGCTTGCCTGACTGCTCACGTAATTCTTTTACTTTTAAAGCTAGTAGAGACTTAGTTGTGTTATCATCTGTTCCAAACGCTACCGCTTTAAAGTTCAACGTATCCAGTGCAGATGCAAATTCCGAAATAGATTCGTTAGTGGCTGCTACCGTAGTTCCTCCTACAAGCGTCAATGTAGCATCTGTAGTTGGGAGGCTCCCTGTAAATATTACATAATCATTGGTTTTTAACTCTCCAAAGTTGGCTACTTTTTGACTATCTACTTGTGCAGCATCAAAGTATGTTTTGATTGTGGCAGAACTGTCCAACCCTACTGTTATGGTTACATGAATTTTATTACCATCTGCACCGCCAAATTTTGCTGTAGCAGTGAATCCGTCAACAGTTGCTTTAGCTGGTGAACCTTCCCCATTCAGGTTGTATAGAAAAATGTTGCTAGTTGCTTTGAATGCCTCTCGAATTGGTAAAATATCACCTAAACTTTTACCGAACAATGCTCTAAATTTTGTATTTGAAGAGAGTTTAATAAACTTCCCAACTTCTCCCCAATCAAGTGCTACTGGAATAGCTAGTGCGCCATTGGAATCAAGTCCCATAGTATTTAAACTATTTGTCTCAAAGTTAATATACGCATCAGGACGTACCTTATTTTGCGTTTCCCACGTACCACCCATTACACTTCAATCCCTTTCTTTTTCCATGCTGCGAGTGCCTTCTCTGCTTCCGCTTTTGTATAAGCCATGCCTTCTTGTAACACAACTTCATACTCTAAACGCTCTTTCGTAGATAAAGCAGATGCCAAAAAAGCCGCTTTGGAAAATTTGTTATTCTGTTTCGGTTTGTTCGTTGTCTCTTGTGTCAAAACCAACGCCCTCCAATGCTTGCATTTTGATTTCTTCAATTGGTTTATATACATCGAAGTTATATTCGACAAAAAAATGAAGAACATCCTGATGGACTTCGTGCTTCATTTTTGTACCTCTTATCGGTGGTGTTGCAACATACTCTAATATTCCGTAGAGTTGCTCTGCCATTTCGTTCATATCTTCATTGGCATAGTCCGCAGAAGGAAAGTAATGTACATCAAATAGATGATGCCGCATGTACCGCCTGCCCATGATCTGCGTCTGTTCTACGGGAAATAACTTGACGAAAAAACAAGGCTCTTTAAAGCCCTGTGCAATTTCTTCACCATAAATTCGATATTCAGGATGAGAGAAGTGCTCACTTAACTTTGAAATGACAGCCTTTCTCACAATATTTATAGATGTTGGTGTAAGTGCCACAGCTAATCGCCTCCCATCAACCTTCTAAAAAACTCCTCTTGCTTCCGTTGCAAAAAGTGATCCATTTCACGCTTCAATTCTTGCTCGGAAAGTTTTAGCATAAATTTTCCCTCTACAAATCCACCTGGTGTGCCAACCTGCATACCTGTTTTTGCCTCTTTGTCATAAACAAATTGATTATTACTCCAATACCCAGGAACCCAGTGAGATTTGAAACCATTTTCTACAAACTCAGCGTATACCTCGTCATTAAAGACTTCAATTTCATAAATACGCCCTTGCTTAGTAATAGTACCAATTTCCCATTTCCCTCTTAACAGCCCTGTATTCACTGGCGTTTTTGTTCTGGTTTTACGCAATAACTTTTTAGCTAAATCAAGTAAACACTCACGTATAAAGCTATCTATCTGAGCACTATTGATTGTTGATTCAAGTCGATCGGCTAGTGCACGAAATTCGTTAAACTCAAACATCAAGCTCGTTCCTTTCGTTGCAAGCTAACTTCTTGATGTGTTGAATACAAAAAAGGCTCTCCTGCTGTATATATTTTGCTGGAAGAACCTCGGATTACTGAAATTATATCACCTTGATGTATTTCAATTTTAGGAGAGATAAATAGCTTTGTTTCGTAGCGTATATTATTAACTGCTTCTGTTTGCGAATTAGTTGACAACGCCTTTTGTGATATACGACAAGGCACATTTGCATAGACAATCAGTAGTGGTTGCATCCTTGTTTCACCATCTGATGTGACATAATTATCAGATCGCATGATATTGGCTTGATCTGTGTAAAAGCGTTTGGTCAAACGATTGCGCCTCATGTCACATCACCAACGTTTTGCGATAACGATTGAGCTGTTTCTGCAAGGTATCCGACACGATATCTTCAAAATAAGTGGTGCTGGTGTCACCGATTTTCTCTGTTTGGATACCACCATGACTTTCACGTAATTCAACGACTAATTTTTCGATAACATTTTGCGCTTGAAGGGGAATATCCCCTCGCTTGCAATAGTCTTTAAAATAGCTTTCCGCATCCTCGATTTGTAGGATGAGCAGCGTATCATGCTGCCCATCATCTACTGGAATGCCTAAACGGATTTTTACACGCTCTAAAACGGTGTTCATTCCACCTCACCTGCTTTTTTTGGAGGTTTTTTTGGAGGTTCTGTTACGAGCGTAAACCCTTTAGCAAGCAAATCATCCCGCTGTTTTTCTGTTTCCGCCGTTTTCACCACATTTAACTTTTGCAAAATATACGCCATTATAACGCCTCCTTGATATTGACAAACACTGCATCTAGTTTGTTCTGCGGAATCCATAAATCATGATACTTGCGATAGTCAATTTTCCAGGCATCGGCTTGTTGATTTGTTGCAGGATCAAATACACGTGGATTGTCTGTTTTCGAGATGGCAATCGGTGCATTTTGCGCTGCGATAATCCAGTTAATATTTTTAGCTGTTGGCGCTACTTTAAAGCCACCTTGTTCTTGCCCTGGCGTTTCTCCATCTAAAAATTCGTAAGCTGTTTTTAAACGATCGGAAGGCACACGAATAATTGGATGCCCATCAAGCGTTGTGATGCTCGTTTTAATACCACCTTGCTCAAATTCCGTCACACTCAATCTTTTTTGGATAGTAGTATTAGCATCTAATAAGGCAGCAACCGTATAAGGCAGTGTAATAATCAGTTGATTACCACCCCCGATTTTATCCTGAATAAGCGCAATATCCATTAAGAGTTTATTCAAGATTGTTGCCTCATCCGCTGTATAGCCCCCTGACGCACGACCGCCAGCAACGGCTAATGCAGCGATTTTTGAATAACGGTAGGCGTCAATTTCAGGGATAACCATTGTACGTTGAAATTCTCCCATCACCGCACCTGCTGTGACCACAAAATTAGATTCATCCACATCCATCGCATCAATAGAGAATGTGCGCCCTCTGTCTTGTGTTAGTGGGTGTGTTTGCCAAGACATCGTTACCGCACCGTTGACAAAACCATTTGTACGATCGTAGTCACCCAAACCATCCATTAAAATATTGGGGATTTTGACTTCGTTACCACCGTTGTATTTCACTAGATTTGAGTTAGGCTCCATCCAACCTGATGTTGCACCTGTTAATAATTGCTTGTCTAACTCTGTTTGAAAAATGGACGCATATGCAATTGTGTTCGCCATTCTAGAATCCTCCTCCTAATGCTTTTGCAAATTGTTCACGTATCACGTCCAGTTGCCCGTTCTGCGTGGTAGGTGTACCTGATGATGGAGACTTGCCAGCGAGACGTTCTTCCACCGATTTTTGTACAGCAACGTCAAACACTTGCTTAAAAGTTTCAATATTTTTCGTCGTTGTTTCAGCGTCTGCACCTAAAACGAGGTCAATCACTTCAGCAGGCAAGTTATACTTTGCGTCTGCAAGCATGTTTAAGGTTTCTGAGCGCAGTTCTCGTGCAGCAATTTTTTGCTCCTTAGTAGCAAGTTCTTGTTCACGTTTTTCTAGCTCATACGTTGCTTTTTGGTCAGCGGTCATCTTTGCTAACTTCTCTGCTTCTGTACGTGCTGTAGCTACTTCATTTTCATGGTCAGCTTTTGCTTTCGCTAACTCTTCCTGAAGTCTTGTCTGAAAATCCTGCTCTGTATATGTTGGTGCAGGATTTTCTTCGCCTGCTGATGAATCATCGGCAGGCGGTTCATCTGCAAAATACTGAATATTTAGTGTTAATAAAAGTTTTGGTAAATTACTTACGAACATTATTTGTTCCTCCTTGAATTACGTTTTTAGTACCAGAATGGAATCCAATAGCTGCTGCACCCAATAATACGCCTGCAACAAAACCCTCTGGCGATAGACCTACAAAAATTAGTCCAGCTACAATACCTAATACAAGCGAAACAACAGGGGCATACTTTTTAGGTAAACCAACCTGAATGACAATCCAGATAATAAAAATAATGGCTGGAATGACAGTTGTGTTAAAAATACTTAAATCAAAATTCATCCTTCTCACCTCCTTCAAAAAACGGCATAGAAAAAGAGACCTGTCATTTTCGATAGGTCTCTTACTGTTCTATATACTTTAAAACCACTTTAAACGGCTTTATTTCACTTGCAAATTTACTGGCTATACAAATTTAGCTACTTCTTAATAAATACACTTATAGAGGATTCTGTGCCTCTGTTAATTTACTAGTTTCAATGCCTTTTTATAAACTGCATTCACACATTTTTTAAACTGTTCTTCATTTAGATATTCAGCACGTTGGGAACATGCCTGTTGGTCAGGTTCAAAGTTAGCGCAAAGGTCAGGCATATCTTCATTGAGTAGATGAACTAGCTGTTGATTCTCTTTTTCGATTTCGTCCCACTGCTCAACTAACACATCAGGAAATGTAAAAGAAAAATCCTCCGCCTCTATTTTACCTTCCAGAAAAGCCTCCATCATTATTAATACTTCTTGTGTTGCCATCCGCTAAGCCTCCTCCCAATTAGCCTTTTTATTTTTCCGTGTTACTATGCTTACTACTTCTTTTGTATCCGATGCCTGCATAATGGCAATTTCATTTTTAAATCGGACAAGATGCCCATTATCTGCTTGCACAAAGTTAGGTGGCTCCTTTAACATCGCCCTAATATCTTCTTTAGTAAATGACACTTTACCTTTGCTCTGCTTTTGTCCGATTGTCCTATTTAAAGCATGTGTCGTAAACTCGAAACCATCCTTTTTGAAATAACGGTAGGTATTTTTCAGCTTACGTTTATATTCATCACTGTACATACCAGCATTGATTTTTTCAAAAGTGCTGCGCTGCCTTTTCAAAGCCGCCCAGATATTACTATCATTATACTTAATATTTTGGAAATCAGCGAATGATTGTGGTACATCTACACCAATTGCTTTTTTATAAGCTGTATGCAATTGACGGTCTTTTGATACATTTTGCTCCATCTTTCGCATGATTGCTACTTTATCAGCTCCATGCTCTCTTACAAGACCGCTGTACCATTCCTCATATGTCATGGTTGCTGGTACTTCATAATATGTGCCATTGAGCTTAGCAAGACGCACTTCCTCCGCATCATACTCAGCGACTGGGATAGTGGTTGAACGACAATTCGGGTGCATTGGAGGATAGTTGATTCCCGCCTGTGCATCCTTTAAATAAAATTTTTGTCCATCTAGCGAGGCACATATTTTACTTGTCCTTAAATCCAATGTGGCTAAAAATTGATACTGCTCTAAACCTAACGCCTCATAGCTCTGTTTACTTGCTTGGTTATGGATATAGTTTGTTTCAGTTCGCACTAACCTGGCAGCATTAGCAAAAGTATTATCCATTTCCTCAGCCAACCGTTTTGCCATTTGTGCGTTTGACTGACCTAATATAGTTCCTTTGGTGAGGATTTGTTCTGTCTTTTTAGCTAATACATCTCGATGCTGCCATATACGTTCACTATAATTTTTACCACTCCAAGCAATGCCAATCGCTACCTCCGCAGCTTGTGGTGCAATAAAAATAGCACCTGTGCCGTAGCCAAGTGCTTGTTGTACATTATATGCCGATCTGTAAAAACCATCTTCATAAACTTGCAGTAGAGTTTCCTTTGTTAGTGCCTCTTCATATTCAAAGAGGCGATCAATTTCTACTAATAGCTTAGCTTTTAATTTGTCTAAACGCTCAGTATGTTTGGCTGTGCGTAAATCTTTATCAATCTGCTTGATTGCTTTTTCATACTCTCGCCGCAATTTACCAAGCTGTGATTCAGCGAAATTATAAATTTTTGCAGAATCATGTAAAAGACGTTCAAGCCAGTATTTCTCATTGTTCGTTGACATAGGCTTGTACCTTTGCTAAATCAATATTGCCTAATTCATCATAGCCACTCTTTTTTAGCTGATCTTTTAAAGTACGCTGAAGCTCTTCTTGCTTGTTTTTAACAAACGGCAGTAAAGAGAGCTGTGTTTCTTTACTAATGATACCTTCTAGCAATGCGGCAATCTCAGCAAGCTCTTTTAAATTGTCCGTCATATTACGATCAAAATAGATGTCGATGGTAGATGGGTCAAAGCTGCGATTCATCTTCAAGTTCAGCATTTTTGTAATCAAACGAATCTTTTTCTTATAGGCAGGCAAAAATTTGTACTCTTTGATGGATGCTAATTGCTCCAAACCAATTAATTTATAACGGATGGCTACACCTGTGAGATTACCTGCAAAACTCTCGTCTGTCAAAGCAGGGACAAGGGATAGAAAGAAAATATCATCATAAATACGATTTTTGAAGTTTTCTACCGCTGTATCATTGACTTGCTTCACCAACCATTGTGCTTGCCCTCTTTCGTCCATGAAAATAATACGCTCTTGTCGCAAAGTTTTCGCTGCCTTTCTGCCCTCGTCATCATCACTATCCACTTTATCCAAGCCACCCGATGCCCCTGCAATGACTAAATAAGCATCTGTAAAATACTCAAAATCATTAGCTGTATCAGATTGGGCTTTGTCATAAGCGTCAATCATGGTCAAGACATCCTCATAATCACCTTTTGCCTCTTCATTGTTCCAATAAATAAGGACTGGCACATCATGAAAATTATGAGACACTCGCTCAATTTCTTCGTACTTTTTATCCTGTTTTTGGCGATAGGTAATGATTTCCCATTTCGTATAAACAGCCGCATAAGCGATGGTTTTGTCTGTCAATAAATCTTCTTCTTGCCACAGACGTATAGCAAATTCCAAAAATTCACTAACAGACGTGGAATACACAGGAATAAATGCTTCTGCTCGAAAATACTTAGAACGAATTTCACTGGCTTCATTCATATATAAAAGTTCAAAAGAGATACCCTTTTTGGACATCTCCTTTGTGATCTCAAAATTGGTTTCAGCAGAATGGTCGCCCAATGCTTTTTCGAGTGCCTCTTTATATTCATCGTCATCAGTATCAAATCGCAATCCTTCGCCCATGAAAAAGCCCGTTGCCATATTGGTGATATACTTCGCAAAGCCGTGTGCAATGCGATTATTCGGCTTTTCTGAACTTAATTGCCTACCTAATATATCATTTTGCACTTGATAATATTGCTCTAGCTTTTGCAGACGAGGAAGGTCTTCAGCCCGAAACTTCTTGATGATTTTTTTGACTAACTTCGCTGTCGGCTCCGTGCCTGGGCTTACTTTTATCACAATACTCCCCCTTTACAAACCAAGCAGTTTACGTCTAATAACCCTAGCTTTACGTTTCAATTTCACATCACCGTTGATAACTTCCACTAAGCCAGTTGTTGCATCTGGTGCATCGTCATGGTCATTTTTACCTTTGCGTTGGTAACGCATCATTGCCTTGTAATACTCAGGGTATTTTTTATCCCATCCTTTAGGCATGATAACCTGTTCCGTCACGTTTGAGCTATTGACCAAAATACGTGTCCTTTTATTTTTCGATTGGTGGAACCAAGTCACTTGGCATTTTTTATTTTTTAGCTGCTTCAGTTTTTGCTCTACATTCCGTGCAAAACCACGCCCACCATTATTAGACTCAATAGCACTTTCCCGAACACCATAAGTATCATGCTTACGAGCTACTTCAGGCTCTGTTTTTTCCATCGGTTCGTCTGTATAGTAAATATCCAAAACATACGCATATTTATCAATGACACCTGCGATAATACTACAAAGGTTATCCGCCCCCATGTCCGCCGTATCTGTATAGGCAATGATACGTTCAAATCGGTCGGGATCAATCACATCATAAGTTTTAAAGCCTGCACCGTATAAACTACCACGTAAGTCAATTGGTTCTTGTCCGTAGTTGGCTAACCAAATATGTTCATCTAATGTAGCCTTCTTCTGAAGCAGATTTTCTGTAGAATACAAATCTTCACACAGACTCTTCCCTTCTTCATCCAATGCTGGCATACGTAGTTCATAACAGCGGTCAGGAAATTCATTTAACAACATTCCTGCTAAATCGTCCGTTGCCCAACGTGTCTGTATGATGAGCTGCATGGCTCCTTCAAGCATCCTTGATGCAAAGGTGTTTTTGTAGAAATCCCAATGCTTTTCCTTTACACGTTCATTAACAGCTTCCTCCGCATTTTTGATTGGGTCATCAATAATACCGATATTGCCACGCATACCCGTGATGGAACCGTCAAAAGATGTCGCAAGGTAACTCATATAAGCACCTTCCAATGACCACAAACTTGCTGATCCATCACCATCTTTAATTTTTAAAGATGGAAAAAAACTATTCACAACGAAATAATTCTCTTCATCTTTAATCTCCTCATCCTCGATAGCATCACGTACAGACTTGGCAAAACGTGTAGAAAGTGTTTGGTTGTACGAAACGGTGATGACTTGATTTTTAATGCTTTGTCCAAATGCCCATGTAGCAAAAAGAACTGCCGTGTGGCTTTTACCAAAGCCAGGTGGTAGATTGATAACAAGAATTTCGTATGGTTTACCAGTTGCAGGATTGATGATTTTCTTTTCGTAAATGGCTTGCATCGTATCACACAAAATCTTCTGATATAGACGATGCTTTTTGAAGAATTCAGGATTGATACGATTGCAATATTCCCAAAAACTTTCCTTGCCAATTTTAATGGCAGCGTCTCGTTTTTGTGTGACTTCATCTTTCTGAAAGTCTTTTAAAATACTCATACAATTCACCTGCAACCTTCTTTAAAGCTACTTTTCATATACTTTCCCAAGTGTTTCATCCGCAATTTCAATAAGTTTAGTCACTAACTCTGGATGATGTTCTTGCATCTCCGCATAGACAGATTTTTTAAACACCTCATATGCCCGTTCATGTGCGCTTTTTAATGCTGCATAAGTTTTGTCCTTATAGGCTTTTGCCCTGGACAATTTAATGAGTAGGTCAATCGTTGCTTCAGCAGGTAAATCGTCTAGTTCTTCTTCAATCATCGCAATACGTTCGGAGATTTTATGTACCGATATTTGCAACGCTGCCTCTGTTAGCGCTTCATCATCCTGATTATGCTTTGCTACCTTTACAAGTTCTTGCACTCTTGCTTGCGTTTCTAACAAACGATGGGCTAATTGCTTCGTCTCCAACGCATACCGCCCTATGGTAGATTTCGAGATGGATTCACCTTGATCTCTTAGGTACTTGCTGATATCCATATAGGTGATACTTGTATCAAGCAACATCTCGTCCACAGTGTTACGCAATTCTTCGGGAAGGCTAAAAACTTTGTTATGTTTGCGATATTTTTTATACACTTTATTGCTCATAATATCGCCACCTTATAGCAGCACATCTGGATCGGTAATGCTGCCTTCGATTAATTTGATACCTGCTTTGGTGATGTACACTTTGTCATCGTCAGCGACTTCCTTCAAAAATCCATCTTCTACACGGATGTACGGCGGATTTTTTTTATCCGAATCATCTGCCAAATAATGAATGTACTGTGCAATATCTGCCCCATAAGCCAAGCCGTATTCTTGCAGAGACAATCGTAATTGCTTAATGGTCACAGGTGCAGGTTGAAACAACGCAACTAGGCGCATGATTTGTCCACGATATTGACGGTTTTTTAACACTTCTGCTTGATTCATGATTTTGCCTCACTCCCTTTGTTTATTTTTATAAGTTCGTCATAAATGCGATCTAGCTTACGTTCCATTTGCGCTGTAGCACGTATGAAGTCATCTTTTTGTACATATTTATCTGCCACTTCTAATTTATAGTTATTAAACTTGGCTTCCACATCATCAATTTGTTGTTTCAGCTCTGTATCATTCTTTTCTAAATCCGCTTTAAGATTTTTTAGAAAGAAACTTATAATACCTAGAACCGCTAAAATCGCTGTTTGTATAATCCATTCAGCCATACATTCTCCTCCTGCGTAATGAAAAAAGCCTTTTTAAAAGCATTGGCGGAAATGGGTATGCTTTAAAAAAGGCTTCGTTATCGTTAGAAGGGAATTCTTTTTCAGTCAACTAAACCAAATCAATATGCTTTATACAATGTAATCATTGCCATTGCTTTGATTTTGTTACTCTAGGAATACACCATCCATTAAACAAAGCGCCGCACGCATCGCCGCAATTTCAATGGTTCTTAAAAGAACATGCTAGGCTCCAACTAATTTATCTGTGTCCGCCTTACCCACACATCTAAATTACTCGTCAACACCATTCGATACGTACCGCTATGCCTGATAAGGGAGAGTGCATTCCCGAAGGCAATAAAAAAACCAGTGTGGCTTTTGCCTTCACTGGTTATTGTAAATATTACTTAATTTTCTAGCCCTAAATTTGTTTGAAAAAGATATTTGAATACGATAAAGTGAACTTTTTCTAATACCTTTTAGCAACTCTCCATGTTTCTTATAGTTTTGAGTTGTACAATATTATTGGTCACTGGTTCTTCTTTGGATAGTAGATATCCTTTCTCAAGACCTAATAACGATTCTATCTCGCTCGGATGGATGGTCAACCCGTATTCTTTAGATAGAATTTTAATTAATTCAGGACCTGTAAAATAGTCATTTTCAATTAATAGTTCTATGGCTTGACGATTTGCTATTGGCTCAGATACTTCTTTAATATCGTCATAAGGCTCTTTTTTTCTCCAACCTTTTTTACTAATCATTCTTTGCATATATTGGTAAGTTCCATCATTTATAGCGCCCAGCTTATATGCTCGCATTAACATAGCGGATATAGATACTCCCCACTTCTTCTTCAGCATTTTATAATAATCTAAATCACTGGGATGCATTGTGATATCACGCAAGAATGATTCTTTAGGTAACAAAAATGCTGCTGCAAAATCATTAGCTTCTTTTTCTATTTGTTTCTGTTCTTCTTTATCCAAGTCATTAAAAATAATCGTAGGTTCATGTAATAAAGCATGCCCCAGTTCGTGAGCTACATCAAACTGTCTTCTATAGAAAGACTGTTTATCACTACTTAAAACGATTGAATAGTATTCCTTCTCACGAATAGAACAAATTGCTCCAAAAGCATCGATACTTTTGTTATCCAGATATAAAGAAGATATAATAAAGCCTCTCTCTTCCAATAGAAAAACAATATCCTTAATTGGTTTATCTCCTAATCCCCAATATGTTCGTAACTGTTGAGTAAACTCTTCAATATCATCTTGGTAATCAAACCCTACAAGTAAATCCAATTCAGGAAAGTCTATATATTCTTCAAGCATCTTTCTTAAAATAGTAATGTATTTGATACGATCTAGCTGCATTTCTCGCTCTTTTTTCCCTGTACTTAACAAAGATCTGAAATATGTGTTTCCTAACGTTACATTTACTGGTTCCTCATAAAAGTAATGAAAAGGAAAATCGAGATAATTAGCTATTTTATGCACTGTTTCAAAAGATGGTTCAGCATGAGAATTTTCATATTTAGAAACCATTTGTTTACTAACATTCAAATATTCTGCTAACTCTGTGATAGTAAAACCTCTGTAGATTCTCCCTTCTTTTAATCTCATTCCATTAAAATTACGGTTTAACACCATAGTATCCTCCTTTAGACTACAAGGTGGCAATTAGCTTTCTTGATTCTCCTTGTCTTGTTTTTCTTTCTTCCTATCTGCAATTTGTTTCTCATATCGCTTTTTTAAACCAGATTTAATGCCTACCAGTGACTTAGGTGATGATTCGGCAACATATTTGTTAATATTAGGTAATACATCTTCGTATTCCCCTTTAGAAATATAATGTGATAAATCAACTTCCTTAAGAAATTCAAATTTATTATTATAATGCTGCACTTTCACTTCTACAATTTGTTTTTCTCTTTCTGTACCCACTACAAAATATACTTGTTTTACTAAGGAATAGCACTCCATCAAAATCTTTTGCACTTCTGCTTGACGTCGGTCTTCAAACTCCTTATCATACAAATCAAATAATGTTAGTTGTATAGTTTCGTTAGATTTTGTCTTATCATTTAAAAACACAAGTGCATGAAAATAGTGAATACTTTCTGTAGCGTGTTTTTCTTTGATTACTTTATCTAAATTTTTCTCTTTAGTAAATATAAATAGAGCTCCTAATAATAGATGCATGGTAGCTTTATATTTCCATATTCCACGTTCTCTGTTAAGTACTATAATATCATCATTGTCTTTTACTGAATTTTCTATTCTGCCAAAACGAATATCCCAAGAACCACCATGTCGAAAATTACCACTATCCATATTATAGTTAATCTCTATTTCATCTAATGTATTCTCAGTATTTTCAGCGAATGACCTTACCAGTTTTCGCATAAACAATTCATTTTTTAAGAAATCCATTAACAGGAAGCCTCCTTTTCTATATATGAGTACAATTATACTACATATTATTAAGAAAAGTAAACCTATAAAGAAAATACGTTCGTATTTAATTTTCTTCTAAAAAATTAAAAATTGTAGTTTGTTCAATTATTCTAGGGTTACCAACAATTTTTCTTATATGACTCTCACTCAAATTATACTTTCTGGAAAGTTCTTTATAATTTCCTTCATTGAATTCACTTTTAATTTTTATATCCCGAATATGACGTGTAACTCGCTCTTTCTTTGGAATATATAAACTTGACCCTCCATAAAGGCTACATAATTTTAAAAACAAATCAATACCAACTAATTCTGCTACCCCCTGATATTCTTCTGGTAACATTGATACTGTAATACATCCATCCAATTTACTCCTCTCCTTTATAGGATTACCTTCTTCTATGCAAGAAGGCTCTCTCTGTGTATAATTAATATTTCAAGTACACGAGAGAGTATTCTTTTGTCTTAAGCTGTGACGACTGCCATCGTTGCAGCTTTTATCGTTAATTGACTGACACTACATGTAGCAGCATCATCTTGATATTTAGTAACATACTCATCAAAAGTCAGACCGAATCGTTCATGAATTTGAAAATAAATGAAGTATGTTCCTAAACGATCTAATAACTGTTCATCCAACATACTACTCCCCTTTTTCTACTAATTTTTTCAGACTTTCGATTAAGCGCCACGCCTGGGCTGATGTGAGCCATTCAATATGTTCTACACTATAAAATTTCTTGATAAAACCTTGTAAACGCTGCGGATTATCCTGCCAACCTAACTGTTGCTCTAATTGACCAATTTTCCACAACTGTTTTTTCGTAGCTCGATTGCCTTTGAAATTACTAAATCCTTGCACCGATTGTAATGATAGTAGTACACGTTCTAATTCTTTCAGCGTACAATTTCTCATACTATCCTTGCCTGTTTCACGCTGAAGCACACTATAGACATCCTCTCGTTCCATACCAATGCTACGAGCTGTAGCCCAAATTTTTTTAATAACTGTCATAACAACCTCCCATTAAAAATTTTCTAGTATCGGTTCTGTCAAAAAATCAAATGTAGCCTTGTCACCTTTTGCAAGTGCTGCATCAATTAGTAGTTCACGTAACCATTCGTCTAGCTGTACATTAGACCTGTATGTTGGGATGTGCTCTATATCATGACGATCATACCTACCATTGTCCAAACGAGGCTGTGCTAATGCTTGATATTGATACTCCATTTTGGCTCTAAGTGCTGCTGCACAGACTAGCTCTGTCAACATTTTGGCAAAGTCACTACTTTCTTTCATCCTTTAATCCCTCCAAGTTTCAAATAGGAAGGGGAATTAAATCCCCCTTATTTTTCGTAATCTAGTCCTACAGCAATGCCATCCTCTACAAAGATAGCTCGCTTGATTTCAGTTAATTGCTCATCCGACAATCCTGCAAAAAAGCGATTCACAGCCTCCCAGTTCTTATACTGACGGATAGCATCAAGTTCTTCCTCTAAATCTCCCTGTGCACCCACACTCTCCAGTAATTTTTTATCGCTGATATAATCACCTTTTAACTTTTTGGCTACGGCTTTAATGGCTGCTTTTTCTAATCCTAACTTTTCAAGCACCGTGGATATGGAGATAGCCTGTGAATAATCCTCCCGAAAAAGTGCTATTAAAGCCGCTTTAAATTTAGGTTCTGCATCATATTTGACATCTTCTTTTTTAGAGATTTTCCCTTCTGCCAAATCTCCAAGAATCGCTTTTAATACAGAGTAACGGTCTATCTCAAACTTTTCCTTGAAAGATACGTTAAAACGACCTGTATGCCCGAAAATTTGATAGTATTTGAGATTTCGGTTATCCATAACAGTAGTAGCTTGGGCTGTTAATTGTGCCTTAATTTCATCTAAACGTTTTTTATCCTCTTTTGTACGACGATCTAATGTTATAGCTTCATCTACAAGCGCTATTAACAACTCATCCAAACCCTTCACCTACTTTTGTATGCAGTGTATTGACACATGACTGACAAATCAAACGTCCATTATGTGATACAAGTGCATCCTCAGCCTCACACAAAAGACAGCTACCCTGTGAGCGCTTTAACAAGATACTACCATCCCCTTGCAGATTGATATTAAACTTTTCCCCTGCTTCAATGCCTAACGTGCGCCGTAATGCTGCTGGCAAAGTAATACCACCTGTTTTGCTCATTTTTTTGTTAAATTGCATGTTCCTCCTCCTCGTCTTTTATCATGCTGGCAATACGTCCATTATCGACTTCCACGGCAACCTTAAAATCACTATGGAGACAATGAAAGTATTCTAAACCTTTCCGTTCAAAGTCGCTAAATGGACTTTCCACCTCTGGCAACGTGCGAATAATCTCGATATCTTGTCGCTCTATTTCGCTATCCATCCACTCCAAAAATCGGATGAAACCTTCTACATTTCGTGTTTCCACTACTAGCATGTAACCAGGGCGATTAGCAAATTTATGAAAAGTAATAGCCTCATCTGCAATGCCCGTAAACTCCATTGCAAACGCTATAATCTGCTTGCGTACCTCTCGTGTAATCTCCATCACTATTCACGCTCCTCTAACCAGTTGTAAAATGGTACGGCTGGATTGGATTCCTGCGATTGTGGTACTGGTTGTTGTGGAGATGCACGTTGCCCGAACTTTTGTGTATATTCAATTGCTGCCTTCGCATCTGTAATCCCTGCTTTTTCCCAGTTGAACAATATTTTATCTATATATTTAATATTCTGAACATTCCTCACGGTAGCCTCATTTAACGCAGCTATAATCAGGTCGGATGTGTACTTGTCTATCCAATCACTAATGATCTGCAATTCTACCCCTGAAAATGGTCTACCAAAACGCTTCTCTATTTCCGCAAAAATCGGTGCAGGCTCTGAAATATCTGCACAAAGCTCTTGCTCCATACGCATGAAGATTTTTTCAATGTCTTGCTTGCCACGCTGCAAGATTTGCTTTACACGCATTCGTTCAGCGTTTTGTTGTTCGTTGTTCACACCGTTTCCTCCTCTAGCTGCAAATTTTTATAGATGCGTCTGTATCTTTTATGTCGCAAAGTCATCGTGTTCGCAGTTTTTGCCACCACATACCAATTACTAATGTTCAAGTGTGGCGCTAGTTGTTGTATGAAGATTTTTTCTTCATCTGTCGGGCTATGTTTCCACAAAATTTTCACCTCACTTGCATATGTACTGAAACCGTGATACGATTTCAGTACATAATGTTTTGTATATGAAGCCATGTCTAAACCACGATCCCCATCGTCTTAGACATGGCTTTCAGCCCCTCCGCAGATATATCTTCGTTATTTTGTGCATTTACAAAAACACGAATTGCTGTACGTAGGCTGTATCTGCTTCGGCAAATATTCAGTAAATGCTGAATTTGTCCTTTTTCCTTCACATTAAAAATCGCCATCACATCTTCTTCTGTGAAAAAGTCTACTAATTTCGGTCTAGGTGTATCTGTTCGAGTAAATAATTGTGAGAACTCCGCCTCTTGTCTACCAAACATCTTTGAATAGATAATCTCATTCCCCATCAAAATAATGGCTGTTCCCGCAGCGTCATTTAAACTACGGACAAGTTCCAAAGTTGGGCGTGTTAAATGCTGGGCTTCATCAATAACAATTGTTCTATCAGAAATCATTAATTTATCCATCACATCCATAACGATATCGTCAATCGCACCACTTGTTGTTGTTTTTAACGACCGTGCCAATAACTTGAAGAAGGCTTTCGGTGACTTGAATGCAGGATTTGCAGTAATGACAACAACATCCGATTTATCTGCCGCCCATTCACGCATAGTACGTGTTTTTCCTACACCTGCATCGCCACGTATAATACTAATGGTACGTTGAATACGCCCATATTCGAGTTCACCCCAAACTTGCTCTGAAATAGTTGTTTGAACAAAAGGGATATCTCTAATTTCCATCACATTTTCTCGAGCTGTTTCTTTATCTAAGAAATCTCTGACTTGGGCATCAATTCTTTCAGCATTAGGATAATCCCCCTTTAACCAGCGTGAAATGGTACTTTCTCCAACACCAACTAACTTCCCAAAATGCACTTGTGGAATCTTATTTTGTTTAATATATTGCTTTGCCTGTTCTTGTAAAGTTAGCGTCATATTCTTGTCCCTCCATTTTTCTTAGCATTCTTAGCCATCTTCATGCGGTCGATGCCATCATTTTCATGCCCCACCACTTTACGTTGTACTTCGGTTGGCTTGAATACTTCAATTACTTTTGCATTTGCAATATGTGTGTTGTCTTTGATGTTCTGCTCAGATTTACGTATCAAAATTTCATGCATACTTGGTATATTTCCACTACCTAGTTCTTCCTTGAAAGATTTAATCAATTTACGCTGAACCTTATCATTTTTGTTTACTTTTTTGATAGCTTCTTTGTCCATGTCTCTGCTATAGCCACCAACTTCGTTCATATATGCATAACCGATGCGACGTTCTTGCTCATCCCTTATAAGGACTTGACTTAAATCTTCACTGTCATAGCAAACAAAGACCTTTTGACCAAAATAATTGTGTACCAAATCTGTATCATAGAACCATATTTTGCGTTCACCGAACTGAAGGTAAACACCATTGCGATCCACTTTCCTCAAACTACTTGTACGCAATGTAATCATGTCTAACTCGTCCTCTGTAGCTGTACGCTTTCTTACCAAATTGGCTGCATAGCAGGCATTTGGTGTTTGTCCACCCAATCCAATTGCTTGTGATGCACGGTTATTACACCAGCCTTCTAAATAAGCCCATAAGTCTGTTTCTACATCTGAACGCAACGGAATATTACTTTCGTCCTTTAATATGCCTGTTAAACGCTCTGGTCGCTTATCTGGTCGTCCACCAGTATATGTGATGTAAGTTTTTGCAAATTCCGAAGCCACGTTTTTAAATGATCGCTCAATGACTTTTGCTCGTCCATTTCTCACACGTGCATTTATCATTTCAATATTCAAGCGCTCTAACATCGTTCTTCCATAATTCGCCTTCGGGTTGCTTTTCCTTTTTCCACTACCACCGAAATCACGGACTAAAAACTCTCGCCCATTGTCTAAATAAACCGATTTAGGTAGCCCCCAAGCCTTTACTGCTTGCCTAAATGACACAATCACTCCATCACTATTACTTGTTTCACATAATTTCATAGACAAAATTTTGCGTGAACGTACATCAATCCATACAACTACATGTGGTCTAAATACTTTGCCTGACAAATCATCTCGAACGAAGAAATCGAGTGTATGATAATCAGCAGACCAAATCTCATTGCTATCAATACGACTATAATCTCGCTCAACATATGGCAATACATCATCAGTTAGTGCCTTATCGCCTTCACGATAATACTTCAATACACCTGGCGGTAAGTTCTTAATAAGCCTATAAAAAGAATCATAGCTTGGTACAGGGGCTAATTGTGGCATGTCCATTTCTACCCATGCTTGTAGCAGCGTATGAGTAAATGCTACAGATGGCTGTGATTCATCCAACCACCAATCAAGAAAAGCTCCTTGTAATTCTGGATGAATATTTGTTGTGTTGCGGTCTTTTCGATTTTTACGATGATCCGCTAAAGCAACTTCGCCAAATTCCTTAAATAGCTTGTATTTATTGCGCAATGTGCGTTCTGTTATCTTGCGTTTATCAATGGAGTTGAAAAACTGGATAAACTCTTTTGTTTTCTCCGTCGTTTGTTTTGGAAAATCCGCAATATAACCACGCCATGAACTGATAACTCGTTGCCAGAAAGCAATTTCATCTAGTTGCTCACCTGTTAAGTCGTTTAAGCTTTGTTCATAACGTTCAGGTGTCTCGATTTCTTCAAAGTCTGGCTTCTCCACATGTTGCAATTGAGCGTAATACCTTGTCTGTGCTTTTTCTGTGAGCTCGTTGATAGATACACGATATTCAAAGCCTTGACGTGAATCCGTTGGTATTTTTATAGCTTGTAGCTTATTCCGCTGAATTTGCTTAGTTATCGTGTAATAATCTTTATGTTCAAGCTCTGCAACTTCTTTTAAAGTGAGTAATGCTGTCATTTAATGTGCCTCCTTTCTTGTGTAAATCCCTTCAACTAGGTGTAATATAAAAATGAAAGGGGTGTATATTATGAGTGATCTAATTAAACCAGGTACTGATAACCAACCTACTGGAACATATATAGAGGTTGGTCCTAGAGGTGGTCAGGTTCCAAATGCAAGAATCGTGAAAATTGACTACGGAGACCGTTTACCACCAACACAGAAAAAGGGGAATTTGTGGAAGAAAAAATAACATTAATTAAAAGTCATTGTTCGCGCAATGGCTTTTATATTTTTATTTTCTTTTTAAAAAAACAATAACAAAAACCGAAGAGATTAATTTGTAACCATGCTTCTGCATAACGTATCCCTTTTTCTTCATATTTAGTGATGTAATGATGAATCATAAAAACCCTCCTTCTCTCTCATCTACGGCTTATTTCTAGTCCATTCACCGCTACCCTTCGATGGGCTTCAAGCTGTGTGTTGCTCTTCCTCTTCTAAATCGAGGACTTTATAAATTTTCTGCAAATATTTCTCACCGCTACGCTCGCCATGCAAAATCAGATTCATATACATTTTGCTTGTACCAACTTGGTCACAGAGCCATACTTGTGTTTTACCTATATCGACTAGACGTTTAACAATTTTTTTACCCTGATCCGTTAGCTCTCGCTTTTTCATCTATCTGTAATCCCCTTTCTTTGCATGTGTCGATGAGATGATCTTGTCTACCACATTCACGTAATTCGTCAACTATCATTTCATCAATTAGCTGAATTTTTGATGAATATGTTAAAACTACCTGCTTTAATTCATCATTCAATCGTTGACTTTCTGCCTTCAATTGAGCTAAATGGGTTTCAAGCCATTCTTGTCGGGACATTGCAATGATTAACTCTGCATGTTCATCTGTTTCAAGGCTTTCCACGAGATTCCTAGCTACATATATTGTTCCATCGTTCTGTGATTCCCATTTTCGATGCATAGAATCATTCCCTTCTATTTAATTGTCAAGGTGCATATTGAAAGAGTAAAAGATAATTAACGTTGACTATATGTAACGAAAATAGCCAACTATGATAAACTCTATTTGATATATTTGTTTATCTAAAATACACATTACACTAATATTTGTGTAAAATCAATAGTTTTCACACAAATATTAGAGTTAGGAGTTTATGAATATGGATACTATTGGTTCAAGAATTCGTTTTTTAAGAGGAGAAGCATCTATTAGTCAGGCTAAATTAGGAAAACAAATTGGTGTTTCAGCAGGTAATGTAGGAGAATGGGAAGCTGGAAGATCTAAGCCTGGAGCAGATGCTTTAATAGCGCTATCAGATTTTTTCAATGTTACAGCTGATTGGATACTTACAGGAAAAGAATATCCGAAACTAAACACTCAAATATTAGAGCAATTAATTACTAATGCAGATGACCTTGTAATAATACAAAAATTTCTACTATTAAATGAACGTCAAAAAGGAAAACTGGAGGAACGAATAGATGTTTTGCTTGAAGCAGCCGATTCTAAAAGAATATCATCCAACTCGGCGCATGGCGAAGAAGCCGCAACAGATGAAACGGCTTAATTTTTTTGCTAAAATGATAAACTTGTATATCATTTTACCTTTCGCAATATGTATAAATTTGAAGAATCTATTTTAGGACAGGTTAATCAAATTTTTTCATTATTTTTTTGCAATGAATCATGCAAGTTGTCCACTTGAATTTTTTGAGTATCGAATGAATGTTGATATTACTGATTTTCGTTCAAGTGGACATGTCTAGTTGAAAAACTTAATTTGTCCAGTTGTCCACTTGAAATGTTCTGAATACAATTAATGTAGATGAAAGTCCATGCAAGCCGTTATATCAATGTTTGCAAGTCTCTGCAAGACGAAATAAAGAGGTAATCACATTTTGAACTTTTACGTTAAAAATCATGATTACCTCAATTTTTTGCAAACTATCAAATTTTCTGTCCCAGATTGATTTTCCTTGTATCCCTTGATATCCCTATGTTTCCTCATATATCTTAGGTTATCCCACATCACTTATTTTTTGCAGGATTCCTCACAAAAGAACAATAATTCATCATTTTCAATAAAAAAAGTGGTATGAAAAAACTTTTCATACCACTTACACTTTGTTGTTATTGCAAATTTGTTTATCGCTTTTTGAGTATGGCTAATGCTTCATCTCACCCATACTTTCACCACAAAGTCACTTTTCTTTATTATTTAAAAAATTAAAGTTCTCCTGCTTTTAATTTAGCATGCCAATCTTGCAGGAATGGAATATCTTCTTCTTTAATAGCGCCAGATTCATTAGCTGCTTCTATTAAATAGTCGAAATTTGTTAATGATACATATTTTATACCAGCTTCATCAAATGCTTGTTCTGCACGTGGTAAATTGTAAGTATAGACACATACAACACCTAACACTTCACAGCCAGCTGCACGCAATGCTTCTACTGCTGTAATCGAAGAACCACCTGTAGATACGATATCTTCTACAACAACTACTTTTTGCCCTGCCGCATATTTTCCTTCAATTTGGTTGCCTCGACCATGCTCTTTTGCTTTTGAGCGAACATAGACCATTGGCAATTCTAAAATATCACTTACCCATGCTGCATGTGGGATACCCGCTGTTGCTGTACCTGCTACGATTTCTGTACCACTGAAATTTTCTTTAATAACGGATGCTAAGCCATTTGCTAATTGTTTACGAATCACTGGATCAGAAATCGTTAAACGTGTATCACAGTAAATAGGTGATTTGATACCTGATGCCCATGTAAATAATTCTGTTGGATTTAATTCAACTGCTCCTACTTTTAACATAGCGTGTGCGATTTCGTTTTGTAATGTCATTTTTATGCCTCCCATAATTCACGTACTTGTTTGTATGCTGCTACTGGATTTTGTGCACCTGTTACAGCGCGACCAACAACGATTAATGAAGATCCATCATGCTTTGCCCCATCTGGCGTTGCAATGCGTTTTTGGTCATGCGTGTCACCGCCCGCTAGACGAATACCTGGTGTTACACGTAAGAAATCCTCTCCACATGCATCTGCAATTGCTTGTGCCTCATGAACAGAGCATACCACGCCATTTAAGCCCGCTTCTTTTGTTAAGCTTGCATAATGTAACACAGATTCTTGTAAGGATAATGCAATTTTTTGCTCTCGTTGCATTTGCTCCTCTGTTGTTGATGTTAATTGTGTCACAGCAATTAATGCAGCACGTTTACTTCCTACTGCTGTTCCTGCCTCTAGCCCTTCAAGTGCTGCCTCCATCATCGGACGCCCACCCGCTGCATGAACATTGACTAAATCAACGCCCAATTTTGCTAAGCCCTTCATAGCAGAGCCAACTGTATTTGGAATATCATGTAGCTTTAAATCTAGGAAAATATCATGTCCAAGTGCCTTTACTTTGCGTACAATATCTGGACCTTCCTGCATATAGAGTTCCATACCAATTTTCACAAAAAGAGGTTCATTAAATTGCTGTAAAAAATCAAATACATGCTGTTCACTTGGAAAATCCAGTGCCAATATCGGTTTTGTATTCATTAGCGATGGCTCCTTCCGATAATTTCTGCAATATGGGTGACACCTAGGTCATCTAATTTTGCTGGTAGTTCATCAATAATGTTTGGGCAAACAAAATGATCGACAAAGTTTGCTGTTCCGACTGCTACTGCTGAAGCACCTGCTGACATAAAGTCAATGACATCCTGTGCCTCTGTAACACCACCCATCCCGATAATCGGAATGTTAACTGCTTTATATACTTCATACACCATACGAATTGCTACTGGCTTAACAGCAGGACCTGATAAACCACCTGTACCATTGGCGATAACTGGCTTTCCTGTACGTTCATGTAGACGCATGCCGATTAATGTATTAATCATCGTAATCCCATCTGCACCGCCTGCTTCAACAGACTTTGCAATGTCTACAATATTCGTGACATTCGGTGATAATTTGACATAGACAGGCACTGCGGATACCGCCTTTACTGCCGCTACTAGCTCACGTGCTGTTGCTGGATCTGTGCCAAATTGAATACCACCACATTTTACATTTGGACAAGAAATATTTAATTCTAAGGCTTTGACATTCGATGCAGTTGAAATACGACGTGCTACTTCTACATAATCTGCCGTTTCTGTCCCTGCTACATTCGCAATAATCGGCACATCGTAAGCCTCTAAAAATTTCAATTCCTCATTCATAACCTTATCAATACCAGGATTTTGTAAGCCGATTGCATTTAACATCCCTGCTGCTGTTTCTGCTACACGTGGTGTTGGATTTCCTGCCCGTGTTTCCACAGTTGTTGCCTTAATCATAATGGCTCCTAGCTTCGACAAATCATAAAGCTGTGCATATTCGCGGCCAAAGCCAAAGCAGCCTGATGCAGGCATGATTGGATTTTTTAAAGCTAAGCCTGGTAATTCAATCGCTAAACGACTCATAATGCCACCGTACCTTTCGGGAAAACTGGACCATCTGAACATACTTTAACATAGTCTTTTTCCACTTGTTCTGTCGTTTTACAAACACAAGCAAAGCAAGCGCCAATACCACAGCCCATACGCTCTTCAAAAGATAAATAACCTTCTTTTTCTGGATAAAAGCCTTCTAATGCCTTTAACATTGGCAATGGCCCACATGAGTAAAATACATCGAACTCAGGTATTCTTGACTCCAATACTGTTGTTACAAAGCCTTTTGTACCTTTTGAGCCATCCACTGTGACATAATGTGTCTCACCAAGTGCATTAAATTCATCCTCATAAAAACATACATCTGCTGTTTGAAAACCTAGTACATGAATCGTTTTCACGCCACGTGCATTTAATTGCTTCGATAGCTCATACAATGGCGGTACACCAATGCCTCCACCAACTAATAATGCAGTCCCACCTGCTGGCACTGCCTCTACAGGGAACCCATTGCCGATTGGCCCAAGTACATTGACAAGCTGCCCCTCACGATTCGTCGCCAATACCTTTGTTCCACGACCTTCTGCACGATAAATCATTGTAAATTCACTTTTGTCCTTATCTACATTCGCAATACTGATTGGTCGTCGTAGCAACGGCTCTAATGAATCAGACACCTTTACATGGACAAACTGGCCAGGAGTCATATCCTGAACCAGTTCACCACGTAGTGTCAATTCAAAAATGTTCGTCGCAATTTGCTTTTGCTCAACGACTATCATTTTTTCTTGACGTATCATATTAATGTACCACCTCCGCTTTTGGCATTACTTCTGCTGTAAATGTCATCGATTCAATCACACGTAGCATTGCTTCTGCTGTATCTAATGAAGTTAAGCAAGGTACACCATTTTCAACAGATTCACGGCGAATACGGAATCCATCACGTGCTGGCTGTTTACCTTTCGTTAATGTATTCACGACAAGTTGTGCTTCACCATTTTGGATAACATCAATTAACGTTTTACCCTTTGCACCGATTTTTTCAACAACATCTGTACGCACACCAGCTTCTTCAAACGCTTTTGCTGTACCTGCTGTTGCCATAATGCGGTAGCCAACTGTTGAGAAACGTTTTGCGATAGCAATAGCTTCTTCTTTATCTTTGTCAGACACTGTGAATAACACTGTGCCCTCTGTGCGAATTTCCATACCTGCTGCTACTAAGCCTTTATATAATGCTTTTTCAAGTGTTGCATCTTTCCCCATTACTTCCCCTGTTGATTTCATTTCAGGCCCTAATGTAATGTCCACACGACGCAGTTTAGCAAATGAGAAGACTGGGACTTTGACGAATACACCTTTTTGTTCTTGTGCTAAGCCTGTTGGATACCCTTGCTCTACAATTGATTTACCAAGAATCGCCTTTGTTGCGATGTTCGCCATCGGGATATTCGTAATTTTACTTAGGAATGGCACTGTACGAGATGAACGTGGGTTGACCTCGATCACATAGACTTCACCTTGTGAAATAACGTACTGGATGTTCATTAAACCAATGATGCCAAGACCTTTCGCAAGACGTGTTGTGTAATCTACTAATGTATCTTTTTGTACTTGTGTTAATTTTTGTGGTGGGTAAACAGAGATGGAGTCACCAGAGTGTACTCCTGCACGCTCAATATGTTCCATAATCCCTGGAATTAAGACATTTTCTCCATCACAAATTGCATCGACTTCAATTTCTTGACCAGTTAAATAGCGGTCTACTAATACTGGGTGATCTGGTGATGCTTCTACAGCATTTTCCATGTAGTGTTTCAATTCTTCTGTATTGTAGACGATTTCCATTGCACGTCCACCAAGTACATAAGAAGGACGTACTAATACTGGGAAGCCTAGACGGTCACCAATGGCAATCGCTTCTTCTGTCGATACAGCCGTTTCACCTTGTGGCTGTGGAATATCTAGCTCACGTAATGCTTGCTCAAATTTATCACGGTTTTCAGCACGATCAATATCTTCCAGCGTTGTACCTAAAATTTTCACACCATTTGCAGCTAGTTTATCAGCAAGATTGATTGCTGTTTGACCACCGAACTGCACAACTACACCGATTGGCTGCTCTAAATCGATAATGTGCATCACATCTTCAATTGTTAATGGCTCGAAGTATAATTTATCCGAAACCGAGAAGTCTGTAGACACTGTTTCTGGATTTGAGTTGATGATAATAGCCTCATAGCCAGCCTCTTGAATTGCCCATACAGAGTGCACTGTTGCATAGTCAAACTCTACCCCTTGACCGATACGAATTGGACCTGAGCCTAGTACGATGACAGATGGTTTCTCTGATTTAATGGATTCATTTTCATCTTCATATGTGCCGTAGAAGTATGGTGTTTCTGACTCAAATTCTGCTGCACATGTATCAACCATTTTATACACTGGAATAATGCCATGCTCTTTACGGAAAGCATATACTTCCTCAGGTGTTGTTGCCCAAAGCTCTGCTACTTTTTTATCTGCAAAGCCAAGACGTTTTGCTGTACGTAATACTTCTTTATCGTTTTGATTGTCAGCAAGTGTTTGCTCCATATCCACGATGTTTTTGAATTTATTTAAGAAGAATAAGTCGATTGCAGACCACTCATGGATTTGCTCGATTGTGACACCACGACGTAATGCTTCACCGATAAAGAATAGACGCTCATCTCCTGCTTTGCGAATACGTTTTTCAATCCATGTGTCTGAATTTTCTTCAGCATGTTTTAGCTCTAAATGTACTTGTCCTGTTTCCAGTGAACGTACAGCCTTTAACATCGCTTCTTCAAATGTGCGTCCTAATGCCATTACTTCACCAGTCGCCTTCATTTGTGTGCCTAGATTACGTTTTGCTGATTCAAATTTATCGAATGGCCAGCGTGGGATTTTCGCTACGATATAATCTAGAGCTGGCTCAAAGCATGCATACGTAGAGCCTGTTACTGGGTTTTTAATTTCATCTAATGTTAAGCCGACAGCGATTTTTGCTGCTAATTTAGCGATTGGATAACCAGTTGCTTTTGATGCTAATGCAGATGAACGTGATACACGTGGGTTTACTTCGATTACATAATAATTGAAGCTATATGGATCAAGTGCTAATTGCACGTTACAGCCACCCTCGATTTTTAATGCACGAATAATATCTAATGAAATATTACGTAGCATTTGGTTTTCACGATCTGACAATGTTTGTGTTGGTGCAACTACAATGGAGTCACCTGTATGAATGCCAACAGGGTCTACGTTTTCCATATTACATACAACAATCGCATTGTCCACAGCGTCACGCATTACTTCATATTCAATTTCTTTATAGCCTGCAATCGATTTTTCAAGTAAACATTGTGTTACTGGTGAGTATTTCAAACCAGATGTCACGATTTCCTCTAAATCTTGGTCATTGTAGCAAATACCTCCCCCTGTACCACCAAGCGTGAAGGCAGGACGCACGATTACTGGATAACCAATTCTTGCCACGAAATTTTTCGCTTCGTCTAAGTTATGAATAATATCTGACTCAGGTACTGGTGCCCCTAATTCGTACATCAGGTTACGGAATAAATCACGGTCCTCTGCTTTATGAATCGCATCTAGCTTTGTACCAAGAATTTCAATGCCTAGCTCATCCAAAATGCCTGACTGGTCTAATTCAATCGCCATATTTAAGCCTGTTTGACCACCAAGTGTTGGTAAAATGGCATCTGGACGTTCTTTACGCAAAATACGTGATACAAATTCTAAACTAATTGGTTCGATATAAACTTTATCGGCAATTTCTGTATCTGTCATAATTGTTGCAGGATTAGAGTTTATTAAAATAACACGATAACCTTCTTCTTTTAATGAAAGACAGGCTTGTGTTCCTGCATAGTCAAATTCTGCTGCTTGTCCAATGACAATCGGACCTGAACCAATTACTAAAATTGTTTCGATATCTGTACGTTTAGGCATGTTGTTTCCCCTTCCCTGCTTCTGTTTCCATCATTTCAATAAATTCATCAAATAAATGATTTGAATCTTCTGGACCTGGTGATGCTTCTGGATGATATTGCACTGTGAAAATTGGATATTGCTTATGGCGTACCCCTTCACATGTACCATCATTTAAGGCGATATGTGTTAACTCTAAATCTGTATCCTTTAAGGATTCAATATCAATTGCATAGCCATGATTTTGAGATGTTAAATCTGTACGACCTGTGCGTAAATCTTTGACTGGGTGATTTCCTCCACGATGTCCAAATGGCAACTTAAATGATTTCGCTCCACTTGCTAAAGAGAAAATTTGGTGTCCTAAGCAAATACCAAACATCGGTACTTTGCCAATTAAATTGCGTACTGTTTCAATACCCTCAGCTACATCTTCTGGATTCCCTGGTCCATTGGATAACATAATACCATCTGGATGCCATGCTAAAATATCCTCTGCTGATGTGTTATATGGCACAACCAATACATCACAATCACGTTTATTTAATTCACGAAGAATCCCATGTTTCATACCGTAGTCGATTAACACAACACGTTTTCCACGACCTGGTGAAGGGTACGCTGCTTTTGGTGATACTTCTTGTACATGGTGTGTAATCGCTGGTGTCGCTTGTAATTGTGCGACAATCTCGTCAACATTTACTTCTTCATCTGCTGCCGTTAAAATCGCTTTAACAGAGCCTTTGCTGCGAATAATACGTGTTAGTTTACGTGTGTCAATTCCTTCAATCCCAGGAATATCCTTCGATGTTAAATACGCATCTAACGTTAAGTCACAGCGGAAGTTTGAAGGTGTTTTCGCTAGTTCACGTACGACAAAACCACGAATTGCTGGTGTAATCGATTCAAAATCATCACGATTAATGCCGTAGTTACCAATCAATGGATATGTTAAGGTAACAATTTGTCCATAGAATGAAGGATCGGAAATGGTTTCCTGATAACCTGTCATACCTGTTGTGAAAACAACCTCACCTTGTGAAGCACGTTCACTACCGAACGCTATCCCCGTAAATACTGTGCCATCTTCTAGAATTAGTAAACGTTTTTTCATCATTCTGCCTCCTGATATACGATATTGCCTTCAAAAATTGTCAGTACTGGCCATCCTTTTGCTACCCAGCCATTGAATGGTGTATTGCGCCCTTTAGATACAAAGCCCTCTGCATCAATTGTTTGTTCCTTCGATAAATCAAGTAAAATCATGTCAGCCGAAGCCCCCACTTCCAATCTACCGTATGGTAAATCGAAAATTTTTGCTGCTTTGACAGTCATCCAATCAATCAATTGCTTTAATGTCCATTTACCTGTTTCCACAAATTGTGTATATAATAGTGGGAACGCTGTTTCAAAGCCCACAATGCCAAATGGTGCACCTACCATACCACAACATTTTTCCTCTACTGTATGTGGTGCATGGTCTGTTGCAATACAATCAATCGTGCCATCTAGCAATGCGGCATGTAAGGAATCCTTATCATCTGCTGCACGTAATGGCGGATTCATCTTCCAATTTGCATCATCTGAAGGGATGTCCATTTCTTCAAGTAATAAATGGTGCGGACAAACCTCTGCTGTCACACGAATACCCGCTGCTTTTGCATCACGCACTGCACGAACAGATTCTTTTGATGATACGTGACAGACATGATAACGAGCACCTGCCGCCTCTGCTAGTAATACATCTCGTGCAATTTGTACAGATTCACAGATGGACGGAATACCTGGTAAACCAAGCTCCTTATTGCGTTTCCCTTCATGCATAACCCCATCATAAATGAGTGAATTATCTTCACAATGTGCCACAACAACCATATCGTGCTGTGCTGCATCCTGCATTTGCTCATACATCGTACTTGCTAGCTGAATACCTACACCATCATCCGAAAACGCTACTGCACCTTGTGCTTTCAACTCTACGATATTTGTACGTACCTCACCAGAAATATCCTTTGTTAAAGAGCCATATGGCAGTACACGAATGACTGCACTTTCTTGAATAAGACCTTTGATCAACTGCATATTTTCAACTGAATCAGGTACTGGCTTTGTATTTGGCATCGCACAAATCGTTGTGAAGCCACCTTTTGCAGCAGAGGCTGAGCCTGTCGCAATCGTTTCTTTATGTTCAAAGCCTGGCTCACGTAAATGTGTGTGTACATCGATAAAGCCTGGTGCAACGATGAATCCATTACCTTCAATTATTTCAGCATTTTCTAGCTGTACATCTTGTCCAATTGCTGTAATTTTGCCATCAGCCATTGCGATATTTACCGTTTGTAATTCACCTTGCTCATTTAGCATTTGCACATTTTGAAGTACCTTTGTCATCTTATTCTCTCCCTTTTAAAATGGTTTCGACAATCGCCATACGTGTAAAGACGCCATTACGTACTTGTTCAAAAATACGAGAGCGTTCACACTCCACTAGCTCTGATGTAATTTCTACATCTCGATTGACAGGTGCTGGATGCATAATAATCGCTGTATCTTTCATTCGCTGCTCTCTTTCAATCGTCAAGCCGTATTTTTCATGATAGCTTTCTTTTGAAAAACTTTTATTCACCTTATGACGTTCATGCTGTACACGAAGTAACATAATGACATCACTTGTCTCGATTAAATCATCCCATGAATGGTGTGCCTCAAAGCCACCAGCCCATTCTTCTGGACAAAGGAAGTGAACATTTGCCCCTAAACGTTGTAGAGCTGATGCATTTGATTTGGCTACACGACTATGCGAGATGTCACCTGCAATTGTAATATTTAAACCTTCAAATGAACCGAATTCTTTTTTGATGGTGTAAAGATCTAGTAATGATTGAGAAGGATGTTGCCCTGCTCCATCACCTGCATTAATGACGGCAACATTAATACCTTCTAGTAATTCGTTGTAGTATTCATCTTCGGTGGCACGAATAACGACGGCATCTATACCAATCATCTCTAACGTTTTTACCGTATCATACATTGTTTCCCCTTTTGTGACACTTGAAAACCCTGCATCAAACGGAATCACTGTACAGCCTATTTTACGCTCAGCCATTTCAAAGCTCGTTTTTGTACGTGTACTTGGTTCAAAAAATAAGTTAGCTACGTTGTAAGACTTAGATAATACGGATGTTTCACCGTTTTCAAATGCTTGTGCACGATCTAGAATAGTGTTAATTTCTTCTACTGTTAAATGTTCCATTGATAATAAATTCTTCATCATGCATCCTCCATTAACGTGTTTATCCTCAAATAGACTACTTCGATTTCACAGGTATTTCTGCTTCTTTTCTTCCTGGTAATACAAGGTTTAACACAACACCAATAATCGCTGCTAGTGCCATTCCCTCTAAACTTAGAGCTTCGGTAATAACAATTTTTGCACCACCGATACCAATGACCAAAATAACAGAGGCAATGACTAAGTTACGGCTATTACCAAAGTCAATATGCTGATCAACTAACATCCGTAACCCACTCGCTGCAATAATCCCAAACAGCAAGATGGACACGCCACCAAGAACTGCTGTTGGAATGGTAGCAATCACAGCCATAGCTTTCCCAAAGAACGCTAGCACAATGGCTAATACTGCTGCTCCTGCAATCACATAAATACTATAAATACGTGTAATTGCTAGCACACCGATATTTTCACCGTATGTTGTTTTCGGCGGTCCCCCGATACAGGCACTAATCAATGTTCCTAAACCATCACCTAAAAGAGAACGGTGTAAACCAGGCTCTTTAATATAGTCACGATTCACTACTTTGCCTAGCACTAACTGATGACCGATATGTTCTGAAATTGTGACAATAACAATCGGCACCATAATCAGAAGAATTTTAGTCGTGATTTCAAAATCATAATGGACACCTGGAATTAAGAAATCAGGCTTAGCAAAAAAGGATGCCTTCGCTATTGGTGCATAATCCACAATTCCAATCATCATGGAATAAAGATACCCTACGATTAACCCCATTAAAATCGGCATCGTACTTAAAATGCCTTTAAAGAAAATCGTGAAAATAATCGCTGTAAATAAGGTAACCAAGGCAGCTGAAAAATGTAGCATACTATACTTACCATCTACATTCATCGCCATGTTGACTGCTGTACCCGATAAACCTAGTCCAATGACCATCGTGACAGGTCCTACAACGATAGGCGGTAAAATTTTCATAATCCATTGATAGCCACTTTTCCAAATCACTAAGGATACAAGACCATATGTAATCCCTACAGCCATTGCACCAATCATGGCATTGCCTGGATGGACGCTTGCCCCATTTTCATTTAACCCGCCTGCTGCAAGAAGGATTGGCGTGATAAAGGCAAAGGATGAGCCTAAATAAGCAGGCACTTGAAATTTCGTAATGAGTAAAAAGCATAATGTTGCAATCCCACTTGTTAACAGTGCAATTGCTGGGCTAAGACCTACAAGTGTAGGCACTAAAATAGTTGAACCAAACATGGCAAACATATGCTGAAAACTTAATGTCACCAATTGAATCGGTGTTGGCTTATCTTGAACATCTAATATCGCTTTTGACATGTTGGCTCCTCTCCTTATGCTTCCTCTTCTTTATACAGAACAACACAGTCTTGCTGGTCTACTTCTTGCAAGTTCACTATGATGCGTTCTGAACCTGATGTTGGCACGTTTTTTCCTACGTAATCTGCTCGAATCGGTAACTCTCGATGTCCTCTATCAATTAAGACGGCTAATTGAATTTGAGCAGGTCGACCTAAATCCATCACAGCATCTAGTGCGGCTCTTACTGTACGGCCTGTGTAAAGCACATCATCTACTAAAATAATTTTTTGATTAACGACAGCATCCTCAATCACTACTTGCTCAACATGGGCTTGTTCGTTCTCATGCTTTGTTGATAAATCATCCCGGTACAATGTGATATCCAGCTCACCCGTGCGGATTGGCTTGCCTTCTATTTTTTCGATTCTTGCAGCTAAACGTTTTGCAAGAAAAGCCCCTCTTGTTTTAATTCCTACTAATATACATTCGTCAATCCCTTTATTACGTTCAATAATTTCATGCGCAATACGTGTCAATGCCCTTGCCATAGATGGGCCATCTAGCAGTTCATTTCGTACCATACTCTACTCTCCCTCCTTTTATCCATAAAAAAACCTCTCGAGGCGAGTAGCCTGAGAGGGTTAAAAGACATGTTTAAAGAGCATGACGAAAATTTTGCATCACAAAATTTCACAACACGTTAAGCATTTACCTTCTCAGCCTCTCTGGACTGCCATTAAAGGTTTCTATTTAGTTACGTATTTCTTTGCTTTTGCTTATTATAGACTTTCTTCAGCTATCCGTCAATCTCTGTTTCGCAATTCTTGCAATAACTGTTCATAGTCAGCAGGAAGTGGTGCTTCAAATTGAAGATACTCTCCTGTTGTTGGATGATCAAATCCTAAAATGCCTGCATGTAATACTTGTCCAGCAAAATCAATTGTTTTCTTTGGACCGTATTTTGGATCACCCGCAAGAGGATAGCCAATATAGTTCATATGAACACGAATTTGATGTGTACGTCCTGTTTCTAATCGACATTCTACCAGTGTATAATCGCCAAAACGTTCTACTACTTGGAAATGTGTCACAGCATGTTTACCATTATCCACAACGGCTTGCTTTTGTCGATCCTTTTGGTCTCTGCCAATCGGTGCATCAATTGTGCCTTTATCATGCGCAATATGACCATGAACAAGTGCTGTATATTTACGTGTAACGGTTTTATTAACAAGTTGGTTCACTAATGATTCGTGTGCAATATCATTTTTTGCCACCATTAATAAACCAGATGTATCTTTATCAATACGATGGACAATCCCTGGGCGCAATATGCCATTAATGCCCGATAAATCCTGACAATGATACATTAAGCCATTCACTAATGTTCCTGTCATATGCCCTGGTGCTGGATGAACAACCATTCCTTTTGGTTTATTCACGACAAGCACGTCTGCATCTTCATAAACAATATCTAATGCTAAATTTTCTGCTACAACATCTAGTGGCTCTGCCTCTGGTACAGTGATTTCAACCAAATCCCCAGCTTTGACTTTATATTTAGCCTTCACTGCTTCTCCATTTACTTTCACAATGCCTTCTGTAATCCAGTTGCCGATTTGTGTACGTGACCATTCTGTTTGCAAGGTAGAAAGAGCTTTATCAAGACGCTCACCCTGCTGTTGGTCCTCCATTGTATAATGTACGCTGGTCATTGCTTCACCTTCTTCTTTTCCTTTTTATCTTCTATTAGTAATCCAATCATCAATATGACAACAGCTATCGTTAAAGCGGCATCCGCTACATTAAAAATAGGGAAATCATAACGAATAATAGGAATTAAGACATCTGCAAAATCAACCACTTCACCTCTGAAAAGACGGTCGATAAAGTTACCAAGTGCCCCACCAAGTAATAGCATTAAGCCTACTTGCAGAACAGGCTTTCCTTTTGCTTCTTTATGATAAAAATATAAAATCGCTCCAATGACACCAAGTGTAACGATGGTAAATAGCCACATTTGCCCTTCAAGCATGCCCCATGCTGCGCCACGATTACGATGCGATAAAATACCAAGCCATGGGTCCCATAGCCCAATGCGTTCACCAAACTCCATATGTTTCACAATTAGCCATTTTGTCCATTGGTCTAGCAATACGACAATTGCAGCTAATCCATAATATTTATACACCAACATTCCTCCGTTCATACAGCATCTAACCTATTCTATCATAACCATTTAAAGGCGCATAATATTTTTAAGCTTATCGTCTCCATACACAAAACAACGCAGGTATACCAATTTTCATTGATATACCTACGTTTTACACTCTATTTTCTATAGTATTATGCGTAATAGTTCTCAACAACACTCGCACAACGACTACATACAGTTGGATGGGCTTCATTTGCACCTACTGTTTCAGAAATAGACCAGCAACGTTCACATTTCTCACCTGTTGCTTTTTCTACAACAATTGCCACGTGCTCCAGTGTTAATGCATGTGCAGGTGCTTCCTCAGTCGATACTTCAAAAGCAGAAACAATCGCAAGCTGTGCAAAATCAATATTCGCATCTTGTAATAATGTAGCAATAGTATCTTTCGCATAAACTGTTACTTTTGCTTCAAGTGATTTACCAATTGTTTTAGCATTACGTGCCTCTTCTAACGCTTTTAGCACATCGTCACGCACCTCGATAATTTGTGTCCATTTTGTGCGTAAGGCATCGTAATTCGCCTGCTCTACAACCTCTGGGAAATCTGTTAATTGAACAGAATCCTCTTCTACAACACCTTGCTCATGTAAATATGACCACATTTCATCTGTTGTATGTGGAATAATTGGTGTCATCACTTTCACTAATGTTAATAATGTGTCGTAAATTACCGTTTGCATTGCACGACGGTCTTTATTATCATAGCCTTCGATATAGACAACATCTTTCGCAATATCTAAGTAGAATGATGATAGCTCAACAGCTACAAAATTATTCACCGCATGGTAGACAGCCGCAAAATCATAACGATCATACGCCGCACGCACTGTTTTTAAGACATCTTGCAGGCGCATATAGACATATTGATCCATTTCACGTAAATCTGCATATGCTACACGATCTGCTTCTGGGTTAAAATCTGCTACATTGCCGTGTAAGAAGCGGAATGTATTACGGATTTTACGGTATACTTCAGAAACTTGTTTTAACATATCCATTGAAATACGCACATCACTTGTGTAGTCAACAGAAGCTACCCATAGACGTAAAATATCTGCACCGTATTGGTCCATTACTTTTTGCGGTACAATCGTATTTCCTAATGATTTACTCATTTTACGCCCTTCACCATCAAGTACGAAGCCATGTGTTAGCAAGCCTTTATACGGTGCATAGCCATTGATCGCCACAGACGTAATTAATGATGAGTTGAACCAGCCACGGTGTTGGTCAGAGCCTTCTAAGTAAAGGTCTGCTGGATATTTCATGCCACGCTCCACTAACACGCCTTGATGTGATGAGCCTGAGTCAAACCAAACATCCATAATATCATTTTCTTTCGTAAACTCACCATTCGGGCTACCTGCATGTGTAAAGCCTTCTGGTAATAATTCCTTCGCTGTTTTTTGGAACCAAATATTTGAACCGTGCTCACGGAATAGTTTCGAAATATGCGCAATTGTCTCTGGTGTAATAATTGGCTCACCATTTTCAGCATAGAAAATTGGAATTGGCACACCCCATGCACGTTGACGTGAGATTACCCAGTCGCCACGGTCACGAATCATATTATAAAGACGTGTTTCCCCCCATGCAGGTGTGAATTCTGTTTCTTTAACCGCTGCTAATAGCTCATCACGGAATGCATCCACTGACGCAAACCATTGTGGTGTTGCACGGTAAATAACAGGTTTTTTCGTACGCCAGTCATGTGGATAAGAGTGTGTAAAGAAATCCAATTTTTCTAATGCGCCTACTTCAGCTAATTTTTCTGTAATTAATTTATTCGCATCATTGTAGAATACACCTTCAAAGCCAGGAGCCTCATCTGTATAGCAACCGCTATTATCCACAGGGCTAAGAATTGGTAAACCATATAATTTACTTACTTGATAGTCGTCTTCCCCGTGTCCAGGTGCGGTATGAACACAGCCTGTACCTGCTTCAGCTGTTACATGCTCCCCAACCATTACGAGTGAATCACGATCATAAAATGGATGTTGTGCCACAATACGGTCTAATGCTTCCCCTTTGACTTCCTGCACGACTTCGTATGTTTCCCAACCAAGTGTTGTTGCCACTGTTTCTACTAATTCTTTTGCAATAATGAATTTTTTCGTTGCTGTTTCTACCACAGCATACACAAATTCTGGATTCACTGAAATTCCTAAATTGGCTGGTAATGTCCATGGTGTTGTTGTCCAAATGATAAACTTCGCATCTGCTGGGACAACACCCTTTGCATCTTTAATCGCAAAGCTGACATAAATAGATGGTGATTTAACATCCTTGTACTCGATTTCTGCCTCTGCTAATGCTGATTCAGAAGATGGTGACCAGTAGACAGGCTTTAATCCTTTATAAATATAGCCCTTCTCAGCCATTCTTCCAAACACTTCAATTTGGCGTGCCTCAAATGCTGGCTTTAATGTAATATATGGATTTTCCCAATCACCACGTACACCTAAACGGCGGAATTGTGCACGTTGATTGTCAATTTGCTCATACGCATATTCTTCACATAACTGACGGAATTCTGCGATAGACATCTCTTTACGCTTAACACCTTTGTTTGTCAAAGCCTGTTCAATTGGTAAACCATGTGTATCCCAACCAGGTACATACTCCACATAGTAGCCTGTCATTGATCGATGACGTGTAATCATATCTTTCAATACTTTATTTAAGGCATGCCCGATATGGATATCACCATTTGCATATGGTGGGCCATCATGTAGCATAAATTCAGGACGTCCTTTTGTACGTTCCAACTGTAGCTGATTGATGTTCATTCCATCCCATTTTTCTTGCATCTTTGGCTCATTGGCTGGTAAGTTTCCACGCATTGGGAAATCTGTTTTTGGCATTAATAACGTATCTTTATATTCCACCATTCTAAATCCTCCTACTTTCTTTTTATTGATGAACAAATATGGAACAACAAAAAAAGCCCCATCATCCCCAAAGGGACGAGAAGCTTCTACTCGCGGTACCACCCTACTTGTAGCACATCACTGCACTACCACTCTGTTACACGTTAACGTTGTGCATGACGAAATAGCTTACTTTCTTCAGCTATTTAGCTCTGAAGTGATATTCATTGTAATTTGTTTGTTTGAGCTCCCACTATCCTCAAATCGCTTTGCTACGCCTTACAATTACTGTCTTCATCTACGCTTATTGACCTATTTGTTCAGAACCATTGTTATTGTATTAGTATATGCAAATCGAATCACATCGTCAAGACACTTACTCGTTTGTGTCCTGCGCCACTTCAACAGATGCTTGAATATCTGTTAAATCCACATCATATTGCAATAAATGTTCCCAATCATCTGTGTTTAATAAATCAAGCTGTGCCTCCACAAGCATTTTAAAACGATTGCGGAATACTCTAGATTGCTTCTTTAACTCATCAATCTCAATCGTTACTTTACGTGCTTTTGTCAATGCTTCATTAACGATACGGTCTGCATTTTTTTCCGCTTCTTTCACAATGAGCTTCGCCTCTTTTTGTGAATTTCTGCGTACTTCATCAGCCGCTTCCTGTGCAACAACGATGGATTTTTGCAATGTTTCCTCTAATGAATGAAAATGTCTTGCTTGCTCCATCGCCATTTCCAATTGCTTATCGACATCTTTTTTCTCACGCAATAAAATTTCGTAATCTTTAATGATTTGATCTAAAAATTCATTTACTTCGTCTTCAGCATATCCTCTGAAAGCCTTCGTAAACTCCTTATTATGTATATCAATAGGTGATAATGGCATACAATCCTTCTCTCCTTTACCTGTACATTCGTACTTTTTATTATACAATTATTCAGACGACTTGACAGCACAAATTAATCAAAAATACGTGATTTTTAGCTTTTTTGAGCCAAACGACCGATTTGTAAGCGGATTTTATCTTTCTTTGTTCTACCTTCTGTCATAGTTATTTTGAAGCGACCACTACCACGTACCGATAAAATGTCACCTTCCTGTAACTCAAATGCAACAGCTTCTCTTTCCGTCCAATTGACACGCACCTTTTTCCCTGTAATTAATGCCTGTGCTTTTTGACGGGATATATTTAATATCTTCGCCATGACAACATCTAAGCGCATAGATGATATTGTGTGAGATTCCTCTAGCCATTCGTCCTCATTTGATAGTAATGGCTCGTTGTCTTTAATTGCCTCTACACGTACTTTCACCTTGCCGATGCCTGTTAAATGTAATCGTACATAATCTGCTACCTCATTGGCTACGATAAATTGCACATGCTGCTCCCCTACACGAATATCCCCAAATTTTCCTCTATCTAGTCCCAGTGATAATAAGGCACCCAAAACATCTTGATGGCGTAATTGCACAAATTTCGTTGGGTATTGTATCGTAAAAACAGTTAATTGGAAATCATCTGTTGTTGGCTCATAATAATCAGGAAAGATGAACATTCGTTGCCGTTCTGCGTCCTCAAAAAGCCCTGCACTAGCTAATTTAAACGTATTACTTTGCTTAATGATAGATTCTACAATAAAACGTTGCCTTGGGTCTAAAAAATCTGTGAGCTTCGGTGCATAACGGTCTTCTACTTCTCGTTGCCAGCTCATCACTTGTTCAATAAAAGGCTGCTCATCTTTGCGAAAATGTTGAATTAAATGTTCCATTATATGTTGCTCCTTTTGCATGTGTTCCCACAATCAGTAAAAAATCCTCACAGCATGGTGAGGATTTTGGTTACATAAACATAAAATAAACTTTTTGAATCACAATAAATAATCCTGCTTTAATAAAGTTCAGTAAAAATATAGCGACAATTGGTGAAATATCAATCATACCAATTGGCGGAATGAACTTTCTAAAAATTCCTAAATATGGCTCACAAACTTTTTGAAGGAAACGTCCAACTGCTGAAGTTTGTACAGCTGGCACCCATGACATTAAAACATAGGCAACCAACATTAGTGAGTAAATATCAAATGCTTTTGATACATAAGGTAACACGGTATATAACATCATAAAACTACAATCCTCGCTATTAGTTATCGTCTAAAATAAAATTAGAAATTTCACCAGATACTTCTACATTGTCAGGTGTACATAGGAAAATATCTTTTCCTACTCTTTGAATATCGCCACCAAGTGCATAAACAGTACCACTTAAAAAATCAATGATACGCACACCTTGCTCTCGTTCAATACGCTGCAAATTAACAATCGTCGCTCGTTTATTTTTTAAATGCTCTGCAATATCTTGTGCCTCTGCATAAATTCTTGGTTCAACGAGTACCACTTTTGCCCCTTTAGAGCTCATCGCAGCTTGTAAGCTCACAATATTATTGTTTGCTACTGAACTTTGTGGCACGATTTCTTGCACAGTGGCTTTTCGTTCTTTCACCACTTTTTTAGGCTTTACTTGCTGTATTTGTGGCTGTGGTACGGGTTGTTGCTGTTGAATAGGAGCCTGCGTGATTTCTTCTTCTATTTCATCCTCTAGATAAAAGAAGTTTTTAATTTTATTTTTCATGCTCATCCTGTTCCCCTCTTTCATTTCCAACAAGAGCCGTTCCGACCCGAACAAATGTAGCTCCTTCCTCTACCGCAATTTCAAAGTCATTTGACATACCCATTGATAGCTCGGTACAAGGTGCGTGTCCAAATCTTTGCTCGGCTATTTGTTGTTGACATTGTTTTAATTGTTTAAACACAGAGCGAATCACCTCTGTATCGTCTGTATTGGGAGCCATTGTCATCAACCCAACAATTTGAACTTTCGTAAATGCTTTTAATGATTCAATAAATGGTAATACTTCTTCGATGGTTAGCCCATGTTTTGATTCTTCACCAGATACATTCACTTGTACAAAGCATTTCACAGGTTGCTCTGCTCGTTTTTCAATTTCTTCTGCTAAGCTCATACGATCCAATGAATGTAAATAATCAACGCTATTAATAACTTGCTTTACTTTACGTGTTTGCAAGGAGCCAATATAGTGCCAATGTACGTCAGCTTGAATGGATGCCAATTTGCGCTGTAAGCCTTCTGGACGATTCTCGCCTAGATGCTGTAATCCTGTATCTATTGCTTCCTGCGTTCTTTCCACAGAAACTTCTTTTGTCACAGCGATAATTTGAACGTCATCCGTTTCTCGCTGTGCACGTTTTTTAGCTACTTGTATTAAATTGTTCAATTCCTGTAAATTCGTTAATATGTTTGTCACTGTTTTCCCAACTTTACGATGATAGATTCTTTGATAGCTACTATCAATTTTTCTTTTATTTCATTGTAACAAGCAATAGTTGAATTATCAATGAATAGCCTAATTTGTCTATCATACATTTGTCTATTTTGATGCTTTTTATAATGCTTTCACTAAAATAACGTCTTTCCCTACAACTAACACATCTTTCATATAAACTTTTCTTACCGATTCTTCCCCACGAAATAGCCCTAAATATTTGCGTGGCTCTGCAATCATAAAAGCTGTGACATAGCCTGTTTCCTTTGATACCTCTGCATCTACAACGAAACCTAAAAAGCGCCCATTCCCCGCTTCAATTACTTCCTTTTGTTGTAATATGGAAAAGCGCATAAAACCCCTCCTTCCTATATATGTATTGTCCATCCATAAAAAAAATGCGTATCACTTCAATCAGTGATACACATTTTATCCCGTATTAACAGGCTGTAAAATCCGATTGGCGAAACTACCAATCCGTGGGTGGATGAGGAAAACCTCCACCGATTGAAGACTTTATATTACCTATAATCTTTTTTCATTGTGTCAATCGCATTTTTTTCTAAGCGAGAAATTTGAGCTTGAGAAATGCCTAATTCTTTAGCAATTTCCGTCTGCGTTTCCCCATAATAAAAACGTTTTGCGACAATCAACTGTTGCCGTTCATCTAATTTTTGCAAACTTTCCTTCACTGACACATATGCTACCCATTGATCCTCCGATACATCATGATCTCGTAATTGATCCATCATGTACACAGCATCTCCCCCATCTGAATAAATAGGCTCTTGGAGTGACATTGGATCTTGAATAGCATCTAAAGCAAACAAGACATCCTCTTTTTTCATCTCAATCATTTCTGCAATTTCTTCAATTGTCGGTTCACGTAAATTTTCTGTAATCCATTGTTCCTTTGCCTGCATTGCTTTATACGCAATATCTCTTAGTGAACGAGATACCCTCAAAGCATGGTGATCACGCAGATGGCGACGAATTTCCCCAATAATCATCGGTACAGCATATGTTGAAAATCGAACATTATGCTTTAAATCAAAATGATCAATGGCTTTCATAAGGCCAATACAACCTACTTGAAATAAATCATCTGCCTGCTCACCTCGATAGGCAAATCTACCAACAATACTCAGCACTAATCTTAAATTGCACATAACAAGCTCTTCTCTTACCTCTGTTTCTCCTGCTTGCAAACGAATAAAAAGATTTTTCATATCCTCATGCTTTAATATTGGCAAAGTCGATGTATCTAAACCGCAAAGATCAACCTTTGTTCGCATATTCGATTCCTCCGATAGTATTCTCTGACTAAACCGTTACATCAGTTTGTCCGAGAGAAAGAAGAATATGCACAAAAAATATGACCAATTTTAGGTAAGTAGCATTTTTCCTTTTACGATATTGGCTGATTTAAATTTTCTCGTAAATCTTGAATAATTTTTTTCTCCAAACGTGAAATATAAGACTGAGATATACCTAAATGATCTGCTACCTCTTTTTGCGTCATTTCAATTTTACCGTTTAAACCAAAACGACATTCCATGATGTAGCGCTCACGTTTACCTAGTCGATTAATAGCATGAAACATATGCTGACGCTCAATTTTTTTCTCTACATTCTCTAAAATAATATGCTCCTCAGTCCCTAAAATATCAGATAGTAAAAGCTCATTGCCGTCTGCATCGGAATTCAATGGCTCATCTAATGACACTTCACCTTTCATACGACTTGTTTTTCGCAAATGCATTAAAATTTCATTTTCAATACAGCGTGAAGCATATGTGGCAAGTTTAATATTTTTATCTGTATTAAATGTTTCAATTGCTTTAATTAAGCCGATAGAACCAATGCTAATCAAATCTTCAATTGGTGTTCCCGTATTATCAAAACGCCTAGCAATGTAAACAACAAGACGTAAGTTTCGTTCAATTAATGTATCTCTAGCACGTAAATCTCCATTCATAAAGGATGCAATGACTGTTACTTCTTCTTCTCGAGTTAGTGGCACTGGCAATGAATCATTTCCCCCTATATAGTACGTTTCACGACTTCGAAACTTACCCCATAATTTTTTCAAGCTAGCAAGTAGCCTTAGAAACAATCGGTCTCCCCCTCTATGTGTTAATTAGTAGTCAGTGCTGAAAAATGTAAAATGGCTTCTGTGCTATGCGGAAAATTATGCGCTTTTTTCGTTAACACGATATATTCATTTGTTTTCACTTGTGAAGGCTCCCCCTTTATTTGCCATTCATCAAAGCGAAAACCTAACACAACGGACTGCTGTTGAACCGTATTGACATGAATAAAACGTATCGCTTTCTGATAGTCTGTTGCAAACATCGATACATCATACGGATTGGTTTCCTGCCATTGCCCTAATGCTTGACAAAGGGTTTTAGGTAAATATGGTTGCAACGCTTGATAGGAAACAAAATGTACAGGCTTTCCTGATAATGGTTCGATGGCTTGATTCCCTGTATCGACAAATGCCGAAAGTGGAATGTCTACACCGAAAATTTTTAATAATGTTTCACGTACAAATTGTCCACTTACACGTTCCAGTCTCACAAAGCCCCATTGCTTGTAAAATAGCACTAAGTATACACTAGCTAATAGAAAACAAAGTCCGATGAAATGGCTAACGGATAAGCTTTTCAAATACGGTTGTAATGCTGTCAGCAATCCTCCCATCACAATGGTAGCAGTCAATGCAATTGGTCCTTGTTTTTGAAAACTACGTAATCGAAAACGAAAAGCAATGCCAATTAATAACACAAAGCTACTCAACATTCCGACTAGCGTATGACCACCAATTACAGCAACAAAGCTACTACAAAGCGAACTTATGAATAATCTTATCGGTTTCACCATATTGCTCGTTATTCTAGCAGTAAAAAGCACAATTGCTAAATTAAAAAGCATATTAATGAGCACTAGCCATTCTCCATACATAACAGCCTCCTCCTACATACAAAGTTAGCATGTTAGCATCACAAATATTGTCAAACAATCGCAGTGAATTTAAAAAATATTTTGACAAATTTCCAGCTTTCTTAACATTCTAGTCTTTTGAATGTTAAGAAATTTTTATGTAGAGTGATGTGTTATTTTGATGATGATAGCGTCTATAATGATAAAAGAACATTGAAGCATCAACTGAATCTAGATAAAAAAGCCCGTCATCCACATAATGTAAATGACGAGCTTCTTATAAAATTATCCTCGATTTTTGCGATTTCTTAAAAATGCAGGTACTTCCAACATGTCATCTTGTCCATAGTTGGCTTGATTTTGTCGTGGCTGTTCTTGTACTACTTCTTGCTGACGTTGTTCACGAACAGGCGCTTGTTGTTGCATTGTTTGTCTTGAATTCAATGTTGGTTTTACAGCAGGGCGTGGCTGTTGTAATGCCTCTTCTGAAAAACCAGTAGCAATGACAGTAACGATGATTTCATCTTTTAAATTTTCGTTAATAACAGAACCGAAAATCATGTTTACTTCTTCATCAGAAGCAGATGCTACAATATCTGCCGCTTCCTGTACTTCAAATAGACTTAAATTCGCACCACCTGTAATATTCATCAAGACACCTTTAGCGCCATCGATAGACGACTCAAGCAATGGACTTGAAATAGCCTTTTTAGCTGCTTCTGCTGCACGATTTTCACCTGTAGCAATCCCTATTCCCATCAATGCAGAGCCTTTGTTAGACATAATTGTTTTCACATCGGCAAAGTCTAAGTTAATAAGACCTGGTGTCGCAATTAAATCTGAAATCCCTTGTACACCTTGACGTAAAACATTATCTGCTTCACGGAAAGCTTCTAACATCGGTGTAGACTTATCAACAATTTGTAGTAACTTGTCGTTTGGAATAACGATTAATGTATCAACAGCCTCTTTCATACCACCGATACCGCCGATTGCTTGTGTTTGTCGTTTACGCCCTTCAAATGTAAATGGACGTGTCACAACACCTACTGTCAATGCACCTAAATCACGTGCAATTTGAGCGATTACTGGCGCTGCTCCAGTACCAGTGCCTCCGCCCATACCCGCTGTAACGAATACCATATCTGCACCACGTAATACTTCTTCTAATTGTTCACGGCTCTCTTCAGCCGCTTTCTTTCCAACCTCTGGATTAGCTCCAGCACCTAAACCACGTGTTAACTTTGCACCAATTTGTAGCTTTATTTCTGCTTTTGATAAATTTAATGCTTGAGCATCTGTATTGACAGCAATAAAATCTACACCTTGTACACCATGCTCTATCATTCTATTGACAGCGTTGTTACCACCACCACCAACACCAATAACCTTTATTACTGCAAGTTGATCAATACTTGTATCAAATTCTAACATTTCATTTTCCTCCCACGGTAACTCGACTCAATATCATCCATTACGCATTTAAGTTAATCAAAAAACTTATCAAATAATTTTTTCGCTCGCCCAATTACGCTTTCTTTTGGTTCTGAGGTTGTCGCATATTCTTGCTTCTTAGGCGCAGTGGTAGGTGAGCTAGCAAACGCATATTCCAGTGATTGTACATTTGTACTTTTTCCATAAAAATCATCTTCTAAATAGGCGTAACGAATCAGTCCAACTGCCGTTGTAAATGAAGGCTCCCTAACCCCAATATAATCTGGTGTATATATTCTAACACGCGTTTGCAAAATTTGACGTGCTAATTGAGCAATCCCTTCCAGTTTTGCAACACCACCTGTTAAAATAACACCACCAGGCAAATCTCGCACACCTAAACGTGCCAATTCATCAATGACTAATTCAAATAATTCTTCTAGACGAGCACCAATAATTTCTGAAATATAGCGTTGGCTATATTGATCTGTAGAATCTGTTCCAACAATCGGTACTTCAAATAGTTCATCATCTGATGCGTCATCATAAAAGGCATGTCCAAATTGATGTTTAATATGTTCTGCCTGCTCGGTTGGTGTTTTCAAGACAATTGAAATATCTTTTGTAATATGGTCGCCACCAATTGGTATGACTCCCGTATGTGTCAACAGGCCTTCTTCAAATACAGCAATTGTTGTAGAGCCACCACCTAAATCGACAAAAGCTGTACCTTGGTTTTTTTCATCTTCTGTTAAAGCAAAGTAGCCTGCTGCCAATGGTTGTAAATATATTTCTCTAATGCTCAACCCTGCACGTTCTACACAGCGAAGAACATTATGTAGAAGTGTTTTAGATGTTGTAATCATTGTGGCATCCATTTCTAAGCGAATGCCAATCATCCCACGTGGATCTTTAATTTCTGCTAAGTTATCTACAATAAACTGTCTCGGAATAATATTGACTAATTCACGTTCAGGAGGTATTGACATGACTTGTGCAGATTCTACTACTCTATCTAAATCATCATCTGTAATTTCTCTATTTTCACTATTTACAGCGACAACACCTTTGACTAATTGTAACATCGTTTGGTTCGCTGGAACGCCTAAAACGACTTCAGTAATTTGATAGCCTGTCATTCGTTCTGCTTGTTCTACAGCTTTACGGATGGATTGCACTGTTGCATCAATATCAACAATTGCCCCTTTCCGAATCCCATTTGATTTTACATTTCCGACACCAATTACATGTAATTGTCCGTCGCTCATTTCTCCTATTAATACCTTGATAGAGGATGACCCTATATCAAGAGAAATATATAAATCTTGTTGGTTCAACTCGCTGCACCTCCCTAAAAAATGCTCTTGTTTTCATTCTATTGTAATTTTACTGTCTTGTCTAAGTAAATTAAGCGATTTATACAAATTTCCCTTTATTCTATTGAAGTTTTATTCTTTTTGTGACGTTTTTCATCTAATCGATTTAGTAAAATACGCCTAATAATAGCTATATTTTGGAATAAACGTACTCCGAATGCAAAAATGGCTGCTAAATACAAATCTATTCCTAAATATACACCTAAGAAAGCTAAACCTGCAGCAAGAAGTATGTTAAAGAAGAAACCTGAGACAAATACTTTATCATCATATACATGTTGCAATTGTGCTCGAATGCCACCAAATAATGTATCCAAAGCCGCTAAAACGGCGATGGATAAATAGTTTTCATAAACAGACGGGATTTGTATATTTGTTAATAAACCGAGTGCAAGTCCAAATAACAAGCCTAAAAATGGTAGCCACATACTTTTATTCTCCTTTTTCGACTTCTGTTAAATAATCATTTGTTAGTGGCTGATCAAATGCTGAAATGGTTAACTGTGTCATTGGTTCTTCGATAACTAAATTGAAATTATCTAAATAAAAAGAATCTACCAATGATGAGGCCTGTAAAGAGTTATACATTTTTTGAGCTTCTTTAAACGAGCTTGTCCCTACATAAATTTCAAATGGGAGGGATGAAATAGGTACACTGTTGACAGTTGTTCGCCCATTAATATCTCGAATAGCTGTTGTTTGGACAACTCGATTGCCATCAATAGCCACATCTATCGCATTATTCTTAAATAATTCATTTAATAATTGTGTAAGCAAATCAGGTGAAATTTCGCGAATAACATAGCCCATTTCGATTAATTCAGGTGCTGCCTCAATGCGTAGTATAAGCCCCGGCCCTACTACTTTAGTGAGACCTGCTTGTGTTTGTAAACGGTTTACTGTTTCACTTAATGCCGCTTGCAAACTTGTCTTTTCAGATTGCTCATAGCGATCCACTACTTCATGAAGCGAGCGAATTTCTTCTAATAAAGTGGAATGTCTTTGTTTTTCCATTGATAGTTCTTCTCTAATATCCCAAATATCTCGTGTATCTCGCTCAGCTGGCTGTTGTATGGTATTGTACTGTACCGCTATCATCAAACCGATAATAAATAGCACGAGCGTTATTCGGGTATACATATTTTTTTTCAAAATAAGCCCTCCTAGACGCATCGTAAACTGTATAGTTTTACAAATAATTAACTTTTCATATTAACTTTTGGCATAATAAGGTGTTGGTTTTCCTCCAATGATACAACAATGTTTTCATTTACTAATTGGTCAATGACGCCCCCATCCATATTTAAGGAGGCTGTTAATGTTGCTGATTCACCAACTGCCTCTATCACAAATGGTGCAGGGTGCTGTGTACCATCGATGGTAATGACAGGACCATTACAGCGAATATACGAATTAGCTACTATACGCTGCCCATTAATCGTGATTGCTTGTGCGCCAGCAATTTTTAACTCGTTTAATAGTTTAAAAACATGGCTCTCATGGACAATGTAATCATTTGGATTCGCTGCTGTCGGGTTGTAATCACCATCCCTTAATGTCACACGAATACCCTTGCCCTCACCCTTTAATTCACCTAGTAAAAGCCGCATATTTTCTGCATCTTCTCCAAGTTTTTCATACTCTTTTTCATTCGCTACAAATGATTTTTCATACTTACGAATTTTCTTTTGTAATGCTGTTACCTCTTCTGACAGTTCCTTATTACGCTCCTGCTGTACAATTAACTCCTCACGATAGGACTCTTCCTTCTCAAATAACGTTGTATCCACTGTGCTCCTTGTACTTTTTGCTTGGTTATACGAATAACCAATCATAAAACCTGTCGCAATGCATACAATTAATAGCTCAAACTGCTTTCTCGATAAAAAGCTTCCTTTATTGCTCGTCCGTTTGTTCATCTTCATTCACATCCTGGTCGTTCACTTCTCCATCTTCCTCTTGTCCAATATCAAGATTTACTGGATTATATTCATTTTGAAAAGAGCGATAGTAGGAGCCAACCTCTAAATCGATAATGCCTTTTTCTAAATTTTGAATTTGTGCCACAATCGAAGGGTAATAATTTAATTTCTTGGCTAATGTTTGTATAATAGCCCGCACCTCATAGCCATCATTCATATAAAGCTTAATAGCATTCGGATTTGTCTCACTACGATTCGTATTAATTTGAGAAATTAACGCTAATACTTCTGGGTTCAATTTCGCTAATTGTTGCACAAGTTTTTGGATTTTCTTGTCACCTTTAAATCCTATAAAAACAGGTGCATCGATAGGAATATCCTTTCCTTTCTGTTCAAATCGCTTTCCATTTTCAAGCACAGGATAATAAACTCCGTCTATTATGACATAGGCAACCTTTTTCCATTCTTGTACATGGATGGTGACACCTCGAAACCAAGTTCGCTTCACTTGTACATCTTTTACCCATGTATCTTTTTGAAGTAGTGCTTCTACATCTTTTACTTTAAAGCCCCATAATGAGTTACCTGCCACTAACTTACTTGTTTGAACATAATATTGTTCTTCTGCTAATTGTGCACCTTGAACTGTTATCCGATCGATTGTACTGTAAGGAGATTGAAAATAAAGGAGTACTGCTAACACAATAAAGAAAAGTAATATGAGTACAATAAATTTTCGATTAGTACGCTTTTTTCGTCGCTTTTTAAGCGTAGGGATGCGATCTTCTATATCAATTACCTTTTCCAAAAAGTACTCCTCCTTTATATTTATTTCGCTAATTGATAAATAATACCTATTATTAACCACATTGTGACTAAAGATGTTCCACCATAGCTAATAAAAGGCAATGTTACACCTGTTACAGGGACTAAACCAATGACTACAGCGATATTAAGAAAAGCCTGTACTGTCAACATTGTGACAAGTCCTATAATGGCGTAATACGATGCACGACTTTTTGCTTGAATCGCAAATTTATATCCTGCATAAATCGTTATAGCAAACAGCGCTACAATGACAAGCCCGCCAAACATCCCAACTTCTTCCAAAATAATAGCGTAAATAAAATCATTTTGTGGCTCTGGTAAATATAAAAACTTTTGTCTGCTTTGCCCAAAGCCATGTCCAAAAATACCTGCTGGTCCTATTGCCATTAGAGATTGCACCGCTTGGAATCCGCTCACTAAAGGGTCTGCCCACGGATCAAGAAAGGCCTCAATTCGTTTTAAACGATATGGTGCTGTTGCAATAAGCCCTACCAATCCAGCTACTCCAATAAGCATAATCATGGCATACAATTTTAGCGGATACCCTGCCACAAAAAATAATAAAAAGACAGACACAACAAGAATAAACACAGAACCGAAATCTGGCTGTAACATAATTAACACAACAGGCAATAATAAAACTAAACCATGTCGCCATTGCACAATGGACGTACCTGTTTTATGCTGTGCTAGCAAATGACTCAAATAGACGAGCACGGTAATTTTGCTCAGCTCAGCTGGTTGTATCGTTAATGGACCTACACCAATCCAGCTCTGTGAACCATTTCGTACAAGTCCAATCCCTGGTATTAACACTAATACTAATAACACTAATGATAATATATAGGCTATTTGCCAAAAACGTTGCTGTTTTAATAGCGTGAAACGAGTCGTAAATAAAAAGACACCTATCGCGATTAGAAAATAAATACTTTGTTTTAGGTAAAATGGCATTTTCCCACTGTAGTGAACTGCACTCCAATAAGTGCCTGCTGAATAGACAAAGATAATGCCAATGATGGATAGTAGCATTGTTGTGATTAGCAATAAATAGCTTTCTTTCCCTCTCAGTAATGCCATCCTTCCAAGTTAATTATAGTCAAAGTTCATTACAAGCAAATTACAGCTTCATGACAGTATCAATAAAAGCATCACCTCTTATTTCAAAGCTGTCATATTGATCCCAACTTGCACAAGCAGGTGATAATAAAATAATATCGCCCTCTTCTGACATTGGTGCAGCATATTGCACAGCATCTTCCACATTCTGTGCAATAATAGCTTTTGTGACACCACAGGATTTCGCAAATTCTACAAAACGCAAACCTGTTTCTCCAAAAGCTACAACACCTTTTACATGCTCCATACTTGGACGCAATTCTTCAAATGAATGTCCACGGTCTAAACCACCAGCTAATAAAATCACAGGTGCGCTAAAGGCATCTAAAGCACTCTTCGTTGCTAAACAATTGGTTGCTTTTGAATCATTATAAATTTTCCGTCCGTTCCACTCTCGAACAAATTGTGTACGATGACGAACACCTGCAAATGTCGCAAGCACTTCCTCCATTTTGGCTTTATCACAGCCCATTAATAAACAAGCTGCTACAGCTGTTAAAATATTTTCTAAATTATGCTTACCAGGTAATGCAATCGTTGCACGAGTCATATATGGCTCACCTTGCCAATAAATCGTCGTATCATCAGCACTAATGCCAACCTCTGCACGTCCCTTTGTCGTAAATGGAATCTTTTGTGCCTTTGATTGTGCTGCATAGCCAACAACAATTGGCTGATCTGCATTATAAATAAAATAATCCTCTGCATCTTGATTGCGTGTCACACCAAATTTTGCATCTGCATAGCTCTCAAATGTTCCATGATAATCAAGATGGGCATCATATAAGTTTGTTAGAATGGCAATTTTCGGCTTGAATGTTGCTGTCCCCATCAATTGGAATGAAGAAAGTTCTGTCACGATTACTTGTTCTTTCTGTGCCTCTTTGGCAACACCACAAGCAACTGTTCCGATATTTCCTGCAATCAATGGTTGTTTACCACCATTGTTTAACATTTCAAAAATTAATGTTGTCGTCGTTGTTTTGCCGTTAGAGCCTGTAATACCGATAAATGGTGCTTCACTAATTAAATACGCAAGCTCAATCTCTGTCCAAACAGGTAGCCCTCGACTAATCGCATCTGCTACAATCGGATTACTATAAGGGATACCAGGGTTTTTAACGACTAATTCAAAGCCTTCGTCGAGTAAATCTTCAGGATGACGCCCACAAATGACTGTAATGCCTTTTTGTAATAAGTTCTGTGCATCAGGGCTTTCCTCAAATGGCTTAGAATCATTTACTGTGACAAAGGCACCAAGTTCATGTAAAATTTCAGCCGCTGCTACACCACTTTTAGCTAAACCCAGTACGAGTACTTTTTTATGTTGCAAGTCTACATAGTTTTTCATAACAACGCCTCCGATAAAACTGCAATTAATGCTACTGCTAAAGCCGTTGACCAAAATACAATGACGACTTTCCATTCTGACCAACCTGATAATTCAAAATGATGATGGATAGGGCTCATTTTAAAAATACGTTTTTGGCGTAGCTTGAAACTACCAACTTGTAAAATAACAGATAATGTTTCAATAACAAATACTAGGCCAATCAATAATAATAAAAATTCTTCCTTTACTAACACAGATACCATGGCTAAAGCACCACCTAGTGCTAAAGAGCCTGTGTCTCCCATAAATACTTTAGCTGGATTGGCATTAAATAATAAGAATCCTAGCAATGCGCCTGTTACTGCAAAGGCAAATAACGCAATATCCGCTTGGTCTTGGAATAGCGCAATAACACCAAATGCTGCAAAGGCAATAGAAGCTGTCCCTGCGACAAGTCCATCTAAGCCATCTGTTAAATTGACTGCATTTGAAAAACCAACTAGCCAAAAAATTAAAAAGGCTACATAAAAAATACCTAGGTCAATTGTCCAATCTGTAAATGGTATAGTGAGTGTTGTCTCAAAATCGCCTATATGGAGTAAAAAATAAGCTAATATAGCAATCACAATTTGACCAACGAGCTTTTGGAGCGATGTCAAACCTAAATTACGTTTAAAAACAACCTTTAAGCTATCGTCCAATAAACCGATTAATCCAAATCCTACTAACACTAATAATAAGACAATGGTTTGTGTTGTCAGCAATTCTAAAAAGCTGCCCACACCAACTGTAGTCAAAATAATCGCTAGCAAGAAAATAATGCCGCCCATTGTTGGTGTGCCCGCTTTTTTCATATGCGATTGTGGTCCTTCTTCACGAATGCTTTGTCCGAATTTCAAACGACGCAGCATAGGAATACTAATCGGTGCTAAAATAACTGTGATGATAAAAGCAAGCGCTAAAATCGTAAGTGTTGTTGCGAGTTCCATTGAAAAATCTCCTTTAAATCATGTATCTCTTTTTTCAAATTAGAAAAAAGTCCTTCATTGCCTTATCATGACGAAACCTATCCTTCATAATAATAGTGGTTCTTCAACATTTTTGGAAGGTCAAATTATTTCTATTTTCAATTTCCATCTGCTGTAAGATACAGATGAATAATGCCATCTTGTTTAATCACACTATCTGGTGCAGGTAATTGATTGCTAATCTTTTTCCCTTCTCCATGCCATTCAATGCGAAATGGATAATGTTGCTTTGCAATATCGTCTTTTGTTTGCCCGATTAAATTTGGTGCCTTTACAGTAATTGGGTCACCCCAACGATAATCTTTTTCTAGCTGTTCCTTCGATTTCTCGATACCAACAAAAGGAGCAATATCTTCAATAATTTGTCCGACAATCGGTGCAGCGACCACACCACCAAACTGTGTTGTCTTTTTTGGATTATCCACAGCGACATAAACGACAACTTGTGGGTTATCCGCTGGTGCAAAGCCAATAAACGATACAATGTATTCTCCACTTTTATAGCGTCCATTTTCCACTTTTTGCGCTGTTCCTGTTTTCCCACCAATGCGTAGCCCATCTCGGTAGGCTTGTCGTCCAGAGCCCTTTGCCACAACCGATTCTAATGCACCACGTACTTTAGCTGACGTTTCCTCACGAATCACCTGTCTTTTTACAGTAGGCTCTGTCTCTTTAAATACTTCACCTGTGGCAGGATTAAAAATTTTCTTCACCACATATGGCGTGTATAATTTCCCACCATTGATTGCTGCTGATACTGCCTGCACTTGTTGAATGGGTGTGACAGCAACGCCCTGACCAAAGGAGGTGGTTGCTTGTTCAACAGGACCAAATGCTTCCTTCGAGAACAATATGCCTGATGCCTCACCAGCAATATTAGAGCCTGTTTTTTCACCAAAGCCAAAATCTTTAATATATTGTAGTAAACGTTCATTGCCTAATCGTTGCCCTAATTCAATAAATCCTGGGTTACAGGAGTTTTCAACTACTTCTAAAAACGTTTCGTGACCATGTCCTGAACGTTTCCAACAGCGTAATCTTGCCCCAGCCACCATCGTATAGCCTTGATCGAAAAATGTATCATGCTCTAAATCAACGACATTTTCCTCTAAAGCAGCACTCAATGTAATAATTTTAAAGGTTGAACCTGGCTCATAGGTCATCCAAACAGGCAAATTACGATTATAAATAGCAGGCTCTACTAGTTGATATTGCGCTGGATCAAAAGTTGGGTAAGAAGAGAGTGCTAAAATTTCGCCTGTATTTGGATTCATTGCTATCGCTAGCGCTTGGTCCGCCTCATAGCGTTCCATCGCCTGTGATAACTCACGCTCAACAACTTGCTGAACATCTACATCAATCGTTAACTCGACTGTTGCTCCATCCTCACCAGCTTTCCAAGCACTGGCTACGTTCGGCAAATTTTTACTTTTTGCATCTGTAAAAAGTCGTATTGCTGAAGAGTTCGCTTGTAATAGCTGATTGTATTCATATTCAATACCTGCTAGTCCCTGTGCGTCATAACCTGTAAAGCCTAAAAATCGAGACAATAATGTACCATACGGATAATCTCTCTCATAATCTACACCGCTATATAATCCTTCAATTTGCATTCCTTGTAATTCCACTGCTTTTTCATAAGAAATATTTTTTCCTTCAGGTGCCAGCTTCACTAAGTATGCTTTTTTCTGCATTTTTTCTAATAGCTTTTGCGCATCCACTTCTAATACTTGTGCAATTTTAGCAGCAGCACCTTCAATATCTTTACTTTGAGCAGGTATAAAATACAATGTAGGAGCTAGCTTATTCGTTACAATACTTTTACCAGTACGATCCGTAATATGTCCACGCTCGTTCGCAAAGGGAATCTCACGGTCCCAGTTGGCCTCCGCTTTTTCTGTTAGTTCCTTTTGCGCAATGACTTGCAGGAAGAAAAGACGAACTGCAATGGCTACTACAACACACATAAACAGCACATACAAAATACGTAATCGTTTTTTAGAATGGATAGAAATCCACTTCATTCGACATCACACCTTGTTTTTTACAACGTATGAAATAAAGTGGACTTCTATTCAATGCTATTGATCTTCTACTTGCTCTACTTCTCCCTCAGATGGTGCTTCTACATCCTGCTTAAAGCTTTCTGCTGGTGTTTTCAGCTTCACCACAATTGGAGAGGAATCAGAAATCACCGTACCTGCTGATACACTTTGACTCGCTACAAAGCCCTCTCCTACTACTTCAAAGGCTACATTTGCCATTGTTTTAAATACGAGCACATTTCGCAGTGACCATCCTGTTAAATCAGGCAATGTACTATCACCCTCTGTTTTCAAAAAGACCAAGCTGCCTTTGACTAATTTTTGTGTACCCTTCGGATATTGGTCAATAATTTGCCCGCCCCCGCCAACAATAATAGGTTGTAGCCCATCATTCATTAGCTCTACTTGTACAGCTTCTGCACTTTGCCCACTGAAATCTTGGATTGTTGCATGGGTTACTTGCTGTGTATCTTCTGAGCTAATACTTAAATGCTTTAAGCTATTGAGCATAACAGGATTGAAAATTTTCGAGACAGGGACTGATCCTTGCTCCCCTGTTTTTAATTTTGGCTTTTTCACAGACACATACATAATCAACTGCGGGTCATCTACTGGTGCCATTCCTAAAAAGGAGTATAAATATTGATTGCTTAAATAGCCGCCTCCAGCCCTCGGAATTTCAGCCGTCCCTGTTTTTCCTGCGACAACATATTCATCCAATACAAAATTCTTTGCTGTCCCACCCTCAGCCGTTAGTGTCGTAGCTAAAATTTCTCTCACCTGCTTCGCTGTATTCGCTGACACAGGCTGCCCCTTCTCAATCGGCTCATGCTGTTGAATGACTTTCCCTGTTAATGGGTCGACAATACGATCAATCACATAAGGCTGCATCATTTTGCCATCATTCGCAATCGCCGTCATCGCTTGAATTAATTGAATTGGCGTTACTGTAGAACCTTGACCATATGTTGTTGTCACACGCTGCACTGGGTATTGAGATAAAATAATACCTGTTGCTTCATTTGGTAAATCAATCCCTGTTTTTTGCCCAAAGCCAAAGCGGTTTAAATAATCTACAAAGACATCATCACCAATTCTTTTTAATAAATGTGCCATTGCGGTATTAGAAGAACGCTGGAAACCTTCTAAATAACTAATCCAACCCCATCCATATATATTATGGTCCTTAATTTTACGGTCAAATACTGTATATGAACCTGATTGGTAGTGTTCATTAGGATTCCATGTGCCCGTATCAATAGCAGAGGCAAGGGTAAAGGTTTTCATCGTTGACCCTGGCTCAATTGTCTCCTCAATCGCCTCATTCAGCCACTTCATATCCTTCCCTTCACGTGTATCTGGGTTGAAAGTCGGGCGCTGTGTCATCGCTAAAATTTTCCCTGTTTTTGGATCGGCGATAATAGCTGTCATTGATTCAGGGCTATATTCCTTTTCTACCTCTGTCATCTTTTCCTCTAAAAAGCTTTCCATCGTTTTATCCAGTGTTAAATAAATATCGTCCCCATTTTTAGCAGGAGTAATCATCTTTTCACTATTGGGTAGTAAATAACTAAAGGCATCTGTATCATATTGAACTTTGCCATCAACACCTGTTAACTCCTTATTGTATGTTAACTCTAGTCCCATCTTCCCTGTTGTAGTAAATGTGCCATCTTTATTTTCCTCTTTTAAGGCAAAGCCAATTAAATGTGAAGCAAAAATACCGTTTGGATAATAACGCTTTAAATCACTAATAAATAAAATACCTGGCAGTTTGGCTTCTGAAATTTTCGTCATTGTTTCATGACTAAGCCCACGACCCGCACGTCCAAACTCTACTTGATAAACCTCTTTCCCATCATCTCGGTAACGCTTTGATAATCGTTGATAAATCTGTGCTTCATTCTGCTCGGTATCTTCACTCATTTTGATATATTGTGCTAATATTTTCGCTGTTTTTTCAGCATCCACAACATGACGTGGATTTTTTGGATTCGTTGTAGCCTTATCACTAACAACCGCAATTAGTCGATAACTCAGTGTATCCTCCGCAATAATTTGACCTGCATGATCATAAATATTGCCACGACTCGCTGTGATGGCACTTTCTTTGTTATATTTAGCAGCCGCCCTTGCAGCCAATGCCTGTCCTTCTGCCTCGCCAGTCACTTGGATTGTCACCATGCGTGCAAATAATAGAAAAAAGAGCCCTCCATAAAAAATTAATAGTAGAAAGGCTCCCCATTGGAATCGAAACTTCTTTTTCTTCATTCTCCCGGCACTACCTTTACATTTTTCTCATTCTTAGTTAAACCGAGTTTTTGTGCTTTTTTCCATATATTATCGTATGTAGAAAGTTCGTTTACTCGAACCGTCAAGCCTATATTTTGCTTCTTCAGTTCCTCTGTCTCTGCTTCGATTTTTTGAATATCTATATTTGTCATTTGAATTGCCGCTTGTTTATTTAGTACAAATACCGATAAAACTACAATGGTGCTCAGTAATACGAGTAGCATCGTTTTTTCAAACTTCTGCTTCGTTGGTTTTTTACGACGTATAATAGTAGGTTGCGTACTAGGAGTTATAATCGGTTGTTGTACTTGTTGATGCTGCCTTGCACGAACTGCTGCCATTTACCCACGTCCTTTTTCGTTGATTTTCTCTACTACCCTCAATTTTGCTGAGCGAGCACGGTTATTTACTGCCAATTCCTCATCTGAAGGAATAATCGGCTTACGGGTAACCAATTTTAAAATAGGTTTCATCTCATCAGGAATTACAGGTAAATTCGGTGGTAATTCTGGTAGTGATGCTGCCTCTTTGAAAATGGTCTTACATAAACGATCCTCCAATGAATGGAATGTAATAACACTGATACGCCCACCTAAACCAATCATTTCAATAGCATCTGTTAAAGAATCCTCCGCTGCGCCTAGCTCATCATTAACAGCGATACGAATTGCTTGGAAAATGCGTTTGGCAGGATGTCCACCTTTTCGGCGAGCTGCTGCTGGAATACCTTCTTTGATTAACTCTACAAGCTGTCCCGTCGTTTCAATCGGTGCATGTTTTCGTGCCTCTTCAATTTTACGAGCCACTTGTTTTGAAAATTTTTCTTCCCCATATCGGAAGAAAATTCGCACTAAATCTTCATATGCCCATTCATTTACAACATGAAAAGCTGTAAGTGTCGCTGTTTGATCCATTCGCATATCCAAGGGTGCATCATGATGATAACTGAAGCCTCGCTCTGGTGTATCTAATTGAGGTGAAGAGACGCCTAAATCATATAAAATACCGTCTACTTGCTCGATACCATGTGCTAGTAGTTCTTCCTTTAAACAACGAAAATTAGCATGAATAAATGTGACACGGTCAATGTATGGAGCTAATCGAATTTTTGCATTGTTAATTGCTGTCATATCCTGATCGAAGCAAATCAATCGTCCTTGCTCTGACAACTGTTGTACTAGATATTCACTATGTCCTGCTCCGCCTAATGTGCAGTCTACATATACCCCATCAGGATTAATGTTTAGCCCGTCAACTGTTTCTTTTAAGAGCACGGTTGTATGATCAAACATACTGCTCTCTCCCTTCAGGCCTTAACTTCCTAACTTTTACATATAAAGCGAAGATTAAAAATCAAAGCCAATCATATTTTCTGCAATATCATTAAAAGATTGTTCAGATTCACTAAAGTAAGCTTCCCACGCATCTTTTGCCCATATTTCAATGCGATTAGATACACCCAGTACAACACATTCCTTTACGAGCTGTGCATGTTGTATCAGCATTGACGGAATATTGATTCGTCCTTGCTTGTCTATTTCTACTTCTGTTGCACCAGAAAAGAAAAAACGTGCAAAGGCGCGTGTATCCTTTTTAGTCATCGGTAAATCTTTTAATTTTTCTTCGAGCTTTCGCCATTCATTCATAGGATAGCCAAATAAACAATTATCGAGCCCACGTGTGACAACAAACGTTTCACCTAAAGCTTCACGAAATTTTGCGGGTACGATTAATCGTCCTTTTGCATCAACAGAGTGCTGATATTCTCCCATGAACATGCTACTCACCCCACTTTATTAAATAATGTACCACATCCCTCCACTTTCCTCCACCTATTTTAAAAAAAACTTGACAATTTGGGGGATAATGTGCAATTAGACCTTTATTACCTTTTCCATTTCTATGCTAAAGGACATAAAAAAAAGCTATCTCTCAAAAGATAGCTTTTAGAAACGCCCAAATCAGATGAAATTCAGCGTTATTAATAGGTATAAAGTTTTACAAATAAAGCAAATAATGTTGGTTACCCATCTGATAATTTTGTTTCAACATGTCCGTAATCAATGTTGGCCCAAATTCATTGAGATATTGATATGGATTATAGGTTCTTTCTTGGAATCCATCATTTGGATACAGTTCATTTTGCAATGTTTTAAAGCGTTGTACTGTTGCATCATGCTTCTGTATCGTGATTTGTTCTATTTTTTGTTGTAAATAAGCAAATTGTTTCAAATGATTTTCTTTATTTTTTACGATGATTTTATCCAATGGTAATGCTTGTGTTTGTAAGTATGTTTGTAAGACATCATATTTTTCTACAAGTAGCTGTTGTAATGCTTGAATTTGCTGTTTTGCCTCAACATCTTGAATATCAGCGATAAACTGCTCCTGTAACTGCTGTGCTTGACCAACCCAAATATCGCTCGCTGTTAACTGATGCTCTTGTAATAGCTGCTCCACTTGGCGTGTGACAAGTGTTATATGCAGACGTGGTGCAAAAATTGGCATTTGTAAATCTAATACGGCAAAAGCATCCTTCAATGTTGCCCAATACGCAAGCTCACCAGGACCACCGACAAAAGCTAATACCGGTAACATCATCTCTTGCATTAATGGACGTGTGACCACATTATTACTTAATCGCTCTGGATGCTGATGAGCGATTGTTAATAGCTCTTCTTGTGATAATTTAATATTCGCTGCTACATTAATGAATTGCCCATTTTTTCGTTCTAAAAGATGACGTTCACCGTCCACTACTAAAAATAAATTTGCCGCTTCTTCTGTTGCCATGATCGGTTGCCCATAGCCTGCCTCTTGCAATGCCTGCTCTTTTGCTGTGACTACTTGCGCAATTTCTTCATTTTTTTGGATAATACGTGTAAAATAATCACTTTCATATTGACGGAATTGGAAATCAGCTGCATCGATTAGCAATAGTCCTTCCTCTTTAAAAAGGTCATTCATTAGTCGAGCAAAAAATTCTGTCAATGTTTCACTATGGTTCGCCGCAGTTACTAATTTTTTAATTAGTGCTTCTGTATGTGCTGTTTCTCCAAAGTCGTGAACAACGGAGTGGATAAACTCAGTCATCACTTCTTTATTGATTGCTGTTGCAGAGGCAAGTAATTTACGCTTGGAGCGCTCACTGTATGTTCGTTTTTTTACATCTCCACCGTGCATTGTATATGTGTGGTTAATTTCCTCTAAATCATGATCTTCTCCAGCAATCCAAAATAAGGGCACGACAGGTTGTTGTAGCTTAGCACTTTGCTCTTTTGCAAGCACAATCACTGAAATTGCTTTATGTACAGAATACAGTGGTCCTGTTAATACGCCTGCTTGCTGCCCCCCAACAACTGCAAGAGCACCTTGTTCTAATTGCTGTATATGCTCATTTATTTTTTCTGAAATGCCTAATGGCTCCATAAATTGTCGAATAACCGTTGCAACAGCTGTTTGATTCTTCGCCTGTTGCTGTAAATAGTGTGCACGCTCTTCAAATGCTTGATCGCTATATTCATAGTCAAAAAATTCATGGATTGCCGTGTTGGAGAGCCAGTAATCCGCTACTATGCGATTCTTTATAGGTGCTTGGACTAATTCCAATTTCATTGAACAAAAACTCCTCTACTCACTAAGCTCATTTTAATTAGTGTCTATAATGTTACTATTCTAACTTGTCTTGCTCGAATGTGAAACGAAAATGCTTAGACAACTTGCAAATAATTGATAATGGATTGGATGATGCCAATTAAACAAATGGCAATGTACGCCATGCTCAATAGTAAAAATTGAAAACGCCAAATTTTTTTCAGCAATGGCTTCACTTCAATTTCCTTTTTTGTCCGCCATTCCACATATGTAAAAATCATCGCTAGCATGATTGACACTATGACCAGTAATACACCAATATTTATCTGCCATAATGCAGCTATTGCTAACGGTACAGAGAAAAATAAGCAGAATGTTGTCGCATCAGATGCAACACCAAACGCATGTGTTCCTCGAATTTTAATTTTCCGCCCAATAATATAGACAATAACAAATAGGAGAATGGGACAAAAAATAATTGCACTAATTATTAGCTGTAAAAAATCCTTCACCACTGTTCTCTACCCTCTTCTATCGCTAATATACGCTCATATATAGCCTGTAAATGTGCTAGGTGATGTCCGTTTGTTAGTGCTTTTTCTAGCAGTGCCCCAACAATCGTGTCAATTTCACTTTTTCTACCATGTAGTCGATCAGCTAACATAGAAGACGTATTTTGTGCCGTCTGTTCACATAATGCCACGACTTTGGTAAACGGAATCGTTTGTTCAATCATCGGAAAAGCATGTACAAGTTCTTGATAGATTGTCTGCAGCTGTGTAAATGCTTGTGAATTCGTTAATAGTTCCCCATTTTTTATTTGCAGCATCGTCGTTAATGGATTAATTAAACTATTCATGACAGCTTTTTCAAACAACATTTGCTCTGCATTTTCTATAAACACAATCGGTAATAGCGGGTTATTCATTTGCACTAGTACAGCAAATTTGTCTATTTCTCCTCGCCCTAATGCTATTTGACAAGCACCAATCCCTTTATGTTGTACAGTTGTGTCATTGAGAATTTGTGCGCCAAACAAAGCTGAAGCAAAAGCAATATGTTGATGTGGTAGCTGTAGTACCTCTTCAAAATGGGCTAAGCCATTTTGCATAAATAGTAATGGACAATCACTTGCTATTAACGATAAGTGCTGATAAAGATTTTGTAAATGACTATATTTCACGGCAATGATGAGTAAATCCTGCTGGGGTAACGCTTGTAAATTGTTCGTCACTACTATTTTTCGTGTAACTATCGTGCCATCCATATTGATTCTTGTTAATTGCTGTTTTTGTAAGGCATCCACTTGCTCCTGTCTTCTAACAACCAATGTCACAGTCATTCCGTATTGTGCCATAAAACTTGCCATTAGTTGTCCAACGGCGCCTGCACCAACAATCGCTACCTTCATACACATACTCTCCGTTCATAGTAGAAGGTGTCTCAGATAAATTTCTAAGACACCTCCTATATCGATTCTTATATTATATAGAACTACTTCGCCATTTACGAGCTATTAGTCTTTCATAAAGGAATATCCTTGTTGTAGCCATTTGACTAATTTGTCATGCTCATTTTGTAATTCACGATGCTTTAATTCTAATGTTTGATAAGCCTCCGTCAACTCATCAAAACTGGTTAATGCTAGCTTCAAATGACTGCGCATCGATTGCTGTGGTTGATTGCGTACAGCTAGTAAGGATTGGCTATATTGACTACGCAATGTTTTATTCCATCGAAAACCACATGCTTGCTTTGTACGTCCAAGCTCGGCCGCAGCTAATTCAAATGCCTCTAACTGCGTTTTACCATTTTGCACATTATACAGAACGATTTCAGCCAATTTTTCATCATCTTCTTTTGTCCATTGATCTTTGCGTTTTTTCAATTCCATAATCTATCACCCTCACGTTTTTTACTACTATATGCGGGCGCAAATAAAATAGACTCTGTTATGGCAAAAGTTCATGATGATATTTCATTGCACTGCTTCATTCTCCCTTTTTCTTTGTTAAAAACTGCTGAACCGCCTCATGATGTGCTTCACTTTCCCATAACCGTGCACATGTTTTGATTTCCTCCATGATCCGTTCATAGAGATGATGCTCCTTCCATTTACGCAAAACAATCTCTTTATAAGCTGTTTGAACGGAGGGATGAATACTAGACAGCTGCTGGATAAACATTTCTAATGCCGCCATACTCTCTCCCTCAAAAATATGTGTCGCCCATCCTATTTCACGTAATTTCTCTGTTGAATATGGCTTAGCATCCATTAACATTTTTAAGGAATCATCATAGCGTAAACCTCTCTCTAATAAATAAGTTCCTCCACCCCAGCCACTTGTAATAGCGAGTGTTCCTTGAATAAAGCCACATTTAGCATGGTTTGCAACAAGACGGAAATCACAGGCTGTTGCAATTTCACAACCACCACCGACTGCTGCACCATTGACTAATGCAATTGTTGGTATTGGCAACGTAGCTAAATCGTATAAAATATGCCCCATTTTACTTAGCATGTGAAAGGCTTCATCTTCTGTCGTCAGTGCATGAAATACGGATAAATCGCCACCAGAACAAAAGGATTGTTGCCCCGCTCCCGTGATTACTAAAAACTGAACATCTTGTCGCTGACGAATATATGTAAGTACTTCTTGAAAGCCATGCATCACTTCATCATTAATCGCATTACGCTTCTCTTCACGATTGATTGTAAATAGAACAATTCCCCCATTATGTTCAATCATATAAGCCATAATGATTCCCCCTTTGTCTAACTTATTTCATTGTATCATGACTATGTGAGGAACTATCCTTCTAAAAATAGGCTTTTCGCCAAAATCGGCTCTTGGCTACCTATTCCGTCGCGGATGGATGCTTTCTGCAGGCACGGCTTCAACTAATTTATTTCAGCTCGTGTTGTTCCTGTTGGAGTCGCCACCCATCACTCCATATGTAGTCTATCAAATGGCAAGTACAGATTTTGGTGTTGACCCTAAAAATATGTACAAAAAAAGACTAATAAAGAGCCATGGCCTCTTTACTAGTCCTTTAAGTGAGCAAACACTGAATTATTTGCTTACTACTTCTTTACCTTTGTAATGTCCACAAGCTTTGCAAACACGGTGTGATAATTTTGCTTCACCACAGTTTGGGCAAGCTACCATACCAGGTACAGATAGTTTGAAATGCGTACGACGCTTTCTTTTTGCAGTTTTAGAAGTTCTTCTAAATGGTACAGCCATTGATGGCACCTCCTTACAGATCGTCTATTCGTCTGTTTGATCAAAATACTTAGCTAAAGCAGCTAGTCTTGGATCCACTTTTTGTTCGTCAGCTTTTTTGTGCAAGAGTACGTCTTCATCCGTTGCGTAAGACCAATTCTTCCCACCTTGCACTTGCCCTGCTGTATCCTCTTTGAATACTTGCATTGGCACTTCAAGAAGGATAATTTCTTCAAGAACTGGCTTCATGTCGATGACTTCACCATCTACATAGTGAATATCACCATCATCTTCTCCACGCTTTTCGTCGTCAAGCCAGTTAAAAATTTCAACTGTCTCAACCGATATAGGAAATTCAACGTCCTCCCAAGTGCGAGCACAAGGCAAGGTTAACGTTGCTGTCACAGTTAGCTGACATGTCATTTGCGATGCACCGAAAGTACACAGCCCTTTTACATGAACGGGCGAAATTGCTCGAATATCCTGGTTTCGCTCCATCACCTCGTCCAGTTGGACATAGGCGTCGATCGGCATTCCGTTTTGACGGTATTTAGATAATTGATGAATTGACCATTTCATTCGTTTAATCACCTCGAGACAACACTGTTGATTATATAATGACTAAAAAAAGATGTCAAGATAATTTCTTGTCACTCCTTCAAAACACACCTATAATTATGATAAACATTGAAAACAATTTGATTAAATAGAGGGAGGTTTACATAATGAAAGCTGTGGGAATTGTTGTTGAATACAATCCTTTTCATAATGGACATGCCTATCATTTACAGCAAGCTAAAGCAGTAGCACAGGCAGATATCGTCATTGCCGTCATGAGTGGTACTTTTTTACAACGCGGAGAGCCAGCCATGGTTGATAAATGGACACGTACAAAAATGGCTTTAGCAGGTGGCGTTGATATTGTCATCGAATTGCCTTATGTCTATAGTACAGCAGCAGCGACCGATTTCGCTAAAGGCGCTATTTTTTTATTATCTGCTATTAATTGTCATGCCTTTGCTTTTGGTAGTGAAAATGGCGCAATTGCACCTTTTTTAAATACCTTTCAACTGATTGATACGCATCGTTCTGATTATAATATGCTCATAAAAGAAAGCCTTCAAACAGGAGCAAGCTATCCAAAAAGTTTACATTATGCCTATACACAGCTTTCGCAAAAATTTCCTGCTGATTATATTGATTTATCACAGCCAAACAATATATTAGGTTTTCATTATATCGAGGCTGCTGCACACTTAAAAAGTGCTATTCAACCTTTAACCATTCCTCGTATTGCAGCAGGCTACCATGAACCTGTTCAACAAGGTGCTACAATTGCCAGCGCAACAGGGATACGTAAGGCTTTAGCAACGACCAATGAATTGCAACATATACAAAATGTATTGCCACACACATCTTTTGATTACTTAATGGACTGGTCAACACAGCATGGACATTTTGCTAGTTGGGAGCAATTTTGGCCTTTATTACAATTCACCTTGTTACGTCATACATCACATGAATTAACACGCTATATGGAGGTGACAGAGGGAATTGAACACGCATTGATAAAGGCAGCCAAAACAAGTAATTCCTTCAACGATTTCATGGAAAAAGTAAAATCTAAGCGTTATACATGGACACGCATCCAGCGTATGTTAACACATATTTATACAGGCTATACAAAGGAGCAAGCCCATCATTTGGATAAACCTTCTTACATTCGTTTACTCGGTATGAGTGCGGTAGGGCAAGCCTATTTAGGTCAATATAAAAAACAAATAGAGCTACCTTTAATCAGTCGAGTGGCAGCTATAAAAAATGATATGCTCGCCGTCGATATTCATGCAGCTGAAATTTACAATATCAGTGTGGAACAACAAGTAAAACACAATCGTTTACCTAAAGACTATCAAACCCCACCAATACGCATGTAAAAAAGGACTGTAGAGAAAGTTACAATTTTCTTTACAGTCCTTTTCTTCACTCTTATTTTGGTTGTAATTGCTGCAAATAGGCAAGAGCATCATCCACCGTTTTAACAGGCACAATTTTCATTTTTGTGTCAATCTCTTTCGCTGTTTTAACGGCCGTCGCATAATTTGATTCTAATTCTGGATATTTTGCCTTCAATGTAGGTGAAATTTCATCATCTGGTGCAAAGAAAATTTCCATGCCATCTCGATCTGCTGCAATAACCTTGTAATCGATTCCACCAATTCGCCCAACAGAGCCATCCACTAACATTTCACCTGTACCAGCCACTGCATACCCTTTTGTTAAATCTTCATCAAGCAGCTGATTTAAAATTTCAAGTGTAAACATAAGTCCCGCAGAAGGCCCACCAATATCTTCCGTTTTCATAACGACATCAGGATGTGTTTCGATTGACTTACTTTCTGCATACGTAATACCTAAACCTGCTCTTTTTTCTTCGGTATTCGGAATTGGCATTAATGTAACGGTTACATCTTGCTCTTTTTTATTGCGTTTTAAGTGAAGTGTCACTTGATCTCCAAGTTGTTTCGATGTCAGGAAATCTACAAGCATTTGTTGGCTATCAATGGTCTGCCCATCAATTGTCAGCAACTCATCACCAGCATTTAATAAGCCCTCTGCCGCACCACCCTCTAAGACGTTTAATACAAATACACCATCAAAGGTTACTTTTGTTTCAAGTCCTGCTTTTTGAAAGGCAATATATTTGGCATTGAACTGTGAATCAGACATTAATTTAAGCTGGCGGATATTGTACTCTTCATCATCCTCTAATGGATTTCTAACTTGCTTGATATCCATGAGCTTTTGATACTTTTGTGTCTTTGCCCATACATATGTGAATGGGGTAGCCTGCTGCATAGCCACTGTCATTAAATTCATAGAGCCAGCATCATTCATATCACCATTATCCACTGTCACGAATTTGTGGACGTCATATGCACTTCCTGGCTTCATAATATAAGCGTCTAGTCGGTACAACATACAAAAACAAACTACGACAATCAATACGGCGTATATACTTATTTTTTTCTTCACCTAAACATTCCTCCAAAGACGCTGGTTAAACTAGCTGTTCATGTTTTCGTCTATTTCACATATATTGATTTTAGCATTTGCCTATGGGAATAACAAAAAATTGAAACGAGATGATTATATGTATGCAACCATTCAAATAACACTTTGCATTCTCCTCATTCTATTACTGTTATTATTTCCACAGATGGCTCATCAGGGCACAGATTTAGGGCTCACTCTTTTTATGGAGGCATTGTTTCCTTATTTGCTACCATATCTCATTTTGACGCAGTGGCTGTTGCGTTTAACGGCTCCTATGCGCACACAGCAGACCAATCGTATTTCACTCTATGTACAAGCCTATATCATTAGTGCACTTGGTGGATATCCCACTGGTGCTACGACAATTGCTTATTTAAAAAATAGTGGTCAACTTCAATTGAAAGAAGCAAATTTTTTACTGGCTGTTTGTCATGCACCAAGTCCTCTTTTTGTGCTGGGCTTTGTCAGTTTAGATTTACTACACAGTCACACATTTGGTTGGTTATTTTTATGCTTACTACATAGCTTTAATATTTGTTGTTTAGTCACAGGCTACTTCATATTTCGTTCATCACATATTAGTAGTCATGTCACTCAACCCACCCCATTATCTACAGCACCTTTTTCCGAAAGCATTCGTGAAACAGCCCCTACGCTTTTGTTAGTCGGCACAACCATTATTTTTTTTACAACGATTCAAACGATTATCCAGCAAGGCTTAAAGCAGGTAATCCCTACATTACCTTCTACCATTGAGCTTAGCATTGCAGCACTATTAGAAGTAACTAATGGGCTCAAAATGACATCTACTCTGCTTGCACACTCGCCTTACCTTTTATTCATCAGTGTACTTTTCCTAACAATGCAAAGTATTAGTATCCATTTACAAATTTTTGTTATTGCGAAAGCTGCAAAACTATCTGTTCGCCCTTACATCAAACTTCGCTTATTAAGTATCTTCATCGTCCCAACGATTTATGCTCTATTTAGCTATGTTTATCCGTAAAAAAGGATGTCCTGTATATACAAGACATCCTTTCGATAGCTATTGATTAAAACCATATTTTTCTTTTAATGCCTGCTCTACACAAGCAGGTACTAACTCATGGACATCACTACCATATTTCGCCACTTCCTTGACAATGCTAGAACTTAAAAATGAATATTGATTTTTCGTCATAATGAAAAATGTTTCAATGGTTTCATCCAAAAAGCGATTCATGGATGTAATTTGCATTTCGTATTCAAAATCTGATACAGCACGTAAGCCACGCACAATCGCTTTTGCTTTTTTCTCTTTTGCATAGTCCACAAGTAAACCTGATGAGCTTTCGATACGCACATTAGGTAATGTTTTCGTAACTTCCGCCATTAAGGCAATACGTTCATCCACTGTAAATAATGGATTTTTTGATGAATTATTTAAAACAGCTACATAGACAATATCAAATACATCTGCTGCACGTTTAATAATATCCAAATGACCATATGTCACCGGATCAAAGCTTCCCGGTACTACAGCAATTTTTTCTACCACCCTATTCTCCCTCTTTCTCTCCACAACGATAGATGGAAATAATTGTTCCACCATAGGTTTCTTGTCTCCATAACTCAAAATGACCAAAATGATTTGGTAGCGCTATCTCTTTTGCATGCTCACAAACAATGGTGCCTGCCTCTTGTACTTTACCTTGTTCAACAAGTGTTTGCACAAAATCATAGTATTCTTGTTGATGATAGGGGGGGTCTAAAAACACCAGATGGAAACAAATATCTCGCTTCACTAGCGCTTTTACTGCACGTTTTGCATCAATCCGAAACAGCTCTGTTTGCTCCTCATAACGGCATTTTTTTATATTTTCTTGTAGTACTTGAAAGGCTTTTGCATCTTTTTCCACAAAAATCGCATGCTCTGCCCCTCTACTCAATGCTTCAATACCTAATCCACCACTACCAGCAAACAAGTCAAGTGCAATACCCCCATCAAAAAATGGACCAATGATATTGAAAATAGATTCTTTTACTTTATCCGTTGTAGGTCTTGTTGTATTACCAGCAATGGCCTTTAGTGGCATTCCTTTGCGTTCTCCTGCAACAACTCTCATAATTTTATATGCCTCTTCCGTTTTCAAATCGTTCTAACAGATGAAAGCCTCCATCCAAACAGTGTGGATGGAGCTTTCTGTTAGTTTTGCTCTTGTATTACGATATTAATACGTTTATCGCTTTTTTGTAAATCCACTAAAAATAAACGTTGTAGCCAAGCCTCTTCAACATAATATTGATCGGCAATTTTAATAATAGGCTCTGAAATAGTTGAATATCTGCGTTGATTGAACACATAGAAACCAGGCTCTTTTGGGAAACGGAAAGTACGATTATCACCATTTACATAATAGCCGTTCTCTCCTGGACCTGCTGTATAACCTAGCTGTGGTAGCAATGTATCCGCAGTATATAATATTTGTCCTTCATACGAAATAACATGAACATCTTTTTGAATAATATCATTCACATACACATTGCGTTCATCTTCAAATAATAATGGATATGTGCCACTTTCTTGCGTTGTATTTAATTGGAAATATGACGTTTTATGACCTAGTACTTCCGATAATAGCGCATCCATTGATTCTGGTGAAACAGTTGTCTCTTCAAGCTTCTCAAGCGCTTCCTGCCATGCCACTTTTTGTGTACTTGTCATATGGTTGTCCAGCACTGTTACAAGCTCTTGTGCTTTTTCAGAGCCAATCGGTGTCTTGACTAAATAAGTTGCCACAACTTCTGACAGCCATGCTGGTGCATTTTCAAAGTGAATTTTCGATTTAATTTGTGACATAATCACTTCTTGCTCCATTGCTTGTTTCGTCAGTGTTGGCAAAAAGAGCAATCTGCTATCATATTCATCCACTGGGCTTGGTTCTTGAATAATGGCAATATGTTCATCATTCACAAACTGCATATTGTCTAATGCTGCACGCAAATCTTGTGAAATAGCATTCAGTGCATAAATGGATACTGTCGATCTTTGCTCTTGCAGTTGTAAATTAGCTGCTTGCCAATAAATATCACGAATCGTGCCATCTCCACTAAACATTGTATAGTTCACTAACGATAGCTGTTGCTGTCCAACTAACGGTAAACCTGTTACCCACTGACCAACATATTGACTATCTGTAGAAATATGAACAATCGAATAAGATGTATCCCCATTTATTAATGTGGCAAATACATTTTGGAGTAATTGCTTCTCCTTTAAGCCACCTTCAATTGGAATTATGTATGAGACAGATTGTGCCTTTGTTTCACCTTGCTTAAAATAGGAGGATTCATCAGAAAGGCGTGTACAGCTTGTTTTATTGGCAATAAAGCAAGTTGGATTTACCGCATTTTTTGGCCAATTAATTTTTATTTTTTGATTGGGTAAATTTTTAAAATGCTGACGTACATCTAGTGCATTGTCTCGATAGACAATTTCAATTTCCTGTGAATAGTGGAATTTGCCACTGCCCGTTTCGATAGCTGATGAATACGCTTGATATTGAAAAAACAATACACCTGTAATAATTAATGTGAGTATGGAAAAAAAACTTAGTATAAATTTCATATGCTGAACCTCCTGTCTCATGATACTATGTGTAATGGAAAGGATGTGTAATCATTATGTCACAACAATTTATAGAACTTGGTGAAGGCTATGGTGATGTATATGAGTTATTAGAAATTATCAAAACCAACCAGCAGCGCTTTCATCAAGCCTTTATCTTAACATCTACAAAAGAGGACAAAAAAGTTGCCTCTCTAGCAGTTGCTTTAAAACCTGTTGGAGAAAGTAAATTCATGCCTATTTATATTTGCCGAGAAGGCTTACCTTTTCGAGAGGATTCACCATCACAACGTCAACAAATGTTTGAAAATAGCATTGCACAACTAGGTCGCAAAGCCGTTGTTGTAGAAATAAAACACTCATCCATTTTTTCAGAACATAAGCTTTTTTATCAATATGTCATCGGAATCATGAGATTGCATCACTACATTCCCGCATTAACATAATCATCGCCCTTTCACAAAGGGCTAGCTTATCCATGTTCAAAAAGAAGAAAAAGCTCCTTATAGGCCTACCTTATAGTCATATTCTTTTGCTTTATCAGGCTTTGCATTTTCATACTCTGTTTTGACAAATGGACGGTAAGATGGGACAACGTCTTTCACAAATGGGAGACGTTGTAATTTTACTGTCAAATTATCAATGTCATCTTGGTCACAATAGAGCACAACATATTTTTGCTTGCGAGAAATATAAAGAACATGCCCATATTTTCGCAATGATTTTGCATTTTTTAACTGATGGACATAAACGATTAGCCCTTGTCTTTCGTTCATCATAAAATTCCCTCATTTCTTACCTAAAGAATACCATAGACAAGAAAATGATAGCAACAACGTTCTGTTTGGACAAAAGCAAAGTGATAGCCACAGCATCTAGCTGACAGCAACCTCACTTGTCCGTTATAATGTAGTTATTACAACAAACATGTCAGGAGCTACACAGAGGGAGGAACAGCCGTGGGAAAAAAAACAAATATTGCATTGGCGATTGCTGCTGCAAGTGCCGCAGCATGGGCAGGAAGTAAAGCGATTTCCAAGCCTCAACAACGTCTAAGTAAACAAGCGTTACAATATGAATATCCTGTTATTTTTGCGCATCGTGGTGGTGCAAAACTAGAGCCTGAACAAACAATGGTAGCTTTTGATAGAGCAGCCCAATTAGGTGTAGATGGCTTTGAAATTGATATTCGTTTAACAAAAGATGAGGAAATTATCGTTTTCCATGATGACACAGTTGATCGTACAACAGATGGTACAGGTCTTGTAGCTGATTTAACATTAGCAGAGATTAATACATTTAATCATGGTTATCATTTTCAAGACCTAGCTGGTCATTTCCCTTATCGAGAAAAAAAGCTAGATGTCGTGACATTGCGTGAGTTATTAAAAAAATATCCAAATATTTTAGTTAATATCGATATTAAAGATGCGCCAGATACATATGAAGGAAGTTTAATGCCATCTAAATTATGGAGACTAATTGAAGAAATAGGTGCTGAGCATCGTGTCGTTGTAACAAGCTTTTACGCAGAACAAACGGAGCGATTTAATTTATATGCTCAAAATCAAGTAGCACTCGGAGCAAGTGAATCAGATGTGCGCAAAGCCTTCACTGCCTTTACAAGTCAATTTGGTCATTTATACCATCCAAAGGTCGATGTCTTCCAAATACCAGCTAAATCAGGAAGAATTGCATTAGATTCACCAAAATTCATTCAGTTTTTAAATAACCTGAACATTCCCGTGCATTATTGGACAATTGATGATGCAGCCACAATGACGAAATTGATTAAAAATGGAGCAAAAGGAATTATTACAGATCGACCTGATATTGCTATAGACTTGCTAAGAACAACTACAGAAGCATAAAAAACAACTCCCACATGGACGTATCCTGTGGGAGTTGTTTTTATGCTTCTATTACAAATGTACCTATGCTGAGCAGGAACATGAACCACCAGAGCCACATCCTCCACCACATGCAGAAGCTGCTGAAAAGAAAGGATTGCTTACAGGAACCTTCACTGCCTCTGATACCGTCTTTCCGATAAGTAGGCTAATTTCATCAAGTAAATCTTGAAAATCGTTTTCAGCTAACTTGAGGGCAGATATTTTATCATCTAAATCCAACATGCGCTTTTGCTGACGAATCGATTTCATAATCGTATGATAATCAGGGTGATATTTACCAAAACGTTGAACATCTTCATAATGCTCTTTCATGCGAGTAAAAGCATGAATCGCTTCAACTAATTGCCCGTCACTATAAACAGCATCATATGCCTGTTGTAATAATTTTGCTGGCTCAGAGGAGAGAATCATCTCACAAAGCACATCTGTTTCATCTAAAAGGATTGCCCAATCAGATGTCATCATCATTATTTATTCCCCCCAATCTCTGCCTTTATCATAACAGATTGTCTACTAGTTTGACAGAATAAGACTTGGAACACAGCTATTTTTATTTACCATCTTCCAACATTTTCTGAGCAAAATAATCACGGACACATTGTTGGTCAGAGAAAGGAATCTGTCTATTTTTTATGTGCTGGCTTTGCTCATGCCCTTTCCCTGCAATCAATACAATATCGCCTTTTTTCGCTCTTGCTAATGCTTGATGAATCGCTACTTTTCGATCTAAATGAACTTCATAATATTGCCGTTCTGTAAAACCCGCAATAATACTTTCATTAATCATCGTTGGATCTTCATCTCGTGGATTGTCAGTCGTTAAAAAAATAATATCAGCATATTTACTCGCTACTGCACCCATTGCGAAACGCTTCGCTTTATCTCGATTCCCTCCACAGCTAAAGACAAGATAAAGTGTTTTTGAACGATTTAAAGTCTGTAAAACAGCTTGTAATGCCTCTGCTGTATGTGCATAATCAACATAAACCTCAATACCTAGTGGATTGTCTATTTTTTCAAGTCTGCCTTCTGGAAGTGTTAAGCACCACATGTGTGCTGCGATATCCTCTATAGGAATACCTAAACGCCAGACAGCCATCAAAGCAGCAACAGCGTTTTGCACATGATATTTACCAACAAACGGAATAGCGATAATATGCTCACTTGTTGTCGTCTGCAAACAAAGCGTTGTTTTACCAAGAGATTCGTGGATTACTTGAATATGTAAATCATTATGTTGGTCGAAGCCAAATGAGCATGATTTTTTTTTATCATAAATACTAATGGAACGACAAAATTTATCATCTCCATTCACAATGATTTTTTTCGATAAATCCGCTAATCTTTTTTTAGCACGTTTATATGCTTCTAATCCACCATGGTCCTCTAAATGGTCTTCCGATAAATTTAGAAATACACCACAATCAATATCACAGTGATCTAAACGATGTTGCTGCAACCCCATAGAGGAAGCCTCTAGAACAACATGTGTAACACCTTGTCGCACACATCTCTTTAATAACGGATGTAATTCCTTTGCCTGCATCGTTGTGAGTTGCTCGTAGGCAGCCACTTGTTTTTGCCCATCGATAAAGAAGCCCACTGTCCCGATAACGGCTACACGTTTATGTAATGCATGCAATAATTGACTGATAAAATGACTAACTGTGGTTTTTCCATTCGTCCCTGTAATAGCTATAACGGTGAGTGCCTCTGCTGGAAATGCGGCTAGCTTTGCACTTGCATAGGATAAAAATAGTGCAGTATTCGGCACCCAGACAAACGGAATATTTTGATTGGCTATCGGTATCGAAAGACTTTCTTCCGCTACAACCGCTGCTGCTCCTCTTGCTAAAGCTTCTTTAATAAAGCGACTTCCCGATGTTTTTTTTCCTTTACGCACAACAAAAATATCGCCAGGTTTTACGGCTTGAGCATAATCTTCAATACCTGTAATCACTGTACGAATGGACCCACCTGTAATACTGCAAGGCCAATCTTTTAATAATTCTGCTAACTGCAAGCCCTACTCCCCCTTTCAGTTCTCTATCATATGAAGACATCTGTAAGGGTGTGACTTCTCTACTTTTCACTAACATCAAAAAAAGTGTGAACTGTTTAGATGGTTCACACTTTGCTAAAATGAATTTTTAATTGTATAAGAACTTATTCAAAGACATTATCTTGATTTTGCTGTTCTATCGGTGTAGGTTCTACAACTATTGGCTCGATAAATATTTGTGTGTAATAATTCAAAAATGCGCCTGAGCCTACTTCTGTATATCGCTCATTTAACATGATTTTACGATGCTCTGTGGAATTAAGCCAGCCATGCACAACTTCAATCGCATCAAAATAAGCAGTCGCTAAATTTTCATTTCCCTCTGTATATTCTACTTGCTGTGTCTCCAAACGGTGCTGTAAATCACCATATGTAGGAGATTCATGTCCTAAAAATCCTTGTGTTTTCATATCTTCACTATGCATTGTTGCTACTTTTTCTAATGCTTCGCTCGTTGTTAATAATGGAAACTGATGACGGTTTCTTAAAACATTTGTTAAATCATCCATTTGTGCGATATTCGCCTGATCAATTTCTTGCTGTAAAAAGGAGGATGGTGGTGCCGATGTGACTAACTCTCCTTGATACGTCATCTCATACGGCTGATGTAATATGAGTGTTTTATTGTCTGTGAAACGCACACCTTGTAAATCACCTGTTTCACTATCGATATATAATTGCGCAAAAAGCCCATCAAATTTAACTAACAATCTTGTTTGCATATCTTTTTCACTCATGGAAAAGATAAAAATATTATCATCTACATTTACCGCTACTTCTGATTCAATTAATACCATGCGGTAAATATCATCCCTTTTTTGCCCAATTTTAAAGGGTGACGCATCCAACTGTTCCCCTGCTATGTAAACTTGCGTAACAATCTGATTTTGTACACCTAACATAAAGAAGTGTGTGTTATTTGTATTATATACCCACCAATCATAGCCAAAGGTAGATGGCTCTTTTCGTGTAGGCTCACCATACTGCTCTAAAATGCGCTCTGTATTTTGGCCAATTAGCATAGATAGCCCTTGTTGTGGGCGTGTCATAGCCCCTTCCTCTGGTTGCTTTAATTCCGTTTTAGGAATCACTTTCGTATTCATATCTGGTCCTTCAAGTGGTTCATTTTCCTTTGTTGTATTAAAAAACATCACACCTACAATGACAATTAGTGCACCTACCATTAAAATACGAAATAAAGCTTTCATATAGGCTAACCCCTTTTCATGACCATGATATACTTATTATAGCAATGACAATTACGTTGACACAATGTTGTCATTGCAACAATGTGAAATATGCTCTATTATAAAAATGAGCGTATTCTTTGTATGAAAGCTAAAGGAGGATTACTAGATGTATTTTGAAAATACAAACCTTGAAAATGTAGTAGTTGACCAAGAACTACTTGTTAGTATTATGAAACAAAATGGTCTTGAATGTGATGGTGGCTGGGATTACGAGCGCATGACATTTGATCGCCGTTTTGATACTCGTGAAGGTCGCTATTATTTACGTGTATTTACTTTTGCAAAATCTGGTGATGTAGGTGCACATGATGCTGTACTATCTATCATGAAACCAGTACTTGGTAAATATTATTATCCACATGGTGTTGAATATGGTGAAGATGAAGTATTCCCAGCACATCTTGTGAAAAAATGCGAAGAAATTTTAACAAAAGTGAAATTAGATTTAGAAGCTTTTGAAATTCGTGCTTAATTTTTATCTTGATTCAGTAGAAAGTCTTTCTGTAGAGAAGAGGGGATGAACGCCTATTTTTCACCTCTATTCAGTGGATATTCAAATGCCTACTGAATCAAGATAAAAGCCCCGGCGGATGTCATGGATTTGGAAGAGGAGCTTTTTCGAGCGAGCTCGAAAAAAATCCAGACGCAATTACGCTAAAGCGTAATTGATAGCCAGCTCTTATACTTGTTTTCCTTAAAAAGGCTGGATAATCAGCCTTTTTTTGTTTGAGTAAAAAGCTATTTTCTTCTCATACTATCCCTATATCTTGAATAGATGTAGGTGAACCTCCATGATACAATTATTGAAACATCCATTTTTTCGCCATCCGATTATGGTCATACTGCTTGGTATTTTTATCATTTGGTTACTCTCATTATCGATGCCAATTGTTTTTGCCTATATCACAGCACTATTAGTAGAACCCATTATCCTAAAAATGAGTAGCCACTTACACAAAAAGCGTAAATTCGTTGCCACCATTTTTTTTGTACTCTTTTTCAGCATTATCCTATTAATAGGTGCGCTATTGCTATTTATAAGTTGGAAACAATTATCTCTCCTTATTCCTCATATCCCAGATTATTTGAATCAGCTATCTGCCCTATGGATTCAATTACAATCCAAGCTCGCTCACTATACTTTTCATCTACCTGTAGAGTTTGTGGCACAATTACAGCTTATGATTACCAAAATAGTAGTAGCTATTGAAAAATACGCCCTCAAGCTAACCAATGCGAATATTTGGTCTTTTTTACTAAGCTATCTACCATCACGATTTTTTGCTATCTTTGTTTATTGGATTGTGTTATATATGCTTTTGTTAGATCTACCTGCTGTGAATCGCAAATTACTGATATCGATTTCTTTCCATGGTCAGCAAAAAATACTCTTTATTGGTCAACGAGTAAAAATCGCACTATATGGCTTTATCAAAGCACAATTTTTAGTAGGCATTTGTATTTTTTCTATTGCTGCCATCGCTTTTTTTCTATTAAAAACACCATTTCCTTTTATTTTGGCTTTACTACTCGTTATATTAGATATCATACCGTTTTTAGATTCATTTATTCTGCTTCTTCCTTGGGCAGCTTATCAATTTTTCGTAGGTGATTATGTATTTGCTTTTAGCCTAATCATATTAACCATTGTATTATTTTTAGCAAGGCGTCTTATTGAGCCAAAAATTATCGGCAATAAAATTGGGCTATCCTCATTAACTACTTTCATATCTATGTTTATTGGATTTGAAATATTTGGTTTGTTAGGTATTTTTATTGGTCCATTATGTATTGTAACAATCATCGCCTTATTTCAAAACACCCCTACAAAAAATCTCCCACCTTCATCATAAGGCGGGAGATTGACATTAAAAGCCTAAAATAGCTTTAATTACAGATGTTGTTTCACCTGGTTCAAATAAAATATAGAGTAGTAAATACACAAGTACACCTGTAACAGCTACAAAAAACCAAATAATACTTGTAATAGGCCCAATGCGTTTGTGCAGTTTTATCTTCATTTTCAATCCAGAAATAATGCTAACAACCCCAAATACTGCACCAGTTGTTGCCAAAATAATATGGAAAATCAAGAAAAATGTATAATATGGCTTTAAATTATCTCCGCCACCAAATGCTGTGTTGCCAATAAAAATTGTACGTGAAGCATAAATTAGGAAGAAAATTAATGCGGCAGCACCCGCAGCAAGCATCACTTTTTTATGTGCTTCTACTTTCCTTTGTACAATTAAGCCCCAGCCAATCGCTACTAATACCGCACTAATCACAATAAATGATGTACTAATAGTAGGTAAAATGTGTAATTCCATTTGCAAATCTCCTTATACAAAACATTTTCTTCTTTATACTTGATGTTGTCTTTCTAGCTCTAATTTTGCTTGATGTGCTTTTAACGCATCGGCTGTAATTTTATCAGGATCTTTTTGCTCTGAACGATACCATTTTGTAAAGATAGAGGCAATTAACACACCAAAAATAATCTCTTGTATAATTTTCATGAGCACACCGCCAAGCTGTTGGTCCTCAACTGGCTTCATATCAGTAAAAAGCTCTGGTCCTGATAAAGACAGTCCTGATAAAGTAGATGCAGGTACACAAAGCTCCATCGCCTTTAGCCATGCCTCACCATTCGTATACGTTTCATACATCGCACTAGATGCAAAAATAATAAGCGCACAGGCTGGTGTAATTAACACCGCATTGGCAATAATATAGCCTAACTTATATAAAGGCTTCATTTGCTCTTGATTTGGCATTTTTTGAATCAACGGCCAATACATAAAAACAGCAGAAACAAATAAGATAAATGTATAAATGCCATGAAGCGTTTCATTCAATTTAATAAAGTCTAATACAGATGGTAAATGATAGATAGAAAATAAACCAATAAATACTAATGTGGATACAATCGGCTTTGTCCATATTTTAAAGATGACTCGTACAACAGGTGTTTCAATCACAACTTTCCATACCCACCATGGAATACCTTTGATTAAAAAAATCGGGATAAATAATAGCAATACAGCCATCTGCACCATATGCATAGTAAACATAATATGTGCCATTAAGTCTATCGGTGAGCCTTTAATGATATAAATCGAAACCATTGCTATAAGGAAAGAAATCGCTTCACTTTTCTTCAAAGGTTCACTCACTTTAAAATCTTGTCGCCATTTCGCCGTCATTAAAAAATAAATAATAATAATAAATGTAATCAATCCCATTAAATATGGGCTCCATAAAGCTTGAAAGCCAAATATACTAAGTGGCATACTATATGCACTCCTTTAAACTTCAATACTTTCATTATAGAACGCTTCTAGTCATACTGCAATGAACGAACCGTGAACAAATCCCTATCTTTTTTATACTAATATAAAAACACGCTCCTACAAAATTGTAGTGAGCGTGTTTTGTTGGTGTTACCACCAAATGATTGTTAAAAATGCTAAGAAGAAAGTAAAGGCAATAAATATACCTACCCACATAAAGAAGCCAATCACTTCACCGAAATGTGTTTTTTTATCTTCTAAGTGCATAAAAGAATAAAGTTGAAGTACCACTTGCACACCTGCAAGCAATAGGATGAACGGGAAAATTAAGTATTTAGAGAATCCCGCAGCAGCCATTCCAAATGCGATAAATGTTAAGAAAATCATAATCGCAAAGTTTACTACTTGTTTACGCATATGAAGCGCATTATGATGACGATCATATTCGTATTGTGCTTGAGATTTAGCAACTATTGGTGTATCGTGAGAACTCATTATCCGATCACTCCCATCAAGTATACTACTGTAAAGATAAATACCCAAACTACGTCGATAAAGTGCCAATATAAAGCAGCCACGAAGAATTTAGGCGCATTGTATAAGTTTAAACCACGATTTGCATTACGAATCATCAATGCTAAAATCCATCCAAGACCTAACGTTACGTGGAAACCATGTGTACCTACTAATGAATAGAATGATGTAGCAAACGCAGATTGTGTAAATGTAAAGCCTAGGTGTGTATAGTGATAGAATTCATAGATTTCTAAAGCTAAGAATCCAAATCCTAGAAGTACTGTAATTCCTAACCACGTTTGCATCCCTTTAAAGTTAAAGTTACGCATATGATAAATCGCATACACAGATGTTAATGAAGAAGTTAATAGCAACATTGTCATTGCAAATGCTAATGGTAATTCAAATAACTTTTCTGTTGAGAACTCCATGCCTGCTGGCCCTTTGTTCTTAAGTGCTAAATACGTCGCAAATAAACTTGCGAATAGTACTACTTCACAGGCAAGGAAAATCCAAAAACCAACGATTTTATTTTTCCCTTCCATCGTTGCCTGTTCAGGATGGTCTGGCCAAGTATGAGGAGTAAATTTAGTGTTGTAATCCATTATTTATTTCCTCCTTTGCCATAAAGATGTTCTTCAATTTCAAGAATGTCTTCTTTGTGTAAATGGAATCCATGATCGTCTTTAAGAGAACGTGTTAACATTGCACCAAATGTAATAGCTAAACCAATAATTAAAATATAAATAGACCATGGCTTATCTGCATCTGGATTATAAAGAGCACCGAATGCCGCAATGAACATACCTAAAGAAATCACAACTGGAATTGCTGAGTTGTTTGGCATATGTACATCACCAACTGGTTCAGCAAATGTTACTTCTGTATTACCTTCTTGCTTCTCAATCCACCATGTATCTAAACCACGAACAAGTGGTGTTTGGCGGAAGTTGTAGAATGGAATTGGTTGTGGAATTGACCATTCTAATGTACGTCCATCACCCCATGGGTCGCGTCCTGCTGGTTCACCTTTAATAGATAGTAAACAGTTAATAACTAATAAGATAACCCCTACACCCATCATTAATGCACCGATTGTAGAAATTAAGTTGAAGTTATCCCAGCCTTGACCTTCCATGTATGTGAATACACGACGTGGCATACCCATTAAACCTAAGAAATGTTGGATAAAGAACGTTAAATGGAATCCGATAAAGAATACCCAGAACGTAATTTTACCAAGTGTTTCATTTAACATACGGTTGAAGAAAATTGGCCAGTAGAAGTGCGCTGAACCAAATAGTGCTGTTACGATACCACCTACGATTACATAGTGGAAGTGGGCAACGATAAAGTAAGAATCATGTAATTGATAGTCAAGAGGAGCAGCAGCTTGCATAACCCCTGTTACACCACCCGCAACGAATGATGGAATGAAACCAAGTGCATATAGCATTGGTGTTGTTACTTTAATGGAACCGCCCCAAATTGTTAAGATCCAGTTGAATACTTTCATACCTGTTGGAACACCAATTGCCATTGTTGCAACAGCGAAAATAGCGTTTGCTGTTGGCCCAAGACCTGTTGTGAACATGTGGTGAGCCCAAACCATGAATCCTAAGAAACCAATTAAGATTGTTGCGAATACCATTGAAGAGTATCCGAACAGACGTTTACGAGAGAACGTTGGAATAATTTCAGAGAATAAACCGAACGCTGGTAATACTAAAATATAAACCTCTGGATGTCCAAAAATCCAGAATAAATGTTCCCAAATAACTGTGTTACCACCCATTGTATGGTCAAAGAAGTTACCACCAAACATACGGTCAAATAACATCATTAATAAACCAATTGTTAATGGAGGGAATGCGAATAAAATTAGTGCACTTGAAATCATAGCAGTCCAAGTAAATAATGGCATACGCATAAATGTCATACCAGGAGCACGCATTGTAATAATCGTTACGATAAAGTTAATACCTGAGATTAATGTACCTGCCCCTGAAATTTGCAAACCAAGTACATAGAAGTCAATACCATGTCCTGGAGAGTATAAAGATAATGATGCATAAGAAGTCCAGCCCGCATCAGGAGCGCCACCCATAAAGAATGATAGGTGAAGGAATACTGCACCTAGGAAGAATAGCCAGAATCCTAAAGAATTCAAGAACGGAAATGCAACGTCACGTGCACCAATTTGTAATGGTACAAGCATGTTCATAAATGCGAATAGCAATGGAGTTGCCGCTAGGAAAAGCATTGTCGTTCCGTGCATTGTTAATAATTCATTGAAAAAACCAGCTGAAACGAAGTCATTATTTGGCTTCATCAATTGAATACGCATTAATAATGCTTCAAAGCCAGCGATAGCAAAGAACAATGTACCAGCTAATAAATACATAATTGCTAACTTTTTATGGTCAACAGTTGTAATATAATCCCAGACAATTGCTCCAAAGCTCTTTTTCTGTGTGTATGAGCTCACAGCTTTTACCTCCCTCAAAATTTGTTACATCAATCATTAAATTATTTTTCAACGGATAAACTCATGATATATGTTGCAAGAGCATCAATTTCTTCATCTGTTAATTGACCATAGATTGGCTCAGAACCATCTTGCTTCATCATTAAGTTACCTGGTTTGAATTCTGCTGGATTTTTAATCCATGCTTTTAGGTTTTCTTCGTTATGTTCTAAGAAACCAGCAACACGGTTACGATCACCAAATGCTGTTAAGTTTGGACCTACACCAGGACCACCTACACCTGATACAGCATGGCAAGATAAACAGTTGTTAGCAAATGTTTTTTCACCTAAGTCAACTGCGTTTTTATCTGCTACTTGACCTTCAGTTGCTTTCATAGAAGCTACCCAAGCATCAAATGCCTCTGGGCTTAATGCTTTTACTTTGAAGTCCATTAATGCGTGTGAAGGGCCACATAGCTCCGCACATTTACCGTAGAATACGCCATCTTTCAAATCTTTTGATTCTTTATCAAACTCTAGATAGAATTTGTTCAAGTTTTCTACGTTTGTATCCATTTTACCGCCTACAGCAGGAATCCAGAATGAGTGCTTAACATCAGCAGCTTTTAAGTTAAAGTAAACTTTTTCACCTGTTGGTACAACAAGTTCTTGTGCAGTAATAATGCCTTGGTTTGGATATTCAAACTCCCACCAATATAATTTTGCGGTTACGTTAACTGTTAATGCTGTTTTATTACCCTCTGCATCAACCTCATCCATTGCAGCAACATCTGCGAATTTATAAGTCGTGATAACAACTGGTACAGAGATAATTAATAATAAAATAATTGGAATGACTGTCCAAATCACTTCAAGTGTATGACTACCTTCCACTTGTTTTGGAATTACATTCTCGCCAACTTTTGAACGGCGATATTTTACGAATGCAAGTAGATAGATAACAGATACAACTACGACAACAATTGTCATAATAATTGTCGTCATAAGCAATAAGTTTAATTGTTGCTTACCTACTTCTCCAGATGGTTTTAGTGTAGATAAATAATCTTCACCACAACCTGAAAGGAAAACCATCATCACTGCTAGCAGTGAAAATAGACGCCATTTTTTAAGCCCTTTCATCATAGCTTAATCAAACCCCTCTTTCTTTGTCGTATTTTCATGTGTACATGGGACATTGGTTCAATCTATATGAATTCTTTAAATTAAAGAAAGAATTCCTTATTTCAACAAAATGTGTCACAAACAACAAATGCAATCGACATCGTTATTTAGATTCCTTTTCACATATCGTCCCCACATGCCGTAAATAACAAAATTTCACCTACAAATTACTATGAAAGGCTATGATTACAACAAGCATTCCTTTTTCCATTTAGTCAAAGGTTACTTTGTCTTGTGTCATATTCATTGTGCTTTTTGTATTCCTTGATTCTGAGCCATCAAGAATGCGTACGTTTCACAGCACAATACCTCTCCTTTCATTTTTGTAAGCATATTCCGCTAACATAACTATAGCGAAATTTGCGATTGATTTCTAGACATTAAGTGAAATTTAGATGAAGTTGTAAGAATTAGTTTTGCCTAGAAATATAATTAAAACAACATATCTATAGTAAAACATTTTCTAAAGTGAATTGTGAAGGTTAAAGCACGAAATTATGAACAATTTGTGAAATGGAATCGACATCTATTCATCAATCTAGATTACAAGTTGTTTTTTAGCTATATTTTCGATATTATCGAGTAGCAGAAACATTACATGCACGTAATATTTCTTACTTAGTGTAAAACTTTATTCAGTAGGTTATATCCCCTTCAAATGTTCGTTCAATCAATCTCTACTGATACTAATTTTACTAGTTCATTATGGGATAAAGTAGGTGACTTCTTTTTTATGAAACAAAGTAAATATATGAAATGGCTTGCAGTCGCTGCTACAATTGGCATGCTCCTTATTTTATTAGGTGGTGCACTTGTCACAAAAACAGATAGTGGCTTAGGATGTGGTCGAAACTGGCCTGACTGTAATGGCTCATTAATTCCAAAAGAGATTACAAAAGAAGTATTAATTGAGTTTTCTCATCGACTTGTGACAGGTGTTGTCTCATTTGCTATTTTAGGCTTAACAGTCTTAACATGGCGTAAATTGGGACATATTCGTGAAGTGAAATTGTTAGGTTTTCTAGCGATGTTTTTCTTAATTGCCCAAGCCTTAATTGGGGCAGCCCAAGTACTATGGGGACAAGGTGACTTTATTTTAGCGCTTCACTTTGGTATCTCACTCATCTCCTTTGCTGCTGTACTACTTCTTTCTTTAATCGTTTTTGAGGTGGATCGCAAATTTGATGCGGATAAAGTCTTTATAGGCAAAAAATTGCGCTGGCATACTGTAGCGATTACGATTTATTCGTATTTAGTAGTCTATACAGGTGCACTTGTACGTCACACAGAATCTAGTTTAGTATGTCCAGACTGGCCGTTTTGTTATAACAATGCCCCTCTAACATTCCCAAATAATATGTATGTTTGGATTCAAATGGGGCATCGCTTAGCCGTATTAATTATTTTCATTTGGATGGCCTATATAACATGGCATGTGGTCAAAACGTATAAAGATCAACGTGTTATTTATTACGGTTGGATTTTTGCATTTATTATTGTCATTTTACAAGTGCTCGCAGGTATGCTCGTTGTGCTTACACAGTTAAACTTAGTAGTAGCACTATTACATTCATTCTTTATTTCCTTGTTATTTGGCTTATTCTGCTACATGATTATGTTAGTCGCACGTAGCAATTATAATGAAAGAATAAAATAATCATAGAAAAAGGTTAGTAGGACGCTTGAAACGTCCCACTAACCTTTTTCTGTATTAAAAATCCAATTGGTGAAACTAACAATCAGTGATGGATAAGGAACCTCACTGATTGAAGGTTCATTTTATTCTAATTCGATTAATAAATCACCTGTTGAAATCGCATCGCCTGCACTTGCATAAATTTCTTTCACTACCCCATCTTTCGGTGCTTGTACTGTCGTCTCCATTTTCATGGCTTCTGTAATTAACAGATGATCGCCTCGTTTGACTGAGCTACCTTTCGACACAACAACTTTTAATACCGTACCTGGCATTGTTGCACCAATTTGATTTGGATTACTTGAATCTGCCTTTAATGCTAGGCTACCATCTACTTCTACTGTCATATCTTGAATAACTAGCTCACGAGATTGACCGTTTAGCTCAAAGTACATAACACGTGTACCATCATGCTGTGGCTCACCAATCGATACCAATTTGATAATAAGTGTTTTTCCTTTTTCAATCTCAATCTCAATTTCTTCACCTAGCTTTAAGCCATATAAGAATGTTGGCGTATCTAAGACAGAAATATTGCCAAATGAATTTAACGTTACTGCATATTCCTCAAATACCTTTGGATATAGTGCATATGCTAAAACATCACGCTTTGTCACAGGTCGATCTAATTTTTCTTCCAATACTGCCTCTAACTGCTCAAAATTCACTGGCTCTAATAGCTCACCAGGACGAACTGTAATGGCTTCACGATCTTTCAAGACCACTTTTTGAAGCTCTGTTGGGAAACCACCATGTGGCTGTCCTAAATAGCCTTGGAAAAACTCAATCACAGAGTCTGGGAAATCAATTGTTTGCCCTCTTGTTAACACTGTGTTTTCATCTAAATCATTCTGCACCATGAACAATGCCATATCGCCAACTACTTTAGAGGATGGTGTTACTTTCACAATATCACCAAACAACAAGTTGACACGTGAGTACATGCGTTTCACATCATCCCAACGGTCCCCAAGTCCAACTGCTTTCGCTTGTTGCTGTAGATTGCTATATTGACCACCAGGCATTTCATGAACGTAAATTTCTGAATGTGGACTAATCATGCCACTTTCAAAGTCATTGTAGTATTTACGCACATCTTCCCAATAATAAGATAGCTTTTCAAGTGAATCGATGTTTGCACGGATTGAACGTTTACCGCCATTTACTGCATAGTATAACGAGTTGGCACTTGGTTGTGATGTTAAACCTGCCATAGAGCCTAGCGCTGTATCAATAATATCTACACCCGCTTCAATGGCTTTAGCATATAGATAAATACCATTGCCACTTGTATCATGTGTATGCAAATGAATCGGTAGACTCGTTGTCTCTTTTAATTCGGAAACTAAACGATACGCTGCTTCTGGCTTCAAAAGACCTGCCATATCTTTAATTGCTAAAATATGTGCACCAGCCGCCTCTAATTCTTTCGCCATATCTTTGTAATATTGCACCGAATATTTTGTGCGGTTTGTATCTAAAATATCACCTGTATAACAAATTGCAGCTTCCGCAATTTTACCTGACTTGCGTACTTCATCAATCGCTACTTCCATTCCTTTAATCCAGTTCAAGCTATCGAAAATACGGAATACATCCACACCTGATGTTGCCGATTCAGCAATGAATTCACGGATTAAATTATCTGGATAATTTGTATAACCAACCGCATTGGCACCACGCAATAACATTTGGAATAAGACATTCGGAATTTGCTGACGTAATTTTGCTAATCGCTCCCATGGGTCCTCTTTTAAGAAACGATAAGCTACGTCAAATGTCGCCCCACCCCACATTTCAAGCGAGAAGAAATCATGCATCATCTGTGCTGTTGCATCAGCAATTTGGAACATATCTTGTGAACGCACACGTGTTGCAAGTAGAGACTGATGGGCATCACGGAATGTTGTATCTGTTAATAACACATCTTCCTGTGCTAAAATCCACTTCACCAATCCGTCTGCACCTTGTGTATCTAAAATTTGCTTTGTTCCTGCTGGAGGAACAATAAGCGTGTCCACCTTTGGAATGCTTGGTTGTACAAAAATTGGTTTTGCTTTCTTTTCTACACCTGGGAAACCATTTAATGTCACATTGCCAATATAGCTAAGCAATTTTGTTCCACGGTCTTTACGCACTGGGAAATTGAATAATTCAGGTGTTGTATCAATAAAACTTGTATCAAAAGTACCTGTTAAAAACTTTTCATGTGTGACTACATTATTTAAAAATGGAATATTCGTCTTCACACCTCGAATACGGAATTCTTTTAAGTTACGGTCCATTTTTGCAGCCGCTTCTTTAAATGTCATACCCGATGTCGAAATTTTCACTAGCAATGAATCATAGTATGGTGTAATCACGGCACCTTGGAAGCCATTCCCTGCATCTAAACGAACGCCAAAACCACCACTTGAACGATATACCATCAATTTCCCTGTATCTGGCATAAAGTCGTTTGCTGGGTCTTCTGTTGTGACACGTGCTTGAATCGCATAGCCAATCATTGGGATTTTATCTTGTTGTGGGATATGAATTTCTTCACCATGCAGTGTATAGCCAGCAGCTACTTTAATTTGAGCATGAACAATATCAACACCCGTAATCATTTCTGTAATCGTATGCTCAACCTGAATACGTGGATTTACTTCAATAAAGTAAAACTCTTCACCTGCCACTAAAAACTCAACCGTCCCTGCATTTATGTACGAGACATTTTTCATTAATTGTACAGCGGCATCACAAATCTTATTTCTTAAATTTTCTGAAATCGAGTTCGATGGAGCAATCTCAACAACCTTCTGATGACGACGTTGAATCGAACAATCTCGCTCATATAAATGCACAATATTACCATGCTTATCACCGATAATTTGTACTTCAATATGCTTTGGCTTAATAATCGCCTTCTCTACATATACTTCATCAGAGCCGAATGCTGCTTTTGCCTCTGATTTTGCACGCTCATAGGAGGAAGTTAAATCCTCTTGTGTATGAACAAGACGCATACCACGACCACCGCCGCCTAATGCTGCCTTAATCATAACAGGATAGCCGTATTCGCTAGCAAAAGCTTCTACCTCTGCTAAATCAGCAACGGGTCCATCTGTGCCTGGAATAACAGGAATACCTGCCGCAATCGCCTGCTCACGTGCTTTTACTTTATCACCAAACATATCCAAATGTTTTGAAGTTGGTCCAATAAAGATAATACCTTCTTCTTCACAGCGGCGTGCAAATTCCACGTTTTCTGATAAAAATCCGTATCCTGGATGAATAGCATCCACATGTGCATCTTTAGCAATGGCAATAATGCCCTCAATATCTAAATAAGCATCAATTGGTTTTTTACCAGCACCTACTAAATAGGCTTCATCTGCTTTAAAGCGGTGGAAGGATGCGATATCCTCACGTGAATAGATTGCGACTGTAGGAATATTTAACTCCGTACAAGCACGAAAAAGACGAATTGCAATTTCTCCTCGATTGGCTACAAGGATTTTGTTGATTGATTCCATATGGTTCCTCCTTATGACTGTAATTTCTTTCTCTCTACCTTTTCAAACATAGACACATTTATCAATATACCCATAGCTAGAGATAACACTATTATAGATGTCCCACCATAACTAATAAAAGGTAGCGTGACACCAGTTAACGGGATTAACCCAGTTACACCCCCAAGATTAATAAAGGTTTGCCAGCCAATCCAGCTCGCAATACCCGCCGCAATCATGCGTGCTAACGGATCCTTCGTACGTAATGCTATTGAGAATCCTTTATATATAATAAATCCTAAGCCACCTACGACGATTAAAGCCCCCCAAATACCGAGTTCTTCTAAAATAATCGCCATAATAAAATCGGTTTGTGGCTCAGGCAAATATCCTAATTTTTGAATAGATTGGCCAAGTCCTCTACCAGATACTCCTCCTCCACCAATCGCATAATAACTATTTACTACTTGCTTTCCAACATTATCTTCATAATCAAATGGATTAAAGTAAGATAAAATTCGCCCTTTTCGACTTCCTGTAAGTAGGTCGCCTTTAAACAACAGCAATATACCAATAATGGTAGCACCAAATACGCCTAATACACCTAAAAATTTCCAAAATATTTTAAATGGAATGCCACTTGCTGCTACAACTGAGACAGCAATTCCACATAGAATAATACTAGCTCCTAAATCTGTTTCAAAAGCGACACCTGCTAAAACAAGTATCCATAAAAAAATAGGATAGAAGATTTCCGTTGGCTGTAGTTTTTCAAACGTATATTTTTGTGCCTTGCGATAAAAGGCAGCGGCAAAATATAAAATAACAAATAATTTCGCATACTCAGATGGTTGGAAATTTCCTAATCCAGGTATCTTTATCCAACTTTGTGATCCTACATCTTCTGCACCATGCCCCCATATTTTTAGCCATGTAAACAGGATGGCTAGCACAATCGTTAATAACAGCATAATACCTTTGCTTGCATAGTGTTTGTAAGGAAAAAAGGCTGTAACAAAAAAGCCAATGGCAGCAACGATTAAATTTTTCACTTGTCTAATGTAATAATAATCTGGCCCTTCTCCTTCTCTCACAACAGAGACCAACATACTTGAGCTATAAATCATGACTAAGCCAAATAAACTAAGCCCGACAACTGTAAAAAATAATGGGTAATCAAAGTTTTGCATGTAGCGTTTTATATATTGTTTCATCCCGAAAACCTCGTTCTAGTAAAAAAACTCAAATCGCATATTGCGTTTGAGTTTTTCTTTTATTTTTCTGTATACGCGTCGTGTAGCAAGGAAAGCTCTTTTTCCAATGAATCAAGAATGGCTTTTCCTTTTTCGCGTTCAATTAGGCCAAGCTTCACCGCAAAATCAATTTCACGTGAAAGACCAAACATTTGTGTATCTAATACTTCCTCATATAAAGGGCATTGTGGCATTGTTAAATTATCCATTTGTACTCGAATGAGACGAGCTATTTTATCTGCATCGACAATTAAAAGCTCCAAAGCCTTCTCTTGAAAAGAAGTTTGAGATTTCGTATCCATGAGGACGCCCCCATTACATGATATTTCTTCGATTCTATCTTAATAAAGTTTATCTTTTAGTCGATAAAAATGCAAGTGTCTTTATTGGAAAATAGAGAATTTGAATGATATTTCTTTATTTTTCTGCACAAATTAGCGTAAAGACCTGTATAAAGTGAAATTACCAACCTTAATTTTTACAGGCTGTTGATCCTCACTTATACAGTTTGTTTCCACTCTCTATTTTGAAGTAGGGTCTTACAGCCTGTTAATATGGGATAAATACTAGAAAGTAAAATTGATTAATCGTTCCTATTAGCGTTATACTAGGACATGTCTATAAAGTTTAGAGGAGGTATTCATTGATGGAAACCATTATTCCAATCAAAGGTGCTGTTGCATTTCAATTAACATTAGATCCTACTGTTTGGATTTTTGATGATCGCAAATTAGATTTAACGACTTATTTCACTTCACAATCAGTTGAAGAAGATATGGACATCAAATATATGCGCGAAGTAGGCGCACATTGGTCACGTGAAATTATGGAGGGTGCTACTTTCCCACCTACATTAAAATCTGAGCGTAAATTTGATCGTAAAGGCATGGAGACAGGGACATTTGGTATCGAATTAAGTCATTTTTTGAAAAATGCTGAGCCAAAGCCTGAAGCGACAAAAATCGTCATTGAGTGCCAAGAAAATAAGGAATATTCATTTACATTAGAGGAAGCCAAAACATTAATTTTTAAATATAGTCAAGATGGCAAACCACTAGTAGAAGATGGCCCTGTGCATGTTTTATTAGGTGATGGCTCCAATGTTCATGAGCCAATTACGCATGTAACAGCCATTCGTGTAGAATAGGGGAGAAGAAGATGCGAGTGAAATGTGTAATTTGTGATCGTATTGACCATTTAGAGGATAATTTGCCATTAGCAAAAAAGCTACGCAATCGTCCTATCCATACGTATATGTGCGAGTCTTGTCATGAACGTATCGCTCAGAATACTGCAGCACGGATTGAAACAGGTAACTTCCGCTTTTATCGTACAACATTAGAAATGGATAAAGATTTTATCTAAATGAATTTTATGAGAGGAGATGGCTTATTGGCAGCCATCTCCTCTAGTCATTTTGCTTCACAATCCGTCTTTCCACTAGCTCCACTACTTGATACATCAATGTAGCAAAAAAAGCGATGATCAGCAAGGACATCAACACGAGATTAAAATTAAATACTTGGAAACCATAAATAATTAAATAGCCAAGCCCTTTGGAAGCTACTAAAAATTCACCTACAATGACACCAACCCATGATAAACCAACATTGACCTTTAATGTTGAAATAATTGTTGGAAAGGAAGCAGGTAAAATGACTTCTCGAAACACTTGCCACCTTGTTGCTCCAAACGTTTGCAATACTTTACTATAATTAGGGTCTACACCTTTAAAAGCCGTATAAACAACAATCGTCGTAATAATAATCGAAATTAACGCACCCATTGCAATAATAGAAAAATAGCCTGGACCTAAGGCGACAATCAAAATGGGACCAAGCGCTACTTTTGGCATAGCATTTAAAATCACTAAATATGGATCAAGCACTTTAGATAATAAGGACGACCACCATAATAACGTGGCTAGCAACGTGCCGATAAACGTGCCTGCGAGAAAGCCGATAACCGTTTCTATAAGTGTCACATTTACATGTAACAATAAGGAGCCATCCACGATTTTATCATGCAATGTCTGCCATACCTTTGTAGGTGAGCTGAATAGTAAAGGATCAATCCAACCTAAACGAGACAGGACTTCCCAGCCTATAAAAAACAGCAGTAGAATGGTTAGTTGATAAAAGCGTACCATACGCTTTTCCTTTTTCCGTGCCTGCATAAATTGCTGCCATGTTTGATTAGCCAAGGCTCTCCAGCTCCTTCCAAATCATCTGGAATACGCTCGTATACATCGCATGTTGCCTTACTTCAAAGGGTGATAATTGACGTAATTCTTTCGGTATGTCAAATATCCGATGTATTGTACCTGGATTAGCCGATAATAAAATCACTCGCTCACTCATCGCAATGGCTTCTCCAATATCATGTGTCACTAGAATAGCCGTTTTTTGATGATTTTTTAATGTCGCTCCAACAAAATCTTCGAGCTTCAATTTTGATTGATAGTCCAATGCTGAAAATGGCTCATCTAACAATAAAATTTTCGGATTCACCGCCAAGGTTCGAGCAAGTGCAACACGCTGTCTCATGCCTCCTGAAAGCTCTCTTGGATAATGATTACCTACATGTGGTAAGCCAATTTCCTTCAATAGTGCATTAACGGTCACTTTATGTGCTTTTTTACTATGCTCCATCATGTTTAAACCAATGGTGATATTCTCCGCAATCGTTTTCCATGGAAATAAATAATCTTGCTGAAGCATATAGCCAATAAGTGGTGGCTGTTGTACCGTCATTTTTTCTCCATGCACATAAATATTCCCCTCTGTCGGTGTTACTAATCCTGCAATAATTGACAATAACGTCGTCTTACCACAGCCACTAGGACCAATCAATGACACAAATTCGCCCTCATGAACAGTGAAATCAATATCACGTAATACTTCTTTCGCCTGTGTAGTAGAAAAATAGCTATGACCAATATGCTCTACTGTTAGAAAAGCCATATTACTCAACAGCCTTTTGTGCAAAGATTGTATTCACCAACTTCTCATAAGCCACACGCTGTGGTAGCTCACCAGCCGTTTCCATAATCGTCTGCAGGTTCTCCCACTCTGCTTCATCTAATATTGGATCTGTCGCATAGGACCCCTGTGATTTATAACGTTCCACCACTGTTTCAATTAATTGAACATCCACGTTTTCAAAATAAGGCTGAATCACCTTTGCCACCTCAGCAGCACTTTCTTGTTGCACAAAATCCTGTGCACGTTTTAAAGCATTTGTAAAGCCTTGTACCGTTGTAGCTTGTTGTTCTAAGTAACTATTTTTTGCCATAAATGAAGTATACGGTAAAGTGCCTGATTCTGTACCAAAGGATGCCACAATATGCCCTTTGCCTTCTTGCTCAAAGATGCTCGCTGTTGGCTCAAACAATTGGACAAAATCACCCGTACCAGAAGCAAAAGCTGTGGAAATATTAGCGAAATCAATATTTTGAATCAATGTTAAATCGTTTGCAGGATCAATACCATGCTTTTTTAACACAAATTCCCCTGCCATTTGCGGCATGCCACCTTTGCGCTGTCCTAAAAATGTAGAGCCTTTTAATTGTGCCCATGAAAAATCGTCCATTTGCTCACGTGCCACTAAAAACGTACCATCTGTTTGTGTAAGCTGAGCAAAATTACGAATCGGGTCATTTGCCCCCTGTAATGTCACATAAATAGATGTCTCTGAGCCAACGAGTGCTATATCAATACCGTCAGAAAGCAAAGCTGTCATCGTCTTATCGCCACCAGCAATCGTTTGTAGCTCGACAGCTAAGCCTTCCTCCTCAAAGAAGCCCTTCGCTAGTGCAACATACTGTGGTGCATAAAAAATAGAGCGTGTCACCTCTCCCACCTTCACCGTTTCTAATGACTCCTGTTGACAAGCTGCTAAACATAGTAACGCAATTACACTAATATACAAGCTCCTTATAAACCAACGCATACGATTTCCTCCTTTATCACTGAAAATAAGCCTATCGCCATTAACTTATTCAGCTAGGAGAAATTCGGTTCCACTACGAAAAAAACAGCCCTAATGTTTTCACATTAAGACTGCTTTCTTGATCTATATTATTGATTGGTAGCCTGCTCTTCTTTTTTCTCTTTTCGTAATCGAGCTTTATAGATGATTAAAATTAACGCTGCTACAATTAGCCCCTCCACCATCGGAAGATAAATGGCAAAAAACGTTAAGATAATACAGCCTAAAAATAAGAACACATAAATCACAATATTTTGAGATAGTTTTAGCTTTTTAGCAAAGCCTAGTTTATAAACAACTGCGGAAAGTGCGAACACAAGGAAAAATAGAACATAGCCAGCTATTTCATAACTTGGTAAATTTTCATATAAAAAACGAGTGATACCTGCCATTTTTTCATATGCATCTGTCGTTTCCTTTACATTTGCTTGTGCAGCAACTTGCATAACAGGTAATTCACCTAATAAAGCAGATTTTATATCCAAGACTTCTCTTCCTTTCATGGAAGCAACAAATTATTGTTCAGCGTTTTTTAATCTTTTCGCTGCTTTTTCACGTTCATTTTTATCTAGAATTTGTTTACGTAGACGAATTGATTCAGGTGTGATTTCTAAATACTCATCATCATTTAAAAATTCTAATGCTTCTTCTAATGTTAATAAACGTGGCTTTTTAATAACGTTTGTTGCATCTTTTGTCGCAGAACGAATATTCGTTTTTTGCTTCATTTTTGTAATATTTACTGTAATATCATTGTCACGTGTATTTTCCCCAACAATCATACCTTCGTAAATTTCAGTACCTGGCTCCACAAATAGTGTACCACGGTCTTCTACTTGCATCATACCATAAGTTGTGGATTTACCTGTTTCCATTGACACAAGTACACCTTGGTGACGTCCACCAATACGACCAGCAATATATGGTTGGTAGCAATCGAATGTATGGTTAATAATACCGAAACCTTTTGTCATTGACATAAATTCTGTCGTATAACCAATCAAGCCACGAGCAGGTACTAAGAATGTTAAGCGAACTTGACCACTGCCATTGTTCACCATATCTAACATTTCACCTTTACGTGTACCAATTGATTCAATGACAGAGCCAACATTTTCTTCTGGTACATCGATTTGTACACGTTCAAATGGCTCACATTTCACGCCATCCACTTCACGAATGATTACTTGTGGTTTTGATACTTGTAGCTCAAAGCCTTCACGACGCATATTTTCAATCAGAATAGATAAGTGAAGCTCACCACGTCCTGAAACTGTCCATGCATCTGGTGAATCTGTATCTTCTACACGTAAAGATACGTCTGTTTGAAGCTGTGCACGTAAACGCTCTTCTACTTTACGAGCTGTTACCCATTTCCCTTCACGACCTGCGAATGGTGAGTTGTTCACTAGGAATGTCATTTGCAATGTTGGCTCATCAATACGTAATGGTGTAAGTGCCTCTTGGTGCTCAACAGGACATACTGTTTCTCCAACGTTGATGTCTTCCATCCCTGATACGGCAATTAAATCACCAGCTTTTGCTGATTGAATTTCTTCACGCTTTAAGCCGAAGAAGCCGAAGATTTTTGTGACACGGAATTGTTTCACAGTACCATCTAGTTTCATTAAAGCTACCTGTTGACCAACCTCAATTGTACCACGGAATACACGTCCGATACCGATACGACCAACGTAGTCATTATAATCTAGTAATGCTACTTGGAATTGCAATGGATCTGCTGAATTATCAACTGGTGCTGGAATTGTTTCAATTACTTTTTCAAATAGACATTGCATAGTTTCTTCTTGCTTTGTTGGATCTGCATCAAGAGAAGCTGTCCCATTTACACCTGAAGCATAAACAACAGGGAAGTCTAATTGATCATCATCTGCACCTAGCTCGATAAATAATTCTAATACTTCATCTACTACTTCTAATGGACGTGCTGAATCTTTGTCCACTTTGTTTACAACAACGATTGGCGTTAATTTTTGCTCCAACGCCTTTTTCAACACAAAACGTGTTTGTGGCATACAACCCTCATACGCATCGACAACTAGTAAAACACCGTCTACCATTTTTAAAATACGTTCTACCTCACCACCAAAGTCGGCGTGTCCAGGCGTATCAAGGATGTTGATACGAGTTCCATTATAATTAACTGCTGTATTTTTTGCTAAAATCGTAATACCACGTTCACGCTCGATATCATTTGAGTCCATTGCACGCTCTTCTACATGCTCATTTGAACGAAATGTTCCAGACTGCTTTAATAATTGGTCAACCAAAGTTGTTTTCCCATGGTCAACGTGGGCGATTATTGCGATATTGCGAAGATCTTGACGTAAGTTTGTCATTATTCCACTCCATATTCTTTTTTCGAATGTTTAACTGTGATATTATAGCACATGAAGGGAAGAAATGTCCTTATTAGAATTAAAAATCTTATATTAATTATAGGAGGATTCATCATGAATCGTGCAAAATTCGTCATGGCTATTTACGCATTAGCTGCTATTTTAGCGATGTGCTCAATTGGCTATTCTGTTGCTGCTGGTAGTGTTCTTGGCATTATTGCAGGGATTATCGCAGTTTGTGTCGTTTTTATGACAGCTTTCAAAATGAAGAAAAAATTTCGTGATCAGGGGCTTTTGTAAAGAATACTTGTCTCTGTTCTGACAAAGCAATAAAGAGGAAGGAGCCGTCTCTTGTAGACAGGCTCCATTTTTATTCGTAAGGAATAATATAGTTTTCTAATAATTCTTGATGAATGGAAGGATTGGCAATAATAAAAGTGTCAGCATGAAGGAAATCAAAGCCTTGCCCATGTAAATTAGTTGCAATCGCTCCTACCTCATTGGCAATAATCGTTCCACCTGCGATATCCCATGGTGACAGACGCATTGACACATAGGCATCTAATTTACCACTCACAACAAACGCAATTTCCATAGCAGCAGAACCATAAGAACGTGTACCACGGATTTTACGAATCAATTCAATCACTTTCTCATGATGTACACGACGATTCGGTGCTACCCAGCTAGCGTTAATACCAATCATTGCTTCCTTTAATGGTACAGCCTTTAACTTGCGCAATGGCGTGTCATTATACCATGCGCCTTGTCCTGCAATTGCATGGAATAAATCTTCACGCATCACATCAAATATGTATCCCAATTCCCCAATGCCATCCACAAAAATGCCAATGGAAATCATAAAATGACGATGCTGTTTCACAAAATTCATCGTGCCATCAATCGGATCAATAATCCATACGACACCATCTAGGGATTCCACTTTTTCGCCCATACCTTCTTCACCTAAAATTTTGTGCGTGGCATCAAACGCTTTTATTTTTTCGATAAAAAATAATTCTGTTTCACGGTCAATATTTGTCACGAGGTCGTTGGCATCTGACTTTGTCTCTACTTTTAAATCATATGTAAAAGCCTCTCGAATGCGACGACCTGCTTCAAAAATAATACTTTGTGCAAATTGATCCATTTGTTGTAAATCCATAAGACCCCACCTTTCAACCATCTATTGCTTATTTTCTCACAATAACATATTTTCATTTTACTCTTTTTTACACAAAAAATCACCTGCTGTCTGAATATTCAGCAAGTGATTTTTAGATGTCGTCTACGCTGCACTCATACATAGGCGTGCAAACTTTCTAATTCCATTTGAATTTCTGCTAAACGTGCTTTACATTTTGCAATTTCGGCTTCGTTCTTTTCATTCATAGCAAAGAATAGTGATGCTAATTCATAGTCTAGTTCCAATTGTAAAATGCGTTCGTATTGCTTTTCTACTTCAACTTTACTTATAATTTTTACAGTCGGTCTCATCTTAATCACTTCCTTTTTATTTTTTAGAAAAGGTGTTGTTATCAAATTTTTTCCCATTTTCGCAGTAATTTAAACCTAATTCATTGAAAGGAGTAAATTTAAATTGTCAAAAATAAAATGGACAAAAAAAGATTTTCAAGTTTTTCAAATTGATGGCTTAGAGCAACGAATGGAGGCTTTAACGGCCTTAGTACGACCTAAATTTCAACAATTAGGCGAGGAATTTTCTACTTATTTTTCCACTCAGCTTGGGGAAGAATTTTATCCACATACCGCAAAGCATGCACGCAGAACCGTCAATCCCCCAAATGATAGCTGGGTTGCCTTTGCACCATATAAAAGAGGCTATAAAGCATTACCTCATTTTCAGATTGGTCTATGGAGCACACATTTATTCATCGTCTTTGCAATTATTTATGAAGCTCCACAAAAAAACGTAATGGCTGAGCGTTTATTGGCACAAAAACATCTACTAACACAACTACCAAATGATTTTATCGTGTCTGGCGATCATATGTCTCCAGAGTCTATTTCACTACAAGAGGCAAAAGACCAACAGCTAGATGAATTGCTCTACCGTTTACGAGATGTGAAAAAAGGGGAGTTTTTAGTAGGGCGACATCTTTCACAGGAAGAGGCTGTGAAGCTATCCGCTAAACAACTTTATCAACTCATTGAGGAAACATTCGACCAACTGGTACCTATCTATAAGGCAGCCACCCTTAATTGAGGAATCTATCCGTCAGTTTAGGAGTTCCATCCGTCAGTTCGGCAAGTCTATCCGTCACTTTAAGCATTCTATCCGTCAGTTCCCTTCAATAAAGACAAAACGGATGTGAGCTCAATACTCACATCCGTTTTTAATGACGTTGCTTCGGTGCTACTTTTATAATTGTACCATCACTTGCATCTTTCATCTGCTTGACAACAGGGTAGCTCACATAACCGCTTGCCTCCTCAAATTCTCGGAAAATCGACTTTTCCTCAGCCTGCGAAGGGACAATTTCTTTGAAGCGGCGATATTTAGCTAACATCACTTCACGTTTAATGCCCTTTTCATATGCTTTTTCAATGCCTTCAAAAAATTGAATAACATCCACGATTTCCTCTGTTGACCAATCGACTGAAAACGGATAAGAATACTCCATTCACTCTAACCACCTTTACGTTATTGTCCCCATTGTAATCGGATTTGCTTTGCTTCTGCAACCATACGCTGCATTAACTCCGCAACAGTTGGTATATCATGAATCATTCCCGTTACTTGACCAGCCCAGCCAAAACCTTTATCATGTTGCCCTTCATAAATAAAGCGTTTATTTGCTGTGCCACTAATATAATCTTTCAATGCCTCATAGGTTGGTGTCACCTGTTCAATTTCTATTATTTTATTCGTAAAATCATTGCGTAATGCTCTAGCTGGTGCACCAATAGAGCGCTTAATAATCGTTGTATCTGTCTCAGAGCTTGCCAGTAAAGCAGCTTTATAGACTTCAGATGCATCCACACATTCTTTTGTCGCAATAAAGCGTGTACCCATCTCAATGCCTTCAGCTCCAAGTGCATGTGCGGCCATCCAGCCACGACCATCGCCAATACCTCCTGAGGCAATAACAGGAATTTTTACACTATCGACAACTTGTGGTACAAGCACCATCGTTCCTACATCATCACGCCCTAAATGACCACCACCTTCTTGCCCAACGACCATGACGGCATCGGCTCCTAATTGCTCTGCCTTTTGCGCTTGTCTACGTGCTGCTACTAATACTAGTTTTTTGATATCAGTGCCATCTAAAAGCTCAAAAATCGGTGCAGGATTTCCTCCTGTCATCGTCACAACAGGCACTTTTTCCTCAATTGCCACTCGTACCATATCCTCATAGCCTGTACCATGCATACCAATCGCAAAGTTCACACCAAATGGTTTGTCAGTTAATGTACGTACTTTGTGAATTTCAGCACGTAATCGCTCTGGCTCTCGTAAACTCATCGCTGTAATTTGCCCTAATCCGCCAGCATTCGACACCGCTGCCGCTAAATCAGCATAGGCCAAATAAGCTAGTCCTCCTTGAATAATAGGATATTGAATCGTTAACAATTCTGTCACACGTGTATGCCAATTCATCGAAACGCCCCTTTCATACATAACTAATTTCTCGAAGATTGTAAAAAATCCTTTTATTTTTTATGTAAAGTCTATTCTTTCATGTCTTAAGGTGCTATAATTCATTTGTTTTCTGAAATATTATAAAGTGAGGTGGTACCTGCGTTGTCACAATTAGAGACTCCATTGTTCGACGTGTTATTAAAACATCGGAACAGACATCCAATTCAATTCCATATTCCAGGTCATAAAAAAGGACAGGGCATAGATCCTGCTTTCCGAGAATTCGTCGGCGACAACGTTTTATCGATTGATTTAATTAATATTGCTCCACTAGATGATTTACATTCACCAAAGGGAGCTATAAAGGAAGCTCAAGCTCTTGCTGCAGAGGCCTTTGGTGCTGATTATACATTCTTTTCCGTGCAAGGTACTAGTGGCGCCATTATGACGATGATTATGACTGTCGTTGGTCCAGGTGATAAAATTCTAGTACCACGGAATGTTCATAAATCGATTATGTCAGCGATTGTTTTCGCTGGTGCAATTCCTATTTTTATTCATCCTGAGGTTGACAGTGAATATGGCATTTCTCATGGTATTTCACCTGAGGCTGTTGAAAAGGCTCTAAATGCCTACCCAGATACAAAAGCGGTTCTTGTTATTAACCCAACTTATTTTGGCTTTACAGCGGATTTAAAGCGTATTGTCGAACTTGCCCATAATCGCAATATACCAGTCGTTGTCGATGAGGCACATGGTGTACACATTAAATTCCATGATGATTTACCTTACTCAGCAATGGAGGCAGGCGCAGACATGGCTGCAACGAGCGTACATAAGCTAGGTGGTTCAATGACACAAACATCTGTCTTAAATGTACGAGAAGGTCTTGTGTCAGCTAAGCGTGTACAAGCTGTCTTTTCTATGCTGACAACAACATCAACATCCTATCCATTGCTAGCTTCACTGGATACTGCACGTCGACAGCTAGCCATTCATGGTTATGATTTAATTGATGAAGCACTGCGCTTAGCGAGAGATGCTCGTAAACGCATTAATCAAATTCCACATTTAAAATGTGCTGGCAAAGAAATATTACACTCATCTGCAACCTATGATATGGACCCACTAAAGCTACTAATTAGTGTGAAAGATTTAGGGATTACAGGTCATCAAGCAGAGGAATGGCTTCGTCAAAATGCCAATATTGAAGTAGAATTATCTGATTTATATAATATTTTATGTATCGTGACATTAGGAGATACGAAAAAAGAGGTAAATCTTTTATTAAATGCACTTGGTCGTATGTCAAAGGCATTTGATTCTGAGGCTGCTGTCACAGAAACAGTAGTCAATGTACCTGATATTCCAGCGCTTGCCATGTCACCACGTGATGCTTTTTATGCAGATACAGAAGTTGTACCTTTAGCAGAAGCTGATAACTGTATTTGTGCAGAGTTTATTATGGTGTATCCACCTGGTATTCCTATTTTTATTCCCGGGGAAATTATTACGAAGGAAAATATCGAATATATTCAGATGAATATCGAAGCAGGCTTACCTGTTCAAGGTCCAGAAGATACAACGTTAAAAACCATTCGTGTTATCAAAGAACGCAAGCCTATTATTTAAAGCAAAACTACCTTCCATAAAACAGGAAGGTAGTTTTTTAGTGTATAAAGAGATAGACAAATAACGGACATAAAATTGCACCAATAATAGCGGATAAAGTCATTGCTAATGAACCCATCGATAGCTCTTGCTCTCCATATTCCTTTAGCTTTGTCAATCCCACGCCATGTGAAGCACTGCCTATTGCAACACCTCGTCCAATCGCTGAATGAATACGACCATATTTGATAACAAACGCACCCATTAACGCCCCTGTAAAGCCCGCAATCATCACAAAAACAGCCGTCAATGATGGAATCCCACCAATTGTTTCACTGACCTGCATCCCGATTGGTGTTGTTAATGATTTCGGTAATGCTGCCAATAACCATTCTTGTTTCACGTCAATCCACTGCAACATAAAAAATACTGTGATTAAGCCTGTTAACATGGCAATCAAAGTACCTGATACAATCGCATACTTATATTTGATAATTAATGCTCGTTGATTGTACAGTGGATAAGCTAAGGCTACAACGGCTGGTCCCAACATTCTTTGAATCCATTGTCCTCCTGTCATATAAGTAGTATATGGAATAGCAAACACCATCAAAATAACGACCGTCAGTACAGTTGTTGTCACAATGGGCATCATAAAAGGAAATGGCCATCTTTGATACAATTTGGTTAGCAAAATAAACGCTATAATCGTACAAAGTATTACGCTAATCGCAATCATTGCTTATTCCTCTTTTCTTTCTCTTTTTTCAATGAACTGCGTCACTACCCCTGTTACATAAATAGCAAGTAATGTACTGACAATCACTGAGATGACTACTAGCATCCCTTTGATGGATACAAGTTCGGGATAATCGATAATCCCAACTGTTGCTGGTATAAAAAATAAGGTTAAAATACTAATTAAAAAGCCTGCTCCATCTTGTATATATTCTACCTTCACTATTTTTTGCATTAATGCTGCTAATAACAATAAAAGCCCCACAATACTAGCTGGAAAAGGTAGATGCCATAACGATACAATGCCTACACCCATATAATAAAAAACATTTAGTATCGCTATTTGTATAATAATTCTAATTACATTCATTTTATCTATAGCGAAATAATGAATCGCTCGTATTCCCTCCTACTTATAATGCGTGACCAGCGCCACCATCAATATTAACCGTTGTTCCTGTTACATAGCTTGCTGCCTCAGATACTAAAAAGGTAATGACATTTGCCGCTTCCTGTGTATCTCCAACACGCCCTAGTGGAATCGTCTGTCCAACCTGCTGTGAGTATTCTTCCCATGATAGCTGTGACGCTTCCTTCTTCCACTTTTTCTCGATTTGGTCACTACGAATTAAGCCGATACAAACAGCGTTAACACGAATATTATCTTTCCCTAAATCCTTGCTCATCGCCTTTGTTAAAGCTAAACCAGCTGCACGACTAACTGTAGTTGGTAAGGAGCTTGCAGGTGGCGTTTTTGCCATTACAGCTGTCACATTCACAATTGCTCCCCCACCAACTTTACGCATATGTGGAATAGCATATTTAGTACAATGAATTGCTCCAAAAACCTTTAAATCCAAATCAGCCTGCCATAGCTCACTACTTACAGACTCAAATGGATTTGCTGAAGCTGTTCCTGCATTATTTACTACAATATCAAGACGACCATAATGGGTAATTGTTTGCTCAATCAGACGTTGGCAATCCTTCTCTTTTGTTATATCAGTTGGAACAATTAAAACCTCTTTCCCCGTTTCATTTTTAATGTAGTCTGCTGCTACTTGTAGCTGCTTCTCACCACGTGCACAAAGCACAACATTTACTCCCTCTTTAACTAGCTGCATTGCTGTATAATAGCCAATGCCCTTGCTTGATCCTGTAATAATAGCTACCTTCTCGTTTAAACCTAGCTCCATTTCACTCACCTCAAACTATCAAAATATTCATTCAATAGTTCTACTTTATCAAAAAATAGAAAAAACGGCTACAAAGGCAAATGCCTTATAGCCGTTTCTTGATTATTTTTTCGTTACGATATGGATTGGGTTGCCAAGTAATACTTCAGCTGTTTCCATCGTAATTTCACCTAATGTTGGGTGAGCATGGATTGTTAAAGCTAAATCTTCAGCTGTCATACCTGCTTCAATCGCTAATGCCATTTCAGAAATCATATCAGATGCGCCAGAACCTACGATTTGTGCACCGATTAATAAACCATCTTCTTTACGAGCAAGAAGTTTTACAAAGCCTTCTGTTTCATTTAATGCAAGTGCACGACCATTTGCTGCATATGGGAATTTCGCTGCTGTATAGTCAATGCCCTCTTCTTTAGCTTGATCTTCATTGTAACCAACCGTTGCCATTTCTGGATCTGTGAAGCACACAGCAGGGATTGCTAAATAATCAACAACTGATTTTTCACCAGCGATTGCTTCAGCTGCCACTTTTGCTTCATAAGATGCTTTGTGTGCCAATTGTAGACCAGGTACTACATCACCAATTGCATAGATGTTTGGAATGTTTGTACGGCATTGTTTGTCAACTTTAATTAAGCCACGTTCACCAAATTCAAGACCGATTTCCTCAAGACCCATTTCATCTGTGTTTGGACGACGACCTACTGTTACTAATACGTAGTCAGCTTCAACTTTCTTCTCTTCGCCACCAGCTTCGTATGTGATAACAACGCCATTTTCTGTTTCTTCAACACCTTTTGCAGATGCGTTAACCACTACTTCAACACCTTTGTTTTTAAGGCCTTTTTTCACGATTTGTGTTAATTGTTTTTCAAAGCCAGCTAAAATATCTTTACCGCCTTCAATAATTGTTACTTGTGCACCTAGGTTTGCATAAGCTGTTCCTAGCTCTGTACCGATATAACCGCCACCGATTACGACTAGTTTACCTGGCACTTCTGGTAAAGCAAGTGCACCTGTAGAGCTTAGTACACGTGTTGAGAATTTGAATGTTGGAATTTCCACTGGGCGTGAGCCTGTTGCAATAATAACATTTTTGAATGAATATGTTTGCGCAGCTTCACCGTTGATAACACGTACTGAATTTGTATCTACGAAATAAGCTTCACCTTGTACGATATCTACTTTATTTCCTTTTAGTAAGCCTTCAACACCGCCTGTTAATTTTTTAACAACGCTGTCTTTAAATGCTTGTGCTTTTGAAAAGTCTAATTTTACGTCAGAAGCGATAATTCCCATATCATCTGAATGTTTCGCTTTCTCAAAACGATGACCTACTGAAATCAACGCTTTTGATGGGATACATCCAACGTTTAAGCAAACGCCTCCTAATGTATCACGCTCAACGATTGTTACTTTTTGACCTGTTTGAGCGGCACGAATTGCTGCTACATATCCTCCAGGACCTGAACCAATGACAAGAGTATCTGTTTCGATTGGGAAATCTCCTACTACCATTTTGTTACGCCTCCATTAATAATAATTCTGGCTCACTTAACAAACGCTTTAAATGATTTAAAGCATTTTGTGCAGTGGCTCCATCGATCATACGATGGTCAAAGCTCAATGATAATGCTAACACAGGTGCGGCTACAATTTCACCATTTTTTATTACAGGTTTTTCTGCAATTCGACCAATTCCTAAAATCGCTACTTCTGGATGGTTGATTACTGGTGTAAACCATTGGCCACCTGCTGAACCAATATTTGTAATCGACATAGAAGCACCTTTCATTTCATGTGGTGCAAGTTTGCCTTCACGTGCTTTTGTTGCTAATTCGTTAATTTCATTTGATACATTGAATACAGATTTACGGTCAGCATGTTTAATCACTGGTACAAGTAAACCTTTTTCTGTATCTGCGGCAATACCGATATTGTAGTAATGTTTTTGAATGATTTCTTGTGTTGCATCATCCAATGAACGGTTAAATTCAGGGAATTCGCGTAATGTTGATACAAGCGCTTTTACCACATATGGTAAGTACGTTAATTTCACGCCTTTTTCAGCTGCAATATCCTTGAATTTTTTACGATGTGCTACAAGTGCTGTTACATCTACTTCATCCATTAACGTTACATGTGGCGCCGTTTGTTTTGAATGTACCATTGCCTTTGCAATTGCTTTACGGATACCTGACATTTTTTCGCGTGTTTCTGGGAAGTCTCCTTCAAGAACAACTGGCGCTGCTGCTTTTGCTTCTTGTTGAACAGCTACTTCCTCTGTAGCAACTGATGCTTCTTCAGCTTGTACTGATCCGCCACCATTTAAGAAGTTTTCGATATCTGATTTTAAGATACGTCCATTTTTTCCTGTACCTGTTACTGCTTGAATATTAACATCATGTTCTCTTGCAAATTTACGAACAGAAGGCATTGCAATGACACGTTTTGCTTTTTCAGCTACTGGTGCTTCTGCCACTTCTTTTGCTACCTCTTGTCCAACTTCTGCTGGTGCTGGTGTCGCCTCAGCTTTAGCTTCTGCATGATCGTCACCTTTTAGTTTCATGTCCTCATAGCCAGGAGCATCTAGGCGAATTAAAACATCACCAACAACGGCTACTGTTCCTTCTCCTACTAAAACTTCTTGTACTGTTCCTTCTACTGGAGAAGGAATTTCAACTACAGCTTTATCGTTTTGTACTTCACAAAGAATATCGTCTTCTTTAACTGTATCTCCAGCCTTCACGAACCACTTTACAATTTCGCCTTCATGAATACCTTCTCCGATATCTGGTAATCTAAATTCAAATGCCATCTGTGTACCCATCCTTTCTGTATCATCACATTTAAGATTTTTTATATTTAGATGTTCAAGTGCAAATACATATCAATGATGCCCCAGCGTCATTATGTACAGTTTTTTTCAAGTTCGTTTGAAAAATCTGTGACATCCGCTGGGGCCTTTATTTTGGTTCCATGTGCATTTGCACAAAAGAGAAATAAGCATTCATCTCGCCGCCTATAACGGAAGGAGCCTTCTACTGAACCAAGATAAAGCATTCACTGCGAGAACATTAGAATGTTAAAACTTTTTTCGCTGTTTCCATTACATCTTTATAGTTTGGTAACCAAACACCTTCTGCTTGTGGGAATGGGTACACAGTATCTGGTGCAGCTACACGAAGTACAGGTGCTTCTAGACTTAAAATCGCACGCTCTGTAATTTCTGCTACAACATTTGCTGCAATACCAGCTTGTTTTTGTGCTTCTTGTACAACGATTGCACGACCTGTTTTTTCAACAGAAGCAATAATCGTTTCAACATCGATTGGTTGAATTGTACGTAAGTCAATTACTTCTAAAGAGTAGCCTTCTTTTTCTAGCTCTTCAGCCGCTTTTAAACTTTCGTGAACCATTAAACCGTAAGCAACGACTGTTAAGTCTTTACCTTCACGTTTTACATCCGCTTTACCTAGTGGAATTTCATATGCTTCCTCTGGTACTTCTTCACGGAATGAACGGTATAATTTTAAGTGCTCTAAGAACACAACTGGATTGTCGTTACGAATGGATGAAATTAATAATCCTTTTGCGTCATATGGTGTTGATGGTACAACAACTGTTAAACCTGGTTGTGATGTCATTAAGCCTTCTAAGCTATCAGAGTGCATTTCTGGCGTATGTACACCACCACCGAATGGAGAACGAATTGTAACTGGTGCATTGTAAACACCACCACTACGGTAACTTAAACGTGCTAATTGACCACTAATTGAATCCATTACTTCATAAACGAAACCGAAGAATTGAATTTCAGGAACTGGACGGAAACCTTGTAGAGAAAGACCGATTGCTAAACCACCAATACCTGACTCTGCTAATGGTGTGTCAAATACACGGTCAACGCCAAATTCTTTTTGTAGACCTTCTGTCGCACGGAATACCCCACCGTTGACACCTACATCTTCCCCGAATACAAGAACGTTTTCATCATTCTTTAATTCTGTGCGAAGTGCATCTGTAATTGCTTGAATCATCGTCATTTGTGCCATAGGTTATTTCGACTCCTTCTCTTTGTAGATTTCATACTGTTCTTTTAAGTTAGATGGCATTTCGCCTTTGTACATATTTTCCATTAACTCTGTTACTTTTTGTTTTGGTGCTGCATCTGCTTTTTTGATTGCTTCTTTAATTTCTTCTTTTGCACGCTCGATAACAGCTTCCTCTTTTTGCTCGTCCCATAAACCTTTTGCTTCAAGATACTTACGGAAACGTACAAGTGGATCTTTTAATGCCCATTCACTATCTGTGTCTGCTGTACGGTAACGTGTTGGGTCATCCCCTGCCATTGTATGTGGACCATAACGGTAACATAGTGTTTCGATCAATGTTGGACCTTCACCATTCACTGCGCGCTCACGTGCATCACGTGTTGCTACATAAACAGCAAGTGCATCCATACCGTCTACTAAAATACTTGGAATACCAGCTGCTACACCTTTTTGTGCAATTGTTTTTGCTGCTGTTTGTAATTCACGTGGTGTTGAAATAGCAAATTGGTTGTTTTGTACGATGAAGATAGCTGGCGATTTAAATGCACCTGCAAAGTTAATACCTTCATAGAAGTCACCTTGTGATGAACCACCATCACCTGTATATGTTACAGCAACCGCTTTTTTACCGCGTTTTTGAAGACCCAATGCAACACCCGCTGCTTGAATATATTGTGCACCAATAATAATTTGTGGTGATAATACGTTCACGCCTTCAGGAGCTTGGTTCCCTGCAAAATGCCCACGTGAGAATAAGAATGCTTTATCTAATGGTAAGCCGTGCCATACGATTTGTGGCACATCACGATAACCTGGTAAAATCCAATCTTCTTTATCTAATGCAAAGTGTGATGCAAGTTGTGAAGCTTCTTGACCTGCTGTTGGTGCATAGAAACCTAAACGACCTTGACGGTTAAGTGAAATAGAGCGTTGGTCTAAAATACGTGTATAAACCATACGCGTCATTAATTCTACTAATTCCTCATCTGATAATTGTGGTTCTGCTTCTTTATTTACAACTTCGCCTTCTTCATTCAAAATTTGAAACAGTTCAAACTTGTCTTCGATTTCAGCTAATGTTTGTTTTGCATCAAAAATATTGTTGTTTTTCTTGCTCATTTGTCACATCTCCCTTTCAACTGTATTAAAATAAATTACCTTCTCAACTAGTACAACTTATTCTCAGCCCTCAGTATACTGAATAAAATACAGCCGGTCAATCATATAATACGCTTATAAATAAAGATTTTCATTAAATTTCTTTATTTATCCACCTGTCCTATACTGTATCACAATATACCCAATTCTGTATTATAACAAAATGGTGAAAACGCTTAATTTACAAGGTTTCTTCACATCGAAATGTCTTATTTTCGCTCGAAAAAAGAAGAAATCTGTTATGTTATCCTTTACAATACCTGTCGAAACATTTACAAAACAAAAATCATTTGTCGCTTCTCGCTCTACTTGAAGTAACAAAATTTTTTTGAGCAACTTCATATGATTTTTAGCAATGTCATGTATACTAAAAAGTAAGAAACACAAATGTGAAAGGAAGTTTTACCTATGATTTTGATGGATGATATCGTTCGTGAAGGACATCCAACATTGCGTTTAAAAGCAGAAGAAATAAAATTCCCTCTAACAGCGGAAGTAAAACAGCTTGCAGAGGATATGTTGCAATATTTAATTAACAGCCAAGATCCTGAAATCGCTGAAAAATATCAGTTACGCAGTGGTATTGGTCTAGCTGCTAACCAAGTAAATAGTTTACACCGTATGTTTGCTTTGCATTTACCTGATGAAAACGGTGAGCAGCTTAGTTTTGTTGCCATTAACCCTAAAATTGTTAGCCATTCTGTGGAAAGTACATTTTTAACAGGCGGTGAAGGCTGTTTATCTGTCGACCGTAATGTACCCGGTTATGTGCCACGTTATGCACGTATCACAGTGAAATTTAAAACAGTCGATGGTGAAGAAAAAAAGATGCGTTTAAAAGGATTACCAGCTATTGCCTTTCAACATGAATTAGACCACTTAAATGGCGTCATGTTTTATGATCGTATCAACGAAAGTAATCCCTATGCCGATATCCCAAATGCCATTCCATATGAGCGTGATTAACTACTGAAAAAAGAGCATGTCAGTGTCCACTGCTAACATGCTCTTTGCTTTATACAAATACAACTTCCTGCTGTAAACGTGTATTAATCGTATCCAGTAATGCTGGTAATTCTGCCATCGTTTGAATTGTATAATGTGCCCCAGCTTGCGCAAACACCTGTACTGTCTTTGCTATAATTGCCCCCTGCTCTTCCACAGATAGTGCATGAAACTCTGCTTCAGATAAACCCATTTCAGAGCTACCAATCACGACACCCACAGCCCATACACCTGCATTGCGAGCCTCTTGAATATCTGATGTTGTATCGCCTACCTTCACGACTTGCTGTGTTGCTTGAATATTCAACAACTCCATATTTCTAAAAATCATATACGGATATGGTCGCCCTTTATCCTGTAGCTGTGTAGGTGTTACTAATGTGTCAGGAGCATAGCCTTTTAATGCAGCATGATGTGTAACAACCTCCATCATTTCTGCTGTATAACCTGTCGTTGAGCCAATTTTAATATTCGCTGCTCTTAATGTCGCTACCGTCTCTTTCACATACTGAATCGGATCTGTATAGGTTGCTAATGATGCCATTAACTTTTCTTCAAACTGTCCATATAAAGTTTGTACATCCTCCTCTGTAAAAGCTCGACCATACACTGCTTGCCATGCCTCAGCAATTCTTGGCATTTCCAGCATTGTACGGATATGGTCGATTTTCAGCATCCCCATCGGCTTACGTGCTTCCTCTAATGTCACCGCTACACCAGCATCCTCAAAAATCGTTAAAAAAACATTCACAGGTGCAAAACAGCCAAAATCTACTGCTGTACCAGCCCAATCAAAAATAACCGCTTCAATTTTCATTACTTGTCACCGCCATATAGTTTTCAATTACATCACATAAAACCTGAATATCTGCTTCATGAATATCTCCAATATTCCCCACACGGAACGTATCCATATCTGTCAGTTTCCCTGGATAGAGCACGAAGCCTGCCTTCTTCACTTCTTCATAAAAATGTGTAAAGGAGAAGCCATCATATGGGAATAAAAACGTTGTAATAATCGGTGATTGCCAAACCTCCGTAATATATGCCTTAAAGCCAGCAGCATTTAAACGTGTGCGTAATAAACGATTATTATGCAGATAACGCTTATAGCGTGTCTCCACGCCTCCCTCTGTTAACAATTCCTCAAGGGCTTTAGCAAAGGCTGCCACCACATGTGTTGGTGATGTAAAACGCCATTTACCATCTACATTCATCGCCTGCCATTGGCTATATAAATCAAGTGCGACACTTCTAGCTTGTCCCTGACATTTCTGTAATTCCTCCATTTTTGCAATGACAAAGCCAAAACCAGGCACACCTTGAATACATTTATTCGCACTACTAATTAAATAATCAATCTGTAATGCTGCAATATTCATCGGTACACCACCAAAGCTACTCATTGCATCCACAATCCAAGTTTTATCAAATGACTTGACAACCTGTCCAATTTCTTCAATCGAGTTTAAAATACCTGTTGTCGTTTCACAATGGACCATTGCTACATGTGTAATCGCTACATCTGCCTCTAAAATCGCTTGCACTTCTGTAGGTGATGGCTGTTCATCATAAGGCACACTATAAACAACATGTGACAGTCGCATAACCTGTGCCATTTCTACAATGCGCTCACCATAAGCACCATTGGTAATGATTAATACTTTATCTTTCTCACCGATTGCTGTTGTTAACACAGATTCCACAACGAAGCTTCCACTTCCTTGCATTAAAACCGCTGTATACGTAGCTTCATTGACCTGTGCTAATTGTAGTAATTGCTTGCGAATAGTCTGTGTAATACTTTTATAGTCATCATCCCATGTACAACGGTCTTTTAGCATCTCTTCCTTGACACTTTTCGTCGTTGTTAATGGACCTGGTGTTAATAATTTATAATCATTCATCGATGTCACTCCTTATTGTTGTGCAGCCTTAAAGAATTCTTGATGCTGTTCAAGTAAATCCACAGTTAATGTTGTATCCCATTTTTTCAAATGCGCTGGAATGTACTCTGACTGTACCTCTTCCTTCGGATACAATGCGACTGGGTATTGCGTTAATAAATCAGGACGTGCCTCTGTTGCAATCACTTTAGCAATTTCTTTTGCTAGTTTTTCATCATCCTCTTTATCCACAACAGCTACTGACTCTGTTAAAGTAAAATTCCCTTCTGTCGGGTCAATGTACTCAATTGGTAGCCCCTCTTTTTTAGCATTAATCGCCTGAATACGTAGTCCAAAGCCAGCCGCTACCTCACCCGTTTTTACTTTTTTGATAGGACCTGAACCTGAGCTTTCAATATGTGGCCCAGCATTTTTAATTAAATCCGCTAACACCTGTTTTCCTTCTTGCTCACCGTATTCATTAATAATTGCTTGTACTAATAACCAAGCTGTAGAAGAATCCATAATATTCGGGAATGAAATAAGATTCTTAAAAGCAGGGTCTGTCAAATCTTTAATCGTTTTTGGCATTGGTAACCCTTTTTGTTTCATTAGCTCTGTATTGACAAAGATTGAGCCAACATTCCCCAAAATCGGTAACGCATATGTTGTACCATCCTCAAGGGGTTGTACATCTGCCTCTAAATCAACAAACATGTCTTGCTTTTGCTGTGCACTTTCAATAAAGTATGAAGCCATTGTAATGACGTCTGCTTCAATATCCTTGCCTTCAGCCATCATTTTCCCACCTAACTCCGATGTACCAAATGACTGAATCACATACTTCCCTTCATATCCTTTGCTATCTAACGTCTTTTCCATAATTGCCACTGCTTCATCATCAGCATTTGAATAAATAATGACTTGATCTGCTGGTCCAGCTTCTGCACCTCCACATGCTGCTAATACGATTGCTGAACTCACTGTCCCTAACATCATTGCTGTTGATTTTTTCATTTTTTCATTTCTCCTTTTTTATGTGTAGTTATATAATCACAACCTAATTTCACAATGAGGTTTGTAGCTAAAATAAAGATAGAAAGTACAAAAATTTCTGTATATTTGGCAAAATGCTGTAGTTCTTTAATGCGTGTGGATACAAGCATCGTCTTTGTGCTCACTAGGAAAATAACTCCACTTACTGTAACCATCGCATTTAAGAAATAATAGCTAAATATTTGATAAATTGTTGCACGTATATTCGGTAAGATAATCCTGATAACTGTTTGCAGCCATGAATCCTGTAACAAAGCGGCTGTAACCTCCCAAGTAGGGTCCATTTTTAACAAGGAATTTTTAGCCATTAAATACGGTGTTGTAAAGAAATGCACTACATTACAGGCAATAATAATGAAAAATGTGCCTTTTAATGAACTGCCATTAAAGAAAAATAAATAGGATAAACCAAGCACCATACCTGGCACAGTATTCGTAATCATCGAAGCCATATCGAATGCCTTTCTCCCTTTAACTGGTGTACGCACATTCAATAGAGCAGCTATAAATGTGACTACTACCCCTAGCAAAGCTGTAGCAAAAGCGACGATTAAGGAATTGATGTACACTTGCGTTAAATTTTTCTCTGCTAACACACTTTGTACATGCTCTAGTGTCAATCCAAAATCATATGGATACCCTTTCGTGAATGGTACAAGGAACATTGTTGAAAAGATGATGAAAATACCTACTACACTAATTAACGATAGCAATGTAAAGAACCAGTCACGCCCACGAGCAGGAATAAGTTCACTATCACTAACTTGTTTATATTGAAAATTAAAGCGCTCTAAAATCGTCAATATCACAACACCTAACACAGCAGGCAATAGCATTAATACGGAAATAACTGCACCACGTTCAAAATGAACAATAGAGCCTAACATAGCACGATATAGTTCTGTTGCAATCACCTTATAGCTACCACCCACAGATGCAGGAATACCAAAGTCCGTAAAGCTTAAAATAAAAGATAGAATAAAGGCACCACCAATTGTCCCAATCATTGGACGAAAGACCGTATGATAAAATCTACGCGGTGGCGAATCATGCATGAGCATAGATACAAGAACAAAACGTTTATCAATATATTGCATTGAATTTTGCATTAAAATAAAAGCAACGGGCAATGTGTACAAAATATAGCCAATTACTAAACCATTAAAGCCATAAATCGTAAACAAAGGCTGACCAAGCAATCTTGTCACAATGCCTTGATTACCAAACGTATAAATAAGGACAAAGCCATATGTAATCGTTGGCAATAGCATTGGCAACGTAATACCCACCTGCATTATTTTTTTTATGGAGCGATGCATGCGTGTAAAATGAACCGCATAAGCCAATAAAAAGGCGAATATCGTCGTAATAAGAGCTGAGACAAGTGATACAGCAAAGCTATGCATAAATGCCTCACGAATTTCTATATTGCGCAGAACTTCTACATAATTTTGCAATGTAACTGTGTCCCCCATTTTGAAGGACTGCCAAAACATATACAGTAGTGGCACAATTAAAAAACAGAGTAAAAAAGCAATAATAGGAAAAAATAACAATTTCATTACTTTCGTTGTTTTAAGCATATATTTCTCCAAATAGTTGATAAATATTGTGTCGCTTAATATGTAGCTGCTTTAAAATGAAGTCTTCAATAAATGGATTGTTTGGCTTTTGCACAATATCACTCGGTGTGCCAAACTGTGCTATCGTTCCTTCATTTATAATCATTACTTTATCTGACAATGTTAAGGCTTCCTCTGGATCATGTGTCACAATAATTGTTGTTAAATGAAACTGACGTGCAATCGACTTAATACGCTCTTTAATGGACTCTTTGATAACACCATCCAATGCGCTTAATGGCTCGTCCATCAATAAAATATTCGGCTGCATCACGAGCGTCCTTGCAATCGATACACGTTGCTTTTGACCACCAGAAAGCTCATGTACTTTTTTCTGTAAATGTGGTGTTAGCTCTAAAAAATCAATATACTCTTGCACCTCAGTCGCTGACATTTGTGTTTTTTTATTTTTTAAACCGTAGACAATATTGTCATAGGCATTTAAATGTGGAAATAATGCAAAATCTTGAAATACGATATTAAACCCTCTATCTTGCATCGATTGCTTAGAAATATCTTGTCCATTGTAAAAAAGCTGTCCTTTTGTTTGCTGTGTAAGCCCTAAAATAATATTGAGTAAAGTCGTTTTACCACAGCCACTCGGTCCTAATAATGATACAATTTCACCTGCCTCAATCGTGACATTTATATCTGCTAATACTTTTTTATTTTCATAGCTTTTGGAAATATTCCGAAGTTCTAACACACTAGTCACCTCTTTCAGTTGATAACTTTAGTATAATAGTGATTTGTAAAGAACATTGCGTTTTTTTGTAAATGTTGAGTAAATTAAGACAAACTATTGACAAAGTTATGGTGAATTTGAGTAAATATCGAGTAGAGGTGATCGAATGCTAACGATGGAAAGACAGCAACAAATTTTGCAGTTTGTCAGGAGAAATAAAGTAGTAAAGCTAGTCACGCTGACACAGCAATTCAATGTATCAATGGAAACCATTCGCCGTGATGTGCAGCAGCTTGTACAAAATAATAAATTGGAAAAAGTATATGGTGGTGTCAAATATATTGAACCTGTTGAAGGCTTCATTGACCAACGCTTTCATGAACAATTAGATGAAAAAATTGCGATTGCCAAAAAATGTGCCTCATTTGTCCAAAACGGGGATTGTATTTTTATTGATAGTGGGACAACAACCTATCAAATGACACCATTTTTAAAAGACAAAGAAAAGTTGACTGTTGTGACCAATTCACTGCCTATTGCTTTTGATTTAATTGGTTCTCCGATTGAAGTCATTATTATCGGTGGTAAAGTACGCCATTCAGAGAAATCCGTCACATCCAATGAATTTCTGTTTCGCTTTGAACATTTGAATATCACCAAGGCATTTATTTGCGCTAGCGGTGTATCAGTTAATAAGGGGATTTCCGATTTTAGTTTAGAAGAGGCTATTACCCGTAGACAAATTATCGATATTGCTGAAACGGTCTTTGTAGCGGCAGATTCCAGTAAATTTTTAAAAGATGTCGCCATTCAAGTATGTCCTATTCATGATATTGATGTCATCGTGACAGACGACGCCTTATCAGAAGAATTATGTCAACAATTCGCAACAACAACTATTAATCTATCCTTAGTCAAAAAATAACGATAAAGTGAACCTTCAATCGGGTTTTTACAGGCTGTTGGTTCCCTACTTAAACAGTTCATCTCCACTCACTATTTTGAAGCAAGGATCTTACAGCCTGTTAATATGGGATAAAAAAGGAATGTTCCGCAATTTTTGCAGGACATTCCTTGTTATTTTAATCAATTATTTTCAATTCGCGCAGCATCTTCGCTATGCCATCTTGGTCAATATGATCCGTGACATATTTTGCAACAGCTTTTACTTCATCTTCTGCATTGCCCATCGCTACACTTGTTCCAACTGCTGTTAACATTTCGATGTCATTCAAGCCATCACCAAAGGCAATCGCATCCTCCATCGTAAGACCCATTTTCTCTAGCACTTTTTCAATACCTAACGCCTTTGAGCCGCCTAATGGTAAAATATCGCAAGAATATGGATGCCAACGCACTAAGCGCACATTCGGAAACTTTTCTCGATAAAGGGGCTCATCTTGCTCTGTTACAAAAGCCAATGTTTGATAAACAGGGTTCTGCATATAATAAGTAGCATCAATCTTTGGATAATCATGATGCATCAATGTGGCTAAACTATCCGATACCATATGATGTGCTGGTGCTGTGGCAACCATATGCTTATCATCTAGAAAAACAACTGGCTCATCACGTGATGCACTAAATTCTGCAATTTTTGCTAAGCTTTCTTTATCAATTTCATTTGCATAAATCACTTCATCTTGATAAACAACATACTGTCCATTAAATGTCACATATGTGTGAATATCTAATTCCTCTAATATCGGTTTAGCCATAAACGGCGATCGCCCAGTAGCAATGGCAATTTCATAACCATTACGTCGTGCAGCTAATACCGCTTCCTTTGCTGATTGAGGTATTTTTTTCTCATCATTGTACAGTGTGCCATCAATATCAAAAAAGATAATTTTATCCATTTCTCTAATTCCTTTCTATTTTGAACATGCAAAGGCAAATGACTTTACATACCGAGAAATTTCTACTATAATTAACGTAAGGAGTGATGTGCCATGCTGAAGAAATTAAAACGCAAATTATTGAAGCAGCTACGTGGCGTACTCGGGAAAAAATCAATTGCTTAACATGTGCCCTTCATTAATTTCGAAGGGCTTTTCTTTATTTTAAAGGAACTGCATGATAATATAAAGGAAATACTTTTATTTGGCTAACATTCCACATTCACGCAACTTCACTATGCTGCGATAAAATGGAGAGACTTAGCCCATAATAAAAGAGAATGTACGCAATTAAAAGGAGAGCAAACGATGATTTACAAAGTTTATTATCAAGAAAATGCAAATGAGATTCCAGTTCGCGAAAACACTAAAAGTCTATACCTTGAAGCTACTTCAGAGCGTGAAGTACGTCAAAAATTAAAGGATCGTCATTACAACATTGAGTTCGTTCAATTGCTTGAAGGTAATTATTTAACTTATGAGCAAGCTAGCCCGAACTTTGTCTTGGAGGAAATTTAACAAGCATGAAGTTTGTTAAAAATGACCAAGCAGCTGTTTTCGCACTCGGCGGACTGGGCGAAATCGGCAAAAACACATACGCTGTGCAATTCCAAGACGAAATTATTTTAATTGACGCTGGTATCAAATTCCCAGAGGATGACTTACTCGGCATCGACTACGTTATTCCAGATTACACATATTTAGTGCGTAATGTGGATAAAATTAAAGGTTTATTTATTACACATGGACATGAAGACCATATTGGTGGTATTCCGTATTTATTGCGTCAAGTGAATATCCCTGTATATGGTGGCAAACTGGCACTTGGACTACTTCGCAATAAATTAGAAGAACATGGTTTATTACGCACAACTAAAATGATTGAGATTAAAGAAGAAGATGTCATCAAATTTAGAAAAACGTCTGTTAGCTTCTTTAGAACAACACATAGTATTCCTGATGCTTATGGTATTGTTGTCAAAACACCACCTGGTAATATCGTGCATACAGGTGACTTTAAATTTGACTTTACACCAGTAGGCGAGCCAGCCAACTTAACAAAGATGGCAGAAATCGGACGTGACGGCGTACTATGCTTATTATCTGATAGTACAAATGCAGAAAAGCCAAACTTCACGATGTCTGAACGTACAGTTGGTAAAAGTATTGATGAAATTTTCCGTAAGGTAGATAGTCGTATTATTTTTGCAACATTCGCCTCTAATATTCACCGCTTACAGCAAGCAACAGATGCTGCGGTTAAATATGGTCGAAAAATTGCGGTATTTGGTCGTTCGATGGATAATGCGATTACAATTGGTCGTGAGCTAGGCTATATTACTGCACCAAAGGATACGTTTATCGATGCCCAAAGCATTAATCGACTTCCAGCAAATGAAGTCATGATTTTATGTACAGGCTCGCAAGGTGAACCAATGGCAGCCTTATCTCGTATTGCCAACGGTACACATCGTCAAATTCAAATCCAACCTGGTGATACAGTTATCTTTTCATCTTCGCCAGTACCAGGCAACACGGTTAGCGTAAATAAAATTATTAACTTGTTATTCCGTGCAGGTGCCGAAGTGATTCATGGTGCACTAAACAATATCCATACATCTGGTCATGGTTCGCAGGAAGAGCAAAAACTAATGCTCCGCTTGATGAAGCCAAAATTCTTTATGCCAATCCATGGTGAATTCCGTATGTTAAAAATGCATACGCATTTAGCTGAGGACTGTGATGTACCATTAGAAAATACGTTTGTGATGGAAAATGGTGATGTGCTGGCATTAAGCGCAGAGACAGCACATGTAGCAGGTCGTATTCCTTCTGGAGATGTTTATATTGATGGTAATGGCATCGGAGATATCGGCAATATCGTTCTTCGTGACCGCCGCATTTTATCAGAGGAAGGCTTAGTCATTGTAGTCGTTAGTGTGGATAAAGAAAATCAAAAAATTGTCTCTGGTCCTGATATTATTTCACGTGGCTTTGTCTATATGCGTGAATCGGGTACGATGATTAATGAAGCACAAAAAATGCTAAATCGTCATTTGAATGGCATTGTGCAAAGCAAAACACCACAATGGGCAGAGCTGAAAAATGAAATTTCTGATGTATTAGGTCCTTATTTATTTGAAAAAACAAAGCGTCGCCCAATGATTTTACCAATCATTATGGAGATTTAATCGTGAATATACAATGCACATGACAATGCTATTACTGTCATGTGCATTTTCTTTTGGACATTTTGAAACTACATGCCTTGCTTATACGTATACAAATCATACCGAATGAAAAGGAGCATTTTTATGTTAGATAAAATTTTGCGTTCTCTATTGAACAATAAGCATCATCGTCATTCATCAAGTAGTCGAAAAAAATATTCCAAGCGTCATAATTATTATGGACATAAGCATTACAAGCGCAGTTATGGTAAGAGCTCTCGCAGTTTTTTCAGTTCTAAGAGCTTCTTCAGTAGTTAATGTGGTGGCAACGAAGTGAAAAAAAATTAGATACCATCGTACAACAATATGTAACTGATCATCCTAATTTTACTTTCATCCAATTTCTTGGATATGGCTCCTATGGGCGAGCCTATTTAATTGCAGAAATGTCATCTCAAAAGCGCTATGTTTTAAAATGCTTACGTCCTAAGCATCATCGACATACAAAAACTGTGCAAAAGTTTATGCAGGAAATTCAAATAATGCGACAATTATCTCTACCAACTGTTCCTACCTTTCAAATGACAGGAACCATTCAAAATATACCTTTTTTCATTATGGACTATGTGGATGGTCAAACCTTTGAAGAATTGATTTTTCAAAAGGGGCAAAAATTTACTGTATCGCAATCATTAGCGATAACAAAGCAGTTGCTAGAACAAGTCGTTTTATTGCACGAGCAAGGTGTCGTCCATCGAGATTTGCGTATACCGAATATATTACTTGTCAAACAGCAGCTGTATATTGTCGATTTTGGTCTTGCTACACTGCTGAAACAGCAACATGTATCAGCTATTCGTAATCCAAAAAAAGCTGAAAATCATATTAGCGATTTATACTTTATTGGTCATTTTTTATTATTTTTGCTTTATTCAAATTACACACCAGTAAAAGGCAAGGAAAAGCCATGGCAAGAGGAATTAGCCTTACCATATGAGGTACAGCACTTTCTTGAACGCTTACTATGGATAGGTGAGCCTTTTCATCATGCTCTAGATGCACTACAATCCATACCTTCCCCTATCAATCAATAGAATTGTTCACCACTCATGATGAACAATTCTATTCTAATTGGCTACACATGGAAATATTTAGCTAATACGTAGGCAACCCAGCTACTTTCTGGATGCTGACGAATATTTGCTAATAATCCTTTTAAAATAGCTCTGTTATATGTGGTTGTCTCAATTTGTTCTTTTAATAATTGTAAAGACTCTCGTGCAATCGAATCCTCAATACTAGCGATACTTTGCTCAATAAGTTGTACTAAAGTATTTTGGGCAATTTCTTGTTCATAAGGGGCTGCCATGATTTGCACAAGGCTTTCTGTTATAAATGGTGTCGTTGTGTGCTCTGCAATAATTCTCGTTTTTTCTGCCAATGATTTAGCTAAATGCTCTAAATCTAAAGGGATATTTGAGAAAATCACAAGCTCTGCATACGTTTTAATAAACCCTTTCATACAATACATCACATCATATTTTGTCTCTTGCAAGTTATTTGGATATAACTGTTCAAGCATATATAACATTGCCTGTGACATTTCTACCTCATAAACACTAATTTTATAAAAAAGCTCCTGTTTAGAAAGAAACACTTTTTCATTGAAAAATACACGTACAGATATTGAATGTTTTTTAAATAGTTCAAAGATATTCTTATAAAATTCCACCAATAAAGATTCATGCTGATATGGACCTTTGACTGCTTGGTCAATATCCATAATAAATTGTTGTAAATAATAATCTATCATTGAGACAACAAGTTCATCCTTCGTTTTAAACGATAGATAGAACGCGCCTTTCGATATTCCACATCGCTCTGTAATTTGCTGTACAGATGTAGCTTCATAGCCTTGTTCAGAAAATAATTCTAAGGCTTTATCCATAATTAGTTGCTTTTTTGACATATTTTTTATTCTCTCCTAGTGCATTTCGTTGACATCTGACCGATTAGTCATTAGTATATGTAATTGAATTAAGATAGTCAATAAAGGGTAGGTGTCGACGTGAAAGGTTTAGTAAACTTCGTATTGAAAAATAAGCTAGCCGTTTGGTTACTAACGATTATTATCACTGTTTCTGGTATTTATTCAGGAACTAGAATGAAAATGGAGTCCATTCCAGATATTTCAATTCCATTTTTAATCGTTATGGGTGTTTATCCAGGAGCAACACCTGAGCAGGTCATGAATGAGCTCTCCATTCCATTTGAAAAGGCAATTGAAAGTTTAGAAGATGTCAAAGCAGTTTCTTCTACATCCTCTTCCAATATCACACAAGTGCAGGTGGAGTACGATTATGGTATTGATATGGATGAGAAAAAGCGTCAGTTAGAGTCAGCATTAGATAATGTGAAAGTCCCTGAAGGCGCACAAGAACCAACGATTATGGCAATCAGCATGAATATGATGCCAGTTGTCGCATTATCAGTTAGTAGCTCAAAAGAAGATATTGTTGAGTTAACATCGACTGTAGAGGATATGTTATTACCTAAAATTAATAAAATTGATGGTGTTGCCTCTGCTACAATAACAGGTCAACATATTCAACAAATCTCCTTTAAATACGACGAAGAAAAAATGGCTGCACTTGGTTTAACAGAGGATTCTGTCAAAGAAATGATTCAAGCGAGTGATATGTCATTATCTCTTGGGTTATACCAATTTACAGTTGGTGAGCAAGCTGTCTCTGTAGACGGTAAAGTGAAATCTATTGAGGAACTAAAAGATTTATTAATTCCTGTAACACCTTCTGCTACAAATCCTTCTCCATTCGTACGTTTAGGCGATATTGCTAAAATTGAAGTAGAAGGTAAAGTACAATCGGTATCCCGCACAAATGGTAAAGATGCTATTGCGATTCAAATCGTCAAGGCACAGGATGCTAATACAGTAAAAGTTGTTAATGCGGTGAAAGACCTTATTAAAGACGAAGAAAAGCGCATTGATGGTCTAAAAGTAGATATTTCACTTGACCAAGGAAAACCAATTGAAGATTCTGTTTTCACAATGATTGAAAAAGCTGTATTTGGTGGCGCAATTGCCATATTAATCATTTTACTGTTTTTACGTGATTTCAAATCAACGATTATTTCCATTATCTCCATTCCTGTTTCTGTATTCATGGCATTACTGCTGCTGAACTGGATGGATATTACGCTCAATATTATGACGCTTGGTGCGATTACCGTCGCCATTGGACGTGTTATCGATGACTCCATCGTTGTTGTAGAAAATATTTATCGTCGTATTCACTTAAAAGGTGAAAAATTGACAGGTCGTGCATTAATTCGTGAAGCAACGATTGAAATGTTTAAACCAATTTTATCTTCAACATTAGTAACGGTAGCTGTATTTGCACCATTAATTTTTGTTGGTGGTATGGTTGGTGAATTGTTTATGCCATTTGCCTTAACAATGTCATTTGCTTTAGGTGCATCATTACTTGTAGCAATTACAATTGTGCCAGCTTTATCGCACTTCTTATTCCGTAAAAAGCTATATGGTGCGAAACAAGAAAGTCAGCATAAGGAAGTTGGTAAGCTAGCTACTTGGTATCGTGGTGTGCTTGAAAAAACATTAAATCATAAAATCATTACATCTGTGATTGCTATTTTATTATTGGTGGGCTCTCTTGCATTAACACCACTAATTGGCTTTAGCTTCATGGGCTCACAAGAAGAAAAAGTGATGTATTTAACATACACACCTGCTGTTGGTGAATTAAAAGACGAAACAGCAGCTAATGTAGAAAAAGTGGAAAAAGAATTACTGAAACGCAAAGATGTAGATATTCTACAAGTGTCGATTACAGATGCTACAAATGCCGATCCGTCTTCTATGATGATGGGTGGTAGCGCTGGTGGTGCATTAATGTACCTTATTTTCGATCCAGATATGAAGGATTTCCCGAAAGCACGTGAGGAAGTTGAAGATTATGTTTTCAATATCGGTCAATCAGGTGAATGGAAATCTCAAAACTTCGCTTCAATGGGTACTGGTTCTTCTAATGAAGTTAGCTACACATTATATAGTGAAGACTTAGATAAATTACGTGATGCTGTCAAGCAAGTGGAAGGCGCATTAAAAGATGTTGATGGCTTAGAAGATATTAAGTCAAACAATGAGGATCCATATGTGGAGCATGTATTAAAAGTTGCCCAAAAGGATGTCCTGCAATATGGTTTAACAACAGCACAAATTGTTATGGCTTTACATTCAAATACAACGTCAGAAACATTAACAACTGTCGAGCATGATGGCAAAGATATTGATGTAATTGTGCAACGTGATGCGAAAGCCGCTGCCCTATCGCTTGATGATGTGTTAAACACAGAAACCAAAACTGCTTTAGGAACAACAATGACCATTGGTGAATTAGTGAAAGTCGAAGAAGGCACAACATTAAATTCACTTACTCGTTCAAAAGGTGAATATTTTGCAACAGTATCTGGTACGATTACAAGTGCCGATATTTCAAAAGCTACCTCAGCTGCTGATAAAAAAATTGATAAGCTTGATTTACAAAAAGGTGTAACGGTTGATGTTGCGGGTGTTGCAGCAGATATGCAAGAAACATTCACGAAGCTTGGTATAGCAATGTTAGCAGCCATTGCGATCGTCTACTTCATCCTTGTTGTGACATTTGGTGAAGGTTTAGCGCCATTTGCTATTCTCTTCTCATTACCATTTGCTGTAATTGGTGCATTTGTTGGTTTATTCGTAACAGGACAAACGATTTCTGTATCTGTTATGATGGGGCTATTGATGTTAATTGGTATCGTTGTAACGAATGCCATCGTATTAGTAGACCGCATCATTCATATGGAACGTGATGGACTGGTGATGCGTGAAGCGATTTTAGAAGCAGGCGCAACACGTTTACGTCCAATCCTAATGACTGCTATTGCAACAATCGGTGCAATGATTCCGATGGCTGTTAGCAATAGTGCTGGTGGCGGTTTAATCTCTAAAGACTTAGCTATTACCGTAATCGGTGGTTTATTATCTTCTACATTATTAACATTAGTTGTTGTACCAATCGTGTACGAAATGCTATCCAAAATGCTGAAGAAAAACCGTAAAGATACAGAAGAAAACTAAATGAAAAACAGCCACTCTTGCGGGTAATCGCTTGAGTGGCTGTTTTTGAATTATAAATGTAATGCCCGATACATAAAGGCTACGAACTGTGCACGTGTGACAGGCTCGTCTGGCTTAAAATTGCCATTGTCTCCAAGTGCGATACCATATTCCCCAAGTGTTGCAATATAATCTTTTGCCCAATGTGTTGCAGGTACATCTTGGAATGTTGCTGTACCTGTCCCATTCGTATCTAAGTCAAATGCTAAGACGAAAACCTTTGCCATTTGTGCTCTTGTGATATAGGCATTCGGTTTAAATTGACCATCTGTGCCATCGAAAATACCTGCCTGATATACTTTCATAATGGCATCGTAATATAGATGCTCTGCGGGAATATCATTGAAGGATATGATTTCTCGTGTAGGCGCTAACTCAAATGTTCGTGCAAATAATACCGCTACATGCTGACGCTGGATCGGTGCATCTGGTTTAAATGTACCATCTGGATAGCCCTTGATAATACAGCGCCCTGCAATATCCTCAATCATCGACTGTGCCCAATAAGATGTAATATCTGTAAATGTAGCGTTACATGTAGGCGGTAGTGATTCCTCCTGCTCTGTTGTATCATCTGTATTTTCCTCTACATCAGTGGGTTCTTCTACATGTTCAATCCATTTTGCATACAAAATTACATTTCTCTCAACTGTATTTGTAGAAAAATCCCATTTATTGTTGAAGACACTATCAGTATACCAACCTGCAAATATATAACCTGTCTTTGTAGGTATTGGTGGTTCTGTAAGTTTGTTATTCTTATCTTGTTTTTGTGAAGCTACTGTTGTACCGCCATTAGTATTAAATTCTATTATATAAGTCTCTTGCCTTTCATCTATAGGTGGAGATATAGATGGTGGTGGAGATTCATTCACTAGCCATTTCGCATATAATGTCAGATGATTTGTGACTTTATCTATTGCAAAATTCCATTTAGTAATAAAATTCATCTCCTTATACCAACCAGCAAATGTATGCCCTATTCGGATTGGTGCGGATGGCTCATCTATCATTCCTTCATATGCAATGCTTTGCTCCGCTACTGTGTCCATACCGTCTGTGTTAAAGGTTACCTTATAGTTATTTTTTGTCCACTTTGCATAAAGCGTTATCTCATCTGTCACTTTATCATTCGTAAAATCCCACTTGGTATCAGCAGCTGTATACCAACCAGCAAATGTATGCCCTATTCGGATTGGTGCGGATGGCTCATTTACCGTTCCTTCATACGCAATGGTTTGCTCCGCTGTTTCTGTTCCTCCATCTACATTAAAAGTTACTTTATAATTATTTTTTGTCCACTTTGCATAAAGCGTTATCTCATCTGTCACTTTATCATTCATAAAATCCCACTTGGTATCAGCAGCTGTATACCAGCCAGTAAATGTAGAACCTGCTCTAGTTGGCTCTGCTGGCTCATTTACCATTCCTTCATACACAATGCTTTGCTCCGCTACGGCTGTTCCTCCATTTGTATGAAAGGTTACTTGATAAAGAGCTCTCTCCCATTTGGCATAGAGTATCGCATCAACCATCCCCATTATATAGGAGCTACCTATTGCATAATTCGTTCCATTGCCATCTGCTTGTGTATTCCATCCATTAAAAGTAAAGCCTGTTTTAGTAAGATTTCCTTCACTAGCGACGGATACAGTATCATATATGTCATACTCATTTGAATCGATTGGCGCAGCTCCCATTGCACCGTTCTTATCGTATGTTATTTTGTAGAAAGGAAACTCATAGGCTCCTACATCAATTGTTCCTTTCAAACGCGCTTTACCATCAAGATCGGTTGTTTCATTATTGTAAAGGTTGTTCCCTTTATCAATGGCTGGTGAACCTACCTTCAATCGGAAATCAGTAAAATCCTTGAAAATATCGCTTGCTTTATATGTGTCTACAGTAGCAATGCCAGCATTATCATAAAATTTTATATTGTCAAGTTTCCCCACAAAACTATTATTTCTAGTTAGTGTATATGGTCTTGTTTCTGAAGCAATTATATTATCTCCTATAATTAAACTGTTTTGGATGCTTAAATTAGTAGAACCTGCTAGATCACTATTATAAATTAGTGATCCTGCTGTTCCGTTATCCACTATTGTTACATTGATTAAACTTACTTCTGTTTCCATATTGCGGATTGTATGCCCCATAGTATTTAAAGCATTATTTTTTTTGAATAATACATTGATTAATTGAATACTACCATAGTCGCTGGATAGACCTCCCCCTGCATTAGATGCTATATTCCCTATAAATTGGCTATTTTTTATTATTGGGCTACTACTATAATTATGCATACCTCCTCCATTTTGAGCCTTGTTGTCCTCAAATCGCACGTTGGTTAATATTGGGCTACTCACCCAATTCATCATACCACCTCCAAAGTTAGCAGCCTTATTGCCTATGAATTGCACCTTTTCTAATATCGCTTTACTATTACTACTATTTTGCATACCACCTCCACTATCCGTAGAAATGTTTGAGCTAAATTGCACGTTGGTTAATGTAGGGCTACTTCCATCGTTGTGCATGCCCGCTCCTCCATGAGCTCGATTATCTCTAAATTTCACATTTGTTAATGCTGGGCTACTCGATTTGTTATACATACCCCCACCTAAACGTTGCAAACCCGTACCATCACTTACATTATCAGCATTACCACCTTGAATGGTAACACCATCTAGAATTGCAGTACTATTCACATTTTCGTTGTATACTACATGATAGCTATCATCATCCGCTGCATCAATATCTCCACTTAAAACAGTTTCATTGCCTACAAAATTGCGTGTTTCTTTTGTCTCCGTTTCTATCGTTCCATCAAAGCCACCATAAATGGCAACATTATTTTTCATTTGAAAGGAAATGGTACGGTCTGTGCCTGTAGTTGGCTTATATGTCCCTTTAGCTATCCAAATTTCCTCTCCCCCTACTGTAGCTCCTAAAGCTGTCTGCAAATCTGAATAAGCATTTGCCCAGCTTGTACCATCTCCACCTGTCACAGCTTCATTGACATAAATAATGGCAGTCGGTGGTGTCGTTAGCATCAATGTCTGTATGGCGACAGGCTTTTGTGAGGAAGCAATACTAATTTCTCTCTTTTCAATCGTACCTTGCTCGCCAATCCGTAGCCATACATGATGTGTACCTTCATCGGTCAAGAACAGTGGTGTATTCACATCAAATGGCTGCCATGATATTCCTAAATCCTGTGATAGTTGCACAGAGGCGCTATCGGAAGAACTAACCGTTACTTGAACGCTTACAGGTTTTGTAGCAACATCGCCTTCATTGTAAGGCTGTCCATTTGTTTGTAGATCGACTGTCAGTGTTGTTGTAGCAGAGGCAATTTCGATAGGAAAGCTACCGAAAAAGGCTTGTGCTACTAAAAAATAGACTAACAGCATCGATATAGATTTTTTCATCTTCTTCCTCCTCCAATTTTATCTCCTTGTTGATTCCCTCTAAAAAAGGCTACCATATCGCAATGAAAGAAATATGAACAACTAGAAAAGCTAGTTAATCGGAACATTCGACTAACTAGCTTTCTCTCTATTTTATAAATGTAATGCCCTATACATAAAGGCTACAAACTGTGCACGTGTGACAGACTCGTCTGGCTTAAAATGACCATTGTCTCCAAGTGCGATACCATATTCTGCAAGTGTTGTAATATAATCTTTTGCCCAATATGTTGCAGGTACATCTTTGAATGTCGCTGTGCTTGTTCCATTTGTATCTAAGCCAAATGCTAAGACGAAAACCTTTGCCATTTGTGCTCTTGTGATATAGGCATTCGGTTTAAATTGACCATCTATGCCATCGAAAATACCTGCCTGATATACTTTCATAATGGCATCATAATACAGATGCTCTACAGGAATATCATTGAAGGATATGATTTCTCGTGTAGGCGCTAACTCAAATGCTCGTGCAAATAATACCGCTACATGCTGACGTTGGATGGGTGCATCTGGTTTAAATGTGCCATCTGGATAGCCCTTGATCATACAACGCCCTGCAATGTCTTCAATCATATCTTTTGCCCATGATGTTGCAATATCGGTAAACTCTGCTGTACATGCTGGGGCTATTGGTTGTTCAATTGGCACAACTTCCTTCTCTTTTTCCTTCTCTACTGGCTTTGTTTTTTCTTCCTCTACCCATTTCGCATACAATGTCACATTGCCTCGCACGTAATCTGTGTCAAAGTGCCATTCTTTTGTGAGCGCACTATCTGTATACCAACCTACAAATGTGTAGCCTTCTTTCACAGGTATTGGTGGAGCTGTAAGTTTATCATTATAGCTTTTTACTTGCTTATCAATTGCTGTGCCACCATTTGTTTCAAATTGGATATCGTACATGCTTTCTGTACTAGAACTACTACTTCCTCCGCTAATTGGTGGTGATGTTGGCGGTATCACAACTGGGTTTGCTGCCCAGTTTGCATAGAGTGTAAGACTGGCTGACCCTATCGTGAATTTTTGACCGACAGCGTAATTGTCGCCTGTACCATCTAATTTTGTATTCCAACCTTTAAAAGTATAGCCATTTCTAATCACACCCATATTCCCTAATACCTCTACTGCATCACCAACTTCATATCGATTGGAATCGACTGGCGGCGTACCGATTGCTCCATTTATATCATAAGTCACTGTGTATGTCGTAATTGGACTACTTTCATACGCACCTAAATCAACAATACCTCCTTGAATACGTGGATTTCCTGCAAGATCGGTTAACACTCCGATGTAATTGAAAGGGTCATTATTCCCTTTATCAATCGCTGGTGAACCTGCCTTCAACTCAAAATTGCCATTGTCGAAGTCTTTGAAAATAGTCGCTATAGGTATCGTTCCTTCTACTGGGTTTTTGTCTTTATCAAAGAATGTACCCTCTATCAAATCGCCAACCAAACTATCATATATTACCGTTTCGCCATCTGTTCCAGCTTTTATCAAACCTTGATTACCGATAATAATACTATTACCAATTGCTACTTTACTAAATGGATTGTAAATCGTTGCTTCACTAGTAGATGTCCCGTTACGCCCCATTGTGACATTTGTTAAGATAGCCTCAATACCATCATTAGTAGCTAACGCATCTCCCTGTACCGCTTCATTGTTTTTGAATAAAACATTTGTAAATATTGCACTACCAGCATTATTACTACTACCCCCACCAATATTCGCTCGATTCCCATCAAATAGGACATTGATTAAATTTGAATGGCTTTGTTCCGCATACAGTCCACCACCACTGTCAGAAGGATCATTCTCATCAACAAAATTAGCCTTAAATAGCCCCTTTGTCAGTGTCACTGTACTAAATACATTATACATACCCCCACCATTATCTTGCGCGGAATTATTGATAAAATCTACTCTTTCTAGCGTTAAATTCGTTGCTCGGTGGTTAAAGATAGCACCTCCATTACCTTCTGAACGGTTGTCTTCAAATCGGACATCTGTTACTACAGGATTACTGTCCTCTACATTCCACATACCTCCGCCCTTCTCGTCTGTTGTATTATTCTTAAATACCACATTGCTTACTATAGGGGTGCTACTCGCATTCCACATACCTCCCCCACCAGATTTAGCGAAATTATCCTTAAATTCTCCTCCCTCTATGGTCGGATTACTGTCAGCAACGTTAGCTAAACCGCCTCCACCGCCTTCATCTGTTATGTTTTCCATAAACGATACATTCTGTAATGTGGGGCTGCTACCATTAAAATTGTACATCCCGCCTCCATTCCCAACTGCATAGTTCCTCTCAAATAGGACATTCCTCAATGTAGGGCTACTATTCGATTTATTATACATACCGCCACCATTAAAACGATTGCCTGAACTTGAGTCTGTGGCATGTCCTCCAAAAATCGTGACACCGTCTAATACGGCTGTAGCGTCTAGGTCGATATTGTAATCATGATAAAATACATTGTGGCTATTATCACTACTAACCATCGGGTCACCAATATTGCCACTTAAAATCGTTTTATTCGTTATCAAATCTCGTGTTGCGATTGTTTCTGTCTCTGATACCCCCACAAATCCACCATAAATCGCCACATTGTTTTTCATTTGGAATGACTTTGAACGGTCTGTACCTGTTGTCGGTTTATACGTCCCTGCCGCAATCCAAATTTGCTGTCCTGCTACAACGTTTGTTAAAGCAGCTTGCAAGTCGGTATAGGCATCTGCCCAACTCGACCCATTATTTGCACCTGTCGCCTGTTCCTTTACATAAATGATAGGGTTCATCAAATTTGTATATCTTGCATATACTGTTCTTGGACCTGTAACGTCACTATTCCAAGGTAATGTATATACAATATTTGTAAACCAACCATGATACATCATTGCAGGCTTTGATTGCGTGCCTATTTGGGCTGTGTCTACAGTTGTTGTTCCTTTAAGTTCAACTTCTTCTAATTGATTGTTAGCAAAAGCAGCATTTCCTATTACTTGTACATTATCGGGAATAACAACCTTTGTTAGTTGATTGTCACGAAAAGCATTTGCTCCAATCATTGTGATACTAGAAGGAATCGTCACACTGGTTAAACCTTTATTGGCAAAAGCATTGTCCCCAATTCTCGTTACAGTTGTGCCATTTAATATGCTAGGAATTGTCACATTTCCTCCTGTTCCATGATAGGCATCAATTGTCAATATACCTGGGTCTATATGGTACTCAAAATCCCCCTCTCTGTCGGCATATACAGCAACCTTACTAAATGGGAATAATAAAAGGACAATCATTATGACGAACGACCCTATTTTTCTCAAAAAACCACTCCTCTCTTTTTTCTCTAACACCCTACCATACACAAATGAACAACCAATGAACAAAAAAAGCACTCACTACCCAAATTGCTTTGGGTAACGAGTACTTTTATTGTCTATATTGCTGATAAATTTTTTGCATCGCCATTGATGGTGGCATATGTAATTCTTGTTGCATTCTTTGTACATATTGCTGGTAGTGCTGCTTTAAAGCATAGATATCGCCCATTGCCCCGTATAGGTTGAGCAAGAGCTGATTCGCCTCCTCATCAAAGGCATCTCGCATCACTATTTTTCTCATAATTTCCACAGCCTCTGTATAGCGTTCGCAAGCCAATAGCCAGCCTGCAAGACGCTTGGCAAAGGAAATGTACACAAGGTTCATGCTTTCCTGTTCTAAAGCAGCCCATGAAAACGATTGTCCTTCAAACAGCTCACCAACAACTTGTTTTTCTAACTCTATAGCAACGGTTTCATTATCTTTGTTGATATGGTTCAGTAATGCCACTCCTTGCTCAAATTGCATAAAGTCCACATCCACCTGATTTAGCTCTAACCGATATTTTTCCTGCCCCGATATGATGTTTTCTTTAAAACCGTGACTGTTCAATGCTGTTCGTAATTGATAAACAGCTGTATTCAAATAACCTTCCGCATTTTTCACAGGCATATCAGGAAAAATATCCTCTATGACTCTCATTTTCCCAACACTTCTACCTCTATTAAAAAGCAAGTAGGCGAATAGCTCTTTGCTCTTTTTAGAACGCCACTTTACTTCCCCTTGTTGTGTGCTACTCACCTCAAAACAGCCGAAAGTTTGAACTTTGAGACGATTTAGCACATGGTTATTAACAGTTGAAGTGTTGTGACGTCTGTTAAACGCCCTTGTAATAGTTTGCATCAATCGGCTTTTGGAAATCGGTTTTATCATATAGTCTAACGGATACACATCATAGGCCTGCATTGCATAGTCAGTATGTGAGGTCGTAAAAACAATATCAATCTCTGTGTTATTTATTCGTAATTGACGTGCTAATTCTATCCCATTATCATCTGCTATCTCAATGTCCAAAAAGGCAAGGTCCACATCATTCTTATAAAGAAAGGTATATGCCTCTTCTATCTGTTGAAAACTACCAACAAGCTCAATACCTTCTATGCCAGCTAACATGCGCTTCATCGCTAGTAACATAATCGGCTCATCGTCTACAATCAACACTTTCATTGCTCTCCACCTCTCAATGTAAAGTAAAATACACTGCCCTGCCCTACTTCACTTTCTGCCCACATACTCTCTCCACTTAATTGTATAAACTGCTTACTAACTAACAGACCAAGACCTACGCCTTTTTCGCCAGCCGTGCCCATAGATGATTGTATCTGGTTGTTAGTAAATAACCGCCCTATTTGCTCATTATCCATACCAATGCCATTATCACGTACCGAAACAATGACCATTTCTCCTGATAATTGAGCATCTACATGTATAGCGCCCCCTGCTTGTGTAAACTTCATCGCATTGGACAATAAATTGCGTAGAACGAGTAGCACGACTTCTCTGTTGGCATAAACATATAAATCCTTTGCAACCACATTCGTTATTTGTAAATTCTTCAGCTCGCTATTCATGGCTAATAGCTGACAACATTCTTCCACTGCCTCTGATAATGCCAATACTTGGGGGTGAAGCACAACGTCCTCTCGCTGACTACGAAACCATTCTAGTAAATTATTCGACATATCAAGTGTATGACGTGTTTGCTCTCCAAGCTTGGTGATGATTTCTTGATGTTCCTCACCGAAGCAATCGAGATCCTCTTCTAACAACGTTATCAATTGAAACTGCATTGCTAATGGACTACGTAAATCATGTGAAATAATCGTAAACAATTGATCCTTTAGCTGATTCAGTTGAGCAATTTTCTCTAAATGCCCCTGTTGCTCCGTAATATCCATGATAAGCGAAACACTGCCCTGCCCTTGCTCACCTAATGTACGTAATGGATAAACATTCACACGATATATTTTTCTCACCTTATGTATCCAAACCTCGATATCAATGGTTCCTTGCTGGAAAGACTGTGCCAAATGATACCATGCTGGCCACTTTGCTAACAGCTTTGACATCGGTTTATCATAAATATCGACTTCACCTAATTGAGCAAAAAATTGCGTAGCCTTTTGATTGCCCTCAATCACCTTACCAGTAGCATTCATAATCAAAATGCTTTCTGGAAAATAATCGAATACAATATTTTTAGCGATTGGAATAATGGAAAAAAACTTCTTTCTAATAATGATGAGGGTAATAATCATACCTGTCATTCCACAAAAAACAGAGAATGTACTTAGCTGTGTGGACCATTGTGGCTGTGTAAATCGCACAAGCTCCGAAATAAATGGTAATGACATTAATAGTAAAACAAGCAGTCCTGGTTTACGGAAATCATGACGGATTGTCCATACATAACGAACTAGTAAATAAATACATACAGCCAAACTACTATAGCAAATAATGTTAAAAATATTGGCATACATCGTTCTTGTCATGATTAATTGACCATCTAGTAATTCAGTTGTGTTATACACCACATGCAAATAAGGATTCAGCCATATCAACAATGACCATACTAGCCCAACTCCTAAAAGTGAGACTTGCCATTGTTTTTTTATGTTTTTACGCTGACTTACTAATGTATAGACAAATAAATTAAACAAGACTACAACAAAAATAAGTGCCGTTTGCTGTATATTCCGAAAAATCATTTTCTCAACTAATAAGTAACTACTTTTCTCTAAAATCACATTGCTAGCATAAATGATTCGACAAGCAACCAAGCCCATCAAATATTTGACACCTGCTACTTTTCTAAAACGATATAATGTAAAAAAAATAATACTCATCATAAGAATGGAAAATATCATCAATATAAGCTCTAAGCTGACAATCATAGTAGAACCTTCTTTCTTAACAGAAGAAAAGCGAAAACTCATGTATCGTCATTGTACCACGAGATGAATTTTTCGCCTTATAGTTCAAGTTTATCAATTTGACTTTCGCTTTGCTATCTTTTTCAAACTCCTTTTTGCTGATTGTTTAGTCTTTGCGCACTAGTAAACTTTATGCTACAATCATCACAACTTATATAGAACGGAGGTATTCCTGATGACAGCTTCAATGAGACTACGATTTCATACTGCCAACTAAATATGTGCACACTTTGCCTGCTGTGCAAAGGAAATGGAATTAGTCTGTCTGTTTTAGGAATACAGGAAAAGAGGGGCTTCTACTCCCCTCTTTTTTCATGGTCTTCCATCTTTCCACACAGGCACTACTGTTAGAAAGGGATGACGATATATTGGAACATTGGAAACGGAATACGATACTTTTTTTAAGCAGTCAAACCATCTCACTGTTTGGCTCTGCACTCGTGCAATATGCGATTACTTGGTATATTACACTCACAACACAGTCAGGTATGATGATGACTGTTGCGATTATTTGTGGCTTCGTGCCAACCTTCTTCTTAGCACCGATTGCAGGTGTATGGGCAGATCGCTATAATCGCAAATGGCTCATTATTTTAGCTGATGGTATGATTGCCTTTTCGACGCTTATTTTAGCGATTTTATTTTTAATAGGCTATGACGAGCTTTGGTTACTATTTGCTATATCCGCTATTCGGGCGGTTGGTGCAGGTATCCAAACACCCGCAGTAGGAGCGATTTTACCCCAGTTTGTACCTGAGGAGCATCTAATGAAGGTCAATGGTGCAAACAGCAGTATTCAAGCTTTTATTATGATTTTGGCACCAATGGCAAGTGGTGCATTGCTGACAATGGCTTCCATCGAATCTATTTTCTTTATTGATGTCATTACAGCCGCTATTGCCATTGCGATTTTTTTACTATTTTTGCATATCCCTGCACATGCAAAAGCAGCACAACCACAAACAACAAGCTATTTTGCCGACATGAAACAAGGGTTTATCTATATTAAAGAACATGCTTTCTTAAAGCAAATGTTTCTATTTTTCGCCTTTTTCATGCTACTTGCAGCCCCTGCCGCTTTTTTAACGCCATTGCAGGTCACACGTAGCTTTGGTAATGATGTTTGGCGTTTAACTGCTATCGAAATCGCCTTTGCGGTCGGCATGTTAATCGGTGGAATTGGTATTGCTACATGGGGTGGCTTTAAAAATAAAGTGCATACGATGACATTATCCGCCATCTTATTTGGTCTTTGTACATTGGCGCTTGGCATTATCCCTAATTTTTGGCTCTACCTTGCAATCATGGGTGTGACAGGTGTCGCTATGCCAATTTTTAATACACCAGCCACTGTATTATTACAAGAAAAAATAGAGGGCGATTACTTAGGACGAGTATTTGGTATAATGAGCATGATTGCTACTTCTATGATGCCTTTAGGAATGCTCATTTTTGGTCCAATCGCTGATATCATCGCTATTGAATGGCTATTGATTGCTACTGGGCTACTATTATTTATCCAAGCCTTTTTCTTACTAGGCAGTAAAACATTAATGGCAGCAGGGAAACCACAACAATCATAATAGTAACAGCCAGCCTTCATGCTAAGGTTGGCTGTTTTTATTAACTTCCCTTTAAGAAAATATAATGTAATCAATTGGAATTTGGCATCCTATTATCCTTATGAATATTTTTTCTATTCAGCATCTTGATGAAGTCACACGATATTTTCAATAATTTTCATTGATAACAAGCTGGCGACAATCGCTGGCTTGTTATTTATTTACGAAGCGATAAACGGATTTCTTCTTCATACTAGCAACTCATGTTATTTGCTATCCAATCATAAAAAGGATAGTCACTGTAGCAGACCATCCTTTTATGCTACCCTCCTATATATTAAACGACTTGCCCCTTCTTAAAATGTGCTGGTGCTGGGCGCTCTAATCCTAAATGCTCACGCAATGTCGTTCCTTCATATTCTTTACGAAATAGTCCACGTTCTTGTAGTACTGGAATCGCTAACTCGACAAAAGTCTCTAAATCTGCTGGCAATATAGGTGGCATAATATTAAAGCCATCACATGCATATTCATTGAACCATTGTTCAACCAAGTCTGCAAACTGCTCAGGTGTGCCGACAAACTCCAAATGTCCACGCGCACCATGCATTTTTCTACCTAATTCTACAATCGTTAATTTTTCAGCATGTGCTGTATCAATAAATAGCTGAATACGACTTTTCATTGCATTGGAAGCACCAGCTAAATCTGGCAACTCTGGTAATGGACCATTTGCAGGATAGGCGGATAAATCATACTTTAAAAAATGAGATACCGCCGCCACCGCATCTTCCTCTGAAACTAATGCGTTTAATTCTTCGTATTTTGCCCATGCTTCCTCCTCAGTAGATGCAAGAACTGGTGAAATCCCTGGCATAATTTTAATGCTATCTTTATGACGCCCCTCTTTCTCCAATTGTTCATGAATCGCTTGATAAAAGGCTTTAGCCCCTTCTAATGATTGCTGTGCTGTGAAAACAACTTCTCCTGTTTTCGCTGCGAAGTCAATGCCAGCTTTGGAAGCACCAGCTACTACTAATACAGGGTAGCCTTGAGGTGGTCTAGGAACATTTAATGGCCCCCTTGAGCTATACCATTGTCCTTCATAATGAATTTCGCGTACTGCACCAGGCTGTGTAAAAATGCTATTTTCTTTATCATTGACAAGTGCATCATCATGCCAGCTATCCCAAAGCTCTCTCGTTAAATCTACATATTCTTCTGCCATTTGATAGCGTAAACCATGCTCTGGATGCTGCTGTCGTCCGAAATTTTGTGCCTCAATATCATGCTGTGAAGTGACAATATTCCAAGCTGCACGACCATTACTAATATGATCAAGTGTGGCATAGCGACGTGCAAGATGGAACGGCTCATTATATGTTGTTGAGCCAGTAGCGGTTAACCCTAATTTCGAAGTGTGTGTAGCAATAGCTGATAATAGTGTGACAGGGTCAAGCATACCAGCAGCCGTATGTTCGACACCTGCAAGATAAAGATAATCCGCTAAGAACATCATATCGAATTTTCCTCGCTCAGCTATTTGAGCCGCTTTTATATAATAATCCACTGAAAAAATATCTTTCCCATTTGCTAACGGATGACGCCAGCTAGCACTATGATGTCCACTGTAGTAGATAAATGCCCCTAATCGAAGTTTGTCTTGTCTTTTTCCCATATTCTACCCCTCTTATCCTTTAAAAGTATCCTGCCATTTTAAAACTCGTCGTTCAATTGTATAGACAAATGAATCTGATAATTTACCTAATAAAGCAAACATCACTAATCCTACAAAGACAATATCTGTTTGTGAATATGCTCTGGCATCTTGAATCATATAACCTATTCCTGCGCTTGTGCCCATCATCTCACTCACAACTAACACAAGCCATGATGCACCTAATGCCAATCGAATACCAAGTAAAATATTTGGCATGGCAGATGGAATAATTAATGTTGTTAAACGTTTTTTAAATGAATATTGTAATAATCCTGTTACCTCATATAATTGTATATTCACTAATCGTATACCTAAAAATACATTTACATATACAGGGAAAAATGCACCTAAGGCAATCATTAGCACTTTCCCAAACTCGCCAACACCAAACCATAAAATAAACAATGGAATTAATGCCAATAATGGTACAGTTCTAAGCATTTGAAGAGATGGATCAACAATTTCTTGCAATAGTTTACTAAAGCCTGTAACAATCCCAAGCACGATACCTACAGAAGCCCCTAGTAAAAATCCCACTAATACACGCTCACCACTTACTATTAAATGATTCAATAAGTCACCATTGGATAGGAGTAGCCAAAATGTAGCGATTATTTGAGTTGGTGCGGGTAAAATATGTTGGGCTACTAGCTTTAAGCTACTGATAATTTGCCAAATCCCCACAATCGCTAATGGCACAAGCCACGGAGATAAAATCACAGACAAATTCCACTTCTTTTTTGTTTGTACTATATTTTTAGACGTAAGGATCATTTCATCACCGCCCTGTAAAATTGTTATGCCAGCGTAGACTTTTTCGTTCAATCGCTAAAACAAGTGCATCTGACAGCTTGCCTAATATCGCAAAAATAATAATACCTGCAAAGACTGTCGCAACAATGGACATGGACCTTGCATCATTAATTAAAAAACCGATTCCTTCAGTAGAGCCCATCATTTCAGCAACCACTAAGCCAACCCATGCAATACCAAGTGACAAGCGAATTCCTAAAAAGATATGTGGCAATGCTGATGGAATAATTAGTTTCGTTAGTAAATCCCATTTTTTAAATTGAAGTACTTTTGCTACCTCAAACAATTTAGCATCTAATGAACGAATGCCTAAAAATGTATTTACATAAAGAGGAAAAAATGAACCTTTAGCAATCAACAATAACTTAGATGTTTCATCAAACCCAAACCATAAAATAAACAGGGGTGCTACTGCTAAATGTGGTAACATTCTCAGCATCTGAAAAGTTGGGTCTAGTAATTTTTGTGTTTTATAAGAAAACCCTACTAACACTCCGAACAGTAAACCAAGGCCTCCACCAATAGTAAAGCCTGCTAATGCTCGCCATACGGAAATCTGTAAATGACTAAGTAAGTGACCATGCTGCCATAAATAAATGAATTCATTGATTATGATAGATGGTGTGGGCAATAATAAAGGATTTAATAGTCCATTACGCCCTGCCACCTCCCAAACAATGATTAATAACACAGGTAATAACGAGCCCAGTGCTACTTTTCGCCAATACTCGCGATGAAAGCGAACTGATTTACTGTTTGACTTAGCCTGCACTGCCTTATTTGTAAGAGATACCATTAAATCCCCTCCTATCCTACTATTCTTTACTGTAATGCTTTTTCAATATAGCGATTATCAAATACTTTTGTGACATCAATTTTTTGACGAATTGTACCAATTTCGTATTGAAAATCAGCTGTTTTTTGATGTTCTTGAATAATTTCATCTTTTACTGGAATATTAATTTGTGATGCACGTTTACGCGTTTCTTCTATTAAAGCTACTGGCAAATTACGCTCCTTGGCATAACGCTCTACTGCTTCTTTTTCATTAGCCGACTCCCATGCCAGCAACTCATTTAATGTTTTTAAATAAGTGACAACAAGTTCTTCATGTTCTTCTGCAAATTTTGTACGTACAATATTATAAGAAGGTGATAATAATCCAATTAATTCACCGTCTGCAATGATACGTCCCTTTTGTGATAATGTATTAATCGTTAAATACGGCTCCCATATTGCCCATGCATCAACACCTTTGGAATCAAATGCAGCTTGCCCTTCATCAGAATTTAAATTAATTAGCTCAATATCTTCTACTGCAATATTTTCCTTTGCTAATGCACGTAAAAGAAAATCATAAGCATTCGTTCCTTTACCTACTGCTACTTTTTTTCCCTTTAAATCTTGTAATGATTGAATCGTGCTTTCATAATTTACAACAATTCCAACATTTTTATTTCCAGCTAAAGTTTGGGAAATAATCGTAAACGGAATATTTGCAGCCTGTGCTGTAATAACGGGCATATTGCCTAAACCTGCAAAATCTAATTTATTAGCAGCAATCGCCTCTGTCATTGGTGGCCCACTTTGAAATTCCACCCATTCTACTTTTGCTCCATATTGTTCAAATGCCTTCTCAAATGTTTGTTCTTCTCGTGCTTTACCAAATAATCCACCACTACCTTGTACTCCAATTCTCACGACAATATCTTTAGCGGATTTTTTGCTTGAAGTATCATCTGTTGATGTGGTTGAAGCTTGATTCTGTGCACAGCCTGTTAAAATAGCAAAAATAAGTGCCAATAGTATTAGTATCTTTGAAAAATTTTTCATCGTTTGTTCTCCTTTTTTTAGGGATTGTCATTATCTATATACCTGCTCCAACGGTATATGTCTCTTCCTCTACTTTTTCAAATTCATTTAACACAGCTCGACGCATTTCTTGGAATCCAAGTGAGGAACGTTTGCGTGGAAACGATAAATCAATTGGTAAAACGGATTTAATATGACCTGGTCTCGGGTTCATAATCACAACACGTTGACCTAAAAATACGGCTTCATCAAGATCATGTGTAACGAAAATCATCGTTGTTTTATTCGTCTGCCAAATATTTAATAGTACCTCCTGCATATGCGAGCGTGTAAAGGCGTCTAATGCGCCAAAGGGTTCATCTAATAATAAAATCGCTGGATTCCGTAACAATGCTCGTGCAATGGATACCCGCTGTGCCATCCCTCCTGATAATTCACGAGGATATGCCTTTTCAAAACCTTCTAACTTTACGAGTTTAATAAGCTCTGTTACTTGCTGCTTAATATTTGGATCTCTTAGTGATTGATCTCCTGCAATATTCTTTTCAACCGTTAGCCAAGGAAACAGGCGTGGCTCTTGAAAAATAAATCCCTTTTCCAAACTCGGTCCATTGATAACCTGACCATTGAGCTCCACTTTCCCTGTATAATCAACATCCAACCCTGCAATTATTTTTAATAATGTACTTTTACCGCATCCACTGGGGCCAATAATAGTTAAAAACTCTCCTTGTTCAACAGTTAACTCTACATTTTTTAATGCAACGACTTGTTCATTAGGTGTTGCAAAAACCTTGTTTAAATTTTCAATAACTAATGCATCTTTACTCAATATAGCTCCTCCTTTTTGTACATTAGAAGACAGTCAATAATCACCCCATATACGCTTGAATAACAACGCAAAGACCCTTAAGTAAAAATCACTTAAGGGCCTCTAGTTTTCCAGTCAGCTACAGAATATGAAATTTCAAAACCAAGTAAACTTATATACATAATAATATTACTAAACTTACTTGTCAATTGATTTTTAAAATTTTCATATGAAGGTCCAACAAAATGAAAAGGACTGTGAGAAAGTTAAATAAAATCTAACTTTCTCACAGTCCTAACTAAAATATCATCAAAGGTCATGCTCAAGATGAGGTTCAACTTTTCATTCCTGTAATAGCCAACTCTCTACACAAGTAACCCGCCTCACACTGGCATCTTCACTGCTAGCTTTTCTAATCAACATATGTACATACCTCCTAAATAAAAGAGCTAGTATAGCTACTTTTCCTAGCCCTACCAACTCTTTTATTTTACATATTGCTCGAGTAATTTTTGCGTATTGCTTGACTGCTCTAATACTTTCTTTTGCTTCGCCCAATATAAAACATATTGCTGTTCATTCATAGTAAAAACCATGTCCTTTAATTCACCCTCTAATTCAGAGTTAATGGCTACTCGTAGCACATCCACCTCATATAAAGGTTTTCCCTCTATCAAATAGACAAGATGATAGGCTGGTTTTTCTTCAAAAATTGCTCGTTCCTTTTTATTTAAGGTTTTGATATGGCTTAATGGATAAGCTTCCATATAAGTTACCGCTTCATTACCGGTTAAGTTAGCTAAAACTTGCTCTCCTTGAGATAGCTCAAGTCCATCGCGTTTGACGGCATTATCTAAAATAGCAGCAATCGCATCTTCTGCACTTTTTTCACGTTGCTGCATTGTAAAGCCAATGATCAATATGATGGCGGCAAAAATCAATAATCTCCATCTACGTTTCGTCATCTTAGTCATTCATCGCCTTTTTCACAAAGCGATTAATATCAACATCGGCTCCAATCACTAGCATAATATCGCCTAATAAAATGCGTTCACTTGCCTGTGGTGACACAATAATGTCTGCGCCTCGTTTAATACCTACAATATTAATCCCGTATTTCGCACGAATATCTAAATCAATAATGGAATAGCCTGCAATCACATCATTCGCTTTAATCTCCATAATCGAATGCTCATCTGAAAGCTCTAAATAATCAAGCACTGTATTCGATAGCATATTATTGGCAATCCGAATGCCCATATCTCGCTCAGGATGCACAACAAAGTCGGCTCCAATTTTGCGTAGTACCTTTTCATGATAATCATTTTGTGCCTTAACGGTAATTTGCTGTACACCAATTTCTTTTAAAATAATGGTCGTTAAAATACTAGCTTGAATATTTTCACCAATGGCTACAATCACATGCTCAAAATTGCGGATACCTAATGAATTTAACACCGATTCATCTGTCGAATCTGCAGCAACTGCCTGTGTCGCAATCGTAGCAAATTCATCTACACGCTCAGTTGAACGGTCTATCGCCATTACTTGTGCCCCTTGATTCATGAGTTCACGTACAATACTGCCACCAAAACGCCCTAATCCGATGACGGCAAATTCTTTTTTCATCATAAAAATCCCTCCATCTATCATTATAAATCTTTTCCACATTCCTGTCGCTTTAAGTCTCAGTGTAGCTAATCAAAATTGTAAAAATTCATAAAAATGATACATTAGGAAAAAATGAATAGAGGCAAAATTATGAGTGATTCTAAGCATTTAAGTAAAGAAGAAATTTTAGATATTTAAAAAAACACCAACCGAGGAACATTTATGCCGAAAGTGAAGGTTACAAGATAGTCCTACTTTACAAGAGAGGTTAGAACAAGCACTAGAGACATTTCAAATGAAAAAACACTAAAAATATTGAACTTTTCAATGATTTATTAGAAAATTTCGATAATACCATCTTTTATATAAACTATGCAGATTTTCATTTTATTTTTTACTCTTTTTAGCGTGTTCAAAAATCTGCGCATCATGATATAAAAGACAGTATTTTTTTCAAACTCCCAAAATAAAAAAGGCAATTTATCACCAATACTTCTCTAGTGCTATCCGTCACTTTGAGAATTCTATCCATCACTTTGAACGTTCTATCCGTCAATTCAGCCACTCTATCCATCACTTATATTCACAGCAAGCAAAAAGGCGAGGAAAATAAGCATCCTCGCCTTTCGTTACTGCTATTGATTATGCATTACGCATTTCGTCAAGTACACGATTCACACGTTTTTCTAGCATTTTCATACCGCTACCACCAGCTTGCATATGACGAAGCTGACCGTCTTTATCAAATACGAAATAAGCAGGTACATATTGGTTTTCAAATGCATCTGTTAATTTCAATTCGCTATCAACAAAAATTGGCTGTGTAATATCATGCTCTGCTGCCACTGCTTTAATCGTTTCTAAATTTGTATCTTCTTCTGAGCGTGGCATATGCACCGCCACTACATTTAACTCGTCTTTGTATTGGTCACGGAAATTGTTGATATCTGGCATTGCCTCTTTACAAAGATAGCAGCTTACAGACCAAAAATGAATTAATGTTGGCTTTTCTCCAACTAAATCTGCCTTCGTTACCTCACCATTTAACCATGTTGTTGCACCTGCAAGCTCAGGCATTTGTTCACGTAATTTCATGTCAAAATCCTCCCTTTCAGTAGAAAATCTCCACAAATGAATCGTGGAGATTTCATAGCACTCTAAATTATAGAGTTGCTTGACCTGGACGCCAGTTTGCTGGGCAAAGACCACCCGTTTGTAATGCTTGAAGTACACGTAATGTTTCATCTACATCACGACCGATATTGTTATCAAATACAGTTTGGTATTTTAATTCGCCTTCTGGATTGATGATGAATAAACCACGTAATGCGATACCTTCTTCTTCGATTAATACGCCATATTCTCTTGATACTTGGTGATTTGTATCTGCTGCTAATGGGTATTTTAATTCGCCAAGACCATTTTTCGTGCGCTCTGTGTTAATCCAAGCTAAGTGTGTGTGGATTGTATCAGTAGAAACACCGATTACTTCTGCATCTAAATCTTCGAACTCATCATAACGATCGCTCATTGCTGTGATTTCTGTTGGACATACGAAAGTGAAGTCCATTGGATAGAAGAAAAGAACTGTCCATTTATCTTGTGCTTTTAATTCTTCTAAAGATACTTTGCCAAATGATTTGTCTGCAAGTACTGCCTCCATTGTAAAGTCAGGTGCTAGTTTGCCTACCATGCGTTCTGCCATTGTAAATCCCTCCGAATAGTATGTAATATATAAGTTTATCCCGTATTAACAGGCTGTAAAATTCCCACTTCGACACATGAGGTAAAACAAAACTGTTTAAGTGGGAATCAACAGCTTGTAAATCCCGATTGGTGAAACTACCAATCAATAAGAGTGAAGAGCCTCATTGATTGAAGATTCACTTTATCTGCTCATGCGAACCCGTCTTCTACAATAACAAAGTCATTCCTGTTTTTCAAATAAGTTAGCTTCGTTCTTTTTGTCATTTAACAAACTCCGACAAAATTTCGTCAAATCCTATAATAGCTTACCGTTTTTATGCTGTTATAGATGGAAGCTTTCGGTACAAAAAATATATGCTGGAATTACTATACAAACAAATGACAAGTATAGATTTTAGTGTTGGCTTTTTTACAAAAAATTAAATTGAAAAGCATTGCAAATTCATTATTATTTTGTATAATTGTAATGGTTTTAGTAAACTTTAAGTTTAGCAATCATAAACTTTCTATTTCAGAAGTTTATGATTGCTAAACTTCTTCTAGGAGGGACAAGATGCAAATTGGAGCAAAAATCAAAGCGCTTCGTTTAAAAAAAGGTCTTACCCAAGAGGAACTTGGTGAACGTACTGATTTAAGTAAAGGCTATATTTCTCAATTGGAACGTGACCTCAATTCACCTTCCATTGAAACTTTATTTTCATTGCTAGAAGTATTAGGCTCCACGCCAAAAGATTTTTTCGATGACGATAAACTTGAACAAAAAGTAGTCTATACAAAAGAGGACCAATCTACTTTTGCAGATGAAGACAAAAAATATGCTATTCAATGGTTAATCCCTACATCGAATGAAAAAGAAATGGAACCCATCTTTTTAACGTTTGCTGCTGAAGGTGCATTTAAGCAATTTGAGCCATCCTTATCGGAAACATTTATCTATGTTGTGAGAGGACGTATTCGACTTGTTTTAGGTGATGAGCAATATATTGCCAATGAAGGCAACTCCCTTTATTTTGAAGCAACAGCCCATCATCAAATTTTTAATGCTCATACGGCTGAAACACAAATTTTACTCGTTGCAACCAATTCATATTTATAACATAAGGAGGCGCACATATGACGACAAATACCATTATCCGCTTTGAACATGTATCTAAAACTTATAATGACGGAACTGTTGTGCTGAAAAATATCAATTTAGAATTAGAAAAAGGAAAATTTTATACATTGCTTGGTCCTTCAGGCTGTGGAAAAACAACCATTTTACGTATGATTGCTGGCTTTACAGAGCCTACTACAGGCAATGTCTACTTCCATGATAAAAAGATGAACAATGTGCCTGCGAATGAGCGTCAAGTCAACACCGTATTTCAGGATTATGCACTCTTCCCACATCTCAATGTTTTTGAAAATGTGGCATTCGGGCTACGCATAAAAAAACTATCTGAAAACGATATTAAAGAGCGTGTCGCAGAAGCATTGAAATTCGTCAATTTAGAGGGCTATGGCAATCGTGAAATTTCTGAAATGTCTGGTGGTCAACGTCAGCGTGTTGCTATTGCTCGTGCCATTGTCAATGATCCAGAGGTTATTTTACTAGATGAGCCACTTTCTGCACTTGATTTAAAGCTACGTACGGAAATGCAATATGAGCTACGTGAACTACAGCAACGACTTGGCAAAACCTTTGTCTTTGTTACACACGACCAAGAAGAAGCACTTGCTATGAGTGATGAAATTTTTGTATTAAGTGAAGGCACTATTCAGCAATCTGGCACACCTGTTGATATTTATGATGAGCCAATTAACCGCTTTGTTGCTGATTTCATTGGAGAGTCGAACATTGTGCATGGTGTGATGATTGAGGATTTCAAAGTGGAATTTGCAGGGAAAGTATTTGAATGTGTCGATAAAGGGATGAAGCCCAATGAAAAAATTGATATTGTGATTCGTCCAGAAGATTTAGAAATGACAACTGTCGAAAATGGGAAGCTCATTGTTAAAGTAGATACACAGTTATTCCGTGGTGTACATTATGAACTATCCACCTATGATAAAGATGGAAATGAGTGGCTTGTGCATTCATTGAAAAAAGCTGAAGTAGGGGCAAAAATCGGCTTAGACTTTGATTCAGAGGCAATCCATGTCATGCGTTTAAATGAAACAGAAGAAGAATTTGATAAACGTTTAGAATCTTATGGAGATGACGAAGATGCAAGCTAAAACAGCCAAATCATCCTTATTCCCATACCTTTTATGGATTGCCTTTTTCGTTATTGCACCTATTGCCCTTGTGGTGTACTATTCGCTGCTCGATATACATGGTCATTTCACATTTAGCAATTATCAAGCATTCTTTTCATCTGTTTATTTAAAAATGACATTAAGCTCATTTTGGTATGCATTACTTATTACGTTTTTTACATTATTAATTTCTTACCCAACTGCTTATTTTTTAACGAAAACGAAAAATAAACAGCTTTGGTTATTGCTTATTATTATTCCATCTTGGATTAATTTATTGTTAAAGACGTATGCCTTTATTGGAATTTTCGGCTTGTATGGTCCGATTAATGCCTTTATCGAAATAATAGGGTTTGACCCACAGCAAATGCTTTTTACAGACGCTAGCTTTATTTTCGTATCTGTCTATATTTTTATTCCATTTATGATTTTACCAATTTTCAATTCATTGGATCGATTAAATCCAACATTAATAGATGCTTCACGTGATTTAGGAGCATCTTCCTTTACAACATTCCGCCGTGTCGTTTTACCACTAACGATGGACGGGATCAAATCTGGCATTCAAGTGGTCTTTATTCCTGCATTATCCTTGTTCATGATTACACGCTTAATTGCAGGAAACCGTGTGATTACATTAGGTACTGCTATCGAGCAACAATTCCTTGTCACACAAAACTGGGGAATGGGCTCCACAATTGCTGTCTTTTTAATTTTATTTATGGTCATTATTATGCTGATTACAGGGCAAAAGGATAAAGGAGGACGTGTGCGATGAATAAATTATCTACTTCAGCGAAAATCTATTTAACACTTGTTTTCATCGTGTTATATGCGCCCATCTTTTATCTAATTTTCTATTCCTTTAACAGTGGTGGCTCAATGAATAATTTTGAGTCCTTTACATTGGAACATTATCAGGCTGTGTTTGAGGATTCACGACTGATTGTTATTTTAATTAATACTGTTATTGTTGCATTGCTGTCTGCCTTTATTTCCACTGTTATCGGCACATTGGGGGCAATCGGTATTGTGTCCTTAAAGGATGCTAAAATGCGTAATACATTATTATCCTTAAACAATGTCTTAATCGTCAGCCCAGACGTTATTATTGGGGCGAGCTTTTTAATCTTATTTACGATGATTGGTATCAAATTAGGCTTTGTTTCTGTGTTATTAGCACATGTTGCCTTTAGTGTACCCATTGTTGTGCTAATGGTTTTACCAAAGCTATTAGAAATGAATAGCTCTTTAATCGATGCCGCACTTGATTTAGGGGCAACCAAAAAAGATGTCATGATGCGTGTTATTTTACCGTATATTCAACCAGGAATTTTTGCTGGTTTTTTCCTTGCCTTAACCTATTCACTGGATGATTTTGCCGTTACATTTTTTGTCACAGGCAATGGCTTTAGTACATTATCCGTGGAAATCTACTCAATGGCCCGTGCAGGAATTTCCTTAACCGTCAATGCTATTTCTGGTCTTGTATTCTTGGTGACAATCCTTGTCGTGATTGGCTACTATGTCATGACAAGCCGTACACGTAAACGAACGGAGGGGCGACCATGAAGCAATTAATTCAAGCTACCATCGCTATCCTTGTCGTATCCGCTCTATTATTTTATGCAGCACATACGCTAAGTGCCAGTGGTGGAAACAGTGGGAAAAATACTGTCACTATTTTTAACTGGGGTGAATATATTGACCCCAACCTGCTCAAGCAATTTGAAAAAGAAACAGGTATGCGTGTCATTTATGAAACCTTTGATTCTAATGAGGCGATGATGACTAAAATTCAACAAGGTGGAACAGCCTATGATATCGCTATCCCCTCTGAGTATATGATTGAAAAAATGAAGGAAGAAAAGCTATTACTGCCTTTAGATAAAAGTAAAATTCCAAATCTAAAAAATATTGATCCCTATTTTTTAGATCTGCCATTCGACGAAGATAATCAATACTCGATTCCTTATTTTTGGGGGACAGTTGGTATTGTTTACAACCCTAATTATGTTGGGGATTTAGATTTTTCATCTTGGAATGATTTATGGGACCCTTCTTTAAAACGTAAAGTCTTTTTAGTAGATGGTGCGCGTGAAGTAATGGGTATGGGCTTAAACAGTCTAGGTTATTCATTAAATTCATTGGATAACCAACAATTACGTCAAGCTACAGACAAATTAATTACATTGGCTCCTAATATTAAAGCCATTATTGGGGACGAAATTACACCATTAATGATTAATAATGAGGCTACCGTTGCCCTAACATGGTCTGGGCAGGCAGCCGATATGCTATCTGAAAATGAGGAACTAGATTTTGCTGTCCCACAGGAAGGCTCTAACTTATGGTTTGATAATATGGTCATTCCCAAAACATCTAAAAATTTAGAGGGTGCCCATGCCTTTATTAACTTTATGTTGAAGGCTGAATCGGGTGCACAAAATGCCGATTATGTAGGCTACTCCACACCAAACCTTGCTGCTATGGCTTTAATGGATGAGGAAGTAGTAACTGATGAGCGTTTCTATCCATCTGAGGAGCAACGTGATACATTAGAAGTCTACAAAAACTTAGGACCTGACTATTTAGGCAAATACAATGAGCTATTTTTAGAGTTTAAAATGAGTATACGATAACATCTAAAAGGTCTGTTGAGAAAATAGCTTCTCTCAACAGACCTTATTCATTATCTTATAAGTTTAGCTTTCTGGGAGTGCCTCACCTATGATTGGCTGTTTCTTTTCCACATAATGTGTCGGTACTGCGGGTGGTTTCGCTGCCCATGCTAGTACAACACCCACTAAAATAATAACTAAAGTAACCGTAAATGCCGCAGTATAAGAACCTGTTTTATCTGCCAACCAGCCTGAAACGAGTGGGCTTGCTGCACTAACGAATGATAATACCCATATAACAGAGCCTTGAATAGCCGCAAAGTTTTTATTGCCAAAATAAGAAGGAATCATTGTTGATACTGCTGGCGTATTCATTCCTGTGGCAATTCCTAAAAAGATAATCGTCATCCATAAAGTATATGTGCTTGAAGCTGTAATAAAGAGTGCATAGCCAATTGCTAGTAACACTTTAGATGAAATCAAGATGATTCTTGGACCATAGCGGTCAACCAGCATACCAGCTCCTACTGAACCAATAATCGTCATAATCCCCATGGCACCCATCGCCGTAGCGACAAATGTATTTGAAAATCCTTGATTCGTTAAATGTGTAAAGCCAAATACAGTCAATGTTAGAAATGCCCATGTACTTGCTCCCCACGACAACACAATACACCATAGTGGGAAAGAGCGAATAGCATCTTTCACATGCCAATCTACAGGACTAAAATAATACTTTTTAGGCTTTACTGCTTTTTCAACACCAACAATGCCCCCATCCTTTTGAAGCCCTAATTGCTCTGGTGTATTTTTAATAAAAATAAATTGTGGTAATACACCAATCACAAATAAAATAACCGTCATCGTTAGGATAGCACCTTTAAAATCCATGATCACTAATAGCCATGTAATCAATGGCAGGAATAATAGTTGTCCTACACCTCCTGCGCCATTGACTATACCAGTCATTACTCCTCGTTTTGCTTCCCACCAGTTATTAATGAGTGTAAAGACGCCTATATTTTGCGTAAAAATCATGGCGATTCCAAGACCTACGCCATAGGTTAAAACAAATTGCCATGGCTGTGTGACATATGCTGTTAAACCAAAACAAATCGTTGTTACAATACCGCTATACCATAAAACATTTCTTGGCCCCCATTTAATGATGGCGATACCAACAAGGGGTGATAAAATACCGACTAACCCTTTAATAGTGAATGCCATACCGATTTCAGTATTCGACCACTCAAAGCTCTTTATTAATTCGTTGACAAGAGGGCCAGCTCCATATAAAAGAATCCCCGATTTAGCGCAATATGTAAGAATCGCTAAAAAAGTAATGACATATCCATAGAAAAAACGTGGCTTTTTAGATGCATTGACTGATGTTTTCACAGTGTTACTCCTTCTTATTTTAGGATTTTATAGTCAGTTATTGCTATTTTTTCTAAAATGCTCAATTGCATAAACGCCATCTAAATCAATTACTGTAAAGGATGGTTCATGCCCTTCTTTCGCAGACACCAACATAATATGATTTAAGTCATGCTTGCCTTCACCATGCGGTATGGAACCTGTGCGCCCCATTTGAATTCGATTGCCGCCCTCTTTTTCATGTAATTCAAGCTGATGCAAATGCCCTGCGAAAATAGTATGTTTACGTGTACTTAATAAATTTTCTAATTGCTTAAATTGCGGACTATCTCCTCTCCATGCAGGTGTATGAATTGTAAGAAATGTCCAATGAACATCTTTGTTTTCCTCAAGCACTTTTTCAAAAAAGCTTAACTGCTCCTCCGATAAATCTGCTCTTAGTAAATTAGGGTTTGCTGTATGATTGAACTCTGAGTCATCCTCCAGATTTCGATATGCCGAACGAACAATATCAACAGCCTTTTCTGGATTCGCCTGTGCTAATTTAGCAATACCTCTAAAGCCTTCTTCATCTTGCGCTGACATAGTTTTTAACGTTTCTTCTGAATTGGCTACTAAAAATAAATGATTTGCATAACGGAATGCGTAATATTCAAATCCTCTTCTCGCACGCCATACCTTTACCATCAATTCATTCCCATAATCATGATTCCCAACAGTAAAGAAAAACGGTAATTCCATTTCTTGCAATAAAGACTCCATTTGCTCCCATTCAGCATGTGCCTCCTCCTCTTGAGACCAATAACCTTCAATCAAGTCTCCAACACTTAAAACAAAATTTGGATTTAATTGTTTTGTTAATTCAAGTGCCTTCTCAAAAATACCTGGTAATGCAATACCACATCGGTCACCTAAAACAACAAATCGAAAGTCTTTACCCGTAAACTCAGGTAATGTACCAAGCCATGGTCTTTCATCCGTAGTAAAACGCTCGTTGTCATAAAAAAAGTCTGTGTTATTTTTTAAAGTAGCTGCATGATTCGTCATTTTGTTCCTCTTTTCTATAATTTTTCGATTTTCCAATGCTAGAAAGATATCCTACTATAAACATTTACCTACAGATTGCGTTATGATAGTTATAATAGCTTCATCAAAATCTGTATACAGGTAGTATATAGCTTGAATATTAAGCAAGTGTAAATTTAAAATAAATAAATTATGAATATACGGAGAGGGTTTATTATGAAGAAAACAACTTTGGAACAAACTGCTTATACGTCAATACGTGAGAAAATAATAAGTGGTCATTATATGCCACAAACTATTCTGTCTGAAACAGAAATTGCGAATGAATTAAATATGAGCAGAACACCTATACGCTCTGCACTTTCACGTTTGGAGTCTGAGGGCTATACCGTTACATATAATGGTCGAGGAATACTAGTCAAAGATATTACTCATAAAGAGCATATCGATACACTGGAAGTCATTTATGCCTTTCAATCGACTATTTTGCATACCGCATCTGACAGAGGAATTTCCTTTGATTTAATCGCTTTAGAGGAATTATTAAATTTGCAAATTACAGCCTCTACTGCTAATGATTATCGAAGTTATATCGAACATAATCTGCTTTTTATACAAACATTTATAGCTGTTGCAAATAATGAGGTGATGAATACGATTGTCAGCAATTTAAAGGATCGAATTATCACAAAGTCTGTCACAACTTGGAAGGTGAATCCGAGTCTCACAAATTATAGAGCCAATAAAATTAATACGCTATTATTAGAAGCGTTAAAGGCACAGGAATATAAAAAGGCAGCTGCTATTTTAGAAGAAGCGAGTGCATTTGTGAAAGAGCAACTGATCAATAACATTCTCTTTTAGCAAAACGTCTCAGCCCTCTAAATGTTTATATTTACTGGGGGAACGTGATGACTAACAGATAGAATAGAATAGAAGACAAAGAAATTATCCTTTCAATAGTAAGGCTAGTATGTCCATTTCGACATACTAGCTCCTCCATAATTCAGACTTTTAACGGATGTAAAGAAAGAACACCTTATGCTAGACTAGATAAGATTTGATTAGTAAAGGAGGGCTATAAATGCCCCAACAAAAGTCTAATAAGGCGGCTTTATATATTTTAATGTTTAATATGTTTATCGCGATGGGCAGTATCGGTATTATTATTCCTGTGATGCCCAAATATTTGCAGTTATTCGGTGCAGCTGGACAAGTGCTTGGTTTATTAATTGCCACATTCGCCTTCGCACAATTTATCTTTTCCCCAATAGCTGGTAATCTTTCTGATCGGTATGGACGTAAAAATTTGATTATTATTGGCTTGGTCATTACAGGGCTTGCACAAATCGGCTTTGGTCTCTCAACTGATGTGTGGATGCTCTTTGTTGCTCGTTTTTTAGGTGGGCTTGGCTCGGCTTTTATTGCACCACCAATTATGGCCTTTGTAGCAGATGTCACAACCTATGAGGAACGTGGGAAAGGAATGGGCTTGCTAGGCGCTGCTATGTCCTTCGGCTTTATGATTGGACCTGGTATTGGCGGCTTTTTAGCAAAAGTGAGCTTGCATTTTCCATTTTATGTTGCAGGTATTGCTGCCATTATCGCCGCAGTGCTCTCTGTTTTCCTCTTACCATCAACAAAGCCAGCTACTACACAGCAAGCTCGAAAGCAGGACAATTTAGCTCAACAAATGGCACAATCCATACATATGCCGTACTTTGTGATGCTGATTATTATGCTTGTATTCTCGTTTGGTATTGCTAATTTCCAAACAACATTATCGCTGTTTGTGACAGAAAAATTCCATTACACGCCAACAGATATTGCCATTATTTTAGTTGTAGGTGGTGCTTTTGGTGTAGTAGTACAAATGTTTATCATTACACCACTCTTTAATCGTTTTGGTGAAATGAAAGTCGTGCTCGTTAATTTATTTGTAGCAGCCATTGCCATTTATGTAATCCTATTTGTATCGGGCTTTGCGCTTATTTTAGTTGTGGCAACGATTTTCTCAACAGCTACGACGCTTATTCGCCCAGCAGTCAATACGCTCATTTCCAAATTGGCTGGTGAAGGACAAGGCTTTGCGGCTGGCTTAAACAATGCCTATATGAGTCTTGGCAATATGATTGGGCCTGCTCTAGCTGGTATACTGTTTGATTGGAATATGAACAGCCCTTATATATTCGGCGCTATTATTTTAATGGCTTGCTTCTTGCTAGCCCTGCTTTGGACAATGAAAAAAGCACCACATCTTATGCAACCAGATGTTTAATAAGGATTGACTATTTTAGAAAAATACGACATGATAGAAAAGATATCACTAGGGGAGTCTTTAAAAGGCTGAGACGTATATGTGCATATACGGACCCTTTGAACCTGATCTAGTTCACACTAGCGGAGGGAAGTGGCGCAAACTTGTTTTTTGTTATGCAAAAATACAAGCCCACTTCCTGTAAAAATAAGGAGGTGGGCTTTTTTCTATTCATTCTTCACATTCATTTACAAAGGAGCGTACTATCATGTCCATTCGTACATTAACAATCAGTGCTTTACTCGTAGCGATTGCTGTCGCTGGCTCTACATTTGTCTCTATTCCAACAGGTGTGGCTCGTGCTTATCCAGTACAACATGCTATTAATGTGGTGAGTGCCATATTGCTTGGCCCTATCCCTAGCATCCTAATTGCTTTCACAACGGCTATCATTCGTATTTTGACAGGCACGGGCTCATTACTAGCAATTCCTGGCAGTGTGATTGGTGCTTGCTGTGCATCATTATTTTATCAATTACGCCCTAGCGTAATTGTGTCCGGATTTTTTCGAGCTTGCTCGAAAAGCTCCTCTTCAAAATCCGTGACATCCGCTGGGGCTTTTATCTTGCCGAAGCAAGATAAATATGGACGTAAAATGTGGCTTGCAAGCATTGGCGAAATAGTTGGCACAGGCATTATCGCCTCGCTCGTTGCCGTGCCATATGCACAGCTCTTTATGGGGACAACGGTTGCAGCATTCTTCTTTATGCCAGCCTTCCTTACCTCTAGTGTCATTGGTGCTTTTTTAGGCATTATCATTGCAAGCAGCATCCAAAAAAGTGTCACGCTACAATATTAGCTAGCGCTTTTTCATCCCTTTTAATAATTGTGCTACATTTGTCTCTTGCTCTTGAACAGGCTGAGACGGCTCTTGTTGCTTTGGCTTCATTACAAGATGCCAGCCAAAGCGACGAATCGTAATATCAATAAAGAACAATAACATCGCTGTTAAAACAAGCCATGTTGCAATAGTTTGTCGCTCTACCCCTTTAGCAGTAAAATCACGGAATACATCCGCAGGTTCTTTCAGTATCGTCCCACCTGTCGCTGTCGTTAACTGCTCGAGTAACGTATCATTCACAGGGCGCAACTCGTATTCCGCACTATAGGGAACCGTTAAACCTGCCTGATAAATGGCTTGCTCCTCATCCGCAATACGGAAAAAGATTAGCCCTGGCTCTGCCTGTACAACAGCTCGAACTTGTGAGGCAGAGATAGAGTCAAGTTGGATATCAAGGGGCTCCCCTGCTTCATTCACAGCGACAATATCTAAAAATGCTGCTTCATTTGTTGGATCTGTAATCATGAAAGAACCATCTGCCTCTAAACGCACATCATAGACAATATCATTATAGCTTGGTAACATTTGCGAAATAAGTGTTTGCCAAAATGAGCCCCACTGCTGCCATCTTGCCCAATCACCTGTCCATTTCCCTGTCGAATCTGATGTAAAAGCAAATGTTTTACCAAGCCCATATTGCCAGCCTGCTAATACAGGATCTTGTTTTTCACTTTCTGCAATCACTGTAGCTCCTTGCTTCGCTGTAGTCCCGATGTAAGCATTCATTTGCGGTACACCCTCTGCGAACAATGGATTCCAGCCAGTCGCCTGATAAATAGTTGGATAAAATGGATTATCCTCAATATATGTTCGAGAAATCATCGCTGTCTCACGTGATAATATCGAAGGAATGGTTTGTTCATCTACTACATCATAAAAACGTCCATTCCCTATGTTACTTAAGTGCTCTAATAGCTGTACATCTGCCCCTTCTCCAATAGCTACTGTTGATAATGTCACACCTGCTTCCTTACCGCCTTCCAATAAGGTTTCATAATCTGCTGTGGCGGATTGTCCGTCTGTCAGCAAAATAATGTGTTTGCGTTGTAGCTTTAAATCGGCTAAGCTTTCATAAGCTAGTTCAAGTGAGCTATATATTTCCGTACCTCCACCTGGTGTCACAGATAAAATCGTATCAACAGCCTTTTCTTTATCGCTCAGTGGCGCTGCTTCAATAATTTCCCACGGTCGGTCATCAAAGGCGATAAAGCCAAGTGTGTCCTCTTCACGAAGCATTTCCACTGAACGAGCCGCCGCTTCCTTTGCTAGCTCCATCTTCGTGCCAGACATACTACCTGAACGATCAAGTACAATGACCAGCCCTAATGATGGTAATTGCTCCTTACTCTTTATTTCCATTTCCACAGGTAGTATGGTTTCAATTGGTGTTTTAAAATAACCACCTAAGCCAAAGCTATTTTCCCCACCAACCATCGTAAAGCCAACACCGAAATTTTTCACAGCCTGCTCAATCACTGTCATTTTTGCCTCACCTACTAAATGTCCTGACACATTATCAAAAATAATCGCATTGTAGTCCAAGTAGCTTGAAAGTTCATTTGGTAAATGCTGTGGTGTAATAACATCATAGGCAATGGCTTGGCTACCAAGCGCTGCGGCAATCGGTGAAGCTGCATCATAGCCATTGACAATTAACAATCGTGGCTCACTTTGCACCATTGTAACACTCGTCAATTTATTATTTTCATACATCGCATCTTGTCCAACCTGTACAACGGCTTCATATTTCACAAGCCCTTCTGCTGTAGCTGTATGCTTATATGTAAATAAATTCGTACCTGCGACAAGCTCTACCGTTTCTTGGTGAATCAACTGATCATTTTCATAAAGTAATAGCTCTGCCTCACCAGCGGCTGTCGCCATAATTTCTGTTTGCAATGGCTGTTGCTCACCTACATAGGCGAGCTGTGGTGTCTCGAAGCCCTTTACAGCTACATCATGGACAATAGGCTGACTAAACGGCACAACATCCACAGACATATTAGAGCCTTTGAGCTTCGTCGCAAATGCCAATACATCCCCCTTCGTTTCATTGCCATCTGTCAACAATACAAAGCGAGTAGCCTTTTTTGGGTCAACGATACCTGTCGCTACTTGTAAGCTTTGCTCTATATTCGTTTGATTAGTATTCGGCATCGTCGTAAATTTTGGCAAGTCCTTCAATGTCTTAGACAAAATAGCCTCTGCTTGAAGTGTTGTAGAAAATGAATAAACCCCTGCTAGCTGATGCTCCTTTTTCGCTTGCAGGCTCTCCGTAACAAATTGAAGCATCTCCTCCTCCGCATTTGTTATAGAGGCAGAACGATCTAGTAAATACACCACCTGTTCTTCTTTAATAGCTAATAAAAGATAAGGTCCTGCGAGCGCAAAAATCAAACAGCTCACCGCTAGTATGCGGAGACTAAGTACAACGATATGACTCTTTTTTAAACGCTGACGCTCTCGCCAATATGTCCATAAAAAATAAGCAAGTGTTGGTAGTAAGAGCAATAAAACAATTGGTAAGTCAATTCGTAAATCCACGGCGTCTTTGCACCTCCCACTCTATAACAAGTATCAGTACTATAAGGACAATGAACCATGGCATCATAGACATTTGTGTGGCTTGCTCTGTATCATGTACCTGCAATTTCCCCAGCGTATAGCTAGTGCCTTGTTCAATCATGCGTTCTTGTGGTTGCAGTTGAACAATGAATGGCTTTTCTTCACCAGTAGAACGTGCCATATATATATCGGGCTTCATCGGTGCTAGTAACAACCCATTCGTTATAGCAGACAGAAATTCATCTTCCTGTGAATAAATATTCCACTCACCTTGTGCTAATGATACAACACGCTGCTCATTTGGTGAAAACACGCCCAATGAATCCATTTCTGTAGAAAGCTGTTGATGCACACTCCATAAAAATAAAGGGAAAGACGGGTGTAACGGCCAATCAGTATCCTCAATATCCGCCAATACGATGATGTCACCCTGTGGAGAGCGCTGAATAAATGGTTGATCTCCAACAGAGGCAATTGTTGTAGCATTTGGATAAGCGGGATAAATAGCGCCTACATAAATGTCCTTTAAATGACTAAAGGCAAATAAAGCATCATTTATTGTTGTTACATGACCATTTACCGCTACTTTTTCTACATCATCACGCCCAAATAATACAACTGGCTTGTCCATTTGCTGCAATAAAGCCGTTTGATTTGTGATAACAGTCGTATTCGATAACTCGTTTAATTGGGAGGCAGGCATTAATTTCACTGTACTATCAACCGTTTGAACGCCTTTTTGAATAAGTTGATGCAAGCCTTGATCTACAACGATTGTGGACGTAGCTGCTTGCAATAAAATGGTTTGCTCATTATCCAACGTATAATCATCTTGACTATCAATTGTAGCCGTCAGTCGATTAGTCAACGGCAAATTTTTCAGCGTTTTTATGACCGTTTCCTTTGGCGGTATAGTCAGTGTTTCTTGTGCTATTTGCTCCTTTTGTTCATTATGCAACAACAAGTTGACGGTTTGTTCTTTCTCTGTATCATTATGCAGTTGTACAAGTGCCATCACCATTTGTCCATCCGTTGTTGCGGCAAAACGAGTAATGGCCATATTGATTAAGTCAGTTGCTGCCCCTTGTACAATCCATTTCACCGACTCTTTTTCTATTGGCAATTGCTTTTTATCCAGTGCATCTGTCCATATATAAACAGACGTTAACGCCTCACCGATAAATGCTTGTGCCACATCGAGTGCTTTATTGATTTCTGCGGTTTCATATGTGACTTGCAATGCTTGGATGGCTTGTTCAATCACTTTGCTATTTGTTTCTTGCTGTAAAATACTTTGTGGTGTATGACCTGTTGTAATAATGGTAACAGGCCTCCCTTGAAGCTCTGGTAATAGTGCCAGCATGTCCTGGCGGTGTGCTTCAAATGTGGACTGCCCTTTCCCAGCAAGCATTGTGGCAGATGTATCCACAATAAAAATCACTTGTGAGCCTACAATGGTTGATTTTTTGATATAAGGATTCATTAATGCTAGAACAAGTAAAAACAGGGCGAGAAGCTGTAAAAAAAGCAAAGCATTTTTTTGTAAATGCTTTAAATAGGGTGAAACACGGGTTTCCTGCATCAGCTCCGCCCAAAACAATGTAGATGCTACTGTTTGCTCTGTATATTTTTTACGAAAAAAATAATAAAGAAGGACAATCATCGGGATTATGGCTGCCCAGCTAAACATCATTTGACTAAAGCCCATCATGATTCACCTCACCTAATCCAATGTGCTTTGATGAATTGCTGAAAGATAGCGGTCTGCAAACCATCTTCAACTTTCACTTGTAATTTTCGTACACCAAAACGCTGACAAATTGCTGTAAATTCCTTTTCATGTGCTAAACGTCTTGCCAAATAACCCTCCACCACTTTTGTAGACATGGTAACATTGACATTTTGCGCTGTTTCACTATCTAAAAGTCGCACATCTCCCATATACGGTGGCGCTAATTCCTCCTGTGTAACAACTTGAACTATACGCATATCACCTGCAAAGCGTGGTAGGCGCTTTAATAATTGCTCCCATTCCGCAATCGCTTCTAAACCATCTGTCACAATAAACAGCACCGTACTATCCTTTGGTAGTGCCGCTAAAGCACCTTTGGTAAAGCTATCTGTATATGTTGCCTCTTCAATCATCGAAACCATGTGTAAAAAAGCACGTCTATAGATAGCCCCTTTACGCCGAAAGGGTGGCTTCCTATCATTTTGCACAACAGAAAAAGATAATCGATCGTCACGTCCAAGTACCATCAAGCCTAGTGATGCTACTAATTGTCGTGCAAAGGTCCATTTAGCTGGATTGCTCATCGATTTGGTCGCATCCAATAAAATATGCACACGCATTTCCTGTTCATCTAGGAAACGTTTAATAAAATATTTATCTGTCCGTGCAAAAACATTCCAGTCCACCTGTCGCACATCATCCCCTAAATGGTATTCACGAAAATCAGAGAAATCGAGTGATGCACCAAAGCGTTGCGAGCGATGTGAACCTTTGTGCTGTCCACGTAATTTGGAGGTTGTAGCCACTTGAAAGCGACTAATTTTCGCAAGCCAATCCTCAGGTAATAATGGCTTTGTCATTACTTACGAACACCTTGCTTTACCTTTTCTAAAATACAATCAATCAAATCATCTGTTGTTTTACCTGAAGCCTCCCCTTCATAGTTCAACAACATGCGATGACGCAACACAGGCTTCGCCACTGCCTTCATATCTGCAACAGATACATGGAAACGACCATTCATTAAGGCTCTCGCTTTGGCTAGCTTGATTAGACTTTGTAAACCACGAGGCCCACTGCCATACATAGCATATTGCTTTACCTCCTCAATTGGCTGACTTTCTTCTGGATGTGTAGCTACCACTAAATCTGTCGCAAATTCTAGCATTTCATCTGCTATCAATACTTCCTTAACCATTTGCTGTGCTTCAAGCAATGTTGATGTATCCATTATTTTTTGCAAGCCAATTTCTTGTGCACCTGTCGTTCGTTTCATAATTTCCATTAACTCCGTTTTCGTTGGATAGGGCACTAAAATTTTGCATAAAAAACGGTCCATTTGTGCCTCTGGTAAAGGATAGGTTCCTTCCATTTCAATCGGGTTTTGTGTGGCTAAGACGAAAAATGGACATGCCATTTTTTTCGTATCACCTAAAATCGTGACGGTTTTCTCTCCCATCGCCTCTAATAAAGCACTTTGTGTTTTCGGTGTCGCACGATTAATTTCATCAGCTAATACCATCTGACTAAAAATAGGTCCTTGCTGAAAGGTAAATTGCTGCTTTCCATCTGCTGTCCGTTCAATCATACTCGTGCCTGTAATATCAGCTGGCATTAAGTCAGGCGTAAATTGAATACGTGAGTAAGACAAATCCAATACTTCAGAGATGGTACGAATCAGCATCGTCTTTCCTAATCCAGGCAAGCCTTCAAGCAGCGCATGTCCATCCGCTAAAATGGCATAGAGTGTATAATCAATCGTCTCTTCCTGCCCTACAATAAAGCGATGAATTTCTGCTTTTACTTGTTGTAATGTACTACTCATGTCAGCATATTGCTGCTCTGTAAATGCCATTATGATTCCCCCTATTGCGATTCAATTGATGTGAAATAGGATTGCACCACATGCTGTAAATCTTTCGGTAGCTGCAATCGCTCTGAGCTTTCTAAATAGCTATCTTTATAAGCACCAATAACCTCTTCATATGGACGAATAGAGCCTTTTGTAATCGGTCCATTCCCTTGCTGTGCTGAAGCAGGAGAGCCTTCTCCTAATTTGCCACCATCCACAGATGTTTCACTTGAACCACCAATTCGATTCGGTGTCGTGACTAAATTTCGACTCCCCTGTCCTATGCCTGCACCTTGTCCACCAGGTTGTGTTCCCTGACCTTTACCTGTTCCACTGCCCTGTCCACTACCACTTCCCATACCTTGGCCGTTAGACTGTGCCCCTTGCCCTGCTCCAGTACCTTGTTGTTGACCATTGTCATTTTGTCCTTGTGTAGTGCCCTGCTGCTTTGTCCCTTGTTGAGCTCCTTGCTGACCATTGCTTTGCTGTTGACTGTTACTTGATGTAGCACTCTGATTGGACTGTCCAGATGAGGAAGTCTGTGCTTGATTCGCATTGGCAATAGCCTTTTGTAGTGCACTACTTGCTGGTTTACCAAGCTTATTCATTGCTGTTTGAGTAGTATTAGCATTTTGGGCTAGTTGCTGTTGCAATTGGGCAAGCTGCTGTAATTGCTCACCTTCTTCCTTTGATAAAGGCTCACCTGCTGTCGCATCCTTTTTATTCACTGCTTGCTTATCCTTCAGTTGTTGCTCTTTTAAAGCAAGCTCTTTCTGCTTTTTCACTACTTCTCGTAATGCCGCTTCTGCTGTTTGTGCCTCTTGTAATTTTTGTTGTAATTCTTGTAACTGCTCTTTCACTTCTTTTGTTTCGGCTTTTTGTTCTAGCTTTGTTACGTCTTTTTTGATATCTGTAATAACAGCCTTTTCTTTTTCCACGTCAATTGCTTCCATTTGTGCTGTCGCAGGAAATATATACAAAATACCTAACACCATCATTGTGATAAATAAACCAATACATGCTTTTGGTCGAAATACATGTTTCTTTCGTGCTTTAAAGCTCGTAAATGCCATGTCCATACGTTGTACCGCTTTCAGTAACAGTGACTGAACAAGTGGATGCTCCTGTGCAAAGGATAATGCCGTAACAAGCTCATTATGTGGGAAAAAGCTATCGAGTACATGACAGGCCTCTTTATCTCGTACACGCTTCCACCACATCATAATAACTGTTAGCACTAGACCAACTGCGAACATAGCAATCGCTATTTGGCGATAATAAGGCCAAATAAATAGCCTTGAAACGAGTAGGATGGATGCACTCGCAAGCAATGCGAAAAACAAGCCATACTGTAAAATCGGAATACTTTTTTCCATTATCAAACTTCTTTTGGCACGCTGTATATACTTTCGTAATTGCTTACGATGCTCCATAGCTATTCCTCCTCATCGGTTATTTTTCATATTGGCACGCAATTTTCGGATGGCAATGGTCAAGCTAAATACAATGATAAGACTATAGACAATTAAATATGTTACCCATACAGGTAAGCTTACACCTGATACCTCTGTTAACCCCTCACCCATTTCTGGTGAGATTAACGTCAGCATTAATGCGCCTGGATTAATAGCAGCCCAAAAATAAGACATCCAAGAGTTACCAACAGCTGCTGTCATCCCATGAAATGCGATGGTTAAAAAGAAGAAAAAGGCTGTAATACCACCTAAAAAGATAATCGAACCATATGTGGCAATCATCGCAACAATCGTACGTTTCGTAATCGTCGAAAACATCACGCCGATACTACCAATAGCTAAAACCGTTACTAAGTAAAAGAGAAAAATCGAAACAACTTGTGATGGTGCTACACCACCAAATAAAAACACTAAGCTATACAATGGTAGTCCTGCAATCAACATCAGCACTAAGAAAGCGACAGATGATAACAGTTTACCGATAATAATTTGCGTAGAGCTTTGGGTAGTTGTTAATAAAATCGGTAATGTTTGTCGTTCACGTTCACTACTAATTGCTCCAGCTGTTAAGCTTGGTGTAATAAATAACACTAAGGCCATTTGAACAATGGAAAGTACCGCAAACATAATAAAGCTAATATCAGGTTTAAAAAATCCTCTTCCTGTAAATTCAGTTGTTACAAGTAAAAAACCGACAATAAACACACATAGAACGGCTAAATAAAACATCAAGCCTGAAAAGCTTTTAAATGAACGGAAACGTAATTTCAATTCTTTTACGAATACAGGATTATACACTCGTTCCATCATGGACTATCTGCTCCTTTCGTAATCGCCATAAATACATCCTCTAAATCCTTTTCTTCCTCTGATACTGCATAAATCGGCAAATCTGCCATTACTGCTTTTTTCAACAAAGCGACTTGCTCCGCATCTGTCCCACGATAGTTAAAGACAATTTCTAAACGATTCTCCACCACATCAATAGCTGAAATCAGTGGGTCCTCCTCTAAAAAGGCACGCACTTCGACAAGCTTTTCTGTTACCTTTATGGCAATTCGTTTTTCACCCTGTAGCTGTGCCTGAATTGCTGCCACATTACCATGTGCAATCAATTTACCATTATCAATAACACCAATTTCATCACACATCTCGGCAAGCTCTGGCAAAATATGCGAGGAAATTAAAATCGTTTTCCCCATTGTTTTTAAATGACGTAAAATATCACGCATTTCCACACGTGCACGTGGGTCTAAGCCAGATGCAGGTTCATCTAAAATCAACACGTTTGGATCATGGATTAAAGCACGTGCCAAGCATAATCGTTGCTTCATCCCTCTTGACAATAAATCCACATATTCATAGCGTTTTGTCGTCAAATTCACAAGCTCCAACAACTGTGGAATCAACAATTTCCGTTCTGCTGATGGAATACCATAACTTGCACCATAAAAATCTAAATATTCATCTACCTTTAGCTGGTCATACACACCAAAAAAATCAGGCATATAGCCAATTTGCTTACGAACTTCTGTTGGCTCTTTAATAATACTTTTGCCATTAATGAAGGCATCACCTGTTGTTGGTGATAACAAGGTAGCTAAAATAGAAAATGTTGTCGATTTTCCTGCACCATTCGCACCAACAAAGCCAAATACAGTGCCTTCTGTCAACGTTAAATTAAGATGATCCAGTGCTGTAAAGGAGCCATATTTTTTCGTTAAATCCCGAATTTCAATCATTATTTTGTCACTCCTTTCAGCTCAATATCTGGCAATTTAGCTATATCACCTGTTTGTCCTTGCCCAAATGTTAATTCAAGTAATACTTCACCACGATCATTCAAATAATCTGTTACATGCTCAGTTAATGTTTCCTCTTTATGCTCAAGTGGCTCAAATTGCTTTGTGACATTATTCCAAATAGCAAGCTTCATACGATATATATCTTTATTCGTAATCGTTAATTCATGTAGTTCTTGTATAACACCTAGAAAATTTTCTGGCATTGTCATTGTGACATCAAATATACCATCTGATAAATTCCATTGATTCAGTTGTTCATCCATTGGGCTAGCAAATGTATTAGTAGAGCGTGGTTCTACTGTATACGTAAAATTATTACGTTTCATTGTAAATGGACCTGTTAGCTCTACTTTGCTATCAAATGGTTGTACAAAATAAGAGATAGGTGCTATCGTCGCACTTGTTTCCAGTTCAACACCAGCCAATGCTTGTTCTGCCCATGCACTAATGATAGGTTTCTTATCTTCCTGTATCATCTGTAGCGCTAATGGCTCCATTTGTTCAAGCAAGTACTTATGAATATCCTCTTTTTTACTTGGATATTGATATATATAATTATTGAAATAAGGTGGGCTTTGCAAAATAGCTGTTTTGAGCTCCTTATCTACCTGTAAAGTAGCATTTGCCTCAATCGTACCAAGTCTCACCTTTTTTGTTCCTGTTTGGATAGTTACATCATGTAATGCAAATGGGAAATTATTTTTAATAGTCCCTGTCAATTTTTCATCTTTTAATAGTAAATCGATATCCATTTTCCCACTATTTTCTACAGTTGTTTTTCCTGTAAAGGATGTCACAGACCAATAGCTTAAATCACGCATTATTAATGTAGAGCCCTCTGCATTTTCTTTGCTATAAGCAAATTCATGTGCATTATTCATACCATTTGTAAGACCATTATTGCGATGTAAAGCCATTGCCGTTGTTTTTTTATCTGCATGAACGATAAAATCACCGCTACGATTCGTTAAAATCGATTCGACATAATAGCCTCTCAAGCTACTATCTTCATTAATTTTATAAATAGCGGCTTGCTGAACCTGTGGCTGAAGAATACGATCCTTAGCGCCTATGACGAATAAAGCAATGGACATTACAATCGATAAAGCAGGGATAATCCACCAAGCATGTTCTCGTTTGTCTAGCTTTTTCAATACGATATAAAGAATTGGTCCAATCAATACAATATAAAGAATAATGACAGCTATGATATAACCGACTGACACTTCAAATGATGGAAATAATTCATTGATTGAACGCATATTATTTGCTATTTGATTGATCATAGGTGGGCTATTCACTGCTTGTGCTGACACGTTTGACATACCTACGATTTTTGATGCTAACGCTGAGTAACCAGTCATTGATGCTAGTGGCTCATCACCTAATGAGAAGGTTGTTTGCATGATTTTACCATTACCTACTGTTTTCATAGCCGTTAAAATCGTTTGGTCGTCTGTTAGAATGGGCACGCTGCCTGCATTTTGTGTAGCTACATATACTGTCATAGCTGCTGTAAATTGGTCACCAGATAATGTCGTTAAATGCTCTGCGGATACAGATGTTGTTTGCTGTGATAATGTTAATGGTAAATACTCCTTAAAAATACCTGCTGTTGCATTAACTTGTTCACCACCACCAACAACTAATGTCCCCCCATCTTGTACCCATGCTAATAGTGCTTGCTGCTGCTTTTCTGATAAATCAGCAATAGACACCTCATCAACTATCACCATATTGGCCTGTGCAAAACCTTTGGCATCCTCAGGTAACATGTAGTCCTTTATTTGATTGAGATGAAAGACTGTCACCCCTCCACCATTAGACATTGCAGATATGTGAGAATATGCGGCTAAGCGATCACTTTTGTCTGTTAATGTATAAATAAAGGTCGTATTTGGATCCACATAGTTAGCTTGTAAATTTTTGGATCCTTTGTAGGCTATTTTTTTACCTTTTTCGATACCCCCTTCATAAAAAGCAAATGCATTCCCTTCCAAATAACCAGAATTTTCTAAACTATCTAAATAAAAATCAAATGTTTTTTCTTCTCCTGCTGCTATGGAAATCGGATAAACAGGTGCTGTTTCGATTAAATAGGAGCGACTCAAATTAATGACAATATCCCCAGTAAAATCGGCACCATTATTTTTGATTGTGACACGAAGTGGAGTAGCGACACCTTCTTTTACTTTACCCATTAGTCCTATTTTCGCTTGAACTTCTAGTGTCGCTGCTGCACTTGCCTCCCCCATTGGCAATAACAAGCCAATGACAAATGTTAATATGAGTATCAGTACACTTATCTTTGTCTTTTTCAAAATTTCAACCCCTTTTTTCTATCATTTTACTAACTACCTAATAGTACGCTTTAATTTGCTTTTTGTTCCATTCAGTATATAATCATCCTCTCTTCCCTCAAATAATATTGTCTTTATCAATTATGCCTCATTGCCATTGCATAAAAAATACCCCCGTTATCTGGGAGTATTTGTACGTTTTATTTTGTATAATCAAACAAACAACTCGCATGCTCTTGTACTACTTTCACAAAGGCATCTACTTGACGTAATGCTAACGAGGATTCATAACCAATTAGCCATGTATCACGTGTAATGCCGAATTCCTTTTCATTATTGGCTAGTGGAATTTTATTAATACCATCATGCTCATTCAACGTAATTGATGGTAAAATAGCGTAGCCGATACCATTCAATACCATTTGGCGACAAATTTCTATTTGGTCTACTACAATTTGTTTACCTGGATTGGATGTAAAATGCTGCTGCCACCATTGTTGAATTTCCTGATAATAATTGGAATCACTTTTATATTGAATAAAGGGGCGTTCTGTTGTTAACACATCTTCAATTGTTTTTAGCTGCTTATCCACTAAATACAATGTATCTCGAAAAAGGTGAATTTTTTCTCCTTTCCAATCCACCTGTCCCCTTACGATACCAACATGTGCCTCTCCCTCATACAAGGCTTTAATAATCTCTGAGCTCCATCCTGTCATAAGGGATATTTTCGCTTCAGGGTACTGCGTGACAAAGTCTTTTAATACATTCGGTAGCCAGTTTTGTCCAACAATAGATGCACAGGCAACTTTTAATGTCCCATTCACTTTCGTTGTTAAAGATTGGATGGTTTCCACTACTTCTTCTTTTTTAAGTAATGTTTCAATGGCATAGGCAATGACCATTTCACCTGCTGGCGTTGCCGTCAATCCTTTTTGAGAACGAATAAAAAGCTGTGTACCCCAATCCTTCTCAATCGTTTGTAAACGCTGTGATAAAGCTGGCTGTGATAAAAATAAACGCTCAGCCGCTTTTCTCATATTGCGCTCCTCTGATAATACCTTTAAAATTTCAGCTTCTGTTGCCATCTGCTCTAACACTCCTCTATATACAAAGAAGGGCTCAAATGAAATAACTTTGAGTCCTTCTGCAAGCATTATTCTTTTTGATAAATATATTTTTTTAATTGTTTCAAAATCACACGTCTTGTTAAAATTCCTGCAAATGTACCTTCTTCATCCACAATACATAAAAAGGCATGGTTAATCACTAAATCTAAGGCTTTTTGAAAGGTATCTGTTAAATTTAACACTGCTATGTCTTGGTCCATAATTGTATCTACTTTAATTTCCGCTAACTTTTCATATTCGATATGTTCAAGTCCAAGGATGGATTCTGTAATCATTTTCATACTAAGTAAGCCTTGTAAACGATATTTCAAATCTAACACAGGTATCGATGAATATCCTGTACGTGTTAATACAAGAAGTGCATGTTCTGCACTATTCCCCATTTGCACATGCGCCACTTTCTCAGAGGAAATGATAAACTCTTGAATAGGCATTGCTAATAAATCTTTTGTATTCGTTGAAATCATAAACATATTCTCCCTTTCTGTCCTTTTCTGCAGAACAGGATGCTTCCCTTTTATCATATCATATTTTTTCCTTTTAGGGCACGGCAAGGCACAGGGGAGTTTTGCAACAACATAAAGAAAGCACCAAACCTGTCACAACAAGTTTGATGCTAATCATCTTCTAATAGCCCGTCTTGCTCCAATAATAAAAAATAACAATCCCTAAAAACAATAAAAATAACGCATATGCCCATATAATTGGATTTAGCATTGTTGGAGATTCTTCAATGGCATCAGCGATTGGTGTATCTTTTTCTGATTCACGCTTAGATGTCATTTTGGCAATTCTCAAAGTAGAGATAAATGAAATCACTAAAATTAAAAGCATCGTAATAATAGCTGGTATGAACCACATGCCCATCGGTAAAACTCCTTCCTTTACCTTGTAGTATGTGTCATCCAAGCTCGTTATTATACAATACTAATTAAAATGGATATTGATTTAACCATTGTCCACCATCTAGTGTGACACACTCACCATTCATATAGCCTGCCTTATCTGACATCATAAATGTCGCTAAATCTGCTATTTCCTCTGGTGTCCCTAAACGGCCTAATGGCACAGAATTGAGTGTACGTGTCGCTGCTGCCTCAGATTCCCATAGTTTATCCGCACCGCCTGTACGTTCAATTGGTCCAGGGGCAATAGCATTCACACGAATTCCATATTGTTTTCCCCACTCAACAGCTAATGTTCTCGTTAATGATAGCACACCTGCTTTCGCCGCTGCTGAATGAATAACACCTGCGCCTGCGTTCCAAGCATAGGTCGCTACCATATTGACAATAGAGCCCTTCACCTTATTTTCAATCCAATATTTTCCTACTGCACTTGAACAGTAGAAAGTTCCATTCAATACAATATCAATAACAGCCTTCCACCCATTTGGCGATAGCTCTTCTGCACGTACAAGGAAGTTACCTGCTGCATTATTCACAAGACCATCTACTTGCCCAAATTTTTCTACAGCAAAAGCTACCATGGCTTCTGCTTGCTCTGGTACACGCACATCCATTTGGAATGTTTCAATCGTCTGACCAACAGCCGAAATAAATGTTTTTGCCTCTGTTAATCGTTCCTCATTACGTCCTGTAATAACTACATTGGCTCCCTCTGCAACAAATTGCTTCGCCATATACAGTCCCATCCCACTAGAACCACCTGTAACAATAATCGTTTTCCCCTTCAACATCTCATTTCCCCCTCATCAAAATGAATGAACATTCACTTTTATCATACTATATTATTGGGGAGCTGTCATAATATTCATTCAAAATAAGCGATTTTTATAGCAAAGATGATACTAATAACGGAAAAGCATTAATTAGCCAAGCAAGGGGTTGATTTCCGTTTCGTCAGCGTCCTTTGCTGCTGACGTTTCACTTTCGCGCAGAAAAAGATATGTTGCTGTCGCTACGTTTCACTCACGCTTTCGCACAGAAAAAGATATGTTGCTGTCGCTACGTTGCACTCACGCTTTCGCACAGAAAAAGATATGTTGCTGTCGCTACGTTTCACTCACGCTTTCGCACAGAACAGAGTTTCCAGGGGGCGTCCGATGAGCCGCTTCACTCACTGCGTTCGCTCCAGGGTCTCATCTGTGACGTTCATCCCCTAGGAGTGACCTGGCTCCACTCCAATCAACCATACTGCTAAAGTGGGTTTCTTTACTTTCTTCTCCTAATGGATAGAAGTGAGCTAAATAACGTATCTTTCCACTACTTCGACAAAGAATATTGAATGATTTTTCTATTTAAAATGTGTAAAAATAGCCCCTATGACAACCATAAATAGAAGGCTACTTAATTCCTATGGGATAGCAAGTCATATGAGACCTTGAAGTAGTCACAAAGGCGTTGCCACAGGACGTGACACTCTTAGCCTTTATTTCTTTATTAAGGAGATGGCACGGAAATCCTTTCACAAAAATACTATTGAAATTTTTGTTTTCAATAATATAAAATGCCCAAACGCTGTTCAATCAACATTTGGACATTTTACATTTGAGTTAGTTTAAAAAATATTGTTCAACAATTGTGTCGACAGGTAATGGTTTATTGTATAAATAACCCTGACCTTTTTGACATTGATAACGTTTCAAAAAGTCGGCTTGTGATAAATCTTCTATTCCTTCTGCCACTACTTCCAGCCCTAGATTATGGGACATTGAAATAATAGCTTTAATAATAGCCTCATTTTTATCATCTTTTTCAATATCCGCAATAAACGATTGGTCGATTTTAATAATATCGATTGGATAGCGCTTCAAATAACTTAGCGAGGAGTAGCCTGTACCAAAATCATCTACAGAAACATACACACCTAATTGCTTTAATTCGGATAGGATGGAGATTGTTTCATGCACATTTGTCATGGAGCTTTCAGTGATTTCTACCTCTAATAAGCCTGGTAAAACATTGTATTTTTCTAAGGATGCTTTTATTTTATTGGCAAAATCCTCTTTTCTAAATTGGGTTGGAGATATGTTGACGGCAATTCGTACAGGACGATAGCCTTTCATACGCCATTCTTGCTGATAACGACAGACTTCATCAATAATCCAATCACCAATTTCCACAATTAAGCCTGATGCCTCCGCAATTGGGATAAATTGTGCTGGTGTCACAAAACCAAACTTACGATTATTCCAACGTAATAAAGCCTCAAAGCTATCAATTCGATTATTTGTTAAATCCATCTGTGGCTGTAAGTGAATGCTTAATTCATTAAATTCAATTGCTCGTCGCAAATGTGCCTCCATTAATGCTTCATTTGGAAAAGCATGCCTCATTTCCTCACGATAATAGCGATGATGTGAACGGCCATGCTCTTTTACTGTAAATAAAGCTTGGTCTGCTTTTCGTACAAGTGTCTCTAAATCATAGCCATCTGTTGGACTATTCGCAATACCAATCGATACACTAATAAAATATTCTTGTCCATCAATCATAAATGGCTCTTTCAGCATATCAAAAATAGCCGTTACGACGTCATCAATCATCTCTACATCTTCATTTTTGACCAATAAAATAAATTCATCACTATTATAACGATAAGCAGAACAGTGAGCACAGCAAAGTTTACGAAGTCTTTGACCAAACATTCGCATCAGTTCATCACCCCTGCTTTCGCCAAGAGATTCATTGAATTTTTTAAAACGGTCAATGTCGATTAACACAAGTGAGGTTTGTTTACTGTGAGATGTTTTTTGCGTTGTATAAAGCTGCCAATGTTCTTTAAAAGCTTTACGATTCCATAGACCTGTTACTTCATCCACTAATGCCAATGAATAGGACATGTCTGAATCATTACCAAAGGCATTTGCCTCTTTGATGAACAAATGGATACCAACAATCACATTTTGAAAATAAGTAGGCTGTGCTTTTAAATAAAAGGGATCTGCGCTTAATAATTGATGCTTAAATAAACAATTTTGCATACCAAATGCCATGCCTTCAATTGTTTTATCGAATACTAGCCTGAATTCATTAAGGTAATCTTCTTCAATCAATGAAAAAATATCTAGCCCTATTAGGCATTGCTGTTCCTTTGCTAATAATGCTGTAGCTGTATGATTTTGATAAATAATTTTTCCTTGCAAATCAATCGTTAACACAGGGGTTACATGTTGCTCGACAAATTGTAAAAGCGGTGTAACTTCTTGCTGTTTTTCACGTAAAATAATCGCAATCATTGATTGTTCTAAGTGTTGTATAGAAACCGCAAATATTTTCTCCTGCGGTGCAGCCCTCATTACCATGTATTGTTCTACAGTCATTATCTCTTGTTGTAACATGCTTACTAATTGTTGCCAACATGGCTCAGTAAAAAACTGCTCTGCTGACAGGGCTTGTACATCATGCAACTCAATTAACAGTGGTAGCTTATCATTAAAATCCATAACCTCAAATGCTTGAGTATTTACTTTTTTTAAAAGCACTACACCATCAAATGGATTCAATCGCACTAAATGATTGAAATCTGTTAATTGTGTCACATCTTGTTCATATTTTTTCATCATAATAGGCGAGGAGACTCCTTCCTCTAAGCAAACGCATAGAGAGGGGAGGAATCGCCTTCTCTCCTTCCAAATTTAAACTTTACTTTATTTTGCGTAGTGTGCGTGAAAAAATCACGCACTGCTCGCCAGCGTCACTATCCCTATGTTACTGTTAAAAGGCTTGTGCTGTCTTAGCAAAAACATTAGCTAAGTGATAGGGATTAATTCTATATTTCACTAAATAACGTGCCATTTTATTCTTCGTCCAATGCTGTCTTTCTAGCTTCCTGTAGGAAAATCTCTTGACTATTCAGTGGCGCTTCACTACGGTCAAACTCTTTATAATGATATTTACCGTTCAAATCTTGAATACGTCCTTTTGCTGTATCCATTAATTGCGTATTCATGATGTTAATAATACGCTCTTTTGCATCATTTGCATATATAGGGAATAAAATTTCTACACGTTTAATCATATTACGTGTCATCATATCTGCTGAAGATAGATAAATTTTATTTTCACCATTATGATGGAACCAATAGACACGTGAATGCTCAAGGAAGCGACCAACAATACTTGTCACCGTAATATTCTCGCTAATTCCTTGAATTCCTGGTCGAATACAGCAAATACCACGGATAATAAGGTCAACTTTTACACCTGCGATAGATGCCTCATATAATTTCATCATCAAATCTTTATCTGTTAGAGAGTTCATTTTAGCACGAATAAAGCCATTGCCATGCTTTTTATGACAAGCAATTTCCTCGTCGATTAATTCAATAAATTCATCACGAATATCAAATGGTGCTACAACTAAATGATTAAATGTTGGCTTTTCTGTATAACCACTTAAAAAGTTAAAGAAGTTCGTGGCATCAATACCAAATTCCTTATCAGACGTGATAATCCCCATATCCGTGTAAATTTTCGCCGTTGCATCATTATAATTTCCTGTGCCAAGATGCACAAAGCGTTCAATTGCTCCGTTTTTACGACTCACCACTAATGTTATTTTGGAATGTGTTTTTAAGCTGTTCATTCCATAAATAACAAGACAGCCTGCTTGCTCTAGTTGCTTCGCCCAATGCACATTGTTTTCCTCATCAAAGCGTGCTTTTAACTCAACAAGTACTGTCACCTGTTTACCATTTTCCGCCGCTAACTTTAATGCTTGGATAATTGGTGAGTTACCACTTACACGATATAAAGTTTGCTTAATCGCTAACACATCTGGATTGACTGCCGCTTCTGCGACAAAATCAACAATCGGTGCAAAGGATTCATATGGATGATGGAAGAAAATATCTTGCTGTAATGCTTTTTCAAAAAGACTTTCATCTGATTGTAAATCCAATGGTGGTTGTGGGATAAAGCTTTCATACTCTAAATGCTCTAGTCCAACACCAATTTTTTTCACAAATGAAAACATAAACGTTAAATCCAGTGGTCCATCAATATGGAAAACATCGGATTCTTCAATTTCAAATTCATCCAATAAATATTTTAAAACGTCTTCGTTCATTTCACCTTCACGAACTTCTAAACGGCTACCTACGCCCCATTTACGTTTCTTCAGTTCTTTTTCGATTTCAACAAGTAAATCCCTTGCGCCTTCTTCATGAATCGTTAAATCAGCGTTACGTGTTAAACGGAAAGCTTGAGCTGATTTTACACTATAACCGTAAAATAACTTCTCAATATGCGCAACAATCACATCTTCTAGTAGGACAATCTTTTTTTCCCCATCTGTGGAAGGTACTTTAATATAGCGATCTAATACAGATGGTACTTGGACAATCGCTACTTTGTCTCGCCCTTCTAAGTCTGTCCCATCTTGCTCTAATAATACAAGTAAATTTAATGTTTTTCCAAGTAATATAGGGAATGGACGATACGCATCTACTGCTACTGGCGTTAAGACAGGGAAAATAGTCTCTGTGAATAATTCATTGATAAAGTTTTTTTGTTCACCGTTTAGGTCTTTTATATCGGCAATATGTACATGATGTTGAGGCAATAAATCATAAACTAAATGTTTGTAAATTTCTGTTTGACGACGTACTAATGCTTGTGTACGCTCAGCAATTTTAGCTAATTGCTCTTTCGGTGTTAAGCCCGACTTATTTTCAGGCTTATGAAAACCCGCACGCACCTGATCCTGCAAGCCCGCTACACGTACCATGAAAAATTCATCTAAGTTAGAGCTAAAGATGGCTAAAAATTTAAGACGCTCTAGCAGCGGATTATTTGTATCTTCCGCTTCTTCTAGCACTCGTTCATTGAAAGCTAACCAGCTTAACTCACGGTTATTATAATATTGTGGCTTAGCAATTTCCTCTAATAATTGCTTGTAATCATCGTCTTGAGACACTTGTTCCTCTGTTACTTCATTATTCGTCATTTCTGTTGTCATCTGTATTCAACCCTTCTTCAATAAAGTTTATTTGGATAGGAAGCTTTAATACACGCTCTAAATGTTTTTTATGACGATTCACCTGATATTTTTCTGCCACTGCATTGCGTTTCGTTGTGATATCGACCTGTACATACCCCTCTGCACTATGTAACTCAATATGCTGTACAATATTTCGTTTGGAGACGTTTAATGCATAAATGAATTTTAATAATGCGCCAAAATCACGAATTTTCCGTAGCTCATCACGACTAATCCATTCAATAAATGGTGCTGCAAAGCGTTGGAAATAATCTTTATTTTTATAAGATGCTAACAGTGCTAATTTCACACGCTCTACATGGTTCAAGCCATCAATCGATTGATTAGCAATTAAATAAAACGTATGTTGACTAGAAGAGCCTAATTCAATATATTCGCCTATATTAAATACCTTTGCTCCTCTTTTTAATAATTCCAAATCAGCCAAATTATATGGTAAATAACCAAAGTGACAGCATTGCTGATAGAGCTGCTCTACTAAGCCTAATAAATAATCTACCTCTTTTTCTGTACGTCCATACTGCCGTGCTAATTTTCGAGCCGTTCCTTCAAAAACATCATAACGATCAAATGCATTTTCATCTGTTTGTAAAATACGTTGGATAATCAGCCCTTCACGCAAGCCGTTTTTCGTCAATTGGAATGTCGGGCTCTCTACAACCTCCATTAAGACACGAAACACTTCTAATGCGGGAACAATTATGTCTGCACGATCCACTGAAAGACCATCTAGCAATTTTAAATCATTGAAATTTAAATTCCCTAAAAATCCACTTAGCTCATCAAGACTAGCTTTCTCCATCTCATAGCCATGTACACTCGCTATCGGATATGCTCGTTGTTGCTGATGAATTTGTGCAATATTACGAGCACTTCCTCCGATTGCAATCACAGGTAAGCCTGTATTTTGAATCCATGGCAGCGACTGAAATTGCTCTCTAACAAAAGCAACTAACTCTTGCTTCTCATCGTTATTAATTGTATCGCCTTTCACAAAGCGCTGTTTTAAAGACACCGTACCGAATGGAAAACTATGTGATTTTTGAAGTTTTTTATTTTTAAATAAAGTAATTTCCGTACTACCACCACCAATGTCAATGGTCACAGCCGATTTTGTACCTAATGAATGCACCACTGCTATAAAACCGTAGTATGCCTCTTCTTCTTCTGATAAAAGCTCAATTTGTATGCCTGTGCGCTCTTTCATTTGTGTAATAATTTGCTCTCGATTAGAAGCCTGACGAATGGCAGCCGTTGCCGCAGCCTTTACATCAAATACTTCAAAATCATCCAGCATCGCTTTAAAGGTTTGCAATGTCTCCGTCAATACTTGTATACCTTCCTCAGACATCTCACCAGAAGGCAATAAATACGTGCGCAAACGTGCGACCGTTTTAATATTCCCTAGCTCACGAAGTCCCTCTTCCTGATCGTACTGATATAATACTAATCGAATTGTATTTGACCCTATATCGATAATCGCTGTTTTTAATTTTTCCAATAAGCTCACGTCCTTATCCATGTTGAGATAAATAGAAAAGCCAGATACCTAGTACAAGGGTATCTAGCTTTACTGATTTATTAATGATACCCATTATTAATATGTGCAGTATCTTTATAAAATCAATTGATCGACGCGCAAAATAAGTTCTGCAATTTCTGGTTTACTAATTTGGTCTTCCGCACCAACTTGGTCACCTTTATGGCGAAGATCATCTGTAATTAAACTTGAGAAAATGATAACAGGTAATTTTTTCAACTCAGGATGTTCTTTAATTTTACGTGTCAGATGATGTCCATCCATTTGTGGCATTTCGATATCTGTTACCACCAGTTGCACATGCTCTGCTATGTCACTACCATTTTTAGCAATCGATTCTAAATATTCGTAAGCATCTCGTCCATTTTCAAAAAATTCAACATTGTCATAGCCTGCTTCGTTCATTGTATCGAATAATAGCTTGCGTAATAACGGTGAATCCTCTGCAATCAAAATACGTTTCTCAGAACGCTCACGTTTACCTAATTTTTTAACAGACTCTACACTAATACCTGATTCAGGGTTAATATCAACCATAATTCTTTCAAAGTCTAGTAATAAAATCATTTGCTCATTTTGCTTAATTACGCCAATAACCTGCGATGTACCACCTTGATACATATCAGAAGGCTTCTCAATTTGATTCCAAGATATACGATGGATTTGTGTCACATTATCCACATGGAATACAACACGCTGCTTATTAAATTCAGCAACGATATATTTTTGTTGTGGATTGCGTTCCATTCCTTGAATACCTAGTACCTTTAACATATCAACAACAGGTAAAACCTCACCACGTAATTGAATAATTCCTTCCACATGAGGATGTGCGTGAGGAATAAATGTTACTGGAATTGGCTGAATAATTTCTTTGACTTTAATTACGTTTATACCAAACTTATTATGACCTACTTCAAATTCAACGATTTCTAGCTCATTTGTACCACTTTCTAATAATATCCCTTTATGTTCCACAGCAATCCCAACCCTTTCTCTTTCGGTATCTACTTATATAGCAATTGTATCATAGCTATTATATTTCTCCTACTTGCTATTTTTATCCTTTACGGTTAAATGGACAAATAAGCCGATAACAGTCAGTACAATTAATGTAGACAAAGCGACCCTACTAGCTAATGTGCCGTAATCCTTTAGCCATAGTGTCACTGTTCCGTAAATAGCTGGTCCTACAATGGAGGATACTTTACCTGAAAAGGCAAATAACCCAAAAAATTGGCCACGTTTTGCAGTTGGTGATAATTCCATAATATAGGTTCTCGATGTCACCCACATAGAGCCCAATGATACACCGAATAAACTACCAGCAATCCAAAACATCCACTGCTGTGTGGCTAGTGCTGCCAATGTTAAAGCAACAATCATTAATAATGCTACCCATGTTATAGCCCGCTTTGCACCAATGGATTTTGTAATATAGCCAAAGGCAAGGGAGCCAATAATGGTTGAAATCGTCGATACTAAGTACAAGATGATAAATTGGCCTGATGAAAAGCCAACAATAGCCGTCGCATAGACAGCCATCATTGCAATGGTTGTGGAGATGGCATCATTAATGAAAAAATATGCAATCATAAAGGTGAAAATGGCTTTATGTTGCCGCATATCTTTAAAAGTTTGAAAAATCTCCTTATAGCCATCTATAAATTTTACTGTTTTACGCTGTGCTTTCGGCAATGGCACATCTTTATTAATGAAAAATAAAGGCAATGAAAATAGTAAATATAAAATAGCGGTTGGAATAAAGGCTCGATGAAATCCACTATCTCCTACATAAATATAAACAAGTAGTCCAAAAATCGTTCCTAAATAACCAACTGCTACACCGTAACCAGAAATAAGTGGCATTTCCTCTTTTGTCCCTAAATCACCCATCATTGCATCATAAAAAATAAGGCTAGAGTTGAAGAAAAACTTTGCAATGACAAAGCTAGCAACGACTAAAAATAAATTGAACGGTACACCTGAAGAATGAATAGGTGTCTGCCAATTTGCAAAAATCCCCATCATAAAGGTGAATAAAATTGAAATGGATGCAAACCAGACAATATATTTCTTTTTATAACCTGTACTATCTGTCCATACGCCAAACAGTGGAGAAAAGATTACTAAAAAGAAACTCGCTATTGCATTGGCATAAGAGATAAATGTACTGGCAACTTGCTGCATGGTTTCATTTTTTCCTAATACTTCATCCATATAAAACGGGAAGAACACCGTATTAATATTAGAGGAGAATATTGTATTGGCAAAATCATAAAATGCCCATGATAAAATTGGTAGGGATAAATATAATGCTAACTGACTGCGATGCTGTACTTGTCCAGTATGATTTTGCAACTGGCTCACCTCCACTCTCCTAATCATAGTGAAAAAAATTTTTTTCGCATTAAAAATAGCGTTTCTTTAAATAAACTTAATATTATTTACAAAACATCATAGACTTTCATTAATGCCTGTGTCCCATTTTCACCGTAGCCAGCCTCAACTAGTTTTTCATACATGTCATACGCTAGTGCTAGGCCTGGTAATGTAATGCCCATTTTTTGCGATTCATCTAAAGCAATTTTCATATCTTTTACGAAATGCTTGATATAAAAACCTGGTGCATAATCCCCTTTCATCATGCGAGGTGCTAAATTACTGAGCGACCACGACCCTGCCGCACCTGCTGAAATGGATTGTAAAACCGTCGACAGTTCTAATCCAGCCTTTAATCCATAGGCTAATGCCTCACATACGCCAATCATCCCTGAGGCAATCGCAATTTGATTGCACATTTTCGTATGTTGACCTGCTCCCGCCTCACCTTGATACACAATATTGCCGCCAAAATGCTGCATTAGTGGTAGTACTTTTTCAAATGTTTCCTGTTTACCACCAACCATAATGGATAATGTTCCATTTTGTGCACCAATGTCCCCACCCGAAACAGGTGCATCTAACGCCTCAATCCCCAAGCTATCAGCATAATCAAAAATTCGTTTTGCTAAAGTTGGCTCAGAGGTTGTCATATCGATGACAATACGTCCCCTTGTTGTCTCCTGTAACAAACCATGTTCCCCAAAATAAATCGCTTCTACATCTGCTGGATAACCGACCATTGTGAGCGCAATCTGTGCATCCTTAAATGCTTCTGCTGGCGAATCTGCCCACTTTGCTCCCATTGCTAAAAGTGATGTTGCCTTTTCTTTCGTGCGTGTATACACAGTTACCTCATTTCCATTTTGTAATAAATGTTTGACAATGCTTGCCCCCATCACGCCTGTACCAATAAATGCAATTCGTTCTTTTTCCATATGTAATTGCCCCTTTTCATCATATATTTTCAGTGTAGTAGAACAAATGCAATAATTCAAACTCTTCTTGTAGTTATATTACCTACCTATTACAGCGCACTATTTTTAGGCTTACCACTGCTTTTAAATCAAAAAAAGAGCAAGTGAGAAAGTTCTCACTGCTCTAATGAGGAATGCGAATGTTATACAGCTTTTAAAAAGCCTGCTAAAGATTTTGATACAGTCTGTACAATAATGGTTAACTAAAATCAGTCTATACTCGTTACTCACTCTCATGTTTCTCTTCTTCAAGTGCCATCTGCCTATAATACGTATTCATTAGTTGATCTAGTCGGCGACTCAGTTGAATGGTCTTCACATTTTGCAACCCGTTTTCCACACCAGAACGAATCATCATTTCACGTGTTTTCTCCATTTGCTTCAAAAGTAGTTTACCCATTCACACACCCCTCACATTCAAATAGTCGTACCATTATTATACAATTATATTTCATTTCTTACAGCATTAACTTACGACAATATTCGACAAATTAACTTCTTGGTATGTCTTGGTATGTGTAAATAATATAGCCACCTTGCTTGGCCTCTCCTCTAAAATGTTTAAACAGTGGATGTTTAACAAGTATTTCTCTAAATTCATAAAATTGTTCTTTTGTTATTTCAATTTGCTGTAGTTCTCCTTTTTCTAATTGCAGGAGCATTTCTTCGTATTTTTCCATGTTATCGATTCCTTTTTATTCATTTTTACTCAATTTATGATAATTGATACAAAAAAACTTTACGTTTTACAATTTTTAATACAGGCTATATAATATTAAGCAATGGAGGTGCGGATTGTCTGTGAAAATAGCTGAAGTTGGTAATATTATCGAATTAAAAAACGGTTTTCAAGGTATCGTCGAAAAGGTAAATGAAAATTCAGTAATTGTCAATCTAACATATATGAAAGACTTCGACTCTCTTGGAATTGAAGAAAGAACAGTGGTCAACCATAAACGCTACAAAATTTTAAACGAAGCTTAATAGTCTGAATAGCCCTAATTATCTTTATAGATGATATAGGGCTTTTTTTTTGATAAAATTAAAATATGGAGGTCGGATAATGCTTACAAATTCTAAACATACAATAACACTACTCCTTTCTTTATTATTTGTTTATGGTATGCTTGCTTTCACCTTTGCTAACCCACCAGTATTTTGGTATTTATATGCGTTCACATTGTTAGTATGTATTGCCGTAGCAATTTTAGCAGGGAATATTGAAGATCAGCTACCGACATGGCAATTTTTACTTTTCGGTATAGGATACGGTACAATTATTTATGGTATTGTACGGTTTGGCTATTGGCTCACACCTTATATTAACAATTCATTTGTTCAATCTGTTCACAATTTCTTAGTAAAATATGGACCCCAAAATATTTGGCATTATATTTTACTTGTTTTTATTATCGCTATTGGCGAAGAATTATTTTGGCGTGGCTATATTCAGCAACAGTTAAAACGCTTCATGCGTCCTGCTTTTGCTGTGATTACAACAGCTATTCTATGTGCACTCTCTATTGCGCTTAGCGGCTTTTTGTTAGGTGTGATAGCAGCCTTTATAGCAAGCATCGTCTGGGGCTTTTTATACGAATGGCGCAAAAGTATGCCACTCATTATTGTAGCTCATGTAGTGTTCATATTACTATTATTTTTAGTATTACCTTTAACATCATAACATTAACATTTGGCAACCGTTTCTTATGCTAGACGTTTAATGTATAAAGGAGGGCTTTTCATGCAAAAGAAATTATTATCATTACTTGTATTACTGTTAACAACGGTATTAGTAGTCGGCTGTAACACCACTGAAAAAACAGAGAACTCTGGCTCAGAGAAAAATGATCCTGCCAATACACAAATTGAGCAAGAGCCAACTAAAGAGACTACCGATGAAAATGAAGCGTCTACTGATGAAAGCACAAAAGAAGAACCTGCTACTGAATCACAGCAAGAAGTAACCTATGTACAAAAAGGTGTGGATAAAACGGAAGAAACAACATTAGTTGGTAGTGAGGCACAGAACTTTCAGCTTCAACAACTACCTGCATTCACATTGACACAAGAAGAGCCTGGTAAAGATCTGTTAGTGTCTAAAGAAAATGATGAGGTCTTTATGCGTATTGAAACATTTGATGCTTCCCAAACAAACTTTGATACGATTAAAACATCCATGCAAGATTATATGAATGCCGTTGGTAGCACAATTGATCTACCTGCCGAAGAACTATCGATGTTCAAAGATGTGAAAAATATCGTAGGCACTGTTGTTGATTTTGACACTGAAAAAGTAGTAAGTGTTGTATTTGAAAAAGATCAATTAATTACAAAATTAACTATTCATGATAACAGTGAATTAGACTTAACAAATGCGATGTTAACGATGGCAACAACGATTTCAAAAAAATAATAAACGCTTCAAACAACGCATTTTTCTGTGCGTAAGCGTAGTACAACAAAAGGCTGTTGGGAAAGTAAATTACTTTCTCAACAGCCTTTTAATAAGACAAATCTTTAATAGATAGACCTAGTTTTTTTAAGAGCGCAATCGCCTCATCTTTTTCTTCACTCGTTAAAGCACTCATTAATTCATGTAAATGCTGCTCATGCTTCGGGAATAGCTCATCCATAAACGTAGAGCCTGCCTCTGTAATTTCAGCATATGTCACACGACGGTCTGATGGACAAGACACACGTGATAAATAACCTCTTTTTTCAAGTTTATCAATGACATACGTGATAGAGCCACTTGCTAATAATATTTTATTGCCAATTTGCTGTAGTGGTTGTCGCCCTTTATGATAAAGCAACTCCAATACAGCAAATTCTGTAGGGTTTAACCCATTATTTTGAAAAAATTGATGTGTTACTTCATTAATGGCTTTATGTGCACGCGACAATACAATGTATAGTTTTAATGATTGTTTGATATCCTCTGATTTCATGCTTCTTTTCCTCTCAATTCGCTCATCTATAAATGCCATTATAGCGATTTTAGAAAAGAATTGTCAAAAGTCGCAACATATTTCTTCATTTTTTCTTGTTATGTTAATAAATAAGCAGACTCATCCATAGAAATATCAATTTTATTAAACGTACAGCTTGGGAAATACAATTGGAATGCTGTTCCCTTCTGTAGCTCACTATCCACACTAATAAAACCTTCATGGTCCTCGATTACTTTCTTCACAAAGGCTAGTCCCAATCCAGTACCTGTCGATTTTGTTGTATAGAATGGCTGGAATAGATTTTGCAGTGTTTGGCTATCCATACCCATTCCTTCATCTTTGATTACTACTGTTACCATGGAACAATCTATCTTTTTCAATTCAACTGTAATGGTTCCACCAGTGTGCATTGACTCCATGGCATTTTTGATTAAATTAATAAATACTTGCTTCAGACGCCCACTATTGCCACCAATATATATGGGACTAGTTGCGGAATATTGAATCATAATATTTTTCATAATCGCATCTGGTAGCATAAATTCAATTACTTGCTTCATCAAGTAATCAAGCTCCACCAATTCAACTTTCATATTAGCTGGCTTAGATAATACTAGCAACTCTGATAAAATTTGATCCATGCGCTGTAGCTCAGTATCAATCACAGATAAATACATGAGTGACTCATTATCCGCATTCAGCTTAAGCAACTCTGTAAAACCTTTTAAAGATGTAATCGGATTTCTTATTTCATGTGCAATACTAGGCTGCCATTTGTCCAACAACATTTAAGGCTTGTTGATGCTCTATCTCATGCTCTAATTCCTTTTTCTCTGTTTCATCTTGAATGACTGTGACAATAATATTATTATATTCATCAAAAATGCTCGAAATTTGGTAGTAACAAATTTGGCGATTGGCTGTTTCATCTACAACATGAATGCTCGCATGCTTCTCACCCATCAGCTTTGCAAGATATTCTGTAATTTGCTCCTTTTGAAGCGAAAAAGTATCGAATATATGCTGATGGGCTTTATTAAGTAGCTGTGATTTTTGAATTTTCAAATACATTTCAGCCTGATCGTTTAACATGCAAATAATACCGCTTGCATCACTAATAATAACGGCATATGGCAAATGATTATACGCATTAAATGTTGGTGCCGTTCTCTGTCTTTTATAGCCATATTGCTCATGTACAATACCGTAATGTAATTTTGAAATTTGTGCCACAATTCTTCCTGTACGTGCTTCATATACACAGTGAAAAGATAGCATAACATATTCATTATCATCCGTTATAATATTAAAATTTTCCGTTAATTCTATGTCATTTGATAAACGATTAACGAATTTCTCCCACTTTAAAGTGGATGGCTCGTCCATTATTAAACGATCCATGTAGGCAAAATTGGCATTAATAAGCTCAATTGCAGCCTCATTAGCAATTAAAATTTTTCCTAGTTTATTCAGTATAAGCGTTGGTGACGAAGTACTTTTCTCAAGATTTTCAAAACATTGATTAATATCATTTTGCTTCAACTTTCTCACCGAACCTTTCAAAGGAGTAAAAACTTTCATTTTTAAATCTTTATTATACTCTATGATAATTTTATTTTATTATTACAAAATTTAGTAAATTCAAGTATTTAAAATTATTTCATGAACTATTGACAAAATAAATAGGTAAAAAGGATTATATTGTATGATAGCTACTTGACTGCTACAATAATATGTTGAAAGGAAGATTATTGTATGAATATTATTTTAACGACTTTAAATGCGAAATACATTCACACGAATTTAGCATTACGTTATTTAAAAGGTGCTGCATTACCTGAATTTAATCCAATTATTGCAGAATATACGATTAAAGACCCTGCATTTAACATTGTAGCAGATTTGTTTCAAAAAAATCCAGATATTGTTGGATTCAGTTGTTATATTTGGAATATCGAAGAAACTCTTCATGTTGTCAAAATGTTAAAAACGGTTTGCCCACATGTCAAAATCATATTGGGTGGTCCAGAAGTATCTTACGATGTACATCATTGGCTACGTCGTATGGAGGAAGTTGATTTTATTGTTATGGGTGAAGGCGAAACATCCTTCAAGCAATTGCTACGTCATTTAGCTGGTGAAATTGCATTAGAAGATGTACCTGGCATCTGTTATTTAGAAGACAATAAAGTGAAAATTCATATGCAACCTCCTAAAATTGATTTACGAGAATTGCCTAGCCCATTTCGCTTTGAAGAGGATTTACCACATTTGGGTAAACGAATTCAATATATCGAAACAAGCCGTGGCTGTCCCTTTAGCTGTCAATTTTGCTTATCTTCTATCGAGGTAGGTGTACGCTATTTCCATCGTGAAAAAATAAAAGAAGATATCCGTTTTTTAATGGACCATGGCGCTCGTACTATCAAATTTGTTGACCGTACCTTCAATATTAGCCGCAGCTATGCTATGGAAATGTTCCAATTTTTAATTGACGAGCATCAACCTAATGTCGTGTTTCAATTTGAAATTACAGCAGATATTATGCGCCCCGAAGTCATTCAATTTTTAAATGACAATGCACCAAAAGGGTTATTCCGCTTTGAAATCGGTGTACAGTCTACGAATGACTTAACCAATACACTCGTTAAACGTCGCCAAAATTTCGACAAGCTCAAACGTACAGTGACAATGGTCAAGGATGGTGGAAAAATCGACCAGCATTTAGACTTAATCGCTGGTTTACCTGAAGAAGATTACCAAAGCTTCCGTCAAACATTTAACGATGTTTTCGCCATGCGCCCTGAAGAATTACAGCTTGGCTTCTTAAAATTACTGCGAGGCACAGGACTGCGTTTAGAGGCTGAGAAATTTGGTTACACCTATGTCGATATAGCACCTTATGAAATTTTCTCAAATAATATGTTAACTTTTGACGAAATTGTGCGTATCAAGCATGCAGAGGATGTTTTAGAGAAATATTGGAATGCCCATCGCATGGATTATACGATTGAATATTTAGTGACAGAAGTATTTGAAACACCTTTTGATTTTTTCCAAAATTTCGGAACGTATTGGGAAACAAAAGGTTGGTCACGTATTGGTCATCAGCTTGAGGATTTATTCCGTCGATTATTAGATTTCTTAGAAACAGTAGAAGGTGCTAATTTAGCGATTATTCAAAGTTTAATGCAGCTTGATTATTTGGCAGCCCAACAATTCCAACCCCGTAAATTATGGTGGGAAGAACGTCCAACACTGGAACAACAAAAGACAATCTACAATGCTTTACGTGAAAATCCGACAATTGCTGGACAAGAATTTGCCGATTTCAACTTATCAGAAAAAGAGCTATTTAAGCATACACTCGTTGTGCCACACCATTTTGACTATACTAATTTTACAAAAGGTCGAATTGTGCCAAATGCAGGCTATCTACTCGCCTATTTCCGTCAAGGTCAACAGCCATATTTCGCCACATTACAAATGAATTAATTGACTAAATTCCTGTGAACAATCGTCACAGGGATTTTTTATCTTATCGGTGGTACATGTTATGGATATTGAAAATTCTTATTCCATTTCTTCCAAATATTATATTGACATTCATTTAAGACGTTTGTATTATATAATTAATACAAACGTCTTAAATAGGAGTGGATGCTATTATGAAAAGATTACCTGAAACAGAATTTAAAATTATGAAAATTGTTTGGGAAAGCTCACCTCCCATCACAACAAGCTTCATAATGGAAAAGGTCGGCAATGAGAGTGGATGGAAGATTCAAACCGTTGTATCCCTTATGAACAGGTTAATAGAACGCGGATTTCTTCGTAGTGAGAAAAGAGGAAAAGAGCGATTGTATTATCCATTAGTAGAAGAAAATGAATACTTACAATTTGAAACAACTCATTTTATGAAACTCTACCATAAAAACTCTTTTATGAATTTAGTAGGCACGCTTTATAAGGCCGATACCATTTCTGATGAAGATTTAAATTCTTTGCTTAAATGGGTAGAAGAAAAGGAGGATTAGTATGCAAAGTATCATGGTTGGTTTGTTATTTAGAACTGTAGTAATGACTGTTATTGGATTACTTTTTATGAGTATCACACCTATCCTTTTAAAAAGATATCGTGCTAAATGGCTCTATTATGGTTGGCTTAGCATTCTCTTAGGATTTATTTTTCCCTTTACATTCAATAGTACAACTAAGTTTGTCCAACTAACAGAACTAGAACCAGTACCATCTAAATCAGTCCTTGTACCAGCTACCAGTAGTAAAATAACGCTTATATCTTCCTCTGTAGAAACAGTGGCAACACTTTCTATATGGCAACTAGGAGCAATACTATGGATTATAGGAATCATTGTATTTGTGGTCATTCATCTTATACGACATTATCGTTTTCTAAGAACGGTTAACCGATGGGGACAAACCTTAACTGCATCTAGCACCCTTCATTTGCTTGAACAAGTGAAAAAGGAGCTGCATATTAACAAAGAGATTACCTTAAAAGAATCTCATTGTATCCATTCACCTATGTTAGTCGGATTTTTCAAACATACGATTTGGCTGCCTAGTAATGACTATCAAGAAGCCGAGTTACACATGATCATCAAACATGAGTTAGTCCATTTGAAACGACAAGATTTATGGTATAAAGCCTTTGTATTATTCGTTCGTAGTATTCACTGGTTTAATCCACTGTTTTACCTATTTGCTAGAGAATTGGACAACCTTTGTGAACTTTCCTGTGATGCGGCGGCGACAAAAAATGCAACGATTGAATCAAAAAAAACGTACAGTCAAACGATACTGCGTACTGAACAGCTAAAAAGAGCGACTAGTGTCTTTTCTACAAATTTTATAGGTAGCACACAAGGTTTAAAAAAGAGAATAGTTTCCATTATGGATACGAGCAAAAAAAAATCAGGTATTATGATACTGGTACTACTGATGCTCTTTACAACAAGTGGCATAATGGCTAGTTCCGTTTTCGCTATCTCCAGTAAACCTCTAAATTATTTAGACGACACATTTATGAAAGACTCTATTTTAAAAGGAGCATCTAGAGGTAACTTTGCAACAGATAAATTCATTATTTATCCAAAGAATATGGTGGATAGAAAAGCTGTACCACATGAGCCTACTATCAACAAAAAGCTCTACCATGATGTGACACCAGGTGCAGTTGCGACTGAAGCAAGATACCACTATCCAATCGAAATTATACATGAGCAATATGAGGAAAAATATACAACAGTCATCAATATTGAATATGATTATGAACTACTTGCACCAATCGAATATGATGAACTCAATGCACTTATTGAAGCCTATTTGTTACCTTTTAACGAGTTGAAATCTATACCATTTAAAGATTTCACCAAACCAAACTACTTGGAAAGTAAATTAAAAGCTTATGTACGGGATATTGATAAAAAGAATACAGATGAACGAGTAGAATTTACATTTCGTTTTACTGGCTGGGTAACCAACAATAATCATCTACCCTTTCCAAGCTTGAACCCTATAGGTACTACACCGCGTTATATGAAATCTACACCATAGTAATTCCAATGCAGTTTTCTCTCTTATACTAATAAATCACTTATACTATCGCATACAGCAAGATTTACTTTAAGGATGTGATGGCTACTTCAAAATCGAAGTAATTATTGAAAAAATGAAAAGAGAGGAATTTAACAATGAAAAAATGGATACTAAGTATATTGACAATGATTTTATGTATGGTAACACCAGTTGCTGCTTTTGCACAAAATACAGAAACTGAAGAATTCTCAGAAGAAGGTTTCCACCTCACACTTGATGCTACAGACACTTCCGAGCAAGTTTACGAAATCAACGGGATTGAATTTAGAGTTCTTCCAACATTAACTCAAGCACAAATACCTGCATCTAAGACTGTTATAATGACTGACCTTTATAATAACGCTAACCTTGGTACAATGTTCATAACTGCAACATGTATATCTGATGGCAAAATAGTAGGTGCTACAAGTTATTCATCTAAGATAATTAATAAACCCACTTCTTCGGATTTGAAAGTAACAGGAACTACTGTTACTAATAATAACACTGTTATGTTAAGGGTTAACTCTAGTGTATCGTATACTAGTTCAACAGGAACAGCAAGCGGAGGCACCATCACTATGTATGTGTATGCTAACGGCGTTTATAACTAATCGAATACAAAATGCTGAAGCGTTAGTAAATCAACGTTTCAGCATTTTTCATTTTCAATAATTCTCAAAATAATCTATCCGATAATAACACGTTCTTTTGGATAATGATAATTTGGTTTTTTGCCTCTTCCACCGCCACCAAGCGTATAAAGGAATGAGATGAGCCCTACACGTCCAACAAACATGAGCAAAATAATAATCAATTTGCCAACAACAGACAAATCAGATGTAATCCCTAAAGACATTCCACACGTTCCGAACGCCGATGTAATCTCAAAAATAATTTGAATTAATGTGGCATGTGACTCGGTAACAAGTAGAATCATCGTTGCTGTTAATACCATAAAGAAGGCAAGGAAAATAACGACAAACGAACGGAATACATCAATTAAATGAATTTCCCGCCCAAATATTTGAATATCCTCTTTCCCTCTTGCAAAAGTAATTAAAAATAAAATGGCAATGGCAAATGTCGTTGTTCGAATTCCCCCACCTACTGAACTTGGAGAAGAACCAATGAACATTAAAAAACTCATAAAAACATCAGTTGCTTCACTAAATGTTGTAACATCGTATGTTGTTAACCCTGCGGATCTTGTCGAAACAGAGTGAAACATAGCAGAAAATAGCGCTTCATGCCATGACATTTCTTTAAAAGAGTGAAAAGATTCCAATACTAAAATGACGATGGCTCCGACGACAAATAATAATGCATACGTTACCGTTGTAATTTTAGTAAATAAACTGAAGCGAAAATTTGTACGGCGGTGTAATAAAAAGCTTTTCACTTCGATTAATACTGGGAAACCAATTGCTCCTAATACAATAAGAACCATTGTAATAAACTGCACAAAATAATCATTATGGAATGGCAATAAGCTCATTCCTGTAATATCAAAACCACCATTTGTTGTAGCAGAAATAGAGGCAAACACACCATGAAATAAGGCCTCTTTCCATGTATCAAAATAGTTCAAAAAGTGGATAGTGAGAATGAGCGCGCCTATGACTTCAATCCCGATTAAAATTTTTAATATTTCACGTATTAAGTACACAACACCTGATAAATTATATTGATTATGATCAATCATAATCAATTGACGTTCACGCATACCAATTTTTTTCCCTACAAGCAACCAAACAAACGTACCAAGTGACATAATACCAATTGCTCCAAGTTGTAAAATAATTAACAGCATGACCATACCCAATGTTGTATAACTCTCTGCAATATTGATAGTCGTCAAACCTGTTACACTTACAGCACTAACCGCTGTAAATAAACTATCCAATAATGAAACCTCTATTCCTGGTCTATGTACCCAAGGAAGTCTTAGTAATAGGAAGGAAATAGCAATGGCTATAAAATAATAGGAAACCAGCACTTGAAAGGGTGTAACAAGTCTGCTCGTTGTTTTTTTCCAAGGCACTTTTATCATTCCTCCCTTTCATGATTAATTACTTTGATTCAATTAGTATAAGAAAATCCAGCAAGAAAAGAAAGTAGAATCAAAAATTCTATTCTTTCTTATTATTCGCGCGAACTCCAAATAAATAGCCGAGGAAGGCTATCGCTAGTAAGACAATCCAAAATGTTAATTCCCATGCTGTGGAATGCGGAAATTCTGTTGGTAAAATCCCTACTTTTTCATGTGATAAAGTTAATACAACTAATTTCACACCAACCCAACCGACAATTAAAAATGCAGCTGTTTCTAATGACGGATATTTATTTAAAATCTTCACAAACCATTGTGCTGCAAAACGCATCATAATGACTCCGATAAAGCCCCCAACTAACATGACGGTAAATTGTCCACCATTAATACCACCAATTTGAAAATCGCCTAGCTTTGGTAATGTTACGGCAATTGCAACGGCAGCTAGCATGGAATCAATGGCAAATGCAATGTCTGCCACTTCGACTTTTAACACCGTCATCCAAAAACCAGAACCTTTTTTAGCCGTTTTCTCTGTAGTTTGTTCTTCCTCATCGTCTTTATGACGCAAATCATAAATATTTTTAGCTGACATAAATAATAAATAAGCTGCCCCTACCGCTTGAATTTGCCAATAGTTCACTAATATCGTAATAACGAATAAGGCTGAAAAGCGGAATATCAGTGCGCCGAATAAACCATAAAATAATGCTTTTTTCTGTAGCTTCTCTGGTAAATGTTTCACCATAACCGCCATAACGACTGCATTATCTGCTGCTAACAAACCTTCTAAGACGACGAGTACAATTAATACCCAACCATATTGCAATAAAATGGCTTCCATTCATACTACCTCTCTTCTATATTGAGCCTATTTGATGATAAAAAACACGAACTGCCAATAAAGGCAACCCGTGTTTCTTGTTATAAAAGGCTATATAATTTAATATGCTCATTTTTATCTGCAAACCAGCGCATCGCAAATTCATTTTCAAATAAGAACACTAAATTATCAAAGCGATCTTTCACAAGCATTGAACGGCTAGAAGACATGGATTCCTTCACATCTTCTTCATTTTCAATCCAACGTGCAATTTTAGAACCGATTGGCTCCATCCTTACTTCCACATTGTACTCGTTTTTCATTCGATGCTCAAATACTTCAAATTGTAATTGTCCCACTGCACCAAGAATAACTTCTTCTGTATGCAATGTTTTATAATACTGAATCGCGCCTTCTTGCACTAATTGTAAAATCCCTTTATGGAACTGCTTCGATTTCATAACATTTTTCGCTGTCACACGTACAAATAACTCAGGAGTAAACTGTGGTAATTTTTCAAATTGTAATGTTTTTTTACCACCAACTACTGTATCCCCAATTTGATATGTTCCTGTGTCGTATAAACCGATAATATCGCCTGCCACCGCTTCATCCACGGTTTCACGGTCATCTGCAAGAAATTGTGTAGATTGTGTCACTTTAAAGGATTTACCTGTACGAGATAATGTCATATTCATCCCACGCTCAAATTTCCCTGATACAATACGCACAAAGGCAATACGGTCACGATGAGCAGGGTTCATATTTGCTTGAATTTTGAAAATAAAGCCTGAAAATTCATCATGTTCCACTGGATCAATAATTTGATCATCCTCTGTTAAACGAGGTTGTGGCGTTGGTGCAAATTTTAAATACGTTTCAAGGAATGTTTGTACCCCAAAGTTTGTTAAGGCCGAACCAAAGAATACAGGCGTTAATTCACCACGGCGAATTTTTTCCTCAGAGTATTCATTCCCTGCTTCCTCTAACAGCATAATATCATCCATTGCCTGTGAGTAATAGGATGTTACCTTCATCGGATGCTCTACTGCTAGTTCACCATTATCATCAATTGGTAAGAATCGTTCGCCTTCTTCTGTACGGAATTGTTCGATTCGTTTATTGTAACGATCGTAAATACCTAAAAATTCTTTCCCCATACCGATTGGCCAATTCATTGGGTACGCATGGATGCCAAGCACTTCCTCAAGCTCTTCAATCAGCTCAAGTGGCTCCTTCCCTTGACGGTCCAACTTATTAATAAATGTGAAAATAGGAATACCACGCATTTTACAAACTTTGAAAAGCTTCAATGTTTGTGCCTCAATCCCCTTTGCAGCATCGACAACCATCACCGCACTATCCACAGCCATTAATGTACGATACGTATCTTCCGAAAAGTCTTGGTGTCCAGGTGTATCCAAAATATTGACACGTGAGCCATTATAATCGAATTGCATCACGGAAGAAGTAACCGAAATACCACGCTGTTTCTCGATTTCCATCCAGTCAGATGTTGCAAATTTTCCTGTTTTTTTCCCTTTTACCGTCCCAGCATCGCGAATTGCGCCACCAAATAGTAAAAGTTTCTCTGTAATCGTCGTTTTCCCTGCATCAGGGTGACTAATAATCGCAAATGTACGACGCGATAATATTTCATTTTCTAAATTAGCATTCATGTTGTTACGCTCCTTTTTTCATACTCTCTAATCATAAAAGAAGTTCCACCATTCGTACAACCTTTTTAATAAAAGAAATTGAATAGAAAATAACCCTACTACTAATAAAGGTCTATCTCTGAATAAATAAAAAGACAAAAATGGCATAATTCACATTTTTGTCTTTACCTATCTATGTTAAAATCCAAGCTGCGACAGCCAACCGACAAGTCTTTCTTCCCTTGCTTTTAACTGCTCCTTCTTATACGTCCCTAAAGTGTGCTCCGCTACAATTTGCCCATCCACCATAAAAAGTACCCGCTCTGTTTTAGCAGCTACTTTTATATCATGGGTAACAAGCATAATCGTCGTACCCGATTGATGGATGTCTGCTAAAATATCCATCACCTCTATGGCTGCATTTGTATTCAGTGCACCTGTAGGTTCGTCAGCAAAAAGCATACGGGGATTATTCATCAATGCTCTACAAATGGCTGCCCTTTGTAGCTGACCACCCGATACTTGTGTAATCATGTGATTAGCTAGTTCCTCTATCCCCATCCCCTTCATTAACTCCAGTGCTCTTCGATTAACTGTCTGTCTATTTTCTATTTTGGCTAAATAGGCTGCTAAAATAATATTATCGAAAATCGTTAAGTTTTTTAACAAATGACTTTGCTGAAAAATAAAGCCCATTGTTTGTAACCGTAATGCTGCTAACTGCTCCTCTGTTAAAGCCGTTAACTCTTTATCTTGAAACAGTACACGGCCAGAGGTTATTTGATCCATCCCACTAACGGCATAAAGCAATGTAGATTTTCCAGAGCCAGATGGTCCCATAATGGCGATAAACTCGCCCTCTTTAATGGCTAGCTCGATATTTTTCAACACATGTTGCTGTGTTTCCCCCATTTTATACACTTTATTGACATGCTGTGCACTCACAATTGTTGTCATCATTCTCCCCCTAACTTCATCAACATTTTTTGTTGCTTAAGTCCTTTACTACTTAACCATACAGCTATTAGCACAATGCTTAGTAATAACAATGGACAAATCAAGTAAGACATATATGGATGGGTTAGTAACGCTATATTAGGTGCGCCCATAATAGCACCTAATTGACGAAGCAGCACTTGCCCTATTGTTTGAGCAAGTATCATCCCACTAACAATGGCTAATAGCACAACACAGACAATACGAATTGTATATTGTAGGCGTAGTATCTGCACAGTAAATCCTAGACTGCGCATAATAGCAATTTGTGTAGCCTCTTTAGCTAACAGCATTTTCATAAACATCATGGTCATTAAGCTGGCGATAGCAAGTGCGAGCACTATTGCAAATTTAGTCACGAGCTGTAACTGTGCAATGGTTGTACCAAAGGTTTGAGCAAGATAATGTGCTACATCAGTCACTTTCGCTGGATAGAATGCATCCCTATATGCCTCTAATTTATCATCAAGTATGATACTCTGTTTCATATCCACATTCACCGTGTACCAAAGAATATTAGTTGGTGGAACATCAAGATAAGCCTTTGCTGTTTTACCACCATTTGTCATATCTTGATAAATGCCCGAAATAGTCAATCGATGCTTTTGGTGATTAATCAAAAGTACTATATCATCACCAATATCTTTTTCTAATTCCTTTGCCTTTAAAACCGACAGCGCTATATCTCCTAATTGCTTGGGCGCTTTTCCTTTCAAATAGCTGAGTGGAAAAATTGAAAAGTCACCCGTCTCTACATGAATGCTGTCATATTTACCATCCTGAAGCTCAACCTTATAGCCACTTGTTATAAAGGATGCATATTTGACAATATCAGGATCAGTCCTTAACGTTTCTTGCATGTGCAGAAAGCGCTGTTCAATATCCACTGTTTGCTGTAAATCAATACGAATTTGACTATGCCCTGCTCCCATATAAGTAATAAAGCTTGGTGATTGTATCGTATACAGGAAATTGACTGGTACAATCATCATAAATAAACACATCATATAAACAATCCCGATAACACTATACATATTCAATCTTGCCCAAATATCCTTTATCCCCAAAAACACATGTATATTTACTTTTTTACTACGATGCAGCAATAGTCCCTTTTTGCTTGAAGATTTTTCTGTTAAATGGCCTGTACGCAAAGCCTCTACAGTAGAAATATGCTGATATTTTCGTAAAATAAGCTGACAATAACCAATAATCAACAAGGCAATAACAAATACGCCAGCACATGGGATGATATAGTGCCATACAGACTGTTTCCCCACCCCCATATATAGTGCTATATTTTTGGTCAATAATGGACTGATGAATAAAGCCAAAACATACCCAGCTGTACTCGCTGTAAATGCAAGGGCTATATATTTGGTTAAATAAAGCTTTTGAATCTGTTTACGAGGAATACCTATTGCCTTCATTACAGCTATTTCTCGTGCATCTTCCTCTAATGCTGCCATCATTATAAAGCGTATACATAGCAAGGCAATAAATATCAATAAAGCGCTGATTAACATAATAACAAAAGCTATCAGCCCTTCTGTAGCCGCATTTAACACCTTATATAGCGTATAAGTAATCGTTGGACCCTGCTGTGGTAAATCCATAGATTGATACATTTGTTCAAACTCATGTAGTTGCGCTGTATCCTTCAATAAAAATTCCAACAAATATTCACTTTGCCCCATATGAGCTTTAATCATTTGCCAGTCCATGTCATTGACTACAAAACGCTTTGAGCTAACGAGAGAAGGGTTCATTTGTGCATCACGTATAAAGGTTGAGATGGTAAACGCCATTTCAAACTCATCAGTTGCCAGCCAAATTTGATCGCCAATATGCAAATCATATTTCTTCATATAATAAAGTGGTACACCAATTTCTCCCGAAGCCATTTCTACCTTTTCATTGTGCAAATTTAATAAGAAATCGAAAGACTGATTTTGTTTAACAAAACTCACGTCCATCACACTATTGTGGTCAATTTGTTGCCGATTTTTCAAAAATAAAGTTGTTTGATCAATGTTAAGCATCTCCACCGTTTGTTGTGCCTGAATAAGTGGCTGCTTTTTCGTAAAATCGTCAAGTCGTTGCTGATCAATAGAACCTGCATGCATCTGGACAAAATGTGGTACTTTCGCTTGCTGAAACAAACGGTCTACAGATGCCCATACATCCACCACCATGCTCATGGCACTAGCCATTAATAATGAGGACAATGTTATAAATGTCAATAAAGTAAAGGTAATGGTCTTATTGCGAAGAACATCTCTTTTCAACATATGCCCAATCATTTTACAAGCCCTCCCTCTGCATATCTCCATATTTTCTTCATGGCAATGGCAAGTAGAACAAGCAACAGACCAATGATTAAAATAGGAATAGATACTGTATCATTAAATTTTGCAAATAATAGACCATATAAAATCTGCCCTATTGGTGCTACACATTGTGAAACCATCATAATAATTGCCATCACTTTTCCTAGATATATATTCGGTGTCTCTTTTTGCACAAGTGTCATGACATAGATAGAAAGGATCGTCAAAATAATGGCAATACATAAGGCACTTACCACTAATAGAACATAGGAGGAATAAAAGCCGCTCTCTAGCATCAATGGCTGTAACGATAGCCCCATTGGAATCGTACATATAGCTGCTACTAGTAGCCAATAATATAATTTATGAATAGCAAGTTTTTTCGCAAAGATGCCCATTGATAAAGCACCTAAAATAGTAGCAAAATCAATCAGCCCCATCCCAACGCCATACAATGTTTCACTGCTTTGCATCGTCATGCGTAGAACAATCGGTATACCTACAATAAATAATGGTGTTAAAAATAAATTCAATAATGCGGCAAACACCATACATTGTAAAATAAAAGATTGCTTTACCACATAGTGAAAGCCTTCCTTCATATCATTAATAAGTGTTGGTAGCATATGCCTGCTCTGTTGACGCTGTACAAATGGTATATACAGAAATAGCTCCAGTACAGCTGACAGTAAAAAGAAAATCCCACTTACTAATACAAGTATTTTCAAGCCAAGTATCCCATATACTATCCCTCCTAATATTGGAGCTGCTGTATTGGATAATGCTTGGATGCCATTGACAATACCATTTGCCTGCTCCAGTTTCTTTTCTTCTACAAGTAATGGAATACTAGCTAATACAGTCGGCGCATACAACGTGCTTAAAATAGCAAGCAAGATCATCACAATAGTAATTAAAAAAATTGAGCTATGATTTATTAGCAATGCCGTATAAAAAGTAAAAACGACGATACTGCTCAGAAAATCAAACACAACCATTAAATTGCGCCGATTAAAACGATCTGCTAATGCTCCACCAAATGGCGCAAGCAAAACAGGCACACTTGATATAGCGAGTAGCAATGCAAACAGATCTGCCCGTCCTGTCTCATCTAATACATACAGTGATAAGGCAAAGCGTAGAAGAGCTGCTCCTAAAACAGAAATAATTTGACCAATCACCATAATAACAAAGTTTTTATTCGCCAATTTTCTACACCCCTCCAAACAGACCGACCGTCGGTCATTAAATGATGAAAATAGAAGTAGAGATATTTGCTCTATACCTCTACAATCCATCCTACTTTTATTGCCCTTTTACTAATAGTTGAAGCAGATAAGCAAAGCTATCCTTTTTAGCCCCTAAAACCTTCTCCATCATGCTAATAAATGCTTGTGCTTTTTGTAGTGTTTCCTGCGGCTGCCATTGAAACAAGCCTTCATCAAAAATAATTTGTGAGGAGGCAATTAAAAACTCCACCGTTTCCTGAGGATAGGCTGTTTCAAAAATTCCTTCCTCAATCCCCTGCTGTATCACTTCAGTCAAAATGGGTGTGAGGTGGATAATTGCTTGAACAAGCCCTTTTTGATGCATTTCCGCATTATTAGGCTGATGAAATTGCTCAATCCATTGCTCCTTGCGCTCACCCGCTTTCGGTGCTTGTGCCATTAATATTTGCTGTATCTTTTCAATTGCAGGGATATCAGGATTGGCAGCAATATTTTGTGCTATTGCCACATCCTGTTGCACAATGCGCATAATAATAGCATCCATCACTTCTTCTTTTGACTTAAAATAATGATAAAATGTCCCTTTTGCTATACCGATTTCCTGTAAAATATCATTGATCGTAGCTTTGGTATATCCCTTTGTCAAAAAAAGCCTCTCTGCTGTATCTAAAATTTCATTTCTGCGCTCTTCATGCTCTTTTACAGTTCTCATAGCAAACAACCCTTCTTTCAGACCGACTGTCGGTTTAGTAAAGTATATGCTATTTTTATCAAAAAAGAAACCACTTTTCTGAAAATTATTTCTTTCATTCGAAATCCCTATGATTTAATACAATCTAACTTTCAAAACCAATACTACTGAAGATATATCATTTTGCACCCGCTGCTTCTAACAATCGCACAATATTTATATAGCCTTTCTTTTTAGCATGCTGCAATGGTGTTACCCCTCTCGCATCCGCTTTATTTGGATCCGCTCCATATACTAATAGTTCCTTTACAATTGCTTGCTGTACTTGATCGCCATCACTTAATACAATCGCTTCTAAAAGAGCTGTCCAACCAGAGTTATTCATATGATCGATTGCCGTTCTACCATCCGCTAATAGCAATTGGACATTTTCTAAATGCCCCTTCTCAGCAGCTGGAATTAAGCCTGTCCCACCAAAACGATTTAAAATAGCCGTATCGATATCATATGCCAGCATAAATTTTAAAATTTCTGTCCTACCTTCAGCACTTGCGTAGAGAAATGGGCTATCTTGCTTTTTGTCTTGTATATTGACATTTGCTCCATGTTCAATCAGCAGTTTAGCTAGCTCAACATAATTTAAATGCGTAGCTATTAATAAGGCTGTTTCACCTTTATCATTCTGAATATCTATATTAATGGTCTGCTGAACAAGCTGTTTTACTTTTTCTATATTATTAGCTGCTACTGCGTCTAAAATTTCCGTCGTTTGAATTAGTTCTTCCTTTTTCACATCTGTTATCACTTCTGTGTAGTTATCCTGTATATGCTCTTGATTGACTTCCTCTATAGCTTCAATTTGTTTTGTTTGTTCATCCACTGTATGGCTTATATCTTCAATGCCTGTATTGGAGCACGCTGTCAACAGCATTCCTATACTCAACAAGCTTAGTAATGTTTTATACATTGAAATTCCCTCCACTTAACCTTAATGGCCTTCATCTTTAGCTACATCTAGCCTAACGAAAATATATAAACGCCAGCTAAAGAGAAGCTTAAAAAATATTAAATTCATCTTAAAATTTTACATACTAACATTTATTACTTTTATTGACGCCAAATCGTTAGCTGTGTAATTTTAAAATACGATTTCACATTCAGTTCATAAAGGCATGCTATAGTCATAAGCATAGAAAATACGATTGCAGGGGGAACATTAATAATGTCAACATCAACCAAACAACCAGCAAACCTAAAAGATTGGCGACGCTTTGTTCAATTAATTAAACAAGCAGAACCACCTATTTGGTTATTAGTTATTGCCTTAGTGATGAGCTTAACAACAACAGGCGTAGGCTTTATCGTACCATTATTTACAAAAAAACTAGTGGATGGCTTTTCACTAGAATCACTTGATTATTGGCAAATTATCGCCTTAGGAGTTGCCTTTATCGCCCAAGCTATTGCTAGTGGGTTATCCATTTACTACTTGAATCGTGTAGGTCATCAAGTTGTAGCTAAATTACGTGACCAGCTATGGCGAAAGCTACTACACCTGCCAATCCCTTATTATGATGAAAATGATACGGGCGAAACATTAAGCCGTGTAACAAATGATACAGCGGTTGTGAAAGAACTGATTACCGAGCATCTTGCTAACTGTTTATCAGGTGTTATTTCCATTATTGGCTCTATTATTATTTTGTTAGTTTTAGATTGGAAAATGACTTTAGTGATGCTCATTGCTGTCCCATTAGCAATGGTCATTTTAATGCTGCTTGGTAGAAAAATGTTTGTTATTTCAAAGGGAATGCAGGATGAAACAGCCAAATTCACTTCTATCCTCAATCAAGTATTACCTGAAACACGTTTAGTAAAGGCTTCTAATGCAGAAGCAATTGAATATGAGCGTGGCAAAAAAGGTATTAACAATCTTTTTACATTTGGTTTAAAAGAAGCAAAAATCCATGCACTTATTTCCCCACTGGTTTCGTTTGTATTAATGTCTGTGCTCGTTGCCATTATTGGCTATGGTGGGGTACGTGTATCGTCAGGAGAGCTTACAGCTGGCGATATGGTAGCGTTTATTTTATATTTAATCCAAATCATTATGCCAATGACACAGTTAACTATGTTCTTTACACAGCTTCAAAAAGCGATGGGTGCTACAGAGCGTATTAGCACATTACTTGAATATGAGGTAGAACATATTGATGAAGGGATAACACTGGAAAAAATTGACCAACCGATTTATGTGAAAAATGTCGATTTTGCTTATGATGAAGAGCCCATTTTATCTGATATTAATTTCACAATTGAACCTGGGAAAGTCACAGCGATTGTTGGACCAAGTGGTGGTGGGAAAACAACGACATTCTCTTTATTAGAACGTTTTTATCAACCAACTAACGGTAGTATTACACTAGGTGATACACCAATTGACACCTTCTCTCTGCACTCTTGGCGAAGTCAAATCGGCTATGTAGCACAGGAAAGCGCCCTATTATCGGGAACAATTCGAGAAAATATATGCTATGGTATTGAACGAACAGTATCAGATGAGGAGCTTGAAATGGTTGCTAAAATGGCTTATGCTGATCAATTTATCAACGAACTGCCAGATAAATTTGATACAACAGTAGGTGAACGAGGTATCAAATTGTCTGGTGGGCAACGTCAACGCATTTCCATTGCACGCGCTTTATTGCGTAATCCACAAATGTTAATGTTAGATGAAGCAACATCCAGCCTTGATAGTAAATCAGAAATTTACGTGCAAAAAGCATTAGATAATTTAATGCAAGGTCGTACAACACTTGTCATTGCACACCGCCTCTCTACCGTTGTTGATGCAGACCAAATTCTTTTTGTAGAAAAGGGTCATATTACAGGCTGTGGCACACATGAAACGCTTTTTGAAACGCATGAGATGTACCGTGAATTTGCGAAACAGCAGCTACGAATTAAAGAAGTATAAATAAAGGCTTATGCGGGGCGTTGTTAAATTCTCTGCATTATCTCTTTTTAGAAGAAAGGATGAATCGTCATGGCCAAGGTTTTAATTGTAGATGATGATGCACATATTCGAGAATTAGTAAAAATTTTTTTACAAAATGAAGGTTTAGACACAATAGAAGCGATAGATGGCGTGGATGCACTAGATAAATTGGCTACAGATAAGGTCGATATGGTCATTTTAGACATTATGATGCCACGAATGGACGGTTGGACTTTATGTGAAGAGATTCGTTCCTTTTATGATAATCTCCCTATTCTCATGCTAACCGCTAAGGGGGAAACATCTCAAAAGGTGAAAGGTTTTCATTTAGGTACGGATGATTATTTAGTAAAGCCCTTTGAGCCAGCAGAATTAGTCGTCCGTGTGAAATCATTATTGAAAAGATATCATATTGCACAGTCACAGCTAGTGGAAGTAGGACAAGTTCAGCTCAATCGTCATACACATGAAGTCATTTTTCATGGTCAGCTCCTTACATTACGTTTGAAGGAATTTGAGCTTTTATTTACATTAGCAAGCTATGCTGGTAAAACATTTACGCGTGAGCAATTAATTGAGGATATTTGGGGCTATGATTATGAAGGGGACGAGCGTACAATTGATGTGCATATTAAACGGTTGCGTGAGCGCTTCCCAGCAGAGGAAAGTGGCTTTCATATTACAACGATTCGTGGCTTAGGCTATCGCTTGGAAGTCGACGTATGAGAAAACGAAGCGTTGTCATGCGATTATGTATGGCCTTTCTTTTATTTTTAGTAGCGAATACATTTTTCGCTTTTCTATCTTTTCACCTTACCGAATGGCTATTAGATTACTTCCACATTTATCCTCAAGGCTATTGGCGACAGCTTTGGACTGTGCTTGGAGTATTTCTACTTTTTTCCTGCACAGCTGCAACGACTTTTTTTATTGGTTCAAAGAAGCAGCGACTTTATTGGAATACAATTGTGGATGCTTTAAGCCGTATCGCTAAAGGAGATTTTACTGTGCAATTAGACCTCCAAACAGATGAACGTGATCAGTTTGGGCAATTAATTCATGGCATTAATCATATGGCTGTAGAATTAGGAGAAATGGAAAGAATGCGACAGGAATTTATCTCGAATGTCTCTCATGAAATTCAATCTCCATTAACAGCTATTAACGGCTTTGCAAAGGCACTACAAAATATGAATTTACCCGAGGAAAAACGCCAGCATTATCTTGAAATTATTGAAATGGAAAGCTATCGATTATCGAAAATCAGCGATAATTTATTGAAGCTAACTTCCTTAGAATCAGAGCATCATCCATTTGAGCCGAAAAATTATCGATTAGATCATCAATTGCGCAATGTTGTATTAGCATTAGAGCCAAACTGGTTTGCCAAAGCTCTAGAAATGGACTTACAATTAACAAATCTTACTGTTTTCGCAGATGAAGATTTAATGAATCAAGTGTGGATGAATTTATTAAGTAATAGCATTAAATTTACGCCTACTCATGGCACGATTACTTTATCGATGGCACAGCAAGCCGAACATATTACCATCATTATTCATGATACAGGTATTGGCTTAACAGATGAGCAACAAGCACATATTTTTGAGCGTTTTTATAAAGCTGATACTTCGAGGACGGCTAAAAATGGTGGCAGCGGTTTAGGATTAGCTATTGTTCATAAGATTATTACGATGCACCACGGCACAATTATTGTTAGCAGTAGCCCAAATAACTACACAGCCTTTACCATTACACTGCCAATCAAGATATAAAGTGAACCTTAGTTTTTACAGGATCAAAACGGATGTCATCACACATTGTTTCCATAATATAACCAAAAGCTCCCTTACAGCATAAAGGGAGCTTTTGGTCGTAAATCATTAAACAAATTTCAATTGTCCTGCTTCAATCGCAATATCTGCATCACTATGAGGATATTTTGTATTTTCAATAATTTGATAATCCTCATGCCCTTTTCCTGCAAAAATAATCATATCGCCTGGCTCCGCTACCTCAATGGCATGGCGTACTGCCTCTGCTCGGTCACCAATACACGCATATTGGTCATGTAACATACCTTTAGCTAAATCTCCAGTGATGCTATCATATGCCTCATAACGTGGATCATCTGTTGTTAAAATAACATAATCTGCCGCAGATGCTTTCTCTGCCATGGCGGGGCGTTTCGATTTATCTCGATTGCCACCTGTACCGATTAAGAAAATCAGCTTCCCTTTTTTATAAGGCTCCGCTGCCGCAATAGCTTTTTCAATCGCATCAGGTGTATGAGCATAATCAATAAATAATTGCACTGGTAAATCAGAGCAGACTTTCTCCATACGTCCCTTTACAGGTGGTAGTTGCTCCACTTGCTCAATAATCGCCTCTATTGCATAGCCACGACCATAAAATACAAGCATTGCTGCTAAAATATTATAAATATTGAATTCTCCAAGTAAATTCATTTTGACTGGGTAAATGCCCTCTGGCGTCACCAAATCAAAGGAAGTCATATAATCATGGTAGGCACAATTAATGGCACGAAAATCAGCTCGTTCATCATGCAAGCCATATGTCCATACAGGGAATGGCGTCATTGCTGCATAACGCTCTGACCAAGCATCATCGGCATTTAGCACGACCATTTTATTTTTCTCTAAATCTTGACCTAGCTGTGAAAATAATAACCCTTTCGCTTGTCCATACTCCTCCATCGTGCCATGAAAATCAAGATGATCATGTGTTAAATTCGTAAAAACAGCTATATCATAATCAACACCAGCTAAACGACCAAGTGCTAAACCGTGTGACGATACTTCCATCGTCATGAGACGACATCCTTCCATTTTTGCTCGAAAAATCATTTGCTGTGTTGATAAAGCATCACTTGTTGTATTGGCTGATTCATATAAAATGCCATTCAAATTAAAGCCAATTGTACCTGATAAAGCGGATTTCTCCCCCATACCTTGTAATATATTTTGAATAATCCCTGTGACAGATGTTTTCCCATTTGTTCCTGTCACACCAATCATCGTTAAATCCTGTGATGGGTAATCGAAAAATTTAGCTGCTAGCAAGCCAATTGCTCGGTCTGTATCTTTCACAATTACTTGTGCCACGGCTGTATTTAATGGTAGCTCACGCTCTGTTACTACAACGGTTGCTCCTGCATCTACTGCTTTTTGCGCATAATCATGCCCATCCACTGTATACCCTTTAATACAGACAAATAAGCTATTCGGCTGTACACCGCGTGAATCAATAACAATATCACTAATTTGATTTGGCAGTACACCAATTATTTTTTTCAAAGGCAATGCACTTAACAATTCCTCTGCATACATTTTCAAAATCCTCCATTTCAGCTTTACACCAAATACGATTATTCATTTTTATGTAAAAAACAAATCGTATTATGCCCCTCTACTGCTATTGAACTTATTTTACTACTTCTGATTCGATAAATAAAATCCCTTCTACGACATTTTTCGCTAAAATACAGACTAGCCATTAAATTGTGACAAATCTGCCTTGCTACGACTCTATTAAATAAGGTCTTTATACTTAAAAATCATAAATATTAAGTGACCATGGTAACGTTTAGTTGAAACATCATGGTACTTTATTTTAAAATAGAATTAACATACAGGGAAATGAGGACGACGAATGAACTACAAGGAAAATACTGAACAGGACATTCAGTACACCATCAAATTAACAAAGAGCTTAATTTTTAAAATGGTTTTAACCGTTATAATCAGTTTATTTATTAGTTCTTACATTTCTGAGTTTATCAATAAACAGGTTAGCCATATCATTGAAATAAGTGGTAGTTTAGCAGTGTTTATTAATACGCTGATTTCCCTATTTGTTGGGACATTAATTATCTCTATCAGTACAAGATTCATTGTCTTAAAACGTATTTATAAAATGCTTAAAGCAATGTCATTAGCGGCAAATGGTGATTTAACTGTGCGCATTGAAGAAAAATCAAAGGATGAGATTGGTCAACTAGCACAGTCGTTTAATCATATGATTAGTAATTTAGAAACGGTTGTTCAAAAAACAAAGGAAGCATCATTGGAAATCTCCTCCTACACAACCGAATTTACATTAAGTACTGAGCAGAGTAGTGCTTCTGTCGAAAATATATCAAGCACTATTCAAGAAATGGTGAATGACTCCAATGTACAGGCTTCTAAAACAGGTGTTTTATCTGAATCTGCACAGTCATTGACAGACGAATTAATCGTTGTGACAAATTCTATTAAAGCGGTGTCTACAGTAGCCATGGAAACAAACCAAAAAGCAGACTTAGGACTACAATTCATTGGACAAACGATTGAAAAAATGAATACAATTAATAGCTCTGTTAAAGAATCTGCTAGTGTTGTAAATGCTTTAGGCGAAAAATCGAAAGAAATTAGTTCGATTTTAGCACTAATTACAAATATTACAGATCAAACGAACTTACTTGCCTTAAATGCCTCGATTGAAGCAGCTAGAGCTGGTGAGGCTGGGAAAGGCTTTGCCGTTGTAGCAGAGGAAGTGCGCAAGCTAGCAGAAGAATCAGGAAAAGCCGCAGATGATATTCGCAAATTAATTGATGATATTTTAAATCAAACAGAAAATGCCATTCATTCCATCAATGGTGGGACAAAGTTTGTTGACGAAGGAAAAGAAGCTGTAGAAAAAACAGGGACAGCCTTCAACGATATTGTAGAATATGTACATCGAATTAATCATAATACTGATACAGTAATGGATATTATGTCTAAAGCAAATAACAAAGTAAGCAATACACAACAAACAAGTATGGAAATTGCCAATATTGCCAGTCAAAATGCTATTCGTCTACAAAATATCGCAACGTCTGTGGAACAACAAACCGCAACTAACGAAGAAATTGCTTCTTCTGCAAGTGTGTTAGACTCAATGGCAAATGATCTCAATGAAGACATTAGTCAATTTAAAATTACTTCATAAGCTAACGAAAAGAGGCTGCATAATCAAATGCAACCTCTTTTCTACATATTATTTCATAATGCTACGAATAATTTTTACTTTTTGCTTGAATGGTGGGAATAGCACATTTGTCTCGAGCTTTGATGATTTTTTCATGATGGATTTAGGATGTGTGAAATTTTCAAAGCTAGCCTTCCCATGATACGCTTTTACACCTGATGGTCCGACACCACCAAATGGTAAATGTAAATTGCCAACATGTGTCACCGTATCATTAATACAGCCACCACCAAACGGTAATTCCTCTAAGAAATATTGAATGGCTTTTTCATGCTCCGAGAAAAAGTAAGCAGCTAGCGGTTTTGGCAACTGACGAATTTGATGGATAGCGAATGGTAAATCACTATACATCATCACAGGTAAAATCGGTCCAAATAACTCATCCTGCATAGATGGGCTTGACCAATCTACATATTCCACAATCGTTGGCTCAATATACAATTCATCACGATCTGTACGACCACCAAATGTAATCGCATCACGTTCTGCTAAAATAATTTGTTGTAAACGATCAAATTGCTTTAAATTCACAATTCGCCCATAGTCACCACTCTTTAACGCATTTTTTCCATAAAAAGAACGAATGGTTGCTTTCAATAATTTCATAAATTCTTCATACACTTCTTTATGGACAAGGATATAATCAGGCGCTACACAGGTTTGTCCTGTATTCGTAAATTTCCCCCATGCAATTCTCTTAGCTGCCACTTCTAAATTGGCTGTTTGATCAATAATCGCAGGGCTTTTCCCACCGAGCTCTAGTGCAATTGGTGTCAACCTCTCTGCTGCTGCCTTTGCTACGATTTTACCAACAGCTACACTGCCTGTGAAAAATATATAATCAAAGGAAGCATGAATGAGAAGTGTCACCTCGTCCTTTTCGCCCTCTACTACTCGGATATAGGTTGGATGAAATGTTTCTTCAATGATTTTTTTCACGATTGCTGATGTATGAACAGAAGTTTCAGATGGTTTGACAATCGCCGTATTGCCACCTACAATTGCCCCAATTAAAGGCTCCATAACAAGCTGGAATGGGTAATTAAACGGACCAATGATTAGTGTTACACCATATGGCTCTCGTACAATAAAACTTTTACCCATTTGATATTGAATCGGTGTCTTAACAGCTTGTGGCTCCATCCATTCTTCTACATGTTTGACCATATAGGAAATACTATCTAAAACAATGCCGATTTCAGTGGCATACGCCTCAAATTCACTTTTACGTAAATCTAAATAAAGCGCATTCAAAATGTCTTCTTCATATTTTAAAATATTTTTCTTGAGCTTTAGCAACTGTTCTTTACGAAACTTTGCGCTTTTCGTGATACGCGAAAAATAAAATTGACGTTGTTCCATAATCATATTTTCTACATCATGTATTGTAAAATTCATCTTTTCAGCACTCCTTTTTTAAATAAACGTACATAGTTTTGTTATTTTGTCACAAACTATCTATGTCTATATACGATACAACATAGACAGTGAAAAATCCTCTTTTTTACAAAGAATTACATAAAAAATTTGATTGGGGGCATCTTAGCATGACAACAACAGAAACTTGGTGGGAATCTATTTTTTCAGGACCATTAGCATATGGAATTTGTGAAGAAAAATTATGGCGCTTGCAAGATGAGACATTTTTATACTTGTCTAACACAACAGTAGAGCAAGAAGATGAACTAGAAATGTAAAAAATAAGCGCATACTAGCCACATGAACTAGTATGCGCCAATCCCTATTCGTAAAGTGAACCTTCAATCGGTGAGGGTTTTCCTCATCACCCACTGATTGGTAATTTCACCAATCAGGTTTTACAGCCTGTTTATACAGGATAAATATTTCGTTGCCAAAAACGCTGCTTAGCAATTGCTTCCACATATTTTTTAGCAAATTGTGTATTTCCTGTTGCCACAACAATGCCTGGCCCCGCTTCTGCATTCGACATATTCATAAAGGCAAGACCTGTTGTCGCTACACCAATCGGCTTATAATGTCGATACGCTTCGTTAATATAAATTACCATATTGGCATTAAATTTTTGCTGATTTGTCGCCTTTCCTCCTACCACATAAAGCGAATCAAACAGCACAGAATCTGTGGTCATAAACATGTCAGTAGCTGTCAACTGAACACCACTGCTACTTGTCACGCTACCTAAGCGATCAGAGATAATATTATAACGTACGCCTTGCCTCGTTAAATATTTCAGCACCTCCCCAACCTCATTGGCATCAAAACCATCTCCGATTAACACACCAACCTTTAATGTTTGTGGAACACTTATTGTATGTGCTTGACTTAAGGCAGGCGAAGAAGCTGTTACTTTGGATTGCTCGCCTGTTGGACGCTGAACCGCTACATTATCTGCAATCATTGTAGCCATTTCCTTATCCACATGAACAAACATATTTACAACCTGTTGGCGCACAGATTGACTTTTCACTTTGCCTAACTCAAAACTAAAGGCATTAATAATATGGCGCTTTTCAGGTGAAGACATACTATTCCAAAACAATCTTGCCTGTGAAAAATGGTCATCAAATGATTTACTACGTGCTCTTGTTACACGTCCCTCCACCTTTTCCTCGTAATGTACATAGCCCCCTTCTTTAGCAGTTGAGGTAGCAGGTGTATTATTCGCTAAGGAATTTTTATGATAGCTTACTTTACCTAAATTAATCGTTTGTCGATGAAAGCCATTGCGCTGATTATTATGAATGGGGCAAACAGGTCGATTAATCGGAAGTTCAGCGAAGTTAGGGCCTCCTAAACGCAATAGCTGTGTATCTAAATAAGAAAATAAACGTCCTTGTAGCAATGGATCATTGGTAAAATCAATACCTGGGACAACATTGCCTGGATGAAAGGCAACTTGCTCGGTTTCGGCAAAAACATTGTCCACATTACGATTGAGTGTCATTTTACCAATCTTCCTTACAGGCACAAGTTCCTCAGGCCACAGCTTTGTAGCATCTAAAATATCAAAGTCAAACTTAAATTCATCCTCCGCCTCCAGTATTTGTACACCTAATTCAAATTCGGGATAATCACCAATTTCAATCGCTTCCCACAAGTCACGTCGATGAAAATCGATATCTTTACCACCAATAATCTGTGCTTCATCCCAAACAAGTGAATGTACTCCTAACACAGGCTTCCAATGAAATTTCACAAACCTTGACTTACCTTTGTCATTAATCAAGCGGAATGTATGCACACCAAAGCCTTCCATCATACGAAAGCTTCTTGGTATAGCCCGATCTGACATAACCCACATCACCATATGTGCAATTTCCTGATTGTTTGCTACAAAATCCCAAAATGTATCATGTGCAGAAGCAGCTTGTGGCATATCATTATGAGGCTCTGGCTTTACTGCATGAATCAAGTCAGGAAATTTCATGGCATCTTGAATAAAAAAGACAGGAATATTATTACCAACTAAATCATAATTACCTTCTTCTGTATAAAATTTTGTTGCAAAGCCTCGCACATCACGAGCTGTATCCATTGAGCCTAAACTACCAACCACTGTAGAAAAACGTACAAAAACAGGTGTTTTTTTATGTGGGTTCTGCAAAAATTTTGCCTTCGTATATTCTTGCATCGATTCATATAATTCGAATTCACCAAATGCCGCAAAGCCCCGTGCATGGACAACACGCTCTGGAATACGCTCATGATCGAAATGCGTCATCTTTTCCCGAAAATGAAAGTCCTCCATAAGTGTCGGTCCACGTACACCAGCCTTTAAGGAATCCTCATCATTGGACACTTTTAAGCCTTGATTCGTGGTCATCTTTGTACCATCGTTATCCACACGAAATGGCTCTAATTGTTGATCCTTCGCATTTTCATTTGATTTCGATTGATCCACACAATCCCCTTTCTATCTACTACTCATACATACTATGTGAAGGAAGTAGAAATATGTCTTATACTGTCTTTTAGCAAAATGACGAATTAGTTAACAATTTTTCTACGAATTTTTGTCGAATACCTACAAAGTTTTGTTGCTGTCGCTACGTTTCACTCACGCTTTCGCACAGAAAACATTTGTTGCTGTCGCTACGTTTCACTCACGCTTTCGCACAGAAAACATTTGTTGCTGTCGCTACGTTTCACTCACGCTTTCGCACAGAAAACATTTGTTGCTGTCGCTATGTTTCACTCACGCTTTCGCACAGAAAACATTGGTCGATTGTCTACGTAATTTTGTCGAATAGCTACAATTTCCTGTCGATTACCTACGAATGCATTATACACCTAAAGGAAAGACTGACTTCAATAGTACAAAGTCAGTCTTTCGAATCATTATTGTGCTGCCGCTTGAATTTCATCAAATGCCCAGTGGTTGCTTGGCACATCTGTGAATAATGGCGCTTGTTCTGTTGCTGTCACTTGGCGCTCGAATAAACGATTTAATACTTTTACTGCCTGCGCTCTTGTTAAATAGCCCTCTGGATTGAACGTTGTTGTGCTTGTACCTGTCATAATCCCTTGTGCACTTACTACTGCAATGGCTTCGGCTGCCCAGTAATTGTTGCTGACATCCTTAAATACTTTTCCTTGTGATGCCGTTGTCTCACCGTTTTCCTCTAACCAACGCGCTACAACCGTCGCCATTTGTGCTCGTGTAATGGAGCCATTTGGATTGAAGGTTGTCTCTGTTGTTCCTTTGAATAAACCTGTTTCCTTCACAAATTCAATCGCATCTTTGGCATCATGTGTTGCTGTATCTGTAAATGTTGCTGTTGCCTCCGGAATTTCGTTATCTGTTACATAACGCGCCATCATGCTCGCCATTTGTGCTCGTGTGACCGATGCTTCTGGGCGGAATGTGCCATCTGCATAGCCCTTAATATATGGTTTCGACGCAGGTGTCACTTCTTCTTCCACTTTTACTTCCTCTTTCACTTGCTCCTTTTTCACTGGTGCATACAGAATTGAGAATGTCGAGAACTTGGTTACCTCAAACGTAACACCTCGTACACCTGCTTTGAAATCTACCACTTTGCCACGTACAACTTCTTTCGTACCATCACTATGCTCAATATAGACCGCTAAATTAGCTAGCTGCTCCTGTGTCACATTTTGCGGTAATGGTAGTGTCAGCGTTACAGGACGATTCTGCATATTCGTTTCAATCGTCATTGGTTGTCCTAACAGTGTAATCGTTGCATTATTTGTGAACTGCTGTACGCTTGTCTCTGCTTTGGCACGCTCTTCTAATTGTTGCTTTGTTGTCTGTGCTTTCACAGGTACAACACGGAAATAAAAATCATGATCAAAATTGGCTAAAGATGTTGCAGGGATATCGAATTTGACTGCTTCCATATCAATACCTAAGCCTGTTTGACCTTCTGCTAGTAATCGTGCCGCTTCTCTTGCAATGCCTACTGTTGTTTCACTTACTTGTTGCTGCTCATCTGGAATAACCATCCGTGATTGTTTCGTCGCTTGATTCACTAATTTTTCAATGGATTCTCTTGCATTCTCTGGTGTAAAGTTCACTGTATCTTTTACTACCCCACCATTATTTTCACGTGTAATGACCGTTTGTACTAGCACTGCATTTGGATTACTCGCATCGACTACATTGACTGTAATTCGGTTCGATGGAACAGGACTAGGCAAATCTGATGATGGTGTCGAATCTATTATAGTTGGTGGCGTTACATCTGGTAATGATATAGCATTCCATTTTGCATACAGCGTTAGATTGTCAGTCACTTTATCTGTTGCAAAATTCCATAGTGTTTGGAGTGTGGCCTCTTTATACCAACCTACAAATGTGTAACCAGCTCTTGTTGGTGGTGATGGAACTGTAACTCCTGCTCCATTGGCAACCGTTTGTCCCTCCACTGCTGTTCCTCCTTGACTATCAAACATCACAGTTTTTGAAGGGTTTGACTGTGTTGTGAATCGCCATGTGGTATTATTTTTAATACCCTCGTACCAGTCCCAAATAGAGGTATTAGGCTGATCAATCCGAAAACCTCCGCTCCCTATATCTTTTGATTGGATATAGTAAGCTGTGTCATACGCCAAATTTTCTTTTAAATCAATTGTAACGGTATCGTTTGTAACCGTTACATTGGATGAGCTTGAAGAAAATTCTTCTACTACACTATCATCTGAAACTTTACGAATTTCATATACATCACTATCTGAATCTGTGTTGCCAATAATCCCATTGAATGTTAAGGCTAAATTCGTATCAATGGCAACATCTGTAGCATTATTTGCTGGAAAATAGGATTTGACAATTGGTTTTGTTGTAAAATTCCATGTCGTTTTATCTGAAATTCCTCCATAGACACTAGTTCCTGCTAAATTTTGGAAAGCACCTGCATCTATCATAATATAATAAGAACGATTATATTTTATAGAAAAATGAATCTTTACTTTATTACCATTTATTGAAACGCCGCCACCCGTTGCTTCATTTGATGAAATCCAAGCATCGTCATCGGCATTATAAAGTTTAATTTTCTTTCCAGATACTCCTCTGACGTTCTCATTAAATGTTAGTGTTACAGTAGCAATATCCGTACTATCATCTGCTGGCTCATACGTCACAACAGAAAGTGGATTTGATGGTATTATCAGCGGGATACATCCAATTGGATTTATTATACATGGATCCTGTATAGGTATACATGCACCTCCTGGAATAGGATTCGGTATACATGGTGGCTCTATCGCTGTCGCCTGTGTAGGGCTCATCATTAATTGTAGCCAAATCACTATCACTGTTAGTAGCATCAGACTCCATTTTTTCATAAAAACACTCCTTCTTTTTTCATTTTGTCTTATTCGTCATCCGAACGACATCATTATACAAAATCCCCTGTTGCAATTTTGTGACATAAGTCCATTTGGCAATAAGAAATGGAGACACACTCTTTTCAATGTCCCTCCATCTAGCCATTATTGTCACTTCTGTGCAACATCCAGTGTAGTAACAGCCTCACCCACCACAGGTACAACTAATGATTTCCCTGCAATAATTCGTGTATCTGCTAATTCATTTTCTGCTTTCACCAATTGAATCCAATCATTTGCACTCATATTCCCTCGATATTGTGCTGCTAATGACCATAAGCTATCCCCATGTTCAACTCGTACTTTCTTGTATAGAACATCACCTGGATCTGTCGCCAAAAGATAAATTACAAATAACAAACAAGTTACTAGTAATATTGCAATATGCGGATATTTCTTCATTTTTTTCATATTCATCCCCCTAAAAATAGGTCTATTCTTATATATACGACATGATTATACACAATACCTGTTGCAAATCTGTGACAAAAGTCGAATTTTGAGCAAACAAAAAGACCTAGAAAGACGGTTCATCTTTCTAAATCTTTTCCATTTCCCCTGTATTAACAGTTTGTAATAGCCTCTCTCCAAAATATAAGGAAAAGGTAAAATGTTTCAGTGGGAATCAAACAACCTATAAACATCCAATTAGTTCAACTTTAGGGTTGTTCAAGTAATTTCTTATAATGTGCTTGCAATGCGGTAGTTGGCTCTACCCCTAAATCTTGTTGTAACAAACGAACGTAGTCTACATAATATTTTTGTACCCCTTGTATACCATCTAGTTGATAATACATGTTCAACTCAATTTTTCTTAACCTGTCATCATAAAGGTCGAATTGTTTCCAACGCTCGGTCATTTGTAAAACTTTTAGTGGATTGACTTGTTCTCGTTCGAAATAAGCGATACATTCATTCGTGAGTTTCACAAAATAAAGATGGAATTTCAAACGTAAATTGACACACCATTCACTATCCAATTCATCAAGTAACATTCCTCGGTAATTTTGTATAACCTGCTCAAAATTTTGTATATTCATAACCGTTAATTGAGAAGACTCTACAGCTAATGCTTCCAATTGTCTTGCATCGATTTGTAGTTCTACATCATTTCGCTGTAATCGGTAACCACTGCCTGTTGATATAACAGAAAGATTTGTCTGATATTCTCTCAATGTTTTATTTAATCGACTAATAGTGCTTCTAAAATTGGTATCTGCACTTTCTTTTGTGTTATTCGGCCAAATGGCGTCTATTATCTTCCACTTCGATACATCATTATTCTCTGCCTGCAAAAGCATATAGACAAATAACTCCACACATTTCATCGTTTTCCAGCGTATCGGTTGAAATTCATCATTTACATAGACAGACACCTTGCCAAAAAGTGATATTTTTACTTGCTGTACATCTCTTGTAGCAGCTATATGATGCTTACTTACACGTTGAATGGCACGTACTATAGCATCTTCCATGACAGGCTTCAATAAATAATCTGTGGCATCAACGTCAAATGCCTGCAGCGCATATTGATTGTAGGCTGTAATAAAAACAATTTCTCCCGTGTAGCCATTTATACGTAATTTTTCTGCTAACTCCATACCTGTTATTTCAGGCATCTCAATGTCGAGAAACAGAACGTCTGGCTGCTGATTATGTAAAGCTTCTAATACATCAAAAGCATTATCATAGCAGCCAAGCACTTCCACAGATTGTTTGGTTAAAAGTCTTGCTATATGCTCACTTGTTAATGCTTCATCATCTACAACGATTGCTCGTATCATTCTGTTTCCTCCATTTTTTTACTGAATGGTATAGTGATATGAACTGTTGTTCCTACACCTTCTAAGCTATTGATGGTCAATCCTTGTCCATATTCAATTATTAAACGCTTGTGTACATTCTTTAATCCAATATGCCCTTGTAATGCAGTACTTTCTAATAAAGTGTTCACTTTTTCCGCTGACATTCCTATACCATTATCATGTATGGTTATTTGTAAAACATCACTCACTCTATAGGCTGTTATTACTACTGTTCCGCCAGCACGTCTTTTTAATAAACCATGACGAATTGCATTTTCTACAAGTGGCTGAATAATGAGCGCAGGAATTTGCACTAGCAATGCTTCCTCCGCTATTTCAAATTCCACCTCTAAGCGACTACCAAAGCGCGCCTTCTCTAGCACAACATACGATTGCACATGTGAAAGCTCTGTTTTTAAGCTAATCAACGATTGTTTAGGGTTCATATCAAAGCTTTTCCGTAAATAATTGCTAAGTTCGCCCAATAATTGTCCTGCTCGCTCTGGATTGCTGTAGCATAAAGACATAATAATGCTTAAGGCGTTATATAAAAAATGCGGTTGAATTTGTGATTGTAGAAAGACTGTTTCCATCTGAATGGCCTCTTGCATCGCTTCCTTCATTTTCAATAAAGTGGTGACGCGTGCCTTTAGTTCTCTCATATCAAGTGGTTTAGCTAAAAAATCATTTGCCCCTACTTCAAGCCCTTTAGCAATATCTTCAGTCGTGTTCCGAATCGTTAAAAGTAATATTGGTAGCTCGTATAATGGGTAACGCTGACGGATTTGCTGACATACTTCATAGCCAGACATATTCGGCATCATTACATCTAGTAATACAATCGCTACATCTTTTGTCTTACTAAGAATGTGCAATGCTTGTTGACCATCATAGGCAATCAATGTTTCATATTCGTCACTTGGGAAAATTTCTTGTAATAGCTTATTCGTTAAAGGCTCGTCATCTACTAACAAAATTTTTATTCTTTTTCCTACCATATGGTCTACAAGCTTTACTTCCTCTGTTCTAGGCAATGTTAGTGCTTTTTCTCGTTTATAGGCTTGTACTTGCTCTGCACTAGCTTTTGGTAATGCCATAACGAAATGGGAGCCAATACCTACTGTAGAATCCTCTAAATCTAAACTGCCTTCCATATGTATTGCTAGCTGTTTAGAAATGGCTAATCCCATACCTATTGTTCGGGCAGTCATAGCAGAATCGATATTTGCAGATAGCTCTTCATTTTCAAAAAGCTGTGATTGCATTTTTTCACTTATGCCACTGCCTGTATCTATGACGTGAATCGCTATTAAATTTCCTTGGCTTGTTGCACGTATCTCGATATACCCTTGCACTGTATGATTTAATGCGTTGCTTACTAAATTGACTAAAATTTGCTTACAACGATTTTCATCTGTATACATATAATACATACCACTTGGAATGCGATTAATCAGTTGTACAGCATCATTTTTCTTCATATGCTGAAACATATCTATAATAGCTTGTACAGTACCATTCACATCAAATAGCTGACACTGTATCCGCAGACGGTTATGACGAATATTTTGAAAATCAATAATATCATTCACTAGAGTAGAAAGCCTTGACGCAAGTGTGATGATATAGGATAGATTCTCTTGCTGTTTTTCTGTACCTTGCTGTATGGCAACTCGTGCGATATCGACAATGCCATGTAGTGGCGTTTTGAATTCATGTGATGTACGGATTAAAAATTCATCTTTTAGTTTATCTGTCTCAATCAATTCATTGCTCATTTTCTCCAAATCATTATACGCTTTTATATACTGTCCAATTAAAAATATCGTTGTGCCTATTAAAAAATAAAATAAGACAATGATAGACATGATATCTGTCTTAATAATCGAATAAAAATACAAAAAATCACTCAAGAATACCATCAATACAAGAACAATACTTATCAATATAAAGAAAGCTGACTGCCTATTTAATATCGTGTATGTACGATGTTTAATACTATTTCGTATAAGTAACGCCATACATAAATAACTTAATATATATGAAGGCGCTATACATTTTTCCACAATAAATAAATAAGAAGAGGGGATACAAGTAACTAATGCGATGTTCCCCAACATTACCAAAACAATACCTCGACTATATATACGTGGAATAAACGCACTTTCCAATTCTCGAATAAATAAGCTAATAAAAATAATACTCAAACATACAGCTACAATCTTTAGCTTGATAACATATAAAAACGGCATATTCGGTAGAAAATGATAGAATACTTTTTCATTTCCTGTTGCCATAATAAAGGCATAGCTCACACAGCTACTAGCGAAATATAAGAAGCGTTTATCTTTCCTTCTTTTTATGTAAATACTTATATAATAAATACTCGAAAGTAATAGACCCGAAATACTAATAACATCCAAAATAGTTGCTCGCATATGTGTTGCTAGTATATCCTTTTCACTTCCTAAAAAAATACTTTGAATGATACCACCATTGTAATAATCCAAATTGGCTACTTGCACGACAACATCAATAGTAGCTGCTTCCGCTGTGAAAAAGGTAGTTAATGGCGCCACTTGACTTTTATAGCCCTGCTCTATACTAGAGGCTGGCTGCCCAACACTCCCTACTTCCTTTCCATTGACAAAAACTTTACTAGCAGCTCGCACATTCACTAATTTCAAACCATATCGTTGTTGTTCCGTAGCATCTATTTTCACTGTCAAATGGTATGTACCTATTCCTTGATCTTGCATTGGTTTCGCTATCCCTGCTCCTATCCATCGACTAGGTACCTGAAGAGACACGCTCTCCAAAGATGATGTATTCGTTATTTGTGTCGGCGTCAATAATTGATGTGGATAAAATGTCCACTCGCCATCTAATTTTATCTTGCCATCTTGCTGGAAATTCCATGTGGAAAGATCCATTACGCCAGCTTGACTCAATGGTATTTGAGCATAAGCTCTAGGTACAAAAAGTAAAATTATATAAACTAAAATCATCACAGCCATAGAATACCGTTTGCTCACTATGTCATTCTCCTTTAATAAATGCTATATAGCTCTTTCAGCAAAAATTATATACTTTTTGAATCATATATTCTAACCGAAATTTTTGCTGTTCATCATACTTACTAAATAAAGATACTTGGTCAATAAAATAAGGCTCGAAACTCTGATATAGTATCAAAGCTTCAAGCCATTGTTAATATTTATAAAACTTTAAGTCCTATTTCTTCATTCGCTAGCACCTGCAATGTCCGCTCAATACCATCCACAAAGGAAAATTTCGGTTGCCACCCTAATGCATTTGCTATTTTCTCATTATTTAAAGATGAGTGCTGAATATCGCCTTCTCTTGCAGCTACATATTGAATTTCTAATGGATGATTATAATGTTGTAATAATAAAATAATTTGATGGATCGACCATGCCTCATTTGTGGAAACATTATACGTTCCTTGCAAGCCAGCTTGAACACCCTCATAAATGGCATCTGCAATATCGTCAACATAAATAAAATCACGCGTCTGCTCACCATCACCATAAATAGTAAAAGGTGTACCCTCTATACTACTTTTTAACATGCTTGGAATAACAGCTGCTTCCCCTTGTATACTTTGTCTTGGCCCAAAAACATTGGAAAATCGGTAAATAAGCATTGGTAGCTGATAATCTTTCTGCCATTTTTCACAATATGTTTCACCAATGCTTTTATTGAGCCCATACATAGAAATCGGCTCCACATTATTTTCCTCATGTAAAGGGGGCGCTATGTTATTCCCATAGACAGCCGCGGATGAGGCAAAGACAAAATGCTTCACATTATATTTTGAAGATAAAAACAGCATCTGACTAAGCCCTACAATATTCGTCAAAATATCTTTAACAGGTGCTTGCACAGACTGTTGTACACTTGTTTGTGCAGCACAATGGATAACCACATCAAAGTCAACTTCCTTAAAAAAATGCTCACATACTTCATCTTCCACATTCAATAAATATGATTTATGTTCAAAATCAATATTTCGTAAATGACCTGTGCTTAAATTATCTATAATATAAATTTGAGCGCCTTCCTCAAAAAAACGTCTTGCCACTGCACTGCCAATAAAGCCATAGCCACCTGTTACTAACACATTCATTCCATCGCCCCCAAACACAATATGATAATGTATATGCGAAATTCATGAAAAATATGTACTCTAGTATAATTTTACAATATATGTACGAAAAAAACTGTGTTTGAGCAAATTTATACTCAAACACAGTTTTAAAAATAAGTTATGCAGGGTTTACTTCTAATTCCACTGATATTTTAATTTCTTTCCCTACAAGGACGCCACCTGTTTCTAGTGCAGCATTCCATGTTAAGCCGAATTCTTCGCGATCAATTTTTGTTTCTGCTTCAAAGCCATACACTTCTTGGCCCCATGGATTTGTACCTTTACCATTGAACTCTACTTCGAATGTTACTGGTTTTGTTACATCTTTAATTGTTAAATCACCTGTTAAAGTATATTCATCACCTGATTTTTTTGTAATGCTTGTTGAGTTAAATTTAATTGCTGGATATGCTTCTGCATCAAAGAAATCTGCTGCTCGTAAGTGATTATCACGATCTTCATTACGTGTATTAATGCTTGCTGTGTCGATTGTAAATTGAATATTTGCTGTTGTTAAATCTGCTAAATCTGCTGCTTCAATTTCTGCTGAATAGCTATCGAAAGCACCTTTTACCTTTGATACCATCATGTGTTTTACTTGAAAGTTAATTGATGAGTGTGCTACGTCTACGTTCCATTTTGCCATTTTAAATTCCTCCAACTAGTCATTGTTTTTATCTCAATTTCGAGATATATTATAAAATATGAAGCAACTACATAAAATATGTTTCCCGAAAATAAATTAGTTAAACATAAATAGTTACTTTTTTTATTACTATCTTCTTTACATAAAGCATTTAATTACTTTATGTAACTTACTATATATTAATAACTTAAAAACGTCAAGCAATTAATAATAAAAAATTTTATAAAAATAAAAAGCGATACCCATTCAAGGCATCACTTTTTTGATCGTTTGACTAATTTACCATGCACAACAAAACGATTATCATCTTGTAGGATAGCGTTTTTACACGTAGATAATGTAATGATTTGATCCTCTGGTTCTATCTCAACATCCATTTCAATAGCAGAACGAGCTTGAATGGCATTGATAAAGTTTAAGAAGGCCGTATCATCTGACAATTCCGTTTCAATATAATAGAAATCAATTGTCGTTTCATACGCAGCAAACACCTCTACATCATAGCCTTCAAATAATGTATCGAAATAGATGATTGGATGCTCGTCCGCATAATCCTGCTGCAAATAATGGTGAAGGCTACCAAACATCGTGCCATTTTTCATCGCATGTCCATAGAGAATTGTATTACGTCCAGGTTCGCCTACATCATTGCGGTAATCCATGAAAACACTGCCAGCCCGACTTTTTTCATCTCGAAAATTACGATTCAAATAAAAATCATTATCTGCTGCTTGTAAAATAGGATTGTGTAGTTTTGTTCCATCGACTGAAACCCAACCGACAATTTGTGGATTGACAGCTAATAACTCAGTGAATTGTGGACGTATACTTGCTATTTGTGGTGTTTTTGTTTCCACCTTCGCCACGGCTGTTTCATAGATTGTTTGTGCCTCATCTAATGTTTTCGAGGATTCATAATAGGTGTATATATAGCTACCTAGTGCATAAGCTGACACCAAAAAAATTACAAGGTAGAGCCATGTCACCATTTTAGATGTCCATTTTTTCATTCCATCACCTATCTATATTCCAACAGGCATCATAAAAAAGCCTAACTGCTCATCTTCTCTGAAAACAGCATCCACGCCATATACTTCCTTCATGACTTCCTTTGTCATCACAGTAGTCGGTGCGCCTTCTGCAACAATTTGCCCATCCTTCATCACGATTAAATGGTCGCTATAGCGAATTGCTTGATTCATATCATGTAACACCATCACAATGGTGAGTTGATGCTCTTCATTCAATGTTTTCACTAAATTTAATAACTCAATTTGATAATAAATATCTAAATACGTTGTCGGCTCATCTAAACACAAAATTTCAGACTGCTGTGCTAATGCCATTGCAATCCATACACGCTGACGCTCTCCTCCAGACAAAGCTTCTAAATCCACATGACGTTTATCGAGCAGATTTGTACAAGTCAATGCCCAATCAATCGCCTGCTCATCTACCTCATCTCGCCTTTTTAACATGGATTGATATGGTAAACGACCAAAGCTCACCAATTTTTCAATTGTTAAATCCTTTGGTATATCGTTTTGTTGATATACAATGGCTAGCTTTTTAGCAAATTCTTTTGGTTTATAGCGTACCAAATCTTTATTTTCTAATGAGACACGTCCAATATGTGGCTGTCTTTGTCGTGACATCACACTAAGCAATGTGGATTTTCCACAGCCATTTGGACCAATAATCGTTGTCACTTTACCTTTTTGAATCATTGTCGATACGCCATCTAAATGGTTACGTGTATTATCATGTGACACCGTAATATCTTTTATTTCCATGTATTATCACTCTTTTCGTAATAAAAATATAAGGAATGGGCCACCTATAATCGCCATAATCGTTGATGCTGGTATTTCCAATGGTGTCATAATCGTGCGTCCAATCGTGTCAGCGACTAAAATCAATAATGCGCCTGCTAACGCAGTGAAGGGGATAAGTACTTTGTGATCGTAGCCTACAAAACGTCTTGCAATATGTGGTACTAACAGACCGACAAAGGAAATAACGCCTGCGACAACAACCGAGACTGCTGCTAATAAAACCGCAATGGCCGCAATGATTAAACGTGCTCGCTCTACTTGAAAGCCAAGACTTTTGACCGTCTTATCCTGCAAAACTAATAAATTACACCAATGATACACAGCAAAAGCGGCTACTAAACCAACTGTACCATATGTCACAAGCATGGATACATCTTGCCATGTACGCATCGTTAAATTCGAGCCAATTACACTAGCAGCAGATGTATTTAAAGAGCCACCCAAGCTAATAAACGCTTCTGTTAACCCTGTGAACATCGCATTGATGGCAATCCCTACTAAAATTAATTTTAATGGACTCAAGCCAGATTTCCATGACAGCATAAATACTAAGGCACAAGCAAGAGCGCCACCTAAGAATGCTAAAATAGGTGTCATAAAAAACAATGTAGGGAAAAAGAAAATGATAAACAATTGAACAAAGGCTGCACCTGACGAAATACCAATAACCCCAGCATCTGCTAATGGATTACGCATAACCGATTGTAGCAAGACACCTGATACAGATAAGGCTGCACCAGCAAACAAAGCGACAATAATACGAGGGAATCGTAAATCACGAATTGCCTCCATTTGACTATTCCCCTTTTCAAAAAGCGCACCGAGAAATTCAAAAAAGCCCATTTGAATACTCCCTGTTGTTGCTGCATAAATAATCGCTATTACTAATAATATACCTACAATGATAAAACTAAGAATTTTCTTCGTCATAGCGAACTTCCTTTTCATTGTCTATAGAAAATTTCCACTAACTGTCCTAAAGCTTGTGGGACTTGTAAAGAGGCTGTTGTACCAAATAGTTCTTCCTCTAAATCGTAAACCTTACCATCTTTCACAGCATCGAAATGCTTCCAAATATCATTCGTTTGAAATTCTTTATCAAACATTTCGATTACTTCATCAGGCATACCATGTGCCAAACGTAAAATAATATCAGGATTACTATTGTGCAAGTACTCTGTATTAGAAGAAAGATATTCTGCATCTTGTCCAGCCATCACATTGACACCACCTGCACGCTTCACAAGATCACCCGCATAAGAATTTTCCGTTGCCACTAAATAGCTACCTGGAATACCGAGTAAAATCAAGACACGAGGCCCTTCTTTTTGCGTTGCAATCGTTTGTACAGCATCTATATTTTTTTGTAAATCAGCTACTAGCTTCTCCGCCTGCTCCTTACGATTATAGCGCTCTCCTAATGCTTGTATTTCTGTTAACATCCCATCCACGCTTTGAAAATCAAGAAAATGCACAGGAATATTTAATTGTTTAAACTTATCTTGTAAATCATATTCCAATGTTGAAACAGACAGCACATCTGTTGGGTTTAATGATTTAACAATTTCCATATCTGGTTCCATCGCATTACCAATTGTCGGAAGACCTTCAAAGCGTGCAGCCAATTTTTTCTCTGTCTCAGGCACAGCAATAGCATCTAGCTCCAATTTATCTAAAATATCTGCCACAACAACTGTTCCTGCAATAATACGTTGGTCATTTTCCGCTGTGACGGCTTTGACTGCACCTTCTTCTTTTTTCCCCTCACCACAGCCAGCAATTATGACAGTAGCTAAAAATGCCATCATCAGCAAAGAAAATTTTTTATACATCTTTCTCACTCCTATTTCTTTTTCATACGATAAATCAATAGACCACCTGATACTACACAGAGCCCTACGAGTAGCACAATTTTCATCATATCCATTGGCATTTTTTCTTGTTTAGGACGCTCCACTTTTTTCTCGACTTGTTCCTCTTGTGCAACTACAGGTTCTTGCTCGTCTCTTTCTTGTGCTGTAGCAGTTTCATCTATTGTACGATCAAATGCTAACTGCTCCTCCTCCACGGTAGATGCTATTGGCTGTACCATTTGTAGCTCTTGTCTAACTATTGGGATAGAGGATTTTATTTTTTGGGTTACAGCCTTTATTGTAGGTTGCCCCATTTCCTTGGTCGGTGATGGCTTTTGCTCCACTACCTCTTGCTCAGTAGGTTGTGGTTGTTGTAAGCGATTCGCTACTTGTTGCTGATTCAATAGAAAATGCACAAAATATTGATGGTGATAGGCTATATCAGGGATATCTACTTGTACCCACATACGTACTGATTTCGTTAAATCGGCAATTGGAAACTCCACAATACGCACATTATTGACAAGTGAAATCAGCGTTGGCTCTTGTTGATTAACCATTAATCCTGTTACCCAAGCCGATTGTAAAATAGTCATTCGGGCAAAATAACTTCCATTTCTCTCTATTATTTTAGCTACTGGCTCCACATAGCTATTCATAATGGATGGCTCCTCTTTACCATCCATTAATAGTGTATACTCCATGTCCCAACCCTCTATTGGTGTATCCTGTGAAGAAGGTAATCGCTTTATTTGGAAACTTTGTGAAAATGGCGTATTCTCTTTTAGACCATGTATGATTATTGGTTGCTCGATATCCGCTACATCAAATTGAACTAAATTTTCAATGGTATTTATATGAATGGGCGTAGTTTGTCCAAGTTGTTCGATAGCTAAATCACGCACTAGCTCAGGTTGTACTAGCCAGACTGATAATTGATATTGTCCATCGTTTATATCAAGCGTTGCCGACTCTTGCAACATATTTTCCTGCTGCCCATCTATTTGAGAAAAACTTAGTTCAACTTGATAATGACCATCACCTACAATAGCCGTTTCTGCCTTCACTTGTAGATATAGAAATGGAGAGACCAATAGACAGAGAACGACACTGCATATCGTCACACGTATCAAGTTATTATGTAGTATCATTGCCTAGAATCCTCCTATTACCTCTCTACTTCACCTGCGCTACCTTTAAAAACAACAGGAACTTCCTTCCCCATTTAATAGGGAAGGAAGTTGCATATAATTATTTATTCATGTATTGTAATGCACCATTTAGAATTTTTGCCATTTGTGTGCGTTTTAATGGGCTCTCTGCGTTAATTACTGTTTTACCGTTTACAGTAGAACCAGTCATTACTTTACCTGCGTATAGTAATGCAAATGCTTTACGTGCTTCTTCACTTGTTACAGCTGCACCATCTGCATAGTAAGATAGGCTTGTATCACCAAAGCTCATTTCTTTACCTGCTGCATGTGTTACAGCACGATAAATCATCACTGCTGCTTGCTGACGTGTTAATGTAGCATCTGGATTGAATTTTTCTGCTTTCACAATAATTTTTGCTTCAGCTAAAGCATTGATTGCTTGTTGGCGCTCTGCATCTAATTTCACAGTATCTTTAAAGCCAGCATCTGTTGTAGATGATAAATGTAAAGCACGTGCAATCATTAAAGCAAATTGAGAACGTGTAATATTGTCATATGGCTTGAAGCTGTCTTGCCCTTTCACAATACCTTTACCTAATAACGCTAAAATAGCGTCTTTATTTGCATCATCGCTAATATCTTTAAATGGATTAACGACTGGTTTAGCTGTGCCTTCTACTGCAAAGCTAAATTGTACTTTATGATTTGCATCATACTTTACACCTGCTTTTGGCTCATCTACAATAATATGAAGTGTTGCATCAACAAGTTTTTTCACATCTGCTACTTCAAATGAGTATACACGTACATTTGTTGCATCGTCTTTTTTCACTAATGTTGCTTCTTTGCCATTCACTGTGAAACCATGTACATATTGACCTTGTGGGAATGTCATTGTCACAACATTTTTCCCATCAACTGTTGCAATACCTACTTTTGGTGAAATGTATTGCTTCATCATTGATTCTTCAGAAGTACCGTCTTTGTAAACTGTTACAGCTACTTCGTTTGCTTTTACATCTTCTTTTACTTCCTCTTTCACTTCTTCAGCGGGTTTTGTTGTTGCTTGTAGGTCAAAGTCGTACCATACATCATGCTTACCTTTTGGTGTATCTGCAACCACATGGATTTTCGCTACTACTGTACTACTGCTAGCTACTGGGAAGCTGTATGTAATTGTACCATCTGTATTTTTCTTTTCTGTTGCATCGACAAATTTATCGCCTTGTTTTGTTTGTAAACCAGCAATCATTGGTGCTGATTTTGCAAGAACTGTGATTTGTACTTCTTGTTTGCCATCTTTTTCAACAATTGTTGCTTGTGGTGCAAGATGACTGCTAATAGCTGGTTGTGGCTCTGTTGTGCCTGGTTTAAAAATTTGAATTGTCACAGGTATATCTGCTTTTTCTACTTTAGATGCTTCTGTTTTTACCTCTGTATTTGTTGTTACTTCTGCTGCTGATGCGAAAGTTGGAACTGCTAGAGATGCAGCTAGCAATGATGCTAGTACCATTTTTGTTGCACGTGATTGACGTTTTTTAGCCATTATTGATTAAGCCTCCATTTTTGTTTGTTGTTTTTTTCTATAAAGTAAAAATGCTGATCCTACTAATGCTGCAATCGCTACATATGGCGTGGCGTCGCCTGTTTGTGGATTAGGCACTTGACTTTCTGTTCCTGCTGGTGTGGATGCTTTTGCTCCATCCGTTTTTGCCGCGCCTCCAGTAGAAGCAGCTCCATTAAATACTAATGCCACACTATATTCATGGTGGTAGTTGATATCATCAATATCAATTTTCATCGCTGTGACAATTGGTTTTGACAAATCTTTTACTGTAAACTGTACTGTTCTTGTATCCGCTACCTTATCTTCATTGACAACAGTTGCCCCACCTAGTGGTTGAAATTTTGTAATCCATGTACTATTTTTTAATGTAATTTGCACAGTAGCCACTCCATTTGTAACCGTTACTTTAGCAGGTTTGACAAAATAATCATTGGCAATAGATGCCGAATTACTATCAGGTTTATTCACTTGATACTGGATGGAATGTGAGCCATCCGCTAATTGCGCAGATGCTTGTGGTAATGCGATAGTCAAGAAAAACACACTTATCAATAGCATCAGCGTTATTATTTTTTTCACAGGATCTCTCCTCCTTAAGAAATGAGGGTACTATAATTGACAATCATTTCATTCAAACGAAAACAATTCTCAATTACATTTTCTATTTCCAAGAATACTAGTTGATACCAGCCTATGTCAACCGCTAAATGAAAATCGTCTTCAATATGTCAAAATTTCGCTCATTTACGAGTCAACTCTATTGAATAAAGAGCTCTAAAATGCCAATAACAATCAATAGCCAGCCTGCTAAACTGGTAGAATGTCTGCCAATAAAGGACTTTGCTAATAATGTGCCACAATGACTACCCATTCCTACAGTTAGAAATGAAAAAATACCAATAAATGTGACAGCCCAAATGGCAGGAATAGCATTTACTCCTATAGCAATCCCACTCCCTGCACCATTTGCTGAAAGGATTAATCCAAGCCAAATTGCTTCCTTTAAAGATATCCTGATATCATCTGAACGATATCCCCATTTTTCTCCGTCAATCTTGCATTTTTTGGAGAAGTGATTTGTTGCCAATGTCCAAATACCAATAATGACTAATAAGCCACTCCCGATAATGTTTGCTACAGTATTTGACATGAACCCTTGCATGACACTTCCTATACAAATGGCTAGATAAGTAACCACCATTGCAATACTAGCTATGACAATGTTTAAGCCTATTGGAATTTTAATTCGTTTCATTCCATAAGCAAGACTCACACCTAAATTATCCAAATTAGCTGCCAAACCGACAAAAAGAATCGTGAGCCAATACATAATAAACCTCCTCTACGCTCCAAGCTTTTACTCCCTATCCTATGCCCCTCTCCTACTTTGTGTTAAGCATGATTCTTGCATATAAAAAACCATTTACCTTTTTACAGTAAATGGTTTTTTGTTATTGCATCACTTCTGGATGAAAACCATCCTTTTGAAGATAGTTTTCATGTGACCAAATATTAAGTTTTGCTGTTTCAGCTTTTTCCTGAATATCTCTCAATTCCTGCTCAAATGTATTATTTGGTTTGTGAATAAAACGAACAGCCGCAAAACCTTCTTCTAGCAAGGATTCTTGCAATAGTTTACCATCTACAAAAACATAAGCTAATAATCGCTCATAATTATCTGTCTCTGGTCCCACATCATAGACAGCCTCTATAGTTGTCGCATTTTTTAAAAGCTTATCCGTGAAATCCTTTGCTTCCTGTGCATAGGGCTGTGCTTCGCCTTTATTATAATTCATCTCTGGTGTATCAATCATCAGTAAACGAATTTTACGTTTCTCTCCATTGACATTTACTTGTAATGTATCACCATCATAATTTTTTAAATAGGCTACAGGAAAATGTTGATTCCCTGTTTTTTCTTCTACTTGCTTCATTGAAATAGTAGGCTGTTGCGTAGCAGTTGTTTCATCTGTAGTAGAAGAAACATTTTCTAGCTGTTGACTATTATCAGTCGTTGTGTCATCCTTCTCCTTTTCGGATGGACCACTAAAAATCATATACAACGCAACGGCAATAATAATCGTACCACTTGTAATTAATGTTTTCACATCTTGCATTTTCATTGGATTATCCCTCACAGCTTATTATCTAGCGTTCGCTTCGCATAGCCCTTATTTTAAAATATTCAGCTAGGACATTCAAGCTATACAGCTACCCAATGATTTGGTGATACTTCTATGAGCTGACTATTTTCCACATCATATCGTTGTTGTGTCTCTTCATTTACAGCTTGTGCGTACTTTTGTTTTTCAATCACTGGGTCTGGAATCGGGATGGAACGCAGTAATGCCTGTGTATAGGGATGCTGTGGGTTTGTATAGAGCTCCTCACTTTCCGCAAGCTCCACGATTTTCCCTCCATACATGACTGCTACCCGGTCACTAATATGTTTCACCATCGATAAATCATGGGCAATAAATAAATAGGTTAAGCCTAGTCTTTGCTGTAAATCTTTTAATAGTTCCACAATTTGCTTTTGAATGGATACATCTAGTGCTGACAATGGTTCATCACAAACGATAAAATTTGGCTCTACAGCTAAAGCTCTCGCAATGCCAATACGCTGACGTTGTCCACCAGAAAATTCATGTGGGTAACGCATCGCATGTTCCTTTTGTAAACCAACAAGCTCTAATAATTCTTCTACACGTTGCTGACGCTCGTCTCTCGTTTTGGCCAATTGGTGAATATCTAAAGCCTCGCCAATAATATCCACTATTTTTTTGCGTGGATTTAAAGAAGAATACGGATCTTGGAAAATAATTTGCATATGACGACGCATTGCTTTTAACTGCTTTTTCGATAATCGTGTGACAGGCACACCTTGATATAATACTTCTCCATTTGTTGGTTGGTGGAGCTGTAGAATCGTTCGACCTGTTGTCGATTTTCCAGATCCAGACTCCCCTACTAAACCTAATGTCTCACCAGGGTATATATGAAACGATAAATCATTGACAGCTTTCACAATTTGACCATTCCCTAAAGCAAAATCCTTTGAAAGGTTCGTTACTTCAATTAATGGCTTACTTGCATCAATACCTTGCTGCACATGAATTGCTGGCTTTGGCTGCTTTTTCTCATGTAGCTTTGGTAGCGCATTAAGTAATTTTTTTGTATATGGATGTTGTGCATTCGTAAAAATTTCCTCTGTCGTTCCTTGTTCAACAATTTCGCCTTCCTTCATCACAATAAGACGATCACACATACCTGCTACTACCCCTAAGTCATGTGTAATCAAAATAATGGAAGTGCCCATCTTTTGTTGCATGCTCTTCATTAACTTTAAGATTTGTGCTTGGATTGTTACATCTAATGCTGTTGTGGGCTCATCTGCTATTAATAACGATGGATTGCAGGCAAGTGCCATAGCAATCATAACCCGTTGACGCATCCCTCCTGAAAATTCATGTGGATATTGTTTATATCGTTCCTCTGCATTTCGAATACCTACTTGTTCTAATAAAGCAATCGTTTGCTTATATGCCTCTGCTTTAGAAATTTTTTGATGTTTAATTAAACTCTCGCTTACTTGTTCACCTATACGGATTGTTGGGTTAGTAGAGGTCATCGGATCTTGAAAAATCATACTAATATCCTTCCCTCGAATTGCCTCCATCTGCTTATCATTAATAGTCGTTAGCTCTTGCTGATTAAATACAATCGTTCCTGATTTCAAAAATGATGGTGGTGAAGGAAGTAATCGCATGATGGAACGTGCGGTAACACTTTTCCCACTGCCTGATTCCCCAACAATTCCAAGTGTTTCACCTTTATTTATATGAAAGCTAACGCCTTTCACCGCTTCAAATTCTGTCTCTCCAGTTAGGAAAGAAACACGTAAATCATTGACTTCTAACAATTTTTCACTCATGCTATTCATCCTTTTTAAAATTTATTGTTGACTTCACGAAAACTATAATTCATACTATACAATACCAATAGGAATTGTACAATATATTACCGAATATTTCATCAATTCTGATTTATCAAGGTTTGGAGGCAATACATGGTTACAATAAAAAATAATGTGAACGCTACTGAGCATGTATTCTTTTATAGAACGTTTCAAAAGTTGATGCACAATCGTTATTACAAAGCGTTACTCTTTCTGTTAAGCATTTTAGTTCATCCTTTTTCCTACTTTTTCTATAAGAAAACAAAAAATTCAAATCATTATCAGCAAAATTTTGAACAACGATGTTTGACGTATAAAGAGCAAGGGTTATATGATAAGTGGCTAAAAGCATTTATGGCTCAAGAACAAGCAAAAGCGTCATTTTTTCATGACAATGTGCAAAATTCACAGCTACAAGAAACAGCAACAGCACTTGCCGATGCTAAACTTACTCGACTTGTTGAACAGGATTTAGCCAAAGAAGGCTTAGAGCATCTTAATTACTGGCAATTTTTTAATCAGCAATTAAAAAATACAAAATTTATTGCCGTAACGTTTCTACCAGCACTTTTCTTTTATGTCGCTTTATTAGTGCTCGCCAATCCTTTTTTACAATTCATTGTAGAAAGATTACTGCAAAGTTTAATTGTGATTATTGGTGTTGCCACATTAGTGTTTACCATTTTGTACATATCACCATTTGATCCAGCTCGTAACATTCTTGGTGTAGAAGCAACACCTGAGCAAATTACAAACTTTAATCGGTTACATGGCTTAGACCAATCGTACTTAACACAGCTATGGCATACATTAACAAGCTTATTTACATTCGATTTAGGTACATCCTTTGCAGGGAAAGAGGACATCACACAAAGTATCGCTAATAAGTTTCCTGTTACATTAGAAATTGCGATCTTATCTTTATTGATGGCTGTGGCAATTGCCATTCCAGTTGGTATTATTTCAGCCGTTCGTCCTAATTCATATGTTGATTATCTATTTATGTTTTTAGCATTAATCGGCTTGTCCATCCCAAGCTTTTGGCAAGGACTATTATTCATTTTGACATTTGCGCTGAAATTACAATGGTTCCCTGCTACTTACAACCCTAGTAACTGGCTATCGCTTATTATGCCAATTGTTGTGCTTGGTACATCTATCACCGCTTCGGTTGCTCGTATGACAAGGTCTAGTATGCTTGAAGTCATACATGAAGACTACATCATTACAGCGAAGGCAAAAGGTTTGAATGAATTTACGATTATTTCAAGGCATGCGATCCGTAATGCTATGATTCCTATTATTACAGTAATTGGACTATTATTTGGTGGCATGTTAGGTGGTTCAGCTGTCACGGAGAAAGTATTCAATATTAGTGGTATTGGTAGCTATATTGTGGATAAACAGTTTATTCCCGATATTCCTGCGATTCTTGGTGGTGTTGTCTATGTAGCCATCACGATTTCTATCGTAAATTTAGTTATTGATATTTTGTACGCCTTCTTCGATCCACGCATTCGCTCGAAAATGAGGAAGTCTTAAAGGAGGGAATTCGTGTTGAAAAAATTTATACATGTTAAGTTGCTTTTAAAAATTACACAGGAATATGTCAATTCACATTTTACATTTGCGTTTTCTCTCCTGTTTTCATTGCTTTTTTTAGCTTATAGTTATAACTATACAACCCATAGCTGGCGACCAATTGTGTTACTCTTTTTTGCCATCTATGCACTTACAACACTCTATATCGGTTGGCTAAATTTACGCATTAAACGTGATTTAACGAAATTTAGTGAAATTCAAGCAGGCACACGACGATTTGGTTATCCACTACTACTCACGCTATTATCAGGCAATATTTTTGCAACATCCTTTGCATTTGTCATCTTGTCGAATAAAAAAACAGCGGAGTATACATTTGCGGTTTACGCTTTTATCACACAAATTTTTATTTTCGGTATTGGGGCTTTCAATTTATTTAAACCGTATGTAACCAATTTATTTTTACTAGCGATGGGCATATTCCTTATTCTCGCATGCTTTTACGCCGTGATGATTGTGTTATGTGCAAAATATGTCACTACTACCTATGCACCAAAATGGATGTTCATCCCAAGCATCATTTTATTGCTTGCAACTGTCACAGGAAATTTATTTGCTACATTGCTCGGCTATAGCCTTCTACAAAAGGCTCGACAAGTCAATCCATCTGCTATTGAAAAATGGCAAACGATTTGGCATAAAATTTTACGTAATACGATGGCAGTTTTCGGATTGTTTTTCATTATCTTTATGTTCTCATTATCTGTCACAAGTAATTGGACATTTGAATATGATTTTGCGATTGAAAACAATTATAGTGCTTTATTACAAGCACCATCACTAGAATATCCACTAGGTACAGATAATTTCGGACGTGATTTATTTTCACGTATCGTATTTGGTGCACAGATTTCCTTGATTGTCGGCTTTTTCTCTACCATTATTCCTGCCCTTGTTGGAGGAACATTGGGTGCTTTATCAGGCTACTATGGAAAAACAACTGATAATCTCATCATGCGTAGTCTTGATATTTTATATGCGATTCCTGGTATTTTATTGGCGATTGCCATTATTGCTGCCTTTGGTGCAAATACTGTTAATTTAATTATTGCTTTAAGTGTAGGAGCGATTCCTACTTATGCTCGTACAATGCGAGCGAGCGTGATGCAACTTGCAAATTTTGAATTTGTAGAGTCGGCAAGAGCTTTAGGTGCTTCAGATACAGCAATTATTTTTAAGCATATCGTACCTAATTCACTTGCGCCGATGATTGTGAAAGCAACACTGACAATTGGTGGTGCTGTTATTTCCACAAGTAGTCTAAGTTTTTTAGGGCTTGGTATTGAACCACATATTCCTGAATGGGGGAATATTTTAAAAGTTGGTAGCACGTATCTGGAAACACATTCTTATGTAGCTATTTTCCCAGGTCTATGTATTATGCTACTCGTTCTCTCCTTTAATTTCTTCGGAGACGGTTTACGAGATGCTTTAGATCCAAAATCAAATTAATATGGAGGTTTTATGAAGATGAAAAAATTACTCGTACTATTATTTGCTGCCGTGCTAGCATTGGCAGGCTGTGTACAAACGAAAAAAGATGTAGAAGAAGGCGGTAAAGACGGTGATAAACCAACGATTGAAGTATTAGGAATGGCCTCTGCTGAAGAAGATATGAATATTGTTCGTGACCAATTAGTGAAGAACGGCTTTGATGTAAAATTAAATGTTCAGCCTGATTACGGTGCATTTTCAGCACAAAAGGATGCAGGAAATTACGATGTAGCTGTATCTGGTTGGACAACAGTAACAGGGAACCCTGACTATGCTGTGCGTGGCTTATTTAAAACAGGTGCTGATTACAGTATTGTATCTGATTCAAACTTAGACAAATTAATCGAAGAAGCGAGCACATTAACAGGTGCTGAAGCCGTTGCGAAGTACAAAGAGTTAGAACAATTATTAGTATTCGATCAAGCTTATATTGCACCACTTTATATTTCTAATAAATATCAAGGTATTTACTCTGAGGTTGTCAATCCAAAAACAGTGCGTTTATCCAAATCACGTGCACAGGCATGGGAAACAATTGAGTTCAATAATACAGCGAAAAATGCAACAGAGCCTTTAGTTTTACACCAAGCGATTGATTCATTAACATCTCTTGATCCGATTAAAGGAAATGATGGCTCTATTAATACATTGAATACCAATTTATATGTTCGTCTTGTGAATTTAACAGATACAGATGAAGTCGTATCAGATGGTTCACTTTCTTACAACCATGCTATTGCTGATGGCAACCAAGAATATTACTTTATTTTACGTGATGATATTCATTTCGCTGCTGTGAAAAATGGTGCTGCTGTTGATACAGGTGAATTAGTTTCTGCTGAGGATGTTGTCTTTTCATTAAACCGTGCGAAAGACAAAAACTCTGTACCTGACCATCGCACATATAGCTTACATGAAAATATTAAAAACGTTGAAATTGTTTCTGACTTAGCTGAATTACAAAACAAAAAAATAGCTGGTGCTGATCAATCTATACTAGATGCACTTTCTCAAGATTTACCTACTGCTGTTTCACAATTAACAGCTGATAAAGGATCTGTAAACAATGCTAATGGTACTTATCAAGTAGTAAAAATTACGACACCGACGCCATTCCCACAAGTATTAAATTACTTAGCACACCAATCTGGCGGTATCGTATCTGAAAAACAAGTAACAAGCATTAACACATATGATGTAGCTAACTACAATCCAGATAAAGATGTTGCCTATGGTGACCAAGCGACAATTACAGAAGGTGCATCATACAACAATCAATTATACGCAAGTGGCCCTTACATTCTTGTAAAGAAAAATGATTATGAAGCACAATTTGTGAAAAACCCTGCTTACCGTGTAGGTAGTGAATTTGAACCAAAAATCGCAAAAGTCAATGTACGCTTTATCGCAGACAATGACAGTGCATTAGCTGCACTACGTAATGGCGAAATTCATGTACTACAAGCAGTGCCTGAAACAAAATTAGATATCGTGAAATCTGATGCGAAATTGGCATTAAATACGGCTGACAGCAATGCCGTAACCTATTTACAAATGAATACATCTGGTCGTGCAGTATCAGATTCAGTTGATTTACGTAAAGCTATCCTATACTCCATTAATCAAGATGAATTTATCAGCTACTACCAAGGCAATAAAAAGCCTGCTGTCTCTCCTGTTTCACCATTAGTCAATACAGGATTAAAATTAGAAGCAGATAGCGCTAAAGTAAAAGAATTATTAAGCGCTTATCAAAAATAACACACAAAAAAGCCTCGCATCGTGCGGAGGCTTTTTTGTTGTTACTGAATGTTATTTATAAACATAATAATTTTCCATGATTGTGCTTTACACAGTATATATTACTGGAAAATTAAATTATCATTTTACAATTATTCTTGCCCAATCATAGCACTTGGTGCATAGGGACCTACTCTAAGAGTGCCAGAGAAGAAAGATTCCCCCGTATTTCCTGGAGCAAAACCACGATTGTAAATATAGCCTGAGTACATTTTACCATTATGAGCTACACTTACCCACATAGATTGAGTAGTCGTGTATGCAACTGTAGTGTAATACCAAAATGTATCTGATGCTACAGAGACTTCAGGTGTTAAATTTTCAGCAGCTTGCACACTTGAAACATTTGCTGATACACCGACAGATATTACGGCTACTAGACTTAAACTTATCATTTTAAATTTATTCATAATTTCTCCTCCATACATCGATATTTTTTGTAAATAATGCTATATTTGTTAGGTGATGAATAATGGCCAAAAATTCTCACAAATCTATTATTACATATAAATCCTTTTATGTAAATAATTATTTATTTTTATTGTAAATAGCTCAATATATGTATGTGTTGAATGAGTAGCCAAGTAGCATTTTTACTCTACAGAAAGAAAGTTGCAGCTGTTCAAAATTACTTATCGGGTTATTTATCATTAAATATAGTGAATTATGAGATTCTGATAAGGGAATGCGCCCAGCTATGACTAAAGGCAGAAAGATGGATACGTGTATCAATCGATGTGTAAATTTGAACTAGATGGTTAATTAACGTTTAAAGCTAGAGATATTGTGCAAAGTGTGTCACGTAAAGATAGCTGCTAGGACCATTCTGTGGTGGAACATTTCTTTAGTATTATGATCTGCTACTTGACGGAATTTGAAAGTGTAAGCTGTTTACATTGGAACCTAAAAAATATAACGTATTACAGCATAAAACATATAAAGGCAAAATAAAAAATGAGTTCGGTAGGCTAGGTGCTACACCGAACTCATTTTATTCAAGCTGTCTAATTTTTAAGAGTTACTTCAATAACAGAAAGAGGTCTTTCAACAGTTTATCCACGTTATTTTGCTGCCCCCACGCTTTCGCACAGAAAACATTTGTCGATTGTCTACAAAGTTTTGTCGAATCTCTACGTAATTTTGTCGAATACTTACAAAGTCGTGTCGATTGTCTACAAACGCCCTTTCTCCTCTCATTAAAGCTCGTTATTTTTCGGTTTTGGCCCGAGTTGTTGTGGCTCTATATCTGCAAATGTGCCACCATCTTCTTCTAAATCACGCATACTATGAGCAATACGAGATGCCGCAGATGCCGCAATGCTACATACTAAATCATCTAAAAATGTATTCACACGCTGCCCTGGCTCTGTATCTAATTTTTTAATAATACCTATTTTTTGTTTATCTAAATGTCCAAAAGTCGTTACAGCAATGCTCCCATATGTAAAGACGGAGCCTAATGCAATTGTCTCATCCACGCCAAATAAACCTTCATCAGATTCCACAATTTGCTGTAATGGTGATGATAATAATTTTTTCTCTGCTAGCTCATCTAACTCTACACCTACTAACAGTGCATGCTGTACTTCACGCTTGCGTAATACCCGTTCAACCGAATTAACACAATGTTCCAATGTCAAACCATCATTGTACACTAGTTGCATCTCATAAACGATTTCAGCAATGTCTTGAATTGTGACACCACGACGAATCAATGCGTCACGTGCAGCCTGTGCTACTACATCTGAATGGATACGAACACTTTTATCATGCATAGGAAAACCTCATCTCTCAATTTTTCACTAGCCTATTACTAGTCAAACCTATTATACCGCTACTTTTGAAATATGGTACAATTTCGTTACAAACAATCAAAAGGAGTGTCATCATTGGATAAAGGATCTGTGCAAGATGTAGCATTTTATAGTGAAGCATTACAGGAGGAATTACAGCTGTATATTTATGTGCCTGCCAACTATTCCCCTTTATATAAATACAATATTTTAATCGCCTCTGATGGGAAGGATTACTTTCAACTTGGTGGGGTGACAAGATTAGCGGATGAATTGATTGATAACTATGAAATCGAAAACGTCATTATCGCCTTTGTCCCCTACAAAAATATCGATGATCGTCGTCGTAAATATATTCCAAGTGGGGAGCAACATGAAGCATACCTTCGCTTCCTTGCCCATGAGCTTGTACCCTATTTAGATGCTGAATACGCAACCTATCAAATGGGTATGAGCCGTGCTGTTATTGGTGATTCGATGGCGGCTACAGCTTCCTTAATGGCAGCACTAAAATATCCAAGCATTTTCGGAAAAGCCATTTTACAGTCTCCGTATGTGGATGAAGATGTTATACAAGCTGTTGAGCAATTCCAACATACAAGTGCCATTTCTGTTTATCATATTATTGGCAAAGGTGAAACAGCTGTCACAACAACAGATAAACAAATTAAAGATTTCTTAACACCTAATCGACAATTACATCAATTACTTGTCAGCAAAAGCATCCCTACATTCTATGATGAATTCGATGGCGATCATACATGGAAACATTGGAAACCTGATTTACGCCGTGCATTAATTGAAAATTTCAATTAATTATGGAGGGATTCAATTACGAAACGTGAAATTTCTGTTATACTGAATGAGAAAAATTGTTTATTTTCGGGAGGTAATGGATTATGAAGTATGGTATTGTAGCATTTCCATCAAAAAAATTGCAAGATTTAGCGAACACATATCGCAAGCGTTATGACCCACATTTTGCACAAATCACGCCACATATGACATTAAAGGATAGCTTTGATGCATCTGAGGAAGAAATTCAATCTGTTATCAAGCAATTAGATGAGCTAGCACGTAATGTTGCCCCTTTACAAATTCATGCATCACGTATCAGTTCATTTTACCCTACAACAAATGCAATTTATTTCCGTGTAGAACCAACTGAACAATTAACAACATTGCACCAAGCATTAGAGGAAAAAATTTCGTTTGGTGAGGCAAAACACGTCTTTGTCCCACATATTACAATTGCACAAAAAATGTCTGATTCAGAGCATGATGATGTCTATGGACAATTGCGTATGGCAGGTGTCGATGAAAAAGATGTTATTGATCGTATTCACCTTCTTTATCAATTAGAAGATGGCTCATGGACAACATTTGAAACATTCCGTTTGACTGGAGCTGAGTAATGGTTGTATAAAGTGAAATTAGTTGAAACACAACAAGAGCACGATGATGCGTTTGCCCTTCGTCGCAAAGTATTCGTAGAGGAACAAGGTGTGCCTTTACATTTAGAATATGATGAGGAAGATGCAACGGCTACGCATTTTATTATTTATGATGGGAATGAGCCTGTAGGTGCTGCACGACTACGAACAATTGAAGACACTGTAGGTAAAATTGAGCGTGTATGTATTTTACAAGAGCTACGTGGCAAACATCTTGGCGTATTGCTTATGGGCGAAGTTGAAAAATATGCAGCTTCCACGCAGATGAAAAAATTAAAGCTGCATGCACAAAGCTATGCGATTCCTTTCTATGAAAAATTAGGCTACGTTGTCACATCACCAGAATTTATGGATGCTGATATTCCACATCGTGCTATGGAAAAAAATATTTAAATAAGTAAGCAGGGCTGTAAGGAAGTGTAACATTCACCTTACAGCCCTGTTTTGTCATAAACATATACTTTTTTATTCTTCGTACCTTTGAAAGCTACAAAGAAAGGGGTGGAACTGTCAATTTAGTTCCTCTTCGAACCATTCACACTTATGTAAATAATATGGATTCTGCTGTGCCTTTTAAAAATATCTTGGGAAACCTCATTCCTTTTATACCTATGGCGTTTCCTTCCCAAAGGCATATTGTAAAAATAATGATGTGTTGTCTAGTGTTAATCATGAGTATAGAAACGCTATAGTGTCTTTCTTAGGTAGTTTTGATGTAGATAACATACTACTAAATCAACTAGGCTGTATAATTGGTTACTTGTTATTTTTAGTCTATCGATATATCTTTACATTAAATAGGATACCAAAAAGCACATCACTACGCCTTTTTGATATCCCTATTTTTTATTTCATCATACGTGTAATTTTATCAATATCAAGTGAAGCACCGTCTTGAATAATAGATTGTACTAACTTATCTTCAAGCTCCTGTGTAATTTGACGATTGGATACTTTACTAACACGACGGACAATTTTCCGTACCTGTCTCTCATTTGTAAAATCCGCATGTTGAATCGCATTGGCTAAAGCAAAAATTTCTTCCATTGATACCCCGGTTTTTTTCTCAATGGAATTAAAAAATGAGCGATGCATGGTTCCCCTCCTCACTTTATCCCGTATTAACAGGCTGTAAGAACTTGATTGGTGAAACTAACATAAGAAAAACTCCTACTGATTGAAGGTTCAATCCATAAAAGAAGGCTTTAGCTATCTATTATGGCTAAAGCCCTTTAAACATCAAATGTAAGTAGCGCCAACAATAATCAGAAGAATGAATAGGACAACAATTAGGACAAATGTTGAACCGTTCCCACCATAGTTATTGTCTCCACAATAGCTATTGTTCCAGTTACCAACGTTATTGCCATATGGTTGTGCACACCAGCCTTGATATCCCATAAATATACCCCTCCCTTCTACAACCTATCATATGTTGACAGTGTAGAAATGGGAGGGGTATTCGTCTAATCAACATTACCTTTTGCCTTAAAAATCAATGCACCGATAAAGCCAAAAATAATCGCTGCACTAATACCAGAGCTTGTTACCTCAAACATACCGGTCAATACACCAACAAGCCCATGCTTTTCCGCCTCTGCTATGGCACCATGTGTCAATGAGTTACCGAAAGAAGTAATCGGTACTGTTGCACCTGCACCTGCAAAATGAATAATCGGCTCATACAAACCCATACCATCTAAAATAGCTCCTATGACCACTAGCGTACTCAATGTATGTGCTGGTGTCAGTTTTCCAACATCCATTAATAGCTGACCAATTGCACAAATAATACCACCTATAAAGAAGGCAAAAACAAACGTCATAACCATTATGATTTCCTCATTTCATCGTCAACTCAACTGCATGTGCCGTACAAGGAATCGTTTCACCTTGTTGAAAAGATAAAGGAGATAGCAATGCCCCTGTTGCTACAAGCAGTACATGTTTATACGTTCCCACACGCATTTGTTGTAATACATAACTAAAAAAGACAGCGGCTGAACAACCAGCCCCACTTGCCCCCGATTGAAACGCCTCATCTTGCCCATAGAATTCTGCACCTGCATCTCGTAAAATGGTCAATTCTTCATTATCTACACCATTTTCTACAAACATTCCTTTTAACAGCTTCAAGCCAAGCTGACCTAAATCACCCGTTAAAATTAAGTCATAATGATATATTTTTTGCTCACGTTGTTCCAAATGACATTGAATCGTTTGAAATGCTGCTGGAGCCATCGCTGCCCCCATATGGAATGGATCATCCATCCCATAGTCAACCACTTTACCAACCGTTGCTGCTTCAATGGCTGGACAATCCTCTCGATGCTGACCAATTAAGGCATAGCCAGCCGCCGTTACTGTCCATTGAGCTGTCTGTGGTTTTTGTGCTCCATAGTCAACCGGATAACGAAATTGTCGCTCCACCGCATTATGCTGACTAGATGCACCTGCTAATGCTAACTTCGCGGCACCTAGCTCTGCCAGCAAACTTGCAACAATCACTGAAGATACTGATGTTGCACAAGCAGAAAATAACCCAATAAACGGCATAGCTAATTCTCTTGCTGCAAAATTTGTAGGTGTCATTTGATTGACCAAATCCCCACCTAAAAAATAATCAACCTCTGCATTTTGCACACCTAATTTTTTTATCGCTGACTGGCAAGCCTCCTGTACCATTTGTCGGTGGCCTTGTTCATTCGTTTTCATTTGCCAGCGCTCATCATCATACAGCACATCAAAATAGGAGCTAAAAATGCTACGCTTTTCAAGAGGACCTGCCGCTACTCCGCCAGCCAACACGGAAGGCTTCGATGGAAAAATAATTACCATGATACCACCCCTAGCGTCACAAGAATATATTTAATTAATGCGACAAAAAATGCAGATACTACACCAAACAGCACAACAGAACCTGCCAATTTGAATAAATTACTCCCTACCCCAAGCACAAAACCTTCTGAGCGATGTTCGATTGCTGCTGAAATAACGGCATTCCCAAAACCTGTAACTGGAACAGCGGAGCCCGCTCCAGCAAATTGACCGATGCGCTTATACAAACCAATGCCCGTTAAAATCATCGAAAAAAACACCATAGTAGCAACGGTTGGATTGCCAACTGTCGCCTCTGTAAAATTAAAAAAGACCATATAAAACAAGGATACGGCTTGCCCTATTAGACAAATCAAACCACCTACTACAAAGGCTTTAGCAACATTTTTTAAATAGGGAGGTTTTGGTGTGACATACTGCTCTAATTTTTGATATTGCTCTTTTTCCATTTATGTTTGCTCCTTTGCTAGCTCTTTCAATTTTGTTAATCGTTCATTTAATTTAGTATTCTCCAGTTGCTCCTTTTTTATTTTATTGGCTTCATAAAATATTTTATAATCAGCAGATACCAGTATTTCTTGCTTTGGATATTTCTTATCCAATTGTTTCTGTAGTTTTTTCTCTAATTTTGCCTTTTGCCATTTACGCCATGGTTTTATTTGAACAGCGACGAGCATACTATCTTCAAATTGAATGACTGTAGCACGCTCAACATAATCAGCATCCTTTACGATTATTTCAACATCTTTCCCTTGCGTTGTTGCACCATACACCACAAATTTTTCCTTCTCCATACATCCACTCAGCAGTAACATACTTCCTATACATAGTAATAATGTCTTTATCAAATGTCGCAAGTCGTTTCCTCCTTTTCTTTACAGTTTCACCGCAAATAAAAAAACTATTCATTTTATCACCTATACGAAAGCCCGAGTGTGATAACGAAATCGACATATTGTAGAAGTAGTAACAAGGGAAAGGAGGTGGCAATATGGGTTGTGGTAAACCAACAAATCCTATTGGACCAATCCAGTCAGCAGGCTGCGTTTGTGACGTAGTTCGCGCCATTTTAGATATTCAAAACCAGGCTGTACGCGATGAATGTTCAGCATGTACAGCAAACTGCTTCTTAGAGCCGCTTGGTGGTATTGTGAGTCCTGCTCGCACTTCAGCAGATACACGTGTCTTTATGTTAATCACAAAAGACGGTACACCATTCAAAGCATTCTTTAATTCACCAACAGCAGATCCATGTATTTGTACATCGGTGTTTTTCCGTGTAGAAGATATGTTTGATGAATGCTGTGCAACTTTACGTGTTTTAGAACCATTATGTACATTCGATTCTAGCGAAAGTACGGTCGATTTATTAAGTCGTGACGGCTGCTGCATCAACATGAAAAAGATTTGTAAAGTAGATGATTGGAGCGCTACGGATAGCTGTATTACGGTTGACTTAGCTTGCTTCTGCGCAGTGCAATGTATTGCTGATGTTGATTTAGGGATTTGTCGCTAATTTCTTTCACCTTTGACACACTACACATAAAAAGGTGTACAGCACTGGGGGCTGTACACCTTTTATTCATATACTATTTTGCTGCCGCTTGAATTTCATCAAATGCCCAGTGGTTGCTTGGTACATCTGTGAATAATGGCGCTTGTTCTGTTGCTGTCACTTGGCGCTCGAATAAACGATTTAATACTTTTACTGCCTGCGCTCTTGTTAAATAGCCCTCTGGATTGAACGTTGTTGTGCTTGTACCTGTCATAATCCCTTGTGCACTTACTACTGCAATGGCTTCGGCTGCCCAGTAATTGTTGCTGACATCCTTAAATGCTTTTGCCTGCGAGTTAGCTACTTCACCATTTTCCGCTAACCAACGCGCTACAACCGTCGCCATTTGTGCTCGTGTAATGGAGCCATTTGGATTGAAGGTTGTCTCTGTTGTGCCTTTGAATAAACCTGTTTCCTTCACAAATTCAATCGCATCTTTGGCATCATGTGTTGCTGTATCTGTAAATGTTGCTGTTGCCTCTGGAATTTCGTTATCTGTTACATAACGCGCCATCATGCTCGCCATTTGTGCTCGTGTGACCGATGCTTCTGGGCGGAATGTGCCATCTGCATAGCCTTTAATGTATGGCGTAGAGATTTGTTCCTCTACCACCACTTCCTCTTTCGGCTGCTCTTGTTTCACTGGCGCGTACAGAATCGAGAATGTCGAGAATTTCGTTACTTCAAATTGAATTCCCTTTGTCCCTGCTTTGAAATCCACCACTTGCCCACGTACAACCTCTTTCGTGCCATCACTATGCTCAATATACACCGCTAGATTGTCCAACTGCTCCTGTGTTACATTTTGTGGTAATGGCAATGTTAGGGTCACAGGACGATTTTGCATATTCGTTTCAATCGTCATTGGTTGTCCTAGCAATGTGATTATGTCAGTGTTTGTTAATTGCTGTATACTTGCCTCTGCTTTGGCACGTTCCTCTAATTGCTGTTTTGTTGTCTGTGCTTTTACTGGCATGATACGGAAATAAAGCTCCTGATCAAAAGATTGTAACGAATTTTGTGGAACTATTATTTTCGATCCATCTGCCACAATTTCTAAATGTACTTGCCCCACTTTTAACAATGCCAAAACAATTTGTTCCATGATAATATCTGTCTGTTGTACACGATTTGCTGCATCCGTTGGCAACATGATACGGATTATATTTGCATCATTCTCCCCTAACTTTTCTAAAGCTTCTTTTACACTTTGAGACGTTAGCGTCACACGATCTTGTACTGTACCATCTGCGTATCTTGTACGATTAACAACCGTTTTCGATACGCCCTGTCCATCCCCAGATTGTACATCCACCATGAATTGCTCACTTGTTGAATTTATTGCATCATTATCATCAACAGATGTGTTTTCTCCAATAGATGGTTGTGTTATCTCTGGAATAGTAGGTATATTCATCCCTTTTACTGTAACTACAAACGATTTTGTATCAGTAACATTGCCCTTAGTAATCGTTGCTGTTAACATCACTACGCTATCGTTTATAAGTGGTCGTATCACATTGCCATTTGGCTGTACGACTAATGGATTACTGGATAACCAGCTAATGGTTGTACCTACTTGTCCATTAGTTAACAACTGTAGATTATTTGTCACATGTGCTACACTATCTCCCACCGTATAACCTATTTCTAATGCTTCTTTTGCTTGTGTCACAGCTTCCATATCAGTTTGACTCAATGCTTTCACATGGATGGTGAAATTTTTGCTTACCACAGCACTACCTTTGACAATTGTTGCTGTTAACGTGACTGGCTGATCTCCTTGTACATAGCTTGGTCTAATAACCATACCATCTGGTTGTATAATACTTACATTACTCGAAGACCAACTAATAATGGTTTGCTCAATACCTATTGTCGGTAATGTCAGTGGTTGCGTCACTATTGTAGCACTATCTCCTGTAGCATATCCAATTCCTAAAATAAGAGCTGCTTGTGCTACAGCTTGATCATCTGTTAATGGAGCTGGATTTGGTGTAATTACAACAGAAGCAAGAGACTCTAAGCTATCTCCCACACTATTCGTAACAATAACTGTAAAGGTATAATCTGTGCCATTTGTTAAGCCTGTTACCATAATCGGACTTGTTGGCCCATTTGTCGCTAACGCTGGCTGTTCCATTCCTCCTGTGTACACTTTCACTGTGTAACTTGTAATTGGACTTCCTCCATCATTCATTGGAGCATCAAAACTTACTATTGCCTGTCCATTTCCTCCTACTGCCATTACATTTGTTGGGGCATCCGGTACTGTCATTGGTGCGATTGGTGTGACTGCACTGGATGCCGTTGATTCTGTGCTATCTCCTACGCTGTTTTTCGCAATCACTTTAAATGTATACGCTGTTCCATTCGTTAAACCTGTTACTGTAATTGGGCTCGCTGTCCCATTTTTCGCTAACGCTACTTGCTCGACTCCTCCTGTGTACACTTTCACTGTGTAACCTGTGATTGGGCTTCCTCCATCATTTGTTGGAGCTGTGAAATTCACTACTGCCTGTCCATTTCCTGCCGTTGCCGTTACACTCGTTGGCACATCTGGTACTGTGGCTGGTGCTATCGGTGTGACTGCACTGGATGCCGTTGATTCTGTGCTATCTCCTACACTATTTTTTGCAATCACTTTAAATGTGTACGCTGTTCCATTCGTTAAACCTGTTACTGTAATTGGGCTCGCTGTCCCATTTTTCGCTAGCGCTACTTGCTCGACTCCTCCTGTGTACACTTTCACTGTGTAACCTGTGATTGGGCTTCCTCCATCATTTATTGGAGCTGTGAAATTCACTACTGCCTGTCCATTTCCTGCCGTTGCCGTTACACTTGTTGGCGCATCTGGTGCTGTGGCTGGTGCTATCGGCGTGACCACACTGGATGCCGTTGATTCTGTGCTATCTCCTACGCTGTTTTTCGCGATCACTTTAAATGTGTACGCTGTTCCATTCGTTAAACCTGTTACTGTAATTGGGCTCGTTGTCCCATTTTTCGCTAACGCTGGCTGTTCCGTTCCTCCGATATACACTTTTACTGTGTAGCCTGTGATTGGGCTTCCTCCATCATTTGTTGGAGCTGTGAAATTTACTACTGCTTGTCCATTTCCTGCTGTTGCCGTTACACTCGTTGGCACATCTGGTACTGTGGCTGGTGCTATCGGTGTGACTGCACTTGTTGCCGTTGATTCTGTGCTATCGCCTACACTATTTTTTGCAATCACTTTAAATGTGTACGCTGTTCCATTCGTTAAACCTGTTACTGTAATTGGGCTCGCTGTCCCATTTTTCGCTAACGCTACTTGCTCGACTCCTCCTGCGTACACTTTCACTGTGTAACCTGTGATTGGGCTTCCTCCATCATTTATTGGAGCTGTGAAATTCACTACTGCCTGTCCATTTCCTGCCGTTGCCGTTACACTCGTTGGCACATCTGGTACTGTGGCTGGCGCTATTGGCGTGACCACACTGGATGCCACCGATTCTGCACTATCTCCTACGCTGTTTTTTGCAATCACTTTAAATGTATACGCTGTTCCATTCGTTAAACCTGTTACTGTAATTGGGCTCGCTGTCCCATTTTTCGCTAACGCTGGCTGTTCCGTTCCTCCGATGTACACTTTTACTGTGTAGCCTGTAATTGCACTTCCTCCATCATTTATTGGAGCTGTGAAATTTACTACTGCCTGTCCATTTCCTGCCGTTGCCGTTACACTCGTTGGCACATCTGGTGCTGTGGCTGGTGCTATCGGTGTGACTGCACTTGTTGCCGTTGATTCTGTGCTATCTCCTACACTGTTTTTTGCAATCACTTTAAATGTATACGCTGTTCCATTTGTTAAGCCTGTTACTGTAATTGGGCTCGTTGTCCCATTTTTCGCTAGCGCTACTTGCTCGACTCCTCCTGTGTACACTTTTACTGTGTAGCCTGTAATTGCACTTCCTCCATCATTTATTGGAGCTGTGAAATTTACTACTGCCTGTCCATTCCCTGCCGTTGCCGTTACACTTGTTGGTGCATCTGGACTAACAGGATTTTGACTACTTCTTAGTAACCATAAATCATAATCAGCTCTACCATTTGTATCATTGATAATAAATGAAATATTTCCGTCAATATCCTTAAAAGGTGCGTAAAATCCATCATTACTGATAAGAGTAGGTAAACTAGCAATAAAATCTGCTGAGTAATCACGTACAAAAACACCTTCATTGTCGTAATATTCATAATAATTAGTCTTTATAGTTGAATCTTTATAAAAATAAGATAAAAAATAACCATTATCTGTTACAAAAATATCCTTTATTTCTCCCCATGAATGCAATTGTCTAATCATTACTTCATTAGTATAGGGTGTTCCATCCGCATTATATAATCTATAATATATATTTCTTGTATGAGTATTCGAGGATCCTGAAGTAGATTGTTTGCGGTATACAGTAAGAAACTTCCCATTAGCTAGGGTTTTGAATTGGAACATCGCATCCCCATCTGAAAGTCGATTAGCAATCACAAATGCATTTTGACCGTTTACTTGAATCGGTGTTGTTGAGTCATTTGCAAATATCATCCCCATATAGTTAGGATTATAATAAGAAAACATAACCATAAAACGTCCAGCTGAATCAGCTGCTATTTTATGTGTATACTGTGACAAACCAGTAATTCCAGCTAAAGATGTAATAGATAACTGAGAAGCATCAACAGGTGTACCTGAAGTAGTGAACCTTCTTAAAGCATAGTTAGTTCCATCTGTTGCCCACACAAAAGCTAAATTACCATTGGAAAGCTGAGCAACCTCTGTAAATCTATTTAAGCTTCCAGATGCAGAGTTAATTTTTGTAGCTGGTACAACTTCAGTTCCACTTTGATTAATAATTTTAAAATAAGTATCTGTAAATCCTGTCCCTGCACTTTCACTATACCAATATACTAATATATTACCATTTGTAAGCCCTTTATATAAAACTGTGTCCGTATTATCATTTGCTCTAGGACTAATTACCACATTAGGTAGTTGAGTCAAAGTACCATCTTTATTAACTACAGTAGTATGGTAACTTCCGTTATTCCAATCACCCCAAATAACAAATAATTTATCTCCTAAAACAACAGGCTCTGTATAATTCCGAGAGTTTATATAGGAATCTATCGTCGTGCTATTTTCAATATCTTTTTTAATATTTCCAAAACTCACATTCATATTAGCTTGTACATTTACAGGTAATATACTTATAGTAAGCATCACTAATATAATGATGACTTTTACAAATATATTGAACCCTTTATAAATTGCTTGCGATTTCAAAAAAGCTGTTTTTCTCATCCTCTTATGCTCCTCCTCATATAAAATTTTAAAAAAATGTACCAAAGTTTAACTGGAAGTGTATAAAATCCATTATTACATTAAAAGGTTAAAATTCAGTTAAAAAATTAACTTTTCTAAAAATTTTTTTATGCAATATTTATTAATAAAACCTAGTCATTCAAAAGTCAGTGGATATTTTTAAATTACATATTAATACATCTGTTTACAGTATGTTCATATTCACAATGCACATGTGGAAATTTACCGCTATTTTCATAAAAAATAAGCGTAGATACAACCATTTTATACTGTCTATCCCATTATCAATTTCAATTATTCTCACTTTAATTTTACTAACTGTCATTGTCCTACTAATTATCTATTTCAATATTTATAATTGTTACTGTAACTTAAATTTCTTCTTTGTTTGCTAGCTTATCTATCTACGTAGTGACTTTTAGTAACAACGTAGTGCCCAAAGATATAGTCCATCTTTTTAATCTAAATATTTCTTTTCTTCCTTATATTTTTTGGTGAATGAATCACCTTATTTTAGACAAATTTCAGTTGCAAATTTTTGAAAAACGCTACTTACTGATTTTTCACAACAAAAAACTGACTTCGCCTATTGCTCAAAGTCAGTCTTGCTTCTATTGTTATGAATTGTTTGATTATATTTTATATCGTCGGCAATTGCTTCCCACGCCATAATATTTGTACAATATCCTCAAAATAAATGATTTCCTGTGTTTGTAATTCTAATGATGTTAATAGTAAGGAATCCGTCTGCACGTCTGATGCTGTACCACTTAGCTTGCGTCCATCCTTTAATGTGACAAATAAAGGCTGGTAGGCTTTTTGACGGAAAGGTTTTTCTAAAAATTGTAGCTGTTTCAGCAAATATGGATCCACTGGCTCCTCGTCTACTACTGCATGTAGCACATCTTCCTTCACATAAACGGATGTGCTTTCATCTAAATCAAAATCATGCAGCACCTTCGAAATTTCTAAAAAATACGATGGTGATTTGATAAATAAACGTGGCTCTCGCTCCACATGCTTCACTTCCCTTTTTTCATACAATATGCAAAAGGGAATCATTTGGTTCTTAGCCTACCTGACTCAAAAAGGCCGTAGCTAAGCCTAAATAAATTAAAATACTCGTAATATCATTAATTGTTGTGATAAATGGTCCTGATGCTACAGCAGGGTCAATTTTTAAACGATGCATTAATAAAGGAATAAAGGAACCGGCAAGTGTAGCTACTAAAATAGAGCAGCATAATGCCGCACCAACAAGCATTCCTAGAACAAGCTCTTGCTTCCAAATATAGACGATGCCAATGACAATAAGTCCACATGTAATCCCTGACATTAAGCCTGTCCCCGCTTCACGCATTAGCAATTTAATTTTACTGTATTCCTCCACATCTCCAGTCGCAATTCCTCGAATCGCTACTGCCAATGCCTGTGTGCCACTATTTCCTGAAGTACCTGAAATCAATGGAATAAAGACAGCGAGTAATGCCACTTGTTCTAAAGTTGCCTCGAATTGTCCCATTAAATTAGCTGTGAGCATTCCTAAAAATAATAAAACAACAAGCCATGGCAAACGTTTTTTCGCCGCTTGTAATGAGGTAATATCGAATTTATCCATATCCGAAATACCCGCTAATTTCGAGTAGTCTTCCGATGCTTCTTCATCAATAACATCAATAATATCATCGACTGTAATAATCCCTAGTAGCTCTCCCTTATCATCAATAACAGGTGTCGCTAAGAAATTATAGTCCTTTATAATTTGTGCGACTTCCTCTTGGTCATCATTGACGTGTACCATCACTACACGTTCATTCATAATCGAACGAATCAATGTATCCTCATCTGCAATGATTAAGTCACGCAATGAAATAACACCTGTTAAACGATGTTCATCATCTACCACGAAAATATAATAAATGGTTTCTGCATCTGGTGCTTCTTTGCGTAAAATTGTCATGGCTGAGCGCACTGTGGAGTTTTCTGGAATCGCCACATACTCAGTTGTCATAATCGAACCAGCTGTATATTCATCATAGCTTAAAAGCTCATTAATTTCTTCGGCTGCTTCTTCATCCATCATACCTAAATAGCTTTCACGCTGTTCTGTATCTAACTCATTTAATACATCTGCCGCATCATCGGCATACATATGAGAAAGCATGGATGCCCCATACGCTGGCTCCATTTCTGCTAAATACGCTGTATATTCATCATCCTCAATATCAATAACCTCGAAAATATCAGCCATTTCCGTCGGAGACAAGAACGAGTAGATAATTTTCCTTATATCAGGCTCCACCTTTTCGTAAAACGTTGCCTGATCATATGGATGTAGCTCTAAAAATTCATCACGAAAGGCATCAATATCATGTGCCTCTAGCATTTGTCGTAGATGAGCTTCATCGAATTGTACATCATTTCTTTCATTTTTTTCTTCTATCACGCTTGTCCCCTCCTTCCGAACGTTCCTCTCTACCTACTATATAATAGTGTGTACTATGCTATAGGGCAAACCCTTTTTTTATCTGTTTCTGTAGAATCCATTATTACCTCAAAAAGGCTCTATTTTACCTTGTTTTTTTGAAGAGATACTTTTTCAAGTAAGCTCGAAAAAATCCAGACACAATTCGGCTGTAGCGTAATTGATTATACATGAGAATGTTCATTTCTTTGTTAATAACGTGTAAAAAATACGAAGGAGATGTCCGTTTTGCGAACATCTCCGCCCTATTTTCTCAACATTGCCCATTTACAGTAATAATCGCTGAATATCATCTGCTAGACGACTTGTCACATGCAATGCCTGCTTTGTCAATGGCTGCATCATCTCTAATGAAACACAATGCAATGCCTGTCTACCAATATGTTGACGAGAGCCTCCATACAATTCATCTCCTACTAATGGATGTCCAATAAACGCCATATGCACACGGATTTGATGTGTACGTCCTGTGTGTAGCTTGAGGCGTACATACGTCATTGGCTCATCCTCTAACCAAAAACGCTGTAATACCGTCACATCGGTATGAGCAAATTGACCGTCTGCTCGCACCTCTCGTTCAATAATGCTACTCTCTTTACGACCAATTGGCATTTGTATTGTTTGATAGTCCTGTGCCAAATGCCCATGTACAATGGCTTCATATTGACGAGAGATATCTCGTTTACGTTGTGCCAAGCCTGTTAAATGATGAATATGCGCATGTTTTGCAATACAAAGTAAGCCAGACGTATCTCGATCAAGCCTTGTGACAATATGCACAGTGGATGCTACATTTTGTTGTTGAAAATAACCGCAAACAAAATTGGCTACACTTTTCGTCGGATGTTCACGTGAAGGAATCGTACTTTGATAAGGTGGCTTATTGAGTATTAGTAATGCCTCATCCTCATAGACAATCTCTAAATTACCATGTTCTACAACTAAGCCTTCACTTCTTTCCTCTAATGGAAACTTCACTGTTACCAAATCTCCTTGAGAAAGAGGATACCTAACATTTTGTTCGATACCATTAACGGTTAAGAGACCTCCACCAAATTTAATGGAGGTTAATGCTCGTTTAGAGATGGACCATTCTTGTAAAGCTTCCCGTAATAGTTGGCCATCTTGTGTTGCGATAAACTGCATTGTAAATCTAGAATCCGTGCCACTATTCATTGGCAATAAATGACTCATGTACACGCTCCCAAAATGGGAATGGGCGGAAACGTGCAAAGCGCACCTTTTCATCAGCTACATTAAAGGCAATTGACTTCACATCGCCCTGTGACACTTTTAGATGATCTACTGTCATATGGAAATTTTGTCCGTTCACTGGACGCAATACACAATGATGATGTGCAGGCAAAATTAATGGTGAGCCGACCGTACGGAAAACACGATTATTGATGGACGCTATTTCCGTTAGTTGAATAGCTGCTAATGTCGGATGGAGAATCGCCCCACCTAATGCTTTATTATAAGCTGTACTACCTGAAGGCGTTGAAATACATAAGCCATCACCACGGAAGCGTTCAAATAAATTACCATTCAACTCCACATCGATGACCAATGTGACATCAGGCGATTTGACAGTCGCTTCATTTAACGCTAAATACGTGTTGGACTCCGCATTATGATGCTCTACCTGAATTTCTAATAAAGGATACTCCACTACATTAAAATCTTTTTTAGCAATGGATAATACGAGTTTTTCTAATTCAGATGGTTTCCAATCCGCATAAAATCCAAGATGTCCTGTATGAATCCCTACAAAAGCAACTTGATCTAGTAAATGTGAGTAACGATGAAAGGCGTGTAATAACGTACCATCACCACCAATGGAAATAACAACTTCTGGCATATCCTCATCATAGGTTAACCCAAAATCTTGTAAGTAATTCCGAGCTAACTCCATTAGTTCATTTGATTGTGCATCTCGACGTGATTGAATTGCAAATTTCATTATGTATCACGCTCCTTTTCTGATAATAAAGTTGGATTCGATGCTTCCTTATACTCACTGAAATATGCCTGTGCCTCCTGAATTTCACTGCGGATTGAAGACATTTCCTCATCTAATCGAAAAGCGGCTTCTGCTGCACTTTGCAATCGATTTTTTATTTCTTCTGGAAACATCCCTTTATATTTATAATTTAAAGAATGCTCAATAGAAGCCCAAAAATTCATTGCCAATGTACGGATTTGAATTTCTGCTAATACGACTTTTCTTCCTTGAATTGTTTCAACTGGATATTCGACAATCATATGGTACGAACGATAACCACTTTGTTTGCTTTGTGCAATATAATTCCGCTCTTCCACAACACGCATATCATTACGCTGACGAATTAGTTCCACTACAGTTGAAATATCATCAACAAATTGACACATAATGCGTACACCTGCAATATCTCCTAGTGTATCGCCTAATTCTTTTGAAGGCTCAAATGCTAGCCCCTTTTCTAATGTTTTATCATATATACTAGCTAAAGGTTTCACACGTCCTGTCACAAATTCAATAGGTGAATTAGCATTAACAATGCCAAATTGTGTACGCATACCCTTTAGCTTAATTTTCAGCTCATCTACAGCTTGCTTATATGGACTTAAAAATTTTTCCCATTGTCCCATCGTAAAACCTCCCGACACTCGGTACAACGTTGACCTTTATTCAGCTAAAATTGTTTGAAAATGCTGCTCAACAGCCTGTACAAATTGTGCTCCATAATTCGAGTTTCCTTCAATATTGTAAACCAGCATCTCCAACTCGTCATAGAAATTAGTCAGCTCGATTACTTCTTCCCCTAGCTTTAGTAGTGGATTTTGTTTTTGCTGTAATACATAGAGAAGTTGGCTCCAGCTTGGTTCTGGAAAACGTAAATAATGATACATATCTCCTGCGTCCATTAAATAAATAAACGCAAAATCATCTGAATCTGCAATGAGTCGGTCCGCAGGTTTTAACTGTAACTTTTCTTCACTGTCGTTTAAACTAAAATAAAGCTTTTCATTTTCGATACTACTTGTTTCAATTGTATAAATTTTACGCACACATTGTTCCTCTTTTCATCATACTCTTCCCTTTATTTTAGCATACAGGGTAACGAGTTGCAGTGTGAAAAATAAAACTTCTATATCAATTATGGTCGGTTGGATTTTCTTAAGCTTCCTCATAGAAAGAAAGTTAGCCTAAATGTGATACTGGCTAACGAATTTGCTGGAGCTAGATAACATCAAAGAAAAAGGTGATAGATATGGCACAAGAAATGGAAATTGAATTTAAAAACTTATTAACGGCTCAACAATATGAACAGTTACTACAAGAATTTCAAATTGATAAACAAATGGTTCATCGACAAACAAATCATTATTTCGATACACCCTCTCAAAGTATTCGCAATCGACAAAGTGGCTTGCGTATTCGACAAATCGACAATTATTATGAATGTACATTAAAAGAAAAAAGTGCAGAACATACACATTTAGAAACAACAGAAGAATTGACAGCCGAACAAGCACAAAAAATGCTAGCAGGTGAAGGATTTTATGCGCAAGAAATTGCACAAAAACTAGAATCCTATACTATTTCAGTAGATGAGTTAGCTGTATTCGGCTCATTGACGACAGATCGTGTAGAATTGCCCTACAAAGGTGGGCTACTCGTTTTCGATCACTCGTTCTATTTGCAGTGTGATGATTATGAGGTAGAATATGAAACAACAGATGCTATCAATGGCGCACAAATTTTCGACGATTTTCTACAACAGCATCATATTGAAAAAAAAGTAACCGCCAAAAAAATCGCTCGCTTTATGAAAGCACTACAACAGAAGGGATGATATTTCCTTGGACATTAAATCACTTTCCACATTACTTGATATTCAATCATTGCAATCATTAGGCTCGGTAGACAGTTCATCCGATAACTCTCTTTTTGCTGAACTGATTGATGATTTACTAAATGGCACTGACAGTAATCAATTACGTGGTATGAATACAACAGCAACGAACGGCGCAGAAACGCCACTGCAATCTTTACTTTACAATGGAGCGAATCCTGTTTTTATTCCTGCATCTGTACAAGCAGCATTAGCTAGTAAAAAGCTAGATAGCTATGTTGCAGATGATGTTATTGGTTCCAAAGCCTACGCTTCTTCATTAGCTGGGGCAAACCAATATACGGCCATCATCGACAAAGCAGCCGCAACATATAATGTACCATCTAAACTAATTGCTGCTGTTATGAAGCAAGAATCCAATTTCAATCCAAGCGTTGTCAGTCACGCAGGTGCACAAGGTTTAATGCAGCTCATGCCCAAAACAGCACAATATTTAGGTGTCACAAATTCATTTGACCCCGAACAGAATATTATGGCGGGTGCTAAATATTTACGTCAAATGCTAGATAAATTTAATAATGACCCTGAGCTTGCTTTAGCAGCCTATAATGCGGGCTCTTCACGTGTACAAAAATACGGCGGTATACCACCTTTCAAAGAAACACAAAACTATGTTAAAAAGGTAATGGATTACTTTACCCTTTAACAAACAAAGCTCAGTATTGGTTTTATAATCGAACGATAAGCACATTTTTCTTAATGGACGCATCTGTTCAGCTAATTCTAAAGAGCGCTTTATTTGTGTTAACGAAAAGACGTTGATAGAATGAGAATAGTCATAGGAAATTCACATTTCACGATATCATATATAGAAAGACTTAAAGGAGCATAACCTTATGAATCGAAAATACACTGTTCCTTATGAGGAGCTAGGTGCTGAAAAACTTGCTGAACTCATTCATGCATTCTATAGAAAAGTAGCGAAACATCCCGATCTTATGCCAATCTTTCCACCAGATTTGACAGAGACTGCCCGTAAACAAATTCAATTTCAAACACAATATTTGGGAGGGCCTAATCTTTTCACTGAAGAGCATGGACATCCAATGATGCGTGCACGTCATACACCTTTTCCTATTACACCTAAACGTGCGCAGGCTTGGCTTGAATGTATGGCTGAAGCAATGGATGAAGTGGGTCTACAAGGGAAATTCCGTGAAACGTACTATCAACGCTTAGTATTAACAGCCCATCATATGATAAATACGCCAGATGACGATGAGGGGGAATTGTTACGTGAATAATATCCAAACACTACAAGAGCCAACATCAGTTGTATCTGTCGCTACCGCTAATAAGCCAATTGAGCTATATATTTTTTTAGATCCACTTTGCCCTGAAGCATTTGCCATGCAAAAGGTGCTAAGAAAGTTGCAATTAGAATATCACCACTACTTTACATGGCGACTTGTATTGAGCACAGAGCTGACATCATTAAATTGCTTAAGTAATCGTGTCAAAGGCTGTGTATCAGGTGTTGAACTTGATATTCATCATCCTGTGTTACCATCCATCGCCATTAAAGCAGCTGAGCTACAGGGAAAACGTGCAGGTGCACGCTATTTAGCAAAGCTACAAGAGTATGTTTTATTAAACCATCAAGATGTCAATTCTTACGCAACCTTATTGAAAATTGCAGAAGATGTGCAGTTAGATATGAGCGAATTTACCGTGGACTTTGGTTCTAAAGAAGCTGCACGTGCCTTCCAGTCAGATTTATATATTAAGTGTGAAATGGAAGTAGATGAAGTACCTAGTATTGTCTTTTTTAATGAATGTATTGAAGATGAAGGGTTGAAAGTAAGTGGTAATTACGCTTATGAAGTCTATGAACATATTTTACAAGAAATGATGGCCGAGCAGCTTGTGCGTCAACCATTACCAACGATCGAGGAATTATTTTTAAAATTTCATACCTTATCGACGGCAGAAGTTGCCTTCATCTATTCATTACCTGAACAAATAGCAGAGCGGGAATTAAAAAAACGTATGCTCCAACAAAAACTGGAACGTCTCCAAACGACCCACACTACATTATGGCGCCTCAAATAATAGAAGGAGCTACTTAAGAACATAAAAATTCTTAAGTAGCTCCTTTTCATATGACTATATACAAACAAAAGAGGCGCCAATTATGACGCCTCTTTTTCACAAAGGGGATGGGAGAAATGTTCACGTTCAAACAAAGGGGTGTATGTTTGTTATGTGATATATTTCACATGTATTACTTTATCACGCTCCATACAATTAAGCAATAAAACCACTGCTAGATTCACAAAGTTGTCAAATAGAAAGCGATTACAGGTAGGTATATGTAAAAAGGCTCTGCTTACAATAGAACTTTGTGCGTTTTGTTACAAAATAATCTACACGATGAGCCAAGCAATTTTGTCACTTGTTTACAAGCCTTTTCTTAGCAGTATACACAATAGCGATTAAATACTACGAATACTTTTGAAGTTACTTGGTAACCATTAATTTAAAGCCATAAATAGGAGAAGTTACTTTGCAAAAATAAGATTCACTGTCACTTTAATGCGATGTATGAAAATGAAAGGAAGTGCTATGGTTTATATGAAGGTTCTGTCAATGATTCAACCTTGGGCTAGCCTCTTTTTACTAAATGAAGCTCAATATGAAACAAGAACATGGCATACGAAATATCGTGGTCCATTAGCAATTCACACAAGCAAAAAAATAGATCGTAATGCTTGTACGAATAAAGAAATTCACTATTTACTTAGTCAGCATGGATTGAACCAAAAAAATCTACCAACTGGCATGATCATTGGCGTATGCAACCTTATAAATTGTCTAAAAGTAACAGAGGATAATTTCGAAAATGCTCTATTGGAAGATGGACGCACTGTTTCAGGTAATGACTATTTTTTAGGAGATTTTAGAATAGGAAACTTTGCTTGGGAAGTTTCCAATAAAGAAATATTCATTGATTTCATACCAGCTAAAGGGAAATTAGGGTTATGGGAGCATGATATAGATAATTGAAGTACATTTTGAGAAACTTGATTAAATTTATGAATAAAAAAATTTAATCCTCATTATTAATTTTTTTCAATTATTCACAAATAATTTATTTTGTTACCAAGATACCCCTTTATCTATTTCCACACATGAAAAGGCTCTGTTTTGGACAGAGCCTTTCCGTGAAATCTAGCTTATGCATTATTACCTACTAATAATTTTTCTAGCTCATTCAGACGCTCTTCAAACACTTTACATGCATCATCGATTGGCTTCGCTACATTCATATCTACACCAGCAGCTTTTAACACTTCAATCGGGAAGTTTGAGCAACCCGCTTTTAAGAAGTTATTAATATAACGCTCTACAGCTGGTGCACCTTCCTCTAAAATTTGTTTACTTAATGCTGTTGCAGCAGATTGCCCTGTTGCATACTGATAGACATAGTAATTGTAATAGAAGTGTGGAATGCGTGACCATTCTAAGCCGATTTCGCTATCCACGACCATATCATCACCAAAGTATTTTTTGTTCAACTCATAGTATACTTCGGTTAATCGCTCTGCCGTCAGCGATTCGCCGTTTTGATCAAGCTGATGAATAATATGCTCGAACTCAGCAAACATTGTTTGACGGAACACTGTGCTTCTGAAACCATCTAACCAGTGATTTAATAAGTAAATCTTTTGCTGAGGATCTTCGATTGTTTTTAATAAATAATCATTTAATAATTCCTCATTGCACGTAGATGCTACTTCTGCCACGAAAATAGAATAATCGCCATAAACAAATGGCTGTGTTTGACGTGAATAATAGCTGTGTACACTATGACCGAATTCATGTGCTAGTGTGAACAAATTTGTCATATTATCTTGCCAATTCATCAAAATATATGGATTTGTACCATATGCACCTGATGAATATGCACCACTGCGCTTCCCTTTGTTCTCCAACACGTCTACCCAACGATTATCTAAGCCATTTTGTACGATGCTTTGATACTCTTGTCCTAACGGCGCTAATGCTTTGACAAGTGTTTCTTTCGCTTCCTCATAGGAAACTTTCATATCCACTTCTTTCACAAGCGGTGTGAATAAGTCCCACATATGTAGCTCATCTACACCTAATAATTTTTTACGTAATGCAATGTAGCGCTGCATTGTTGGTAAATGTTTATGGATTGTTTCAATTAGTTGATCATAGACATTTTCAGGAATGAAATTATTTTCCATAGCAGCATGACGTGCAGATTCATAATTACGAATACGTGCATTAACATTATGCTTTTTGACATTACCTGTTAATGTTGCAGCAAATGTATTTTTAAATTTATCATATGTGCCATACATTGCTTTAAAAGCAGCTTCACGCACAGAGCGATCTTTGCTCTCTAAAAATTTAATATAATTGCCATGCGTTAATTGAATTTCTTCCCCATCTTCATTTTTCACTTTCGGGAAGACCATATCCGCATTGTTTAACATCCCAAATGTATTGGCAGCCGTTCCAGTAACCTCAGACATTTGTGCTAATAATGCCTCTTGTTCTGCTGGTAATACGTGTGGCCGTCCTAGTGTAATTTCTTTTAACGATTGCTTATATAATTGTAATTCTGTATTCTCTGTTAAATATTGCTCAATCGTTTCTTCACTTAATGATAAAATTTCAGGCGTTAAAAATGATAAAGCCGCTGAAATATTTGTAGCCAATGTTTGGATACGACTGTTCATATCTTGATAAAAGCTATTTGTTGTATCTTGGTCATAACGCATATGTGCATACGTATATAGTTTCATTGCACGTTCATAAATATGATCATGGTATACTAGCACCGCTAATAGTGCATCTGCTCCATCGTTTAGCGTACCAGCATAATTAGATGCTTTCTTAGCTAACGCCGATACTGCTGTGAATTCTTCCTCCCATGCAGCATCTGTAGCAAATATATCCTCTAAACGCCATGTTAACTCTTCTGGTACTTCATTTCTTACTAAAACTTCATTACTAGCCATGTATGCTAGCCCCCTTGTGTGAAAATTTCCTATACGCTCATATTTTCTCAATAAATTATGACAATTGCAAATAATTATACACTTCTTGATAAAAATTCGGAATATTCCCTCTTTTTAGATACTCCTTTTCCAATATAGCTCGATAATTTTGTATGATGTTTAGCGCTTGATTCGTCATCTCCATATGATAGGTTGTTAAAAACAATTGAATGTTATCGTCATTTAATTCATGAGGCAGTACTTGCAATTGATGACAAAAGTAATGATAAAAAATTTGCCACTCACTCGAAAACATCGACATCACTTCTGCATCTTTTAGCGGAATACCTATATAATCAGGCATCGCTGTCAACGAAAACTGCAATTCATAACAACTACGCAAAAAAGGATCTTGTACACCTGCTTTACTATAGGCTAATCGTCGATAAACAAATTGGGAACAATATTGTTTATATAACTGCCAGTATTGATAAAATTCAGCTTGGGTAATAGATCTGGGTTCATAGAAAGGAAAATGCTGTTGTTGGAGAGGTAATTCCTGTACTTTACCGATAAATGTATGACCATGGACAGGTAGAAGATTTGTCACATAAATAAATTGAGCTTGTACCGCATCATATAGCATGATATAGGACAATCCATATTTAGTTGGAATCATTGTTTTTTGCCATATTGGTGGAATCGTTATTCTATGGATACCTTGTAAAAAATGCTTTGATTTTGGTAGTTGAAAAAGCCATAGTGGTTGAATATGATGCTGTTGATAGCCTGCTGTACGTGCTGACCATTTTTCATGTGAAATGGCACTACATTGAAATTCAATGGCAATTTGCTGCTGTCCCTTTGTTACTAATATGTCAGGACGCTGTGCTAAATTTGATAAATAGGGCTCTAATGTCACAAAATGCTCCCATTGCTTAAGCCATTCAAATAACTGCTTTTTCCCTGCTAAATGTAATTTCGATTCACCCTCTGAAAATAATTGGTCACAACGATTATTGGCTGGATGTGCAAAATGAGGTATATTATATTGACCGATTTTTAGCTGCACATGTTGCTGACATTGTGGACAATAAAACTGCATCTCCTTCCGTATTTTCTTTAAATCCTCCCTTGTGTATTGGTAAGGTAAAAAAAGTATTTGTTGCTCATTATACGCTGTCAACATACCATGTAATCCCCTTTTGGACTCATTGTATAAAAACATTGTCATCTATACAAATAACTAACGGTGTTTTGTTGAAATTAAAAAAATGCTATAGAATAACTCAATTTTCATCAAGTTACTCCACAGCATCATTCAATTATGCAAAATATTGACGCATTGTTGCAAAGCAGTTTTTTTCCATAATTTTTTCGCCATATTCTTCTAAACGGTGAATCGTAAAATTCGATGGCGTTAAAAACTCTTTAATCACTGCATTTTTATCATGATAGTTTACTTCATCATCCGCATTCACAAAGTCTACAACCAAGTAATACCATCCCTCATATTTAAATAAAGATGACTCCATCCATTCATCCGTCATACGTTTTGCTACTGGAATCAATTCATCGATATCTTTAAATTTATAAACATAAATATCTGTATCCATTAATAGTTCCGCTTCACTCACATCACCGAATTGTGTAAGCTGGCTTAACAAATCCTCTCCAGCCTCATCAAATGGAGCAAATATATCTTTATTTTCCTCAAAATGTGAATGACCATCTAATGTTTCACCGTCTTTTAAAATGTGGGCACGTGTGACAATGATTTCTAAGCCTACTTCAGATGCGTTGATATGAATCCAAATGGGACCTTCTACATCAAAATAATCTTCTGTGTTCACTTCATCAATCATATCCCAAAAAAGTTGTTCGCCCTTTGCACGATTGTACCAAATCTCTTCACGACTATAGCCGCGATCCTCAATATCATTGTACGTTATAAAGAGCTTAAGCGTATTTTCATTTACACGTTCGATGTCCATTAGACCTCATCTCCCTTCACGGTCATTTGTTGAAAAACGTTTTAGTGCCATTAGTATGCTTTTATTCATTACTTTTACTCTTCATGCCTCATTTGTTTTTCAACCTTTGACTACACTACACGTAAATCATAGAATAACCGTTCACAGTTATCCTTAATACTATTGTATGCTGTTTTGCTATAAAATGAAAAGGATATACACCTTTTCGTAGAAGTTATTTGAATTATTGAAATTGTAGTAAACTATTTCATGAAAATCAAGTTTAATATACTGTATCCTTCAAATATATTTTCTCTATTGATTTATCCCTTATTAATCGTCTGTTGGTCGTTTTTATTTATAACACCACACCGTCAACTAAATATAGAGTACTTTATAATATATTAGATCAGACGTGTTGATGAGCCTTTACTTGACAAAGGATACTAAAGACTTGTTCATTTCCGTTGCGGGAGACGCTTTCCGCGGACACAGGCTCCAACTAATTTTTTCAGCTAGGGCTGAAAAAATGGATTTTCCGCCTACGCTGTTGCCGCTGGAGTCACTCCCTCCACTCCAATGAACAAGTGAAGGCTATAGAAGAAAGCATGTTCTTGCAAAACACGCCTTTTCACAACTAATATTTGCATAATCAACACATCTGATATTCGATAAAATAAAAATAGATGTCACAATATGCGAAAAGGCATATGTAACATCTCATGATCATCCTTAGTTTACCATGCGCTGCGCCTCTTGTAATTGATAAGCTCGCACTCTACGTGGCAAGAAACGACGAATTTCGTCTTCATTGTAGCCAACTTGCAGACGTTTCTCATCCAAAATAATCGGACGACGCAATAACCCTGGATATTCTTGAATTAATTCGTATAAACGTTGTAAAGGTAAACTCTCTACATCAACGTTTAATTTTTGGAATATTTTAGAACGGGTTGAGATAATTTCATCTGTTCCGTCCTCTGTCATACGCAAAATTTCTTTAATTTCACTAATGCTCAATGGCTCTGAGAAAATGTTACGCTCTGTATATGAAATATCATGTTCTTCTAACCATGCTTTTGCTTTTCTACAAGATGTACAGCTTGGTGACGTAAATAAAGTTACAATCATTCTTACACATCCTTCCATCCAATTTTATCTATAAAACGATACGCTAAATTAGAATTAATGTAATGTAAATCTACAATCATTATTATACATGACTCCATTGTGTTTGAATATAGTTACTACAAAAAAAGATTGTCACATTTACAAAATATATTCGCTGTTATTCTAATCGTTGCAAATCTCTCTTGATCTATTCTCACTATTCCCCTTTTTATGGATTTTTAAACCTCTCTTTATTATTTTCTCATTTAAAATGAATCAATCGAGAATAGTGTCAATTCCTCGTGTACAAATTAGACGAATAACCGTTCTTATTTGTTTCGTTTTTCATCAATTACGCTTCAGCGTAATTGCGTCTGGATTTTTTTCGAGCTCGCTCGTATAAAGGAAGTTAGCCTAAAAGCATCACATCCTGTGACAACGGCTAACTGACCTACATCATGTAGGCCCTCAAAATCCATGACATCCGCTGGGGCTTTTATCTTGATTCAGCGAATGGCTTTTTATTTGCCGCTGACGTTTCACTTTCGATACAAAACCATTTGCTGAACCAAGATAAAAAAGGAATTACTCCATGCACCATAATGATGAAAAACCTACTTGCCATCTACCGCTTTTTTATATATAATCTTTTCCAATAACTAAATGTAAAAACGTTGACGAAGAATAGTACATTTGTTTAGACATGTTTAGAGAGTCTGTGATTGCTGCAAAACAGACCATGTCAGCATTTGGAATGGGCCTTCTGAGTTAGCTTTGTGAACCGACTGTATTTAAGTAGCAAAGCTCGTTTCTTCACGTTACGAAGCTGAGTGGCCTTTTGGCAAGCTGGGTGGTACCGCGGATTTAAACATCATTCGTCCCTTCATTAGAAAAAATCTAATGAGGACGCATGATGTTTTTTTCGTAAACAAAGGAGGAAAAAACATGACAACTATTTTTTCAGGTGTACAACCAACAGGCATTGTGACATTAGGCAATTATTTAGGGGCATTCAAACAATTCCCTGCGCTACAAGATGCAGGCAATGCTATTTATTGTATCGTTGATCAACATGCAATTACAGTACCACAAGATCCAAAAGAGCTGCGTCAAAGCATTCGTAATTTGGCTGCAACGTATATTGCAACAGGCATTGACCCAAAGAAATCTACGCTGTTTATTCAATCTGAAGTACCAGCACATGCACAAGCTGCATGGATGCTACAATGTGTTGCATCCATTGGTGAATTAGAGCGTATGACACAATTTAAAGATAAATCACATGGTAAAGAAAGTGTGTCCGCAGCGCTTTTAACTTATCCACCATTAATGGCAGCTGATATTCTTTTATACAATACGAATATTGTGCCTGTAGGGGATGACCAGAAGCAGCATATCGAGCTGACTCGTGACCTTGCAGAGCGCTTTAATAAACGTTATGGCGATGTGTTTACCATTCCTGAAATTCAATTACCAAAAGCAGGTGCACGCATTAAATCGTTGCAAGAGCCTACGAAAAAAATGAGTAAATCTGATCCAAATACAAAAGCAACGATTAAACTTTTAGATTCAGCAAAAGAGATTGAAAAGAAAATTAAATCAGCTGTTACAGATTCTGATGGGGTTGTAGCATTTGATGTAGAAAATAAGCCTGGCGTGTCCAATTTATTAATCATCGAATCTGCTCTTTCAGGTGTAGCGATAGAAGAGCTTGTACAAAAATATCAAGGGCTTGGCTATGGTGGTTTCAAACAAGGTGTGGCGACGGCGGTTATTGAGCATTTAACACCGATTCAAGAAAAGTTCTATCACTTAGTTGAATCCGCTGAATTAGATATTATTTTAGATGAGGGTGCTGCCAAAGCGAATGCTATTGCTAGTGCAACATTGAAGCGTATGGAAGAAGCAATAGGACTCGGACGTGCACGTCGTTAATGTTTTTCTAACCGCATATTTAATACGATGGCACAAAGTACAATACAAGCACCTACAGCTATATAAAATTCAGTCGTTTGCGTCATAAATCGTAGTACAGCTATCCAAGAATAGCCAAGTGTGCGATAGTTCAAATACAGGACAAGGTTACCAAGCGATAAAATCATAAAACCATAACTAATTAAAAATAAAAAGAAACGAAACAAATTTATAGCATCCTTTCTATTTCTTCTTACTTATCATCTATTCATTTTAACAACAAAAAAGACGTCAGCCTTGTAAATTAGGCTGACGTTTTTATCTTGATTCATATGAGCTTTTTCGAGCGATTTCGGAAAAGTCTAGACACAATTACACCGAAGCATAATTAATCTTCATATTTTTTAAATAGTAAGCTCGCATTATGGCCACCGAAGCCTAGAGAATTGCTCATCGCATACTGAATCGTCGCTTCTCTTGCTTCATTTGGTACATAGTCCAAATCACATTCTGGATCTGGCTCTGTTAAATTGATTGTTGGTGGTAGGATGCCCTCTTTCAATGCTAATGCTGTGAAAATAGCTTCTACACCACCTGCTGCACCTAATAAATGCCCTGTCATCGATTTTGTAGAGCTCATTGCTAATTTATATGCATGCTCACCAAATGTTGTTTTGACAGCCTGTGTCTCAAATAAATCATTGTATGGTGTACTTGTACCATGCGCATTGATATAGTCAACTTGTGAAGGCTCCACACCGCCATCAGCTAATGCCTGTGCCATTGCACGTGCAGCGCCTTCTCCTTCTGGAGCTGGTGCTGTAATATGATGAGCATCACCAGTCGAACCATAGCCAATGACTTCTGCATAAATTTTTGCACCACGTGCTTTTGCATGTTCGTATTCTTCTAAAATAACAATACCTGCTCCTTCACCAATGATGAAACCATCACGGTTTTTATCAAACGGACGAGAAGCGGTTTGTGGATCTGTATTTAATGATAGTGCTGTATTTGCACAGAAACCTGCGACAGCCATTGTGACGATTGGTGATTCTGCGCCACCTGAAATCATGACATCTGCATCACCACGTTCAATGACTTTAAATGCGTCACCGATAGAGTTTGTTCCCGAAGCACAGGCCGTTACTGTACAAGAGTTAATGCCCTTTGCACCTAAACGAATCGATACTTGTCCTGAAGCCATATCAGGAATCATCATTGGTACAAAGAATGGGCTGACACGTCTTGCTCCACGCTCTTGGAATGTTAAAAATTGTTGCTCATATGTTTCCATTCCACCGATACCTGAACCAATCCAAACACCTGCACGAGGTGCTAGCTCCTCATCAATTGTAAGCCCTGCATCCTCCATCGCCATGATGGATGCCGCTAAAGCATAGTGTGTGAAGCGGTCCATTTTACGTGCTTCTTTACGATCCACGTATTTTTCAATATCAAAATCTTTCACCTCAGCAGCAATTTTAGCTGAAAATAGCTCTTTATTTAAACGTGTCAATTCGCCAACGCCCGATTTACCAGCTTTAATATTAGCCCATGTTTCTTCGATGCTATTCCCCAAAGGTGTTACTGCGCCAATCCCTGTAATAACTACTCGACGTTTACCCATTGTTATACTCCCCTCATCTTATCCTTTGTTATTATTTGCCCCATTTCATAGCGATGGCTCCCCAAGTCAAACCACCACCAAAACCAACAAGCACTATTATATCATCATCTTTAATTTTTCCAGCTTCCAATTCATCAACAAGTGAAATACCGATAGAAGCTGCCGACGTATTCCCATATTTGTGAATAGTCTTTGACACCTTTTCCTCTGGTAATGCTAAACGCTCACGTGCTGATTCAATAATACGAATATTCGCTTGATGTGGTACTAAGAAATCCACATCTTCTTTTGTGAGTCCTGCTTTTTCTAAAACACTTACAGCCGATTCACCCATTTGACGTACTGCAAATTTGAATACTTCACGACCGTTCATCGCAATAACATCTTGTTGCGTCAAGTAAAGATGTTTACCACCTGTTCCATCTGCGCCAAGCTCAAACGAGACAATGCCTCGCCCTTCCGATACAGCGCCAATAACAGCAGCACTTGCCCCATCGCCAAATAATACCGCCGTATTTCGATCTTCCATATCCATAATTTTTGTCAGCTTTTCAACACCAATGACCAACACATATTTATAGGCATTGGCTTCTACAAATTGCTTAGCTGTCACTAGGCTATACATAAATCCTGCGCATGCTGCTGCTTGATCCATTGCTGCCGCATTGACTGCACCAATTTGCTCTTGCACCATACATGCTACACTTGGAAATGTTTGATCAGGTGTAACAGTTGCTACTAAAATTAAACCAATTTCTTCTGGTGTAATACCTGCATTTGCAATAGCCTCTTTTGCAGCAGCTACTGCTAAATCTGAAGTATTTTCATCATCTGCGGCAAAATGTCGTTCTTCAATTCCTGTTCGTGTACGAATCCATTCATCTGAAGTATCCATGATTTTTTCTAAGTCAAAATTCGTCACAACTTTCTCAGGAACATATTTGCCAATTCCTATAATACCAGCATTCATACAGTAATCCCCTGCTTTCTTACTATCAATTATTAGTAACTGGTCATAATTATAACTCATAATGTTAGAATGGTGCAAGATGAGAAATATATTTCATCATTATTCAGGTTAAAATTGGACGTTATTATGCGGAGATAGCACCATTTTGATGTTTGTGACAAATTCGCCATGTTTCATAAAAAAGCATTATTTTTTTTTGACATGTGTTATGATATGATAATGGATATGTAGTAAAACTTATATGCAACAAACAAAGTACGGTTGAGGTGAAATTAATGCAATATATCGTAACATTCATATGGTCATTTCTACTAGTATCAATGTTGAACTATGTAGTAAGCTCTGTGCTTGGTGTAGATTTTGATTTCCAAACAGGCGCCATTACTTCTGTTGTATTCGCTATTTTGATTTTCGTTATTGGAGCGATTATTCCAAACGATCCAACACCAGAAGCATCAGAACATCATTAATTGAACGTAAAAAACCTGTTCCGCTCACATGCGAAACAGGTTTTTTTCTACTGGCTTATCATTATTTCTCCACAACACATTGACCATCACGTAAGCGCACATGCAATGTTTCTCCTGGTAACACATCACCTCGTAATAATTCCTTTGCAACAGCTGTTTCAAGATGTCGCTGTACAAAGCGTTTTAATGGCCGTGCGCCAAATTGAGCATCTGCTCCTTGCTCTACTACCCAGTCAATTACTGCTGGCTCTACTACTAATGTAATTTCTTGTTCTGCTACACGTTTCACAAGCTGCTCGACATATTTCCATGCAATGGATGTGAAATGTGCGTCAGATAAAGCATGGAATAAAATAATATCATCCATACGATTCAATAGCTCTGGTTTAAAATGCTGACGTAATGCAGCCATCACTAATTCTTCCACAGCGTCATCGTCCTCCTGTGCCTCCATTAAATAGCTGGAGCCAATATTGGATGTTAAGATAACCACTGTATTTGTGAAATTCACCATACGCCCTTGACTATCTGTAATACGCCCATCATCTAAAATTTGCAATAAAATATTTGCTACATCTGGATGTGCTTTTTCAATTTCATCTAATAGCACAACTGCATATGGATTACGACGAACAGCCTCTGTTAATTGACCACCTTCCTCATAGCCAACATAGCCTGGAGGTGCACCAACAAGACGAGAGACACTATGTTTTTCCATATACTCACTCATATCAATGCGAATAAAATGCTCTTCTGAGTCGAATAACTGTGCTGCTAATGCCTTTGCTAGCTCTGTTTTCCCTACACCAGTTGGTCCTAAAAATAAAAAGCTACCAATTGGACGATGCGGGTCTTTAATGCCTGCTCGTGCACGCCATACCGCCTCTGTTACAAGCTGAACAGCTGTATCTTGTCCAACTACACGTTCATGTAGCGTATCCTTTAAACGTAATAATTTTTCACGCTCCCCCTCCACTAATTTTGTAACAGGAATGCCTGTCCAACGAGAGACAATCGATGCAATTTCATCCTCCGTTACTTCTTCACGTAAAATACGATGCTCTGTCGTTGCCTTCATTTGTTCCTCTAGCTGAGCAATTTCACGCTCTAATGCTGGAATTTTACTATATTGTAGCTCGGCTGTTTTATTCAAGTTGCCTCGCTCCTGTGCTTCCTCTGCTTCACGGCGATATTTATCCAATGCTTCACGCTTATTTTGAATACTTTGCAATGTTTCTTTTTCTGTTTGCCATTGTTTGCGCATACCTTCTGACGATGTTTCCAGCTTTGCTAGCTCGTCACGTAATTGTTCAAGACGTTTTTTACTTGCTTCGTCTTTTTCCTTACGCAATGCCTGTTCTTCAATTTTTAACTGTGTCATACGTCGTTGTACCATATCTAATTCCTGTGGCATCGAATCAATTTCTGTTCGAATCATTGCACATGCTTCATCGATTAAATCAATCGCTTTATCAGGTAAAAAACGCTCTGTAATATAGCGGTTGGAAAGCTCTGCTGCCGCTACGATGGCACGGTCATGAATACGCACTGCATGATGTAATTCAAAGCGTTCCTTTAAGCCACGTAAAATGGACACCGTATCCTCAGTAGATGGCTCACGTACAAGTACCTGCTGGAAGCGACGTTCTAAAGCAGGATCTTTTTCAATATACATCCGATATTCATCTAATGTTGTTGCACCAATACAATGGAGCTCACCACGTGCAAGCATTGGCTTTAACATATTGCCCGCATCCATCGCACCGTCTGTTTTACCAGCCCCAACAATTGTATGGATTTCATCAATAAATAAAATAATACGTCCTTGTGATTCTTTTACTTCTTTTAATACACCTTTTAAACGCTCTTCAAATTGTCCTCGATAGCTCGCACCTGCAATTAAGGCACTCATATCTAGCTCATACAGCACACAATCCTTTAAGCCCTCTGGTACATCGCCTTTCACAATACGCTGTGCCAATCCTTCAACGATGGCTGTTTTCCCTACACCAGGCTCTCCGATTAGTACAGGATTATTTTTTGTTTTACGCGTTAAAATACGCACTACATTGCGAATTTCTTCATCCCGCCCAATAACAGGGTCCATTTTTCCATTTTTCACTTCTTCAATTAAATTACGTCCAAATTGCTCTAATGGTTTTTGATTATCTGTTTGTTGAAACTGCATATACAACACTCCTTTGTTTGACCATTTTTGACTAACTTTATTTTACAACAAATGAATAATATAAGCAAAACAAAAGACTCTAATAATTTTTCCAATTAAACAGTGTTTTACGCTATAATAAAAGCATACTTTTTAACATATACACTATATTTTTAGTACTAATAGAGAAAGCGAGGTGTTTATGATGGGTTTTACTGATAATGTACAAGAAAACCTACACCAACTTTTTCAGCAACATGGTGTTTTTATTAAAGTAAATAAAGACAATAAAATCTTCCTAGAGGGAGAACGCTCAAAGGAAATCTATTATATACAATCTGGTAAAATTTCGATTAGCAAAGAAACAGAGGATGGCAAAGAACTAACGATTCGTATTTGTGGTCCACAAAGCATTATTGGTGAAGGCTCCTTATTCTGTAGTTTAACTTATAATTCCGTCACAGCGAGCGTATTAGAACCATCTACTTTATATGTGCTCAGTCGTCAAACATTAGAGTCATTATTAACCGAGCAACCACATTTAATGGTGACTTATATGCAATGGCTACAAACTGAAAATTTAAAGCATCAAAGCCGCCTGCGTGATTTAATTTTGCATGGCAAAAAAGGAGCATTATTTTCCACATTAATTCGATTATCTAATACATATGGGCAGCCATTAGAAAATGGCTCTATTTATATCAACTCCCCACTCACAAATACAGAAATCGCCAATTTATGTGCAACAAGTCGAGAAATGATTAATCGGATGTTGAATGATCTCAAAAAGCATGGGATTTTATCATTCGACAAAGGCTATATTACCATTCATAATCTACAGTTTTTGAAAGATGAAATTGCTTGTGAAAATTGTCCACTGCAAATATGTCGCATAGATTAAGGGCTGATGAGAAATATAACATTTCTCATCAGCCCTACTTTTCTATCTTTTATTGTGCTGCCGCTTGAATTTCATCAAATGCCCAGTGGTTGCTTGGCACATCTGTGAAGAGTGGCGTTTGTTCTATTGCTGTCACTTGGCGTTCAAATAGGCGATTTAATACTTTTACTGCCTGCGCTCTTGTTAAATAGCCCTCTGGATTGAACGTTGTCGTGCTTGTACCTGTCATAATCCCTTGTGCACTTACTGTAGCAATGGCTTCAGCTGCCCAGTAGTTACCTTTGACATCCTTAAATACTTTCGCTTGCGAGTTAGCTACTTCACCATTTTCCGCTAACCAACGGGCTACTACTGTTGCCATTTGTGCTCGTGTGATCGAGCCATTTGGATTGAAGGTCGTCGCTGTTGTGCCTTTGAATAACCCTACTTCCTTCACAAATTCAATCGCATCTTTGACATCATGTGTTGCTGTATCTATGAATGTCGCTGTTATCTCTGGAATCTCATTATCCGTTAAGTAACGTGCTAGCATACTTGCCATTTGTGCTCGTGTGACCGATGCCTCTGGACGGAATGTGCCATCTGCATAACCTTTAATGTATGGCGTAGAGATTTGTTCCTCTACCACCACTTCCTCTTTCGGCTGTTCTTGTTTCACTGGCGCGTACAGAATCGAGAATGTCGAGAATTTTGTTACCTCAAACTCAATACCTCGTATACCTGCTTTGAAATCAACCACTTTGCCACGCACAACCTCTTTCGTGCCGTCACTATGCTCAATATACACCGCTAAATTATTCAACTGTTCCTGTGTTACATTTTGTGGTAATGGCAATGTTAGGGTCACAGGGCGATTTTGCATATTCGTTTCGATTGTCATTGGTTGACCTAACAATGTGATTGTGGCATTGTTTGTGAATTGTTGTACACTTGTCTCTGCTTTCGCACGTTCTTCTAGCTGTTGCTGTGTTGTCTGTGCTTTTACTGGTACAACACGGAAATAAAGCTCCTGTTCAAATGATTGTAATGAATTTTGCGGAATCGCTATTTTGGCTCCATCTGCTACAATTTCTAAATGTACTTGTCCTGCTTTTAATAAGGTTAATGCTGGTTGTACTACCACAATATCTGTCTGTTGCACACGATTGACTGTATCTGTTGGTAACATGATACGCATTGTATTTATGTTATTTTCTTGTAACTTCCGTAAAGCTTCTGTGGTACTTTGCGCTGTTAATGTCACACGATCTTGTACTGTGCCATCTGTATTCGTTGTACGGTTAATGATGGTTTTGGATATATCCTTCCCATCACCAGATTGTACATTCACCACAAATTGTTCACTTGTTGGATTCATTGTACTACCAGTAGATGAACCTTCACTCGTAAATGGTGGTGTTATCTCTGGAACAGGTGGTACATTCACTCCTTTTACTGTGACCGTAAATGATTTTGTTTTGGTTGCACTGCCTTTAGTAATCGTTGCTGTTAACGTCACCATGCTATCACCCACAAGTGGTCTTGTCACCTCACCATTGGGCTTCACAATTAGCTGTTGACTAGATGACCAACTAATGTTTGTTTGCTCAATACCTGTTGTTGGCAATGTTAGTGGTTGTGTTACTATTGCTGCACTATCCCCTGTAGCATAGCCAATCTCTAGTGCAAGAGCTGCTTGTGCCACAGCTTGCTCATCTGTCAATGGGGCTGGATTTGGTGTCACCGCATCTGATGCCATTGATTCCATGCTATCCCCTTTGTCATTTATCGCAACAACTGTAAAGGTATATGCCGTACCATTGGTTAAACCTGACACTATAATGGAATTTGTCGTACCTGTTGTTTCTAATGTAGGCTGCTCATTGTCATTTACATATACCTTTACTTTATATCCTGTAATGATACTTCCACCATCATTCGTTGGTACTGTGAAGCCTACAGTTGCTTGCCCATCTCCTGCTACCGCTGTCACATTAGTTGGCGCATCTGGTACTGTAGTTACTGTAGTCATTGTTACCTTTCGAATTTTTGAATTACCTAAATCTGTTATATATATATTTCCGATACTATCTACTGCTACTCCCATAGGCAGGCTCAACTGAGCACTTGTCGCAGCTCCTCCATCTCCAGTACTTCCTGGTATTCCCGTTCCAGCTATTGTGGTAATAATTCCTCCTGTGTCTACTTTGCGAATTCGTTGATCTATTGCATCCGAGATATACACATTTCCTGCACTATCTATCGCTACTCCAGAAGGCATACTCAACTGAGCACTTGTCGCAGCTCCTTCATCCCCAGTACTTCCTGGTATTCCCGTTCCTGCTATTGTAGTGATAGTTCCTCCTGTGTCTACTTTACGGATTCGGTGATTCCCTGTATCCGCAATATACACATTTCCTGCACTGTCTACCGTTATTCCTTGGGGATTCATTAATTGAGCATCGGTTGCAGCTCCTTCATCTCCAGCACTCCCTGGTATTCCCATTCCAGCTATTGTGGTGATTGTTCCTCCTGTATCTACTTTGCGGATTCGGTGATTTCCCATATCTGCTATATATACATTTCCTATATTATCTACTACTACATTTTGAGGCATATTCAACTGGGCACTTGTTGCTGGTCCTTCATCTCCAGCATTTCCTTGTATTCCCGTTCCTGCTATTGTAGTGATAGTTCCTCCTATGCCCACTTTGCGGATTCGGTGATTCCCCGTATCTGCTATATATATATTTCCTGCGTTATCTACTGCCACCCCAGAAGGAATATTTAGCTGAGTACCTGTTGCTGTTATACCATCACCACCATTCCCCATTGCTCCAGTTCCTGCTATTGTACTTATATTTCCTCCTGTGTCTACTTTGCGGATTCGGTGATTCCCTGCTTCAGCTATATATATATTTCCTACACTATCTACTGCTACCTGAAAAGGACTCGTTAACGGGGCACTTGTTGCAGGCCCTCCATCCCCACCAATTCCTAATGTTCCATCACCAGCTATCGTTGTAATAATGCCAACTTCCTCTGCATTTGCTGAATGATATTGAGGTCCAACTATGCTTACTAGTAATATCATAACAATGAATATATACTGATATTTTTTGCTCATCTTATGCTCCCCTTTCTACATATCAATAACGCTTTATGTAACCTAATTATAATAAAAGTTAGCCTAAACAAATGTTAAAATTTCTTAACACCCTTTTATTTACTTTTATAAAAAAAGAGAAGTTGTTCACATCAAATGAACAACTTCCCCTTATTGTTTATCGTACGCCTAAAGCCATTTTTGCATAGCGTGACATTCTATCTTTAGACCATGGTGGATTCCACACAATATTGACATTTGTGCTTTTCACCTCTGGTAACTCACTTAACGCTGTGTTTACTTGGTCCACAATAACAGGCCCCATTGGACAACCCATTGATGTTAAGGTCATCGTCACTGTCGCAGCCCCTTCTTCATCTAACTCTACATCATATACTAAACCTAAGTTGATAATATCAATACCAAGTTCAGGGTCAATTACATTTTCTAACGCACTAAACATGCTGTCTTTCATATCTTGATCCATTTTGTATTTCTCCTTTCACCACCATATTAGTTTCATCATAGCAGATGTATGCTCCTATGCCAAATGTTGCGCAAGCCAATCCGTCGCCGCAAGCATTCCTTCTCTAGATACCGCATGCCCAGTATTTTCATCCACCATAAATTGTAGCTCACCTTCATTGCGTTGCTGTAATTGTTCATAAAAATGATAGGTGTCCGCAAATGGAACCGTCTTATCTAATTTACCATGCCAGAAGAACACGGCACGATTAGCAAATTTTTCAGGTGTGAACGCCACATCATATTGTGCTAGTAGCTCATTTGTTTGTGCAATTTCTTGTGCAGACATATGAAAATCAATACCTTTTTCTGCAAATTGCTGGAGCTGGTAAGCCGCTAGTTGAACAAAGCTTGGTGCCCCCATACAAATTGCCGCTGTTTGAAGCCAATCATAGCGTTTAATGCACCCTGCTGTCACAATACCGCCCATTGATGTCCCTGCAACCCCAATACCCTGTGGTGTATAGTGATCCTGAAGTGCTTTAGCTAACAGCCCTACTTCATGAATCGATTGAAGCACGATTTCCCAAAAACGTACATTCATTTGTGCTTCTTTAAAGTTCTCACTACGCTCCCCATGCCATTTCGCATCTGGCAATATAACACGTACTCCTTTTTGAACAAGCTGATACGCATAATGAAGGTTATGCTCCTTTGCACTCATAAAACCATGTAAAAAAATAACAGTTGGAGCATGGTCATCCATATCATTAGAATATACATGTAATAGTGGGATGTTTCCCCATCGTTTTTGTTCAACAAGCATTTTTGTCACTCCTAATAACTTCTTCCTATCATTTTTATCCTAACAAACTTTTTTATCCATGACAAAATTTTGACGAATCAGTGACAACACGATACTATTTTTACTATAGGAAGGGGTAATACATGATGAAACCACATTTAATTGTTTTAGATTTAGATGGCACATTATTAACAGACCAACAACAAATTTCAGCGAAAACGAAAAAAATATTATTGCAGGCGAAAGAATATGGGCATCAGGTAATGATTGCTACTGGTCGTCCTTATCGTGCAAGTGATATTTACTACCATGAACTAAACTTAACAACACCTATTATTAATTTTAATGGTGCTTACGTGCATCATCCGAAAAATGCTGCATGGCAAACCATGCACACACCGATTGATTTGAATGTTGTGCATGATGTGATTGGCTCGGTTAATGCCTATGAATATGACAACATTATTGCAGAAGTAAAAGACGATATTTATGTACATGTAGAAAATGACGCTATTTTTGATATGTTCCATATGGGCAACCCGAAAATTACACTTGGTGATTTATCCTTAAATTTATTTGAAAATCCAACGAGCTTATTAATTCAAGCAAACGAGGCCAATTCTACTATTATTCGTGACCATTTACAGGCTGTTCATGCAGAGGTATTGGAACACCGTCGTTGGGGAGCACCATTCCATATTATCGAAATTGTACGTAAGGGGCTAAATAAAGCAGTCGGTCTCGCACATGTTGCTAAAGATTTAGGCATTCCACGTGAGCGTATTATTGCTTTCGGTGATGAGGATAACGATTTAGAAATGATTGAGTATGCTGGTATCGGTGTCGCTATGGGCAATGGGATCCCTGCATTAAAAAACATTGCCAATGAAGTGACTGCAACGAATAATGAAGATGGTATCGCTAATCTATTAATAGAACGTTTATCATTAAAGGAATAGGAGGGGCATTCATGAAAATTTTCACAGATAGTGGCTGTGATTTACCAAAATCTTATTACCACGACAATGATGTTATACTTTTACCATTGCGTGTACATTTAAACGATCAGGAATATGATGATGTACTGTCAATTGATTCGAAAGAAATTTACAATGCCATTCGCCAAAACATTCGTCCTAAGACGTCCCAAGTCTCACCTGAACTATTTTTACAGCAATTCGAAGAGCTGGCAAAGCAGGATGAAGAAGGTATTTATATTGCTTTTTCATCTGAGCTATCAGGCACATATAATACCGCTCTTATGATTCGCAACCAAGTGCTGGAGCAATATCCAGCATTAAAGCTCACAATCATCGACTCTAAATGTGCTTCATTAGGACAAGGTCTTGTTGTAGAGGAAGCGGTGCGTTTACGCCATTTAGGAGGCATTTCCTTAGAAGAGATGGCTACAAAAATTCAAGCATTTGCTGACAGTATGGAGCATTTATTTACGGTAGAGGACTTAGATTATCTTGCTAAAGGTGGACGTGTATCGAAAGCCAGTGCCTTTCTTGGAGGCTTACTGAGCATTAAACCGATTTTACATGTAGAGGATGGTAAGCTCGTACCGATTGAAAAGTCACGTGGACGAAAAAAGGCACTTGCTCGCATTTTAGAATTAATGCAAGAACGTGGTGGCTCATTTGCCGATAAAATTGTCGGTATTAGCCACAGTGATGATATAGCCTTTGCGACAGAAGCAAAGGAAGCGATTGCCCAACGATTTTCACCACAAGCTATACAAATGACAATGATTGGCTCTGCCATTGGTTCACATGTTGGACCAGGGACCATCGCCATCTTTTTCATCAATCCACAAAAAATCCGCTAAAATTAAAGCGGATTTTTTGCATCTTCTTCTCTACGTCGTTCTTTACCACGCTTCATAATAATGACTACAAAGCCGATAAAAATTACCCATACTAATGCTAGTGCAATCATATAAGGTATATTAAACCCTTCATCATCTCTTACTTGATATATTTCTACTAATTCTCGATTTAAAATAACAGGGTAGACATTTTTCTCATTTAAACGCACTTTTTCTTGCTGTAAAATACCGTTCAGCATTTTCTTTTCACCAAGTTGCTCAGGTGTGAAATCCACACGTTGGGTTTTACTTGTATTATTCACCATAATAACCCATTTTTCTTTATCTGATGTACGTGTAAATACAAGTAAACCATTGTCATTGGTAATCACTTCAAACTTACCGTTACGCAATGTGTCTGACTGATTACGTAATGTTTGTACATTTTTGATATAGTCAATCAGCTCAGTATCTGTTTTAAAATTGTATAGCTGGTGTGTATCTGGCTTTTGTTCACCATTCATAGCAATCTCTGTTCCATACTGCACAATTGGGATACCTGGCATCATAAACAATGCACCCAATGCGACTTTTAAGCGTGTTGGAGGAAACATATTTTCAGAAGCAGAATCAAATGTAAAACGATGCGTATCCAACGAATCAATCATAATTTGCGTCGGTTGCGCTGTTGCAAAAGGTGCCATCAATTGAGATGAATCTTCATCAACATTTTTAAATATTTGCTGATAAATGGCTGCTGTTGCAGTGGAAACCGTTGCATCAAAATTCGCATCACTATCCACATTTGAAATAATATATAATGATGGATTCACCGTTTTCAATGCCTCAATCATCGTATTTATAAATGCCGTATCAATACCTTCAATTTGTGTTAAACGCACGCCACCAACAGGATATGTTTTCACAAAATCAGTTACAGCCGCTAATAATGCCGCTTGTACCTCTGGATTGGTAAAATCCCACTGCACTTGTCCATTTTTCGTGCTAGCAATCCAGCTTTGCTTCGCTTGGTCCTGTGCCCATTCATGATTCGAGCTCACATTATTTAATGGGAAGTCAACCATAATAGCCATCTTTTGTTCTTTATAGGCTGTAATCACCTGTTGTAGCTCTTTATCTGTACCGAAATGTCTTTCCAGTGCTGTATAGCTTGTTGGCATAGAGCCATCATATTTTTCCGTCGCAAAAATCGACCCAATGGACACAATGGAATAACCCATGTCCCCAATAAATTTTACTTTATTTTGTAAGCCTACAAAATCTCCACCTGCAAATTCCTTTGGATCCTTTGTATTTGTATCAAAATCGTTTGCACCCGACCCATTAAAATAACGGTCAACGAGTAAATCATAAATGCTGGAATCTACTATCTTTGTAGTAGACTGTTCATCAGCATGTGCCACTGGTACTGCACTTGCAAGTAAACAAGTTACCGCTACGGTGCTTATCCATTTTTTCAACTTCACATGTATTCCCTCTCTTTCATCGTCATTTTACCAAATAACATAGGAGCGTCGCTATCCTTTCCATCGATTTTCCGAAAATGCGAGATGAATTACGACAAAAAAGTGTCAAGCCATTATGCTAATTCAATAAAAAAGACCAGTAAGAAAACATTCACTCGTTTTCTTACTGGCTTTCCTATTGTTTTTAGTTTACGCTAAAAAATTCATACCCATTGGTAGTTTGAAACCTAAGAACAATGTAATGAATAAGAAAATAGCGAATAAAATCCAAAACATGCCTGTTGGTTTATTTTTCTTCTGGCGTACTAAGACCATTTCCATCATACCAATCACGAAAATGCCGCCTAAAAATTTAAAGCCATAGAGCATACCTTGACCAAAATCCATGCCTTTGATAAATAAAGCAACGCCTGTGATAATGATTAAAATGTAAAATAAACGTAATGCCATATGTAAGCCTTTTGATTGCTTACCAGATAAAGCGGCAATTAAAAAAATAACAATTGCTACTACCCATGTCGTAATATGCAAATGTGTACTACTCGTTAAAAAATCCATATGTGCCCCACCTCATTTTTTTCTATCAAGCTCTATCCTATCATGAGAAAGAAAGTGATTCAAATTTATTAACCTCTATCACTAGTAAAAAATCCGTGGAGCTGTTAAAACTCACACGGATTAAATAGACTATTCAAATGTGTTCACTAATGTACCAATACCTTGAATCGATACTTTCACTGTATCGCCAGCCTTTAAAAACTGTGGTGGGTTCATGCCTTTACCAACCCCTGCTGGTGTACCTGTTAAAATAACATCACCTGGCTCTAATGTAACATGCTGCGATAAAGTAGACACTAATGATTCTACTGAAAATAGCATATCTTTTGTTGAGCCATTTTGACGAATCACATCATTAACCTTTGTAACGACCGTCAATTCTTGTGGATTTGGAATTTCATCCTTCGTCACAAGATATGGTCCAAGTGGGCAAGTTCCATCTAAGCTTTTGCCCAAGAAAAATTGTTTATGCTTCTCTTGTAAATCACGTGCTGTAATATCGTTGGCAATTGTGTAACCAAACACATAATCATACGCTAAATTTTTCGGTATGTTTTTTCCACGTTTTCCAATGACTACTGCTAATTCGCCTTCATAATCCATTTTTTCTGACAGTTCCGCATGAATCGAGATAACTTGACCATCTGCTGCAATAGCTGTTGGTGATTTCGTAAAGATTATTAAATCTGTTGGTGCTGCTTCTGCACCCATTTCTTTTGCATGTTCATCATAATTTTTCCCTACACACATAATATTTTTTGGTGTACGTGGAATTGGTGATAACCATTCGATTGCTGTAAATTCACGTTTAAAATTCTCTGGATTTTCAGATGCTTTTGCTGCTTCCACTAATTTACGAATTTGTTCCACAAAATCAAAACCTAATGCAATACCATCTACAATTGAATTTGAAAAAGAAGGGAGAACTTGAAGTTCATTTTGAATAGCGAGTACATCCCATACTGCTTCTTCTTTTTTTACTTTTGGACCAAAGCTTACATGGCCACCTAATTTGAATGATAAAATTTTCATGATATTCAGAGCTCCTTCTTTTTTCTACATCATACAACAAGATAGACGAAATTGTCTCACTTTTACGATAATATTCTTATTTTAATTTACTTTATACGTGAATTTCCGCCAAATGGCTTCTAATGGCCCTTGTTTCCATTTAGATAACCAAATTTCAGCCAAGACCATCTGCGTGATAATAATCGCTATAGCAATCAATACACCTGTTGATACGCCCACTTTGCCATACCAGCCAAAGCCAAAATGATAAAACAAACATGTACCAATCAGTGATTGTAAAATATACATCGTCATTGACATACGTCCAATTTTAGCAAAAGGCCGCAATAATGTTGGGATAATTGGCAGTAAACACAGTAGCACAATTAGTCCAACATAGCCAATGGATAAAATGGGTCCCCCTACATACGTCTTTACATAATCTAAGAAATATGTGCGTGTCGAAACAATCGGTAAACTTTTCAAGAAAATGCCTAGTGCAAGACCACTAATAGCCAAGACGAGCCATAACCATTTAAGCTCCTTCGCCCGTTCCACTAAGCGCCATTTTGAAGCGGCTGCACCGATTAACATATAAGGCAAGATTGTAAATAAAGAAGCTATCCACATTGCAGGATTTAGCTGAACAGATAAATCGGTTAAACGTTGTGTAAAGGCATCTAGCCAAGTACCCGTACCATAGGCAGTAATAGCTTGTTCGATTGCAACAATATCTAAATAGTCATTGATGGAAATATCGCTAACAGCTATGACCAATAGCATAAATCCTTGTATCAAACCACTAATCAATACACCAATGACCAATAGCCAGATTGGACGTAGACGCAAAAGCAATAATAAAAAGACGCCACAGAAGGCATAGGTCATTAAAATATCGCCCCACCAAATGAGCAATGCATGGCATAAGCCAAATGCAAATAACACCGCTAGCCGTCGGAAGCCTATTGCATAAAAACGCTGTCCTTGCTGTTGTGCTTTTTGCCATTGCATCGCCAATCCATAGCCAAACAGCATCGAAAATAGCGGATAGAAGCTACCCTGTACATAAATATCTAAATTTTGTTGCCACACAATATCAGATGGTACTGTAAACCATGTAGCCAAATCAATGTAAGGCAATGGTGTATAAAAGGCAAACATATTGACTAATAAAATACCAAAAAGGCTGATGCCACGTAAAATATCCAATGTTGTAATACGTTCCTGTAGCATCGTTGGTCTAACATTCACATAAATTCCTCCTTACGCTTCCACAACTTGCCCATCATCGAATAAATATAACACTTTTGCACTGACTTTTATTTGAAGAATAGTCTCCACTGCTTCACTATAAATACGTAGTTGTACGCCATAGCGCTCTAATAATTCTTTGGACAATGCAGGCTCTTGTGCAAAATGTGGTTGAATACGGTCTGTTTTATAATCCAACAGCACCCATTCACCTTGTGCATCCTCAAAAAGACAGTCAATAATCCCCTGTACAATTTGCGCATCGCCGTGCTCATCTACCCGACTAATTGTAAAGGGCATTTCTCTGCGTATTTGTCGTGCTCTTGCAAAGCGCTGTCCAATCGGTGAAGCAAAAAATGTCAAGATTTTAGTGGCTGATACAGCCTTGCCCTCTGCTTCTGTTAAAAGCTGTTTACTCACTAATTGCTCAATAAATAGTTGAGCAGCTTCTAGCGCATCGAAGCCCTGCTGTGGTACATGCTGCATCACTGTATGCATAGCTGTACCTATTTCTGCACCTGTTAGCTGTATATCTTGTAAAAAAGATGGACGTGTTGCAATAGCAGACACTTTTTGTGGCTGCGCTGAAAAATAATATTCAGGTTCTTCCTGACGCTGTAAGTTCTCTAAACGTTTAATTTCACTGACAGATGTTTTGGAATGCTTTTGTACAGCCTGTTGGTATGGATATTGTGTATGGAAACGAGCTGTAAGTTCAGTGAATAACGCTTGATCTTCTACCGTTTCAAATGCTTGCTGTACGGTTTCCTCTACCATCTGTGCCGTATCATAACGAGCTGTCGCAATAGCTTGAATAGCCCAGTGTGATGCGTCCTCTATACCTTGATAGGCTGTTGTAGCCATTGGTTTAAAGTCGATATGTCTAGCAACAGCAGGACCAAGCCAATCCAAATAATGATTAGCTCTTGCACGCAAATATTCCTGTAACGGCGCATCTATTGCTAAGCTTTGAGCTTCTTGCCAACGCTCACGTGTTTTTTCCCAATTTTTCACCGAACCTACTAACACCAGCTTTTCTTTCGCTCTTGTCATTGCTACATATAAAACACGCATTTCCTCTGCCCGCATTTCAAGCTCTTTCTTTTCCTTTAATGCTAAAAATGGCAATGACGTATACATCACACGATTTTCAGGATCAATCGCTTTGACAGCCAAGCCAAAATCTTGATCAAATAAATAAGCTTGATGGAAATCCATTTTATTAAATGGTCGCCCCATTCCCGCTACAAAGACAACAGGATATTCTAATCCTTTTGAGGAGTGAATCGTCACCAATCTGACAACATCGTCCTTTTCACCAATTGACTTAGCCGTTCCTAAATCATCACCACGAGTCCGCATACGGTCAATAAAACGTAAAAAGCGAAATAAACCACGATAAGCCGTTTTTTCATACATTAATGCACGGTCATGTAAAATACGTAAATTCGCCTGTCGCTGTTTGCCATTTGGCATTGCTCCCACCATTTCATAATAGTGCGTATCCAAGTAAATTTTCCATATTAAATCTGCTAATGAACCACGTCTTGCTAAATTTCGCCATTGTTCAAATGCCAACATAAACCGTTGTAGCTTTTCAAATGTAGCCGATTGCACATTTTGTCCTTCACTACGAATAAACTGCTTTAACGCATCATAAAATGGTGCTTTTGTATCGGCTAATCGAATGGTTGCAAGCTCATTTTCTGTTAAACCGACAAATGGTGCACGTAATACAGAAGCTAATGGAATATCTTGATAAGGGTTGTCCACCACTTTCAGAACGTTCAGCATCACCATGACTTCAAGTGCATCAAAATAGCCTTTGGAAGATTCGGTGTAAAGTGGAATGCCTGCTAGCTTAAATTCCTCTGCTACATCTGCTGCCCATGTCATAGAACGCATTAAAATAACAATATCTCGATACTGTAAAGGACGCTCTGTCTGTGTTTTACTATCATAAACCGTTGTCCCTTCCTGCATCAGCTGCTGGATACGTTCAATCATAAAACGTGCCTCATATTGCGACTTTTTTAGCTCCTCTGCCTCTGAAATTTCACTTACTTCCTCATCATCTTCCTGCTCTGTATACAAAATCGCTAGCTCTACAGGAACTTCTTTGTCATTGTAAGGAGCTGCGGGCTTTAATGCTGCATTATCATCATAATCAATTTCCCCAACACGTTCTCCCATAATTTGTGCAAAAATATAGTTAGTTGCCTGCAAGACCTCTGGACGGCTACGGAAATTGGCATTCAAATCAATGCGCATCCCTGTCGCTTCAGGATGCTCTTGAAATTCCCCATATTTCCGCATAAATAGCTGTGGCTCCGCTAAACGGAAGCGATAGTAGAGTAGGAACCTAGCGCCTTGCTACATTTCTGTAGTAGGTTTCCAACGAACCCCTCCCCGAACCGCACGTACTCCTCTCAGAGTATACGGCTCTCCACTTATAACAAATCTATCTTTGTTTATGAATTTTTTTATGACATTTATCACATACGACAAGTGTTTTCCGTTGCTTAGCAAGCATCGTCCATTCCCAATACTCTTTACCTTTTAAATTCTTCACTTTATTGATGTGATGAATTTCAAATTTTGTATCGGGATGATTGTCTCCGCATAATTCGCATTGTTTTGCACTTAGTCGTTTTTCTAAATCATTTCTACCTTGATATACATAAAGGTTTGGTTGCTGGTCAATCTCCATTTTGTAGATTTCCTTTTTCTTTTCAAAACCATCTTTATAGAAATAGGCTATTTTCTCACCTTGCTTTGTTTCGTACTTTACTCCCCAATACTTACCTTGTTTAAACTTAACCTTCATTTTTGCTACTGAGGATTTATATTTATTAGCAAGGGTTTTTAAACAGCTATATTCCATTACATAACGCAGTTGCCACATTTTTTGGCTAACATTTTCAGCTAGCGCATAATAATTATACAGGCCTCGCAGTTCGGCATTATATGTTTCGATGATTTCTAAAGCAGAAAGTCCAACTAATCTCGGTCGATGCAACATATCCCATTGCTTCGCATCAATATTTTTGACCATCTTATTTTTCACAATTATTTTTTCAATCGTTTCTTTAGGAATTCGTAACTGTACATACCCTCTATATTTACGTTTTTTCACACCGTTTTTGTCTTTTGCTACGCTTAAATCATGGCTAATCGAAATATCGTAGTTTAAAAACTTTGCAAATTTTGTACTATGTGTAATGAATGTTTTTTCTTCCGATAGTTCGAGTTGTAAATGGTCTTTCAAGAAGTATTTCATTGTTTGTTTTACTTGTTCACAATCATCTTTGCTACCATTTATACCGATAATAAAATCATCCGCATAACGCACATATTTCATTGCTTTATATGTTTCAGCACCTGGTTCATAGTACGGCAAATTCAAAAGTATTTTCTTATTCGCTTTATATTCTTCAATCATCTGTTGTCGTAAATTTTCATCTTCTATCGCATTAATCTTTTTATGCAAACGCTGGTTACGCATATCATATTTTCGATATTCAGTATTTCGTTTGCGCGTTTTTGGTTCACCTAAATCAAATGAAGGTTTTAATTCTTTTTCGACATACTCATCAAATTCATTTAAATAAATATTCGCAAGTAGCGGGCTAATAATGCCCCCCTGTGGAGTTCCGCTATACGTTTTTTGGAATCGCCAATCTTCAACGAATCCCGCTTTTAAGAATTTCCACATAAGGCGAATAAATTTTTCGTCTTTAATTCTTTTTCGCAAAATAGTAATAAGTACTTGATGATTTATATTATCGAAAAATCCTTTTATATCGCCCTCAATGAACCAGTTTACACCCGTAAAAGTCTTTTTGATTTCAACTAATGCTGTGTGACAACTTCTCTTAGGTCTAAAGCCATGAGAGTGATTTGAAAATTTCGGCTCATAAATTGCTTCTAACATCATACGACAAACTTCTTGTACTAAACGGTCTGTAAATGTAGGGATACCAAGTGGTCTTGTATCACCATTTTTCTTTGGGATATGAATACGACGTACTGGTTTTGGTTGATAGCTTTCATCTTTTAGCGATTCAATTATTAACTGAATCTTTTCTTCACCAAATCCATCTGCCGTTTCCTCGTTGATACCTTTTGTTGCACTACCTTTATTTTTGTATATCTTCGTATAGGCTTTTATATAAAAATCTTCGTTGTATAAATGTCTGTACAGACGGTCAAATTCAAATCCGTCCTTCATTGCTTGTTTCGATAGATTGTATAAAACAATTTCTGAATTTTGCATAGAGCATTTCGCTCCTTTCTTTATTGTATTATACGTTATAAGCTGCTCCCCTTCGCCATGTAATAGGCTTTCCCTGTCTCGGACTACTACGGGAGCTCCGTTACCATATTGGATATTCAGTACCTTTGTACATAGCCTAATGGCGTTCCAACTTAGGTAATCCCCATTTAATATATTGTATACAGGCTCGATTCATTGTCGGAAGGAACATTCATCCTTTTCTTCAATCTTGAAGTGTGTCTATTCTTTAAAATCAGAAACTAGGATTATGCATCGTTCTAGCACACTTTCCCATGTTCAGTCGCATCCATTTAATACGCCGTACAGAATAGATTCTAGGTTTCAAACGGTTTCCTAGATGGTTAAGCATGACCCCACTCGGACTGTTCTTCAAGCAGTTTAGCCTTCTTCCTCATATGAATCTTTTCTATCTCGCCATTCAGTCGTAGCCTTTCCGTTTAGACTAACTTATGACTTTAACCGACATGCTACACTCCCTCTTTGATTTCCCGCCAAGATAAGTCGGCTGATAGATAAACCGTTTCTGTAGTTTATTCACCGCCAAATGGTGAAATATACAATAACCTTATGGGCGCACAATGGACTGCTTGACATCACCAACCATAAATAAATTGCCATCCGCCTCTGTACCATTTTTCACAAGCTGTAAAATCGTTTCCTGTAAAATATTTATATCTTGGTATTCGTCTACGAGCACTTCCTTAAAGCGTTTTTGCAAATCTATCGCTACTGCTGATGGCTGTAGCAACCCTTCATGCTCCACCGTTAAAATTTGTAGGGCAAAATGCTCTAAATCTGAAAAATCAATAATGCCACGTGCTAATTTAGCTAAGCGAAACTGCTCGCTAAATAATGCTGTTAATTCGACCAATGTCTTCATCATAGGAGCCATTAAACGAATTTCTTCTAATAAACGTTCGGGCGTGCGCACAAAATAGGTTTCTTTTAATTGATTGATTATTTTTTTTGCCGCTTCTCGCTTCTTTTTAGCTAGCTCCTGTAACGCTTCATCTACTAAAGCATCCTTCGATACCCGTTTTAAAGTTGACCATTTCACTGTAGAAAAATAATCAAAAAGGTCCTGCCATGTGCCATTTTGACTAATCCGTATGCCTTCCTGAATCATCGCAAAATCAATTTCGGCTGTTTCTGCATATGGTGCAGGACCTGCTGGCTGTAAGGTAATTGCCCGCATTTCTGCAATTAACGCAAATGCTTCTTCTAAGCTATGCTGCACGGTCAATTTCACATAATGCGAGAGTGCCAAGTCATCAATTGTCACATCTGTTGCCAATGTATAGGCTTCAGGTAAATGCTGCAACCATTTAGCAGGCTCTGCATGTACACGAGATGTATCATATAATCGATGTATCAACAGCTCAATTGCTTGATCATCACGGTCTGATGTAAAGCTATCCACAAGGCGATAAATAGCTTCATTATCTGTATCGTAAGCCGCCTCTAAAACCTCTGCCAACACATCATCTCGCAATAACGCCATTTCTGCCTCATTGGCAATACGAAAGCCAGGGTCAATATCTAGTAAATACGCATACTGCTTGACAATGGCTAGACAGAAGGAGTGCAATGTAGAAATTTGTGCTTTATTGACTAAGCTAAGCTGACGTCTTAAATGTTTGGATGTAGGATTATCAAGGATTGCCTTTTCCAATGCTTCAGCCATACGATGTCGCATTTCTGCTGCCGACGCATTGGTAAATGTCACAACGAGTAATTCATCTACATTGATTGGATTTTTTTCCGCAATGACTTTTTCAATCATTCGATTAATGAGTACAGCTGTCTTTCCAGAGCCTGCTGCTGCGGAAACAAGTGTATCCTGACCATTGGCATAAATGGCTTTCCATTGAGCATCTGTCCATGTTACCGTATCTGGCTTAGGCGGTATATTAGCAATCATATTACTCTAGCTCCTTTCTAATTTTTTCTACAATCATATCTGGCTTTGCTTGTGCCAATGGTCGATAGCTTTGTTTTCCATCAGATGGGTCAAATTGACAAACTGCTGCAAATTGACAGTAATCACAAGCTGTTTTTGTTTTTAATTTATACGGGCTAATCGATGTATCTCCAGCTAAAATACCATTTCCTGCCTCCTGATGCTTACGCCGTACAAAGCGCTGTAAATTTTGCAAGTCAGGAACTGAGACAATACGTGATTGAGACGATGATGGGCTACCATCCTTTTTCATATAAACAGGAATAATATTGGAATAGCCACTCGCTTCCTCTAATTGCTCATCCATTGACAAAAGTGCCTCAGGATTTTCAGATAATAAGCCCTTCATTTTATATTGCTTCAACCGATCTACTTCCATCTCACTCGCACTGATTGCTTGATCGAGTTTCAGCATTGGATTATGCACATGTACATAGAGTACACCTGCTGGCTCTGCTCCATTTGGTAACCAATACGAAGCATTTTCCATCGCAACATCTAAATACGTTAAAACTTGTAAAGAAAGACCATGATAAACTTCCGTTAAATCTAAATCGCGCGCAGAGGATTTATAATCAACGACCCGTAAATAGGAGCGTTGGTCAATCGTTGTGCTATCAATACGGTCGATACGTCCACGCATAAACATCCTTTTCCCACCTGTTAAATCAATTTCAAGTGCAGGAAGCTGTTCATGCTTTGCTGGGCCAAAAGAGGCTTCAATAGCAATTGGTTTAAAATGAGATACATGGGCATGTTGAACAAGTGCCATCATCGTTCTTTCCACAATGTGAATAAGTTTTCGTTGAATATAGCGATAACGTGCACTCGACGCCAAAATTTGATGTGAAAAAACAGGAACAATTTGTTCTACAGCCTGTCGTGCAAGTTGCTTGATTTGCACCTGTGTTAAACGATTCCACGCTAACTGCTGACGATGTGTTTCCTCTGTAATCCACTTCAATGCCTCATGAAACAAATCGCCCATCGCAAATGTTTCTAAACGATACTCTGCTCGTTCCTCTAAACGTAACCCATAGGTAGAAAAATGAGAAAATGGGCAACGGAAATATTTTTCAACCCTTGATACACTTGATGTTAACTGCTGTCCATATAACTGTTGCACAATGTAGCTCTCTAATGGCTCTGTTTCATTTTGATGTGTCATAGGATGCATGACACGCTGAAAAATAAAGGACCAATAGGCATCCTGTTGATAAAATTTTTGCAGTGCCAGCCATTCTGGTGCTAGTGTCCGACTATGTACAGCCTGTCTTAATTGCACCATTAAATGTGCTAATGCTGTTCGTGGATGACGTATATAAGAGAAGCTATCACCCTTCATTAACTCAATCGGATCAATGACAACTCGTTCAACAGGCATACCATTTAACATTGTCGTCATTTTTTTAATATAAAGAGAAGCTAATAATGCTTTGCCCTCCTCATCTGCTGTTGGATATGTCATATACAAATGCGTTGTAGGCGTTGTTATTGCACTATATAATAAAAAGTCTTCTCGCAATAAACGATTCGTTGACGTGGGGGCAAGCTCATAGCCAATTTGCGTAAACCATTCCCGTTCGTTATCTGATAACAGTCCTTCATAATCGATACGAGTTGGGTATACGCCATCATTCATCCCAATAATAAATGTAGCTTTTACATCTGATAGACGAGCTAAATCAACTGTTGCAACCATTACTTCATCCAATGTAGGTGGAATACGTGAAAATTCTAGCGTATCTAACCCTTCATCTAATATTTTAGCTGCTTCCTCCACAGTCATTTCTTGCGCACCAAACATAGTCACAAATTGATCCAGTACCGCTACCCATTCTCGCCATGCTTGTTCATGTTCACTGGCAGCCAGCGCATCCTCATGTGTCTTTAACGCCTGTAGCTTGTCGTATACATGTAAATCTTCTATGAAGGTAAATAAAGCTGTCGCTATTTCACGACCTGTCTGAGCCTGCTCTAATGCTATTTGTAATTGCTGTAATGGCTGTCGCACAATATCACGAATGGCTTCGATTTCTGTCTGCATAGCACGTTCCTCATCCGTTTGTACACGTGAATGAAACTCCAAGCCACGATATTTTTTATAAAACCAGCGAGTCTCTTCAAACCAACGTTCACCATAAATGCCCTGTGCTAAGCAGTAATTTTCTAAACGATCTGCACGCTCACGCCAAACAGTAGGCTCCGCTTGTAATGGGAAAAACAAATCTGTTTTTATAGCGCGAAACATTGGCTCATAACGCCATTTAGATGTGATGATTTCTAAAACAGAGCGACTTAGTTCAATTAAAGGATGATGTAGCATTGTTTTTTTTGAATTTGTAAATAAAGGAATTTCATATTGTTGAAAAATCGTTGTAATGAGTGGGTCATATAGCTCTGCCTGTCGATAAAGTAATACAATATCACGATAACGAAATCCTTCTTCCTTCGTTAGTCGTATTATTTCCCGCGCAATACTATGAATCTCTGCACGACGATTAGATGCCTCCAATACTTGTACATCACCTAATGCTTGCTTTATTGGTGGTTCAATCTCAGCAAAATGGGCTTCAATATGTTGTAAATCTTGCGAAAGAAAACGATGTGTTTTTATAAAATGAATAGGATTATCACGATTAATTCCTTCTTCTTGTGCAATGTCTTGTAGCTTTTGATTCGTTAAAGCGGCTTCATGAAAAAGGGCCTGCTCATCATAAGCATCCTCTGCTTGATCAAAAGGTAATACAACTGTCACTTGCTTTGTCACTTTTAATAATTGTTTGACAAGCTCTAATTCTCGCACTGTAAATGCTGTAAAACCGTCTATATAAATCGTTGCTTGCTTCATCATTTCAGAATTCGGTAATTGCTCCGTTAATAGTGGATAATAGCCTTCACTATCTACATAAGCTGTACCAAGTCTTTCCTCTAAAGCTTTTGTCACCACTTGTAAATCATTCACTTTAGCTTGCAGTGTATGTGGCGCATCTACGGATTGTAATGATGTTGTCACATCTGCTAACACCGAACTATTGACACTATAACGACTAAATTCCTTCAATAATGTTTCAATTTCCTCTGTAAAGCCGCGTTTGCCCACAGCTTGTCGGAATAAAGAAAATTCCTGTTTTTGCTCCTCCAGCAATTTACGAATAAGCATCCGATAGCCGTAACCATTCACTTCTTGACGTGCAATGCCACCTGTTTCTTGCAACACCAGCCATGCTAATCGTTTAAATGTCATCACTTGTGCACGTATTAAGCCCTGTAAGCCATGTTTATTTGTCAACTCATACTCCACTGAATACGACATTTGATCGGGTACGATGATAAAAATAGGCACTCCTAAAGGCTCTGTCTTTAGCTGTTCTACAATTTCCTGATGAATAAATGTAGATTTCCCTGTCCCTGAACGCCCTGAAATGATACGTAATGACATATGTCCCCTCCTAAAAGTATTATCTAATAGTTTATCATATTCTAACAAACATACGTTTTTCTTTATACTAAAATCAATTACGCATCAACGTAATTACGTCTGGATTTTTTCGAGCTCGCTCGAAAAAGCAGATGTAGAAAGTTCTATCACCTTCTACATCTGCTTTGATTTATGGCTATTTCGTAAATCTCGCTCTACACGTGCATTTAAACGTTTCTCTAATAATTTCCCTAACCACCATAAGACAACAATTGCAATAGCAGCCATGATTAATTTCACAGGGCTCGTTAACAGCGAACGCAAATCATAGCCAAGTACACTCATGCCTAAAATCATAATAAATTTCCCCGCCAGTAACACCACTAAGTAAAATTTTTTATGAATATGGGAAAGCCCTGCTACAATGTTAACAAGAACTGATGGTGTAAAGGGAAAGCACAATAATACAAATAATGGACTTAGACCATTCATATCTACCCATTGAATTAAGGTCTTTACCTTTTTACTACCAGTGAGCCAATGTAGCTTACGATGACGACCAAAGCGGCGCACCAGTAAAAATACTGCATACGAGCCTGCCGCAGAGCCTAACCAAGATAATAAAAAGCCAATCCATAAACCGAAAGCACTAGCATTAGCCACAACAAAAACGACTAGCGGTAAAAATGGGAGAAATGCTTCTAAAAAGGGAAATAGAATACCCATAAATGGTCCAAATGTGCGATAATGTGCTACAATCTGCTCCATATTTTCTACTGTAAACCAGTTACTCACTGTCAACACCTCTACTTATATTGCAAAATTAAATGCAGAATCGTTACATCATTTGATGCATTACGATATTCATGTGGTTGATGACCTGAAAATACTAATGTATCGCCCTCTTCTAATGTTTCAAGCATACTCTCCGTAGCAATGATGGCCTGTCCTTGGATAACTGTAATTGTCTCCTCGACTCCTTCTGTATGTGCCTCGCTTTTGCGAAGAGCACCTGGCTTCATCTCCACTTTATACAGCTCCCAGCCTCGTTCTGGGCTATAGGGAATCAACGAATATACACGATAACGTCCATCATCTTCATCTACATAAGGCGCATTCTCACTACTATATTTCATAAAATGAGCTGTTGGCGGTTGTAGCAAGGATGAAAAGGAAATGCGTAAACCAGCAGCTATTTTCCAAATTGTCGAGACAGTGGGGTTCGCCTCCCCTTTCTCAATTTGTGCTAGTTGTGCTTTACTAACACCTGTTGTTTTTGCTACTTCATCTAAGCTCCATTGACGTTGTTGCCGAATTTTTTTTAATTGAAACGCTAAATTTCGACTCATTTGCTCCATATTTTTCACCTATTCTAATTGTTTATTTTATCAGACATATGTATACTTTAATCAATTACGCCCCAGCGTAATTGCGTCTGGATTTTTTCGAGCCCGCTCGAAAAGCTCCTCTTCAAAATCCATGACATCTGCCGGGGCATTTATCTTGATTCAGTGGCGTTTGAACGCCCACTGAATCAAGATAAACATTTGTACTATTCTTATTTCTAGTATACATGGAATTTTCTCAGAAAGGATGTCCTCTTCATGACAACATCCATACACTCTCAGGATAGCTTTTGGCAAGGGGTAAAGGATTGTATTCCTACCTTACTTGGTTATATTAGTATAGGACTTGCATTTGGTGTAGTAGGTTCCGCTTCTGGACTCTCCATATTTGAAATTGCCTTATTAACGATTTTGGTCTATGCAGGCTCCGCACAATTTATTTTTTGTGCTCTGCTTTTAACTAATGGCCCTGCCACTGCTATTATTGTAACCATTTTTGTCGTCAATTTACGCCATTTACTAATGAGTTTAACGATTGCGCCACATTTTACACAGTATTCATTATTGCGCAATATTGGTTTTGGCACATTATTAACAGATGAAACATTTGGCGTTGCTGTCACAAAGCATATGCAAACAGGTAAACTTTCAGGCAAATGGATGGATGGACTGAATATCACTGCCTATTCCTTTTGGATTTTATCCTGTGTGATTGGTGCATTTTTAGGGAAATGGGTAGCTACTCCTGAAAAGTGGGGGTTAGATTTTGCTTTAACGGCAATGTTTATCGCTCTTTTAATTTTACAATTAAGCAGTGTAAACAAATCAAAAATTATGCATTATCTCTCCTTAATTGGCTATATGGCGCTTATTATGTACGGCCTATCTTACATTGTGCCTTCACATGTGGCTGTTTTATTGGCAACTGTGATTGTTGCAACAATCGGGGTGGTGACGGATAAATGACAACTTCTTATATGATTTGGTTAATCATTGGCTGTGCCCTTGTCACATGGCTACCGCGTGTCATTCCCTTTATCTTTGTAAGATCAATCCAATTACCTGCTGTTATGTTAAAATGGCTAAGCTATATTCCTATTTGTATTTTAAGTGCATTGGTCATTGAAAATTTACTTGATACAGAAAGCCAATCATTTGTCACATTAGATTGGCCGATTTTTCTCACATTTATACCAACTGTCATCATCGCACTGCTAACAAAAAGTTTATCCATCACCGTGATTACAGGCGTTATGATAATGGCTCTTGTACGATTTTTCGTGTAAAAAAGCCAGTTCTAAGCCATTTTGGCACTCACGCTTTCGCACAATAAACATTTGTCGAATGTCTACGAAACTTTGTCGATTGTCTACATAATTTTGTCGAATATCTCCAAAGTCATGTCGAATATCTACGAACTCCTGCTCTATATCATAAAAAGGACGTATCTCAACATATTTGTTCAGACACGTCCTTTTATCAACATTATTCTCGTGGCTCTGCTAAAAGTAATCCGATGCGATAATGGTCATTACTATAAATGACATGTTGCGTTAGTCGCACTTCATTATTATGATCGAGCACTTCTAATCGACAGTGTGCCGCATTTAATTGTAATGCTTCATATAACTCACGTTCAGTAAAAATGGTATGTCCATTTACTTTACGAATGCACTCACCCGCTAATAGCCCCATTTTTTCAGCAGGCGAATCAGGAAGTACAGCCGCAATGATTGCCCCTTTTGTACTTGGTGCAACAGCATACAAATCCGTTTGTTCCCGACGTCGGTATACAATCGCTATCACAAAACGAATAATGCCACCTATTGCCAATGTTAAAAAACCAACTAAAGGTTCAAAAAAGGCAATAAGTCCACCTAATACAATTAATAAACCTAATGTCAGCACCGATTTGCCTAGTTTTGCAAATACGATGGTTGGTAACTCTCTTCTCGCTAACTTCGTAAAGCCAATCACAATTGGAAAGAATACAAATGCAAAGCGATGTTCACCTAATGTAAACTGTGGCCAATATGGCTGTACCGCAGCAATCGCTTCACCTGGTAGTACAAAAAATATAGGTAATAGCCAAATATTACGTGAGCGATATACAATAGCCTGCATACCACGCTTTGTCTTTTCAATACGAGGCGTTGTAACCTTTAAAGCAGCTCGTTGAATAAGTAACCCTTCCGCCACAACACTTAAACCTGCCAAAAGGGTAATTGTAATAATAGCACCATTCGCTAAATTCATGCCCTCTAGTGAAATTTTCCACCATGAAAATGTCCATTGGTAATGGTACATCAACCATATAGCCAATGTCGCAAGCCCCATTGTATAAATCGGTGATAATGCGTTAATGAAAAATACAATCAATGCAAGTGCTGAAACAGCCATGACGATTATTAAAAAATCTTGAGGTACAGTTAACCCTGCAGCTCCACTCACAATAGATATAAATAAGGCATATAACCATCCATATTTCCATTGGCCAACAACTTCTGTCCATCCCCAAACAATACGTCTATTAAAAAATTGGCGTTCTTGTTTTACACGAAGATAGCCAAGTAAAATTGCCAATAAAATAGCAATATACACTACTGGATTTAATAAGAAGCGGCCAATAGCTGTGAAAATTTCTATTATTATATTACCAATCATCCAAACACCCGCCGTTTCTAAGCTACATACTATCTATTAATTGTATCAAACGACCGACCGCTTGCGTAGTATCCATTTGACCTGTTTTCATTGCAATTACATCTGCTTTTGTAGAAATAGGTAACAATATTTCTACAAAAAACGACCATTCAGATACGGTTCGAACGCCTCATCTGAATGGTAAATTTCATACTATTGTTCAATATTATGCAATAAAAAACTGATAGCCATTTGGAATTGCAAATCATTTTGACGGTCAGCTTTATAATTTTTCAATGTTTCATTTAAACTATTAAAAAAGGCCGAATCCATATAAAAATCGTTCTCTAAATTTGGTAAGTTTTTTTGCTCTCTATACAGCTGCACAGCCTCCTGTGTTGTATCATCCATATAACCGTCTACACGCCCTACTTGATAACCTAATTTTTGCAAAGCATTTTGAGTATAAGCAATTTCCTCGCTCATATCACCTTTTTTAAATTGACCAGATAGCGGGTGCATTTGGAAGGCAAATAATTCATTTTGTTCAATGACTAAATTTGCTTCAATTCCTTGTCCATGAATCCATTCTCTTTTCGGTGTTAACCATTTTTTTGTAGATAACTTTAACTCCCCACCATTGGCAAGTGACCATGATTCTTGTACAGTTCCTTTACCAAAGCTTTTCACACCTACAAGAGAGGCACGTCTCCAGCCTTTCAGTGCTCCACCTAATACTTCACTAGCTGATGCACTTCCTTCATTTTGTAAAACGACAATCGGTATTTTATTCATGGCATGCACATATTTTTCATCAAAACTCTGTGCTTCTGTTTTTAAAGGCTCCATAGCACCTTCAGCATTTTGCATATATGCAAATACTTTACCATTCTCTAGTAATGTACTAAGTAATGCTGCGACACTATGTAAATAGCCACCTGGATTATCTCGCACATCAATTACTATGCCTTGAACATCTTGTCTAAGCAATTTAGTCGTTTCAGCTACCCACTCATTTGCCGTTTTTTCACCAAATAATGAAATACCTACATAGCCAACTGTTGTATTTTCAATCTCCAGCACTTCACTGGACACTGTTTTATTAGAAATAGCCGCACGTTCCATTGTCATTTTAATATGCTTATCTTCACTTGGTCGATAAACAACAATTGTCACCTGTGTACCCTTTTCTCCCTGCATCAATCGCATTAATTCGCTCATCTTTTTCCCGTCCACACGCACATCATTTACTTGTACAATTTCATCCAATGGACGCATGCCTGCTTTGTCTGCTGGTGATGAACGAACAGGTGATACAACAATAAATTTACCATTGTTTTCAGTTAGCTCAATCCCAATCCCAACTCTTTCTTCTGCTAACATTTGTCGATGCTGTGCCGCTTCTTCTTTTGAATAATATGTGCTGTACGGATCTTTAATAGCGTCGGCCATCCCACGCAACGCACCCTCTACCAATGCTTCTTTTTTCGTATCATACACCGATTTTTTCTCAATCAACGTTAATGCTTCATTAATGGATTCAACTTCTGTTACTGTTTTTTGTTCGCTTTCCCCTATATGAAACCAATCAAAATAAAAGCCACTTCCCACTAACAAACTACTAGCTAGCACACCTATACCAGCCATGATTTTACGCAATGCTTCCCTCCTTCGTCTTGTCTATTGTATGAGTGTTAGATTAACAATTATGCCTTTTGATTCCTGTATTCCACATCATGTTATTACTCCAATTCATCCACATATTGTTGCAGCATATCTACATTCATCGGGCCTTTAATAGCTCTTTGAATAATTCCTTTTGAATCAATAAAGTACGTCGTTGGAATTGCTATAATTTGATAAGTTGAACCTGCTACATGATTAGGATCCAGCAAAATAGGAAATGTCAGTTCGAAACTATCTTTAAATGTCATGACCGTATCAATTTTTGCATCCTCTGTCACATCACGTTCCTCTTTTGTTAAGTTCACAGCTAAAATTTCAACATTGTCCTTTTTAGCATGTTGCTCGTAATATTCCTGCATATGTGGCATCTCTGCTTTACACGGTGGACACCATGTTGCCCAAAAATTCAAGACCACTTTTTTGCCACGTAAATCCTGTAAGTTAATGTTCTCACCATCTAAACTTGTTAATGTGATAGCTGGGGCTGTATCACCATTTTTCAAACCAATTTCACGTTCATCTAACTCTTTCCCTAATGAAACATCTTCAATTTGACGCTCTTTTTCAATTTGTTGCTTCACTATCGAGCCCACCATAACAGCAATTAACACAACGATTACAAGCAATCCAATATTTTTTTTCATGCGAAACCTCCATTACTTACTATACCACTACAAAATCTAAACGTTGCAAGGCTATCATCTACAGTCTATTTCACACTACTCTTTGACATGCCTCACTGCTATCTTAAATGTAACATTCCCTATTTATTATAGCATGTAGATTTCTCCATAAAAATAAGCCTCAGCCATGAAGCAAGCTGAGACTTATTTTTATATTATTGAATTTCTACAATAGACTTATCACCATGTTTAACAGTCCCTTGCTTCATTACTGTCACACTCTGTCCTTCTACGAGATTTGTGAAAATAATAGGTGTAATCGATGATGTTGCATGATTTGTAATATAATCAAGATCCACTTCTAGTAATGGTTGCCCCGCTTTCACTATATCCCCCTCATTAACAAGTGTTTTGAAGCCTTCACCATTCAATTTCACCGTATCAATACCAACATGAATTAAAATTTCATAGCCATTATCCGCTACAATACCAACTGCATGCTTTGTTGGGAAAATATTATGAATTTTACCGTCTACTGGTGAAACGACGATTCCTTCTGATGGCTTAATCGCAAAACCATCCCCCATCATTTTCCCTGCAAAAACAGGATCAGGGATTTCTGTAATCGATAAAAGCTCCCCTGACATTGGTGCTACTAATTTCTCTGCCATGTTGGCTTGAGAAGCTCTTGCTACAACAGGTGCTTCCTCAACAGCTTTTTCTACTGTACGTGGGTTACGTCCCTTCATAATATCAGCAATTTGATGACGTAAATTATCTGATTTCGGACCAAAAATGGCTTGGATATTATCTCCTACCTCAAGTACACCTGCTGCCCCAAGCTGTTTTAAACGTTTCTTATTTACGTTTTTGCTATCATTTACGGAAACGCGAAGACGTGTAATACAAGCATCTATGCTTCTAATGTTTTCCTTACCACCCATTGCCTCTAAAATTTCATAAGGTAGCTCACTTGCAACAACAGTTGATTGTTCAATATCTTCCTCATCTTCTGCCTCACGTCCAGGTGTTGCCAAATTAAATTTACGAATCGCAAAACGGAACCCGAAATAGTAAATAACTGCAAATACAAGACCTACTGGAATAACAATCCATGCGTTTGTTTGTGGGTTAATCAAACCAAATAATGTGTAGTCAATTAATCCACCTGAAAATGTCATACCAATTTTTACATTCAATAAACTCATAATCATAAAGGATAGTCCTGCAAAAACAGCATGTACAGCAAACAATGCAGGTGCTACAAATAAAAATGAAAATTCAAGTGGCTCTGTAATCCCTGTTAAAAATGACGTTAATGCTGCTGAAGCCATAATACCTGCAACTACTTTTTTACGCTCTGGACGTGCCTCATGATAAATAGCAAGTGCTGCTGCTGGCAGACCGAACATCATAAACGGATATTTCCCTGTCATAAATGTACCTGCTGTCAAATCTTGCACACCATCTTTAATTTGCTCCATAAAGATTGCTTGGTCACCACGCACTAAATCTCCAGCGATGTTTGTATATTGACCAAACTCGAACCAAAATGGCGAATAGAAAATATGATGCAAGCCAAATGGAATAAGACTACGTTCAATAACACCAAATACAAAAGCTGAAAGAGCCAAATTCCCATCTAATAAAAAGTGAGAGAATGTATCAAGACCATGTTGAATTGGCGGCCATACAAAAATTAAAATCAAGCCAAGCACAACCGCTGAGGCTGCTGTAGCAATTGGCACAAAACGTTTACCTGCAAAAAATCCTAGATACGAAGGCAACTCAATATTGTAAAACTTTTTATACATAAAAGCAGCGACTGCCCCTAAAATAATACCACCAAATACACCTGTTTGAAGGGATGGAATACCAAGAATCAATGCATAGGCAGGATCGCCACTTTCTAATACTTGTGTAGTGCTTAGTTGTAGTGCAGTTCCCATTGTCGCATTCATAATCAAGTAACCAACGATAGCCGCCAAACCAGCAACCCCGTCACCCCCAGCTAAACCAATTGCCACACCAACAGCAAATAAAATGGGAAGGTTACCAAAAATAATGGCACCTGCTTCTTCCATGACGGACGCTATATAAACTACCCAATCCGCTGTCAAAAATGGCGCAAAATCTGTTAACACAGGATTTTGCAATGCGTTCCCAAATGCTAGCAATAAACCTGCAGCTGGTAAAATCGCAACAGGAAGCATTAGCGCTTTACCGATTTTTTGTAATTGACCAAAAAGCTTTTTAAACATACTCTTTTCCTCCTTTGATAGATGTTTTTTCAATGCTTCAGACAGTTAGAGACGAAAAAAAGGCATGAGGAAAGAAGATACGAAAGAATAGTCGGCATTTATTAACCACTATTTCCTTACATCTTCTTTACTCATGCCTGATCGTATCAGTAACACGTAAAGTTTTATTTTACTTTTGTTTGAATTCGCTGTAAATGCATTGTTAAATAAACTGCTTCTGCATCATATACAGGCTTCTTCAATGTCTGTTGCATTATTTTAATTAATTTATAAGATAGATTATAGCACATTGGATATTCCAATTTCAATAAGTCTGCAATTTTTTCTGGTTCATCCACTTTTTCCCCACTAACAACACGCTCAATCGTATAACGAATATGACGAACCAGTCGCATATAATCAAGGCTTTCTTTATCAAGCTCTATTGCAAAGCTTGCTTCAATCATTCGGACAAGTGTAGCTAGAAGCTCAGAATGTCGGCTAACATCATGGACATCTTTATCTACCATCGCGCTATGTATATGCAATGCAATAAAACCAATCTCACCCTCTGGAAGACTGATTGTTAATTTGCGGCTAATTAATTGCGTCACTTCAGTAGCAACCTCATATTCAAAAGGATACAGTGCCTTCGTTTCTAATAAAAAAGGATTACGAATCCCCATACCACGTATAATTCGATTCACTGCAAACAATAAATGATCGGTTAGCCCAACATGAATATGCTCATTCAATGGCTCGGCAACACGCGCACGAATCAGCTCCACAGCTTCAATAATCACCTTTAATGTTTCATCATCTAAATGGGGTAATAATTTTTTATACTGTTCTTGCTCACTTTGATCTTTCATAACAAACAACTTTTCCACGGTACTATTCACAATGGCATCTCCCTGTTGGCGACCAAAGCCAATGCCTCTGCCAATAAGAATCACTTCTTCTCCATCTCTCGTTAATGCAATTAGCACGTTATTGTTTAACGCTTTTTTAACTTTAAAATTCACCATAACACACCCCATTGCGGTTATTTTCAATCAGTATAGCATGGACCTTTTACAAAATAACACCTATTTTTATATGCACACTAAACAATATACCACATCATTTTTACAGAAATTACAGTATACAAGAGGTTCTGTCCAGCAAAAAAAGCTATACATTCACATGCTGAAAAATGTGAATGTATAGCTTTCAGTTACATTATAACGGAATATATTTTAACGGATTGACACTACCTACAGCTTGTCCACGCCAAGAGCCAATATGCACTTCAAAATGTAGATGCGGTCCTGTTGAACGACCTGTGCTACCCATTGCTGCAATTTGTTGACCTTGTGATACTTCTGTACCAACACTTACATTAAACGAATTCAAATGAGCATAAACGGTTGTGTAAATTTCACCTTCAATAGAATGTGTAATAATGACAACATTACCATATGAGCTAAGTGGTGCTGCATAGGAAACAACACCGTCAGCAGCGGCCCAAATTGGTGTCCCTGTTTGATTAGCAAGATCGACACCATAATGGAATTCAGGTCCTGCCCCAATATTACGCCACCCATATGGAGATGTTAAACGACCATTCGTCGGCTTAATCCATGTTCCATCAGATGCTGGCGCATGAACTGCTGAATTACTACCATTCGCTCTTGCAGCAGCGGCAGCCGCAGCTGCTGCCTTTCGTTTTGCCTCTTGTTGACGAGCGACTTCAGCTAAACGATTTTGCTCAGCAACAATTTTTTGTTGTAATTCATCACTAATATCAAGTGCCTCTGAATATTGTTTCTCCAATAACACTTTTTCTGATTTTAGTTTTTCTTGCTCTTTCTCTAATTGGTCAACTAAGCTATTTTTCTCTGCTTTTTGCCCACTTAAAGAAGCTTTTAGGCGATCCAACTCTGCCTTTTTACCTTCAAGATTTTGTCTTTTATTCTCTAATACTTGTTTTTGCTCTTCTAACGTTTGTTTATCTTGTTTTTGGTCACGAATAATTTGACGATCTGCTTCAAAAATTGTGCTCACCGCAGATACACGGTCAATAAAATCGACAAAACTATTTGAACCAAGTAAAACATCTAAATAACTAACAGAACCACTTGCTTGAATAGCACGTACACGCTCTTGTATTAAAATATCACGCTCTTCAATTTTGCGTAATAACTCTGCAATCGAGGCTTCTAACGCTTCAATTTCTTTATTTGTCAGACGAATCTCTTCCGTCACATTTGCTATATTCGCATTCGTTTTCTCAATTTCAGCATTCAATGTTTGAATTTGATTGAGTAATTGCTGTTGCTTTTCTTCATTTACCGTAATGGCACTTGTTTTATTTTTAATCGATGTATTTAATTCATTTTTCTTTGTTTCTACCTGTTTTTTTTCATCTTTTAAATCTGATAATGTTGTCGCATAGGCAGTGGGTGTTTGAATCAAAAGAAATAATGCAGATACTGTTGCAAGTATTTTGACTGAGCTTTTCACCGTTGGAACTCCCTTCTCGATATACTAAATTTTTAAAAACTTTCTTACAGACATAAAGCTTCCCCATACACCAATCAACACGCCAATGAGTATAAGGAGCCCACTCACTTGATAGACGAGAGGTGAAAAACTTAGCATTTGAATCAGTTCTCCCTCTAAACGTGGTTTCACAATTTTATAAATGTTATGGTAAAGTGTTGCGACAACAGCGATAGGAATAATAGAGCCTAAAATACCAAGCCACATACCTTCCAAAACAAATGGAATTCGTACGAAGGAATTCGTTGCCCCTACCAATTTCATAATTTCAATCTCATCTCGACGAGCAATAATGGTAATACGAATCGTATTTGAGATAAGGAAAATGGCTGTAAATAACAGTCCAACGATTAACACTAGTCCCACATTTCGACTAGTATTTAGGAATTTGAACAGCTTTTCTACTTTGCCTTCCCCATATTTCACATCGAATATGTAATCAAATTTAGCTATTTTTTTTGCCACTGCTGCTGTCTTCTGTGGCTCTTTCGCCTTTACATAAATAACATTTCGTAATGGGTTGCTTTGCTCTACAAGTTTAAAATCTTCCCCAAAATCCTTCACTAACTTCTTTAATTCATTTTCTTTCGTCGAATAGGTCATTTCCTCAATGTCTGGCAATTTCTCGATTTTATCCATCAGCTGTTTTTCAGCAGCTTCATCGGCTGTTTCATCAATTAATACTTTTATTTCAACATCATTTTCTAAATCATCAGCTACTTTATTTAAGTTCATCATAATGACTGCAAAGACGCCGACAAGCAGTAATGTAACTGTTACGGCACTCACGGAGGCAATTGTCATCCAACTATTTCGTCCCAGCGATTTCACACTTTCTCTGACATGGCGGTTCAACGTTCTAAATTTCATAACCGTATTCACCTCCATGCTCATCACGCACGATCATACCACCCTCAATCGCAATGACACGACGACGAATCGTATTTACAATTTCACGGTTATGTGTAGCCATTACAATCGTTGTTCCACGAGAATTAATTTCTTCAAATAAATTCATAATCTCCCAAGATGTTTCAGGATCTAGATTCCCTGTCGGCTCATCGGCAATGACTACTTTTGGTATATTTACAATCGAGCGTGCAATCGACACACGTTGCTGTTCACCACCAGAAAGCTCGTTCGGAAACATTCTTGCTTTGTGTTTTAGCCCTACTAAATCTAGTACTTCCATCACACGACGACGAATTTCTATAGGTTCTTTCTCAATTACTTCTAAAGCGAATGCTACATTTTCATAGACATTTAAACGAGGAAGTAATTTAAAATCTTGGAATACAACACCTAATTGACGACGCAAAAATGGTACTTTTTTATTTTTTAATGACGTTAAATTAATTCCATTGACAATAATTTCTCCAGAAGTCGCTCGTTCTTCACGATACATTAGTTTAATGAATGTCGATTTACCTGCACCACTTGGTCCTACGACATAGACAAACTCACCTTGTTTTATGTTTACAGAAATCCCATTTGTCGCAACGACACCATTTGGGTACTTCTTCATCACATTTTTCATTTCAATCATGTTTTAAACCACCTAAAATTCTTAGCTATGTAAGAAGTATTTCATTACCTATTATAGCACTCTATTTCTATTTGTTTATTACATTTTCATTTCATTACATGGTAGTTCTTGCTATTTCCCTATTTTTTTTACACAGAAAAATCAAATTTCCGTCAAAATCTAGCAACAAAATAAATATTTTATGACAAATAAATTCTCAGCTCAGTTTGCAAAGTATTATCACTAAGAATGTAAACTAAGCACTTTACATTCAATCAAACCATTCATTTTACTTTAACGCGAAAAAACACGCAAGCTCATGTGAGAGCTTGCGTGCTAAAAGCAAGATTAAATTTGTTGCTCATCTGTTGTTGTATAACGTACTAACACTGAGCCCGTTTTAGATTCACCTTCAATAAATAGGCGATTCGCATTTTCAACTTCTTTATCAAAACGGACAACCTTTGATAAAAATTGATCTTGTGATTCTAATTTCTTCACATCTGCAATGCCAATATCTACTTTGCCAAAGTTTGTGACCGCTTTTCCACTTAACGACATCGTGCGTGGAACATACAATTCAACAGAGCCAGCGACAGTTTGTGCCTTGATTTTGGATGAGTTAGTGGAGCAAGTTGTGACTACGACATGTCCATTAACAGATTTCGCTTCTACCTCATCAAGTGCCCCATCAATATACACACGGCCATTTAATGTTTCTGCTTCTAAATCTTTACCACGGATTTGGAACAATTCGATAGAGCCATTGGAAGAATCAATTTCAGCATTATCAAAGTTAAATTTAGCACCTTTGATTGCTCCATTTAATGTTTTCACTTTCAATTGCTCATACGATACATCTTGTAATGAAACATGACCATTCATTAAACGGACAGATAATTTTTCGAGCTTATCTTGCGGTACTAGCACCCTCACATTGACTTGCACCAATTTCAATTGGCTTAAAATGCGCAATGTTTGTTGTTCTTCCTTCACAATAAATTGCTCTAAAAAATGTGCACGAGTAGCTTCTTCACTATCATTTGTCAATGGTGCCTTCACCTTACAAATAACTTGGATGCTCTCACCTTCGCCTTGTTCAATGGAGAAATGACCGTTTGGTAACTCGACTACGATATTCTCTACAGGTGTAGCTATTTCTTCTGTATGTGTAAATTCGATTTTATCACCAAATGGAGATGTGATATCGAATTCCTTTACTTTTTTGACAGCCGTATTCATCATATCCATAAATAATGAGCCGATTTGTGTTAAATCTTTACGGAAATCTTGAATCTCATCTTGGAAATACTTAGCGAAATCTGTATCTTTCTGTTGTTCTTCAAATAGAGACTCCTCTTTTGATGGCTCCTCTTTTGTGATTGGTTGAGTAGACTTGCCAGGTTGCTCTAATGCTTCTAATAATGTAATCGCCTCTTGCGCTGAAATCGTTCCTTTTTCCACAAGCTCTAAAATACGTTGACGTTCATTTTGCATAATATAATAGCCTCCTCAGGTCGTTATACTATTAATACGCATCTACTTATGAAAGGTTTCATTTTATCCACAAATTCATTTACTGCGACTACTAGCCTCTGCAAGAACAGTATCCATTCTCAAACGATCCCGAGCTAGTATTGGTCTCAAATACTTCCCTGTATAAGAGCCTTCTACTTTCACGACTTCCTCTGGTGTACCTGTAGCAACAATCGTACCACCTTTATCGCCACCTTCAGGACCTAGGTCAATAATATAATCTGCTGTTTTAATAACATCTAAATTATGCTCAATAACTAATACTGAATCACCGTTTTCTACTAGACGTTGCAAGACAACTAATAAACGTGCAATATCATCTGCATGTAAACCTGTCGTTGGCTCATCTAAAATATAAAATGACTTACCATTTGAACGACGATGTAATTCAGAGGCTAATTTAACGCGCTGTGCCTCACCACCAGATAATGTCGTAGCAGGCTGCCCTAATTTCATATAGCCCAATCCAACATCGACAATTGTCTGTAGTTTACGCTGAATTTTAGGTATATTTTCAAAAAAGATAACGGCATTCTCAATCGTCATATCTAAAATTTCTGCAATATTTTTATCTTTATATTTCACTTCTAATGTTTCGCGATTATAACGATTACCATGACATACTTCACATGGTACATAAACATCTGGTAAGAAGTGCATTTCAATTTTAATAATGCCATCTCCACGACATGCTTCACAGCGTCCACCTTTCACATTAAAGCTAAAACGACCTTTTTTATAGCCACGTACTTTTGCTTCATTCGTTGTCGCAAACACATCACGAATATCATCAAAAACACCTGTATATGTCGCTGGATTCGAGCGTGGCGTACGACCAATTGGTGATTGATCAATATCAATGACCTTTTCAAGTACTTCCATACCCGTTACTTCTTTATGTTCACCAGGCTTTACTTTAGAACGATTCAATTGCTGTGCTAATGTCTTATATAAAATTTCATTAATCAGCGTAGATTTTCCTGAGCCCGAAACACCTGTAACCGCCACAAATAAGCCTAATGGAATATCTACTTTGACATTGCGTAGATTATTTTCCTTTGCTCCTTTAATAGATAGCTTACGTCCATCTGGTTTACGTCGCTCTATAGGTAGCGGAATAAATTTTTTGCCGCTTAAATATTGTCCTGTTAACGATTGGTTATTTTCCATTACTTCCTGTGGTGTACCTGCTGCCACAATTTGCCCACCATGCACACCAGCCCCTGGACCAACATCGATTAAATAATCTGCTGCTAGCATTGTATCTTCATCATGTTCTACTACAATCAATGTATTCCCAATATCACGCATATTTTTTAATGTACTAATAAGACGGTCATTATCACGCTGATGTAAACCAATCGATGGTTCATCCAAAATATATAAAACACCTGTTAAACGTGATCCAATTTGTGTAGCCAATCGAATGCGCTGTGCCTCACCACCCGACAATGTCCCAGCAGCTCTACTCAACGTTAAATAATCTAGTCCTACATTTACAAGAAAGCCTAATCTTTCTTCAATTTCACGCAGTACTAAACGTGCAATTTGCATATCCTTTTCCGATAGTTGTAGATTTTTGAAAAATGTATCTGCTTCTTGAATTGAATACTTTGTCACTTCTCCAATATGCTGATCTGCTAATTTCACAGCTAATGTCTCAGGCTTTAAACGATAGCCTTTACAAGATGGACACGCCTGCTGTGTCATATATTTTTCCATCTGCTCACGTACATAATCAGATGTGGTTTCTTTAAAACGACGTTCTACGTTGCGCACAACGCCCTCAAATTCAATCATTTGATCACGAACATTGCCAAATTCGTTTTCATAATGGAAATGAATTTTTTCTTGACCTGAGCCATATAAAATTTTATCCATCTGTTCTTTTGGCAAGTCTTTCACAGGAACATCCATTGGAATGTGATAATGCTGACATACCGCCTGTAATAATTGTGGATAGTATTGTGAACTTGTTGGCTCCCATGGTGCAATCGCATGATTTAATAACGTACGTTCCCAATCTGGTATGATTAATTCTAAATCGACCTCCTGTGCTGAACCTAAGCCATCACAAGTTGGACAAGCACCAAAAGGACTGTTAAAGGAAAACATACGTGGCTCCAGCTCACCGATTGAAAACCCACATAATGGACATGCATGGTGTTCGCTAAATAATAATTCCTCATGCTCCATCACATCGACTAACACACGCCCATCCGCTAATCGTAGTGCTGTTTCTAAAGAGTCACTCAAACGAGCTGCAATGCCTTCTTTCATCACAACACGATCCACCACGACCTCAATGGAATGCTTTTTATTTTTATCAAGCTCAATCGCATCATCTAGATCACGCAATTCCCCATCAATCCGCACACGCACAAAGCCTTGTTTCTTTAAATCCTCTAATAACTTGACATGTGTACCTTTACGTCCAGTTACCATTGGCGCTAATAGCTGCATTTTCGTTCTTTCAGGATAGGATAATAGACGATCCACCATTTGCTCAATCGTTTGTGATGTAATCTCAATGCCATGATTTGGACAAATAGGCTTACCAATACGTGCATATAATAGCCGTAAATAATCATAAATTTCTGTTACCGTACCAACTGTTGAGCGAGGATTACGGCTTGTTGTTTTTTGATCAATGGAAATAGCAGGAGATAAGCCTTCAATCGCATCGACATCAGGCTTATCCATTTGACCAAGAAATTGTCTAGCATAGGCAGACAATGATTCTACATAGCGGCGTTGTCCTTCTGCATAAATCGTATCGAATGCTAATGATGATTTCCCTGAGCCTGATAAACCTGTTAAAACAACTAATTGATCACGTGGTATTGTTACATCAATATTTTTTAAATTATGTGCACGAGCTCCCTGCACAATGATTTCAGTATTTTTCACAAGTCATTCACCCTTCTACTTTCAGTTCAAATATCGTATCACGCAATTCAGCAGCACGCTCGTAATCGAGTGCCTTTGCTGCCTCTTTCATTTCGATTTCTAATGATGCGATGAGCTGTTCTCTTTCTGCCTTCGTTAATTTTTTTCCTTTTGTCGCCTTTGTAGCATAAGTCGCCTCTTCTTCAGCCACTTGTGTTGCACGAATAACTTCAGGAATTTTCTTCACAATTGTTTGCGGAGTAATACCGTGTTTCTCGTTGTAAGCCATTTGAATGGTACGACGACGCTTCGTTTCATCAATCGCCTTTTTCATGGAATCTGTCATATGATCCGCATACATAATGACATGACCATTCGCATTACGTGCAGCACGTCCGATTGTTTGTATAAGTGAACGTTCTGAGCGTAAAAATCCTTCTTTATCTGCATCTAAAATAGCTACAAGTGATACTTCAGGAATATCTAACCCTTCTCGTAATAAATTAATCCCTACTAACACATCATATGTGCCTTTGCGTAGCTCACGAATAATTTCAATACGTTCAAGCGTTTTAATTTCTGAGTGTAAGTATTCCACCTTTAAGCCCATTTCTTTCAAATAGGTTGTTAAATCCTCTGACATCTTTTTCGTCAATGTCGTCACAAGCACCCGCTCATTACGTGCAATTCGGTCTTGAATTTCATCGATTAAATCATCAATTTGCCCCTCAATTGGACGTACCTCAATTTGTGGGTCAAGTAATCCTGTTGGACGAATAATTTGTTGTGCCATTTTGGGTGTATGCTCTAGCTCGTATGGACCTGGTGTTGCAGATACATAGATAGCTTGATGAACACGCTCATCAAATTCTTCAAAGCGCAAAGGACGATTATCTAAAGCAGATGGTAGACGGAAACCATGCTCTACTAGCACACCTTTACGCGCTTGGTCACCATTATACATTCCTCGAACCTGTGGCAATGTCACATGACTTTCATCTACCACAAGTAAAAAATCATCTGGAAAATAATCGAGCAATGTATATGGTGTTGCACCCGATTCACGTAGTGTTAAATGGCGTGAATAATTTTCAACACCTGAGCAAAAACCCATTTCTCGCATCATCTCTAAATCATAGCGTGTTCGCTGCTCTAAACGCTGTGCCTCCAATAGCTTATCTTCCGCACGCAATAAAGCGAGGCGTTCTTCTAGTTCCTGTTCAATATTATCAATCGCTTTACGCATCTTTTCTTCTCGTGTAACGAAGTGAGAGGCTGGAAAAATAGCCACATGGTCTCGTTCTGCAATAATTTCACCTGTTAAGGCATTTACCTCTCGGATACGGTCGATTTCGTCACCGAAAAATTCCACACGAATACAATGCTCATCACGGGAAGCTGGGAAAATCTCTACCACATCTCCACGTACACGAAATGTTCCTCGTGTAAAGCTAACATCATTACGCTCATATTGTACATCTACTAACTTGCGTAACAATTGATTGCGCTCAATTTCCATCCCTGTACGAATAGATACGACCATTGCACGATATTCTTCTGGAGAACCTAAACCATAAATACACGATACAGAAGCAATAATAATGACATCATCACGCTCAAATAACGCCGATGTAGCAGAATGGCGCAATTTATCGATTTCATCATTGATACTCGAGTCTTTTTCGATATAGGTATCTGTTTGTGGAACATATGCCTCTGGTTGATAATAATCATAATAACTAACAAAATATTCAACCGCATTATTTGGAAAGAACTCTTTAAATTCGCTATATAATTGCCCTGCCAATGTTTTATTATGCGCCATAATCAATGTCGGCTTTTTTACTTGCTGAATAACATTAGAAATCGTAAATGTTTTACCTGTCCCTGTTGCACCAAGCAAAGTTTGATGACGCTTCCCTTCACGTACACCTTCTACTAATTCCGCTATTGCTTGTGGTTGATCGCCATTTGGTTGATATGGTGCTTGTAAATCAAATGTTTGCACAGTTATTTCAGCCCTTTCCGTTATCTTTGTATCTCTAGTTTAGCATAGCCCAACAAAAATATCGAATTTTAACGAACGAATGTTTGTGAACATTTTCAAGTTATTTAGTATTTATTTTTACATACAAAAACCCACTCTCTTATGAGCAAGAAAGTGGGTACAGGTTGATTATTCAGTTGTTTCTTCACGTAGCATTTGTAATTCAGCTGCATATTGCTGGAACGACTGCTTATCTCTATTATCGAGTGCTACATCAATTAATGCTATCAGCTGTTCTTGACGATGTATACGCTGGATGTGATTTAAAAATAAATCCAAATAAATCTCGTCCAATAATTTTTCTGCCTCATCAACCTCATTGGAATGACCGACTGCTCTTAAAAAATCTGTGTACGAATATTGTTTATCCAACGTCCTCACCTCAATCCTTTTCTAAATTATATGTAAAGTCATATAAAAAGGCAATATAAAAAGACTGAAAATTTATAAAATTCATAATTATGATGAAGGAATTTTGCCCAAATCTTACTAGTAAAAGCACTTTTTTTTATACGATTTTTGCCTTTATTAAGATTTTGGTAAATAGCAATACACCTCTACACTATGAGCAATAAAGAAGAAAGGGAGGCTATATATGCCATCAAATTATGCAAATGGATACTTAATGTCTTTTAACACTTATTTATTGGAGCCTGTCCCACATGGCTCTAAAACTTTCACACGGGTCATTGATAAACACAATGAACTGATCATTACACGGAAACCAATGCACATATTGCGGAAATCTTGTATTTCATTAGGAACAACCTATGAAGCAGCAAAATACTCAGCCAAACGCTTTTTTGGCAATCAACATAAATTACCTATTGTTGTTGCGTATGATTATGGTTTTCCTTGCATCTTTTTACCAACCTATTCACCAAACTCCATTCATAATATTTGGATTGGTCTACATGCCATCATTAATATTAAGCCAAGTAAATTAGGCTGTATTGTTACATTAAAAAATAATCAAGATATCGAATTACCGATTCAATACGCTTCGATTAGTAAACAATTTGTCAATGCCTCTATGCTGTATAAACACTATATGAATGAGCGCAAGGAGATTCGCGAAAATACAACACATTACCATCCTTTTTTTGAATGAATGATGCCCATTTTTGAGAAAAATCGATTAAAATAGAGGTGATTATATATGACTAAACAAATACTGTGTCACATTCCATTGTCAAAGCTATTAGATTTAAAAGTAGATTTTGCCTTTAAACAATTGTTTGGCAGTGAGCGTAATCAAGAAATTACTATTGCCTTTTTAAATGCTATTTTACAGCGCACAGACCGTGATGTAATGAAAGAAGTCGTATTTTTAAGCCAAGAAGTTGGTGGAGAATATAATGAAGATAAACAATCTAGATTAGATATAGTCGTCAAAACACAGGCTGGAGAATATATTAATATTGAGATGCAACTAGGAAACAAACAAAGTATGTTCAAACGTACGATGTTTTATTGGGCTAGACTGTATGTTGGGCAATTGCAACGTGGACAAGGTTATCATGCACTTGCTCCCACAATTACGATCAATATTTGCAATTACACATTACTTACAGACACCCCACACTACCATAGTACCTATCACTTGTATGAGGATCTAACTGGTCAACGTGTTAGCGCAAAAAATGATGTGCTTGAAGTACATTTTATCGAAATCAATAAATTTTTAGCAGCATGGTTTGCAGACGAAGTAACACATGTAGATAATGGATTAGTTAGATGGCTGATGCTTTTAAGCATGGTCGATGCTCGTCATCACCGCGTATATGATGAAATTTATCAAAAACTGGAGGAATTAGCGATGAAGGACAACCATTTACAGCAAGCCTTTAATGCATGGGAAGATATGAGCCAAACGCCCGAATCCATTATTGCCTACCAATCTCGCTTGAAATATATTATTGATGAAGAAGCAAGTATAGTGGACGCAAAGCAAGCTGGGATTGAAGAAGGTTTAGAACAAGGTATCGCTCAAAAAAATAAAGAAATCATTCTGACAGGCTTGCAAAACAATGTGCCAATCGACACATTAGCCCTATTAACAGGATATTCAGTCGAACAAATACAGCAGCTGTACCAAAAATAGTCATTATAAAGTATACTATCCCCTCAAAATGTCTCTTGAGGGGATAGTTAATTAACCTATTTTAGAACGTAAATAAGCATGGATAAATGGATCTAAGTCACCGTCCATCACTGCCCCTACATTACCTGTTTCCTCACTTGTTCGATGGTCTTTTACCATCGAATAAGGATGGAAAACATAAGAACGAATTTGTGAGCCCCAACCAATGTCCTTTTGCTCACCACGAATTTCATCTAGCTGTGCTTGTTGCTTGTCTAACTCTAGCTGATACAATTTTCCTTTTAACATCGTCATTGCTTTTTCACGGTTTTTAATTTGTGAACGTTCTGCCTGACATTGAACAATTGTACCTGTTGGAATATGCGTAATACGAACGGCTGAGTCCGTTGTATTAATATGCTGTCCGCCAGCACCTGTCGCACGATATGTGTCAATTTTTAAATCCTCTGTACGGATGTCAATTTCAATATTGTCATCAAATTCTGGCATGACATCACAGGATACAAACGAAGTATGACGACGACCTGAAGAATCGAACGGTGAAATGCGCACTAAACGATGGACACCTTTTTCAGCCTGCAAATAACCATAAGCATTATGTCCCTTTATCGATAATGTCACAGATTTAATACCAGCCTCATCACCTGGTAAATAGTCTACAGTCTCTACTTTGAAGCCACGTTTATCCGCCCAACGTGTATACATGCGCAACAGCATAGAACCCCAATCCTGTGATTCTGTACCACCTGCACCAGGATGAAGCTCTAAAATCGCATTATTTTGATCATATGGCCCACTAAGCAACAATTGAAGCTCGAAGTCACTCATTTTTTGCTGAAATTCTACTAGTTCTTTGCCTAATTCTTCTTGAAGCTCTTCATCTGGCTCTTCTCGTAAAAGCTCTAATGTCATATCTAAATTTTCGTGTGTTTCTGCTAAATCCTTATACTCATTGACAATGGACTTCAATCCATTACTTTCATTAATAACTAACTGTGCCCCTTGTTGATCATCCCAAAAACCAGGCTCTAGCATCATTTCGTCTAACTCTTGAATACGTGCCTCTTTATTTTCTAAGTCAAAGAGACCCCCTAAAGTCCACCAATTTTTTGGCTGTAGTATCTAATACATTCCGTACCTCTGATAATTCTATCATTGTAAAATCCTCCGAACATTTTTAATCAGGTTAGTTATACACCTATATCTTTTTATTATAACGCTAGATACGGAATTTCAACACCATGTTATTCAAGTAAATTTTTTTTACGTATTTCTAATTTATATTTTAATAAAAAGGCTCTTTGCATCCGATATTCAAGGGCCTTCACACTCATATCCACCGTTCTTTCTCTACCATTGGTAAAAATAATTTTTGTTCTTTTTTTATCAACAATGCCATAGTCATAAATATGATGGACAGCATACCAAGCACATTCACGATGCCATGGAGATTTACTTGGAAACCATAACTTTTCATATACAAGTATTGGATTTTTATTTAATTTACCTAATATTGTTTTGGAACCTTCACAAGCTCCTTTTAAACTGGAGCCAAAGTAACGTAAATTAAAATCCATTAATTTTGTTGGTGCCATTGTTGATATATATTCGCCATCCTTCTCAATCACATTTGTGTTCAAATTTCCAAATTCATCATAGACAGGTTCATATAACATCGTTTCGCTATTCATAACATCCTCAGTATCCATTGCTATTCCACCTCATTAACTTTATGTTTATTTTTGTTAATAAAAGAAATATACTAAGTGTATATTGGTATACGCCAATACACATCCTCGAGTGAGTCTGCCCAGACAATTCTGCTCGAGGATTTTTTTGTAACTCCACATGAACCACCACCTTTCTTATCAATTAAAGTATTTATCCCTATTTTTCACATAAAAAAGAAAATAGAACGAAAAGTCTGAATATTAAAATTATTGTATACTCATATTTTCCAAATGTCTATTAAAAATTACTTTTATACCTATAAATGAAAATAAAATAGACAAAAAAGACCATTAACATATAGTTAAATGGTCTTCTTTCTCTTATTAGGCTTGTGCTGCGCCATGGCAATTTTTAAATTTCTTGCCACTTCCACATGGACACATATCATTACGTCCAATATTTTCAGCTTTGCGAAGTGGTTGTTTTTTTGGTGCTGGAGCTCCGTCTTCCTTCGGGTTCACTGCTTGACCCTTAGCCACTTCCTCACGCTCTAAATTATGTTGGATTTCTGCTTTCATTGCATATTTTGCAACATCTTCTCGGATGGATGCAACCATATCCTCAAACATCGCGAAGCCTTCCTGTTGATATTCGCGAAGTGGGTCATTTTGTCCATATGCTCGAAGATGGATTCCTTGACGCAATTGATCCATCGCATCAATATGATCAATCCATTTTGTATCAATTGAACGTAATAAAATAACTTTTTCAAATTCACGCATACGCTCAGATGTCAATTTTTCCTCTTTTTCGTCGTAACGTGTAAAGACAGCTTCTGTAATTAGTCCATTGATGTCCTCAGCCGTTTTTCCTTCAAAATCTGCGACTGTTAAAATTCCTTCATCTAACAAATTCGCCGCTACTACATCCTCGATTGCTTTTAAATGCCAATCTTTTGGTTCCCCTTGCGTATGCAAGCTTACAATGTTATCGATTGTTTCACGAATCATCGACTCAACAAGGATACGCATATTGTCTGTTTCCAGTACGTCATAGCGCTCTTTATAAATAATTTCACGTTGTTGACGTAATACATCATCATATTGCAATAAACGTTTACGTGCATCAAAGTTATTACCTTCTACACGTTTCTGTGCAGATTCTACGGCTCTTGATACAACTTTAGATTGTAATGGCTGTGCATCATCCATTCCTAAACGCATCATCATCGATTTCATATTATCTGAACCGAAGCGACGCATTAATTCATCCTCAAGTGATAAATAGAATTGCGTTACCCCAGGATTCCCTTGACGTCCTGAACGACCACGTAGCTGATTATCGATACGACGAGATTCATGACGCTCTGTACCAATAACAGCCAAACCACCAAGCTCTAATACACCTTCACCAGGTTTAATATCCGTACCACGACCTGCCATATTTGTTGCGATTGTAACAGCACCCCTAGTACCCGCATTCGCAATAATTTCAGCTTCACGTTCATGATTTTTCGCATTTAATACATTATGTGGAATTTTATGTTTATCCAGTAGCTTAGAAATAATTTCAGATGTTTCAATCGCTACTGTCCCTACAAGTACAGGTTGTCCCGCTTGATGACGCTCTGCAATATCAGCCGCAACAGCCTTATATTTGCCATCCATCGTTGCAAAAATTAAATCAGGACGGTCATCACGTGCAATTGGCTTATTTGTTGGAATCGCAATAACATTCATATTATAAATATTGCGGAATTCCTCTTCCTCTGTTTTTGCTGTACCTGTCATACCTGATAGCTTTTGGTACATACGGAAATAGTTTTGGAAGGTAATTGTCGCCATTGTCATCGACTCATTTTGAATTTCTACACCTTCCTTGGCTTCAATCGCCTGATGTAAACCATCCGAGTAGCGACGCCCTTTCATTAAACGCCCCGTAAAACCATCAACAATGACAATTTCGTCATCCTGTACAACATAGTCCACATCATTATGCATACTCACATGTGCTTTTAATGATTGATTAATGGCATGGTTTAAACGAACATGTGTTAAGTCGAATAAGTTATCAATTCCAAATGCTTTCTCTGCTTTTTCAACACCAGCATCTGTTAATGTAACACCCTTTGTTGATTCTTCATATGTGTAATCTGTTTCTGCATTTAACATACGGACAAAAGCATTGGACTGCTTATAAAGCTGTGCAGATTTCCCAGCTTGTCCTGAAATAATTAACGGTGTACGTGCTTCATCGATTAAAATGGAGTCCACTTCATCGATAACAGCATAATGTAAAGGACGTTGCACACGCTCTTCTTTATATAACACCATGTTATCACGTAAGTAATCAAAGCCTAGTTCATTGTTTGTACTATAGGTAATATCAGCTTCATAAGCCTCACGTTTTTCTTCTTTTGAGAGGCTGTTCAAATTCAAGCCCACAGATAGGCCTAAGAAATTATACAGCTGTCCCATTTCAGCAGCATCACGACCTGCTAAATATTCATTGACTGTAACAACATGCACACCTTTCCCAGTAATGGCGTTCAAATATACGGACATTGTAGCTGTCAAGGTTTTCCCTTCACCTGTTTTCATCTCTGCAATATTACCTTCATCAAGTGCTGCTGCCCCCATAATTTGTACACGGAATGGATACATACCAAGCACACGCTTCGATGCTTCTCGACAAACAGCAAAAGCTTCTGCACGAATCGAATCTAGTTGTTCTCCATCAGCATAACGTTTTTGAAAATCAGCCGTTTTTGCTTGTAATTGTTCATCAGACAGTTGCTCCATTTGTGAAGCAAAGCTTTCTACTTGGTCTGCGATTTTTTCTAATTTTTTCAACTCACGTTTATTGAAATCAAAAATTTTATTTAATAAGTTTGCCATGAACTTTTTCACTTCCTATATAGTCTCAACTTTCATTTTACCATTGTATAACAGTTTCATGCAAATACTGTGCGACAGCGCCATGAAACATAGCGACAGCAGACGTTTTATGTACCGAAAACGAAGTGGCAGGTACAACAGATGTTTTATGCACAGAAAACGAGGTGGTAGGTACAACCAATAGTCCACCTAGATACAGAAAAAAAGACCCTCGCTAAAGCGAGAGTCTCTATAAAATACTAATTAATTTGTTTCGATTAAACCATACTTACCATCTTTACGTTTATAAACAATATTTGTGTTATTTGACTCTGCATCCGTAAAGATGTAAAAATCATGACCAAGCATGTTCATTTGTAAAATAGCTTCTTCTTGATCCATTGGTTTTAAATCGAATTGCTTTGTACGCACAACTGCATATTCTTCTTCTGTCTCTGGTTCAGTAGCTACTTGTGAGGCAGCAAAGTAAACGCCTACCCCTTCACGCTCACGGAACTTACGGTTAACCTTTGTTTTATGTTTGCGAATTTGACGCTCTAGCTTATCAACAATTAAATCAACTGCTGCGTACATATCGTTATGGCGCTCCTCTGCACGAAGCGTTAAATTTTTCATTGGAATCGTTACTTCTACTTTTGTTTGTTTATCGTTATACACTTTTAAATTGACGTTGGCGTTTGCATTCACATCTTCGCTAAAATAACGCTCAACTTTGTCGATTTTATTTTCGACATATTCTCGAATTGCTGGAGTTACCTCAATATTTTCACCACGAATGTTATAGTTTAGCATGTAAACTCCTCCTTTATAACTGCTATACTTTATATTTCTACATAAGTGTATGAATTCCTTCTAAATTCATTCAAATTTTCACAAAAATTTTACTATAAATTATTTTTTTTCGATATTGCGATTTCTTTTTTCCGACGTGCTTTCAATTCATCGACAATCAAGTCCTCTACCTGTACTTGATCATTGAAAAATATACCATATTGCTTGCCCTTAGCAAAAGGACGTACCCAAATAACTTCACCATAGGCACGTATCTCATGTGTATCAAGGATAAATCGTACTTCAATAGGCGGTGGATTAATGCCTAAATCTACTTCACTAAACATTTTAATGCCTTTTGGACTAATATCTAATAAAGTAGCCATCGCCATTTTTTCTTTATTCACACGTCCATTTTCATAAACCGCAAAAGTCATAGGAATGGGTTCTTCAAATTTAAAGCGGAATCCTTCCTTACGTTTAAAATTCATCCTGCCACCTCATGTAATTCAAGTATGTATCAAAAAATCATCGCTATAAAGTGAACCTTCAATTAGAAAGAGCTTTGACATATAAAATAGCCGTTCCCCCTCTATTTACTTCACTTTATGCTTCAAAGTGAGGTCTTACAACCTGTTGATACAAGATAAAAGAAAGAGACCACCCCGATAAGATGATCTCTTTTGGTTTGTCTAAGCTTGTCCGTTATTGCCTGAGCCGAATTGCTGTTGTCGATTAATGCGAATAACTTCTTTCCATGTATCGCGGAATTCCGTCACAAACCCTTCAACTTCTTCAATAATCGCAGCATCATTTTTCATGTTAGCCTCTACAAGACGATGATTCATAAACTCGTAAAGGGATAACATATTTTTGGATACAGGAATATCCATGTTCAATGTTGCCATTAGTTCACTAATGATAGCTTGTGCTTTTTGGATATTTGTGTTTTTTTCTTGTATATTCTTCTCAGTAATAGCTGTCTTTGCTTTTCCAAGAAATTTCAGACACCCATTATAAAGCATTAATGTAAGCTCACCAGGGGATGCTGTTGTAACACTATTTTGTTTATATGCATTTTGCGCTGCTAAATTTGCTGCCAATAAAGGACAACTCCTTTGAACGAGTACTTTTTACTATTTTAAACCATTTATTAGACAATTACTATGAACGAAATGTTAATTCTTTTTATCATAGTACATACCATCCATTGTCCGAATATCAGAATATGGATTTTGATATTGTATCTCACTCTTTTTTGTTCTTTGAAGATTTGCCATATCTTGTTTCACTGCATTCATAACAACGACTAATCGTTCTTTAATACCATTATCCAGTTCAAGTAATGTACAATGAATACGATCTTCTTGATTAAATTGAAAACCATTTTTCATTAACATATCAATAATATCTCCACGTTTATTAAGACTATCATTAATATGCTCAATGTATCCATCCCGTTCTTCCCCAATTGGAATTTCGCCTAAAATTTTATATAAATTCGCTGACACTTGCAATAATTGATTGATTAGTTGCATATGACTCTCCTGCCTAGCTATTTAGAGATTACCTTCACTATTGACCTTGCATGAACAAACTAGATTGTTGATTTGCTTTGTTAATCGCTGATTCCATAGCAGAGAACTGTTTCCAATAGCGTGCCTCAACATCTTTCATCTTATTTTGCCAAGTTTTAATACGGCTATCCAAATCTTTCAAATTTTTTCCAATAGCATATTCTGCATCTGTCATTGTCGAACGACCAGCTTTTTTCTCAATAGATACTTCAAATGATTTCATTGCATCATAACGAAGTTTCTCTAAATAGCCACGTGTATCGACAGTTTTACCATCTATGATATCCTCTTTTTTACCAGAACTGTTTTTAAATAGCTTTTCTACGGCATCTGGGTCTTCTTCTAAAGCCTTACGCAATTTTACTTCATCAATTTCTAGTGTGCCACCTTCATTGTAATTTTTAGATGTCGTAATCCCTATATTAAAGAGTGAATTATATTTTGATCCTTCTAGTGCTGGATTTGTTTCATAAACTAATGCACGCATTTTTGAAAGCCCATCACGAATCAGTGCATCATTTCTAAGTAAACCACTTTTCGCTTTCTCATCCCATAGTTTTATTTCATTTTCCTTCATGTCTTTCTTTTGCTCTTCTGTAAGAGGCGCATAATCACGATATTTTGCTTCTTTTGTTTGACCAGAAAAATCTTTTACTAATTCATTATAAGTCGCTACAAAATCTTTAATCTTTTTCATCATGTCATCTACGTTTGAAGTAGATGCTAACGTTACAGGTGATATACTTTCAGTTGATGTACTTGTATTAAAAGTTGACTTGAGCGTAACATTATATCCATTCATTGAAAAGGTGTTACTAGTACGCTCTGTCTCAATACCATTTACCACAAATTTCGAATTTTTACCTGCTTGATTGCTTACTGCATCAATATCTAACTTTAATGCATCCTTTGCTGAACCTGTTATTTCAATACTACCCAAGCCTGTATTTTTAGCTGTAAGGGAGAATTGCCCTTTTTCAAACACCGCCGTAACACCAGCATTACTATTATTAATTTTTTTCACTAAATCTTCGACTGTCATATCAGATGTAATTTCTATTGGTGCTACATTACCATTATTTTGGGGAGATTTAATTTCAAGTGTTCCAGAAATGCCTATAGCACTTAATTTGGTTTTTTCTGTCGTTGTATTATCACCAATCTTACCACCTACTACTCGAGCAGCTGTCGCCAATTCCTCAACTTTCTCGATTGTCAATGTTCCAGATGCGCTACTTGATGCAGTTGCAGTAATTAAATTTGAGTTTGAGTTATTAACTGTTTTTGTATTGAAACTTTTTAATACTAAATTATCTGAGATATACATGTCAAACGTTTTAAGCTTTTTATTCACATCACGGTACGCATCCCGTTGCCATTCATATTTTTGCTTGTTTTGAAATAATTTATTTAGTGGAGCTCTTTCCGCACTCATTAATTTTTCTACTAAAGCATCAATATCCATCCCTGACGCTAAACCGCCAATTCGCATTACCATAAATATTCCTCCAATTATAAGTACATTTTATATTTTTTCGTCTACAATCATACCAAGCATTTTTTGCATTTCATAAAAAGCATCTAGTAATTTCTTCGGTGGAATTTCTTTAACTACTTCATCTGTCTCACGGTCCACTACTGTTATATAATAACGATCTAAGCCTTCATGATATTTAAATTTTGCAGTATTGTGATTTACTTCTAACATTGTATTCATTTTTTCAACAGCTTCTTGCACTTTTACTTTTATGTCCTCTTCATCGCTCAGTTGTTGTCCCTGTTCTACATTGAATGTCACATTTTTCATTGTAGTGTCGCTTCCTTGCTTTACTACATTTTCCACTGTTTGTGTGCTTGTAAAAATCGACTTATTCATATTTGTTGCACTCGTATCTACATTCCCTGTAATACGCATATTTTCATCCTCCTTGACTCTAATACAAATATCATTACTACTAGTATCGGATTAAAAAAAGAGAATTTCAGTTTTTTCTAAAACTAAAACTCTCTATTTTGATTATCTTTTACAATAGCAATCAGTGTACGAATTACAAATTGAATTTCCTCATCAGTCAAACTTGGATGAATTGGTAATGTTAAAGCCTGCTCATACCACTTCTCTGCTACTGGACATAACCCTTTGAAATAACCAAGTTGCTGATAATACGGGTGCCAGTAAACTGGAATATAATGTACATGTACACCAATATTTGTAGCACGCATAGCTTCAAATACATGCTTACGATTTGCACTCTTTAATTGAAGCATATACAAATGCCAACCAGATTGCGTATGCTCCAACTGTTGTGGTATTTGAATGCCTTCTACATCTTTTAATGCATTTGTGTACATAGTGGCAATATCACGGCGACGCTGTAAAAATAAATCCAGCTTTGCCATTTGTGAAATCCCAAGTGCCGCCTGCAAATCTGTCATCCGATAATTATAGCCGAGGTCTGTCATTTCATAATACCAGTCGCCTTGCTCATCTGCATAAGCCGTATGCTCAATACCATGACTACGGAATCTTAATAATTTTTTATAGTATTCTTCATTGTCAGTAACAATGACACCACCCTCTGCTGTCGTAATAGGCTTCACTGGATGAAAACTAAACATGGTCATATGTGCCTGTGTCCCAACTTTGCGCCCTTTATAGTTGGCTCCAAAAGAATGAGCTCCATCTTCAATCACAACTAAATTATGTTCCTTTGCAATTTGCATAATAGCATCCATATTTGCTGGCTGCCCTGTGAAATCAACAGGAATAATCGCTTTTGTTTTTGATGTGATTTTTGCTCGTATTTGGGTAGGGTCAATATTGTATGTTACTGCATCAATATCTGCAAATACAACTGTTCCTCCAACATATCGTACACAGTTTGCACTGGCAGCAAAAGTAATAGGCGATGTAATAACTTCATCATCTTCACCAATTCCAGTAGCATAACAAGCGCCATGTAGAGCTGCTGTACCATTACAAAAAGCTACTGCATATTTTGCACCAACATAATTTGCAACAGCCTGCTCAAACTCTAAAATTTTTGGTCCTTGCGTTAGATTAGGCGAGCGTAGCGTATCAATGACTAATTGGATATCTTCATCATCAATCGATTGTCGTCCATAAGATATAAAGTGACTGAATTTTTCCATTGTTATTCCTCATTTCGCAATGCAGAAATTATTGATGGTTCTATCCTCGACAATTTACCATCTAAAAATTGGTCTACAATATCATTGTTATAAACGTTATACACAAAGCGTAAATGCTGTGGCATCCAATCTGTTCCAATCCATAGCTTACCATTGCCTTTCTGAGGTGTATAAATTATTTTTTCTAATGGTGTACTTTGAATAATACTAATTAAATCTTCGGCTACTTGTATAACTGCCTTACATGCCACATCATGAAGTCCATCACTATAAGCTAATGTCGGGACAGCTTGATGTACAATTTCTCCAGCATCTAAACGAGTTGTTAACCGATGCACTGTCATACCTGCCCAATTTGGTCGTAGCATAAAGAATGGCCAAAATAGCGTTGTGTTGCCTTTATACCATGGTGAAAGACCACCATGAATATTCCATGAATGCTCTGGCATCACTTCTAGCAATTCCTTACTTAACATATGAACACCATAGCTAATAGCTAAATCAAATGTTTGATTTTTCACCCACTCAATTGTTTCCGCACTATTTAATGTGCTATGGGATACTTTAAATGTCAAAATGTCTGTGTGAACTGTAGCATGCCCTTGAAAATGACGTTGTTCTGCTTCATCACGATCAGCAAAATGACGGATAAAATTTTCCTCATCTATTTTTTCCAAATGAGCTGGTGGCTGCGGAACAAATTCTTCACGTACTTCTATAATATGAGCAGCTACTATACCCAATTTTGAGAGCTCGTTTACTAAATATAAATGCCTTGGATGTGAGCCTGTCAACAACAAAACTTTCATTTTCACAACTCCTGTTCTTCATAAAAAGGACCTGTTAATAACCCATGCTCCTTTAATGCTTCTATAGATATCTCATAATCTTCTAACGGATATGGTAGCGTCTTAGCTAAATCAGCTAGGCAATGCTTACCATCTGAATAATTTAAAATCGTCAGTATTTGATTTAACTGTTGACGGTTATCAATTTTTTTACTACTTGATTTCCCCCATGTTCCGGGAGCATTTATATCAGGATATAAATCATATTTTCCTAACTTCGGCTCACCAAATGGCTTTTGATTTACATAATAACCATTGAGTTCTTGTAGCTTTAATAATGTTTCAATTTCATCTACGCTTTCCAATAATGCTTCAATAGTCATTGCTTCTTTTGTATCTAATGAATTATGGTAACCAGCATATGTCCCATAAATCATTTTTGAAAACTGTCCAACTGGTAAATTAAAACCTGGAGAACAATATTGTCTTTCATCAGAACCATATAACGGTGTAAATGGACGAATTGGCATTTCATACTGTTCAAACTGATTTAAACGTGTAATTAATTCATCCATCGGCGTATTAGTAGCACGTGGCTGCTTAAATGAAAGACGGTGCTCCTTGCCACCTAAACAGGTTAATACAAGTCCAGAATACAAATTTTCTTTCAGTTGCTGTCCATACTTCCACAAATAAGTGATAGAGCCAATTGTCTCTGGTAAAAAAACAAAGCGATACGTCAATTCTCGGTTATTCCAATTTTTCAAACGATTATATAAAGCTGTTGCGACAAGCGGTCCACTTAATTCATTATTAGCCATTGATGGATGGCAAATATATGTACTAATTAACACCTCTTTAGCTGATTTCCCTGGCAACACTACTTGTGCAAGATTCAATTCACCATCTACTTTTTCACTATCAATATACACATGATATTGCCCATCCACTAAACTATCCAACTGATTTTGGCTCATGCAAAAACCCCAACGTTCCTTATAATAAGAAATTACATAAGGAACAGCATTAGGTAAATGAGGAATTGTATGTACATGCTGTTTCAATTCTTCCAACGATAACCATTGATTAATTGGTTCACTGTAATTGACAACATGTAAATTTAAATTTTTTATATCAATTACTGTATTTCCTTGTGCATCTTTAATCCACGCTTCACGAATAACCCACTCTTTTGGAATTTCCCAATCGAATACTTCTGTACCTGTTGGAATGCCTTCCATTTCTAGCGGGATATATTCTTGTAAAATACGGATTGTTTCGCGAACGCCTTCTCCTGTAATACTACGCATAATAGGAAAGAGACGATCGAATAGTTTATCTATTTCCTGTAATTCATTCATGATATAACCTCAATTTTCCTATAATTTCAAAGGTATCATCTTATTAAATTGCTCTATAAATTGAGTATATTTCAAAATACCTGTTGCTAACATCGCCTTTTGTCTGTTAATTGCGTCACTATGCAATGGTATCATACTTAAAAATAGCATACTTTCAATAAAATCTACGTATAACTTCACATAAGGATCCTGTAAAAATTGTTGCTCAAATAGTTGTACAATTTCCTTATGATGCTCCTTTGTAAAAAGCTCGAATACTATATTAGCTCCATCCTCTTGAAAATAAAATTGCTCCCGAATAATAAAATCATAATATCCACGGACAGAATGGCTTAATTTTGCCAAATCATATACTGTATCCCCATAAATCGAACGCTCTCCGAAAGAACCTCTAGGATCAATAATACGCATAATACCATTATAAATATCATACAAAATATTACTAAAACATAAATCTCCATGCATTATAGTAAATTGTTTTGGAAGTTTATGCTTTACATATTGATAAAGTTGACTATATACGTTTTCAAGAGAATTTAATATCTTTTCTAATGGCATAATTACTATATGATTAATTTTCTCTACAGTACTCACTTTTTTCAACACTTCTGGCCAATCATAACTTGTTAAACGATTCAATGTTTTTTGTACGTACATATTAAATCTTATATCGTCTATATTGACTGTCTGTTGCTGAAATTGATTAAAATGCTCTACTAGATTGCTAATTCGTTCAAAAATTAATCGCCAATCTTCAATAGGCAGATTATTAATGACGTATCGTTCTGATAATGATCGATAACTATAATACTCCATTTCAATAAACTCATTTGTATGTTCTATCGAGTAGTTAAAAATTCTTGGTACCGCATATTGTAAATCTTTAGGTAAATTAATATACCATAGTATTTCATCGATAAATTTCGCTGTATTCTTACTTCGTTTTTGTAAAATGCCCTTTTTGGCATCTAAAATAATTTCATTGAATGCTCGTGTTTGTCCTGTGGCCTCAATTAATCGATCCAAATGCCCTAAATCAATCCAACTTTCACGAGTAATTTCGATTAACTGTAATGGATACTCTCGATGATATTGTTCCAACGCAACAAATAAAGCATCTATAGTATTATTTTCAGTAAGTACCTCACATAATAGCTGCCTAAAATACATTGGTTGTTGAATATGTATAGTACCTACAACTGCAAAATCTTGCTGTGATATAGATGTTTTATCCTTAAACAGTAGCTCACCTTGATGGATAGTAACAGTTGTCCAACGCCATGCATCATTTACTTGGCATATCAATATACTATTCGGCGTATGTGCTTCAACATTATGCAGTATTGTATCGCCAAAATGGATTGTCATTTGATCTAATTCATTAAAGTGGATTTGTTGCATTAAATGATAGATTGTATGTCCTAATGTTTGTGGCTGTGCAATCTCTACTAATTCCACTTCTAATCGTGATTTTCTGACATACTGTTCTACCAGAGATTTCCCCTCACATAGCCCTACCAAAATCCTTGAATCCCTGTAATTTTTATGTACATATTGCAATATCGTTTCATTTTGATACGTTAATAGTACAGGTGGAATATGACCAAATTCCTTTCTTAAATCGGATGCTATATATTTTGCAGAAGGGATAATCACATAGTTTGTCATCTATTCAAATTCACCTCACTAAAAGCTTTATCAAATACTGTAACCTCTGCTGGTGTACCAAGTGGAATAACGTTTTGTGAAGGAATTTTCACATCTTTTATGAGCTTACCGCTACGAATCATGGTTTCATAAATTGGTGCTATATATTTTTCAACAGATGATAGATTTGAGTAAGTAACATTATAGTATTCTTTATAATCATTAGAAGAAGCAAAATAATAAAGTCCTACAGTTGCCCATTCAGATATACGCCTTTTTTCAGCAATTTCTATTACTTTATTTTGAGCATCTGATTTAGTAAAACTCCAATGAGTACCTTCAGCTGAAAAAACAGGAATCATACCATCTACTCCTTCTTCTATTTCTATTGCAGCTAAATCCTTAACATATGTATCAATATTATAGATAGCTATAGATTCGTCTTTAGTCGTTAACGCAAATAAAGCTGTTTCCGCCTGACCAGATGTGAAGTGATTAATTTTGACACAAGAATATCGTTCTATTCCTAACTGATGACACTGCTGTTGAACAAAATCTTCATCCTGTCGCAAAACAAAAACAAATTCAGCAGATGTAAACCATTTTTCTAATGATTGAAGCGACCATGTAAATAGCGTTTTATTATGGCATAATAGTTTGTATTTCGGAAGTTTATAGCCACTTTTTTTAAAGCGACTACTCTCTCCAGCCATCGTTATGATTATTTTCATAGTTGTGCATCTCTCTTCAATAAATTCATAATTTCATCATACGAATTATCAATAAATTCTCTAGGGCGAATTGCTCGATCATCTATATAAAATCCTTCATGACCACACCATGGTTTGCCAACGTGTAATTCGTCAAATGGGATATCATGTTCTTTTAACCATTCGACTAATGAAGGCAGTGTATGGACATTTATCTTCCCAATATTTCCATCAAATGTACGCATTTGTCGACTTGTATAAAGCGAAATGTGAAAACCTGTTTCCTTATATGCTCGTAACTGCGCTACAAATTCTTCATTTGGAATAGCTGTACTATAATCTCCCTTGACTTTAAGCTCTGTATAGATTGTTCCATCTATATCCACAACAAGAACTTTTCCTGTTTCAATCACGTCAAATATCCTCTATTCCAAATAAATTTTCGTTGATTTCGATAAATTCAATGAGAGATTTTGCTCGCTGTTCCCATGAATGTTGTTCTAATGCCAAGGTTTGTCCTTTAATCGCCACATTATATAGTGCTTCCTCATCCTGTAAATAATAGTTTAGGATATTTGGTGCTTTTTGAAGCTCTGTCCATTTATACAATACAATATCTTCGTTATTTGTAAATTGTTCCTCATAATAAGTACTAATATCTGAAAAAACAGCAGCTCCATTGACCATTGCAGCGAAAACCCTTTCATGCCCACCATGAACAAAATGTGTATTCGTATTTAAGACAATTTTAGCTCTCGGTAATAAATCTAACGTTTCTTCAAATGTTCCCTCTTCCTTAATCGTAAATGACTTCCATTTATCTTTCATTGAAGCCCAACCTTGTCCGTAAATAGTTACAGGTATTTCAGCCTCTGCTAATGTATTTAAAATAGAATATCTTCTCATCGCATGCACATAAGTATTAACATAAGGCATTACTTGATGTAATTTATTGAGTTGTTGTTTAGATAAATGTATATTACGTGTTGCTAACACATAATTTAATCCTTCTTCAAAGCTTATTGTATCTTGTGATAAGATTACCTCAACCACTTCATCTAATAAGTTAGCAAAATTTTCCCCATAATTCTCCCATGGTTTTTGAGGAATTCCTCTAAATGAGCCTGTAAATAACACAGGAATATCTCTTTTAGCTATGAACTCTTCTTTTGTATGAATTGTTATCGGTTTTTTCGTATTAAAATTACCACCAGGTGTCCATAATTTGGTCGCCTTAAAGTGATTTTCTGGGAAATACGTATGAACAAAATTTAGATGTCCTTTATCTAACATCATTACATAATGGTGATCAATTTTATGAGCTAATCTTTCTAAATGCATGTGTGGATGATCTACATAAGCAGCGACAAAAGGAACATTCAATAAATTATAAATACTCTTTCCTTCAATATTCATGTTCACGCCTATTCCATTAAATGCGAAAAATAAACTAATAGGCTCATTTATATATTTATCTAATGTACTGTAAGCATCATCTTGAGTTAAATCAATCACCACTGATTCATATCCTAAATTTCTTAAAGCTATATGTAATTGATCAATATGTAATCTTAATGAACCGTAGTTTGATTGACCCTTAAAAAGAATGATTCTTGACATGATTTTCTCCTCTTTCTTTAAAATAATAACTCCCAACTAAGTGGTGTACCTTTCACAACATTTTGTTTTACAGTTTTCCCTAAAACTAAATCATAATATTTAGTCGATAGTCCTAATCCAGGTCGTACATTACGTAAATTTTCAGCTGTAAGAATGTCTCCAGCCTGTAAATCTTCTCCTATATAGAGAGAGCGCCTAAATTTCGTTGAATCCTTCTCTGCTTCTGTTGGTCCATAGCTTACCTTGCCCAAGCTTTGCCACGCTCGCTCTGTTTCTTCTACAAGCATCTTTAGTTCATGTGGCTCCATCGAAAATGCCGAATCCACTCCACCATCTGTACGTGATGTTGTAAAATGCTTCTCAATAACTGTTGCTCCAAGCGTTACAGCGGCTACTGATACCCCAACCCCCATCGTATGATCAGATAAACCAATCTCCGTCTTAAACAACTCTCGCATATGTGGAATTGTTGCAAGGTTTGAATTTGCTGGTGTTGCAGGATAAGTACTTGTACATTTTAATAAAACGATTTGCTCATTGCCCTCTGCTTGAGCAGCACGCACTGCCTCATCAAGCTCGGCAGCAGTCGCCATTCCTGTTGAAATAATCATTGGCTTTCCTGTTTTCGCTACTTTACGAATTAACGGAATATCCACATTTTCAAACGAAGCTATTTTATAAGCAGGAACATTTAACGTTTCCAAAAAATCAACTGCAGTTTCATCAAAAGGTGAACTGAATGCTAATAGCCCAAGCTCATTGGCCCTATCAAAAATGGCCTTATGCCATTCCCAAGGTGTATAAGCCTCCTTATATAAATTATACAAAGAGTTACCCTTCCATAAATTAGCATCATCTTGAATAAAAAATTCTCCTGTATGTAAATCAAGCGTAATTGTATCAGGTGTATATGTTTGAAGCTTTAATGCGTCTACACCCGCCTCTGCCGCAAGATCTACTAAATGTAATGCACGCTCTAGTGACTGGTTATGATTCCCAGACATTTCTGCAATAATAAAAGGCTTTACATGTCGTCCTATTTCTTTATGTCCAATTTTTATCATTTAATCAACTCCATTATTTCATATAGCCAAGCATTTGGTTGCTGATTTGCTGTCAATTCCAATCCTTTATTGCTCATACCGTCTATCTTTATATCAGATAATAATTGATCATACGTCTCAGTTGTTACTTGCTCATGCCAACCTAAATTGACCGTAACTCCTAATGCATTTGCGTAAATAGTCGTCTCTCTTTGATTATCGGCAACAATTGTCGAACTTGAAGGAAGTCCCACGTAACAGCGCTCCCAAAGTGTGCTTCCACCAGCCCCAATAGCAAAGTCTGCTAACTGCATGAGTTTTGCCATATAGTTAATTTGACAATGATAGTGATAATTTCTCATCTTACAAATTTGTTCGATTTGTTCTTTCATAGGGTTACTGCCACCCACAACGATATCAATATGGACGAAGTTACATCTCTCTAATGCATTTAATATTTTCATTGTTTCATTCGTTGGATCGCTGCCTCCCATAAACACAAGCAAACGTTCAACTTTAGTATTGCGATGACCTAGCTGTTCTCTCTCCTGAATAAACTCATCACGCATAATTAAATATTTAGGACCAAGTAGCTTCATACAATGTGCTGGCACTTTTCCATCATAACGTGTTTCAAATTGTGCAATCACATTTTGATCTACTAACAAATCACAATCATGCTCTCTTGCTAAATCATCTATCACTACTATCTTTTGTGTGTATGGGCGAATAGCTTGTTCCCACGTCTTATCTAATTGATAATGGTCGATAATATATAAATCTGCCTGCTGTGTAGAAGTAATATTTACAAAACCTTCATTTGCCACGAAATCAATCAAATTCCCCTCTAAAGCGTCCATCCAAAATAATACCTGACACCCTCGATTACGAAGATTTTTAGCAATCGTCAAGCAGCGCATCACATGACCACTGCCGATTGCAACAGAGGCATCTGTACGAATAATAATATTCATTTCATATCACCTTATTATTTCAAATTCACTGATTTCAACTTAAGTTTAGTTTATCATACTTAAGTTCATTAGATTAAAGTCATTACATACTAAAATTTCAATAAAAATAAGGGGATTTGTTTAGTTTTCACTAAAGCAAATCCCCTTATAGCGTCTTAAATTACTGGCTTTTGCTCAATATGCGCATTAATCTGTGCAATCTCTGGATTGGCCTTCAAAAATCGAATAACCTCTTCACTCGACACTAATGGATTTTGAAAATGCTCTGCAATAGCCTTTATTAATTCATAATCTTCTTCTGTATCTAATGTAATACGAAGCTCTGGTGCTTGGCGATTCACAGGCACTTTATATGTCACAGCCTCAAACTGTTCCTTAAATTCATACGCATAATAGGTTACATGCTCACGATGACGTGGCTCTTTTCCCATCTCATCAATACGCAACAATGTATCATAAGAAATAATTTCGACTGCTAATCCACGTGGCAGCTCACCTTCAAGTAACATTACATCTTTCCGCTCTTTTGCCATTAACGCAACCATCTCACTAGCCATTTCATAATCAACAAATGGACAATCCGATGTCACACGCATTACATAGTCAGGCTCATACAGTTTCGCACACTGTACATAACGATCTAATACATCATTCTCAGAGCCACGGTAATAAGCTACCTTATGCTCTTCACACCAATTAGCAATGGCATCATCCTGTGGCAATATACTTGTTGCTACAATAACCTCTGCCACGCCTTTGATAGCACGACAGCGAGCAATATCATATGTTAACACATCAACATGGTGTAGAGGTTTTAAAATTTTTCCTGGTAAGCGGGAAGAGCCCATTCTTGCTTGAATAATCACGATTATATTCATCTCATCACCACTTTCCTTGTAAATGAAGTTAGAAAGCTTTGCCCATCCCAAGCCCCATCAAAATCAAGTGCTTGTCCAATCGGTACAATTCTGTCCAATCCACGAGAAGACACAGCTTCAATAAACGCTTGTAATTCTTGTTTTTCGATACCAAAGTAAGCCAGTGTTTGGTCTTTATCACAAATTATTGAGCTAGCATCCATTAAATTTTCCACATCGTATTCATAAAATAGCCCTCCACCACAATGCACTTCACGTACATTTGGCTCAATATGCTCAAATTGTACACGAGAATAATAAATATCACTGCTAATATGACTTACTTGCTCCTCTACTGCCAATTGAAGTGCCGTCGTATATTTTAATACTTGTGTTGCTGCAAATAGCTCATATTGTTTACTCTTAATTACTTTATCAAGTGCTGACCAAAAGTGGGCCTTAGCCTCGGTTTGTTGTTTACCTGTCCAAATAACTAACCGCGGTGATGAGCATGCCATTTGATCAAACCAAAAGACATCATTATAAAATCGCTCTACTAATGCAGCTAACTCCCCATCCTCTAAAGAAGCTACTACATCACTATTCAATGTGGCTAATGAAAAACGGTCAGGAAAGGCTAATTCATTAGCTAAAGGAGCTAACGGTATACGGCGAATTGCTTCTACTGTCGCATCTCCTCCCCAAATAACACGCGTATGACATACTGCACTAATTTGCTCTGTTGCCTGCTCCTCATGCCCATATGTACAAATAAGTGTTTGTCTAGCAATGGATTCAAACTCTGGTTTAACAAACTCCTCTAAAATAACTTGCAAAAGCACATTCAACCCATTCTGCTCCTTGCTTGAAATACGTAAAATATTGCGATTACCAGCAAGCAATGAAAGCATCCAAGAATAAACAAAAATTGTATCAACATTCGATGGTGCAATATGAAATACAGTTCCTCTTGCGCGAACAAAGGAATCTCCATGCTGTCGCTCAAATTCTTCCTGCATTTGTTTTATATTTGCCTTACGTAGCCAATAACCTAATGCCACAATTTCTGGCTGCTGACGCATATGTACAAAACGCTTTGACAATGCTTGTGTAAAAGGTATGATGTGTTTATCAAATGGACGATTGGTTGGTGTTTTTTGTAAATCATCTAATGCCTCATTAAAGGATTTTTGCAGTGGCCAAAATAACTTCATCCCTGTCCACCTCCTTGAAACGTATCACTACAACCTCGTAACTCTGCTTTTGGAATGCGCCCTGCTACTGAAAAATATTTTCCTTTCCAGCCACATGGACAATCATCTATCCCATGAACCGTTCCTAAATCCTCCGTTAATAAGGAGTGACCTGGATAACTTTTTGGTAGCTCGCTCACTACTTGAATCAATCCTTGTTCTCCAACTGCTACAGGTTTAAACGTAATCGTATCTCGAATAATTACATCTGCATAGCTCGGTGCATGTAAATATCCTTCACTACATTCCACAAAAATAGAGCCAACTTGTTCAACCATGCCGTAGTAATTATGCACTTCTTGAATACCTAACTGCTCCTGTAATAATCGATTAAAAGTTCGGGCATCCACCGCTTCATCCTTCAGTTTTTTCCAGCCACCACCATGAATTAACACACTATTAGCAAAATGAAGCGCAATATCTTTATCACGGATTTTCTTATAAATATACTGCCAAATCATAAACGTAAAGCCGAACAATAAAATACGTTGCCCCTCATATTCCTTTAAATAAGTCTGTAATCCTTCAACATCCAATGTCATATCATCGTTCAATGCATAAAAATGCTTGCGTCCGAAATTGGAAAATCCTAAAATACCAGCTCCCCTAGCACTAAATGATTTTCGGTCCTTTAGCACAGACTTCGTATCTAAAATAATCATCGGTAGACGTTTACCACCTAAAATTGGCTTCATTACTTCTACCAGTGTCTTTGTTTGTACAATAGATGTTTCCTTATCTAAATAAATTTTTGACACCTGCTGTCCTGTTGTTCCACTTGATGTTAACACTTTAACAATCTCCTCCTGTGGAACAGATTTTAAGTCCATTAGCTTAAATAATTGCACAGGCAAATAAGGGATTTCTTCTATATGATTGGCGCTAATCTGTAACTTGCTTTTTTCAAGCATTCTTCGGTATGGCTCACAATTCATCTTATGCCATGCTGTCAGCTCATTTAATTTCTCAAGCAACAGCTGCTCTTTTTCAGCTTGCGCTAAATGATATGGGACTGTCATAAACAGCGCTCCTTCAATGTTGTATAGTCTGTTTTGCCATTAGCAAATCGCGGGATAGCGTCTATTACCACCACTTTATAGGCTGTTTTGTGTAGCTTGTACAGTTGCTCAATTGCTCTCTTCACCTGCTCCATTACCTCTGTTTGCTCAATGGCTACAATTAATTTATCGTCAGAACCTGTACAAGCTAAAGGAATGTGAAAGGCTTCCTCTAGTTTCTTCTCTACCTCATCTAAATTAATACGTAAGCCAAACAACTTGATAAAACGCTTTATACGTCCTGTAATGGTGAAATAACCATCTTCATCAACCGTTGCTGTATCACCTGTATGTAAGACACCTTGTAGCTCGTCACCTTTTGCTAAATCAGCCAAATTTTCTGCATAGCCCATCATGACATTAGCCCCACGATATACTAATTCACTTAACTCCCCCTCAACTGATAACTGTCCATTTGGAATAGATATACCAATTGTTCCCGCTTTTTCAAGCACCTTATCATAAGGAATATAGCTCATTCTTGGTGCTGCCTCAGTTTGACCATACATAATATAAAAACGTTTGTCATGCTCCTTTGCATATTCAGCAAATACTCTCACTAGTTTTTCATTCAAACGCCCACCAGCCTGTGTCAACACCTTTAAATATGGCAAATCCATTTTCATAAAACCAAGACGATGTAACATTTGGTAAGTAAACGGCACACCAGCAAGTGATGTAGCTTTTTGTTCCTTCACAAGCTCCCAAAATGGCTTTTCCATCACACTCATTTCTGTTAACAAAATGGATGCACCTGCTAATAAATGACTATTCACTATCGACATTCCATAAGAATAGGAAAGTGGCAAATTCATGACTGCACGCTCATGTTCATTGATCTCCAAATACTCAATAATTGATTGTGCATTGGAACGAAGATTGTCATAGGATAAACGTACAAATTTTTGGCTACCTGTCGTACCAGAAGTGCTTAAAAGGATTGCTAAATCTGAATGAATGTCTACGTTACTCTCAATTTCTCTTACTAATTTATTAAATTTGGATGTATAGCCTTCATACTCATCCAAGCCTACAATCCAATACGGTTTATATTTACTAATAATATTATTTAGTAATTCAGGATGAATATCTGCTGCAAGTAGCATCACTGCATGTCCACTGTTCAGCCCTGAAACATAAGCGTTTAAAATATCAATCGTATTTTGACATAAAATTAAGATGAGTTGCTTTTTTGAATGAATAAATTCAATTGATGGGATTTCCTTGTAATGATATTTTTGTTGTGTTGTTATAATGGCTAAATTATGATTTTCTAAATTAAAAAAAGCCATGTGAGTCACATCCTTAAAAGATTACATATTTTTATCTATCACAAAAGTCATAATATTTTTATTTTCTTGTCAATTATACTGTAAATGCACTTTCAATAGACAAAAAGCTTGTAATTCTTAAAGAATCACAAGCCTTTTTACTAAAATTCTACATCATATTTCGTTAAAATGTCCTTAGCCTTCGCAAATGTACTCATATCAAGTACATCATCTGTATCAAGCATTGTATCAAATTGATCGTCAATTTCAGAAACTAGTGCCATATGTGCGATAGAATCCCACTCTGGAATCGAATTATATGCTAATTCGTCAGTTATTTGAGCCTCATCAATCCCTAAGCTTTCTGCAAAAATCGCACGTAATTTTTGTTCGTTTGTCATGTTAACCCCTGCCTAATTATATGTATTTATAAAATATATCGGATAGTCCAGTATTTATTATAATATAAAATCCGCCCTAAATTTATGAAATTTAGTACAATTGTCTTTCCAATGCCTTTCAATAAGCTCAAAATATTCAACATTATGAAATCTATTATTTTTATATATATGCTCTTTAAATGTCGCAACATGCGTAAAACCGTAATGTAAATGCATTTTCATCATTCCATCATTACCTTCCATCACTTCAGCATACAATTTGTTCAATCCTAACTCAAAGAAAACAAAATTATATAAATATGGATGAATACGCCCCGCAATAATCGAATAGCTCAAATCTCCAATATAGTAAGCAAAAGTTGCTTTCTTATTTTTTCGGTCAATTTGATTCAAGGAAATAAGACCAATAGGCACCCCTTTCACTTCAATAATCCAATAATACTGCGTATCATCATTTGATATTTTTTCAAACCATACATATTGTTTAGCTAAATCTTTTTCAATGTTCGTATACATATATTGTGTCACATGCTCACTCGTACGCCATTCTAGCACCTGCGCCAAATCAAATTCCTCTAACTTTCGAAAGGTAATCATTGTCCTCACTCCTCACCTGCTTGAAAAAGGTATGGCTAAATTACCATGCCCCCATCAACTCCGATTACTTGCCCTGTAATGTACGAAGCTACATCCGAGGCTAAAAATAATATAGCATTCGCCACTTCCTCAGGCTGCCCAATACGTCCCATTTTAATTTCTGATAGACGCTGCTCGAACTTCTCCTCTGATAGTTGCTGTGTCATATCTGTCGCAATAAAGCCTGGCGCTACTGCATTAACGCGAATATTATACGGTGCCAACTCTTTCGCCGCCGAATAAGTTGCTCCGATTACAGCTGCTTTACTTGCTCCATACACTGTTTGCCCTGCATTACCAACTCGTCCAATAATCGAACTGACATTGACAATGGCACCTGACCTTTGCTTCATCATTAAACGAGAGGCATACTGCATATGATAGATTACAGCCTCTGTATTAATAGCTAACGTCTGTGTCATTTGCTTCTCATTTACCATTCCAAGTAGGGCATCATCTAAAATACCCGCGTTATTCACTATCGCATCAAGCTTTCCTACATTCTTTTTAATCCACATGAATGCTTTTTTAATCGCATCTATATCACAGACATCGTAGCTTAATGTATGAATTGTTGCACCGTATTTTTCTAATTCCTCTTTAACCTCTGCCAAACACGCTTCATCACGACCATTTAATATGACAATCCAGCCTTGCATAGCCGCTTGTTTCGCTGTTGCATAGCCAATTCCACGTGTTGCGCCTGTGATTAATATTGATTTCACTTAATTCCCTCCTCACAAATTAACTTCACAAAAACCAAAATATTCAATTTTTATAGCTTGATTAACAAATAAACTTTTCTATTGTAATTTTGTAATATTCCCTTTCTAGTTTATCACAATTGTTTTTGTAGTAATGACACCTGTAATAAAAATAAGCAATCTGTCTGGTTTCTATCAAACAGATTGCTTATTTGTCATGAATACCTCAACAAGTTTTTACGTAATTCCCGTTTTGTAAAACAATATTCTTTTTTTCCATCAGCTAATACACTAAGATTATCAGTAGCATCCATATAACCTGGAAATTGCTCCAATGCTTGTTCAAATAATTCTTGTGCAGCTTCTATATTCCCTGCTTTCGCATAGCATACCCCCCGATTATTTAAGGCTGCACCATGATTTTCATTAAGATTTATTAATCTATCTAAATAACGAACAGCATTTTCCTCTTGATGCTTTTCGATATAATAAAGTGCTTGATAAAATAATTTACTTTCTTCAAACTCACCCGCTGTTACATACGCTAAATAATTAAATCCTTCATCATACTGTTGATATTGATAAAGAAGTGTTACAAAATCCATTAAATTTTTTTGTTCACTATAGCTTCTACAAAAGATAGCTTCTTTAATTTCATCAATTGAATAGATATCTAAAACGGCCTTTCCTGCTTCTTCCATTTTTTTCAAACTAGATGATGTATTCTTTAAATGTCTTCGATAGTTTACATACGCTTTATTTAAATAGACAAAAGTTCCCTGACGCGATAAACGTAAAAGAAATTCATAATCCTCTGATAGACTCAAATTAGTATTGTATCCTCCAACATTTAATGCTTCTTTCCGGTTAACTAATAGTCCTGAAGCTGTAATTATATAATTACGTACTAATAGAGTCCCAAATGTTTCATTAAAGGATAATTGTTGACCATAATATTCGCTTCCTAGCAGAACTTTCCCTTCTGAATCAATTTGAATATATGCTGGATGAACACAGACAGGCTTAGGTTGAGTATTTTCATGTTGCATAAGTTGGCTTACTTGATATTTCACTAAATTTGGATGAATCGTATCATCCGCATCCATCAACAAAACCCACTCATTTCGCGACTCCTGCAACCCTTTATTGCGGGCTGCAGAAACTCCTTGATTATACGGGAGTTGGATTATTCTAATATTTGAATGTTGTTTACTGTATTCCTTAACAACTTCTACTGAGCAATCATCCCCACAATCATCTATAACTAAGATTTCATCAATTGGATACGTTTGAGCAATTAGACTATCTAATGTTGAAGCTATATATTTTTCTACATTGTATACTGGAATAATTATAGATACATTCATATTTTCACTCCATAACGTTGAAAAAGAAACCATTCAAAAAATTGTTTCTTCTTTTCATATATAAAAATAACTTTCTACATCTGGTGAACAAAATCAATATTTTCTTTATATCCAAGAGCTTTCAAAATTTCTGCTATTTCATTGTAATAACCTGTACAAATAAGTATTCCTATATCTCTACTATTAGACAACTCTTCTATAGAGTAAATCGGTTTTCCGTTAAATCGCTGACCAGCTTTCATAGAATCCGAATCAATAAAACCCTTGATATCTACGCCAAGATATTGATAAACCTTTTCACCTGTTATACCTGCTCCCCAAATATAAATATCCTTTTTACTATTCAATATTTTTTTTACATTTTTCGAAACTAACCCCAAATATTTAACAGAAGTTTGTGATAAGTAAGATAAGTATTCAGATTGATATATACTAGAAGATGAGATATGCCATGGTTTAGATGCTCCTGTAAAATGAACAATTGCAGGGTCCTCTAAAATAGCTTTATCAATGTTATCAGGCTCAAAGCTGGCTGTTTGAACATTCCATGTATCCTCAATTATTAAAACTTTATCGTATAACAGCGCATTCAGTGCATCTTGATCCCAATAAATGAGCTTACTTCCTTTACTTTGTATATATCCAACTAGCCGATCCGTTAAATCATATTCTCTCCAATACTTTAAATTCATCAGTAATACACCTGCATTAAAGTAATCTGCAAATTCAGGCATATCTAACTCTTGCTTTCGATTTTGTGCCTTATAGTCATAAATCGCAGCAACAGCATATGACTCTATGTTTTTATCATACAATGCACTCAAAGATTTCCTTACTATTAAATCGCTATCTAAATATAATACTTTATCTTCCTTAATAATCTCAGCAATCATTATTCTGAAGTAAGTTTCATATGAAATATGAGCATTCACAAAAAAATTATTAAAATTGTATTCTTTCATATCATGCCAAACAAAAGAAAAACATGAAAATTCATTTTTTATGTTAGATAAATCCCTTTCTAACAAATCTAAAAATAAAACATTTATAATAATACTTCTATCCTTATTGTTACTACTCTCTATGGATTTCAAAACAGCCATAAAATGCGGAATAAATTTTCTATTAATAGCAAATGCTAAATTCATTGTTTCACCTCATATAAATAACATTAAAAAATTACTAGAAAATCATTTAAATGCTCAAATTTCTTTTGTTTTAATTCGTTTACAATGTCAAATTTTCCATATGATGATGCCACCAGTATAAAAGAATTTTTATTAATAACCTCCTTTGAATAAACCATAACTCCAGATTTTTTTGTTCCCACAATAGATAGATTATTATCAATAAAGCCTTTTACTGTCCATCCTTTATTTTTTAAGTACTCTACTGTACTTTGGCCAAGCTCTCCAGTTCCCCAAACATAGATATCCTTATTTAATGCCTTTTGAAACTCATCTTGTTTTATATCTAACATCCCGTTCAACATCTGATGTTTTTCTCGAACAGTTGTTGATGCTTCTGAAACTCTTATATCAGCCAATTTCACAGGTAGTTTATGTATTACAAAACCCAATTTATTTAATTTATAGTAAAAATCATAATCTTCTCCTATTTTCAAATCTTCATTATAACTAACTGTTTTAAGAATTGCGCTCCTAAACATCAGCGTGCTATGCGTAATACAAGGGAACCAATAAATTTTTTCACTAATTTCTTTATGTTTAAAAATTGAATTCAACTGTTCTTCATGTATATTCTTCAAATAGTAAAATCTTTTTGATTCTTCTATCTGCTTATTATCGGGAAAATAATTAATAAAACCATCCACCATTGATACATTTTTATGTTCTTGCAAGTAATCTAATTGCAACTGAAATCTATTTTTCATGTATATATCATCTGCATCTACTTTGGCAATAAAATCCCTATTAACATGCTTTAAACCTTCTTTAATCGCTGCTCCTACACCTCTATTTTCTTTCAACTCTATCAAAGTTATTCTGTTATCTTGATAACTCTGTATAATATTTCTAGTATCGTCAGTTGACCCGTCGTTTACGATGATTAATTCAAAATCAGTAAAGGTTTGATTTAAAATAGATTCTATTGACTGTCTGATATATTTTTCACCATTAAATACTGTCATTAAAGCACTTATCATAATTGTTCTATAACTCCTTTACTAAATCTCTTCAACTACATATTGTTAAATTTGATAATAATTATAATATTTTTTTTGCTAAATACACTTTTTTCGTTCCTTCCCTTAAAACTTATAACAACACAATCTATTTTTTTATAATTTTCAATTAAAAGTTCTGAAGGTACAACTAGAATATTATTCATCAACAACTACAACAGGAAACGGGAGCGTTTTTCTTATTCAAATATCTTCTTTCTATTTCAACAGAACTTACTAACCTGTGTACCTCTTTATAGTAAATATCACGTTTGTTAATTAACTATTTTTTACCATTAAAACTTAATAAAAAAGAGATTCCATGTAAAATGTAAGTTGCGATACAAACTTTTACGAGGAGGAATCTCTAGGCTTGCGAATAACACGATTTTCACACTGCTTTCAAACTTTATTTCACAGGAAGAAATGCATGAGATTCTCACTAACTTTGATTTGGAAGATACCGCTCATAAATATGATGTACCCACACTTTTAAACTTACTTAGTTGATGTTGCTACATTTGAATGGAAAAGCCTACGTTACGTTTCCCATATGGCAACAGAAAAAGGATTGAAATCAGTGGATTATACCATGCTTTTCAAATGTTTGGGCGAGTTGAATTACCCTATTGTCAGCCGATTAAACTGAACTATGAAACGAAAATTTCCACGAAACAAATGATTAGCGATTGTTTCAACAATCATTATGGTCAGAAAAAATCACTTACTCTGGGCAATGAATGCTTAGGGAGCAAACCATGCATTAGTTTCAAAATGTATTTATTGTCCATTTTTAGGAATAACGAATAAAGTAGAAATCCGCCATTTTGATTTTCAATGAATATTACAACTTTACATGGGGGGCGAGCGTAATAGTCTCATTCAGCCAATCACCCCTTATAATTTCTTGCTTTTGACTGTCAGTAGAGATCTTAATGTAAAATCGTAATTATTTACATACATGTATAGAGAGGTACATTTTGAACAAAAGTGTCCATACTTAAACAAGCAAAGATGTACATTTCGATATTGATATATTTATACTGTGAATTATACATCACTAAAATTATAGAAAACAAAAGGGCTACTTTTTCACTACATATGACAGTAGGAGCTTTCTTTTGAATCAAGAAAAATACTTTTCACATTTTTATATTCTTCTCAACCAAATGCTCCCACCAAAATGACCATCTATTAATAAATTCTCATCTAGGCAATGAATATCCTTGAATGTATCAAATGCAAAGTTATTAAAACACAATATTTCAAACTGATTATTATATTGTAAAAACGCTCTTAAAATATAATTTTCATTCCAAAATCGTCCATTATAGATCCAATCTAATGGATATTCAAATTGAGTGAAAATATCATGAATATGGATAATCGTTCCTTTTTTCAAATTCGGTAACACTTCAAAAAATAAATAATTTACATCACTATTGATTTTAGATACATGTGAACTATCAATAAATAAAAAATCATTTTCGTTTAAATTACTAAAAGTAGAAATAGGAATATTTTGTACAATATCTTCAAGCAAACAGCCCATTTCTTTTTTTCCTTCTAATAATTTTTTAATTCTTTCAGGGTATGGTTCAATAAAAGTAAAATCAATTTCTAAATCACAAAATATACTTGTTCCTAGTGCTAAAGCTGACGTAAAGCCTGAACCAACCTCAATAATTTTTTGGGGCTTGAAATGATTAATAAAAGTAAAATAAGTAATGCTATCCACATATCCAAAGTACCCGTTATTCAAATAGAACAGATCATGATTCTTCTCTAAAAACTCATTAAATTCATGTCTTGTTGCATTAACTCTATAAACGAAGTCTTTTTGTGTTTGAAGATTTAAATTAATCCCTAAGTAGTCGTCATTTCGTTCATAGGGTTTATAGTTTTCTGAAAATATTTCTGATGTATTCGGAATTGGTGAATAAAAATGCCCTGTTTCCAATATTTTATGCAAATTAAAGCCAGTATCTAAATCAATATATGTGCAAAAATCATTGCCATATTCCAATCCATTTCGCTCTAATTCTTTGGAGATTTCTTCAATAAAAGAACTCATTATAATAATAAAGCAATTAGAAAATTCTATTGATTGAGGATCAAATACATATTTATTATCCTTCATCTTTCCCCAATAATTTTCATCATTACATATTAATCCACACACATTATAACTATCTAAAAAAAACTTATATTTTTCATATACACTGCCAATGCCATATATATATATATTAGATTCTTTCATTTTATCAAATTTCATTCTCTTCTCCTTCTAGGATAAAACTATTAAAGGTCATCAATATTAATTCACCATTCTTATCATCCTTATATTGATTTTTTTACATTACATAAAAATCTTCATTAGCTTTTAACTCCATCTTTCTTAATGAATCAACAATTTCACATTTATATGTACTAGCCACGATTATTTTATAATTTTTTAAATCTATATTTTTAAAATAAAATATAGTTTTGTCCCCTTTTTTCTTCCTATCTAAATCTATATTTGAATCTATAAACCCTTCGACTTGAATATTTAACTTCTTTTCCAAATAGAATAATATATTTTCTCCATAGCTTCCAGCACCCCAAATCAAAAGCGATCTAGTATCTTTTTTTATATAATGAATTAAAAAATTTTCTTTAATGCTTTCAGTTAACTCTTTACTTTTATCACTATTTACCATTGTTGTAGACGTTTTTCTGATTCTTACATTGGCCAAAGTTATAGGTATTTTAAAAAATTTCACATTTCTTTCATTTAGTTTGTAAAATAAATAATAATCTTCTGCTAAAGACATTTCATCACAATAACCTACTTCTAACACAATATTTTTTCTAGCCATCATAACACTGTTTATTATAATACATCCCCAATACAATTCTTCATGTATTTCTTTAGAAGTTAATTCTCTATTTATATATTTTGAATATATTTCTTGACAGTACTTATATTTTGAAGATTTCTCTGCTTCTTCGTCGTGGGGAAAATAGTCTATAAAACTATCAACAACATCTATATCTGGATTACTATCTAAAAAATCCACTTGAATTTTAAATCGTTCTCTAACGTATATATCATCCACATCTACCTTAGCAATATACTCTCCTTTAGCCATTTTTAATGCAATATTACTAGCAAAGCCCACACCATGATTTGTATTCAATTTATGGATCTGCACTCTTTCATCGTCAATATCTTTTAATAGATTCCATGTATCATCTGTTGATCCATCATCAACTATTATCCACTCAAAATTTTTAAAAGTTTGATTTAATACAGAATCAATTACGTCTTTAATAAATGGCTCTCCATTAAAAATGGTAGTTAGAACACTTAATTTCAAATTTTTCACCTTTCCTTTCAAAACATAAGGCATAGGATAGCTAATAGATACAAGTAAGCATCTACTAGCTACAATTATTATTTTTCAATATCATATATGAGGGAGGTATGTTGATTATCTATTATTTCATAAAAATACTTTAAAATTTTTGATATTCACTCCTAGTGAATTTTTTACAAGAACACTACTACAACTATATTCTATTATTACTGAAATAAATGGATTTTCAACATGCAATTTCCTAGCTGACATCACCTTCCTCTCCAAACAAAAGATGTTCACATTATAAACCTTGTTTTTCCCTATAAAACATGTTAATGATTATTCAATACTATGAAATGCCTTTCCTTCCCACAAACTCTTATACCCATAATCACTTAATTGTTTTCCAATTTCATCAATATATTGACTTGCAATAATAATAAAATAGTTTTCTTTATTTTCTTTTAAAATATTAGGATTTAAAATGACTTTATTATTAAAGCTTCCATTCCATTTCTTCGAATCATTATCAACATAAAACATGATATTTATACCTTCGTTTTGACATATTTCAGATAATTGCAACGAAGCTTGACCAGTGCCAAATAAAACAACCTGTTTATTTGTTAGATATTTAAAGTCTGCTTTTCTATCATAATTTATATCTAATTCATCTAAATAAATGAAATATTCTTCTTTATAAGGATGGTCATCTAATAATTTCCAAGGTTTTTTAGCAGAAGTATAATGAATAATAGATGGATTATTCAATGCATCTTCTATTTCTTCATGTGAGAAATATTTATAATAATTTTCTTTATTATCTACAAAATTCCTAACAAGATTCCATTTTAAAGGAAGTCTCATCCACTCTCCATTTAAAACTCCGTTTAATACATCTTGATCAGCTAATTGTATTCTTTCAGGATATTGATTTGCGAATTTTAAACATCTATCTAAAAATTTTTCCTCTCGCCATTTTTTTAAATTGATTAATATAAATCCAGCATTAAAATAATTTAATATATTATCAAATTTTATAGTTTCTAGTATTTTTTCATAAACATCAACTACTGCTGCCAAATAATAATTTTTTAAATCAATTTTATAGATATCGTAAATATCATCTTTTATGACTATATCGGAATCTATATATAATACTTTATCAATATCTACAGGCAGTTCCATCGGCAAAAGTAATCTAAATAATGTTTCTATAGTTAAACTATCCGCAATTATCGGGATATTTTCCAACAAATTCTTTTCCACATGATAAAAGTTTACTGTGATTTTCTTTTGATTTTTAAATAGATTTTGAATAAAATATTGATCATTTTCATCTAATTCTGTATGTAATATATGAACAAATACATTTTCATTAGTGTTTGTTATCAAAGATTGCAGCATTACACACATATGTTGAATAAATTGTTTGTTTGTTGAACAGGCTACATGCATTTATTTTCCTACCTCTCTTAAATATCATATTTCTTCAAATTATCTCCAATTGAATTTAATATACATTTTTGACTTTAATTATATTCAGAAGTAGTATAATAAATCCCCTTTATGCGAAAATATGAGAAATTTAACATTTTCCCAACATTGAATTTTGTATATTTAATCAAATAAACTCTAGTCTGATTATGGAACTCTATTTTAGTAACACACTTACTTCAAGAAAAAGCGCAATATGGTCTAGGTCTAATAGATTTTATATTAATGAATACTCTTTTCAAAAAATCCTCACTATCTATGGAACAAAAGATAGGCTCTCCAACGGGAAAAGTATGAGCTGGAAATTTATTTATTTTGGTATATATTTAAACAATATTTATGCCTGAAATTGAATATACTATCAAGAACAATTTTTATTGAAAATTCTAAATGTCCATCTCATACCTTACTAAAAATAATTTACTTTCCTTTATTTTATTATCCTTTAAAGATAATTTCTTTTTGCATCTACGACTATTTTATATGAAAATAATTCATTGGAATCATCATCAAAAATATTATTTATATTGTATTTTTTTGGTAAATATACTCCACATATACCTGTATCTACTGCAAATAAATTTTCATGGAACTCTTTTGGAAGTGCCGTCAAAATTGCGTTATATGTTGTGTCAATTAATTGATTAGTATTACTCTTAAAATCATGCCAAACTATTATTGTATCTTCAAAGCCTACTAATTCAAATATATTTGTTGAATCTTTATAAATGGCTTCATAAGAATGATCTCCATCAATGAATACTAAGTCGATTTTATCCTTTATAACTGAAAAATCAAATTCTAAGGAATTATCATAATAGCTAATGATTTTTTCTTCATCTTTAGAGAAAAATCTACTGAAGTTATTTTTATCACAGTATGTTTTAAAAATATCTATCATTAGCATATCATCATCAGGTAATGAAATACTGTAACATTTCTCTGCAATATCTGAAACAGACATAATGCTCTCACCAGTCCATGTACCTATCTCTAAATAATTTTTCAAGTTAAACTTGTACATTAGGGCTCTCAATAACAAGTAGTCAGTTATTAATGAGCTACCATTCAAAAAAGAAAGGTTCCCAATACTTAACTTATTATTCTCTCCAATTATTCTTCCTAAAGATAATCTCTTTAAATTATTTTGCGAAAATCCGCTGTTCCCTAATCCATTTTTATCACAAGTTATATTGAAAATAGAATAATTATTAAATCCCATAGAATTTAATTGTCTTCTAATCTCTTCAACATAAGAACTAGCAATAATTACTTCATAATCACTTTCAAGAATAATATTTGGAGGATAAATAGGTATATTTTTTAATGTCTTTCCCCATTTTTCTTCATCATTATCTATAAATCCTACTACTGTTTTATTTAAACTCATATAATCATATGCAATTTCACCTAATTTTGAGGCACCAAACAACAATATTTTTTCCATTTTTTTCTCCCTTTATGTATTTTTTTAAATGACTTATTTTTTAATAAGCGATTAACAAAAATCACATTCATATGGTATTATTCAACATCTTTTATAAATATATAGCTATTTCTCTTTTTGAAAAAACTAGAAAACTTTTAACTAATTAATTCATTAATAAATAGCTTTCATACTCCTTTATTTATAAAAGAAACTCTAAAGCACTTTTATAACCAAAAAACATAAAAATTAATAAATTTTTCTTCCTTCAATTGCTGTATAATATCTTTATACCAATCAGATGCAATCACAATTAAACTTTTTTTGTCAATCATATCTAAGCTAAATACTTTTTCTCCATAAAAATCCGATTTATTATTATCAATGAAACCTTTAATTTTGATATTATTCTCCTCTAAATGTTTTTTTAGGGATACACCTCTTCCTCCAGCTCCAAAAATATAAATTACTTCATATTTTCTAAGTTGGTCAATCTCATCTAAATTTAGATAATACTCTGGATAGTTAAACTCTGGGTCTACTTCTTTGATATAATTTATTTCTTCCATATATTCTTCAATTATTTCGGATAAACGCTTTTTATTTTTATCAGTTGTATTTTTAAATTTCTCTAAAATAGGAACATGCTTTTCTAAGATATCTAAAAGCTTTTTTTTATTTATCTTGTCACTCCATGATTTTTCTGCATACCTTCTATATACAGCCATCTCTTCATTTAAATAATATATTTTTCCTTTTTCACTAGCTATCAATTGTAAAAAATAATCCATTATCGGAGCTTGATGAATATAATCAGGAATACCCTGTTCAAACACATTACTTCTAAAAAAACAGCTTGCTATATGACATAATGGCTCTTTTGTTATTTGATTAATATTAATTTCACCTGAATAGTTATGATTAAATTTCCAATCCTCCTCTGAAAATAAACCAGTTCTATTATCAAGCACTTTAACTGTATGTCCACAAAAAGAATACTCTGAATTCATTTCCATAAAATCAGCTTGTTTTTGTAGTTTTCCAACATCTGTCCAATAATCATCTCCTTCACAAATAGCGATATATTTTCCCGAAGCAGCTTTTATTGTTCTGATAAGATTAGCATTCATTCCTACATTATTTTCTGAAGAAATGATTTGTATCTTCTCACTTAAACCAGCATATTCGTCCAATATCCCTCTGGTATAATCTGTACTACAATCCTCTCCAATAATTATCTCATAATCAAAATCAGTTTTTTGTGATAAAAATCCTTCAATACTTTCTCTAATATATTTTTCATGATTATATGTAATACAACAAACACTAACAAGCGGTCTATCTTTCATCAATTTTTACATCTCCTCAAAAACCAATATGACATCATTAATTCTAATGCCCTACACTTTCTAAATAATGAAATAAACCATTGGGTATCTTGTGTTGTAATTTTCTTAACCTTTACACCTTTCTATCTCTTCTAGCATAGATTGCATATTTGCAATGGCATATCTTTGATCGCATGGTAATGGTAGAATATTTATAGCATACTGATACTCTAAACTATTCTTTGACATTGCTTCTAAAATATTTGGCCACAATGTAGGAATATATATATGTCTGCTTACTAATTTTTTTCTAAGTTCATCTCCATTTTCAATATAAAAAGGATACATAAAAGCCGTGTTTGGCATTGTTAATTTTAATTTATTTTCCTTGCCCAATTTTTCATTTAGAAAACTATAATTCTTATTCCTAATTTCCTGAACATGCTTATAATCAATTGCTCCCAAAATATTTTGTGTAAGTGTAGACATACGTTTTAATGGTTCTTGGCTAAATGTTTCCTCTGTCTCGCTAAATAAATTGTAATAATTGTACGCTTTTCCTTCATATCTACCCAAAAGGTGCTCCATGCGCCCTCTCGACTCATCAACACCTAATTCTTCTTGTAATTGTATATTTGTGAAAAGATATGCACCATCTGGAACTCCAAAAAATTTTCTACATGAATATATTGTATCTACATCATCTACTGGATGTTGAAAAAAAGCATGGGTATTATCTATTGCTATTTGGCGAAATTTTCGTTTATAAAAAAATATATCTTCATTAGTAAGTTGTCCAAAATAATTTACTATATATAAAAGTTCACCGTCATTCAATTTTCTATCAAAAATTGGTGTAAAATTTGAATCTATATAATAATATTCAAAATTGTATCCATCTCTAACTAAAACATCACTAACAGAGTTACAAAGGTAATATGGTATAAAAATTTTATTATATTTTTTTGATTTAAGAATATGCAAAAGGGCATTCCTTGCAGTATTTAATCTAACCATCTCTTTGTAATATTCGTTATTAATTAACTGTTCAAAACCAAAATAACCGCCAATTTCTTCCATTCCTTTACCTCTCAAATAAGTATATATTCATTTAGCATATTTCTTATTTCACTGGGTGAATTAAACATCATGATATCTATTATTGATAAATTTTGTACAAACTCTTCTTTTTGAAACTGCACATATTTTATGTTATTAGTTTTTAAAAATCTAAGTTCAATTCCATTATTTTCGAAATATGTGTATGAATATAAATTTTGCCCACCGACAGCATTAATATATTTACTCGCATGAAGGTTTTTACAAATTTCTATTATATTATCTTGCCCTTTTAAGTCGTTTCTTTTTTTCACATCAGAAGAAATGAGTATTTCTGTATTTATAGACAAATATCCACAAATTTCTTTAGTTAAAAATGTTAAATATTTTGCTAGATTATCTTCGTTTTGATTTACAATGTTACCTACTAACGAAAAAGTCTCTTTAAAAAAAGGTGCTTTGCTATATGATTCTTTAATAGTTTTTAAGAGCTTTTCATTGTATTTAAAATTACATAAAACTCGAGTTTCATTGATTAGTTTGTTTGGGCTAGCTTTTTCAATTTGCAAATTAATAAATTTTGCATCACCTTGAATTAAAATATTATTTCTATTTATCCACCCCCCTTTTATATAGTTCACATCATCATAGATTACATATTTGTCTACAGCATTTATCAATTGCCAATACCCTATATATGGAAAGAAGTAAGGTTGCATAATTCCTACTTTCAATGTAGCCCACCTCACACAATATTTTTCAAGCATTTAATTTTTTCCCATAATGCTTGTTATGACGCTATAATTGCATGCTATTACTCAAAAAACATTTCATTTTCTCTTAAATCAATTCCTTTTTCTAATTCTAGATAAATGAATTTATTTTGTTTTTTCACTAATATATATCGTCCATTATTTAATAAAAGCTCACCATCTTGTGATGAATTAAAAAGACTTTCTAAATTAGAGCTTTCAATTACTTTTACTGATAATATTTTATATTCTTGTCCCTTTCTATACATTTTAGCCCCTAACGAAGGAATACCAAATGCTCTAATCTTTCTAATCATCACTTCAAGACTATCGCTTTTATTCAAAACTAAATCTTCATTTTTTCTTGAGTAGTAAATTGGAGAGTCAATATTATAATTCTCATCACTCGGTATAAAATTTTGATTATATGCTTTTTTAAATACCTCAGCCTCAGTTAAAAATGTGATTTTATAAAGTAAATCTAAATCTATATTTTCATTAATAGGGATTTTTATTCTAGTAATTATCTTTCCTGTATCAATACCATCATCCATCAAGTGACAAGTTACACCATGTTTTCTCTCATATAATAAGGCTCCATTAATCGGATGCTTTCCTTTTAAATCAGGTAATAATGATGGGTGTATATTAATAAAGAGTTGGCCCATTTTACTCATTTTACTTACAGGTAAGACATATGGACATCCATTGGAAACTAAACAGTTGAAAGACAATTTGTTAAGTTTTTCAATTAAACTCTCCTTGTTATGTATTACATTGAATTGATATCCAATTTCTAATAAATATTTCTCTAAAAATGAATCTTTAACTGCGAAAACCCCAATAATTTCACAGTTCAGTTTCTGCATTTGTTTGAATACCTCAACTCTATTACCAACAAATACATATTTCATTATATCACCTCTTGAAATATTACTATTTAAATAACCAAAATTATTATCACAATTCAATACTTTAGTTATAATAATCGAAATTATTTTTTCACTATGTTAATGAAAACAAAATTATTTGAACCATCAGTAGTTACTACATTCATTTTATAAGTATAAAAACAGCATTTTACAAACCAATCAGATGCTTCTTTGTTAACAGAATACAGACTATTAGGAGCTTATAGGCTCTATTCTATGAAAAGCCTCTTTTTACCTGATGGTCAAAAAATTTCATCAGTAGGTACATGATACAGACGAGCTCTTTCAAATTCATTTTTCATATTATTAGGGAAATCTAGTCAATAGCTTTTAACTACATCCAGTAATATAAACTTCTTTAATAGAATTTCTTAATTAAATTATTTACATGTAACTGTGTAGCAAATAGATAACCTATTGAAACCTCTATTTTTAAATAAAGATTCTATTAATATCATCACTTACGATTTCTTTGAAGCTCTTTAAATCATCTTTAAATGCAAGTAAGCCCAAATTAATAATTTTAGACGCTGAATACCTTTTTAGCACGTAAATAATAAAATTTGAGCTAATAAAGCCTACCCTATCTACTAGTAAATTAATTCATTTTACTCTTTTTCTATTGTAAAATTTATTAATTCAGCTATGTGTTTTATATCGTGTTCAGAAAGCTCATTATATACAGGCAAGCAAAGAATTTTTTTAGATATATCTTCAGCATTGGGACAATCTATTTTTTTATCAAGGTAAGGTAACTTATTTAAAGATGGGTAAAAATAGCGCCTCACCTCGATTTTATTATTTTTTAGTACATTCACAACTTTAATTAATATATCTTCATTTTTAAAAAGCACAGGAAAATAACTATAATTGTACTCAACTTCACTTAGTTTGAAATTCATCCTAATTTTTGATGTTAATAATAAATTATATTGATTATAAATTTCTTTTCTTTTTTCAATAATCTTATCTACATATTTTAAATTGCAAATCCCCATTGCTGCATGGAACTCCGTATTTCTTGCATTAATACCTGGATGTATATAATCCTCTCCTTCAAACCCAAACTTTCTTAAAAGTTGAATCTTTTTATTTACCTCCAGACCTATATTGTTAATGATTCCCCCACCTTCAATAGTATGAAATAACTTAGTTGCATGAAAACTCAAAGTTGAAATGTCTCCATAACTTAAAATAGATTTCCCCTTATACTTCACACCGAACGCATGTGCTGCATCATAAATCACTTTTAAATTATGTTTCTTAGCAATTTCTTCTATTCGCTCTACATCACATGGAATACCATATACATGGGTCGCTAAGATTGCTACAGTATTTTCTGTAATTGCTTCTTCAATTTTATTTGCATCAATACATAGAGAATCTTTACATATATCCACATACACAGGTATACAATTTTCCCACATTATCGCTGTAGTTGTAGCGACAAATGAAAATGGCGTTGTGATTATCTCACCTTTTAAGTCAAGAGCTTTAATTGCAAGTTGCAAAGCAAGTGTACCATTACCCACAAAATGTAATGCTGGCACACCTAGCTTTTCCACTAATTTTTGCTCTAATTCTCTTACATATGGGCCATCGTTTGTTAACCAAACATTTCCCCAAATTTGCTTTATTTTTTCTTCATATTCCTCTATTGGTGGTAGAAATGGTTTTGTAACTGTAATCATTTTTTCATCTCCTAAAAATAGTTTTATATTTCTTTTAGTTAGATAAAAAGATTTTATCATTCGCTAACAGCATAAAGAACCGTTTCCCATGTTACATCTGAATGATGGCCTACGTAATACCTATAATTTAATTCATCAAATTGCTCTCTTAAATACTCATAAATATCTATTAAGTCTTCCCAAGAATGGTATAAACAAACTTGTAATTTCGGTTTATTTATATATATTGTATTTTTTGCACCTTTAAGAGAAGATAACTCAAAACCTTCAACATCTAACTTAATTAAATCAACTTGGCTTAAATTATTCTTTGTAAAATATGTATCAATCGATGTTATTTGGATAATTTCCTTTCCATCTTCTGAAATTTTACTGCCACCTGGATACATTTCATTAAAGCTTATTTTGAGTTGTTCGTTCTTTTCACCCAATCCCTCTCTATTCGCAAAGACATTTCCGTATTTTTGAATTTCTACTGTTTTTTTCAACTCAGAGAAATTTTGCGTTGTTGGTTCGAATGAATGAATTTCACATTCATTATTTAAAGCTTGATTAATCTGTTGAATTGTATCCCCTTGAAAAGCTCCACCATCAATTATTACATCACCTTTTATTGGTGATACTTGAGGGTGAAAATATTGAGGGTACACCGATTGCTTGATAAAACTCTCATCACCTGTCCTTCTAAAGTCTAAAATTCCCTTAAAGACATTAATAGATTCCTGATCTAGATTTTTAAACATCTCATTAAATCGGCCTTCGTTATCAATATAAAACTTTTCAAAATCCATAAAATACAATAAATCTTCATGAATAATTACATAATTTTTAATTTCCTTATATTTCAATTGCTCTTCAATTTCTTTAAAATAGCTACTACATACTACAATTAAATAAGAATTTTGGTTAAGTGAGGACACTTGTTTAAAATCCACTACTTCTATATCATAAAATAGCTTGCCTAACTTCATTTCATCATTGTCAATAAATTTTTCAACCATAATCCCCTGACTTCTCAAATATTCTGCGGTTCTCAAGCCGAAACTACCTGCCCCCCAAAGATACAATTTCCCCTTATTAATACTTAGCTTTTTTAATACCTGCAAATTTTCTAATTTCATATTAAATTTACTCCTCTTACCATTTTTTTGTTAATCATCCCCATTTTTCAAGGAAGCTTTGTTAATGTAAAAATTCTTTTATAAACTGAGATTTTTAATTAAATAAAAAATACATCTGATAAATCACGTTAAATTAGAATTAAGGTGATGTTATAGGAAGTAATTACTTAGATGTTGATTTAGAACCTCGCTCAACTATCACATGCTTAAATAATTCCATTTATACATTATCTAATCAATATTAAAACCTTTAAAGATGCATAAGTTATCTGCCAAAAGCAGTTTTACCACCAAAGTTCTCTCTAATTTAAAAGGCGTTATCGTCTATTTTAATGAAGATTTTTCGTAATAAATTCACTAAAATTCCTATATATCACAACACAAAATGATATTTATGTAAATCATAGAATTATATTAAAATTTGATTATTTTATACCTTTGTTGACATTTTCTTAATTTACTAATAAGTAGCGTCCATCAAATATTTTTTTACACCCTTGAACTTCCTTTAATTTCAAAAATTCTTCCCACTCTGTCACAAGTAACACTGCATCCGTTTCTATCAATACTTCTTCAATTGTCTCCACACATTGCGTCAAATGTTTGACAACAGGATCATAAGCCTTCACAACTGCCCCACGTTTCTCCAACTCTTCAATCAAATAAAGAGATGGTGCCTCACGCAAATCATCCGTATTCGGCTTAAACGCTAAACCTAACATACCAATAATTTTACCTTTGACATCTTCATTAAAGTAATTCAAAATTTTATGCAAAAACAATTCTCGCTGACGGAAGTTCGCTTTAATGGCACTTTCCACAATTGTTAAAGGTGCATCATATTCTCTTCCTAAATATGCAATAGCCTCTGTATCTTTAGGGAAGCAAGAGCCACCATATCCTATACCTGGATTTAAGAACGCTCGTCCAATGCGATGATCTAATCCTATTCCATCTGCTACATCAAGTACATTAGCTCCCATCTTTTCACAAAGATTCGCAATTTCATTAATATAGCTAATTTTTGTTGCTAAAAACGCATTTGCTGCATATTTAATCATCTCAGCACTACGGCGATTCGTTCGTACGACTGGTAGTTTTAAAGAGCTAAATAATTGCTCAACTATATCTCCAGACTCTTGTGATTCGGAACCAATTACAATTCGATCTCCATGAAATGTATCATGAATTGCATGACCTTCACGTAAAAATTCAGGATTCGATACAACATCTATTTTTACGTTAGCCACTAAATTTTCTCTAACGATAGTCTCTACTAAATCATTTGTTCCAATAGGTACTGTACTTTTCAAAACAACAACTGTATCGTTTATAATATTTTTGGCAATATCCTTTGCAGCTTGTCGAATATATGTTAAATCAGCTGCACCGTTATCACTTTGCGGTGTACCAACTGCAATAAACACCATACTAGCCTTCTCACATGCCTCTCGATGATTCGTTGTAAAATATAAGCGATTTGCTTCTATATTTTTTACCATTAATTCAGCTAATCCAGGTTCGTATATAGGTGATTTGCCTTCCTTCAATGTCTTGACTTTTTGCTCATCAATATCAATACAAGTAACTATATGACCAATTTCAGAAAGTACTACACCTGTTACTAAACCTACATAACCTGTACCAATAACCGCTACATTCATCATATCTTTTCCACCACTTCTCTAATATAAGCAAGTACTTCATCTCGCAAATCATCACGCTCTAGTGCAAAGTCGATTGTTGCTTGTACAAAGCCTACCTTACTCCCACAATCATAAAGCTTACCTTGGACATTATGCGCAACAATACGTTCTGAATGATTTAACAACTCGACCGCATCTGTCAATTGAATTTCTCCTCCAGCTCCTGGCTGTGTTACTCTTAATGCTTGAAAAATATTTGGTGTTAAAATATAGCGTCCCATAATCGCTAAGTTTGAAGGTGCTTCCTCAGCTTTTGGTTTTTCAATAAAGCCCTTTACCTCAATCGTCTCTCCTACTACAATATCACTCTTTGGATCGATGACACCATACTGATGTACAACACTTTTATCAACAGCCTGTACACCGATAACAGATGCTTGCTCCTTTTCATACACATCTATTAATTGAGCTAATGCTGGTTGCTCAGCTTGTAAAATAATGTCCCCTAATAATACAGCAAATGGTTCATCGCCAATAAAGCGATGTGCACAGTAGATAGCATCCCCAAGTCCCCTTGCTTCTTTTTGTCGAATATAGTGGATATTTGCTAGATTTGAGATGGTTTGAATATCAGCTAGATCATCCCATTTACCCTTTTTCGTCAACAATTCCTCAAGCTCGTATGTTTTATCAAAGTGGTCTTCAATCGAACGTTTATTGCGCCCACTAATAATAATGATATCCTCAATACCTGCTGCTACCGCTTCTTCGACAATATATTGAATCGTTGGTTTATCAACAATCGGTAACATTTCTTTAGGTTGTGCCTTTGTTGCTGGTAAAAAACGTGTACCTAAACCAGCAGCAGGTATTACAGCCTTGCGTACCTTCTTCATCTATACTCGCTCCTTAAAGTATGCAATTGTTTTTTGGAGACCCTCATCCAACATAATTTTCGGCTCCCAGTTTAATAATTGCTTTGCCTCCTCAATTATTGGCTGGCGTTGTTTTGGATCATCCTGCGGTAATGGTTCATATTGTAAAGATGTTGTGTTTCCTGTCCATTTCACTACTTTTTCAGCTAGCTCCAGCATTGTAAATTCGTTTGGATTCCCTAAATTCATAGGTCCTGTAATATGCTTAGGTGTAGCCATTAATCGTAAAAACCCTTCAATTAAATCATCTACATAGCAAAATGAGCGAGTTTGTTGTCCATCACCATATACAGTTAATGATTTATTTTGTAATGACTGTACAATAAAATTACTAACTACTCGTCCATCCTTGGCATCCATACGTGGACCATATGTATTAAAAATACGAACAATTTTAATCTCAATATCGTACATTCTTGCATAATCAAAAAATAATGTTTCTGCTCCACGTTTCCCTTCATCATAGCAGCTACGGATACCGATTGGATTGACATGTCCCCAATAGTGTTCTGGCTGTGGATGTACTAAAGGATCACCATACACCTCTGATGTAGAGGCTTGGAAAATTTTAGCTTTCTTTTGTTTCGCTAACTCTAGTAAATGTAATGCACCTATTACGCTTGTTTTGAATGTATGTACAGGATTAGCTTGATAATGAATTGGACTTGCTGGACATGCTAAATTGTAAATTTCATCAACATGCCCTAGAGCTGGCAATGGTTCTGTAATATCATGCTGGATAAATGTAATTTTATCAGCTATATGCTGTATATTATCCATTGCCCCTGTTTGTAAATTATCCATACAAACAATTTTATGTCCCTGTACTAACAAGCGATCAATCAAATGTGAGCCTAGAAATCCTGCTCCCCCTGTTACTAAAATACGCTTTTTCATACTTTGCCTCCAAATTTCTTCTGATGCCAAGCCCAAGCTGTTTCAATAATTTGCTGTAAATTATAATTCGGCTCCCAATGAATAATGTTCTTCGCTTTATCTGCACAACCTATTAGTTGCCCAGGATCCCCCAGTCGACGATCTGTTAATTGGTATGTGATAGGTATTCTTGTTACCTTTTCAGCCATCTGTATGATTTCTAAGTTTGAGTACCCCGCACCATTAGCTAAATTTAATTGAAGGTTTTGTTTTTCAGCGATTAAATATTTAGCAGCTCTATAATGAGCATCTGCTAAATCTGTGACATGAATATAATCACGGATACACGTACCATCTGGCGTATCAAAATCTGAGCCAAAAACATTAATTTTTTCTGATTTACCCAACGCTACATCCAAAATTAAAGGGATTAGATGTGGTTCTGGCTCATGCCATTCACCTATTTCACAATCCTCTGCTGCGCCAGCCGCATTAAAATAACGTAGTGCAGCAAAGTTAATACCATACGCCGTTGAATAATCATCCATTAACTGCTCCATCATTAATTTAGTACGTCCATAAGGATTAATTGGATTTTGTGGATGTTCCTCCGTAATCGGTAACGCAATTGGATTGCCGTATGTCGCACACGTTGATGAAAACACAATATTTTTCACATTATATACAAGCATTGTATCTAGTAAATTCACTGTATTTACTAAATTATTTCGGTAATATTTTGCAGGCTCTACTACTGATTCTCCTACATAAGCAAATGCTGCAAAATGAATAACTGTATGAATATTTGGATAGTTTGTAAAAAGTTTGTGTAAATCCTCAAAGGAAGCTAAATCTCCTTCAACAAATGGCACATCATTTGGTACAAATTGTTGATGCCCCGTGCTCAAATTATCGAAGACAACAACTGGTTCACTTTGCTCTACTAAATATTTGACTGTATGTGAACCGATGTATCCTGCCCCTCCAACTACTGCTATCATTTATATTTCCTCCGCCAACTCACGTAGTTGTTCAACCGTTAACCAATCCTCATTCACATCACTTGTATAAGAAAATCCATCTTTCAGCTCTTTTCCACCTTTTGCATATTTTGTCGACCAAAATGGAAACTCTGGCTGAATGACATAATATGTATCAAATTCAACGGTATGTCGTGCATCATCCTCCATAATCATTCCCTCATGCAATTTCTCACCAGGACGAATACCCACAATTTCAATTTCACATTCGGGTGCAATCGCTTTCGCAAGGTCTGTCACCTTCATGCTTGGAATTTTTGGCACAAATATTTCACCACCATGCATGCGCTCTAAATTATCTAATACAAATTGTACACCCTGTTCTAACGTAATCCAGAAACGAGTCATACGCTCATCTGTAACAGGTAATACACCTGTTTCTTTGATTTTCTTAAAGAATGGTACAACACTTCCACGGCTGCCAACAACATTACCGTAACGTACTACTGCAAAACGTGTTTTCTTTTCCCCTACATAAGCATTTGCTCCAACAAATAATTTATCAGACGCTAATTTTGTTGCTCCATATAAATTGACTGGTGCACACGCCTTATCTGTTGATAATGCAATCACCTTTTCGACACCACAGTCAATCGCTGCTTCAATAATATTTTGAGCACCATGAATATTTGTCTTCACTGCTTCAAATGGATTGTATTCACATGCATCCACATGCTTCATCGCAGCAGCATGAATAACAATATCTACACCATCAAATGCTCTATGTAAACGTTCCTGATCTCGGACATCTCCTATAAAGAAACGAAGGCGCTTATCATCAAATTCTTGCTTCATTTCGTATTGCTTTAACTCGTCACGGCTAAATATGATTATTTTTTTTACACCAAGCTCCAATGCTTTTTTGGTGAACTTCTTGCCAAATGATCCTGTCCCGCCCGTTACTAATACTGTTTTATTTTTTAGTACGTTCATTTATGTATATCCCCTATCTATCCGAAAAAGTTTATATAGTATCTCAAATTATACACCAAAATGATTACCCTATATATCGACAAAATTCCTTAAAAATAAATAAAAAACCTACATCTCTGTAGATTTTTTAATCTTTTGTACTATTCGATTCGTTTCAACATTCTTTTAGTAAAGATAAAAACTTTTCATATTGAACTAGCTGCGCATTATTTATTACAGCTCCATTATAAGCTGTATTATAGACTCGTATTTTTGTGGAAGCACACTTACTTTCAAACCATTTAAGATAGCTATATAAATTCAAAGTAGTATGAATTGAAGTTCCTCTATTAGATGGAATTTCAATTAACTTTTCATCAGCAGATACTATTCTACCTGATGTAGAACCAACAACATGTGTTTCTTCAGCCTCAAAGCCTAAATCTTGTCCAAACAAAAATATAGTAGCAAAACCGAAGTACTCTAAAAGACTAAAACCAGTAGTTGCTACTGAACCACCTGTTTCTAATAAAGGGTAAGATAAATCAGTTGCTTGTCGTTCTGCTAAAGAATATCCTTCCTGTAAAAGAATCGTCTTACTATGAGCATATGCTTGTACGGTTTTATAGTTTGCTGTACTTAAATAAAATAAATGCCCTGTATATGCGGTATGGTTAACTTGATAATAAATATTATCTTTAGGATCTGAAATGATTACTGCATTTGGTACTACACCATGGTTTAATAGAAAGTTTAATGCTGAACCTACACATAATATGTATAATTCTTTTTGTTGTTCTTTCAACCATTCTACAGTATCCTTCAAAGATGGTCCACTTGCCACTAAACAAGCATTTTTCCGTTGACTGATTCGAGCCTTTTGTTCAACTAAATCAAAATGATTCAATGCACTATTGAAAGAGAAGTTTTCTACCATTTGTTCAGCACTCTGTTTGTATGTTACTTGCTTCATCTTTATATCCGCTAAGGAGAAATATAAAGGATGCTCCTCATCTATTGTATTCATCCAAACTTGGGGAATAATAATTTGTAAATTTCCATTCCACTCTATATCTTGAAAACTCCCGATTTTAATGTTGTATTGAGCAAATGGAAAATCCTGTTCTATTGAATGAAATACTATTCTTTCCTCTTCATTTAGAGCAACCACTTGAACAGATTTATTTGTATCTATCAATTCACATAATGCAGCTAAATGATATCCTAAACCAAGTCCAATTAGTATATAGCCCGAAGCCTGTATATCAAAATCAGAAATAATATTTTTAGTCGCTTCTCGCTGAGGATTATACTTGCTATAAATATAGCGTCCATTTAGTTTTAATGTCCATTGCCCATTTTTTGCCTTTTCTTTTTCGAAATTCATGACTGTTTTTGAACACTTATTTGTTGAACATTTTCAAAAAAAGGAGAAATTTCATATTCAAATAAGTCTGCTACTAAGCTGTAATCTTGTATTGTTAACCCATCATTAATTTCATTTAAGTATTCATTGATTTTGTCAATATTTAATTCACTACTCATCCCATTTTGCGTAACTAAATTATCTACTTCAATTAACCAAATAACACCTTCTGTAAAATTTCTTATATTTTCAAGTGCCTCAGTCACTCTATCTTCCCTTAGTAAATTTGAAATAATCATACTCCCCGCAGGCATTTTTTGCATATATTGATTATAGCTTTTAATTGTTTCTGTTATGATTGCTTCCATTCAGACGATTCCTCAACTTTCTTTAATGTTTCGATGGTATATTGTTTAGCATGTTTTAAGGCTACTAATAAGCGTGTGTAAAGATCCTTATTTTTTGCAAATATGTGAATATACGCTTCCTCTTGCGATTCATACTTTTTCGCTGGGTACTTATTTAGTACATCTAAAGTAATAGGTTCAACAATTCTTTGAATAAACAATTGTGGAATAAGCCTTTCTGCTAATTTATCCAATTTATTTAGATTTTTAACTACATTTGGCTCAAATGCAATCGTTGACCTATTTTTAGTTAACAGCAAAATGGCATAATCCATCTCTTTAATTAATTTATCGTACATTTGTAACTGATTATTAAGTGCTTTTTTATATTCTTCTAAGTCGCCTTTCTTTTCTTCTGTTATCTCCGTTGACTCAGCCACACTATCTTCAAATGGCTTTACAAAATTTTTATAAAATTCATCGAAGGAGCATTGCTTTATGCCTTCAATACAGAGCCCACCCTCTGTACAGTTAAATATTGGTGATTCATGTACTAACAAACTATTTGTGATTTCAAAGTTTTTTTTCATGGAATAAAAAGCATAGTCTGTCAACACTTTATCACCAAAATACCCCTCTACTTCAAACATCCCTCGTTGCTTTTTATAATTATCATCAATTGCTTGTGAATATTTATTATTATTGGCATGTGTTAAATTGTTTGTATACGCTAAATCTTGACCAATGAAAGCGATAGGGCCTGTTGTCATATAGGCTGCTATAGAAAAAGCAAAGTTCGCTACTGAGCCTCCTCCTCTCATTAAAGGTGGCTCCAATCCTAGTAAATTTTTTAATTGTTTAGCAAATTCCAAGTCGATTAACTCTAAAAAGCTATATTTTTGATTGGTAAATTCATCTTGAATTTTGTAATGGCTCCCTAAATGATAAAGTAATTTAGAGTTTTTCACCTGTATATTTTGAAAATGGTGATAATTCTCCACCCCAGCATCTACTGTCACAATATAATTAGGCTCAATACCAGTCGCTAATAACGAATTAACTGTAGAGCCTGCTGCTAAAATAATAACTTTATTTTGCATTTGTTTTAATAATGGCAACTGCTTTGTTAAAGAAGGTCCTCCTGAAGCGATGATGATGGGATGATGATATTTTTTATTTAACACTTTTATGGTGTTATCCTTAAAAGCATGGTATGTGTTGTGGATATAATTTTGCTGCCACACATCAGCATAGCGATTCGCCGTATTGACAGAAATTTTATGAACAATTTGCACATCTAGCACGGATTTCAGTACATCATTATACTCTTTCGGAAAAATTTTATCGTAATTAGGCGTGCAAATTACTTTAATTTTCGTGCTTAAATTTTGCAGCTTATCCGAAATCATATTCTCTAGTTCCATTTTAATGATTTTTGAAATAACTGTACATTCCTGCTCCTCCACAGGTAAAAATTCATACACTGGATCGATAATAATAATGTTCTCTTTTGCAACGTGTTGCTGTAACAGTGCTTCCTTTAAATACCCCATTCCATAACCGAATAAAATGTATACATAGTCTAAAGATAACTCCTTGCTGATTATTCTTTCTGCCTCTGTGTGTGGATCATATTTGCTATGTATAAAAAAATCATTTATTTTCAAAATGGCTAACCCATTTTTGGATTGCTGCACTTCTATCTTATACGCTGTCATGCACTAACCACCTCTCTTTTTATCGTCCATACTTCTTCATTTTGCCATAAAAAAACCTCTAACTCGAGAGCTAGAGGTTTACTTTTTAAAATTAACCTAATAATTGTAGTACGCCTTGTGGCTGTTGGTTCGCTTGCGCTAACATAGATTGTGCAGCTTGCATTAAGATGTTGTTTTTCGTGAAGTTCATCATCTCTTTTGCCATATCTGTATCACGGATACGAGATTCAGCAGCTGTTAAGTTTTCTGAAGTAGCACCTAAGTTATTGATTGTGTGCTCTAAACGATTTTGAACAGCCCCTAGTTTAGAACGCTCACCTGAAACTTTCGTAATCGCTGAATTGATTGTTGTGATTGCTGTATTAGCATTTGCTTGAGAAGAAATGCTAACACCCGTACCTGCAGCTGTACCATTTACAGATAATGAAGTTGCACTCATGTTGTCAACTGAAAGTGTAATAGATTGACCTGCATTCGCACCGATGTGGAATACTTTACCAGAGAATGAACCCGTTAATAATTTTTGCGTGTTGAACTCTGTATCTGTTGAGATACGTGTAATTTCTGTCGCTAATGCATTAATTTCTTTTTGTAAATCACCACGGTCAGAAGTTACGTTTGTATCATTCGCAGATTGTACTGCTAATTCACGCATACGTTGTAAAATTGCATGTGTTTCGTTTAATGCACCCTCAGCCGTTTGGATTAATGAAATTGAGTCTTGTGCATTTTTAGTTGCCATATCAAGACCACGAATTTGTCCACGCATTTTTTCTGAGATTGCTAAACCAGCAGCATCATCGCCCGCACGGTTAATTTTGTAACCAGAAGATAATTTCTCAATGTTTTTGCTCGCTTGCGTGTTGTTGTAGCCTAGGTTACGGTGTGTGTTTAATGCTGAAATGTTGTGTTGAATTCTCATGATAGAATTCCTCCTTGAATTGTTTTTGTATAACCCACATCCATGTGGGAAAGTTTGGCATCAATAGTATGTACTACTTCTACCATACAGTTTATATATCGTAAGAGGTTGTAAATAGTTAATAGTTTTTTGAAAAATTTTTTATTTATTTTTTTTGAGTGTATTTAATATATCTACAGATGCAGTAAGTGCTTCTTTATTTTGCTCCTGTATTGCCTCAAATACTTCTGAACGATGGACTTTCACAGATTTAGGAGCTACAATTCCTAGTTTGACTTGTTCCCCTTCGACTGCTAATATTTTCACTTCAATTTGATCGCCAATTATAATTGATTCTCCTTTTTTTCTTGATAGTACAAGCATTAATCGGCACTTCCTTCCATAGAACCAATTGGATGTCGTAAAGGATAGCTAGTACTATCTTGTAAAACGATTTGCTTACCCAGTTTTTTTACGGTATTCACAATAACTGGCGCTAATAAATTCATAGTCGACTCTTGAAATGTTTCTTTCAATGTCAAAATAGCGTATGCGATAACATCTTCTTCTTGTTCAATTTGTAAATCTATTTTTTCATCTTCATTAATATCAAATGCATAGTCTTTTTTAAACGCAAATGGATAGGCAAGTATAAAGCTCAATTCTTGCTGTTCAATTGATTGTAAAACAACCAACGGCAAATCAGCATCTAATGGCAATAACACAAATTTTTGCGCATCAGGAAAACCAGGTAACCCTGCTGTAAAAGTTAAAATATCTTGTTCTTGGATTTCTACTGTACCTAAAAATTTTGTCTCAATATTCATTTCATTGCCCTCTCCTTTAACCAATTACATCAATCTCAATATGTGGTCTTTGCACCATTGTACCAGTTACTTTTCCTGGCGTATATTCGTGAATTGGTTTGTTTACCTTAACATCAATTTTAGGCTCCCTGCGTTGAATATTTATATCAGTTGTACCTGGTGTATAATCAATTTTGACAGAACCGATGGATGGTACAAATTTAATGTTAAATGGTGTGCGATGTGGACCATGATTTTGTTTCGCGATATTTTGAATCGTTGCTCGTCCCTGCTCTTTCCCAGCAGATAACATCATTTGTCGACCTTCTCCTGCTCTTCTGGCAGCTCCTTTCAACGCACCTTGAGCTCCTTCAGCAGCAAATTTTCTTGTAGCCTCAAGTGGCCCAACTAATCCTAAATCTCGTCTGGCCTGTGATGAGTCAATCCTCAAAACGCCTTTGGTAGTGTTGATTTCTAGTATCGCAGCTGGCTGTTCAATATGTTGAGTTGCTCTTGGTTGTTCAATATGTTGCTGTGGCTTTGTGATATTTAAATCCATTTGAATATCTGTTGTCTGAATTTGAATTTGTGGGAGTCTCATAGGTGGCTCTCCTTTCAAGAAAAGCGTCTGAACAATTTGTCCAAACGCCTTTTAGAATCATTATGAAAATCACTATTTTTTAGCACTACATTATCTTATAAAAGGTAGATTAACGGTTTCGCTTTCGAGATAAAATTTTAGTAGATTTTATCTTATGAAATCTACTAAAGTTTGCTGGATAATTTTCGCACCTACTGATAATGCAGCTTGGTGAATCGATTCTTGTGTGACCATTTCTGTAATTGTCTTTGCATAATCTGTATCTTCATTAAGAGATAATTGCTTTGTAACGTTAACTTCTTGCATACCTAATCGATTTTCCATCATTTCCACACGATTTTGACGAGCACCTACATCTGCTCTTGCTGTCAATGTGCTCTCATTAACAACGTCTAAATCAGAAAGTTTAGCACTAATTGTTGCAGATGTTCCACCACTTTGCAAAAGCGTATTAGTCTGTGCCATAAAATTATCAATATCTGCAAATAAAGTAGTTCCAGGTGTGTTAATATTCATTGCAATCCCATCAAAGACATTAATCTCGATAGGCTTTCCACCGCCTGAAGTGATAGCTGGGTTTGGTGCCCCCCCTGCAAGATAAAGTGGCTCATTTGTATGCGTTCCAGAAAAAATATAGTTTTCGCCAACTTTTGTATTGGCAATATCACGTAATTGTTCTCTAATTTGTTCCATTTCTGCATTAATTTTTTGGCGATCTTCAGGTGTATTAGAATCATTGGCAGCTTGTACAATAAGCTCTTTAACGCGCTTTAAAGCAGAACCTACTTGGTCAAACGCCTCATCCGTTGTATCTAGCCATGTATGTGCTTCACGAATATTGCGTTGATATTGAACATTTTTATCAATATCGACACGGTAGCCCATACCTTTTACAGCTACTACAGGGTCGTCAGAAGGTCTTGTAATTTTGCTACCTGAATCTAGCATGTTCTGATATTTAGACATTTTATTATAGCTTGTATTTAAATTACGCAGCATATTGCTTGATAGCATTGATTGTGTAACGCGCATGATGCATCTCCTCTCAGTTAAGTAGAGTGGCTATTATAGCCCTACTCTACCCATACCATTGATAATTTTATCTAATGTTTCATCCACCACTGTAATCATACGTGCATTTGCATTGTATGCTTGTTGGAATGAAATCATATTCGTCATCTCTTCGTCTAAAGATACAGAACTCATAGAATCACGGTTATTGGAAATTTGCAAATGCAATGTTTTGGAGTTAAAGGCATTACGCTCAGCCTCTTGTCCTGTTACGGCTAAATCTCCTACGAGTGATTTATAGAACCCTTGGAATGTACCTTGATTTAGAGCTGCCCGTGGATCTGATTGTAGCTTTGCCAGCTCACGCATATTATTATTATTACCTTCTTCACCTAAAGCACTAGACACAGCCACTTGTTTCGGATCTGTAATGACTACTTGGAAATCTCGTGCTGTTGTTCCTGTGAAAAAGTTATTGTTTGTACTATTATCAAGACCATAACCAGCGCGATGTTGTGTATTAAATGTTGTAATAAATTCATTCGCCAATCTATCTAAATCAGCTAACATCTCTGGGTAGATGCCTTGCCCACCACTATGTCCATACGCATCAATTAAAGAATGTAAACTTCCTTTACTTGGCTCCATTTGATTATAGGCAATAGTTGTATACGTTCCTCCAGTTAGTGGATCTGTTGGCGGTTCACCGATAGCAGAGATTCTAATTCCTCCAAATTCAGTGAATCCACCTGTTGTCAAATTATCGACATCACTATCAACACGATTACCACTTGTATCTACTGTTGCTAATTTGGCATACTCTTTACCATCTACTAATTTCACAGGTGCGCTTCCATCTGCTGGCACATATGTAATTGTCATCGAGCCTTCTGCTATATCTTTGGCCATCCCACCTGATTTTTGCCATGAAATCGATACAGGAATATGTGTATTTAATTCATCCACTAATAAATCACGTGCATCATATAAATCATTTGGTATATAACCATTTGGCTCAACAGCTTGGATTTGTTTATTAATATGTGCAATCTGCTTGAGAATTGAGCTTACTTTATCTGTTGTCACACTAATTTCATTTCCGATATTGCCTTGAATCAGTTTTAACTGCCGATCCATATAGTTAAAGGATTCTGCTAATGTTTTTCCTTTAGCGATTAACACTTGACGTCCAGCCGTGTCCTTTGGGTTGTCAATCACATCCTCCATCGACTTCCAAAAATCGGTGAATGATTGGTTAATACCAAATTCAGAAGGCTCTGACATAATATCTTCCATCTGTGAAATGGATTTCGTTGCTGATTCCCAATAGCCAAGCTTATTTGTTTCTTGACGATATTGTCGATCGATAAACTCATCACGAATACGTTTAATCGAACCTGCTTCTACCCCTGTTCCTAAATGACCTGGATAGATAGGTTGGTTTAAACCTGCTGTTGGAAAACCTGGTGTTGCCTGCATGTTTACACGTTGACGTGAATAGCCAAGTGTATTGGCATTTGAAATATTATGCCCTGTTGTATACAAAGCTGTTTGCTGTGTAAATAAACCACGCTTATTTGTCTCTAGTCCCATAAATGTTGAACGCATCTGTGTACCTCCCTATGCTTGTGAATCAAAGTATGATTTTTTAGCAATCGTATTTGTGCCTTTTACTTCCTTATCAGAATAATTGATAGATTCCTGCTGTGGTCTGAAGGCACCTAAAGTTAAATTAACAACTTGCAGTGATTGAAATACCAATTTTTGATTTAAGTCATTTTGTTGCTTTAATGCTTGAATAAGCTGTAGTAATCGTTGGCGAACAGCTGATAATACCTCTTTATCTGCTGGCTGTTTAGCAGCTTCGATGACATCTGCGACAGTCATTTTGTCAGTTGCAGCAAATCCATTTGCTACAAGGTAGTCTGTTACCTGTTGCTGACGCTGTTGCTCGAGCTTATCGATGGCCGCTACATGTGCCTGCTCATCCTTGAGCATTTGGTCCAGTGCTTCGATATCGCCTATTTTAATAATTTCTGTTTTTTTCAAAGCTAGCTCTAATAAACTTTTATGCATACGTTCTAGCTTTTCCAATGTAGAACAAATCGTTTCTACAGACATTTTGCTCGACACCTTCCTTCTTTAGAAACGATAATACTTCAGCATATCCTCTGCTACTTTGCGTGCATCTACTTTATATTTACCAGCGTCAATCTCTTCCTTCAACTGCTTTACACGCTCAGCTCGTTCCGTTCCGTATGTTGAAACATCACGCATCTCTTGTGCAGCCTTTGAAATTTCAATCTTATCAGCAAAAGACGCTTTATTCGCATTTGCTTTCACATTACGTGTTTGATTTTTATACGCATTCAGTGCATTGATACCATATGATGTAATTTTCATTAGTAAACCTCCAATCTAAAAGCCTTTCTTCTTATTATTTCGGATTCGCTTGCTTAATGTTAAGTTTTAAACATGAAAAAGTGTGTTAATTTTTGTTAGCAATTAACACACTTCCTTATTATGAATTATCGCGCTCTCCGTGGTATGTTGCCTTATCTCGTGCTGCAATACCATCTCGAAACTCTTTCGCTGCATCAAAAGTGCGCAAATCTGATTTTAAGGCATCTTGACATTTCGAACATAATTTACCTGTCGTTGTTAAATGACCACAATTATCGCACGGGTAGCCTAAGTTAGGGAACATCGCTGGCTGTAGACGACCTTTTCGCACCCACTTATATAATAAATCTTGGTCAGCACCTGTTGCTTCTACTATACGCTCCACTGTCGCAGCACGGTTTTCTCGCTTGCGTAAAAAGCGATAGACAATTTGGTACAATTCCTCTTCTGACTGTGCACACTTATGACAAACTTCTCGAACACCCGTATAATTAAAAAAACTATCACATTTTGGGCAATTGCGAATTTCCGCCATGTTATTTCCCTCCTACCTCAACAAATTCTATACATCTCATTATACATGACATCATACTATTTTCAGCCACTAATTAATGTAAAAGTGCGAACATTTTTTGCTCCTGCATCTAGTAAAATGGTCGTGGCATGCTGTAATGTCGTACCTGTAGTTTTTATATCGTCAAATAACAAATAATCTTGATATTCCACTTGTCGACCTGCTATTAATCGAAATAGCGGGGCTACTTGTATGCGTTGCTCTCGATTTTTCGTGCTTTGGGTTTCAGTGGTTGTCTTTTCTAATAGCTGAATATAAGGAATACAAGCCGCTTTCAATAGCTCTTCTACATGTGAAAATGTTCGTTCTATTTGTTTAAGGGGATGCATGGGAATAGGAATAATGATGGCTCGCTCTTTGCGGAAATGTGCATGGATTTGCTGACGAAACACTTTAGCTAATGCAATATCTTGCAGAAATTTATATTGATGTAAGTATACCTTCATCGCTTCATTATATTTATAGATGGCAAACGCACATGAAGAATCTTCAAATTGAGCCATACATCGATCACAAATCGTGGGTGGAAATTGCTTTGTCAGCAGTATTCTCCAGGAAATAACAGCTTGAATACGCTGGGCACATAATAAACAATGTGTAATGTCCTTATTCATTCCGAAAAACCTTCCTTATTATATTTTATAATTTCAGCACGTGCTTCATCCATTTCCGCTGTTATGCCATGATGGAAAAATAAAATATCACCATCTGCAAAATCGACATGTCGCCCTACTCTTCCTGCTATTTGAATCAGTGCACTCGCTGTGAAAATAGCTGATTCCGCTCCAATTACCGCTACTTGTACATTCGCAATGGTAATACCTCTTTCTAAAATCGTTGTTGTTAGTAAGCCTTTGACCTCCCGCTGACGTAATTGTAATACTTTCTCCTTCCGTTCAGGATCTTCTGCATGCACAGCTACAATCGTTGATTCCATTGCTTGAAACAGTGGTTCAGCCACTAACATTAACTCAATTGTTGGAAAAAATAATAGGAATGGTCGTTGCTGAGCAAGTTGGTGCTCTACCCATTTTTTGAGCTTGCGTGGTATTTTTCCAGCTCGAAAACATTTTTCATAACGCCATAAAGCACTAAATTGTGGCACTGGCAATGGATGATTATGATAGCGTTTCGGGATAAAGGAACGTTGCACTGTTGGAAATTGTGACAGTAATTTTTGCGAAGGGGTTGCGGTAACAACTATAATTGGTGCTATGGCTGTTTTTGCTTTCTGCACTGCTTGTTGGAGGGTGTCATCAAATACATAAGGAAAAGCATCGGCTTCATCAACAATCATCACATCAAATGCTTGCTTAAATCGATAAAGTTGGTGAGTTGTGGCAATAATTAGTTGTGCATAGCCTTCTTGCTTTGGTGCATCTCCATATAAAGCATGGATCGTAGTTTGCGGGAATGTTCGTTGAAAGCGGGGAAATAATTCGAGAACGACATCTGTGCGAGGAGTTGCAATACAAATGCGTAAACCTTGACACAGAGCATAGTAAACTGTAGGGAACAATAGCTCTGTTTTTCCTGCGCCACAAACAGCTGTTATGATATGTGAACGTCGCTGTTTCACGCTAGCTAAAACTTCATCAGCTGCCTTCCTTTGGAGTAGTGTAAATTGCCCTGTCCAATGAAAAGTATGCTTTTTTTGCTTGATAAAGCGAGGACCTGCCCATATCATCAATTGTGTACAGCTACTTACCCTGCCCATTTTGATACAATGGCGACAGTAAACACACGTTTTTTGACATTTTGCACAATCAAATAAAATGAATTGGTGTCGATTTTGATTGTGACAGCGATTGCATTTTATAGAGGGGATTGTTTGAATACCAGGAAGTACTTGAACATAATGATGTTGCAAAGCTCGTTCTATATCCTGTTGAGCAAATGGTGAATGCTCCTTTAACCAAATACGCCCTTCATGAAAATCACGTAATGCTGGTGGTACAATCCAACTACGATAGTTCATTAGTCATCTCCTTTGTCTACTAAACAGCCCCTACCTTATCTACGTAGAGGCTGTTGTATTCTATTGAAAAAAGTTGCTATCAAAAACAAAATAAGCACTTTGAGCAAAGCAAGGGTTGATTTCCGTTCCGCCAGCGTCCTTTCCAGGGGGCGTCCGATGAGCCGCTTCACTCATAAGGAAGGAACAAAGGCTAAGAGCGTCACGTCCTGTGACAACGCCTTTATGACTAACATCGTGTTAGCCTCAGGGTCTCATCTGTGACGCACATCCCCTAGGAGTGACGCTAGCTCCACTCCACTCAACTATTCTGCAAAAGTGGGTATATTTACTTTTTTCTCTATTAATAGGCGTAAGTTAAATAATTTAACCTTACTCTATTTCGAAAAGGGTATTTATTTACTTTTTCCATTTAAAATAAAAAGAAATAGGGTCAGTAGTAATGACTGTTACTATTAGCAAAATGCTTGCTAAAAAGATTTCACTTTTGCAGATTCGAGTGGATGTTTACTTTGACTGTCGCAGGATAGCGAGACAGTCAATACCCTAAGATCAACATAATATTGGCTCAAAAACGTTGTCATAAGACGTGACACTTTTAGTCTTTATCCCTTCTGTTATGAAGGAAATGACTCATTGCTACTTTTGTTTTTCAACAAGTTAATGTTATTTTTTCGTCCACCCTAAGCCTACGGAACCTTCACCTAAATGTGTGCCTATAACCGGACCGAAGTAACTTAGTGTGAAGTCCACGTTAGGATAGGCTGTCGCTAACTGTTTGCGCCATTCCTCAGCTTCTTCCTCACAATTACCGTGAATCACGACTGCATCCAATGCCTCATAACGGTGTGCATCTTCCGCTAGTAAGTCTTCTACACGTTTTAAAGCCTTTTTACGTGTACGAATTTTTTCAAAAGGCACAATGACTTTATCAACAAAATGTAAAATCGGCTTTACTTGCAATAATCCACCGATTAGAGCTGCGGCTGCTGACAAACGCCCTCCACGTTGTAAATGGGCTAAATCATCTACAATAAAATAAGCACGAGTATATGGCTTCATATCCGCCAATGCTGCCATAATCTCCTGTGCACTATGACCTTGTGCAGCCATTTCTGCTGCACGTAAAACATAAAAACCTTGTACAGCACAGGATATTTCACTATCAAATGTGTAAACATCCAGTCCATCTACCATTTCACCAGCTTGTACTGCACCTTGGTATGTCCCACTAATACCGCTTGATAAATGAATGGCAATTACTGCATCATAATCCTTTGCTAAATCGCTAAACAAAGCAACAAATTCTCCAATTGGTGGTTGTGTTGTTTTTGGAAACTCTTTCGCTCCACGCACTTTATCATAAAATTCAGCTGCTGTAATATCCACTTCTTCTGCAAATAATTGCCCTGCAATATTCACACTTAACGGAATCATATGGATATTTAAACGTGCACGTTCCTCAGGTGTAATATAGGCTGTACTATCTGTTACAATTGCCGTTCTCATTCATGTCACACTCCCATAATCCATAGTTTACATGAAAAAGAAATGAATGTGAATATCATCATCCACATTCATTTCTTGATTAATTTGCTGTGCTTGATTGCGAATCATCGCCAATATAATAAACACTCGTTACTTTCCAGTTGTCATCTTCTTTGACAAAGACCGTTACTTGACGACCAGCACTTTCATGTTGTACTTTCGTCTCCAACTGTAATGAATTTGTGCTGATAGTAGCAAAAACTTGTGCTTCCTCTGGAGAATACTTTGTAATCGTTATGTTATCCACTTCTCGCTTCGTATCGAATTTCGTAAAGATATCTGCCACAAAGGCCTTCTCTTCTTCATATTGAAAGCCCTTTGGATTTTTAGCGATACTTTGCATATAACGGTCTACTTCTTCTGCATTTAATGCAGCAATATATTCTTCAAAAGCAGCGACAATAGCTTTTTCCTCATCAGCTGGTACATCTTTCGCTTTTTCGATTGTATCACCCATCATCTCAAAGCCTGCTGTACCTTCTTCTATTATTTTTTCTCTTTCTTGTGCATCTAAATCTTCTTTATTACTACAAGCAGTTAACAGAAATAAGACCATCACTGCCATCATATATTTTTTAAACATCTAAAACCCTCCCGCGCATATTGTAGCACAGAATTATCTTTGTCGAAACTTTCATGCTACACCCACCTTATGACGCCAAATAAATAAAAATGTTGCACGCAAAAACCACTTTTAATCTACCTTTTGTACAAGTAGATTAAAAGTGGCTTTCATTTGCTAGTGGTCTGCATTAACGAACTTCTACCCAGCCATTTTTAATTGCTGTCACAACTGCTTGTGTACGGTCATTAACATTCATTTTTTGTAAAATACTTGATACATGGTTTTTCACTGTTTTTTCCGAAATAAATAGTGTTTCGCCAATAGCACGGTTCGATTGGCCGTCTGTTAATAATTGCAATACTTCACATTCACGTTTTGTAAGTAAATGGAATGGACGACGAATTTCTGATTGATGGAAATTGCCTTTGTTTTCATGTTCAGAAAGACGACGGAATTCTGCTACTAAATTTTTTGTCACTTTCGGGTGTAAATAAGAGCCACCGTTCGCAACAACTTTAATCGCCTCTACAATTTCATCTGCATCCATTTCTTTTAACATATAGCCAAGTGCACCTGATTTTAATGCGTGTGTTACATATGTTTCATCATCATGAATCGATAGCATAATTACCTTCGCATCTGGGTACTCACCAATCAGTTCTGCTGTTGCATCCACACCATTTTTTCCTGGCATATTAATATCCATCAACACAACATCTGGTTGGTTTTCTGTATATAAAGAAACGATATCCGTTCCATCATCACCTTCTGCAATCACATCAAATGTATCTTCAAAATCTAAAATACGCTTTACGCCTTCACGGAATAATTGGTGATCATCCACAATAATAATTTTTGTCATAGTCATAGTCATTACCTCCTAAATTTCCATTCATTCAATCGTTAATGGGATTTTAAACACTACTGCTGTACCATTATTGATTTTACTATTAAGAGTCATTGTACCATTTAATATATCAATACGCTCTCGCATACCAATAATCCCAAATGAATGATCTTTCACAGTTTGTGGATCAAAGCCTTGTCCATCATCTTTCACGACAATATTGACAGCATCTTTTAACCACTCAAGCTTCACCCAAATATTTTTACATTTCCCGTGCTTCATTGCATTTGTTACACATTCTTGCACTAAGCGGAACATTGAAACTTCATAGTTCGACGGAATGCGTGTTTCTACACTTTTGGATTGGAAATGTACCTCAACTTCTGGATTATATTCTGTCACTGTTGATAAATATTTCTTTAAAGTTGGTACGATGCCTAAATCATCGAGAGCCATCGGACGCAAATCATAAATGATGCGTCGTACCTCTGATAATGCATTACGGACAATTCTTTTTAAATCAGCAATCTCTTTTAATGCATAATCTATCCCTTTTTCACGATACGTTCGTTCAATTAAATCGGTACGCATTAATACATTTGCTAACATTTGTGCAGGTCCATCATGAATTTCTCTTGATAATCGTTTCCGCTCTTCTTCCTGTGCTGCAATAATACGAATGCCAAAATCTTGCTTCACCTTCGCTTGTTCAAGTGCCAAGCCAACATTTTTTAAATCGGATGTTAAATAATTTAACACAACATTCACTTGATTGACAATTTGGTCAGCACGTTCAATCGTATCTAACAAAGCTCGTAATCTTCTCTCTAAATCATCTCGTTTATCACGTAATTGTTTTTCTTCTGACCGGATAATAGAGAGCTTTGTTTGAAAATCATGCGCTGTTTCATATGCGTGTCTTACTTGTTCTTCTGTATAATTATTAAAAGCCTCACTGACCTTAGCTAATCTTTGTTTAGCAAGCTGTGTACTTTTTTCAAGTGCATCACTTTCAAGGATAACGGTTGTGATTTGTTTACGAACAGTTTCTAACTCTTTTTGCATCTCTTCAAAGCTTCGTCTACTTTGTTCGCTTATAATAAAAATATCATCTTTTGAACTCATAATTGTTTCTACCATTTGATTGAATATATCGTCAAGTGATTTTAAATCAAAAGTATCATTTGCAAACATTATGTACTCCCCAGTCTAATGTCATATAGTTGTTTGCTTTTTTTAAAGACTAATTTCATATATGCTATAGTCTACACCTATTATAGCATTACAATGATAAAATTTAATGCTTTTTCTTTATGAAAATTATAGAAGTCACGCTACTATTTTAAAGGAGAATAGAAATATGAGAGAAAATTATTTAACGGTCAAAGGATATGGAGAAAGTGAAATTGTTATTTCAAAGTCTCGCTTCCTCACTTATATAGAACGTGCAGAAACGGAAGAGGATGCACTTCTCTTTATAGAACGTATAAAAAAGACACACCATCATGCAACACATAATTGCTCTGCCTATTTAATCGGTGAACATGACCATATTCAAAAAGCGAATGATGATGGGGAACCTAGTGGTACAGCTGGCGTCCCTATGTTAGAAGTACTTAAAAAACAAGGCTTAAAAGACACAGTCGTTGTTGTAACACGCTATTTTGGAGGCATTAAACTTGGGGGCGGCGGTCTTATTCGTGCATATGGCAAAGCAACGACAGAAGGCTTACTTGCAGCACAAATTGTCGAACGAAAGTTGCATCACATGATGAAAGTGTCGATTGATTACACATGGCTAGGAAAAGTCGAAAATGAAATTCGTAGCTCTACTTATACTATAGAAGAAATTCGTTATTTAGAAGGTGTCGATATTATTGTCCCTGTTCCAAAAGAGCAAGAATCAGCTTTCCATAATTGGCTAACAGAAATGACAAATGGACAAGCCATCATCACATTTGAAGATGCACGATTTATCGAATTTCTTGTAGAGGAATAGTTTTCATTGTCGAGAGTCTAGTATCCATAGTATAATTCTAATATTGAGCTATTTTTGACTAATCTCAATAATGCCTGAATTTAGAGGAGAATCTATTAAACAATGACAAAAAGATCAAATTCTAAAGAAAAAAAGAAGCCTTCTAAAGTTTCTCTTATTATAAAAATTACTTTGTTACTTGTCGCTAGCTCACTTATTTGTGTAACAGCTTATGGTGTTTATTTGACTAAGCAAGCTGAACAAGCTGCTAACACTGCACATGAAGTATTAGAGGGACGAGAAACATCCCCTCGCCGTGTAGAAAAAATTGAACCTGTCCAAGACAATGTTTCCATTTTATTCGTCGGTGTAGATGATAGTGCAAGCCGTGGACAAGGCTCAGAAAATTCCCGTTCAGATGCTTTAATTTTAGCAACATTAAACAATCAAACAAAGACGATTAAAATGCTAAGCATTCCACGTGATTCTTATGTGTACATCCCACAAGTAGGATATAAAGATAAAATTACACATGCTCATGCTTATGGTGGAACATTAGCAACACTTGAAACAGTTGAAGACTTATTTGATGTGCCAATTGATTATTATGTACGTATGAATTTCAATGCCTTTATCGATGTTGTCAATGCTCTAGGTGGTATTGAAGCTGAAGTCCCTTATGCATTGCATGAAAAAGATGAATTCGATCGTAATACAGTCAATTTACAGCCTGGTTTACAACATTTAAATGGCAGTCAGGCACTTGCACTTGCTAGAACACGAAAACAAGATAACGATATCGAGCGTGGTAAACGTCAACAAGAAATTTTAACAGCGATTATTAATAAGGTTTCTTCTGTTGGCTCTATTACAAAGTATGATGATGTTATCCGAGCAATTGGTGATAATATGAAAACGAATATGACGTTTGATGAAATGAAATCATTTTTATCGTATGTCACACAAGGCATGCCACGTATTGACTCACTAACATTAGAAGGTGCAGATGATATGTCCACAGGTGTCTATTATTATCAACTCAACCAACAATCCGTCGATACAGTTAGTGAAATCTTAAGAAACCATTTAGATGTCAATGAAACACCTACTAGTTTAACAAATAACTCACTAACACCAACAAATGATGAGTCTGCCTCTTCTGAATAATATTAAAAGGTCCAAATTCACTTCTATTCCGTGAATTTGGACCTTTTTAATTTTCACATTGTATGCCAAAATAAAAAAGCAATCATCCCTATTGTATGAGATGATTGCCTATATCGTTTATTTATTAAATATCCGCACAAAATTTAATAATGGTTTGTAATTCTTCCCTGCTAGACCGATAATTTCTACGAATATTTCAATCGCTGTTAAAATTACGGCAATTAATAAGATAGCACCCCATACTTTTGCCATTGAGAAAATAACCGCTGCTAATCCAAACATCATCGCAATCGCATAAATAATTAATACCGTTTGACGATGTGTGAACCCCATATCAAGCAAACGGTGATGCAAATGAGATTTATCTGGATCAGACCATTTTTGCTTCATACGTACACGACGTACAATAGCAAAGAATGTATCAGAAATTGGTACACCTAACATAATAACAGGAATAATGAATGATACTACTGTAATATTTTTAAAACCGAGTAAAGCAAGCACTGAAATCATAAAGCCTAAAAATAAGGCTCCTGTATCACCCATAAAAATTTTCGCTGGATGGAAATTGTAAAATAAAAAGCCGATTGTTGCCACCGCTAAAATGGCTGCTACAGGTAATACAAACATATTGCCCATACTAAAGGCCATGACTGACAATGTAAGCAATGCAATAGAAGAAACACCTGCTGCTAAACCGTCTAAACCATCAATTAAATTAATGGCATTTGTAATACCTACAATCCATAAAATTGTTAACGGTATACTTAGTAAACCAAAATTCAATTCACCAACGAATGGCAAGTTAATCACTTCAATTTGAATGCCACCAACAAAAACAACAATAAGCGCTGCTATCAGTTGACCAAGCATTTTCGCTTTAGCAGAAATTTCACGCATATCATCGATAACACCTGTTGCGACAATAATACATGCACCAAGCACAATGGCTAATAAATAAGGGCCACCACTACCATCTGTAAACACATTGATTAAAAATGGCGACGATATGGCTATACCTATTAAAAAAGCGAGAAAAATAGCTAATCCGCCAAGTCTTGGCATAATGCGTGCATGTACTTTTCGATAATTTGGTGCATCTACTGCGCCTATCCGAAAAGCTAATTTTTTCACCAGTGGAGTTAATAATATGGAAGCAACAAATGCTGCTAGTAAAGACACGTAAAGCATGTCTCTCCTCCTCAAAAAATAATCTACATCTAATCCTCATTTAATTATAGCATGAACAAGCAATGAAATATACTTTTTCTATTTATTTTCCATCATTTTTTATCTATTATGCCTCATTTTCAATGATACATGTCAAGTGTTGCTGTCGCTACGTTGCACTCACGCTTTCGCACAGAAAACATTTGTTGCTGTCGCTACGTTGCACTCACGCTTTCGCACAGTTTAAACACGTGTGGTCACCATTCGTAAAATTTGATAGAATAATGAAGTGTCTAACAGTAGACAACTTAAAAGGAGCGTATATTTCATGTTCTCAATTTTTAAACGTAATACAGAGCAAACGAGTGCTCGTCAATTAAAGCGCTACTATAAGATAGTAGAACAAATCAACAGTCTTGAAGAACAATATGTCAACAAGTCAGATGCAGAATTGCAAGAAATGACTTTTATTTTCAAGAAACGTTTAGAGCAAGGCGAACCCATTACAGCAATCATCCCAGATGCTTTTGCGGTTGTGCGTGAAGCTTCAAAACGTGTATTAGGCATGCGTCACTTTGATGTACAGCTTATCGGTGGACTTGTTTTAACAGAAGGCAATATTGCTGAAATGCCGACGGGTGAAGGAAAAACGCTTGTAGCTTCACTTCCTTCTTATGTTCGTGCATTAGAAGGCAAAGGTGTACATGTTATTACAGTCAATGACTATTTAGCAAAACGTGACTACGAATTAGTTGGACAAATTCATCGTTTCTTAGGCTTAACAGTTGGCTTAAATATACCAATGATGGAGTCTAACGCAAAGCAAGAAGCGTATAATGCTGACATCACATATGGTGTTGGAACAGAGTTTGGTTTTGACTATTTACGCGACAATATGGCACATAGCTTAGCTGATAAGGTACAGCGTCCATATCATTTTGCCATTATTGATGAAGTGGATAGTGTCCTAATTGATGAAGCAAAAACACCACTTATCATCGCAGGAAAAATGCCTGCAAATGATGAGCTTCACCGTATTGCAGCAATGTTGGCAAAACGCTTTAAAGCAGAAGAAGACTATGACTTCGATGATGAGACAAAAGCTACTTCTTTAACAGAAAAAGGAATTGAAAAAGTAGAGGCTGCCTTCAATGTCGACAATCTATATGATCTTGAGCACCAAACACTTTATCATTATGTCATTCAAGCTGTACGTGCACATGTAATGTTTGCACGCGATGTAGATTACATCATTAAAGATGATAAAATTGAGCTTGTTGATATGTTCACTGGCCGTATTTTAGAAGGTCGCTCATTATCTGATGGTTTACATCAAGCGATTGAAGCTAAAGAAGGTGTAACAATTACTGAAGAAAATAAAGCACAAGCACAAATTACAATTCAAAACTATTTCCGTATGTATCCAAAGCTTTCTGGGATGACGGGTACAGCGAAAACACAGGAAAAAGAAATTCGTGAAGTCTATGGCATGGAAGTTGTGCAAATTCCAACAAACCGTCCACGTCTACGTGTAGACCAAGCTGACCTTATTTTTAGTACACAAGAGGCTAAATATAAACATGTTGCGGCAGAAGCAAAACGTCGTCATGAAACAGGACAGCCTATCTTAATTGGAACAACTTCCATCTTACAATCAGAAACAGTCGCTGATTATTTGAAAAAAGAAGGATTAAAGTTCCAACTATTGAATGCGAAAACGGTTGAACAAGAGGTAGAACTCATCTCTGAAGCAGGACAAAAAGGACGTATTACAGTTGCTACAAACATGGCGGGTCGTGGAACAGATATTATGCTAGGTGAAGGTGTCGCTGAGCTTGGTGGTCTATTTGTTATCGGAACAGAAAAACATGAAAGCCGTCGTGTTGATAATCAATTACGTGGACGTTCTGGACGCCAGGGCGATGTTGGGGAAAGCCGCTTCATCCTTTCTATTGAAGATGATATGTTCCGCCGCTACGCAAAAGAAGATGTAGAGAAATTTTCATCTAAAATGGTCGTAGATAAGCAAGGCATCATTCAAAATAAGGATGTGCAAGAGCTAATTGACCGCACACAACGCATTGTAGAAGGCTCACAATACGGTATGCGTGAATACAATCTCAAATTAGATGATGTTATCAATGATCAACGTACTGTTATTTATGGCATGCGTGATAAAATTTTAGCAGGTGAAGATTTATTAGGACAATTAAAGCAAATGTTCTATGAAACAGTAGATTTTGCTGTACGCGATGCTGCCCCAGAAGAGCTTCCTTCTGTAGAGTGGGACTATGATAGTATGGAAAAAACATTAAACAGTCTATTCATACACCCTGTTACCATCGATCGCGAAGTCGGCAAAGTGATTCCTATTTTAGATTCTTTACAAGCACCTGTAGACGAATTGACTGCACAAATGGAAAAATTCGCAGATAACGAACGTGTCATGGCTGTCATTCCTCAAGTGATGCTTAGCTACTTGGATAGTGGTTGGGTGAAACATTTAGAAGCAATGGCCCATTTAAAAGAAGGTATTGGACTGCGTCACTACCAGCAAGAAGATCCAATGCGTATTTATCAGCGTGAAGGCTTAGAATTATTCGGGAAAAACTTCCAAGAGTTACGTCGTTCAATTATTAGTGAGATTACAGGCTTTATGAAAATCGTAGAAGCTGAACAGGGGGAACTATAATCATGGGTTTATTTTCATTCTTTAAAAAAACAGATACAGTCGGGAAAGAAAGTACTGTTAGCTCAAAAGATGTTTTAACAAATATGAGTGTTGATGAAACAGATGCTGAGCGTGATGTCATCACAAAGCTATCCTTCCATCCAGAATGGGAAGTACCGCAAGAGCAAAAATATATTTTTAACTTTTTAGCTAATGAATTAGAGCCATTAAAACCAAACCAATTATCACTGTCTTCGATCAGCATTGATGAAGATATGCGTACTGGTAAATGGCTTGTACGTGCGTTCTTCCGTTCTTCTTTACCAGAAGAAATTGAGCTTGGTGACATCGAACTATTCATTATTGATAAAGATGAAAAACTGGTTGCTTCCAAACGATTCGATTTTAAAACACTTGGCACAATTCCAGCAGAAAGTGCTCGCCCATGGGTATTTGAATTTGACCAAGCGAGTCGTCAAGTCACAGAAGTGCCCGAGGAAGGATGGAAGCTTGCCTTCAATTTAGTTTCCTTACGTGACCATCAATTAGAGTTAGATGCAACATGGGAAGAGCAACTACCAGCAGAGCAAAAAGAAGAATTAGCACGCATCGTGAAAGATTTGCCAAAGCTTGGTGAAACAGAGGTCAACTTTACTGGTTTACAAGCTAAATTTTCAAATGATGGTAGCTTAAATGTATCAATCTTTATTCGTAATGGACATAATAAAGCGATTAATCTTGAACAGCTACCATTGGAAATCATTGATGCAAGAGGTATACAAATTGCAAAGGGCTCTTTCAAAATGGACCCAATCCTAACCGTACAGCCTAATTCCACAAAACCGTGGACATTTATTTTCCCAGCAAAGTTAGTAAATCCAAAAGGGGCTGACCTTTCTCGCTGGACAGCACGTGTAACACAAGCTTCAATATAATTTTTCATGTAAAAGGGCTATTCAGAATACATCTTCTGAATAGCCCTCTTCAAGCTATTTAATAATATCGAATCGCTTATAGCCAACTAATCTTGTTGACCAATAGGAATTGGTCACATCTGATACTTCAACACCATTTGTGCCTGCATGAACAAATTTAGTGCCACCAAGATAAATGCCCATGTGTGAAATACCTTCTTTATATGTGTTTTCAAAAAATACCAAATCCCCTGCTACCGGATTTTTCACTTGTACGGTACTGCCAAAATAATAGCCTTCACTACTATCCCTCGCAATTTTCAAACCACTTTGATTAAATGTATAGAAAATTAAACCACTACAATCAAGACCTTCTACCGTATTTCCACCAAACACATATGGTATACCAACTAATGTGTTCGCAAGTTCTATTGCCTTTTTATAAATAGTTTGACTATTTGTTGTAGGAGCATTCACGAGAATAGTAGTGTCTGTTGATGGGCTTGGTGTAACCACTTTATGTACACTTTCTTCTTCAGGTATTAATGCCACTGGTGAAACTGCCAACACTTGTCCAATATAAATGGTGTCTTTTTGCAACTTATTCCACTCTTTAATATCTTTCAATGCTACATTGTATTGCTTAGCTATATTGGATAATGTATCTCCTTTTGCAACCGTATGTGAAACAACAATCGGTTTTGCTGGTGTTAAAATATCCAATTTTTGCGCAACGAAAATAGTATCTTCTACTAGATTGTTCCATGCTTTAATATCTTGTATCGATACTTGATGACGTTGTGCTACTTTTGTTAATGTATCACCTTTTTGTACAACATATGTTGCTGCTTCTGCTGTTGGAATCGTTAGAAAAATAGTAGATACGATTCCTAAAGTAACAGCGCTTAGTTTTTTGGATATTTTCATAACTATCCTCCGTTTCACAAAATGATTACCTTATAAGTATCATACTAGATATTTAGTCATTAGAACACGGAAATACTAACTATATTCAACTATTCTATTTAGCCTATTTTACTTTGCAAAAATTCCCTCTTTATGCTATTATACATTTTTGCAGTTGAAATTTTTTGAAAGTTTTGCTTTTAAGATAGTAGGAGGTTATTGTGAGAAGTTTCATGCTTTTTATGAAAGAAAATTTATCAGTGGGCTTATTATTATTTGCACTCTTTTTAGGTGCTGGTAATATTATCTTCCCACCATTATTGGGACAGCAAGCGGGAGAAAATATTGCTGTTGCCATGTTAGGCTTTTTAGCAACTGGGGTAGGTCTACCATTGCTCGCCATTGTGGCTGTCGCTAAAGCAGGTGGCGATTTACAAGTGTTGGCTAATCGTGTTAACCCTGTATTTGGTGTTATGTTCACCTCCATTGTTTATTTAGCAATCGGTCCCTTTTTCGCAATGCCACGTACAGGTTCGGTTTCTTATGAAATTGGTATTGCACCGCTACTTCCCGAAGGATTCACTCATCACAGTGTCTCACTTTTTATCACATCTGTTCTATTTTTTGCATTCATTCTCTATTTATCACTCAATCCTTCCAAATTAGTTGATCGAATTGGGAAAATTTTAACACCTGCCTTATTGATTGTGATTTTACTATTAGCTATTAAAAGCTTTATAACACCAATGGGACAGGCACAACAAGCGGTAGGTAGTTATGTTATCTCTCCCTTTGCAGAAGGATTTGTACAAGGCTATTTAACAATGGATGTCTTAGGTGCACTCGTCTTTGGGATTGTTATCTTACAGGCTTTAAAGGATAAAGGGATGACGAATACGAAGCAGCAAATTAATACGACTATTTTTGCTGGTGTTATTGCTGCGATTGGTCTAGCATTTGTCTACATATCACTTAGTTATATTGGCAATACAAGTGTTGAATCCATTGGTACATTTGATAATGGTGGTAGTATTATCGCTCAATCTGTGAAAGTACTATTTGGCCATTTTGGCAGTATCATTTTAGCGATTATTATTTTATTGGCCTGTATTTCTACAGCTGTCGGTTTACTTACAGCCAACGCTCAATATTTTCATCGTTTATTGCCGAAAATTCCTTATAAAGTATTTCTGTACATTTTCACCTTCTTTAGTTTAGCCATTACGAATGTTGGGTTAACGAAAATTACAAATGCCTCCTTACCTGTGCTACTTGTTATTTATCCATTAGCTATCGTCCTGATGTTGCTCTCACTTTTAGATCATTTCTTTAAAGGTGGCGCAATTGTTTATATTTCTGCTTTAATTCCAACATTTTTTGTTAGCCTTTATGATGGCTTTAAAGAAGTAGCTATCACGCTCCCTTTTTATGAAAGGATGTTGAAAGCATTTCCTTTCTATGAACAAAACTTAGGTTGGCTTATTCCTGCAAGCATCGGTGCAATGATTGGCTATATTATTTATCTTAGTAAAAGACCTTAATGTGGAAATTCATGTATAATGAAAGTACCCTAAAAAAGAGGTGACATATGAGAAAACAATTATGGTCTTTTATCTTTGCTGTTAGTTTTATCTTTTTAATAGTCGGGCATGTCTCAGCCGCAAACAATGACCAACAGCTCGTACAAGAAATTAAAACGCTTGTTACAGAAAATTATGTTGGTACTGTCAATGGCAACCTAAAAAATGCTCAAACAATTCCTGAAATCATTGCCATGTTAGACCCCTACTCTGTGTATTTTACTAAACAGGAATTTGAAGCATTTATGAATAGCATCAATCAAACAGCTATTGGTATCGGTGTTGTTATTGAAGAGCATGAGGATGGCATTCATATTTTACAAGTTATTGAAGACGGTGGTGCTGCAAAGGCTGGCATTCAAGCTGGCGACATTATTGTGTCTATCAATGGACAAAATATTGTGGGCAGCTCTACTCAGGAAGTTTCCTCCTTATTAGTTGGTGATGAGGGTACACAGGTAGACATCACACTTCACCAAGAAAATGGGCAAACTGTAACAAAGAAAGTGACACGTAAGAAATTTTCATTACCAAATGTAGAATCGGAGCTATTATTTGGAGATGTTGGCTATATTGCAATGTCTTCCTTCTCAGAAGATGGTGGAAAGCTTGTTAAAAAAGCTTTAACACAATTAAAACAGCGTGGTGCAACTTCTTTTATTTTAGATTTGCAAAACAATGGTGGTGGTTATGTAGCTGTAGCTGAGGAGCTTGCAGGCTTGTTCCCAAAAGCTAAAATTGCTTATTTATTAGAAGAAGCACATACCTCACATGAAGTGCGAGCAATCAATCAAACAGAAAAATTTGCAGCTGACACACGTATTCTTGTGAATCGTTATAGTGCAAGTGCCTCTGAAATGTTAGCGGCTTCCTTACAGGATCAGCAATCAGCTATTTTATATGGAGAAACAACCTATGGTAAAGGTGTGATGCAGGGTTTCTTTGAATTACATGATGGCAGTTATTTAAAGCTGACAGTCGGTAAATTTACAGGCCCTTCTGGTAAAGAAATTAATGGCAGAGGCGTTCAACCTACTATTGAAACAGCAGCACCTCTTGCTCAAGCACACTACGATATTTTAAAAACACACTACAAAGATTATAAAGAGCTAGCAAGTCTTAAAAATGTACCAACGAACAAAACATTTACAGTGAAATTTTCACAAACACTTGCGAAAACGCTGAAAGAAAGCAGCGTACAACTCGTAGCATTGGGCAATCAACCAATTCCAATTACAACGAAAGTAGATGGCAAATCATTAAGTATTACACCAGCCAAGCCATTAATTGCTGGACAAGATTATATGCTCATCGTCCATCCTCAAAGTCAAAAAAATTCAAAAACAGGTGTTTATTTGTATATCACAGTAAAAAAATAACAAACCAAAAGGGTATCATAGACAACAAGCTATGATACCCTTTTTATCTCATTTGATAAATCTACGTTTTAAACGTCCGCTAAATTCTCTTACTTCCTTAATACCAAATACTAAATAAGAGCCTACTAAAACGGCACTAAAAACAGCAAGCCCCACTATAAATGTCAACCATCTATTACTAAATGTTAAATACTCGCTTGAGAAATACATGACAAGTGTAATAATCATCATTGGTGGTATGGCTCTGAAAAATTGAATTTCCTTACTAAAAATACCCATTTTCAAATCATATTTAACCCCTGCATAAATAACGAGCATAATAAAGTTTGTCACCGAACTAACCATTGTTCCCCATGCAATAGCTTCTGCACCATATTGATTCATAAATAACATGATGACGGCAATATTGACACCAAATACATTGATTAAACTAAAAATGACAGGTGCCATCGAGTCACCTTTTGCATAATAGAAGCGTGTAATATACGTATTCGCTGCTAAAAAATACATAGACAACACAAAAATCGCAAATACAGGTGCTGTAATAGCTGTCGATAATGCATCAAAATTACCACGCTGGTAAACGACTTGAATCAAATTTTCCGAATAGAAATAAGAATACGCTGTTACTGGTAGCAGTAATAAGAGTAAATAATGTAACCCTTTAGAATACAATGTTTTAATAGAAGCATGGTCATTCTCTGCTTCCTTTTTACTCAAAATTGGATAAATAACCGTTGTAACAGCCGTAATCAAAATAGCCTGTGGAAACTGCATCAACCGTGAAGCATAGTTAATCGCAGCCAATGCCCCTTCTGATAAGGTGCTTGCAAATGCTCGCTGTAACAAGGAATAAACTTGAATTGTTGCGCCACCAAGCACAATCGGCAAAATCATAACCCATAATTGCTTGGATGAAATATTTCGTTCAAATGAAAAACCAACTTGAAACGAATTTAATTTCTTATAACCAACAATTAAAAAATACAGCATAATGACAGCACTCAGTAATGCACTAATGCCGTAACCAATTGGTCCAATAAACTCAATTTCAGACAAAATGAATGCAATAACCACAAAAATAACATTATAAACTAAAATAGAAAAACTTGATAAATGGAATTTTTGATTAGCATTCAATAAGCCACTATACCATGAGGATAGCACAAGTAAAATAGATGATGGCATCATCCAATAATACAGCAACTTCACTCGCTCTAAATCCTCTTGAGTAAATTCCTTTTTAGCCATTTTCTCCTCGTAAAACATTTTCATAATCGGATTCGTAAATGCTACTAAAATAATAGTCATCAATGTGACTGTCAATAAGACAATCGTAAAAGATTGCTTTACAAATAATCCTTTATCTGTTGTTTCACGATTATAGATGGAGATAACGGCTGTCGTAAATGCTCCTCCCACTACTAAATATAAAAAGTTCGGGATTGTATAGGCTGTGAAAATGCTATCTGCTATATGTGTACTACCATATTGATAACTAATAATCACTTCACGTAAAAAACCGAAAACACGTGCAACAATGTTAATAATCGTTACAGCGCCAATGATTTTTATAAATCGATTCATAAACCATTCCCACCTTTAATGGCCGATTCATAAATCGCAATACAGCGAGCCGTTATATTTTTTTCATCATGAATCGCTAAAACATGGTCAACTGCCTGACGATTCATATACTGTTCTTTTGATGTATTCATCGCACGTAGCATCTCCTCAGATAGAGCCATTGCATTTTTTGGCTCCACTAAATGCCCCGCACCTTCCCCAAGCAGTGAGGTTAATCCTCCCACACTGGAAGCAATGACAGGTGTATCTGTCGCTAAAGCCTCTAATGCCACCAAGCCAAACCCTTCTAAATGAGATGGTAAGACAAAAACATCACAAGCATTAAAATATTGAATAAGCTCTTGTTGTTTGACTGGATTAATGAATTTGACGTCTTCGCTTACTAATGGTTGCAATGAATGGACAAAATTTTCATCTCGTCTTGAGCCTACAATCATTAATTCCATCGGGCGAGCTACTTTCGTTTTTAACATTTGAAAGGCTTGTAATAGCTCTTCTACCCCTTTTTGCTGAATGACATTCCCTACAAAAAGGAAAATAAATGGCTCAGAGGCTAATTGAAGTTTTTGACGAGCTTCTTCTTGACTACTATTGACAAAAATTTCTCGATTCACACCCATACTAACAACTGAAATTTTTGAACGCTCAATGCCAAAGTCTTGCTCAATTTGTTCAGCAAGAACAGGGCCCGCAGCAATAATATGTTCACTTTCCTGTAAAATTGTTGCAGTCCAGTTACGGATTTTCGCATTTTTCTTCGCCATACGCTCAATATCGCCGCCATGTGATGTGACAATGTACGGAATACCAAACATTTTTTTGAGCAATAATGACAACATACCTGAAGGAAAAACATAGTGTGCATGTGTCAAATCGATGGATTTACGATATTTTATGCCCTTCACTATAGTTTTCCAAGCCCATTTTGTATATTTCAAAATCGTATTTTTCTTACCTGTTGCTGGATTTGTATTCGCTGCTACTTCTACATCTACTCCAGCTTTTTCTAATGCTGTTACTTGATTTTTCACAAAAATACCGAATGATAGATGGTCAGATGTTGGATACATATTACTAATGACGAGTATTTTTTTCATAGACGTTTCACTGCCTTCTTCATTAATTCCTGACCAGACATGGCCTCTTGATGAATTTGAGTTGCAATTTGTTTCGTCTCTGCAATAGATTGCTGCCAATTGCTACTGAGTTTCTCAACAACTGTAGCTAGTGCCTGTTCATCTTTTTCGATATCCTGCATTTGCAAGCAACGATCCGATGCCCCTACAAAGGACATAAAATCTTGCACCTTCGTATGATAAGAAACAGCAATAATCGGCGTTTCCGCATCTGTTGCCAAAATCAATGAATGGAGACGTGTACCAATGATAATATCTTGTGTCTCGGCTACTTCTAATAGTCGCTCTGGTACTAAATTTTCGCCAATAATCGTTGTTTGGTCAGGATACTGCATTTTTTTCTGAATATCCTTTGTCACCGTCACATCTTGTGGAAATTTCGTTGCGAAAAATGTAATGTGTGTATGATGTTGTGCAATCACTTGGTCTAAATTTTTAGCCATGCCTGTTACATAGGCATCGTATTTTTTCGTGTCACCCTCTGGCCAATAATTTGCATTATAAAATGGCACTGCCGATACACCGATTTTAACAGGCTTGTCAGCGTAATGATGACGCTCCTTCTTTAATGTAAAAGCTGGATCACCAATAATTTCAATTGGCTTTTTAACCCCAATGCTTTCTAATAGCTTTTTCGATTCTGGATCACGTACAGAAATATTTGCTGCATAGTGACACATCATTCGAATACTTACTTTTCCTGACAGCGTATCAAGTGGACCTGCTCCACACCCATAAATCACATAAGGAACATTACTACGCTTTGCCATCATGGCATATGTTCCATAAAGGTGTGCCTCACGTTTATAAAAATCCATTAAAATACCGCCCCCACCAATAATAAGAAGGTCGAAGGTCGATACATATTCTTTATTATTTTTGTACGTGTGGATAAATGTTTTAACTAAATTACTCTTGCGATAATATAACGGATAGCTATGTACACCGTAACGCTCGGATGTTTGCTGTGTGTTATTACTAAATACGGTGATATCATCATTCGTTACAGAAAATGTTTGTTTTACTTGTTGAAGAATGCCGTATAATATGGACTCATCTCCATTATTATCATTGCCGTAATTCCCCACAATGCCTATTTTCATCAAAAAACATCCTTTATCTTTTTAATACTGTGATTATATCATAATTGTGTTTAACTTTTATGCTTATATAGAGAGAAAGCGACTTCACCACACTATCATGATGAAGCCGCTCATCTTTATCCTGTATGAACAGGCTGTCAAATCCAATTGATGAAACTAACAATCAGTAGAGGTTCACTTTATCGTTGAATGGCTCTATATAAGAATAGACCGAAATGTGCCCGACTAATCGCTTCGTTTGGTTTATATATATTTCCTTTATAACCTGTTGTAATATTATTAGCTGCTAACTGCTGTACAAAGCTATATGCCCAGTGATCCTTTGGCACATCTTTAAAGTTCATTGTACTTGTCCCTTTTAGTTGATAAGCTAATGCTACAATTTTTGCCATCTGTGCTCGTGTTAACGTACCATTTGGATCGAAGGTTTGATCGCCTTTACCACTCATAATACCCGCTTCTACAACTGCCGCAATTTGCTTATAGTATGTGTGGTTAGCTGGTACATCTTTCAAACTTGGATTTTTTACATTCGTTACATCTAAACCAAGTGCTCGACTAATAATAACAGCCGCATGTGCACGCGTTAATTTATCATCTGGTCTAAATGTACCGTCTGCTTGTCCTGTAATAATTTTATTGTTCGTTAAATACTCAATTTCTTTATAGTACATATAGTTAGTTGGAATATCTTTAAATAGAGCTGGTTTAGCAACAGTAACGGCCGCTTCAACACTTTTTGTTCCTAGTGTGGCAATGACCTTACCCGTTGTTGCAGGGTTCTGTGCAGTAAATTTACCAGCACTTGTGATTGTGCCGATATTGCCTTCCACTGACCATTTGACCTGTGAAGCATCATAGACAATCGCTTTTCCTGCCTCATCTTTTGCATCTACTTTAAAGGCAACTGTGTCACCAGCGTTTACCGTTTTAGCGTTTGGCGCAAGTGTCATTGTTGTTGGTGCATCTACTGTTTTCACTTGGAATGATTGTAGAGGCTCTCCATCATAATTGATATAAATGCGCCCGTCTCCTGCCTGTGTCGCTGTATAGCTTGAACCATTCACAGTCAATGACGGATTCTCTGAAGTTAGTGAGATACGCCCATCGATTGGTAATGTCGTATAATTATCATCTAAAACATACTGTACTGCTATAGTAGACGAAGCTCCTACTAAAAGTGTTGCATAGTCTGTGCTATTTGTGTATTTCACATGTGTTGCTTTGCCATCTGGTGCTGTACTAACAGCTAACAATGTCGCAGATACAAGGCGCTGTGTATTACCAGAGTTAGATGGTAAATTCGCCAATACCACGTTATTGCTACCATAATTACGAATACCCATCGTTGTAGAACCACCACCATCGAGGTTAATCGCATTTTCGACACCAAGCGATACTAAATAGTTGGCAAGCTGGACCATATTCATACCCTTACTATGATTTTGAAGTCCATCCACTGTGATGAAATGCACTGTTTGTCCATTATTGCTTGTCGCTACAACTGTACGTGGTGCAATTAATTTAGCACGTGAACTAGAAGTACTCATCATAATATACGGTTTTTTATCTTTCACTAAATATGGACCACTTGCTAAAATAAATTGCGCATCCTGCCATGAATTATCAATTGAAAAATTGACACTTAACTCATCCCCTACTGCAATTTGACCCAACTTGCTATGCCAATCTCCACCTTGTGCTGACACAACAAAGCCATTTGGAGGAATCGTTACTTTTTCTTTTGAACCGTATGGCGTAATTTGTGTTACTTTTCCTGTTAATGTTTGACCGAAACGATTTTCAGTTACTGGCTCACCTGTATCTACAACAATTTCAAAGCCATATTCATTCGTGTCTGTCGTTTTACTATAAAACTGTGGTGTGTAGATAATTGATTCATAAATATTACGAACACGATTCATTCCTGACATTTCATAACTCGTCCCATTATGAGAAAGTGTTACATCAAAATCGAAATAATCAATTCGTCCACGCCCATCAGCCGTCATACCAAATGCTGTTGGGACATTCATATATTCATCAGCGCCGCTTGATACGACACCGCCATTGATAATCACATTATTTTGAGCAAGTAAAAACAATGGATATCCCTCTGACATATTAAAGAAGCTCGCATTAATAGCTCCTACTACTCGATTTCCTTCACGTGAATAACGATTCGCATTCGCTACTGTCGACTCTTTCCCATTAACCTTTGCAGGCAAGCCAAGCTGTACCTGTGTCAGTGGATCCTCTACATTCATAATCAGATGATTAATCGAATTGGTCGCTCCATCATTGTATGTATATTGTTTATACTGTACACCTTTGGATACTGGATAATCCTTTTTTACCGTTTGCGCTGCATAAGCACTCAGTGGGCTTATAACCATTGACATAATCACAACTAAAAACAATAATTTTTTTGTCATTCTTTTCATTGATAGATTGCTCTGAAAAATATAGAGCCTTCACTCTCCCTTCAACTATTTTACTTCTATAACATTATCAAAAATATGTCAAAATAGCTATGGAACATTTAAGCTATTTTGATATGTCATATAATCGACAAAAGTTCAATATTTTATAGTAGAACTATTTCTATATTTGGCTCCTTTGTCTCTTATCCTCATACTCGAACTTTGTTAAAATAGTGTAGAAGTTTAGGAGGATACTAATATGAAAAAACTATCGATTATTATGACGCTAATGATAAGCATTTGTTTCTTAGGCTGGCAACCGTCACAAGTATTTGCAGATGAATTGACTGGTCATACACATGAACAAGGACTTCGATATTTAATCTCCAAAAATGCACTCATGCAAGACGTAAAAGGAAGCTATCGTCCAGGTGACAATGTCACACGTGGGGAATTTGCTTCTTATTTAGCAAAATCATTAGCATTACCAACAAAAAATACGATCGACTTTACAGATGTGCCAGATACCTATTTATATGCTAAAGATATTCAATTAGCTGCTTCAGCTGGCATCATTACAGGCTATGTAGATGGTTCATTTAAACCTGATACGGCTATTTCACGACAGCATATGGCGGTGATGTTAGAAAGAGCGATTAATTATTTACACATCCCTAAAGGATCCACTACGATTAAATTTAAAGACGAGGCATCTATCATTAAGGACTATCGTTCAGCGGTAGCAACTGGTGCACAATTAGGCATCATTGTAGGCTCTGACGGTCATTTCATGCCAACGAAAAATGCGACAATTGGACAAGCTGCCACGTTTATTTATCGTCTAATGCAATTACAAGAAACACCACCTGAGGAATTGCCAACACCGATTCCACCAGCACCAACGCCAACACCACCTGTTGAAGTACCTGCATATATGGTGAAGAGCATTGTCAACGGTGAGCTAGTAGGCACACAAGGCTTTACTAGTTTTGAAGAAGCTAGCAAGGCCGCAAGTCAGGCGACACAGGTTATTGTGGTGAAGGATAAAATTATGAAAATGACAGCTGGCTATGCGGTCACAAATAATTACGTCACGTTAAACTCAGAATCGCTGAAAGATCAAATCGCGATTGCAGCGAATACAGAGATGGAATATATCAGCAGTGATGCGACACAAGTAAAAGTGAATATAGCTGGTCATATAGGCTATGTAAAACAAACTGATGTGACATTAATTCCATTTGCGATGAGTAAAGGTCGCTCCTATTATTCAAATGAAAATGGGGAAATTAAACATACACTTTATGATTATACAACGAATAAATATAATGCTAGCTACACCTATGGTAAAGCGCCTGCATTTATGCAAAAAGGTGAAAAATACTATAGTTGGGATGGCATTCACTTTTCTCTTGCAGATGGCTCACCAAAAGGAGAAGTATATAACTACTATCAATTTTTGCCTATACGCTCTAAAACACAATATACAGCAGAAGAAATAGACGCTTATATTATGACGAAGCTAACTGAATTAGAAAGTTCAGGACTTTCTATTTATAAAGATGCAACAACGAAAAGTAAGCTCATCGGTTTAGGTAGCACGTTAAAACAACTAGAAGAAGCTTCACAAATTAACGCTTTATTAATTTTATCTATGGCTCAACACGAAAGTTTATATGGCTTAAGTGATCATGCTCAAAACTTAAATAATCTATTTGGCCTCTATGTCTTTGATGTCAATCCATTAAATAAAAACTTTGACAGTATTGCTGCCAATATTAGTGAATTAGTGGAGAAATTCCTTCAGCCGAATTACATTCAACCAGGTGGTTCACCAGGTAGAAATTTTGCTAACGGTGCTGTTATTGGCTCTAAGGCAGTCGGTTTTAATGTGAAATATGCATCAGATCCATTTTGGGGCGCAAAAATCGCAGGTCACTATTATCGAATTGATAAAGCATTAGGTTTCAAAGATGCCAATAATCCATATACGATTGGCTTCACGACAACAACAGGATTAAATGTACGCACAGATGCTTCGACAACAAACAGTCCACTGTTCAAATACTCACGCAGTGGTATGCCTGTCATTATTACCAATACAGATGTTAATGGTTGGTATGAGGTACTGTCTGATCAACTAACTATGATGCCTGTCTATATTCATAAAGATTATATTCGTATTGTAGAAACAGTTAAATAGTACAAGAAAAGAGATGCCCTACTCTGTAAGGTTAAGTACAAGTAATTGTACATGAAGTCTTATTCAATAGTGTTTCATTTATACCGTTACACATTTAATGAAAAAGCACATTACTAAATTTCAGTGATGTGCTTTTTATTTTGACTATCCTTCTCATTTAGATTTGTTAAAAGACTAAACATTTTACAACGACGAAAAAAACATTAGCAGAACAGTTTAGTTGAATAAAAGACGTTATGCTATCGATATTTTTTAGAAAGCAGAGTCCCTATTGTCTATCTTCCCACAATGTTATTGGGAATTGTTCGTATTTATTAAACTAACCTACTAGTATTAGATAAAGAAAAATATCTTTCATTGAATGACTTGAATAAAAAACCCGAATAGCTACACTTTTTTAGTGTTCACTATTCGAGCAAGTTCAGTTTTTTATTTACTGAATAGCTGATACTAAAACTTCAATTAGATAGTCTGAATCATTTACAAAGCCTGTAAAAACATATACAGGCTGATAATAACCTTTTGTATCATAAGTATAGGTTAGGCGAACATTCGTTATCGTTAATGTATCACCTTTTTGTAAAAGGTTGTACGTGCTAAACTCTCCGTTTACCAATACATTATATGCTTGCTGTTGTGAAATTAATGGCTTTTTCGCAACCATTTCATTGTCACTGATATCAGATAATATGTCGGGTACTTGCTGATTATAAAGACTAATCATAACCAGACCTTTAGAGAAATCTTCACATGTGGATTGTAAATTCTCTGGTTCAGCTAAATCCCAACGAATTGTACGTTCATCCTGCTGCTGATAGATAGCGTTATTCGATAATAGCCCTTCATTTTTTAACCAATTTTCTAAAAGTTGCTTTTGCTGTTTAATATCAATTTTTAGGGGGTCATCATTTATATTATCTAATGATACAGACCAAGAACCATTTGACATGAAATAAGTTAAATAATAGGCACTTCCTTCATCGTCTTGAAATGTAAATATACGATTAGTCCCGTCAATCCGCATGCCACCTTGTTGTTTCAAATTAAATTGTTTAGCAATAGATTGGGCAATTAATTTCCCTTTTTTTAAATCATTCACATCTTTATTGTAATAAATACATGCTTTAGGTGATTTATTGGAAAGTTCAGTTTCCAGTTGCAGCTGTATGTGTTCCATATTTTGTTTTTGTGCAGGTTTGAATGGCAGATTCCCAAATTCTTGCGCGTTATACACCACATTTGCTACGCCAAATAACGCAATAAAAACTAGTGGAATAGAAATAGCTTTCATAATCGGTATGAATGTTAATTTTCGTTGTTCGGTCCATAGAATGAATACCATTACGATAAAGTACCCTGCTAAACTCCCAATGGTATTATGCAAAAGGTCGTCTAATTCAAAAATCCCTTTACCTGTAATCAATTGGGAAATTTCAATACAAGTCGTGAAAGTAATTGATATGACGAGTACACGCCAAAATGATTTGTTTTTATGATGAATCAACGGTAATAGCACACCTAATGGTACAAACATTAACATATTAAAGATGATTAATTGAAATTCACTCAGTGACCAATTATTCCATGCATTTACATAACTAGTGAATAAATTAAAATTAATCTGTCCCGTATACCTTGCCCCTCTACTAAGAGTAGTGATTCCAAACACAACAATGAACCAACAAATAAGTAAAGTGATGAAAACGAATTTAGAAAGACGTATTGGATACTTTCCCTGATAAAACTTTCTATATATAAAGTATCCAATCATCAAGATTGCGATGATAAAAATGGAATATTTTACATATGGTAAAAGACCGAATACTATACTAATTAAATCCATTGTAACGTAACCTCCTAAATAATTTGACTTGTTCATTGTAGCAAGAAAATCTTAAGGTTTTTTCATTATAAAACTTAAGATTTTATGAAGTATGTTTAGTTACTAAGTATTTAATAGGGGTTGTTATTCAACTATCGGAGGCTTTCATTGAATGTTCGTATCCTGAAATAACCAAACTAGATAAATAAAGAACCCACTGTTTTGATCAAATTTTGTTTCAAAACAGTGGGTTCTTTATTTATAAAATCAGTATTTACAACTTACATTTAATCCAGCTTTATTAAATTTATAAAAATAAAAGCAGAATTAGTTCTTCAACTAATTCTGCAAAAAGCTATTATATCTATTTGTCATGTTGTTAAAGCTTTAATAATAGAAAATAACTTGACTTTTAATAAAAATAGTCGGACATCTCTTTTTTATTAAAAACGTAATTTATTATTATCTATTTTGATAATAGCTGAGGCAATAATAACGAAGCCTAGCATTAAAATAAAGATTAAATCAAGTAAACCTGTATGCATTGACACGGTAAATACTGTAATAACAAAGGCATAGGCTACTGCATGGAAGCTGCGTACGCCACCTTGCTTCACTTTATTGTAAATTAGTGAAATCAAAACACCATATAGTAAGAAACCAATCGCCACTAATAAATAGCCACCATCTAAAAATAGCTGACCGATAAATGTTGGTGTTGTTGTTCTTGTCTCACGCGTAATGTACTTCCCTTTTTCAACGCCAATAGAGTTCACGACTTCTGTTACACGCATACGTGGTGAAATTTGCTCTCCAGGTAAAATCGTATTAAAAACGCCTTTATGGATTTCACCTTTCAAATAACCCTCTTGCTGTGTGTATTCAATAATTGTACTTAACACAATATGTCCTGTCACCGCTTCTTGGTTAATAGCACGAATCCATTTTGGTGTTAAATTCACTTTTTGCTCAGCCGTTAATAAACGTTTAGCCTCTTCCTCAGATAGCTCTACATCTGGCTGGCTACGGTCATTAAATTCCTTAGATGTATCCTCAGTCAGCACTCGAAGGAAACCAAACATGGAGAACACGACACCTATCACAAATAAGGCCGTTAAAAACCAAGTTAATTTTACTCGTTGTACAACATAGTGGAAAATAATAATACCTGTAAATAACATAATCACTAATGGTGTACGATAACCCATTAATAAAAATAAAAACATCACAACGGCAAAAATCGCACCATACACAATTGCCTTTTTCCATGTCATATGTTTTTCTAAAATCATTTTATATGATAGTAGTAGCAATGCACCAAACCATAGCAATTGACTAAAGAAGTTTAGTTTTGGGTCTAAGTTACGACGGTTGGATTCATCTGAAATACCCAGACCACCACCGACCATCATCATAATATAAGACACTAAGCCTAGTAGCATTAATGCCACGATAAAATGAACAACATATTTGCCAAAGAAGGATAGACCAAATGATGGAATCGTCCATTGTAATTTATCAATAATATAAACGCCAATATAATAACAAACAATCGCTAAAATAACAGCTGGCCAAATAGAGGCTGTTATTTTAAACATTTCAAAACGGTGGAAATCAAATAAACTAACAAAAAAGTAGAGCATTAAAATAAACGGTAAAAAGAAGTACGGTGAAAATGTATCAATTTTATTAATCTTTGTGAGAACTGGTTTCAATTTATTCATACATATTATACATCTATGTAGATGTGATGCCTCCTTCATGAATGTTTTCCTTATCGATACAAAGCAAGAGCTATTATACCACAAATTTGATTGTACTTAATAGTTAGAATAAAATTTTCTACATCTTTATCTTTTAATTAATAATGATAAAAATCTGGTTTCTAATAAATAGAAAAATACTATCAAGCCCTATGACAAATTATAAAACTAAAACGTATATAAACACAAAAGGTTCCAATCTACTCAAGTTATTTATCAATTCATTCAATATTATTTATATATAAAATAGAACATAATTCTCATAATATTTATAAAATTTATTATATTTAACAAAATAATAAAAACATATTTTATACTTCCAAAAAATTCATCTTTATGTTAACATAAAAAATGTAAATAACACGATGTATTTACAAATAAGTAGTAGGAGTTGTAAAAATGAAATACACATCCATAATAGGTAAAATCGCCTTAGCTGGTACAATTGCATTAGGCACCATTGGCACAGTAAGTGTGGTAGAGCTATCACAACCAATTAAAGCGGAAGCAGCAATGCTTGATTATCAAGCAAATATTAACAGTAGTTCCGCAAGTACACTTGTCCATAATTTCCAATTCACTGTGGATAGTTCAGCAAGCCACTATGGTCGTACAGCATCTTGGTATATCAAAGATGCCAATTCAAATGTTAGATTAAGCGGGCAAAGCTCTATTAATGTAGGCGTATCTGGTAATAGTGGTGAATTTATCTGGTCAACAAGTTTGATTAATACTAACATTAGTGCTCTTCCTGCTGGTAATTATTCAATTCTGTACATCTATAATGCTGGTGGTACTGAATTTAGAGCTACAGCTTATTTTTCAAAATAGTTAAGTTGTAACCAAATAAAAAATCATTAACCCTTAGATATCCAAATTGAACTATATATTTAATTTCTATCTAAAAATATAATCGGAGGTATCATAATGAGCTTAAAATCATCAAAATTAAAGTTAGGTAAAGCAATGTTAGCTGGAGCAATGGCATTTGGTGCAATTGGTTCTATAGGGGTTGTTGAATTAGCAAACCCTATACAAGCTGAAGCTGGAATGATTTCATATGAAACTAACGTCCGCTTTATAGGAACTAATTTAATTGAACATAATTTCCAATTTTTCGTAGACACTACCGCTTCACATACAGGTAGGATTGCAAACTGGTACATTAAAGATTCAAATAAAAATGTTAAATTAAGTGGTATTTCATCTGTGATTACTGAAGAAAGTTTTAATGGCTTCTGGAACACAGGTTTAGTAACAACTAATGTGGCTTCTTTACCATCTGGTACATATGAAGTTCTATACATTTATAATGCTGGTGGCGTAGAACACCGCAGTTCAGATTACTTTACTAAATAATGAATCGACAATAATTTATTTTCCCAATTAAACTGTAAAGAAACTCAAAAAGCTGAGTAGTTTCTTTACAGTTTTTCAATATCAATTATATAATTTATAGATTTTTGGTTATATTTTTAAAAGATATGAATTTGGAACTTTTATAGATTACGTATTTATTGATGCTACCCATGTACATAAAATACGAATAATCACTATAATGAACATTTGATACAAATCCCTATAAAGTGATTGTATATCTATTAATTTTTATCGGCTAAATAAAAAATTACAAAAGACATCAAGAGTGGATATCTTGATGTCTTTTATTGAAAGTTTAAAGAGCATAATTGCCTCTTTTTTATTATTGTTTTGTATAATACTGGACAATCCCTTTATAAATCGAATCTGCAAAAAGCTCAGTGTATTGATTATCTGTCAGTTTAGCTCGATCACTCTCATTTGAGAGGAAGCCTAACTCTACTAAAATAGATGGAATCACCATATTACGAATTACATAGTACTGTTCTTCTTTTACACCACGATTTTTCATCTTCAAATTGCTCACGATTTGATTGTTCACGAATGTCGCAAGGTCAATCTCCTCTTGATACATATCTCCTGTTGTCACAGCATAATATGTTTCTGTACCTTGTGCAGAAGTATTACCTGCTGAGTTCACATGAATACTCACAAAAATTTCGCCATAGTTCGCATCAGTAAAGTCAACACGATCTTGTAAAGATGGATACGTATCTCCTGTGCGAGTCATCATTACTTTAGCTCCTGCTGCTTCAAGCTTTTGTTTCACAATCGTACTAACCTTTAAAGTAATAGTTTTTTCAGAATTTGAACCTGTAACTGTGCCATGATCTTTCCCACCATGCCCTGGATCAATGATAATGACACGGTCCTTCAACGCATTACCATTTTGATTTAATAGCTTTAAATATGTTTTATGCACATAGCCTATCTGACCATCATAAGTTACCTGTGCCCAATAGCCAGTGATACTATTCACTTGTACATAGGCGCCCTTTTTCAGCTTACCTACTACTGTAGATGTTGAATTGGCTTCTTGACGAATATTTAAGTTATCTACTGTTGTTCGACCGATTAAATCACCTGTAACAACGGGTGGTACAATTGGGTCTGGGTCTGGGTCTGGATCTGGTGTTGGTTCAGGCTTAGGATCTGGTTTCGGTGTAGGTGGTGGTGCAACCTCTACATCCTCTGTACTGCTTGCCACAACATAACCTGGAAGACCATCAACTAATGTTAAATAATAACCGCCTACAGCCTTATATACAGCTAATTTTTCTTTACTACTAATCGTTGTAATGATTTTAGATGAGGAGGTTGGTTTCACATACAGGTTAATGCCTTGTGTCGTTGTCACTTGTTTTTGGGATTTCCCTAATGTATTACCATCTGCATCTAAAAATTGTGCATAGCCTTTCGATACATAAGCAAATGCACCTTTATATGTCACTTTTAACCAATCACCTTCAGTCGCATAAACCGATAATTTACCACCTTTATTCACTGTACCAACAATATTTGTTGCTGAAGCAGTATCCTTTGTTTTGCGAATATTTAAGCCATCTGTTGTCACAGCTACTAAGCCAATTACTTGAGATGTATCAGGTACATTGACCCCTTTCACAGGTAGCTCTAAACGATATTTTTCACTTTTAGCACGAGCTACAAATAAAGCAAACTGTGCACGTGTTACTTGACTATTTGGTTTATAATTTTGACCACTACCTTTTGTAATACCATTGTAATAAATGGTATTAACATATTGCACATACGGATGTGTAATCGCTACATCCTCAAAAGGTGAATCAATATTCTCATACTCACTTGCATCTAGCTTAAATGCTTTTGTTAGCACATAACTCATTTCATCACGTGTTAAAGGCTTATTCGGTAAAAATTGACCTTTTACATTCGTTTTAAAATAACCTAACTGTATCGCACGTTCCACATAACCTGACAGCTCTGTGCCCACTTCGACATCAGAAAAACTCGATTTTTTCACAACTAACGGATTGTTACCTGATGCTACAACGACCATTTTCGCTACTTGTCCACGTGTCACGTTATTACCAGGTTTAAAATACGTTTTTCCTTTTTCCGTATATCCTTTGATTACACCTAAACCTACTAAATAATTGATTTCTTCATATGCTTCGTGCTTTTGGGTTACATCTTGAAAACCACTGTTTGCATGTGCACTATGTACTGAAAACATAGAAGCTGAAATCAATAAGACGCACAACATAAAACTAATTTTCTTTAAAAACAATGTCCTATTTTCTCCCTTCCTGTTCTTGTATTTTATTCTAACAAAAAGTTACCAACAAAACTATCATACGAATGTAACTTTTCCAAAAAAGAAGAGAGTCTGCATATGCAAACTCTCCATCTATATACTATTTATAAAGAACTTCTCTGCGCTTTGTTATTTTAAGCGTAGCCCATGCTTAAAATAAGACGGCATACTTTTATTTGATTTCTGTAATACGTTCGATAAATGTTTTCAAATGTTCTACTTTTAGCATGTCATCATAACCGAAGTTGTCATTATTTGTTGTAATACCATTTGATGCAAGAATCGATACAAATTCATTTGCCCAATGATCTGCTGTAGCATCTGCAAATGTTACCACATCACCATTTTGCGCTAAACCAAATGCTTTTACTAATACTTTTGCTGCTTGTGCACGTGTCATTGGTGAAGATGGATTGAATTTACCATTGCTATCACCTTCAAAGATACCTAATTTTGCTACTGCTGCAATTGCGCCAGCATGTGCATATGTTGGTTTTACATCTGCAAATTTTGTATTTTTATCAGAAGTATCTAAGCTAAGTGCTTTCGCAATTTGCTCTGCCACTTCTGCACGAGATGCGTAAACAGAGAAATCGATTGCTGCTTCTTTCACTTCTGCTTGTGCCACTACTGCTTCTTGTTGTGCGCTATCGAATGTTGCTACACGTTTCGCACCAACATAACGAGAACCCCAATAATATGGATCGTTGACATTTGAGTAACTAACACCTTTACCCGTTTGAGAGTGGACCATCTTGCCATCGCCTATGTATATTGCTACATGTGAGATACCACTGCCACTTGTGTTAAAGAATAATAAATCGCCCACTTGTAAATCGCTTTTATCTACTGCTGTACCTTGCTGGTATTGTGAACCTGATGTGCGATTTAACTTGATGCCTAAATCTGCAAATACTTTAGATGTAAAGCCTGAGCAATCTAAGCCACTAGTAGTTGTACCTCCATAAAGATATGGAATGCCTAAGTATTTTGTCGCTGTTTCAGATACATCTGATGTAGATGCTGCTTCAGCGTTATTTATATTAGTTGTTGTAAATAGCATAAATGATGCAAAAATCGGTAATAACCATTTCTTTTTCATACGTTTGTAATGCCCCTCTCAGAACTTTTTGCATATACATAGACTATCATAAAAGGGGCGGTTGTTATTTTTCAATTGTGTAACGGTTTCAAAAACGTAGAAAAACGCTGATATATCAACATTTCGTTATATATCAGCATTGCAAATATAGGTATTTTCTAATAGATATTATGATGCTTTGTAACATTCCTGTAACATTCGAGATGCTTTGTTACATTAAAAAATACTAATTATTGGCTAGAAAATAGTTGGACCCAGTAATAATTTCCTTTACTGTCAGCTGCAATGGCTACGCCTGTATTTGTATAATTCTCTCGTAAAATATTCTCTCGATGTGATGGAGATGCCATCCATGCCTTTACAGCCGCTTCTGCGGTCGGAATGTTTCTTCCAATATTCTCTCCTAGACTTGTATAAGGATAATCAAATAATGTCGCTAAATCCCATGGCATCCCATAATAAGGCGAATTATGATCAAAATAATGTCGATTCACCATATCCTGTGCCTTAATGACAGCAACCTGTGTTAATGCATCATCTGTTTGTAATAAACCTAGCTTCTTTTGCTGACGCTCATGATTGATGAAACGAATGACGTCATTCGCCATTGTCTCTGAATAATTCTTCGTCGGAATATAATTTTTCGATAAATAGTCATAGGCGACTTCTCTTTGTTGAACTTGAGTCGTAAAGGCTAAGCTGCGTACTAATAAAGAAGAAAATTGTGCACGTGTTACATATTGATCCGGTGCAAATTGCTTTATATTGACTCCTTTAATCACCCCTACATCTGCAAGAGATTCAATGTAATCTTTTGCCCAATGTCCATTTGGTACATCCGTAAATTCACTTCGATTGACTGCATCGACTTCAATTTTATATGCAAGTGTCAGCATTTTCGCAATATGCATACGTTTTAACGGTGCTTCTGGCTGGAAATAATCATTATCTTGTAAAATATGTAACTCCACTAAAGCACAAATTTCTTTGTAATAGGGAGATGTTGCAGACACGTCTTGAAACTGTGGAACAGTCGAACTGTTTAATGAAATCGCCATTGAGTGTGCGATGGCTGCCGCTGCTTCAGCTCTTGTAATGGGTTGTTCTGGCTTAAAAGAACCATCCTCATACAGTGTCATATAATTTTTTTCTAACACACTACTAATCTCTTTATTTGCCCAATGAGTAGTGGCAACATCCTTTGCTGTACTTGCAGCCTTCACGATTTGTGATGGTTCTGTCAATGACATACAGTAAAAAGTTGTCAACAACACTACAGACATCCCAACAACATGAGACATTTTTTTTAACATCCCCATCACTTCCCTTCATCTAGTTCATGTTCTTAGCGGAGCACATGAGAGTAGGCTATTCCACACTAACAATATACATTTGCGTTTGCAAAGCACGATGTAAAAATAAAGCCATTTGCCCTCGTTGTACATTTGCATATGGTGAAAAGGTCGTAGCACTCGTTCCTTGCGTCACTCTATAATATAATAACGTTTGAATATACTGATTAGTTTCACTATCTTTTGTAAAATCTGAAAAAGTTTTTTCATTACTTGTCACAAGTTCCCATTCAAAGCCTTTTGTTAAAATTTTGGCCATTTGACTACGTGTAATAGGCTTGCTTGGGTAATAATTAGCTCCTTGCTGAATAATGCCTTTTACTGCTAAAGCTGCGATATGTTTATAGTATGGATGTGTAGTAGGTACATCCATATAGCCTGGATTTGCTATTTGCTCTGTATCTAGATGTAACGCTTTTGCTAAAAAATAAGCAGCTTCTCCTCTTGTTAAAGATTGATATGGGCTAAACGTTGTAACCGTTGTCCCAAACACAATCCCCTCTTGATATAAATCATTCACAGCTTGATAGAGCTCTACTTCATTTCCACTATTGTGAATATCACTAAAAGGCATAGTAGCTGCCGTAGTAGGTATAGCCGCTACAAAAGGTACTGTGACAGCTATCATTGCTAATGCCCATGCATTTTTTCTCATCTTTGAAACCTCCCATTATGTGTTAAAAATAAAAAAAGAGGAACTATGCCCTCTTTTCTTATTCCAGTCCTAATTCATTGATATGCTCTTGTAAAATGCGGTAATTATATACTAATCCTTGCTGGTCAAGTGTCAATGCACTATAGAGCTTCTGAGCTGCGACCACTTTTCGTTCATACGTCGAGGCATTCGGGTCAATTTCGCCAATAGCTTGTACCACTTTTAACACAGAAGCTACATCCTTCTCCGCTTGCTTCAATACATCGTAATTTAATACTTGCCCACGCACTTTTGAATCTAATGCTTTATACGCCGCCAGCGCATTCGCCACATCCTCTAAATACGTGCTAGATGTTGGACGTAAACTTGAAATAATGCCCACCATTTTCTTAACATCGCTCATCTGTTTCTCAGCTTCCAGTAAAATCGAATAATTGGATACACGTTGCTTATCCACTGAATTTAAGCTGTCATAATCTCTACGAACAGATTCAATCATACCAAAATACAGCTTATCACTCGGTTTTAATGACGCAATACTCTTATAAACTTTAATTACATTATCTAGTGATAAAAGAAGCTGGTCATTATATACATATTTACGTTGTGTCGCATCTAAATTGTCATAGGCCTTTAAAATCTTTTGGTATTGGCTATCCATATTTTTCGATGTCATTAATTTCTCAATTTCCCCGACAATACTAATAACAGGCTTCACCAATTTTTCTTGTTCTTGCAATGTTTTATAGTTCGACACAGCCATTTGCTGGTCTCGTGGTAATGCATTATAAGCTGCACGTATTTCCGCAATGCGTTTCACATATTGCTTTGGCTCCACAGATGGTAAGTCCTCAATCATTTGTTGGACATTGCCCGCTCCTAAAATACTCGCCTCTGCTGCTTGTAACAAGTTATAGTTTGACACATACGGCTTCAATTCTGTGCTAAGCGCATTATACATTGAGCGCGCATGTGTTGTATCTGATTGGAATGTTGGACTAGATGGCTTCAGTTTACCAATCAATTCAATCACTTTTGCTAACGGTTCATAGCTTTGCAATGTTGCCATGTTATGAACGTATTTTTTTTGCTCTTTCGATAATTTGTCGTAGCTTTTCAATGCTGCATTGACTTTGCTCAAAAATTGGCTTGAGCTTGGATCTAAATTATCGATTTGCACCATTACTGTTAAAATAGGCTTAACGAGCTTTTCACGTTCTGTTAAGTCCTTTAAATTGGCTACGAGCTTTTTCTGCCCACTATCTAGTTTGTCATATGCCACACGAGCATTCATTAGCTTTGTCAAATAATCCTCACTATCAGGTACAGCTAGGTCGATTAATTCCATAACCTTCTGCGCTGTATTCAATTCCGCTTCCGCTTGTACCAACTTTTCATAGTTGATAATCCCTTGCTTTTTCGGCTCTGGTAAAGCATTATACATTTTTCTTGCTGTATTTAAGTCATTAATGAATGATTTACTTGTCGGTTTTAATGCTTCAATTAAAGCAATTAATGTTGCCACATCTTCAACGGCTACTAAATTCTCATAATTTGTCACACGTTTTTGAGACACGATATCAAGTGCATTATACGCTTGACGTGCTGCTAATACTTTCTTCGCATAATCTTTATTTGTTGGATTCAATGCCGTAATTAAATTAATAACTTTAATGACATTAGCATTATTTTTTTCGTAGGTTTGTAATGTTTTATATTCCTTCACTAACTTTTTAATACTATTATCAAATTCTTTATATTCTGCTGATAATGCAGCTAGCTTCGCTACGAATGTTGCATCTGACTCATTCGCTAGAGCAATAACACGCTCATCAAAATTTTTCGCTGTTGTCATCGCATTAGTGGATGCTGTGACTTTAGAATAGTTTGTCACTAGTGCTTTCACTTCTAACGATAATGCATCATAATCTGTCTTAATTTTCGCTACTGTTTCACTATAATCCGCCTTTGAACTATTCAATGCCTCAATACGTGCCACCATATCCATAGCGATGATTTTATTTTCTAATTTATTAGTATCATATGTTTTCACATAGCCTTGCTGTGTGGCATCTAGTTTATTATATGCCGCACTCGCTGCCTTTGCTTTATTCACATAATCTTTGGCAGTTGGCTCTAGCTTACTCACCAGTGTAATGACATTTAACACTGCCTTATATTGCTTTTCTGCATTCGTCAGCTCTGGTAAATTATTGACGATTTTTTTTACAGTAGCCGCATCAATTGTTTGTCCATCCAGCTTTGGTTTTGGTGTAGTATACGCTTCTCTTGCTTTTTGTACCGCTGAGATTTTATCTGTCGCACCATTAATCGCTTTAATCTCTTGTTCAATGACAGTAGCCGCATCAATATTTGCTATAGCTCGCTCTAAGTCAGTATAATTTTTAACATACTCTTTTTTTGTTAAAGCATCATACAGCTCTTTTACCGCTGCCGCCGCTGTTCGATAATCATCCCGATTCGATGGACGCAGCTTTGTAATTTGCTCTGATACAGCCGCTGCTGCTTTATAAGGTGTAAATTGACCATACTCTGTCGCTAATAAGCGCTGAGATTCTACACTTAGTTTTGTATAAGCTGATTCAATACCTTTAACCTCACTAATAAAATTAGAAGCTGCTTTAAAATCAGTAGGTTGTTTATTTAAAAAGTTATTTAGGCTAGTCTTTACTTTTTCAGAGGATAGTTGGCTCGCTGTAACATTTGTATATTGTTTATAAGGCGTAACCTGCGCATCTTTAGGATTATAGGCAACAATAATTTTCTTTTGGTCTGTCGTTAATGGCGTATATTCTACAGTTACAGCCGCAGCAGCATTTATAATATCAGCTGCTGAAGAATTGGTTGCCCCCAACACATCGATAAGCGCATCTAGCATATTTATCGTTGTTTTAACAGCATCTGCATCTACTATAAATTTCTCTAGCTTCGCAATGTCAGCACCATTGGATTTGAAATAGGTTTTACGAGCAGTCTCATTGTAACCATATTGTAGTGATGTACCCGTTACAGCATTAACGATCGATTTTGCCTCGCTAATATCCTGTGTTGCATCATCTACAGCACCTTGAAAATCAAATTGTACCGTATCATAAGATGTAAGAAATGCTTCATAATCATTCTCCACTTTTGGTACATCTGTAGTAAATGTTTTACTTGTATATGATAATGCATTAATTGCTGTACCAATCTCTTTTAGCTTTACCAATTGCGCTTTTTGAGCTTCAATATAATTGTACTTTGCTGTAATAAATGAAATTTCTTCATCATTAAAACCAGCAGTGCTTAAAAGAGCTAAATCTCGCTTGGCAATAACCATCGCATCCGCTGTCGATTTTTCCGTTAAAGCACCATATTGTTTAATTATCGCTGCTCGTTGCGTATCATCTACTGCTACTGCGTTCGTATAAGAAGTGACTTGTGAAACTTCCTGTGGTTGTATTTCTTGCGCATTTGCTATCATCGTAGGCGCTAACAATAAACTCGCTAACACACCGACTCTTATTGGCTTATTCAAAATATCCACCCTTTCATCTATAGGAAAATTGATATAGGAATATGTTTTAAAATATCTTAACTTTAGTATCGGTTTTTATAATACAATTTCAAGTTATTAATAGAATACTATATAATAATAAGCAGTGCACAACTATCGTGTAAAAATCACCAAATCATGAAATATACAGTATTTCAGAAAGGACTTTATTTATGTTATATGATTATAAGTTTTGGCATAGCTTAACACACCCTGCTATGTTGGCAAAAGCGGTCGAAGATGGGGAAATTCGTGGCTATCATAAACGTGTGCTTGTCGTCTTTTTCCTGTTCATGGCACTTATCATAGCTCGTGAATATTGGGGAATTGGGACAGAAGGTTTAACTACACTATTTGCTACAAATCAACAAAATGCCTATTATGTAGCTCGGCTATTATCAATGGTCGGCGCTCTCTTTGTTGGCATTCTTTATTTTAGCTTTCATTATTATGGTGTGACATATATACTGTACGTCTTAACGGATATCCCTTACAAATGGATTCAAAAGGTACAGCTCTATGCCATCGTATTTGTACTCATCGAGAAAGCAATTTTATTCGTCGTCTTTTATGCAGTTGGCTATACAACAACTTTTTCCTTTTTATCTTTTGCACCCATTGTTCAACAAGCCATTTCTACAGAGGTTGTCTTGTTTACAATCAATCAATTAACTGTAGCAACAGTGCTCACAGTCATCGTGCAATACGTTTTCTTAGCGAAATGGGAAGAAGTAGCCGAGCATAAACTATTATTAGTAAAAATTACTTTATTACAGTTACTTATCGCTATTTTCATTGGAATGATTAGTGTATTACCACTGCAACAATGGCTAGTAAGGGGGTTTAGCTGATGTACATTTTTAAAGCAAAGCCTTGGCTCATATTGACTGTCATCATCACGATAGCACTCATTAGCCTTAATGCTTATTTTGTCTTCAAAGGCGATAGTAAAGTGCCACGTACTTATTTTATTGATGAATTTCAACGTGCAACGGCAAAGCATCGTGTAGACACTGTGAAAAAAGAGGCCATCGTTGTACCAGCCAACACATATACGATTTCTGCTGATGCAACAAGTCTTGCTTCGATATCTGTTCAACGTGGACAAACTATCCATGCTAATGATCTACTGGCTACATATGAAACAGCGGAAGCCGATCATGAATTAACAAAGCTCGAATCAGAGCGTACTGCCTATAAAAATGAATTACACAACTTACAAGAAGCATTAACACAAATAGACACAATGAATCCGCGTGAAAAAAATCCGAAAAGTACAATTGATGCAAAGCAAGTACGTGACCAATTAAATGTCACTGTAAAATTAGAATTAGCACAACAGACTACACCATCAGAAGCAATAGCCATTTTACAACGCCATATAGCAGAAACAACTAGACAAATCGCTATAACAGAGGCACAAATCGCACAAATGCAAGCACGTCAAGGTATTGTGAGCCCTGTTGATGGTGTGATTTCAGCTATTTCAACAGAGGCGGGTACTGTAACTTTCGAGATTTATACAGCAGACAAAGCCTTATTCACTTATATAACAAAGGATGAATGGCAAAAGGTACAGGAAGGACAAACCATAGAGCTACATATACCATTTGTAGAGGAAAAGCTGACAGGTACTGTTGTGCAAAAACAACCGCTGCCTGTGGACAAAACATCTTTGTGGGCAAATGAATTAGGCAAAGCTTCAACAAATGGAACTTATGAGGTCATGCTACAGCAGGATGAGCCATTGGAAAATATTCCTTATGCAACAATCGGTCAAACATCGATTATTATCAATGAGGCCTTTGATGCCTATCAAGTAGATACAGCTTGGATTAAATCCACTAAAAAGCATCCATATAGTGTCTACATTCTAGATGAGGATGGCAAAATACGCCTTGAGGATATCGAGCCTTCCTTCACGACAGCTAATGCAACTATTTTTTCTAGCGATTTCGATGAAGGAACACCTATTATGATGAATAATCACTATCCGACTTTAGCCCGTTCCTTTGTCTCCATGCCAATCAAAAAAATTGAATGGCAACACTTTAAAGAACTTAGCTGGAAACGATATGTGAAGTATATGTTATTTTAAACAAGAGGAAGATGGTTCGTAGACAATCGACATGACTTCGTAAGCATTCGACAAAATTACGTGGAGATTCGACAAAACTTCGTAGACAATCGACAAATGTTTTCTGTGCAAAGAGCGTGAGTGAAACGTAGCGACAGGTGCGACAAAATTAAGTAAATAAATTGCTGAAAAACTATTTTTTCAACAGCAAAAAGAGCTTGTAGCACACTCCGCTACAAGCTCTTCTTCGTTTTAATAAATAGGGTTTTCCATTTGTTCCTGCGTCATTAGCTCATAATACAGTGATGTAACGCCACTAACTTCAAACATCATACCTTGAACATACAATTTTTCACCTTTTGCACCATCTAAGCGAATAGCAAACATTGAGTCACCTTTGCCAATCTTTTTGATTGTCAGCCCATCTGCTGATTGTGTGACCTCTATAATTTTATGGTCATACATCGCACCTGAATACTGCTCCATTTTAAATTCTTTCACCGTAAATCCTATTTCTTTTGTAGAGATAAATACACTGTCTTTTTCAATGGCCGCAGATGTATAAAGGTCATAGCCATCCGATTCCGCCTTAATGCCTACACGAACCGTTTTTCCCTGATCATCTGATACAGTAGCAATATAGTCGCCAGCCTGTAATAAGTTCAGCTCATAGCTACCGCCCTTAGGAATCGTTTCCTCATCCCAACCATCAAAATTCATCGGTGCATACGTATAAACTTTTTCACTTACAGCATGCCCATCAAGCGTTGTTAATTTAATTGTTTTAGGATTGATGCCTAGTTCTTCCTCCCAAAACGTTACAGCTCCTGGTGTCAGCTCATCTGTTGGTTGACAATCAATTTTTAGCTGACCATCTACTTTTATAACCGTTACTTTATATTTTTGTGATTCTACTACTTCATAATTCTCATCTTTATCGAAATTATAACCAATCAACATAAAATAGCCTGCGCCTTCTTGTAGTGCTTCAATTTTAACTTGGTTGCTATCTTGATAGATACGGAAAATTTCTTGTCCATCCTCCGTTAAATTATTCGCACTATAGGCTTCTACATATTTGGCTTTTAGTGTAGCGGCTGTAAATGTACTAAATACTCTTTTCGCCTGCATTGCCTCTATTCGACTAATAAATAATGTTAGCTGTGCACGCGTCACTTTTTCATTTAAGCCGAATAATGTTGGTGTTAACCCCTTTGTTATTTCATGCTCAAATAAAGGTAGAACTGCATAGTACGCATCTGAATATTTTTCAATATCTGTAAATGGCAATCTAGCTTCATCTGAATAAGAATCTAGCTCATACGCAGCCGTCAGCATACTCGCCAATTGTCCTCGTGTAATCATCATATCTGCACCAAATCTACCATCTGCAAACGCACCGACAATTCCTGCATTGGCTAATGCGGCAATAGCTCCATAATACTCATCACTTGGCTGTACATCTGTAAACTGTGGATTCTCTACATTTTTTGTGTCTAATTGTAATAAGCCAGCCAAAATTTTTGCCACTTGACCACGCGTTACATTAGCGAATGGTTTAAACGTACCATCTGTATAGCCTTTAATGATACCTCGTGCTGTTAAATCTTTGACAGCAGCACCATAATCCTTTGTATAATCTACATCTGTAAATCCTTCTGCGGCCTGCGCTGGCACTGCTACAATCGCACTTGTTGTTAATGCAGCGATTAATGCACCTTGAAATAATGCTCGTTTTTTCATCATTTCAAACCTCCTCCACTAATGTTAACAATCTATTATGATTATACATGTAAACGTCATCAAAAGTTTCATATTTTTTATCCAATATGTATGAATATAAGTGAACCTTCAATCGGCGAGGTTTTCCTCATCCCCATCGATTGGTAGTTTCACTAATCGGGTTTTTACAGGCTATTGATTCCACTCGCTATTTTGAATATAAGATAAATTTTTATCTTTATCGACAAAATAAGAAGCCCTGTAGAGAATTATCTCTACAAAGCTTCGAATCATTACCAATTAATAATTTTTAAATCTGCTGGTGTTAGTTTATTACCTGCAATATCTCGAATATCGATTGTTGAAAGTGGTTTTAATGTTAAACCCTTCATCAAGTTGTCTGCTGTCATTTTTGTTGGTAGAAGGATTGTTGCCACATTTGTTGCTCCTCCGCCAAGAAGAACATCTACATTTGTTTGATATAACTCTGTCCCAATATAAACACTATAATCATATGCTACACCAGGGCCTTGATAAACATTTTCAGAGAACGTTAGTCTAATTGTTTGTAAATCGGTTTGTAATTCCGCTACAACAGTTGGTCGAACATTTTCTTTTAAGTCTACAGTTAATGTAGTTGGCAACATAAAGACAGATGAACCTGCTGCTTTAATATTTTGCACAATCACATTGCGATAGCCTGTAAATGTATTAGAGCCTTCTCTTAATTTGAGCATAACTGTGTTTAAGTTTCCTGCATTAACAGAGGCAGATACTACTTCTGCACCTTGGATAATGTAATTTGCTTTATTCGTTGCTGTTTCAGCATCTACTTGTCTGTTGAATGTTACGACTACCGTGTCGTTATCAGAACCTTGTGCAATACTGCTTACAGCTACCATATCTGTATTCGCAGTTGTACCATCTACACCACGGACAAATTCTGCTTGAGCTGCTGTAAACGGAACGCCTGCTTCACTTGTTACACCACTAAATAGTAGGTTTACCGCATATTTCGCACCAACAGCATTGTTATTGCCTAACAGTGTCGCTAATTTCACACGTACAACATTTTTTTGTTCAAACGATTTATACATCAGCATGGCATTATTGATTGGCATTACATTATTTGTAATGTAATCTTTCACATAGCTACCACCTGTCAGTGATACAAATGAATTAGTTAAGTCTACATTTTTATTAAATACAAATTCCAAGTATTCTGCTTTGTCTGTTACATCCTGCACAACAGTTGCTGTTAGTAATGTTGGTGCTGTACTATCTTTCACAAATTGCACAACACGGTTAATTGGTGCTTGTACTTCACCACTACCATCGACAGCGCCTGCTATTGCAATAATACGATTTCCTTCTAACGCATTCGGTGCTGTTACGACCACTTTTGTAGGATTTTTTGCATCAATCACAATACTTGCTGGATTCAATGCCATATTATCAATCGTAACATTTGGTTTCCCTACAATTGCTTCTGAGTATTGAATTTCAAATGTTTTTGCTCCTGTTTGTGTAACATTTGTCACCGTTGGGGCAATACCATCTTTATCCCCTTTTTGGAATGTCACTGTTGCAGGATTTGGGTTGATTAAGTTTCCTGCTCGATCCGCTGCTGCAATCACAGTTGCTGTAATATCTCGATTCGTTGGGATACTCACATTACTTAAATTTAAAATAATCGCTGTTCCACCATCAACTAGCTCATTTTGGCCTGTAATTGTCGTAATCGGTGTACCATCTGCTGCTCTAAAAGAGATAGAACCTGCACTTGCCATTGGTTCAGAGAATTTCACCTTCACCTGTGTAGCTGTAATACGCTCTGCGCTTACGATTGTTGGTGCAACCACATCTTTCGCAAAGTTCACGATTTCATTGTAGCGAACAAGTGCATTACCATCTAGTGCTTTCACTTTATCAACAATAACGTCATAACGTTTCTCGAAGAAACGACTAGATGTAACCTTTAATACTTTACCATCAACACTTAATTCCCCTGTTAATGTACCATCTGTTAAGCCGTCAATCGAACGTAATGTCAATATATTGTCTAAAAACTCACCTGAAAGCCCATTTTTAAAGACTGTTTTCGCATCAACTGCTTTATTGAATTGAATAGCAACCTGTGTAGCACTCACGCTCGTAGCTGCCTTCACTTTTAATTCCGTTACGACATATGTAACGTTTGATGAATAACTAACACCATCAATTTTAAACTCTGCTTTTGTTACCTCATTTTCTGGTAATGGTGTCGATAATGTTACTTTATGTGTTTTGTCATTTGAAAGTGTTACTTCTAATGTTGTCGCATCGATTACTTTAACATTTTTCACCGTCAACACTTCTGGCTCTGGTTGCGGTACTGGTAAACTTTCGATTTTTGTCATTGTACGGTTTAAGAATGAAGCAAATTGACCACGTGTTAATGTGTTTTTAGGATTGAAGGTTTTCACAGTTGTCAAACCTGTATATTCTAAAGCAACAATAGCTTCACGACTTTCAAGTGATGAGGCAAGCTCTAAGTCTGTCATTGTTGTTTTGAATTTTGCTGTTTTATACTCCGCTACTAAATCACGATCATAAACAATTTGTGCAGCACGAACAAGTAAAACCGCCATTTGCTCACGTGTCATATCGCTTGTGTGCATTAATTTATTTTCAGTTTCTTTAAAAATCCCTACGTCCTTCACAAGCGCTGCATATTGTAAAAGCTCTTTATCAGGTGCTGTAGTTGGTAAATCTGTAAAACGTGCTTTTTTTGTATAGTCTGTTGGAAGATCATAGCCTACAGATACTAGCCATTTTCCTAAAAACTTTGTCACATTGCCACGCGTTAACAATGCGTTTGGCTTGAATGTACCATCTGGATAACCACCCACGATTTTAGCATCAGCCAACGCTAAAATATTTTCCTTATGGTCACTCTTTGCAATATCCGTAAAGCTTGCCGCACTTGCTACTGGTACAATTGCTGATGCCACCAAAGCTGTCGAAGCTGCACCAATAATCCACTTACTATATTTTTGTTTCATCTAGAAAAACCTCCTAATCACTGAGTCACTACATATGACTACTATTCTATTATAAAAGAGGGTAATAATACAATTCAAAGGGCAAGTTATGGAATGAAGATATTGGGAATTTAATATATATAGTAAAATATATAATGATATGAGGCCTATATGTTATAATAAAAAAGATACTAAAAGAAAAGAGGTGATAGATATGGAAAATGTCTTACAACAAATCTTACAAGAAATTAAAGAAATCAAAGAAAGTAACAAAGCTATGAATCAACGTTTTGATAGTATTGAACACCGACTTGATTCAATCGAATTAGAGCAGCATCAAATCAAGCAAGCTGTTTTTGAAACAAATGATAAAATTACTCAACTTCAATCATTCCAAGAAAGCCAACATCGTGTTATTGAGCTACTATCTGCTCGCTCCATCCAACAAGAAGCTGATTTAAAAAAAATACAATAGCTCTCCACCTCATTTACTATTAACCCATATGAGAAAGCTCCTTTAACTCAGAAGGAGCTATTTTTATGCCAACAACCAAAAAGCGGCGATTCCGTCATCAATACGTCATCACCGCCAATAGCTATCACTTGTCTTCTTTTAATAATGCTTGCATTTTCTTCTTATATGCTTCCACACCAGGTTGGTTAAATGGATTTACCTCTAGCAAGCTGGCACTCATACCACAAGCCTTCATAAAGAAGTACAATAAATAACCAAGATGATACGTATCTAATGTTGGCAATGCAAGCTGAATAACAGGTACTTCTCCTTCAGCATGTGCAAGGATTGTCCCCTCTTCACAAATCGCATTCACCTCATTAAATGTACGGTTTGATACATAATTTAAGCCATCTTCATCACGTGCATCAAAAGGTACAGCTAAATCATCCGTTAGCTCATTAAAATGAACAACTGTCTCAAACATCACACGACTACCCTCTTGAATAAATTGTCCAATGGAGTGTAAATCCGTTGAGAAATTCACAGTTGCAGGATAAAGCCCTTTATGGTCTTTCCCTTCACTTTCTCCAAATAACTGCTGCCACCATGCGCCCAATTTGCTTAAGCTTGGCTCAAAGGAAGCGAGAATCTCCATTGTATAGCCCTTTTCATACAGCATATGACGCAATACCGCATAGCGATAAGCAACATTCGATGCTAAATCTGCCTCTGAAAATGCGATTGCTGCATCTTTGGCTCCTGCTAATAATGTACGAATATCAACACCTGCTACTGCGATTGGTAATAATCCAACAGGCGTTAACACAGAGAAACGTCCACCAACATCATCTGGAATCACAAATTGACGATAACCTGCTTGGTCAGCAAGCCCCTTTAAAATACCTTTTTCGCCATCTGTCGTCACAATAATACGCTCTGTTGCTTTATTGCCGTAACGCTCCTCCATATATAGACGCAATGTACGGAATGCTAATGCCGGCTCCATCGTGCCACCTGATTTAGAAATCACATTCACATATACCTGTTTTGAATCCAAATAAGCAAGCAACTGCTTCACATAAGCGCCACTCATATGCTGTCCTGCATAAATAACCTCAATACCATTTGCTGCCTTGCCGAAATACGGTGTTAATGCCTCTTGAACAGCGTGAGCTCCTAAGAATGAGCCACCAATCCCAATAACAACAAGTACATCTGCACAAGCTTTAACTTCCTGTGCTATATTTTCAAGAGAAGTCACTAGCTCATCTTGTTCTCGTAACGGTAAATCTAACCACCCTGTAAAATCCTGCTGTGGCAAATCATGATGAATTCGTGTCACACGCTCTTGATACTGCCCAATCTCATCTAGTGTACAATTTAATAGTTTTGTTTGAATAATTTCATTAGCTGACATGTATAACCCTCACTTTTTTATGCATATTTAATGATTTTTATTATGACATATAACCTCTTGGAATACAATTTGAATAGCTGACTTTCAAGATAGTCTTTTTAACAATTGCCTAATTTTTATAATAAAAAACCAGCAACCTCACATTTACTGTAAGATCGCTGGTTTCACTATTTCACCATTTCCAGTACAGCCTGCTTCACTCGCTCTAGCTTCAACTGTGCCGCTTCCTTCATCTTATCCATTACCCCAATATAAAACTTACACTTTGGCTCTGTACCAGATGGACGAACAGCCACCCATGAACCGTCCTCTAACATAAATTTCAAGACATTTTCTTTTGGCAATGCGAGTGTTTTAGTCGTGCCATCAGCCATTGTTGCCAATCCTATCGCATAATCCTCTACACATTGCACCGTCAAATCAGCTATTGATTTTGGCATATGCTGACGCAGATTCGCTAAAATAGCTTTCATCTCGTCTTGCCCATTCTTGCCTTCAAACACCTGTGAAATCAATGCCTCTTGATAGTAGCCAAACTCCTGATACAAGGAATCCAGCTGGTCTAATAATGTCTGACCTTGCTTCGCATAAAAGGCAGCCATTTCTGCAACTTTCAATGCTACCTGTACGGCATCCTTATCACGTACAAAGGTTTCAATTAAATAGCCATAGCTTTCTTCATAGCCAAATAGATACGTATACTCATCAGTCTTTTCATATTCAGCAATTTTCTCTGCCATATATTTGAAGCCTGTTAATGTATTGGCTGTTGCAACACCAAACTTCTCTGCAATAACTGCACCAAATTCAGATGTCACAATCGTTTTCACAACGACACCGTTTGTCGGCAATGCACTTTGTTGCTGCTTCATTGACAATAAATAATGCAGTAACAATGCGCCTAGCTGATTACCCGTCAGCAACTCATAGCTCGCTCCATTCCACACAGCTACACCTAAACGGTCAGCATCCGGATCAGTTGCCACCAACAGCTCTGCACCTATCTTTTTTCCTAGCTCCATTGCCATTTCAAAAGCATCCGCTTCTTCTGGGTTTGGATACGATACCGTTGGGAAATTCCCATCTTGTACAGCCTGCTCATCCACAAGCGACACCTGCTGGAAGCCAAATGCCTGCAAGCCCTCACAAACAGGCACTAACCCAGCACCATGCAACGGTGTATACACAATCTTCATATCTAGTGCAACATCACATGTACCCTTTAATGTTAACAGCTTCTCTAAATAAGCGTTATCTAAATCAGTCCCTAGCCATGTCATAAGCCCTTGCTCCTCTAATTCTGAAAGCTCTGTCGTCACAATTGCAAAAATATCCTCAATTTCTGCCATATGTGCCACAATCGCATTCACAAACTGAGGTGTTAGCTGTGCCCCTTCCTCATCATACACTTTAAAACCATTGTACTGCTTCGGATTATGACTAGCCGTAATCACTACACCTGCATAAGCATTCAGCTCACGCACAGTAAATGACAATTGCGGTGTTGGGCGTGATTCCTGATAAACATAAACTCGAATACCATGTGCACCTAACACACTCGCTGTTTCACAAGCAAATTCATACGAAAAGTGACGCGTATCATAAGCAATCACCACACCACGAGCTTTCGCCGTTTCACCATTCGCCTTCACATAACGAGCAAGCCCCTCCGCTACACGACGAATCGTATAAATATTCATGCGGTTCGTGCCAGCACCTAATACCCCACGCATACCACCCGTACCAAAGGACACGTACTGATAAAAGCGCTCCTCAATCTCCTGTACATCCGTTACACTCGCCGCTATTTCATCTTGTAAATAAGAAGGAAGTTTTTGTTCTAGCCATTGGTTATATAATTTATTCATATGTATCACCTATTTTTATGTTAATTTCATTGATGTGAAAATCCATATCACACCTTGGCTTCATTATGACATAGAACAGCTGGAAAAACCAATTTCCCTATTACAAGGTAGAAAGGTATGTCCGACTATCAGACATACCTTCGTTAGTTAAAGTTGTTTTTGATGCCAAGCCCATGCACTTTCGATAATACCTTGCAGATCCATTCGAGCTTGCCAGCCTAACTCTTGATAAATTTTCTCAGCATTAGCAACAAGCATTGCAGGATCACCCGCACGTCGCTCTACATATTGGACATTTGCTTGCCTTCCAGTTACACTCTCACACATAGCAATAATTTCTTTCACTGAATAGCCAAAGCTATTACCTAAATTATACGTTGCTGTAGTAATCGTGTCCCCTAACAAACCTTCAAGAGCTAATATATGTGCATGCGCTAAATCCATTACATGAATATAATCTCGTATACAGGTTCCATCAGGTGTAGCATAATCTGTACCAAATACCGAAATGGCTTCTCGCTGTCCCAATAAATGCTGCAAAATCAGTGGGATTAAATGTGTTTCAGGTGAATGACTTTCACCAATCTCTGCTGTTTCATGTGCACCAGCCGCATTAAAATAACGTAATATTACATACTTCATACCATAGCTATCAGCAAAATCTGCCAGCATTTGCTCCACTATCAATTTAGAACGTCCATAAGGATTAATCGGAGTAGTTGGAGTACTTTCATCAATTCGTTCAACATCTGGCATACCGTATGTTGCAGCAGTGGAAGAAAAAATAAATTTATCAATACTATTTTGTTGCATCATTTTTAATAAATTGAGTGTCGCACCCACATTATTTTCATAATATTTCAATGGATCAGCTACTGATTCACCAACTAAGCTAAACGCTGCAAAATGCAATACCGCTTCAATTTCGTATGTATCAAATACCTTTTGAACTGTTGCAGCATGACCTAAATCACCCTCGACAAAAATAGCCTTTTCATCCACAGCCCAACGATGCCCTGTGCTCAAATTATCTAAAACAACTACTTCCTGTGTTTTTACTAACTCCTTAACAAAATGACTACCAATATAACCCGCACCACCAACTACTAAAATCATAGTGATTCACCACTCAATTCTTTCGCCTTTTGTAAAATTAATGCTTTAACACCTTCACTTAAATCATCACGTTCTAAAGCAAAATCAATGGTTGTTTCAATAAAACCTAGCTGCTCTCCGACATCATAACGTCGCCCTTCAAAGGCATAAGCAAATACTCGTTGAATACTATTTAAAGATTCAATTGCATCCGTTAACTGAATTTCACCATTCTTCCCTTTTTTCTTTTCATCTAAAAAGCGAAAAATTTCAGGTGTTAATACGTATCGTCCAATAATCGCATAATTCGATGGTGCATCCTCTAAAGCGGGTTTTTCTACAAATTGCGTTACCTGCATTAAACGTTCATCCGTACTGACTGGATCAATCACACCGTAACGATGTACATCTTCATCTGACAACTCTTGCACACCAATAACACTTGAAAAGGTCTTTTGATACTGATTCATTAACTGCTTCAAACAAGGTTCATCACTTTTCACGACATCATCACCAAGCAACACAGCAAATGGCTCGTCCCCAATAAACTTACGTGCACACCAAATCGCATGACCTAAGCCGAGAGCCTCTTTTTGTCGAATATAATGAATTTCTACATTGGCAGATTCCTGTACTTTTTCAAGCATTTCGATTTTGCCATTCTCCATCAAAGTGGTCTCAAGTTCCCACGCATTATCGAAATGGTCCTCAATCGCACGTTTGTTTTTCCCTGTTACAATAATAATATCTTCAATTCCAGAGGCAATCGCTTCTTCTACGATATATTGGATTGTTGGTTTATCGACGATAGGTAACATTTCCTTAGGCATTGCTTTTGTAGCAGGTAAAAAACGGGTACCAAGCCCTGCTGCTGGAATAATGGCTTTACGGATTTTTTTCATCTAGATTCCCCTCTAACGAACGAAACTACTTTACTATTAATAAGCATTTTTATTCACAAATCCATTAATAACCGTTTTAATAACAATTTTCACATCAAATAACAATGTCCAATTTTCTATATAATAAATATCATGTTCAATTCGATCTTCAATTGATGTATCGCCACGTAATCCGCATACTTGTGCCCACCCAGTAATGCCTGGACGTACAAGATGCTTTAACATGTACTTAGGGATTTCTTCTTTAAACTGTCCTACGAAAAATGGACGTTCAGGCCTTGGACCAACAACACTCATATCCCCTTTTAATACATTAAAAAATTGTGGTAACTCATCTAAACTTGTTTTACGAATAAATGTGCCAAATTTTGTACGTCGTGGATCATTCTCTACAGTCCATTGTGTATCTGAATGACTTTCTGGCATCTGCTTCATCGAACGAAACTTATACATCATAAATGAACGACGATTGAGCCCAACCCGTTCCTGTTTAAAGAAAATAGGACCTGGAGAAGTAACCTTCACACCTATCGCTACAATGATTAATACTGGTGACATTAAAAGAATAGCACATAATGAAAAGGCAATATCAAACATTCTTTTGACTAGACGATTAATAAATTCATCAAGAGGTACATTTCGCACACTAATTAAAGGAAGCTCTCCAAACCTTTCAAAGTGTGGACTAGCAGGTAAAATATCATAAAAGTCAGGTACAATTGAAACCCTAACTCCTGCTTTTTCACAAATAAAAATGATCTTTTGATATTTTGTGAAAACCGTTAAGGGCAGTGCAATCACTACTTCATCAATTATTTTCTCTGTTAATATTTTCTCCAAATCTGCTACTTTACCTAATATTTGATAGCTTTTTTCTTTATCTTGAATATTTTTTTCTCGAAAATCATCTAAAAATCCCAATACTTCCAAACCGTATTCTGGATGGTTAAATAAATTGGTCATGTACTTTTGACCAATCGTTCCAGCACCTAAAATTAACACGAATTGTTTATTGTAACCGCTACTTCTTAGCTTTCTTAACACTTGTTTAACTGCGTATCGGTAAATTAAACTCATCATAATAGCGATAACAAAATAAATCACTAAGAATACACGTGAAATATCGATTGTTTTCACTGTAAAAAGTACACTCATTAATACAAACATACCAAATAAATGTGCTTGAAATATTTTAAACACTTCTGACGCAAATCGTATTTTACGCTTTGGCATATATAATTTAACAATAAAAGCGACAAGTATATATGCAATAGAGTAAACTATATTCCATACAAAGTAATCAGATAATGGTAAATATCCTCCAACCTCTTCATCTAATATGTAAAACCGTAAAACCCAAGCACTAAAAAAAGCAAGTTGGATAACTAAAAAATCCATTAACACATATAACTGTGTTAAAAAACGTTCTCTTCCTCTTATCATTGACTTTCACCTTTTATTTATGACTACATTTATTTACGACCTTTTTTCAATAAATTAATAACTGCTGACAACCCCAGCTTTAATGCAATTCCTAAATAAACGAGTAGATTAATTATACCATTATATTTTTTGGCGTAATGTTTTTTATGAAATAGATACATTGCTCTATGAAATTCATAAACAATTTTAAATGGCTTTCTTCGACTACTTGCTCCTTTATAATGAATAATCGATGTAGTTGGGTTATAAACAATACGCCAGCCAGCTTCTTTAATTCGATAACACCAATCAATATCCTCTCCATACATGAAAAATTCTTCATCTAAGAGACCTACTTGTTCAATAGCCTCTCTTCTAACCATCACAAAAGCACCAACTAAACAATCAATATCATGTATTTCCTGCATATTCATATAACTTTGATGATAGCTATTGTATTTTGGGCTTTCTGGATATCGCTTCGCTAACCCCATCATATAATAAAAAGATGCTTCAGGAGTAGGAAAACCTCGATGACATGCCTTATCCAATGAGCCATCAGGTAAATTAACCTCACAACCAGCTGCACCTACCATTTGATGTTGCTCCATATACTCCTTTATTGTAGAAAGCGTATTTTTCTGAACAATGGTATCTGAATTAAGCAACAAAACATACCTACCACTTGATACTTTAATTGCTTGGTTATTGGCTTTAGAAAATCCAACATTTTCTGTATTCGCAATAACATGTACATCAGGAAAATCACGCTGTAATACCTCTACAGAGCCATCTGAAGAAGCATTATCTACTACAAAAATTTCATATAAAAAATCCATTTTTGAATCTATTACAGATTGAATACAATCACTTGTTAATTTTTTTGTATTATAATTCACAATAACAATGCTTAAATCCATGTTCTATTTACCATATTCCTTTAAAGTATTTATAAATTTGCGCAGAAGGAACCTTTCTCTTTAATTTTATAGACCTTCTTTTACTTTTTAAAGCTTTGTATTCTTTAAAAAGTAACTTATAAGCACTAAAAAGTTGTGGTTCTTTGAATAACATATAGACTAAGCATAACATCTCATAAGCAAAAATAGCAGGGAAATGTAAAAAGAAATACAACAGATTATCATTTTTAATAATATAGTAATGCCTGTTGATATACGAATGTTTACGTGTTCTAAGCGAAATATGCTTTCTTGATTCATTTCCCTTCCAGCCTCGCTCATGCTGCGCTATGGCTGTAGGAACAAAACAAATCTCCCATCCAGCCAACCTTGCCCGCCAGCTCACATCTACATCTTCCTTATAAGCAAAGAAGCTTTCATCAAAAAATTGCCCTTCATCCGAAATCATGTCAATCATTTCTCGCTTATAGACTGCGGCTGCTCCAGAAATGCCAAAAACATCACTAGCTGTATCATATTGTCTTTTATCTACTTCACCACTACCACGGTCAACAGCTCGGCGATTTTTCTTTATATCAATGCCTGTGCTATCAATTATTTGTGATTTGAAATCTCTATATAGTTTACCAGTAGCCGCACCTATGTTTTTATGTTGCACCATGTACTCCACAATATTTTTAATATAATCTTTCTCTAAAATCACATCTGGATTTAACACTAAGACATAATCTGTATTTGTATAAGTTAAAGCTTGGTTGTGTCCACCTACGAAACCGTTATTTATCATATTTTGTACGAATTGAACATGTGGATACTTTGTAATAATGTCTTTAATATTATCTTTCGAGTTATTATCCACTATAATGATATTTTCTATTGGATATGTTTGTGAACACACCGCATTTAAGCAATTGTTTATATCCTCTGCACTGTTATATGTGACAATTTGAACTGCTATATTAGCCAAATTACCCCTCAATTCTATGTTATAATACTCTTTCATTATAGCCTTATAAACAAAAATAACAATCTATAGGAGATTGTTATTTTTGTTTATATAGTCATATAAAGCATCTTTCCAGTGTCGTCTTGTAGTAAATCCATTCATTTGTAATGATAAATCCCCTAATACCGAATAAGCAGGACGCTTTGCAGGTCGGGGGAATTGGTCTGATGTTAATGGATTAACGACAACGCCTTTATTAGCCAATTTGAATATCTCTTGAGCAAACTCATACCATGAACAAGTTCCACTATTTGTACAATGATAAATGCCATACTTTTCAGTTTGCACTAGCTCTATTAAAAACTCTGCTAAATCCACTGCATAAGTAGGTGAGCCAATTTGGTCATGAACAACGCCTAGCTCTGTTTTTTCCTCTGCTAATTTTAGCATTGTTTTCACAAAGTTTGGTCCATATTCTCCATAAACCCATGCTGTACGCACAATAAAGTATTTCGTGTTAAGTGTTTGTGTTAAAAACTCACCTGTATACTTTGATTGGCCATATACTCCTAAAGGGTCTACCGTCATATATTCACCGTATGGAGATGTTGCTTGTCCATTAAATACATAGTCGGTGCTAATATAGCAAATTTTCGCCCCAACTTTTTCAGCTGCCACAGCTAAATTACGCTGTCCTACAGCATTTACTTGAAAAGCTAGCTCTTCATTTGTTTCAGCACCATCAACATTTGTATAGGCAGCTGCATTAATAATAATATGTGGTTGAATATCATGACATATACTATTTACTTGCTCATTATTTGTAATATCCAGCTCTGTTTTAGTAAAAGTAAATAATTCATGCTTACTATTAACTAATTGTTTGACCAATTCTTGCCCTAGCTGCCCATTAGCACCTGTCACCATAATTTTCATTATAGCTTACCACCATATTGCTCTACATAATAGTTTTTGTAATCACCTGAAATGATGTTTTCCCACCATTCTTTATTCTCTAAATACCATTGCACTGTTTCTTGTAAGCCTGTTTCAAATGTATATTTTGGCTCCCAGCCCAACTCTTGTTGAAGTTTAGTAGGGTCAATCGCATAACGTCTGTCATGTCCTAAACGATCCTCTACATATTGAATTAATGATTCAGGTTTACCAAGTTGTTTTAAAATCTCCTTCACAACTTCCACATTCGTCTTTTCATTATGTCCACCAACATTGTAAACTTCACCATCTACACCTTTGTGTAAAACTAAATCAATCGCACGGCAATGATCAAGCACATGCAACCAATCACGGACATTTTTCCCGTCGCCATAAACAGGAAGCTGTTTATCATTCAATGCATTAATAATCATTAAAGGAATTAATTTTTCAGGGAAATGGAATGGACCATAATTATTTGAACAACGTGTAATATTGACTGGTAAACCAAACGTTTCATGATAAGCAAGCACTAACAAGTCTGCCCCAGCCTTACTCGCACTATATGGGCTATTAGGTGACAATGACGTTTGCTCAGTAAAATAGCCATCTTCTCCTAACGAACCATATACTTCATCCGTTGATACTTGTAAATATTTCTTCACATTATATTTCTTCGCTACATCTAATAATACTTGTGTCCCTTGAATATTCGTTTGCACAAAAATTCCTGGATTTGTAATACTGCGGTCAACATGTGATTCAGCAGCAAAGTTAATCACCGCATCAACACCATCAGCAATTAATTGATCCATTGCCTCCACATTTGTAATATCTGCTTTGACAAACTGATAATTTGATTTACCTTCTGATGGCTTTAAGTTCTCTAAATTCCCTGCATAGGTTAAAGCATCAACATTGACAATGGTATACTCAGGGTATTTTTCAACCATGTAATTAACAAAGTTACTACCAATAAACCCTGCGCCACCCGTTACTAAAATTTTCATTTTTATCATTCCTCACCTTTATAAAGAAATTGGCTCTCTAAATTCTTTAAATTCGGATACTGTGTATCCTTATCAGAGAGTATTGGTTTTGTTACAGGCCAATTGATATTTAAATCTGGATCATTCCAAGCAATCCCTCTATCATGTTCTGGTGAATAATAATTATCTACCTTATAAAGAAACTCCGTATTTTCAACTAATGTACAATAACCATGTGCAAAGCCTTTTGGTACTAGTAATTGTCTTTTATTATCTTCACTCAAAATAAAGCCTTCCCATTGCCCGTAAGTAGGAGATCCTTCACGTATATCGACAATTACATCATATACTGCCCCTCTTATCACACGTACTAACTTCGTTTGAGCAAATGGTTCTAATTGATAATGTAATCCCCTTAGTACACCACTTTCTTTAGATAAAGCATGGTTATCTTGTACAAAATTAAAGGAGAAGCCCTGTGCTTCTAATAATTGTGCATTAAAAGTTTCCATAAAGAAGCCTCGATGATCGCCAAACACCTTTGGCTCCAAAATAAAGGCATCTTTTAGTTTCGTTTTAATAATATTCACTATATAGAACCCCTTATAGTTTTTTATTTGCCAATTTAATCAAATATTGACCGTAACCGTTCTTCTTTAATGGCTCTGCAAGCTTTAATAATTGCTCCTTTGAAATATAACCTTTGCGGAAAGCAATTTCTTCTAAACAGGCAACTTTTAGGCTTTGACGTCTTTCAATTGTTTCAATAAAGGCAGAAGCCTCTAAAAGCGATTCATGTGTGCCAGTATCAAGCCATGCAAAACCTCGTCCTAATAACTCGACATGCAAATTTCCAGCTTCTAAATAGGCTTTATTAACATCTGTAATTTCTAGTTCTCCACGTGAGGAAGGCTTAATTGATTTGGCAATTTCAATAACATTATTATCATAAAAATATAAACCTGTGACAGCATAACTAGATTTAGGTTCTAAAGGTTTTTCTTCAATTGATATGGCTTTCCCATTTTCATCGAATTCTACTACACCAAAACGTTCAGGGTCGTTTACATTATAGCCAAAAACAGTTGCTCCATTTTCTCTTGAGGCAGCTCTCTCTAGCATTGAAGTAAATTTATGACCATAGAAGATATTATCCCCTAAGATTAATGCTACTGAATCTTCCCCTATAAATTCTTCACCTATAATAAAGGCTTGGGCTAAGCCATCTGGTGAAGGTTGTATTGCATACTTTAAACAAATACCCAGATCTTGCCCATCACCTAATAATTGTTCAAAACGTGGTGTATCTTCAGGTGTCGAAATAATAAGTATTTCGTTAATTCCCGCCAACATTAATACAGATAAAGGGTAATATATCATTGGTTTATCATAGATTGGTAATAATTGTTTTGATACTGAGCGAGTTAGCGGGTATAAACGTGTACCACTGCCTCCTGCTAAAATAATACCTTTCATCATGAAACTCCTTTTATTTTGTAATTAGATATACGCCAAAGAGAATAACCCCTACCCCTACCCATCTTGTAATAGGTATAACTTCTTTGAATATAATTACTGCAATAAGCAATGCAATAATATATGCTACACTTTGTAAAGGATATATTAAACTAAGTGGGAGTTTTGACAACAAATATAACCAAATAACAGTAGCAATTACATATAAAATGCCACCTCCAATAATCCATGGAGATAAAATAGCATTAATAATAGATTTTACTCCTGTTATTTCTATCTTTTCTGCACCGATTTTCCATAGAGTTTGTCCAGCTACTAATAACAAAACATTTGAAATAAATAAGATAATATTCATATAGTTATTCTTTTCCTATATTTTTTTTGTAAGATTCAAATTCGTATCTTAAAATTCCTAATTCTTGAGAAATATTCTTTATTTTATTTGATGCTCTAGATAAGGCAATCGTTAAACTAAATATAATCGCTAATATTAAAAGTATTGCCAATAAAAATAAGGCATTAGTAGGTGTTTCAATACTTAATATATTTGCAGTCTTAGATAAAAGCTGTGGAAATATTACAAGCAATAAGGCTGTCATAGTTAACAAAATCCATAATAAGGCATATTTTAAATCTAATTTATACCTGGTAATCATTCTTGTTAACTGAACTATTGCCAATAAAATGAATAATAAAAGTATTATTTGTAATTTTAACGGTATCATAATATCTCACCTAAAATGATTCTTTTCTTATTTTATCAAAAAGTATTGCCAATGAAACTTTAATCATATAGTAAATAGAACGATGAAGATTTATAGATGATTCTCCCCCTATCCTTTCGTTCATAATTACTGGTATCTCTAAAACTGTTAGTCCTTTTCTTTTTATATACATAATAGATTCTGGTTCCGGATAGTCTTTGGGATAGTTTGATGAAAATAATTGAATTATCTCCTTATTACATGCTCTATATCCAGATGTTGGATCTGTTATTTTTAAACCTGTCAATGTATTTATTAAATATTTTAAATACCAAATACCCATTCTTCTCACACTAGATGATTGAAAGCCTAAATGTTCAATATACCTGGATCCTATAACCATTGTTGAATGACCTTGTATGATAGGTTCTATTAATTTTTCAATATATTCTGGATTATGTTGTCCATCCCCATCAACCTGAATTGCAATATCATAATTATGCATTGCTGCAAACTTATAACCAGTTTGAACAGCTCCACCAATACCTAAATTACAGGGTAAATCGATTACATTTACTCCTTCTCGTTTGCATACAAGGGAAGTTTCGTCTGTAGACTGATCATTAATGACTAGAATATCTAAGTTATTTTCATTATCGTATTTCTTTATTTTTTTGATTAAATCTCCTAAATTTTCTTCTTCGTTAAATGCTGGAATAATAATTAATATTTTCATATTCCCCTCCAAAAACTGACATACCAAACAATTTCAGAACTTAAATATCAAAAAAATTCTTGACTAGTACATATTTTTATGAATTAGAGATAAATAGCGAGTTTTACCCAAAAATCGTTATCATATGCAGATGCAATTTTGATATTATTCTAATTTTCGAATGTTAAAAAATATATTAATATATTTTTACTAAATAAAATACAAAATCATACTTTACTTTCATTACTAACAAATTTATTAATAAATTCAATAATTTTCGAAAGCAGATATGCAACTATAATTATCATAACTATATAATCTAGTATTCTAATCCATAAAATATCTGAAACGCTAGGTATTCCATAACCAAATAAAAACTTACCTTCAATTAAATACAATTCGTATGATATAGTTCCGATAAAAGTAAGTATTTTTGACTTACATTTGGTGATTATTAATAACGAGCATATACCAAAAGTCAACAAAATACTACTCATTGATAAAACTCCATAAAACGTTAAGTCAAAAACTTTAAAAATATAATCTAAGAATAATCGCAAACATATTATTGTTATTAATATTAATAGTATATTTAGGTGCTTGACTTTAACTTTATATTTATTCAATATCGCAAATACATACGCAATACCTACTCCAATAGGAAATGCAAACGTGTAAAAATTCCAATCAAATATTACAGTAAATTTTGTAATATACAATGTTAACGAGAATGAAATAATAATTAAAACTTTTAGTATATCTTTAATTGGGGTTATAAATATGATAAAGAACACTGTATACCACATAAAAATATAAGTTATATACCACATAGTGGGATCAACAGGATAGTTAAAATTTAACCCAAATACTACTTTTAACGCCTGAATAAATCCATAGTCCACATTAAAAATTATCTTATCAATAATAATCCACATAAGCGTAACAATTATATAAGGAATAACAACCTTAGAAAATCTCTTGTTTAAGAAATTGAAGTGAATACCATTTTTCAAATATGATTGTGTTAAACCATATCCAGATAAAATCATGAAAATAGTTACTCCCCAAACTCCAGCATAATCAAATTTGTCAGATGGCACTTTAATAATATCTAACAAACATAAGTGTCCAAAAATCACAAAAATTATTCCAATACCTTTTAATTGATTTGTAACATCTTTATTTATTCTATATTCCATACAAATTCTCCTACCACAATTAATTTTATGACTATAGAATCAAACTATATTCTGCAATTAACTCACACTCTAAACCCTTAAAGAGAATTTTTTATTTACAAACACAAACTTTTTATTGCATCAGTTTTTTTCATTTAGTCGAAATATGATGGTACTTGAATCTTCATAAACTTTCGCGAAATAAATATTATAATCCAACAAACTATTCTGCTCCTCTGTTAGTCGACCTTTATTTATTAAAAAATAATTTACATTTAATGATTTTAAATGCTCATGGATTTTCTGTTCGTCATATAACAATCCTAGTGTAGTAGAGTACCTCGCAATACCAAACCAATCTCCTATAGATTTTCCATTTGCATAGTAATACATATTTTCATTCAATAATCCATAAGTTTTTCCATTTAATTTTTGACTATATATAGTTCCATCATATGTAGCTAACTTTCCTCTTAAATACTCTGTTTCTTTTATAGTTGTGAGTGGGGGAAATCCCTCATTTTGTACTTTCGTGTTTATATATTTTATAGGTGTTATACTTAAACCTATAATTAATAGTACAAGTATTACATTTTTCATTCTTCTTTCTTGAATTTGATTTATTAAGTGGATAAAGCCTATACTACAAACTAGCAATAAAACTGGAAGAATTGGAGCATAGTATCTTGGTAGGTTAATAGATAAAAACCAAGTTATTGTATATAAAATGATAAATAACAATAAAAATATTTGGCTTTTTTTCTTTTTCATAACTATAAAAAGAAGAAATCCAATCCACACAATGACGTTCAATGCAATAACTTCATAATTATCTATACTCAACATCTTAGGTATTTTCAAAAAATTAATAAAATTCTTCTCTACACCATTTGCTGTAAAATCACCAAATTGGCCTGTATAATCATCTTCATTCCAAATATCCCCTGTACCAAAAACACTACTCATGAATGGCCACACAGGATTGCCTGTATAAATAAGTGTTCTAATATACCAAGGGATACAAATTACTGAAACAGTTGCAATAAATTTAAATAAATTTTTATATTCAATTTTATATAGAAATATTGCTAAAATGAATAATATACCTGCTATCACACAAATTATTAATGCTGTATATTTCACCCCTGCTGCTATACCAAAAAAAGTAGCAGACAAGTATAATATATACATATTACCTGTTTCGAAATATTCAACTACTAAAATTATAGCTGCAGTTACAAATGTTGCTAATAATATATCAACATAACTAACTGAACTCAAAAAAATTAATATTTGGCTAGATATCATTACTATGAAACTAAATATACTTAAAATAATTGATGCAGTTCTTTTATGTATATACCCATATATTCCTATACATAATGTAAATAAACTAATACTTGATATTATTTGTGATGTTTTCACACCAAAAATCATGCCAAAAGTAAATAGCATTTCTGCGTTAAATGGAAAATATGGATATCTTAAAAATTCATTCCCACTTAAATTTCCTATTTTTAATAGAGATTGAGCAATAGGTAAATGATAACTGATATCATCCCAATGTGTAGGTGGGTACAAAGTTAAACTTAATATAGGTATAAACATAATAAATAATAAAATAACGTTGAAATAAATTTTCTTACTATATTTAAAATATTTAATACCAAAAAAGCCAAAGAACAATAAATATACAAGTGGTTTATATACTATCCCAAATATACTCAAAAAAGTCATATAAAATATAACAATCGTCATACCCGTTAATACCGATATAAATACATCAAAATATAAAGAAAAGTTATTTACGACTAATTTTTCTCTAATTATGATTTTGCCTATACTTAAAAATAACAGAAACATCAGTATCGCATAAAAAAAGTGTGTTGCTACATTAAATATCTCTTCCATCTAATCTCCCTTTCCTGTATTAAAATTTTTGTTCACTAAAGAATAATATCGGATAGACCACATTTATTTATACAATTTATGGTAATAGTGTATCGTACCTCATAAAAACTCTCAGTTAAGCAGCTTACATACTTCTTATACTTCAACATTTCTTTGTCCTAAAAATTATGACCATTCCAATAATATTCAACAAATTTCCCCCTAAGCTTTCCTCAGTTTGTTTTTATCCAAAGTTATTAAAAATTAATTTAAAGTATTGTCTCTAATTCTTTTAAAACATGATTCCAATCATAATTATAGCCTGTATACCTTTGAATATCTTTCTTTCCTATCTCATTTTTAAATGTTAATAAACACTCGTTAATATTTTCGACTTCATAAGGGATACAATATACCGCAATATCCTTAAAATATTCTTTTACAGGTTCTGTATTAGATACAATTATAGGAATATCTAATACCATAGCCTCCAAAGAAGCTAACCCTGGAGTCTCAATAAAGCTGGGTTGAATATGCCCTATACTACTCTTCATAATTTTAAAAACTTCTTCCTGTGGAAGCTGCTCTAAAAAATATATATTATCTCTAGATATAGACTTTACTTTTTTAAAGTAATTTTCATATCCATATGAGGCTTTACCGATTAACACAAGATTAATTCTTCCACGATTAGCTGCCTTCACCAAGTTCAATTGATTTTTTCTCGGTCCTATACCACCAACACAACAAATATAATTTTCAGGCAAATTGTATTTTGCTTTTATCGAATCATCTTGTTCAATTACTCTTAATCTATCTAAATCAATACCATTATAAATTACTTTTACATTTTTATTTAATTGGTTTAATTCAAAATTATCATTTAAATGCTTCCATTCAGCATATGAATTCGGACAAACATAAAAGGCTTTTCTTAAAATGCTTCTAATACAGTTATTTATATTAAAAAGCTCTTTATTCTTAATTTGAAAAGAGCCTATGATTTCATGATTATTCTTTAAAAACTTAAGAGCTCTAATATATGACTTTAAAAAGTTTGGTATTATCATTTTTACAAGCATTTTTAGATTGAATTGAATAGGCATTTTTAAAGAATCTAGATTCCAATAAACAGGGAAAAGAATATAAGGTTTATTATATTTTTCACATGCTTTCATACATACATATGCTTCTAATGGATTTGTTAAATTAAAAATAAAAATATAATGATACTCACTCAAATCCTCTAAAGGGTCAGTACTTATTTTGACATCATAATTATGTTTAACTAAAAAGTTCTTTATTGCGTTTATTTGAACTGTATCTCCACCTGGAAATTCTGAAGAATTCATACGATCAAAAATTAGAATTTTATTCATATTTCCCCTCAAATATATTCAAGTATTTTTTTCACACGCTTTTGCCAAGTATGTTGTTCTGCAATTTCTTTCAATGTTTTAATGTGTTCATCGCTTTTTAATTCCAAAGCTTTTCGTATTTGCTCTTCAAATTCTTCTTTTGTCCTCCCAATGAAAATGCCTTCTATATCTAAAACTTCAGGCAATGGAGAACTCACTACATTTTTCCCTCCAGCCAAATATTCAAAAACTTTAACTGGGGAAGTATTTAATGTTATATTGTTTAATATAAAAGGCAAAATAGCCACGTCGAATGAGCTAAGTAAATATGGAATTCTATCATATGATATACGTTCTAATAGTTTCACATTGTCCAAGCATTCCATTTTTTTAACTCTATCTTCAACAGCAGGATATACTTCTCCAACTAATACAATTATCCACTCTGAATTTACAGTCGCAAGATATTCGATAGTTTCAAAATCAAACCATTCTGCTATAGCACCATAGTACCCTATAATTTTTTTCTTTTGATTTTTTATATCTTCTAAATTTGGCCAATCTAATGATTTATATTCTTGAAAATCCTCTATAGCCACTGCATTTGGAATATATAATATTTCTTTTTCAAAACATTTTAAACTATTTTCTATTGTTTTTGCAGTTGCCAATAAACAATCAGAATTTTGAATAGATATTTCAAAATCATTTAAAATAGTATCATACGCATCAAATGTTTCGATAAAATCTATACAATCATATATTTTATAAATACCTTCATGGATAGATTCCCAATTAGTGATTGTTTTTAATTGATGTGGCCAATATTGCCATACATATAATTGATGATTTAAAAGAGCATCCATTAAATATTTCCCATCTACATTATCATTATACAAATATAAATTAGGTTCTATTTTAAAAATACTTCTCACATTCCAATCAGGTTCATATGGAAATGATGTATCTACCAAATAAAATACAAGATGCCCTTCTTTAGCTAGTGCTCTTGCCAACTGCTGAGGTCTTTGAAACATATATCCCCAAGGACAAGATGGCGAAGGGAAAATAAAAATTTTCCTTTCATGACCATCTAAAGTTAATAAGATTTCATCTTTAATTTGAGCAGATTTAGGAAATTTTAATATTATTCCTTTAATCTTCTTTGGTAGCTTATGGATTAGTTTTCTCTTGATTATTAAAGGCTCATTTTTAAGTAATTTAGAAAACTTTTTTATAATTTTCATGAAAACTTCAATCCTTTACGATTCCTTTTCCACTTTTTCTATATATTGCATTGTGCTTACCTCTGCTTGTAATTTTTCAATATCAACAAAGTTATTAAATACAATTTTTTCTTTAAACATTATTTTTGAAATTAACTCAATAGTGCTAGTTATATATAGATTATCTGTGACTTTGCGAAGTCCATGATATACTTCATCATTATAAAATGCTGTCACAACGATGACTAATTGATTTTCGTTCATAGAATTTTCAACAAATTGTTTGAATTCAACATTTTCACTTACCCACTCACCAACAATAACAATTGGGTTTATTTTTAATTCCACAATTTTATTAGCGATAGAGGTCGAATCTGTCAAATTCAAAAATAGAGAATTAGGAGGCTTAGGCATTTCCCATGATTTCTTCCACTTTTGTTCAAAATAATGCTTATTTCGTTCCCATACTTTCCTATATTGTTCCGATTGTAATTTTTTAAAGCTAACACTGCCGTGATGATATATAAAGACATCCTCAACAATTACTAATTTATATCCAAGATTTCTTATTGCTTCACAATAGTCATCATCTTCAAACATACCAATACCATAGTTTGTATCTAAATCACCAGCTTTTTCATATGCTTCTCTCTTTATTGCTACACAATAAAACCCTAATAAATCCGTCTCTCGGAATTTCCCTTTATTAAATTGATTAAAATCTTTTAACCACAATTCAGATGGACCAAATAATGGATCACCAATACAAAAATCTAGCATTTGGTCATTACCTACTGAATTCGATACTGGGCCAGCCATACCAATATGCTTATTTTCCTTTAAAGGTTTAATAAGTTTTTCAATCCACTTTGATGTCACAATAGTATCATTATTTAATAGAATGATATATTCTCCTGTAGCTAAATTACAGCCAGCTTTATTTCCTCCTGCAAATCCTAAGTTAATTGGCGAAAACATAACTTTTATATTAGGATTATTGATACGTGCTAATTGTACCTTTGTTTCATCAGTAGAAGCATTATCAATAATAATAATTTCAACATTTGGATACTCGTTATTACGAATCAAACTTTCCAAACACTGCTTAGTATATGTCCAATTATTGTAAGTAACAATTACTATACTTACTTTTGGAATATCATTTGTTAAATGTTGCGCAAGTTCAAAGTACCTTGATTCCCATGTATTATCAATTGCATATTGTTTTCTTCCTTCTATGAGCTTATTATCAATCTCATTCAAACTTTTTACTATGCACTTTTCAAAGTCTTCTACAGTATCAGCAAGATAAACAAAGTCTTTCATATACTCTAACTCAGGAAGTTTTGTTGATACAACAGGTTTTCCAGCAGCTAAATATTCGTAAACTTTTACTGGATTTGTAGCTAACGTTAAATTATTTATTAAAAAAGGTATTAAACATACGTCAAATTTATATAAATAACTTGGTAAATCTTTATATGAAACTTCTCCAGTTAGAATTATGTTTGACATCTTCTCTACATTAGAAACATCACAGCCAAATGTATTCCCAACTAAAACAAATGTCCAAGACGGATTTTGTCTTGCAAGCTTCTCAATTAACTTTATATCAAACCACTCTGAAATAGCCCCGTAATATCCTATAATAGGACCTTTTAAATTTTTTATCTCCTTCGCATAATCAGTAGGAGGAAAGGCAAAATGATTATATTCACCTGCATTTCGTATCAATAATGTATTAGAGTTTTTCTCTATAATTTTTTCATATAACCTTTGTGAAGAAGCCAGCACTATATCAGCTGAGTGTATTAATTTCTCTTCATTTAAAAGCATTTCAACTGAATTTGTTGAAAATCCTTCATGATCATCCATGCAATCATAAATTACTAAATTATTATCTAAGTTTAATGCTACTGTTGACCAAAATGGTAAATCAAGAATGGAATATGTCGACCCAATATTAAATTTTTCCTTCAAATATTCTAAGGAATGATTAATAATTTGAAGGTTTTCTTGATTAATAGTATCTCTATAAGCATTTAAATTATCTATTGAACATAATTTTACCCAGTAAATATTCGGTTGTAATTCTTTAATAATTGTAGATTTTTTTACTTCTTCAATTGATATATTAGCTTTTTGTAAGCCAAAAGTTTCAATAGAAAAATAAAATACTCGATGACCATGTTTTTCAAATTGCACAGATATTTGCTGAGGTCTCTGCCATCTAAAATCCCATTCAATGACAGGAAATCTGAATAAATCAATCTTTTTAGGATAGTCAACAAACAACTCGCTACTTGCTATTTCTCCAATTTCATTTTCTAAACAATTTGTAATTTTATAATTAGGAATTCTATATTGCTCAATATGTTGTGATTTAATTGGGCTAAATTGAGCCAATTCTAAATTTTTAGGAATAGCTTGTTTGGATATTTTCAATTTCATCCATTTTAAAAACTGCTTTTTATCAAGACTACTACCTTTTAAAAATTGCTCATTTATACGTCTTACTAAACACATTAATTTCCAAGCCTTAGTAGACTGTACTAATTCCAATTTGTTGTTATACTCTAAGGAATTTTGATAATAAGAATCGTTAAGCCGTTTGTGCAATTCGATATATTCTTGAATATCTATTTGGTTATTACTCTTCATTTCGATATCACCACTTTACCTCCCCTTCCTCTCTTTCACATTATTTTGAATATACTCAGATATTTCACCAATTTGTTTATTTAAACCTTCAATGATTCGATCTCTTTCAATAACTTGCTCATATAGTGATTGACCCCACAAAGATGTTTCCTCAATTTTTTTATTCTGTTCTAAAATCAACTGATCTCGCTCTTCTAAACTCCTACGCTGTTCAGAAATAAAAATAGAAATATTCTCTATTTCTTGATTAAGTCTAGCAATTACTATATCTTTTTGGATACTTTCATCCGAAATCTTTTTCCCCCAATCACTTAATTGTAGATTTTCCCTTTTTTGCTCATAAAGTTGTCTATCGATTTTTTTTGTATGTTCTGTATCAAAAGCAAAATTTACAAACGAATCTAAAGTGTTTTTATTACTTAGTAAGTTTTTGTGCGTATAAATTAATATAGCTTGTTTTCCATCCCATAAAGTATTTTCTATCATTCGACAATCAACAATTTTAAAGTAAGAAATTATAAAATTATTTATTTTTAAAGGGAAATTATGATAGTCAAATGTATAAAAATGTTCTTTTAAGCGTTCTACTTCTTGAAACGGAACCATAATTATTAAATGATTTTTAGTTTTCTCCAATAAATTCCTGATGATTTCGAAAGGATCTTCAAAATGTTCTAAAACATTTGATATGAAAATGCTATCATATGTCTTTGATAGATCATAAATATCATCTTTAAAGAAATTTATTTTTGGATATAACTTTTGCGCTTTTTTTACAGCTTCTTCAGAGAAGTCAATTCCATCAATATTAATATTGGGATAGCGTTCTTTAAAAAGAAATGTCCCTTGACCTTCTGCACACCCCGCATCACATACATTAGCGTTATTTAAATCTTGATTCATCCACTTAGGTAAATGTTCAATCAAGATATTTATAAAAAAAGATGTCTGTTTTTGACCATTAAGTTCTTCCCAATCCTTTTTAAAACGTTCATTCCAATACTCATTACTATTGATATCCCATTTATCCATAATATTACCCTTTCATTATTTAAAATCTATACTCTGTTCGATTTTTGGTTGTACTAATGAAAAAAACCGCTTATCACCTATTACTTTAAAAATAATTGCATTTTCAATAAAGTCATAATAAATAGGGTTAGCACTACTTCTATCTTCTGCGGATAATACAAGAAAATAATCCCCTGGTGTTAAAATATTATCAAGTTTAAATTGTACTTCAATAAGCTTTTGTCCAGGATAACTTTCAAAAGTCGTCCCTTCATCAAAAGTTGTTGACACAATCAAATCTAGTCCATGTTTATTTCTAAAACTAAAAGCAAAACCTAAACTATTATAATTTATATCATCTGCTATTACTTCAGCCATTAATTTTATTGAAATTTTTTCATTCCAATAAAAAATATCTGTATATTCTCCCATTTCATTAACAATGTTGAAATTTTTGATTACGACTTTTTGATTTCCCCATCTAATTAATTCGTTTTTCTTTTTTTCTTTTTGCTTCACTGTACCTTCAAGCTCTTCTTCTAAAAATAAGCTCTTAACATACTCTGATGTTACCTCGCTTGGCATTCCTTCTTTTATTATTTTCCCATGCTGTAACCAGATAACTCGACTACAAAAGCTTCGAATAGTTTGAACATCATGTGTTACTAAAATAACTGTAACTCCTTTATTTACCAGTTTTTTCATATGGTTCATACATTTTAATGAAAAAGCCGCATCCCCGACTGCAAGAGCTTCATCTACGATTAGAATCTCTGGATCTATACATGCTTGTACAGCATATGCTAATCTAACAAACATACCACTAGAATATAGCTTCACAGGATGATTTACAAAATCTCCAATATCTGCAAAATCAAGAATTTCTTGAAGTTTATCATCTATTTGTTTTTTTGAAAAACCCAATATTGTTGCATTTAAATAAATATTTTCTAACCCTGTATATTCTGGATTAAAGCCTGCTCCCAATTCTAATAATGCAGATATTTTCCCTTTAACTTCTACTTCACCAGAGGTAGGTGTAATTATGCCTGTTAATATTTTTAATAAAGTAGATTTTCCAGAACCATTTTTTCCAATAAGCCCTATAGTTTCACCACGTCTGATTTCTAATGAAACACTCTTTAATGCTGAAAATTCTTTATAATATTTTTTTTTAGTCGGAAATATTGCTTCTTTAAAGCGATCCATCTTGTTTTCATACAACTTATAGTCTTTAGAAATATCTTTCATATCAATTACAACTTCATTCATCATTTTTACGCTCCTTATAATGAATCAGCAAAATGTGGTCTCAACCTTTTGAAAACGATATTACCAATCAGCAACACTCCAATTGTTACCATCCAAAAATACATAGTTAAATAAGGATGCTCCCAAAACCAAACTTTATAAATCATAGACTCTCTATATCCATTAATGATGTAGTAGAAAGGATTTAATTTCAAATATATGCTATATTCATCAGGGATTTGCTCTAATGACCAAAAAATAGGCGTTAGCCAAAAACCAAATTGTAGTATTAAAGCTATTAATTGTCCAATATCTTTTAAAAATATTACTAATGCAGAAGATATAAAAATAATTCCTACAGTTGTTACAACTGTTGCCAGAATATAATACAGCAACTGTAAGCTATATAAATCCAAAGAATAGCCATAATAAAAAAAAATTCCCACAGTAAATATAACAAAAATTAGATGAATAACCAGTGCAGAAGTAATTTTAACTAATGGTAGTAATTCAACTCTAAATACAACCTTTTTTACTAAATAATCATTTTCTAAAATAGAATTTGTACCATTATTTAGTATATCAGATATAAAAAACCAAGGTATCATTCCACAAATCAACCATAAAATAAACGGGAGTTCATCCACTGGTGCAGATTTGAACCCAACTTCAAAAACAAACCAAAAAACCCCAATTGTAATAATCGGTGTTACAAAGGCCCATAATACACCTAAATATGAACCTACATATTTTCTTTTAAAATCTTTTAATGTTAAATCTATTAGTAACCTTACATTATTCATATATATACCTCAGTAATTCATTTAATATTTCCACTCTTATCTGTTACCATTTTAAATAGGGTACCTATAAGTATAAATAAAGGCGCTGCAGTTCCTGGCAATGTATCATTAAACACTGCTTGGAATAAGAAAGCTAATACAACAACAGCTAATATTACTAGTCCACTTTTCCCACTAATCACTACTTTTAAGCTAGTCCATACTGTGAATGCCACGATTGCTAAAAAGGCAATAAATCCAACAATTCCTGTGCCGTAAAGAATACCCATATACATATTATGTGGTTTATCCACAACAACTGTTTCGGTTTCAAGATTTGCCCTTGCATCCTTGTTATAATGTGGGAAATTGTACATTAAGGTATCAAGACCATAGCCCAGAATAGGTCGCTCCTTCACTAAATCCATAATGTATGTCCAAATATAAACACGACCTGAACCTGCTCCTACGCCTGATGGAGCAACTTCTGGAAGTTCAAAGCTGTTGTCAGATGCATATGCACGATTCTCAAAGTCAAAAATAGATTTGCTTAATGCTACTTCTTCTTTATATGGATTAGTCGAAACAAAGAAGCCAAATGTTTCATCCCATACTTTGGCATTTTCTCCCGCTAGTACATGAATACCTGTCATCGAAATAGCACAAAATACTACCACCTGAATTAAAGCTACTATTCTCTTTTCATTTTTCACAGCAAGCCATAAAACAAAAATCATCATTGCCACAATAGTTAAAAAACCACTTGTGGATAATGACATTAACACTACAAACACTGAAATTATTGCAAGGATAAAACTACAGATTTTATCAAATACTTTTTTATCCATAATACTCTTAGCTAAAAACATAATGACCATCACTGCAAACATACCACTCATATAGTTCCCGTGGTTTAATGTTCCTAATAATGTCGAACCTTCACTTAAGGCTGCACCTTGAGGTAAAAACGCTGTAAACAGTTTTTGAGCCCAACTTTTTTGAAGTAAATCTTTCCCATAAAAATTTAATGTAATAATAATAAAGTTAAATAACACAAATGGTACGAAAGTATACGTGATATATTGAATAGCTTTCTTTGGATACTCAATATTCATCGCAATAAAGAACAAAGCTAAATAACACAACCAGCTAATTGCCCCATCTGTACGATTGTATTGTCCATGTAACGCAATTGAAATATTAGGTGAAAAAATAGTGGAGAGTACAATCGCTACAGCAAAAGCACCTACAGCATAGTTCAATTTTGTTTTACGAATTTCACCGTTCATAAATAAAACTTTCATCATAAACATGATACTTGCTATTACTGTTACAACAATAACTAATAGCGACTTATAATATGTGAAAAGGTCACCTTTTGCCCCACCTGTTAAAGCGCCAATATTTGTAACAAGTGGTGACTGAACCTCTACAACGCTTGCCATAACAATTAATGGAACAAACCCTATCACCACTAGGAGTAGTCCAAAAATCCATTTATCTATAGATTTTCGTGACTGAATATCTTCTTCCACATCACGATAGGTCACTTTTTCATAAAACTTACTCATTTTTTAGTACCTTCCTTTGATTGTGAGTTTTCAATTTGAGCTAGCATTGCAGCTACTTGTTCTTGATAGTTAGGAACATCCTCTAAAGTCCATTGTGCCTCTTGACAACGCAACAACACAATTTTTGCATCCTCGTAGCGTTCAGCACCTACCAATATTTCCCCAAATTGCATCATAAAGCGTGCATCTTCTACTTTATACGGATTCATATCTAACACTTTTTGCATATGAATAGCTGCTTGTTTCATATCACCCGTTTGTGCCATTGTTAAGGCAGCTGCATAATTAGCCACTTCAGAGTTCGGTTGTTTCTTTAAAACCTCTGAAATCATAGTCTTTGCTCCTGGTAAATCGCCAGTTGATTGTAATTGGATTGCTTGGTTATATAAAGTTTCATTCATCAAAAATTCTTCATCTTGTTTACTTGCCAGCACGTTCGCCACGATTAATCCAATTACGACGAATGTCACTACACCGGACAATATATATTTTCGTATAGGTTCTGTAAATGTCATTGTATGTCTACCTTCCTCGAATTCTGTTTTTTATGCACATATTGCTAGTATACTATAAAATGGTTGCCATATGTAGATTATTTCCCAATTAAACGTATGGCAATTATGTAACTTTCTATCATCATATCTAGAGATTATAATTTTTGAAAAAGGGTATTAGTAGAATAAAAGGAGGCGATACTTTGAAAACGGATATCTCATTAAAGGAATCTATACATCAATTTATACAGTTTTTGTAATTTCGGAAATACAGCCAGTAGACACTTCGAGGTTATCAAATTGACTTAACACAACTAACTCACTTTTTAACACATTATATGAATGGACCTACCATACTTGAGGAAATAACAGCTGATCATCTTGAAGACTTTTAGCAAGAACTCGTCCTCAAGCAACTATTAATCGTAATCAAAAGTCTATTCAAATGGGCCACTTCTAAAAGCTGATTGAGCATAATTGTGCACTTGCTCTCACACCATTAAAGCTTCATACGCAGAAGCGTCATTTTTCAATAGAAGACAAGCTACAACAATTTCTACAGCATATTACACATCCAACGATTCGTGTAATTGCTCAATTCATTGCAAATACAGGCTTACGCATAAGTGAGTATACACAACTACTACTGACAGATATTGATTTTGAACAGCTTGTTATATATGTGCTGCATGGTAAAGGCGATAAATCTCTAACAGTTCCATTAAACGATAGCACTTTCCAGCTATTACAGCATTATCATTCATCAATATATTTTTTTGCGCTCGAAAAAACAGGTAACCTCTCTCCTCAATATATTAATAGTATTTTCAAAGATGCTAGTCGTCAAATGCAACACCCATAGCTTATCACTTGCCATACTTTGCTAGCAATCTGGTAAAGCATATTTTCTATGTGAACTACTTAATTTCTATTCTTTAATTCCTATATCTTTAATCAATTTGTACTTTATTATTTATTCAATTGTATCATGAGCTCAATGAAACTAAATTCAAAAAGCAGAAATGCTATTAAATCAGCGCCTCTACCTTTTAATATTTATTCATTCTTTGATAAAAGTACTCTCCTTTGTGAAAATAAAAAACTGCAGTAAATCTAGATAAACTAGATTTACCACAGTTTTTATACCCAAACGTAATATACTATGTTGATTAGTATTTACGAGAGAATACTAATGTAGATGCACCTGCAGTGTAAGTAGCAGTATAAGTTTTACCGTTGCTTACTACAGTTACTACTTGACCACCAGCTAATACTGGAGCAAATGTTACTGTTACAGTATCACCAGAAGTTGTTCCTACAGTACCACCAGTTACAGATGTGATAGCAGCTGTAACATTAGCAGCAAATGTGAAGTTCACAGTGTCTGCAGAAGTTGTTGTTACAGTAGCAGTAAATGGTACTTCTGGAGTTGCTGGATTAGTTTGAGTTACACCAGTAAATACTGGAGCAGTAACTCCATTTACTGTAGTAACATCAGTAACTGTACCAGTACCTGTTACAGTAGAACCAGTTACTTTAGCAATTAATTCAGTAATTGTAGTGTTATCTAAAGCAATATGCTCTTTGATATTTAGGAACAGTAGATTTAATGTAGAATCTTTAGCAGTAAATGTGTTACCATCTCCACCGTTAACAGTAGTTGTACCTGTTACAGTAACGTTATCTAAAGTAGAATCATTTTTCACTTTATTTGTAATTTCTAGGTTACCTTCTAATGTAAGGTTTTTAAGAGTTACATTGTTACCTTGGATTTCGATAGAAGCTGTTTTAGTTGCAGCTTTTCCGATTACACCTTTTGCTACTGCTGGAGCTACAGCTGTATTAAAATCATATACAGAGTTATCATATGATAATACAAGTTTAACATTTTCTTTTAATTCTACTAAACCAGAATTAAGATTAGTATTTTTAAACACTTTTTTAGTTGTATCTGTTGCTTGAGTGAATGTTACTTCCTCACCTACAGATAAATGACTTTTAAATGTATCTGCAATTACTTTTTCAGATTGTACAAAAAGATCTGAATCGTCATATGAAAGTTCATATACTACTGAACCAGTAGAATTAGAAAGTAATAGGCGTTTGTTATCTTTATCTACAGCAACTACTTTACCAGTAACTGATTGACCAGCTGCAATACCTTCAGTTGTTACTTTATCGAAGTAAGCTGAAGCAGATAGACTTGGTAAACCTGCAGAAGTAGCGTGTACGCTTACTGTGTTACCATTTGTAGAAACAACTTTAATAGCTGCAACGCCACCAGTTGTTTTTAGAGTGTAGCTACCAGAACCAGCGCTACCTTGGTTTACAGTACCTAATAGTGCACCTGTTTTTGCATCATACACTTGTGCTGCTGTAAACGTAGTATCCACTTGGAAGTTTACATTGAATTCATCAGCAGCAGTTCCACCTTTGAAGTAAGATTTGCCGTTTTGGTCAACTGTTTGGTAAGAGAAAGTAGCAGACTGTGATACAGTAGAAGTAGCTTCTTTTTTACCATTTACAGTTAAGTTAGCTGTAGTAATTCTTACATCACCGAAGTAAGCAATTTCGCCAACTTGTTGTAGGTCGTTTTTATCTAAGCCAGTGCTGTCACCAGTTTCAACGAATACAGTTGGTGTTGCATAGCTATCTTTATTACCAAATAAAGTGAATGAAACTTCACCTTTGCTATTAGTAGCTAAAGCGAACTCTTCAGTTGATTTAGCATTGTTTAATTGGTAAACAACTTTACGGTTGTTATCAACTAAGAATACTGGACCAGTTGTTTTTAAAGCTGAACCGCTTGCTACAGATACTTTTACAACTGTACCAGCTGGAGCAAGTTTACCTGCTTTATCTGTTAATACAGCTTTGTAGTCACGTCCACCCGTATTTTCAAGGTCTGTTGCAAATTTATCTGCATCGCTATAGCTGAATACACTTGCAGATGAATTAGCATCTTTACCAGCAAATATTGGTAAAGTACGGTAAGCTGCTGCATCTTTAGTACCTTCAGAAGTTAATGTTAAACCTAAGTTTTGGATTTTGCTGAAGTCTACTGTTGGAGCTTTAGCAAATAACTCAGTTGGGTTGAAGCGACCATATTGACCTGAAGCGTTCGTTGGGTTTTCTTTTTGGTCAACGAATACGATAGGTGTTACTTTACCGTTGCTACCAGATAAAGTGAAAGTTGCTTCACCTTTAGAATCTACTTTAAGTTTTACCACTTTAGTGTTTGCATAGTTTTGACCACCTAAAGAAGTCGTGAATTGACCTGGGTAGTCTAAGCTTACGCCGTTTGCATCAATTACATCTACAGATTTAACTGCTTTATCAGGAGTTACGTTTAAGTTTTCCTCGAAAGCAATGTTTACATAGCTACCAGACGCATAAGTTTTACCATCGATTACTGTTGTAGTACCATTATATTCAGCATGATCAAGAGCTACTTTTACTTTGTAAACTTTTTTCGCACCATTATTAATAGTGTTACCTTCAGTTACTTCAGTAATTGTTAATGGTTGAATTGCTGCCCAGTACACTTTAGCGAATGAACGTAAAGTTGCATTACCAGTTGCATATGCTTGTACTTCATCGCTAGTTGCTAATTGTTGAGCAGTTGAAGCATAACGAGTATAAGTGTAAGTTGCTACACCGTTTTCATCAGTTGTTGCTTCAGCAACGATTGCTGGGTTTAAAGCACCACTTGGGTTGTTGCTACCATTTTGTGTAGAAACGATATTGAATGTTACAGGAATACCTGCTTTAGATTGACCTTCAGCTACAGTTACTTGTGCTTTTACAGTTACTTGTGCACCAAGTACATTTTGTTGTGATTCTTCAACCACTTTGATAGCTGTTGGAATTACAGCTGCGATACCTTTGAATGAACCAACTTTTTCGTCATCTAAAGATACAGTGTATTCTTGATCAGCTTTTTGAGCTGCAGTAGTTAATACAACTACTTTTTTATTAGATTGTTTTACAGCTGCGTTTTTCACTTCTAAATCAGAAATTAAGAAGTTAAGAGCTTGTACGTTTTCAACTTCGTCTTCAAACGTTACTTCAACAGTCGTGTTGTTAATTGCTTTTACGCCTACAACGCCACCAACTTCAACGTCAAGTACGTTGTTGATTGTGCGGTATAAGAATGAAGCGAATTGACCACGAGTTAAGTTTTCAGTTGGACGGTAGTTAGAAACGTTTGTAAGACCGAATGCTTCTAAAGCAACGATAGCTGGACGTTGTTCAGCAGTTGCTTTGTCAAGGTCAGTGATTTCTGTTACGAAACCAGCTTCTTTGTACTCAGCGATTAAATCAACACCAGCGATTTCTTTAACAGCACGAGTAAGTACTAATGCCATTTGACCACGAGTGATGTTTTGAGCTGCTAACAAGTTACCGTTAGAACCAGCGAATACGCCTGCATCTTTAGCAAGTGCAGCATATTTTACTAATTCAGCATCAGCTGAGTTAGTAGCTAAATCGTTGAAGCGTGCTTTTGAAGTTGCATCAGCTGGAATTTCATAACCTTGCTCTTCTAACCAACGACCTAATAGTTTAACAACTTGACCGCGAGTGATAGTTTGGTTTGGTTTGAATGTGCCATCAGCATACCCATTGATGATACCTGCATCAACAAGTGCGTTGATTGCTACTTCATGATCGTTACCTGCTACATCAGATAATCCTGCTGCAGAAGCCACTGGTACGATAGCTGAAGCTACTAAAGTAGCTGTAGCAGCCGTAGCTACGAATTTTTTGTATTTCTTTGGTTGGTTAGCCATAGAAAAATTTCCTCCTCTAAGTTCGAAAATAATAATGTTTTTACTACATAGTGATGCAGTAAATAAACAACTACACATAAAAGTATAGTGGTATCCCTAAAAGTTGTCAATCATATTTTGGGAAACTTTCTATTTTGTTTCCGAAAAAGTAAGATTGCTAACTCTCTTTTAACATTGTTATCTATCTTCCCTCATTTTTCAAGTGAAAACTGAAAAATTTTTTAAAATGATTAGAGGGAATCATAAAATGTTCAAGTATTTCTAAAATCATACTACATAAACAGAAGAATCCGAATTATAGTAACTATTCGTACCTATCTGAAACAAAAAACGGATTTACACCAATTCTGTTGGTATAAATCCATTTTCAATAATTCATGTGATGTTTCAAACTTGTATAGCTCTTTGTACTCTTAGATACTACAGGCGATGTGCTTTAACTTGTTCAACGGTTAAACCTGTTATGTGTGTGATAAAAGAATCTGCCATCCCTGCTGCTATGAGTTTCATTGCCATTTCAACTTTTTCTTCTTGTTTACCTTCTTGTCTTCCTTCTTGTCTTCCTTCTTGTCTGCCAACTTCTATCCCTGCTTTTCTTCCTTCTTCCTCACTCAATCGCAGTTGCTTTTCTAAATTCCATTCATGGATTAGCATATTCTCCACCTCACTCCCGTGTTCTTTTAAAAAGTCTTGCATAACTCCTTCACGTTCACAATCTTGCATTGCTTGATGGATAGCATCTTCTAATGACAAACCCTCGTTTTCATGATGCTGAATTCTATAGATGAAAAATCCGTATTGTTTCAAAGTATTACTTCGCTCTAATACTTCATCATTCTGTCCATAATTAATGTTAATCACTTTCACTGCTAATTCCAGTGTATTTCTTTGAATACGTCAGATAAGTATTGGATTTCCTCTTTCGGTACATTCTCATGCCCATTGTACAAAACAAGAAATTCAGGAGCTTCTAGCGGAATAGGTGTTCTTCCATAAATATTTTCATTCGTTGTCATTTTCTCATACAAGCGCCCAATGTACAGTAATAATCTTAATGGCATGTTCTCACAAATGGTGGATTGGTGTTCGATTAGCACTATGAATTTATTGTCCAACACGAAGGACACATCATTGATACGGTCTTTATACAAGACATTTTCTAAGGTGTTGATCTCAATAGACGTATCTAGTGCATAGTTCTCGTTTTGAATGGCATTATACACATCAATTAATCGTTCAGGGTCGCTCAAATACAAAGAAAACACACTGCTTTATGCTGAATATTTGCTTTCATTGACATCCCTCCACTTTCCTTTAGTTTAGCCGATTTTGTAAGGAAAAACAATTTTCCGATGCACGAAAAAAGCCCAAGCATCGAAATGCTTGAGCTTTTTTCGCTTGGGCTACCAACCGTTGTTTCCTTGCAGGGAATTCTATAATATTTCATAGAGGAAATTCCTATACACCAACAGTCTAACACTTTCATTTTAAAACGGCAATACCATTTTTTAAAAATTATTGACGCTTTTGTTTAGCAACCTCTAGTAAAAATAACGGTAATGCTATTTGACGCTTGATACGCTTAGGTTCTTTCATTAAACGATACAACCATTCGAGACCAAATTTTTGAAAAATAGCAGGTGCTCGTTTGACTGTACCTGCAAGTACATCAAAGGAGCCACCGACACCTTGATAAATTGTTGGATATAATTGTTCTCTATTAGCATTAATCCAATTCTCTTGTTTCGGACTGCCCATTGCGACAAATAAAATATCAGGCTTTACTTCATTAATACGTGCCATGACTTTTTGCTCATCTTTTTCATAGCCATCCTGAACACCAACTATTTTAATAGAAGGAAATAATGATTCAAGCTTTGCTTTGGCTGCATCTGCTACACCTGGTTTCCCACCATAAAGGAAAACAGGCTTACCACGCTTTGCGGCTTCCTCACATAGCTTCATCATCATATCGACACCTGTTACACGCTCACGAATTTGCCCTTTTTGAATTTTCGAGGCCAGAATAACGCCAATACCATCGGGAATTTGAAATTCGGCTTCATTGAGCAATTTTTTTAGTGCAGGATCTTCCTTTGCCTTTATAATCTTCTCTGGATTAATGGCTACAACGAGCGCCTTTTGTTTTTTATCAATACGTTCAAAAGCCATATTCATTAATTCATCATAGCCTTCTGTATTAACTTGAATGCCTAGTACAGTTTCTTTCATCGGTTTTTCGCATCCCCTAATAGATGGAACTGATAGCCAGCCTCTTCCCATGCATCACGCTGTAAGCAGTTTTTTGTATCGAACACGATTTTTGATGTTGCTGTTATATCGGCTGGATTTAATGCTTTAAATTCATTATGATCTGTTAACACCACAATAATATCCGCATCTTTTGTCGCTTCTTCTAAGCTTTGTGTTTGTGTAGCATGTTTATTTTCTTTAATATGTGGGTCATAGGAAATAACGTCTAGACCGAGATTTTGCAATTCCGTAATGACAATCGTTGACGGACTTTCACGCATATCATCTACATTCCCTTTGAAGGCTAGTCCTAAAACCGCTACTTTACCACCTGCAATTTTATTTTGATTTAAAATAGCTTGTGTTTTTTGTGCAGTGTAGCTTGGCATACTATCATTTGTATTACGTGACAAATGAATCATTTGTGCCTGCTCGCCACCTAACTCCACTAGGAACCATGGATCTACTGCGATACAGTGACCTCCGACACCAGGTCCTGGGAAATGGACATTTACACGTGGATGGTAGTTCGCAAATTTAATCGCTTCCCAAATATTCACTTCTAACGTCTCCGCTAATTTAGCTAGTTCATTCGCAAAGGCGATATTGACATCACGGTATGTGTTTTCCATTACCTTTACTAATTCCGCTGTTGTAGCATCTGTTAAATGAATCGTACCGTTCACAAACGTTTCATACAGTTCTTTTGTCATCAGTGCTGATTTTTCATCTATCCCACCAACGATACGATCATTATTGACTAGTTCTTCAAAAATACGTCCTGGAATCACACGTTCTGGTGAATGCGCTACAAATAACTCAAGTCCAAATTCTAAATTTGCTTTCACTAGCTCTGGCATCATAATGTTTTCCACTGTTTTCGGTGGTACTGTTGATTCTAAAATAACAAGATTGCCTTTTTTCAAATAAGGTACGATAGACGCTGTTGCCTGACGTACATATTCTAGATTCGCTGTATTATCTGGGTTAATTGGCGATGGAACAGCCACGATGAACACATCTGCTTCCTGCGGTGTTGTCGATGCTGTTAAAAATCCTTCGTCTACTGCTTTATTTAAACGGTCCTGTAAGCCTGTTTCCTCTATATGCAGTTGCTTCTCTTGAATACTTTTTACTGCTGCTGGGTTTACATCTACCCCATGTACTTTTACGCCGTGATTGGCAAACATAACGGCTGTTGGTAAACCAATATAGCCAAGCCCCACGACACAAATTAATTTCGTCATTTTCTACTCTTCCTTCCGTTTTCAACAACGTGTAATGATACTGCAATATAGTATACATCTTTCAATTGAAAGTGTGAACCAATTTATTGTTTTTAACGTTTCTGACACATTATTGGTTTCATTCACATAGTTATTTACAAAATATTGGTTCATTTTGTCTAGATAAAAAGCTTACAACAGGTATGCAAAAAAGGAGCTCCCTTCACTATCGGGAACCCCTCATTGTACCGCTATCCAGCAATTTCAAAATGGATTGTGCTTGTTGCATATGAAGTGCCAGCACGTATTGACTTGCCTGCATTAAAATTTGTGCCTTCACCATATTCATCATTTCTTTGGCAATATCGGCATCACGAATACGTGATTCAGCAGCTTGCAAATTATCTGCCGTATTGACAGTGACATTATAGGCATGCTCTAAACGATTTTGATATGCGCCTAATTGTGCACGTTGCAGGGATACTTTTTTCAATACGTCATCCATCGTCCCAATGGCTTTATCCGCTTCTTCCCGTGTAGCAATCGAGGCATTATCTAATCCTAATGCACTAGAGCCCATATCGCCCATTTGTAGCTCAATATTTTGCCCTGCATTTGCTCCTACTTGAATTTTAATCCCATTGCTAGAATGCTCACCATTCAACAAAGGTTTCGTGTTAAATTCTGTATCCCTTGAAATACGTTGAATTTCCTTTTTTAATTCTTGAAATTCTAAATCTAATTTTTGACGATCATCATCTGTTAATGTATCATTAGCAGCTTGAACAGACAGCTCTCTCATTCGTTGTACAATAGCATGGGTCTCATTTAATGCACCTTCTGCTGTTTGTACCAGTGAAATACCATCTTGTATGTTTTTAGCAGCCATATTTAATCCTCTAATTTGAGCACGCATTTTTTCTGAAATAGCTAAGCCTGCTGGATCATCAGCAGCACTATTAATACGATAACCTGAAGAGATACGGAGCATTGCCTTATTCATTGCACCGTAATGCCGATTCATATTATTCAAAATAGACATACCTGTTGCAGACCATTTTCCTAACACTTGCTCACTCCCTCTCCATGTTTACCATTATTAATGTTCTGGACCTTTCATCATCACCTGTTCCAATGCTTTTACCGTTGTATGTGCCTTTTGCATATGTAACACAAGCATCGTTTGACTAATACGCAAAATCAATTTTAAGCGTATTCGCTCCATTCTTTTATTGGCCACATATGTATGACGAATACGTGATTTAATTTCCCGAATCCGCACACCGATGTCTTGCAAGTGCAACTCCGTGTCTTGTAATTGTGCCATTGTCTTCTGATGGCTGTTTCCCGTACGTTCCAACCAATTTTGATAGGTCTCTAATCGAGTACGTTCATAAGATACTTTATTCAAAGCAGCATCCATTGTGTTGATTGCTTGGTCCGCATATTCCCAAAGTCCCACAGAGGCATGGTCAATAGCTAATGCCCTCACACCCATATCATTAATATGTAATTCTATATTTTGCCCTGAATTGGCTCCAACATGAATTTTCAAACCACCATCCACATAATCTCCATTAATCAAAGCTTTTTTATTAAAATGGGTATCTGTAGAAATACATTGAATTTGATATTGTAACTTTTGAAAATCTAATTCACATTGCTCACGATCAGTGACTGTCAATGTATCACTTGCTGCCTCTATCGCTAATTCACGCATATTTTGTATACACACATGTATCTCATTTAGTGCTTCTTGTATTATTTGAATCAGTGCAATGCCATCCTGTATGTTTTTCATGGCTATATGTAGCCCTCGAACCTGGGCATGTATCTTTTCTAAAATGGCTAATCCTCCAGCTTCCCCGTCAACTTGATTGATAGGATAGCCAATTGCAATTCGTAAAATCGGTAGTTTCTTTGCTGAACGTTTCCCCATCATTTTATCACCATCCATCCTTTTTATCGGCTCTATCTTATTTTTATTCACCCTAAAGCGTGCTAAATTAAATAGATATTGTCAACTATATAAGCAATGGGATTTATTAAAGCAAGATAAAAGCACCTATTTTTCATTATTGAAAAGCAGGTGCTTACTGTAAAGAGCATGTATTCAATTTTCAAAACCTCCGAGTTGATTGTTTTGTGTATTCAACAGTTCAAAAAAGAGTGCTTGATTTTTCGTTAACAGTGCCTGGTCAATTAAATAATCGAAATTTCGTTGCTCTAACTCTGCTAGCAGTTGATCAATCTCCCCTACATTAACAGTCGTTTCTACTACAATTTCTTGTGGAGGTACAATGCTTTCCAAAATCGGAGATAAGTGCTCATGTACATTTGTGATTAACAATAGTTGATACAGTGGTAATCGAATAAAGCGATTGCCCTTTTGAAATACAAATACTTCAGATAAATTTTCGATTTGCTGTGTGTGCAAATTAATAATCATCTCTTTACCTTCGATCGGAATAAAATGAAAAATTTCTTCCTCTTTTAAAATAGAGAAATATTGATAGGCAAAGACAAGCCGAAGTTTATCACCAGTGATTTTTGTATAAAATGGCTTCATATATTGTACTTGCATCATAATGAATACCCCCTTAATTATCTGATTATTCAGATTTTAACACAAAGTCATTTACTTGTTAATCCTTTTTTCTTATTTTAAAGTCATTTTTTAGCTTTGATTGTATTCCGCTTATCATCCATTCCTTTTTGTCGTATAATGGAAGGACAGCCTTTTTTACATTGATAGAAAGGAATGAGGTTATGGCATTATCGATAGCACAATTAGCGAACGAACATCGCCAATTTGTCTTGACCAAATTACAAGAGGCTGAACAGGCTTTACATCCATCCTCAACAGAAGATGAGGAATTAGTGCGTCGTGCTGTTTTTTCAGTGCGCAATAAATCCATTATTTTTGAACGCTTTAACGGAGCAAGCTCTATACTATATGCAGGTGTACAGGATGTCAGACCCGCTTCTGTAGAAATTGATTTTCTTCAGCAAACATTGCATTGTAGCTGTCCTCAAATAAAATGGTGTAGACATCAACTAGGGGCATTGCTTGCTCTTTATCAGCATTTTGAATCTGTTCAAAACTGGTCAAGTGCTTGGCGTGCTCAAAAATCAATACATTTAAAAACGTTAGCAGATGAGCGTACACCAGAAAATTGGCGTTTGATGGTGGATGAAGTAACGAAACGTATGCTCCCACCTGGCAAGATAGTAGAATCATTTTCGCTTCCTGCTATGCGTATCGATATATTAGAACGATTAAAACGGCATTTACCATTTGAACGTGAATGGCAACCACTCTATATGCTATTTATGGAATTGTCTATTGTAAATACAATGTGGAAACACTTGAACGAAACACATGGTCACTCATGGGACAATTATTATATGAGAACTTTTGTGAAACAAAGCATATACGCTGTAGAAGATACTTTAGCCGAGCTAACGAATCGCTCGCGGCTCTTTGCAACAGATCCATTTTATGATGCTATTCAAGTTTTAATCCGTGAAATTTTACTAGAGCGACAATGGTTGTTTGAAAATCGATTACAGCTATATATATCGCTGTGGTCATCTCTTTTTTATGAAAAGCCTCGTCGTGAACAGGAATTATCTATTATCAATCAATTTGATGATCCTGTATTCGAACCTGTTAAACAATTATTTTATATTTTATTACAAAATGAAGAAGCACTGCGTAGTAGCCTCCTTCACATCACTGTACAGCAATTTCCTGTGCTCGCACAATTAGCTTTGTTAGCGAAAACAATTGGTGAGACACAGGCACAAACCATTATCCTACAAGCTATTCTTCCGTTTATTGAAGACTTTTTGCAAAATGCTTCACCATCACAAAGAGCCGATGCCGTAAAACATGTGCAAATGTTAATGGAAAATATCGAATTAACTGAAGCAGAAGAAGTCGCATTGTATCATGCTTTTGGTGTACATGGGCTACAGCCATTTTCTTCCTTTTTATTAAAAAAAGGACGTTATCATGAATGGGTAGCATTACATCAACTCAATCCGACTTCTCTTGCTTATTTAGAAATGTGTGGCTTAAAAGATATTGTACAACTAGCACCTGCAACAGCCTTACCACTATATCATCAATATGCTATAGCAGAAATTGCACAAAAATCACGCATGAACTATAAACAGGCTGTACGAATTTGGAAAAGTATGCGTACTGTAGCCAAACGTGCTGGCAAAATGACTTACTTTGAAAATTATATGCAGACAATTTCTGCAGAATTCAAACGACTTCGCGCCTTACAAGAAGAAATTGAGAAAGGAAATTTATTATGACAATCAACCATATTCCTTCCCCATTTTCAAAGACATTTCAGCTACAAATTGATGTGGCACAAGAGGATTGCTTTACATTACAGGGCTTTACTGCAACGGATACAAAACTCGATATCGATACACTAGTTTCTTCTTTATTTTATAAATATGAAGCAAATTATTATGGTCTTTTAACGAAGCGCTTCAATGATGCGATTGAAGTATCAACAGCAGAGCTTCTTGATATTTTTTCAGCACAATATAGACATCCTTTTATCGAATGGCGTGGTCATACTGATGAAAGTAAGCAATGGCTAGAAAAAATAATGGCTTTACAACCTTTTTGGCAACATGAGGAGCTTTGGTCTTATGCAACTGTAACAGAGCATTCCTTGTCCTTTACAATCGATGATGTAGATACGGCTCTATTAACGATAGCTGTCCAGCAAAAGCTTGCCCATGTCGGTCTTTTGCCAACAGACTTGCCAAAATTACTGCCATTTTTCCAACATGGTGGATGGCCACTCGCTCAGGACCGTTCAGAAGGTGCTATCACTACTTCCTTGCGTTTAAGTGAACCTGAGGAAGATACAAATGTTTGGTTATTAGAGACGGTGCTTAGTACACCAACAACGAAAAACTATTGGACACCTGCTATACGTAAACAGCAGTTGCCTATTTTAGAGGCATTGCCTGCAAAATGGCAAAGTTTCGCAACAACAATTGAACAACAACAAGAGCAGATTGTTGAACTTCTATCCATCGAAAATTTGCAGAGTGATATTTTCATTCGGTCTATGTTAGAAGATGCACAAGTACGCCAATTTTTACGTGAAGATTTAGCACGATTGCAAGCACTTGGCTTTGATGTTGTTCTCCCTGCATGGTTGAAAAACTTAAAGCCCTCTAAAATGCGTGTACGTGTCAATACTGGAAATGTCTCTACAAAGAAGGTTGCAGGTTTAGATGATATTTTAACGTTCAAATGGCAATTTTCTATGAATGGTCAACAAATTTCACCTGAGCAATTCAAAAAATTAGTGGATGAACAACGTGAATTTATTCGCATTGGCACAGAATGGTTTAGAGTCGATGCCAATTGGTTGCAAGAAATGCGCAATTTAATGCAGCAAGCCGAGGAAGAAAGTTGGACCGTCCGTGAATTGCTATTCCGTGAGCTTCCAGAAGATTTATCTATCCCGCTTGAGGAAGAGGATGATTTGCAAGACGATCCACTATTCACATTTGAGTTACAACAATCATTAAAAGCCTATTTAGAACAGTTACAAGAGAAGAAAGGGCTCCCATCCATTCCATGCCCGCCAGCTTTACAGACCGATTTGCGTCCCTATCAGCAAGAAGGCTTTGAATGGCTTGTTTTTATGCGTGAGCAACATTTTGGTGCATGTTTAGCTGACGATATGGGATTGGGTAAAACCATCCAGCTCATCTCTTATTTGCTCCACCTTTATGAGACACTTGATACAAAACAGCCGTCTATTGTCATTTGTCCAACATCTGTGCTTGGCAATTGGCAAAAGGAATTGGCTCGTTTCGCTCCTACATTAGTCGTGCATACACATTATCAAACAACAAGAGCAAAAAGTGAGTCATTTCAACAATTGATTGCACAAGAAAAGCCACAGATTATTTTATCTACCTATGGAACAGTTTCCCAAGATGCTGATTTCTTACAATCAATTCAATGGGCAACCATTATTTTAGATGAAGCACAAAACATTAAAAATATGCAGACATTGCAATCAAGAGCCATCCGAAAATTACATGGCACACATCATATTGCTTTAACAGGAACACCTGTAGAAAATCGTTTATCTGAATTATGGGCGATTTTTGACTTTATCCATAAGGGCTATCTAGGAAGTTTTAATCGCTTCAACGAGGAATTTATTTTACCAATTGAACGTGATGACTCTTTCACACATAAACAGAAGCTACGAGCAAAAATTCAACCATTTTTATTGCGTCGTACAAAACGTGACCCACAGCTACAGCTTAATCTACCTGATAAGCAAGAGATACATGAGTATTGTCCATTAACGACAGAGCAAGCAGCATTGTATGAAGGTTATATTTTAGAAACGTTAGAGCAGCTTGAACAACTGACTGGCTTGCAAAAAAAGGGACATGTTTTAAAAATGCTTAGTAAATTAAAACAGTTATGTAACCATCCTGCTTTATATTTAAAAGAATCATTTGAGGATGCCAAAACCATGCTTTTACGCTCTACAAAATTGGAACATATTGTAAACATGTCGGCTGAAATCGTGGACAATGGTGAGCAATGCCTTATTTTCACGCAATATATCGGTATGGGACAATTACTACAGCATTGTTTAAATGAGCTATATCAAATCGAAGCGCCGTTTTTAACGGGCTCAATGCCTAAGCAGCAACGTGACCGCTTAGTAGAGGCTTTTCAAGCAGGTGATTTCCCTATTTTCATACTCTCTTTAAAGGCTGGTGGCACAGGCTTAAACTTAACAGCTGCTAATCATGTCTTACATGCAGATCGTTGGTGGAATCCAGCCGTAGAAAATCAAGCAACCGATCGAGCTTATCGAATTGGGCAAACACAATTTGTACAAGTGCATAAATTTATTACAATCGGTACAATTGAGGAAAAAATCGATAAAATTTTAACGCAGAAATCTTCTTTATCTGAAGAGCTTATTCAATCAACACAGTGGCTTACAGCATTAGAAGATGAAGAACTTCGAGATTTAATGACACTAAGTTTGTAATATAGCGAAGGAAAAACCACTATTTTTCAAATCAAAAATGGTGGTTTTTTGTTACTTATACCCCAGTACTTATCACTTCTATTTTTCTTTATCTATTTCACATTGCTGTGCGGTCTCAGCAGTTATTAGACATTCCACGCTCCTTTCAATTTATTTATCACGGTGCAAGTTTATGGGAGAATGGCGGATTTGACAATAATTCACTTGCCCCGTTAGCTAACATTAGACGATTGGTAATTGCTCATCTTCTGTTGGCAATACAAAATCTTTCAAGCCTTCTTGTTCATCAACAACAGCTCCATCGTCAGCATTTTTCTTCAATTGATAAAATCGAACATCTTCCACTACTACCTCTGTCATAAAAATTTTTGTATTGTGCTCATTGATAAATGAACGAGATTGCATACGACCATTCACACCAATTAAAGAACCTTTACCACAATATTTGACGATACGCTCTGCTAGCTTTCCCCATGCTGCACAAAGAATAAAGTCTGCCTCTATCTCTCCATGACTATTTTTGTAATTTCGGTTAATCGCTAAAGAAAAATGTGTTTGTATACGATTGCCTGATAAATAACGCAACTCTGGATTTTTTGTTAGTCTGCCCACAAGTCCGACTTGATTCATCTTTTCACCTCCCTCCCTGAAACTGTCTTCATCTTACAGCAGCGAGGTCAAGACTGGCAAAATTCGGTTTTTAAAATTTAAAGGTATTTCACGGCAAACAATTTCATTTTATACTATATAAATAACAATATTTTTAGTTCTTTGGATACGTCCATGCTTCTCACTGTAACAAGTAAGACCATTTGTTGAAATATGTAATTTTGTATGTTTCAGTGGTATACTTACTATACGAATGACCTGGAGGGAGATACATATATGAAAACATTTAAAATGCTTACCTTCGATCTTGTTACAGAGGATGGTCTACAAACATTTCCGTTAGTCGATGGTATTATCATCAATCAAGAAAATAGTCATCAATCCTGGATTCTCGAATTATTTATGGATCGGCAATATCGGATAGCCTTCGATGACCTCTTACAGAATGCTACAGTTTTCAATGCCCGAGCTGTGATTTCTTCTCCTGACAATGAACCAGCACCATTTCAGGTAGTTGTACATGCAGTGCAAGAAATTGGAGAACATATATCGATTTTGTTAAAGGGTACATTGAAAGCACAACGTTCTAAGTATGCGGAGCGATTACTCATGGAATTGCTAGATGAAGGAGTTCCTTTAGCTGATTTGCTGGAACGCTTCTCACAAGACATGAAAAAGCGCCCGAAATTAAAAAATGATTAGCATTTACGGTTATTAACAGTATGCAAAAAAGGGCTCACTTAGTAGCCCTTTTGTTCATTACCTGTAGTAAAAACCGCGCAGTTTGAAGTTATCGTGTATTCACATTATTTTGCTTATCGATATCTACTTTCTTTTCTACAACATCTTCCTCAATGACTGTATCATTACGTTGTACACCATTTGTATTTGGCACTGTTGTACCATCTACATTCGCAGGCGGCGTAGCTTCTGGGACGACACGGTCGTTGTCATTCAACATGCGACGGTCTACACCATCTACATTACGATTATACGCATCGTCATCTCGTCTATCAGGGTCTACTACATCCTCTACCTTGTCAACGCCTCGACGAACATCTTCATTGACTTCCTCCGCTGCTCGATTGCCCCAGTTACACCCACCAAGAAGCATTGTTGCAAGAAGCATTGTCAAAAGTGACAGTTTCCACATAAAAAAGCCCTCCTTCCTTGAGTCTATGTCAGCAAATACAACATGTGCATTTGTGCTCCTACATAGATTGCCCGAGAAAGAAGGGAACTATCCGACTATTTTTGTTTTTCTTTTAGCATTTGTTCAACGTAGGCTGCTTCTGCCTTACAATCGTAGCTATAGTTAGTACCTAGCTCTTTTTGTAATTCCTCGATTGTTGCCACCTGCTTGGCTGTCGGTTCTTCATTTAAAATTTTAGCAATGACCTCATCGATTTTTTGCGCCATTTCTTGATGGAATTCTGTACTCATCAAGACATCTGCTGGAATTTTATCAACCCATGCTGCATTTTCCTGAAAATAGGCTTGCCAGCTTGCGACGAAGTCTTCCATTGAAAAGCGCTCCTCATCCCATCCAATACTCGCTAAGTATGATTCAAAGGATGTAGAAATCGAACGTGTAATGCTAATTTTAACACCTGAAGACAAATCCTTATACATCTTATATAATCCTCCTACGTTTTAAAAACCTCATTCAACTCTCAATCATTTAGTAAAACTTCATTACTTTTTCACAATTTGACCAATATCATTTTATAACTTTTAACCTATAATTGCAAATACACCTATTTTGGTTGTACAGGACCAATGGCGAATAAAATATCCGTTTCACACACAAGCTCTCCATCTACAGTAGCAATCGCATGACCTTTTCCCATTGCTCCACGTAGCTTAACAAACTCTACCTCTAAACGCAGTTGGTCACCAGGTACTACTTGACGTTTAAAGCGACAATTATCAATACCTGTCAAAAAGGCTAAACGACCTTTAAATTCATCTGCGTTTAATAAAGCGACACCACCTACTTGTGCCAATGCTTCTACGATTAATACACCTGGCATGACAGGATAACCTGGGAAATGTCCATTAAAGAAATCTTCATTTATAGACACATTTTTAATGCCTACCGCACGTTTACCTTCTTCTAACTCCACAATGCGATCAACAAATAAAAATGGATAGCGATGTGGTAAAATTGCTTGAATTTGTTCTGCACTTAACATGTATTTCCCTCCAAAGTGTATAAATGGTAAAGAATCTTTTTATTCTTTACCATTCATAATATCAAATATATGCTGCCATGTTTCTTTTTTGAAAACATCTGTGGCATCTCCTCCACCAATCACACCATAACCAAACATGGCACCTAAAGATGCTGCTCCACATATTAATAATAGAATCAGTACAACACGTAGCCAAATTGGAATCAGTCGTATTTGCACCCAACGAACCTCTCGTTGCTCTCCATTTGATCGACGTTTCTTCTCTTCTGGTGGCATAGTATCGGTTTCTTGTGTCGGCACAGAACGTCGACGTGAATCATTTACCATAAATTGTACTCCTTCTTTACATCTTACTTAGCGAATACTATTAATCAAACCAAGCATTTGGTCAGCCATCGAGACAGCTCTTGAATTAAATTGATACGCACGCTGTGTTTGAATCATATCTGTCATCTCTTTTGATAAATCAACATTAGACATTTCTAACATACCGCTTTGCAGTCCAATTTGCTGACGATTTGCTCCAACTAATTGCGTGACAACTTCAGCTTGTGTATAGCCAAGTTCTGCTAGATTATTTGGCAACCCCACATATGTACCTGAAATATGCTCCATTAGCTGTGGTTTTTGTAGCTCTGTTACAGCTAAATCTGTGCGAATCACATCACCATTTGCATATGTTGCCTCTAATACACCTTCTGTACGTACAGCAAAGTTTTGAACATTTTCAGGCAATGTGATAGCTTGACCTGCTGCATCAGCTAATGGATAGCCATCTGCATTCACGACCATTGCTGTTCCGTTATTTAAAGGAGATAAATAAAAGTCACCTTGACGAGTATACACTGTTCTTGTGCCATTTTCACCTTCTGGCATTAAAATGTTAAAATATTGTTTTGGTGTTGTGAATGCTAAATCAAGATCTCGATCTGTTGTTTGAAGTGAGCCTTGCTTTTGATTAATTTGAATTTGTCCAAGCATTGCCCCTACACCGTAACGAATACCGACTGGTGTTTGACGTTCAGCACGATCTTGTTTATCATTGTTAAATTGTTGATAGAGCAGCTCATTGAATGTCGCTTCTCTTTTTTTGTAGCCATGTGTATTACTGTTAGCAATATTATTACTAATTGTATCGAGTTTATTTTGTAACTGTCCCATTGTATTTGTTGCAGTAATCATTGTGCGTAACATTTAGCAAACACCCCCACTATACTTTTCCGATTTCGTTAACAGCCTTCTCCATACTACGGTCATAGGCTTGCAATACTTTTTGATTTGCTTCGAATGCTCGATAAGCTGTCATTAAATCCGTCATCGTACGTCCAGAATCTACATTGGAGTTTTCAAGAAATTTTTGACGTAATCCAAAAGTTACGCCGTTTGCTCCATATGCTGTCGGTAAATTTCCGCCATCTTCTAAACGCAGTAAGCCATTATCTTCTTTTCTTAGGATGTTCGGATTTTCTGCAAATGATACACCTACACGTGCCACTTGTTGATTTTCTACATAAATTGCTCCACTTTCATCGAGACGAAAATCATCGTTTGGTAGTTGAATACGTTGACCTGCATCTGATAAAACATATAGCCCTTGTCCATTAACTAAATATCCTTGTCCATCTAAAGTGAAATTCCCATTACGTGTATAGGCTTCCCCGCCATTTGGATGTGCTAAACGGAAAAAAATCGATCCTGCTACACCATCTTCATTTTGAGGTAATGTACCATCGATTAAAGCCATATCTGTTGTTGCATCTGTTTCATAAATTTGACCTTGTCCGTAATTTGGTAATGTCTCTTGCATATAAATACCTGTATTTAATGCACCCACCTGATTCATATATTGTGCACCTATTTGCTGCTTAGCTTGGGCATTCGTTTTGCCTACACTTGACATCAGCATATCAGGAAAAGAGCGAATCGTTGACTGATCTGCCTTAAAGCCTGGTGTATTAGCATTGGATAAGTTATTTGTTAATAATTCCGTGCGTCTTTGCTGTGCAATCATACCTGTCGCTACTGTATAAAACCCTTTAAACAAAGAAATCACCTCAATTGATTTTTAGCAAAATGTAAAAGTGCCTTTCGCCCATTTTGCCTTTATAGTGAAGCCGGGGCTTGATCAATATTTTCTAACATAATACCTGTACCAATTGCTACACAATCCATTGGACGCTCTGCCACAAATACAGGAACCTTCAACTCTTCAATTAATAGCTGGTCCATACCATGTAATAACGCTCCACCACCTGTAATAATTACGCCACGGTCAATAATATCTGCTGATAACTCTGGCGGTGTTTTTTCTAAAACATTTTTCGCAGATTGCACAATCATTGCCACAGATTCATGTAATGCCTGTTCAATCTCATGTGAATGAATCGTAATCGTTTGTGGTAAACCTGTTACCATATCTCGTCCACGAATTTCCATGGAATCTTGTCGACCACCCTTAAAGACTGTACCAATTGTCATTTTAATAGACTCCGCTGTACGTTCACCAATCAGTAATTTATACTCTTTTTTTATATATTGTAGAATATCATTATCAAAAACATCACCAGCAACTTTAATAGATTCGCTTGTTACAATGTCCCCCATTGATAAAACCGCAACATCTGTTGTTCCACCACCAATATCTACAACCATATTACCGCTTGGTTGGAAAATGTCCATACCAGCCCCGATTGCTGCCACTTTTGGTTCTTCTTCTAAGTATACTTTTTTGCCGCCTGATTTTTCTGCTGCTTCACGAATCGCTTTTTGTTCAACACTTGTAATATTTGTTGGACAACAAATTAAAATACGTGGCTTTGTTAAAAAGCCTTTTAAGTTTAATTTATTGATAAAATGTCTTAACATCGCTTCTGTTACATCGAAATCTGCAATAACACCATCACGCAATGGACGGATTGCTATGATGTTTCCTGGCGTACGTCCAACCATTTGACGAGCTTCTTCCCCAACTGCTAATACTTTATTTGTATTTTTATCAATTGCTACAACAGATGGCTCGTTTAAAACAATCCCTTTCCCCTTTACGTGAATTAATACATTTGCCGTTCCCAAGTCAATCCCAATATCTTTTGAAAACATTCTGTAGTTTCTCCTTCCCGCCAGTTCCATCACATAACGTTCATTTTATATCTTTATCTAGAATATTTTATCATATTTCATTGGTAATTTCACCTAGATTTAGTGTGAAAAGATACGAGTTATACATCGTTTTTTCCTTACCCATTTTAAGTTATTTATGTATATCAAAAAAGAACGAATCAGCTTTGACTCGTTCTTTCTTTCCATTTGTTTTTTGTTGCCTCTCCTCCACGAATATGACGCACGGCTTTATGATAGGCAAGAATTTCCTTCACTTGTTCAGCTAAGCCTTCATGAATCGTTGGCAATCGCTCTGTTAAATCTTTGTGTACCGTACTTTTGGAATAGCCTGTCAATTTCGCGAGGACACGCACAGTTTCACGCGTCTCAATCAATAATTCACCGAGGCGTATGCAGCGCTTCCGAATGTGCTCATGCACGTTCTTCGTCCTTTCCATACAATTTCACAAAATGGCTTTGGCATTAGCGCATTTCTTCACCTTATGTAAGGACAAAGCAATTCAGAACACTTTCTTACTCAAGTTAAAGCAATCTTAAAAACCTAGACGTTTTTTCGGATTAATGTAGTTCCCATTTTCAAGCACTTCAAAATGTAAATGAACACCTGCTGCTTGGTTCCACTCATTATCTGTTGCTTTACCAAGTACTTGCCCTTGTGTTACCTCATCACCTGTTTTCACCATAATGTCTTTAACAGAGCTATACTGTGTTTGTAGACCATTTGGATGTTCAATAACAATTTGATTGCCTGTAAATGCATCTAATTTGACTTCAGTTACTTTTCCACTCAGCGCTGCTAGTACTTCAAATTCTTCACCATTCATTGCCAGTGAAATACCAGACGATGTTGTAAAGGTTTGATTAAATACCATTAGGGCTTTTTCTTGTGATTCAGCACTCGCCTCTACATCATAAAATTCCTGTACGATTTGTACTTTATTGAGTGCCTCTTCTTTGAATGGATACTTCATAGTTTCTGTACGTGCATTTGTTTCAACTACAGGACCTGGTTCCACCTCTGCTACATTTGGCAATGGCGCCTCTTCTACTTTTGATACAAGAGTATTGTAACCAAATAGTATTCCTGCTAACATCAGTGCACTTCCTGCATAAACTGCTGGTAAAAACCATGGTTTCTTTTGTAATTGACCTTTTCCGTGTTGAGAAGTTTTGTTATTTTTATCCTCTCTCATTTTCATCACCTCTAGTTGCAGTGTGAACAACTAGAAGTTATTTTAAACATGTATCTAGCATTTTTATTTCAGTACCTTGATAGTAATGCATTAAAATATCAGTTGCTGTCTTTCCTATCTTAGCCATCGCTTCTGCACCATATTGACTCATACCTACCCCATGCCCATAACCCTTCGTATATACTTGCACTTTTTCATTTGCTGAGTTATAGGAAAGTGTAAAATCAGTAGATGGAATTTGTAATAGTGTGCGTACTTCTCGTCCTGTCCATACGTGCGTACCTAGCTGTATACGTTCTACTCGTTCCGAATCATTATAAATGAATTGAAGACGATTGAAATCAGCAGGCTGCCATTGAATAGGCCAAAGTGTATTCCATTCTGCTAATGTCCATTCTTTCAATGCAGTAAATTTAGGAGATGAACGATCACTGCTACTGTCCACTGTTTGTAGATATGGAATATCATTACCACTATAGCCATACGCACTTTCTGTTTTTCCATTACTTGTTGAATGGAACATAGCTGTAATTAATTCATTTTGATAGAGCAATACCTGTCCTTTTGTTTCTTGAACAGCTTCGACAATTTTCCGTTCATTTCCTGGGAAATCGCTTGCCCAATTCGCCTTTCGCTGCTCTTCATTATAAAAAACTTGTCTAGTAACAGTAGGAACAATCGCTTTTTTGCCATAGTTTGTCGATTTTAAAGCATATGTTCGTGCTGCAATCGCTTGTGCTTTTAATGCTTCTTTCTCAAAAGACACAGGCATTTCTGCTGCAACTACGCCTGTAATATAGGTTTCCAATGGTATCTTTTCTGCTTGTCCCTCCACCTTGATCCATATTTCGCAGGCTTTTGGTGTTGCAAATTTCGTGTTTTCCGTTGACATGTACTTACTAAATACAATAGGCACTGTATATAATACACTAATAAACAACAGCATTCCGAAACTGATTATCCATTTTTTCATACAAAATAATATGCTAGTCTTTTCAACAATATGTAATAACTCTATAAAGAAAACCCTCCACATCATAGTGAAGGGTTGGGAGCATTATTGTAATTCCAGTGTTGCTTTTTCAACTGTAGTCAGATTTTCATCTACAATACGTTCAATATTTGCACCAAGTGCTGCTAATTTCCCATGGAAGTTTACGTAGCCACGATCTAAATGGTGTAGCTTTGTCACTCGTGTGATACCTTCAGATACAAGCCCTGTTAAAATTAATGCAGCAGCTGCTCGTAAGTCTGTTGCCATTACTTCAGCTCCTTGCAAGTTAACAGGTCCTTCAATAAAGACAGAGCGTCCTTCAATTTTAGCACCCGCATTCATACGACGGAACTCTTCTACATGCATGAAGCGATTTTCAAATACCGTTTCAGTAATAATACTTGTGCCTTGTGCTGTTAACATTAATGCCATCATTTGTGATTGCATATCTGTTGGGAAACCTGGATGTGGCATCGTCTTAATGTCTACCGCTTTTAAACCGTTTGGCACGCTGACATGGATACCTTCTTCAAGCTCTGTCACCTCAACGCCCATTTCACGCATTTTAGCAATCAATGCTGTCATATGCTCTGGCACAGCATTTTCAATTGTAACATCCCCTCTTGTAATTGCTGCTGCTACCATAAATGTTCCAGCTTCAATACGGTCAGGTATAATATGATGCTCTGTCCCATATAATGCGTCAACACCTTCAATGCGAATCGTGTTTGTACCCGCACCAATAACACGACCACCCATGCTGTTAATAAAATTCGCTAAATCCACAATTTCAGGTTCTTTTGCTGCATTTTCAATAATTGTTGTGCCTTGTGCTAAAGAAGCAGCTGTCATAATGTTTTCTGTCGCACCAACACTTGGGAAATCTAGATAAATATTTGCTCCATGTAAGCGTCCTGTTGCTTTTGCTTCCACATAGCCATGACCAAAAGAAATTGTTGCCCCCATCGCTTCAAAGCCTTTTAAATGCAATTCAATTGGACGTGAACCAATCGCACAACCGCCTGGTAATGCTACACGGGCATAACCATTACGAGCTAATAATGAGCCCATCACTAAAATAGAAGCACGCATCTTGCTCACAAATTCAAATTGCGCTTCGCTTGAAAGTTCATTTGTCGCATCAATATAAACTGAGTTGTCCTCTGGTATATATGTAACTGCTGCATTTAGACTTTTTAATACCTCATTAATTGTATAGACGTCTGCTAAATTAGGGACTTCTCTAATTACATTTTCTCCTTTAGACGCAAGTAAAGCAGCTGCTAAAATTGGTAATACTGCATTTTTAGCACCCTCTACACGCACCTTCCCTTGCAGTTTTTCGCCACCAGTCACAATTATTTTTTCCACTTTATGTCCCTCCGAATTCAAACTATTAATTTATCAAATTTGTATTTTAAAAAGAAGTATAATGTCATTAATTAGTAAACAAACAACTTAATAGTACAACGTTTTTCCCTGTCGTTCAAGCATCAAAATCACTATTTTTTATCACACATGAACAGATAGTAAGATACACATTTCGAAATTTCAGGAAAAACGCTCTATTTTATGTGGACAATCCATTATTAAAAAAACCAATTAGTCATAAAGATACTTGGTAAAGATAAAAATTTCCACTGATTGAAGGTTCATTATAATATTCCTTATTATTATAGTACGCGCCATTCTTTTTTTTGTGAATGACAGCTATTGATTCTACTACCACACATTTCACAAGGTTGCACATTGTCTTGTATAGCCCTGTGAAATATGTAGCATCATTTAGAATAAATAAGGTAATTTACCCGACCATTTAGAAATTTGTAAGAAGAAATTGGATACTGCTGAACCAATAGCAATGCTCAACAAAATATACATCAATTGGATTTGAAATACTTTATTCTTTTTGAAAAGCTTATCTACCATCAATGCTTGCAGTGCATAAAATGTAACGCCGATAAAAAATATATGCGATACAATCCCTAATACAGCTCCTTGGCCAAGTTCTGTGTAAACATCCATATGGTATCCTCCTATATTCATAAAAAACGGACAGATCACTAAAATCTGTCCGTTCCATAGTATATTAAATATTACCCTCATGAACGTTGATACGATTCAACGCACGTTTTAATGATAATTCGGCACGTTTGAAGTCAATGTCATCTTGTTTATTTTGAATACGTCCTTCAGCACGTTTAACGGCTTCTTTGGCACGTTTTACGTCAATATTTTCAGCAATTTCAGCAGAAGGTGCTAAAATGGAAATTTTATCAGGACGAATTTCAATGAAACCACCGCTTACCGCAACAAGCTCAGTAGAACCATTCGCTTGCTTTAACTTCACTGCCCCAATAGCAAGTGGAGCAACCATTGGAATATGGCCTGCAAGAACACCGATTTCTCCTGAAGTTGTTTTTGCGACTACCATTGATACTTCAGAATCGCATACTGGGCCGTCGGGAGTGACAATACTAACTGCTACTGTCTTCATATGCTTTCCTCCTCGTCCCTAGTATTAAACCTCTACGCCCATGCTTTTCGCTTTTTCAACTACTTCATCAATTGAACCAACTAGACGGAAAGCATCTTCTGGTAAGTGATCCCATTTGCCATCAAGAATTTCCTTGAATGAACGTACAGTTTCTTTAACAGGCACATAAGAACCTGCTTGACCAGTGAATTGCTCCGCTACGTGGAAGTTTTGAGATAAGAAGAATTGAATACGACGAGCACGTTCTACTGTTTGTTTATCTTCATCAGATAATTCATCCATACCTAAGATTGCAATGATATCTTGTAATTCACGGTAACGTTGGATTGTACGTTTTACGTTAGTCGCGATTGCATAATGTTCAGCGCCTACAATATCAGGTGACAATGCACGAGAAGTTGAAGCTAATGGGTCTACCGCAGGATAAATACCCATTTCTGATAATTTACGCTCAAGGTTTGTTGTTGCATCTAAGTGAGCGAAAGTCGTTGCTGGAGCCGGGTCAGTATAGTCATCGGCTGGTACGTAAATCGCTTGGATAGAAGTTACAGAACCTTTGTTAGTAGATGTGATACGCTCTTGTAATTTACCCATTTCTGTAGCAAGTGTTGGTTGGTAACCCACCGCAGAAGGCATACGACCTAATAAGGCAGAAACCTCAGAACCTGCTTGTGTGAAACGGAAGATATTATCGATGAATAAAAGTACGTCTTGACCTTGCTCATCACGGAAATATTCAGCCATTGTCAGACCTGTTAAAGCTACACGCATACGTGCTCCAGGTGGCTCGTTCATTTGACCAAATACCATCGCTGTTTGCTTAATAACGCCTGAATCGCTCATTTCGTGGAATAAGTCGTTCCCTTCACGAGTACGCTCACCTACACCAGCGAATACAGAGATACCAGAGTGCTCTTGTGCGATGTTGTTAATTAATTCTTGGATTAATACCGTTTTACCTACACCGGCACCACCGAATAGACCGATTTTACCACCTTTAATATATGGTGCTAATAAGTCTACTACTTTGATACCTGTTTCAAGGATTTCAACTGTTGTTGAAAGATTCTCGAATGATGGTGCTTCACGGTGAATTGAATCACGACGTGCAGCAGCTGGAATCTCTTCACCTAAGTCGATTACTTCTCCAAGTACGTTGAATACACGACCTAGAGTAACTTCACCAACTGGTACTGAGATTGCTTTTCCTGAGTCTGTTACTTCTGCTCCACGTTGTAAGCCATCCGTAGATGCCATCGCAATTGTACGAACAGAATCATCACCTAAATGAAGAGCAACTTCTAGTGTAAGAGTTGTTGGTTCTTCATTCGGACGTTCAATCTTAACTGTTAATGAGTTATAGATTGCTGGTAATTGGCCATTGCTGAATTTTACGTCAACAACTGGACCCATTACTTGAATAACATGTCCTTTATTCATTACTGTGTACCCTCCTATTCGTATTCTTATACGACATTGGGGAGACATGCGCCTATTCTAAGGCAGCAGCTCCACCAACGATTTCTGTAATTTCTTGTGTAATCGCTGCTTGACGCGCACGGTTATATTGCAATGAAAGCTCCGCAATTAAATCAGAAGCATTATCCGTTGCATTACGCATAGCCGTCATACGTGATGAATGTTCACTTGCTTTTCCATCTAATAATGCACCATAAATTAAGCTTTCTGCATATTGTGGTAACAATACTTCAAGAATTGCTTCACCAGATGGCTCAAATTCATAAGAAGCTACACCTGTTGCAGGGGCAATATCAGTTAATGGAAGAAGTTTCTTTTCAGTCACTTCACTAGCAATAGCGCTAACGAAATGATTGTAGTACATATAAAGTTCATCATATGTACCGTCAATGAACATACCAACAGCTTTACGAGCGATTTCTTTAATATCAGCAAATGTCGGTTGGTCAGGAAGAGCAACGATACTGCTGATGACATGATGATCACGTTTTACAAAGTAATCACGCACAACACGACCTACTGCTAAAATAACGTATTCGTCTTTTGATTTATGACGCTCGTTAATTGTACGTTGCACTTGACGCAAGATACTTGAATTATAAGCACCTGCTAGTCCACGGTCAGAACCAATTACTAAGTAAGCTGTTTTCTTTACAGGACGAACAGTTAGCATTGGATGCCCACTATCTTTCGTACCTGCTGCAATTGCACCTACTACGTCTTGGATTTTTTCCATATAAGGAACGTACGCTTTCGCATTTTGCTCTGCACGACGTAATTTTGAAGAAGAAACCATCTGCATCGCTTTTGTCGTTTTTTGTGTGCTCTTTGTAGAATTAATACGACCTTTAATTTCGCGTAAGTTTACCACTGGTATTTCACCACCTTCTGTTTTTTAATCCACTCCATCACATACTTGAACTTATTCAGATTTTGCGAAAGTTTTTTTGAACTCAGTAAGAGCTGCTACATACTCTGCATCTGGTGCAAGTTCTTGTGTTGTACGAACATGGTCTAAAACATTTGTGTGGTTTGAATCTAACCAGCTTAAAAACTCTGATTCAAAACGAACGATATCTTGTACTGGAATATCATCTAAATGACCTTTTGTTAGGGCATAAAGAATGGCAACTTGTTTTTCAACTTTTAGCGGTTTGTTTAAATCTTGTTTTAACACTTCAACTGTACGTTTACCACGTTCAAGTTTTGCAAGTGTTACTTTATCTAAGTCAGAACCGAATTGAGCGAATGCCTCAAGCTCACGGAATGCTGCTAAGTCAAGACGTAATGTACCAGCTACTTTTTTCATCGCTTTAATTTGAGCAGATCCACCTACACGTGATACAGAAAGACCTGCATTAATCGCTGGACGTACACCTGAGTTGAATAAGTCAGATTGCAAGAAAATTTGACCATCTGTGATTGAGATAACGTTTGTTGGGATGTATGCAGAGATATCCCCAGCTTGTGTCTCAACAAATGGAAGAGCTGTAATTGAACCGTTTTGGTAAGTTTCGTTTAATTTTGCAGCACGTTCTAATAGACGGCTGTGTAGATAGAATACGTCACCAGGGTAAGCTTCACGACCTGGAGGACGACGAAGAAGAAGTGAAAGCTCACGGTAAGCTGATGCTTGTTTTGTTAAGTCATCATACACTACTAATACGTGTTTACCTTGTAACATGAATTCTTCTGCCATTGATACACCAGCAAGTGGCGCTAAGTATAGTAATGGAGCTGGTTGAGATGCTGATGCTGTTACAACGATTGTGTAATCTAATGCACCATGCTTACGTAATGTTTCAACTACACCACGAACTGTTGATTCTTTTTGACCGATTGCTACATAGATACAAATCATATTTTCACCATTTTGGTTTAAGATTGTATCGATAGCAACAGATGTTTTACCTGTTTGACGGTCACCGATGATTAACTCACGTTGACCACGACCGATTGGTACTAATGCATCAATCGCTTTAATCCCAGTTTGTAATGGTTCATGTACTGATTTACGAGCCATTACACCGAAAGCTGGACTTTCGATAGGACGTGTTTTTGTTGCGTTGATTGGACCTTGACCATCTACTGGTTGACCAAGTGGGTTTACAACACGACCAATTAGTTCTTCACCAACTGGTACTTCCATAATACGACCTGTACGACGAACTTCATCGCCTTCTTTAATGCCAAGGTAGTCACCTAGAATAACGATACCAACGTTACCTTCTTCTAAGTTTTGAGCCATACCCATAACACCGTTTGAGAACTCTAATAGCTCTCCAGCCATGACGTTGTCGAGGCCATGAGCAAGAGCGATACCGTCACCAACACGGATAACTGTACCAACTTCGCTTACTTTAAGTTCAGATTCATAATTCTCAATCTGTTGTTTAATCAGACTGCTGATTTCTTCAGCCTTGATGCCCATGTATGTCACCTCTCACATTTCTAAAATATTAACCGATTAATTCACGTTTTAGACGCTCTAGCTTACTTGCTACTGAGCTATCATAAATATGGTTACCGATTTGAACACGAATACCACCAAGTAATGATGGATCAATTTCGTTTGTAATGTTTAATGAATGTTTACCAACAAGTGTCGCAAATGCTGTTGAAATGTTTGCACTTTCTTCAGCAGTAAGCTCACGCGTTGAGAACACTGTTGCATTGGCAATCCCTTGTGCTTGTGCAGCAAATTCAGCATATGCTTCTGCAATTAACTTTACTTCGTTCACACGTTTTTTCTCAACCAGAAGTTGAATTGTGTGTATAAATTCAGGAGTTGCTCCTACGAAGATATCAGCGATAATTTGTTTCTTACGTTCGATTGAAAATTTCGGTGCACTCAAAAGCGTTAAAAGCTCAGGTGATACGTTTAATACTTTTGTAAGCTCCTGCAAATCTGAACCGACTTCAGTAAGAATATTTTTTTGTTGTGCTAACTCGAAAAGTGCTTGCGCATAACGTTTTGCTAGCGTTGAATTACTCATTGAGCTTCCCCTGCCTTCGCAATCGTCTCTTCAATTAGAGCACGGTTGTCTGCCTCAGAAATTTCTTTGCTAAGGACTTTAGATGCTGCAAGTACAGATAATGACACAACTTCGTCACGCACTGCGGCAATAGCCTTTTCTTTTTCAGACTCGATTTCACGTACAGCAGATTCTTTTAAGCGGTTAGCTTCATTGCGAGCAGCAGTAAGAATTTCTTCTTTTTGCAATTCGCCTTGCTTCTTTGCGCTTTCAACAATCGCCTGTGCTTCCGTACGAGCTTCTTTTAAAAGGCTCTTTTGTTCTTCTAAAAATTGGTGAGATTCTTTGCGTGCTTTTTCAGCTGCTTCGATTTCACTCGCTACTAATTCTTCACGTTGTTGCATAATGCCCATAAGTGGACCCCAAGCAAACTTTTTTAGTAAAAACATTAATACTAGGAAAATAACTAATGTTGATACAATATCACCGTTGTTAAATCCTTCACCAGCGCCTGAGCCTAGTACAAGATAATCTAAAAACACGATTGTTTCACTCCCTTCAAGAGCATTAACTACATAATAATGGACAAGCTAAAACTACCTATTTTAAAAAGCTATATGTATACATAGCTTTTACTGTGTCAAAATGAAAAGCGAAGTTTCCCCCGTATTAACAGGCTGTAAGATTCTCCATTCAAATTGTATTTGAATAAAGATAAACAGCCTGTAAAAACCCGATTGGTTCAACTAACCTTTAGTGAAGATAAACCTTCACTAAATGAAGTTTCACTTTATCTGGAGAATCTTGCTTCGCCACTAGTAAAATTCAGTATAGTACTGAATTATTTATTCATTACGATAAACGCAACTACTACTGCGATGATCGGTAGGGCTTCAACTAATGCAACCCCGATGAACATTGTTGTTTGAAGAGCACCACGTAATTCTGGTTGACGAGCGATACCTTCTACTGTTTTTGATACGATAAGACCGTTACCAATACCTGCACCAAGTGCACCTAAACCAATTGCGATTGCTGCTGCTAATAAACCCATTTGAAAACTTCCTCCTTGGAATTGTTTGTTTTTTAATTTTTAAGCATAGAATTATGCTTTATATTAATGGTCATCGCTCACTTTATGAGCCATGTACACCATTGTTAACATTGTGAAGATAAAGGCTTGGATAAAGCCTACGAAAATAGAGAATCCTTGCCATGCCATCATTGGAATAATTGCGCCAACGAAACCAACAGCACTTGATGCTGCTAAAGTGGCAAGTAAACCAAGTAAAATCTCACCTGCATAAATGTTACCGTAAAGACGTAGACCTAACGTTAATGTGTTAGCAAATTCCTCTACAAGTTTTAGTGGAAACATGAATGACATTGGTTTAAAGAACGTACCACCATAATGACCTGTGCCCTTCATCTTAACACCATAGTAGTGTGTTAATACTAAAATCATTGCTGCTAATGTCATTGTTACGGTTGGATCGGCTGTTGGTGATTTCCACCATAGAGTGTGATTATAGGCGATTGAAAACGGAAGACCCAATAAGTTAGATACCGCAATAAACATAATTAATGTGATACCTAAAACATGGAATCGACCACCTGTTTTCCAGTCCATATTGCTTTTGATGATGCCCTTTACAAAATCCATAACCCATTCCATAAAGTTTTGCATCCCAGTAGGTTTTAGTTTGAGGCTTCTAGTTGAGACAAATGCAATTATAAAGACAATAACTGCGGCAACTAATAGCATCATCACTGTGGATAGATTGAATGTTAAAAAACCAATCTTGTATAACGGAGCTTCATGATTCATTGTTAATTTTTCACCTCTCTTTCTAATTTTTTAAAGTACATTAGCGATTCCTTACGTGTGCTACGATTCTCTCGACAAAGAGAAAGATGTACGGAATCATTAGCCCAATAACTGTGCTAATTAAGTGAAAATAGTTGGGCCACAAAATGGCTGTCGCAGCCGCTGCTATACCTGAGGCAAAGCGTAGTGCTGTACCAATTGAGCCTATCTTCTTCCCTTCACTAATGGACCTATCAAACTTCTCCATACGACGAACTAAAATCCAAAAATTATATGTACCAAAGAATGCACCGACTGCGATGCCCGCAAAAATCGTTTGATAAGGTGTAAAACCCCAGCCTAATGCACAGAGTGCGAGCAAAAAAAATAACGCTCTCTTCTGCATAGCAAAAATGTGATGCAAATCTAGCATTGGTTTATAATCTCCTGAATCGTTTTTTCGAGTAAAGAAACCGTTTGTCGACCACTTTGTGAAATCAGAAAAGAGCAGTGACATACTACTCAGTTTGCGAATTTGTCATTGTCTAAAAAGTAGAAGGAAATGTATTGGTAACGCTTTCCTAATCAATAACAAAGTAAATCGCACAAACCATTACAAACCGACAGTATTTGTTTATACTGTCAATTTAGTAGAAACTTGATATAACAAGTATTCCTATGTCGATTCTCGAATAGAAACCCTTATCATTCTTACCCTTTGTAAGCATACAATAGCTGATATTTGAAGTCAATTAGTAAAGGTGAAAAACTTCACAGCTACTACAATCTTGTCAAATTGTTGACAAATTTGTGTATACTCTCATCTAGTATATAGAATTATGTAAAAAAAGCATTTATATTAAAATGTCGTCATATGACAAAGAAAAAGCTAACTGTTACACGATGTTCTGTGTAGCAATTAGCTTTTGTATCACATTATTTTTGTAAAAATTTTAGAAGTGCTTCTACGATACGTTTAGATGCATGACCATCACCATATGGATTAGACGCCTTTGCCATTGCTTCATAAGCATTGACATCTTCTAATAATTCTTTTGTTAGTGTATAAATTGTTTCTTCTTCCGTTCCTGCAAGTTTTAACGTCCCTGCTGCAATGCCTTCTGGGCGCTCTGTCGTATCACGTAATACTAAAACAGGTTTTCCTAATGAAGGCGCTTCTTCTTGTACACCACCTGAATCTGTCAAAATCATATATGCATTCGCTGCAAAGTTATGGAAATCAAATACTTCTAATGGTTCAATTAAATGTACACGTTCATTGTCTCCTAAAATCTCATTCGCAATTTCACGAACAGCTGGATTCATATGCACAGGGTATACTACTTGCACATCGTCATGCTCCGCTAAAATTCTAGTAATTGCACGGAACATATGACGCATTGGCTCTCCTAAATTTTCACGGCGGTGTGCTGTTAATAAAATCATTCGGTCTGTGCCCATTTTTTCGAGCACAGGATGTGTATAATCCTTATTCACTGTTGTTGCCAAGGCATCAATAGCTGTGTTACCTGTCACAAAAATCGTTTCTAATTTTTTATTTTCATCTAATAGATTTTTCTTGGATACTTCTGTTGGCGCAAAATGAAGGTCAGCCATCACACCTGTTAATTGACGATTCATTTCTTCGGGATATGGTGAATATTTATTCCAAGTTCGTAAGCCTGCTTCTACATGTCCAATCGCAATTTGATTGTAAAATGCCGCCAAGCTTGCAACAAAGGTTGTCGTTGTATCACCATGTACTAGCACGATATCAGGGCTTGCTTCCTTCATCACCTTATCTAAACCTTGTAAAGCATTCGTTGTCACATCAATTAATGTTTGACGATCCTTCATAATATTCAAATCGTAGTCAGGCGTAATTTGGAACGTTTCTAATACTTGATCTAACATTTGACGATGCTGTGCTGTTACCGTCACAATCGACTCTATTTGCTCAGGATATTTTTGTAGCTCCAATACAAGTGGGGCCATTTTAATTGCTTCTGGTCTTGTGCCAAAAATCGTCATTACCTTCCATTTTTTCACCACAATAACTTGCACCATCCTTTGTTAAATTTGTTCTTCATATGGAAACGCCCTCCAGTTGTTGCAGGGCGCTTCCGAATGACATTATTTTGTACCAAATAAACGGTCTCCAGCATCCCCTAAACCAGGTACGATATAGCCATGATCATTTAATTTTTCATCAAGTGCAGCAATATAAATATCTACATCATTATGTTTTTCTTGAATTGCTTTCACACCTTCTGGCGCAGCAATTAAACACATAAATTTAATGCTCTTTGCACCACGTTTTTTCAAGGAGTTAATCGCCTCTACTGCTGAACCGCCTGTCGCTAACATTGGGTCTACAATGATGAAATCACGCTCTTCTACATCAGCAGGTAGTTTTGCATAATATTCTACAGGCTGCAATGTTTGTGGATCACGATATAAACCGATATGCCCCACTTTAGCTGCTGGGATGAGTTTCAAAACGCCATCTACCATCCCAATACCTGCACGTAATATAGGTACAATCGCAATTTTTTTCCCTGACAGTACTTTTGTTTTAGCCGCTGTTACAGGTGTTTCAATTTCGATTTCTTCCAATGGTAAATCGCGTGTAATTTCAAAAGCCATTAATGTTGCTACTTCATCTACCAGCTCTCGAAATTCTTTTGTTCCCGTATTTTTATCGCGAATATACGTTAACTTATGTTGGATTAATGGGTGGTCAAATACATATACTTTGCTCATAGAAGATCGCTCCTAACCGTTCATATTTATCTTATCTAGTATAACAGAAAAAAGAAGCCTTCTCAAAATTAATTGAGCGAGGCTTCTTGCATATCGAGTATTTCATTCAGTTGCTCTGGCATCATTGGTTTATAGTAGAAATAGCCTTGTCCCACCTTACAACCTAAAGCACGTAATATTTCTACTTGCTCCTCATTCTCTATCCCTTCAGCTACTGATGTCATCTCTAAATTTAAAGCAAGCTGGACAATTGAACGGACAATGGCTAAAGTAGCCGCATCATCAATTGTATTTAAAAAACTACGGTCAATTTTCAATTCCGAGAATGGTAAACGCTGCAAATAACTTAATGAAGAAAAACCTGTACCAAAATCATCTACAGATGTTGTGATACCTTGCTCTGTTAATTTTTGAATAATCGCGAAGGCTGTTTGGAAATCGACCAAGCCTACGCTTTCAGTCACCTCTACAATGATATAGCTTGGATCAATATTGTATTTGTGAATCATGGCTAATGTATCTTCTACAAAGCCCTCATGGTAAAAATGTGTAGGTGAAATGTTAATGGCCACCTTCATCAACTTTTTGCCTAATCGTTGCCGTTCTGCTAACCATTCAAGAACTTTTTCCAAAATTTGATTATCTATATCTCGTACCTTTCCAGCACTTTCTGCCACTGGAATAAACATGGCAGGTGAAACAAACCCCAACTTAGGTGATACCCAACGTGCAAGCGCCTCTATACTGTGAATTTCTCCCGTTTGTAAATGAACTTTCGGTTGTAGATTCACTGAAATTTCTTTGTTTTCTAGTGCCTCTGATAAATAATTTAACACCATCATCTGCTCTTCTAACATATCATTGCGCTGTTGTGTAAATATTTCCACATGTGTACCTGGCTTCTTGACCGCTGAAGAAACAGCATTGTCTGCAAAACGTATAGCATCTTTTACAGAGATTTCTTCATTATAATAAGCCACACCTGTTTTTATCGTAATATACACTTGCTTACCAGCTAATATGAACGGTTGACGTACAATATGACGAATTCTTCTATCATAGTTTGTTAAATTTTTATCTGTTGTCATCGTTAATATAATGAGGGCTGAACTTGTAAAACGTGCAATGTATTCGTTATGCTCTCCTTCATTTTCTTGTAAGCGCTGTGCAATTTGTTTTAAAAGATCATCTCCTACACTTCGCCCGTACAACTCCACAATTTGATGGAATTCACTAGGTAGCACAATTTTCACATCACCTTGTCCATATAGGCTATCAATTTGTTCAAATAGGCTATATCTATTTGGCAATCCCGTTGGTGTATCTAAATAGGCTAAATTCCAAATTTTCTGCTGTGTTTTTTCATAGACAATAGCTAATGCAACAAGGTCACCAATTTTACGGAACACTTTTTCAAATAAATTCGGATTATCCATTTGCTCTGTACAGTATATACTGAAAAAACCGATTGTTTGCTGCTGTTGGTTATGAATAGGTATAAACCACCCTGTTTTACTTTGTGCTACTTGTGCAAACAGTTTATGTTCCAATGGAATATCTAATTCATCCCAACAATTCACCTGAATGACATTTTCTTCATTGAATACCTTTTCATAAAATGCCGTTTTTGCACAACTTTTCGATATATCTGTATAACAATTATCCCCTGTAAACACGCGTAATTGATCTTCTTCTAATTCAATTAGTATTGTACTCACAATATTGGGCGCAAAAAATTCATCTAAACCATTACAAATCGCTTTTAATTTTGTATAAAAAGGGCTGTCCTTTTCAATGGCCTCATACATTTCTTTTTCTAGTCTTATTAAAAAGTCTTCTATATGATAATATGTAACATTTTCTACAAACGCTAATACATAGGTTGTTGTATTTGTAGCATTTTGAAATGGTAATGCTTGCACTTCAGCCCAAAATGCGGACTTCTCTAAACGATCATGGTATAGTTTTGCCTGTACCATGACGCCACTATGTATTTTTTGTTTAATCATCTCAAGTGTCGCTACTTGCTCCTCTTGAAATAGTAGCTCAAAATAATCTTGATTGATTATTTGGGAATGTTCCATATTTGTTAATATACAAAAATAATTATTACACGCTACAATATTATAATTATTGGTGGCATCAAAAATAACATAGCCTTTCTTCGAGTTTTCAGCTAAATTGCAAATAGCCTTCAACAGCATTTCATTTTGTATTTCTAATGAATTTGTAATCATTTAATCCCCCCTATCTTTACCATCTTGTCATTTTAAATTGTACACAAAAAGTGAATGAATTGTCACTTTATAGACAAAATTTTTTTCGACATAGCTGGGTATTTTTATAATATTATAGGTCATTTACTTTAGTTCAGCAAAGAACTTATCTCTATTTATATTAATATTTCGAATTTTTAGTTACTATTAGTCATTTAATCAGATTTTCTAACAAAAAAGCCCAAGCTAGGACAAACGCTCAATCAGCATTTCATCTAACTTGGGTTAACTTTTTATGCGTACAATGGATATTTATCCGTTAACACTTTCACACGGTCTCTCGCTTCAGCTTTAACCGCTTCATCTTCTGGGTTTTTAAGTACCATTGCAATAATAGCACCTACTTCTTTTATATCATCTTCTTTGAAGCCACGTGATGTGACAGCAGGTGTACCAATACGGATACCAGAAGTGACAAATGGTGATTCCGTATCATATGGAATGGTATTTTTGTTTGTTGTAATACCTACTTCGTCTAAAGCATGTTCTGCTACTTTACCAGTTAAGCCAAGTGATTTCACGTTTAATAATACGATATGATTGTCTGTACCACCTGATACAATTTTCACACCTTCAGCCATTAAAACATCTGCTAAAGCACGTGCATTTGCTTTTACTTGCTTTGCATATTCTTTAAATTCAGGCTGTAATACCTCACCAAATGATACTGCTTTTGCAGCGATTACGTGCATTAATGGACCACCTTGAATACCTGGGAATACTGATTTATTCAGTTTTTGCTCCCATTCTTTTGAAGCAAGGATTAAACCGCCACGTGGCCCACGTAATGTTTTATGTGTTGTAGATGTCACAAAATCAGCATATGGTACTGGTGATGGATGTTCACCAACAGCAACAAGACCTGCAATATGTGCCATATCTACCATGAAGTATGCCCCTACCTCATCAGCAATTTCACGGAATTTTGCAAAGTCAATCTCACGTGGATAAGCAGATGCACCAGCAACAATTAACTTTGGTTTATGTTCCAATGCTTTTTGTCGTACATCTTCATAATCAATCACATTTGTATCTTCTGTCACACCATATTCTACAAAGTTGTAAAGGACACCTGAGAAGTTTACTGGTGAACCATGTGTTAAGTGACCACCATGGGATAAGTTCATACCAAGAACTGTATCACCTGGCTCTAAAATTGTATGGTAGACCGCCATATTTGCTTGTGCACCTGAGTGTGGCTGTACGTTTGCATATTCTGCACCAAAAATTTCTTTCACACGATCACGTGCAATATTTTCTACTACATCGACATATTCACAGCCACCATAGTAACGTTTACCAGGATAACCTTCAGCATATTTATTTGTTAATACAGAGCCTTGTGCTTCCATAACTGCTTCGGATACAAAGTTTTCTGATGCGATTAACTCAATATTAGCTTGTTGACGCTTTTTTTCTGCAAGAATTCCATCTAATACTGCTTTGTCTTGTAGTGCTAATTTTTCATATGCCATGTTTCAAATATCCTCCTAGAAAATGAATTATTTATATACTGCACGTTCTCCACCAATTAGCTTTGGACGTGTTGTTGCTATTGTGACAATGGCTTCCCCTACTTTATCGACTGTTGTACGAACAGGGACAGCTACTGCTTTTAAATGCATACCAATTAATGTTTGGCCAATATCAATGCCTGCACTTGCCTGTACATTTTCTACAACAACAGCATTCGTAAATTGTGTATAGGCATAGGCTGACATGGAGCCCCCCGCTGTACGAACAGGTACAACTGCTACAGGCTCATAGTCAAAAAATTCCGCTGTGCTTGATTCTAATGTAATAGCACGATTAATATGCTCACAGCCTTGAAAAGCTAAATATAGCCCATGCTTCTCTGCAAATGCTTGCAGGGGTTCAAAAATAGCTTCTGCTATGTCGAGTGCACCCGCTGTTCCAATTTTCTGACCAATTACTTCAGATGTTGAGCAGCCTACGATAAAAATTGTTTTTGCTCGTAGTGTTACCTGCTCTTCAAATTCCATGAGTAACTGAGTCAACTGTGCCCGTATTTGTTCTACAACCATCTGCTCAGCCCTCCCTATGTTTAACCCTCTAACTCTGTGATTTTTTCAATGCGACGTGTATGACGACCACCTTCAAAATCTGTTTCTAACCATGTTTGAACGATTTCACGTGCAAGGCCTGGACCAATAACACGCTCACCCATCGCTAAAACATTTGAATCATTATGACAACGTGTTGCCTTTGCACTAAATACATCATGCACTAATGCACAGCGAATACCTTTAAATTTATTTGCAGCAATCGAAATACCAATGCCTGTACCACAAATTAAAATACCGCGGTCAAACTCGCCTGCCGCTACCTTTTCCGCAACTGGACGTGCGTAGTCTGGATAATCCACTGACTCATCTGTTTTTGGACCAAAATCTTCATAACTAATAGTTAGCTCATCTAATAGCTGCATAATCTCACGACGTAAATTATTACCACCGTGATCAGAAGAAATTGCTATTTTCATCGGGATTCCCTCATTTCGAATTTATAGTCAACAATAGTGTACCACTTCTCTTCTAAGAATAACATGATTTTTCTTATGCTTTTATGCTGATTTCCCCTAAAAGACGAACGTTTCTTGTACATCGATCATATAATATTCATTTTTATGCTTTTTTCATTACTAAACCTTTAAAAAGTACGGCACAAAATTCGGATAACATACTTTTACTAGAACAGTTCGTCATCCAAAAATTTTTCCACTTTTTTAGTACAGTGGACATTATTGTTGGAGTCTGCAATAGCAAAAAGACTGTAGCTATTTCTCTACAGTCTCTCATACTTTAAGCTTGTCTATCAAATTGTTGGATAACATTGTGTAATTCTTCTGATTGTTTTCTTAGGCCTTGCACCAATCGTTCTACCTGCTCGATAGCATGGGCTTGTTCCTCCGTTGCACTGCGTACTTCCTGTGCACCTGCTGATGTTTCTTCTGTAATAGCTGCCACTTCTTGCGATTGCCTTACTGTCGTTTCAATATTATGCATTTGTTGTTCTACCAATTCAGAAATTTCTACAATCGCTGCTGCCATTGACTGTACGTTGGTAGACATCGTATCCACAGCTGTTGTCGTTTCTGAAACACGAGACACTTCTTTTGTTGTAAAGTCGACCTGCTGGTTCATACGCTTCACGACAGCCTCTACATTGTGCTGCATTGTTTGAATTAGCTCTGTAATCCCTTGAACAGCTTTTGCACTTTCATCTGCTAAGCCTCGTACCTCCTCTGCCACCACAGCGAAGCCTTTTCCATGCTCACCTGCACGTGCCGCTTCAATAGAGGCATTTAAAGCAAGTAAATTTGTCTGTGCAGCTAAGTCACCCACTAAGCCAATAATTCGCTCGACTTGTCCTGCATTTTCTTCTAAGGCACGAATGCTTCCTAATGCTTCTTGATTATCTGCGGCAATTTGTTGCATACCTTTCACAAGTAATTCAATTGCTGTATTTGTTGTTGTAAGACTTTGTAATATTTCTTTCGATTGCTTCGCTGACAGTTCAGCCCGATTATTGACTTTGGTAGCTAATGCGCGCACATCTTCTATTGCTTCAACTGTATCTTGTACAGCTACTGCTGATACTTCTGCACCATTTGAAATATGCTTAACTGTTGACACAATATTTTCTGTTTTTTTCGTTGCCATTTCTGCTTCATCCGATAATCGAATAATTGATTGATTCGTTTGCTGAAAATTCCCTTCAATACTCTCTACCATTTGACGTAAATTAATTTGCATTTGCTGGAATGCTTCTGCAACTGAGCGTATTTCATCATTCGTTCTTGGTAGCTCCACATCACGCCCAATTTTTCCTTCCGCTACATACTTCACTGAATTTTCTAAATTTTGGAGTGGTTTCACTAAAATCACACTAAAAATAGCAGCTAAAATACCAGACCATATAATCCCTGCTAAATAAGTCCCTGCCTCAAACCATTTACGATTGATGTCAGGTAAAAAAGTAGGTTGAATAAATTCAATAAATATAAAACTAATACTATACGTGATTATTGCAAGAACACTAACAAACAAAACCATTTTGCGCCGTAAGCCAAATTTCTTTTTCATGTTGTCCCTCAATTCTTGTCGATTTTTTGTCGTAACTGTGCTATCAATGCTGTCAATTCTGCGAACGTTTCTTCATATATATACTGATTGCCACCATATGGGTCTATCACATCTCCCGTATCTTCTTCATTTATATATTCTTTCAATGTAAATGTTTTATGTAATGCCTGTGGAAAATGAGCAATAATGGTTTCTTTATGCGCTACTGTCATCGTTAAAATCAAATCTGCCCATGTCATTTCACCATCAGAAAATTGCGTTGCTGTATGTTGATGTGCTATTTGCGCATTATTCAATACTTGCTGTGCATGTATGGACATTTCAGCTTGTGGCATAGCAAAGATCCCTGCGGAACGTACTTCTATAGTTGCTAATTGATTATTCTTTAAAATTGCTTCAGCCATTGGACTGCGACATGTATTGCCTGTACATACGAATAATATATTCATCTAAATCACCCTTCTTTATTTCCCCTTACAATCATTACTGCTGTACCGCTAAAATACTCATAATAATAAAAACAATGCCCGCAATAATCGAAATTTTCTCCCCCCATAGTACTTGACTTTTTCTTGCAATTACAAGCGACACATAGGAACAAATAAGAGCACCTATACCTGCACTCATAATAAAAATTGTTTTCTCTAAATTCAACATACCAAAAGATATGCTTACTGAAAAGGTATCGATACTCGCCGTTATCGCTAATAGAATAGGAGAAATCGTTATTTTCTTTTCCTGATGAGAAAACAGTAACAATTGGAGACCGATGCAAAATAATAATATACTCGAAATCCATTGTCCCCACTCGACTAAAAATTGTAGTAGATAATTCCCTAGTTCAAAGCCTAGTAACGGGAAAAGCATGTGGAGAAACGCTGTCCATATAGACAATAATAGTCGATATCTTACATTTGGTAATACTATATACAAACCAATGACATCTATTGATGTAATAATACCTGCAATAATCCCTTGCAAAGGTACACTCCTTTGTCCTCTAATATTTTATCATTTTATGCTCGAACATGCAGTATTATCCTCTCTATTACTTACCATATACTTTAGGAAATGAACAAAGATAAAAAGACATTATCTATTCACAATGGAATACATAATGTCCTTTCTCGATTCTTTATTTTGTTATATACCAATTACCACCAGATGCTTTTTCAAGTCGATTCATAATCGCCGCTCCTACACCATCTGTAGAAGTCGCTGTCACTAAAATAACAGTCGCCTCTGTTTGATCACAAGCTCGTAATGCTTGATACAATGCTATTCCCATATCTTCTTGACAATTTTCTTCACCTAATGAAAAAAAGAAATCCGCTTTACTCATCATAAAGCTGTTTGGTGCTAATAATGCAATTTTTTCACTTTGTGCTTGTAGTTCATCTATTGCTAAGCTAACTTTTTGCCAATCACAATCAATTAACATGACAGGTGCATTTGGTGCATAATGTGTATATTTCATACCTGGTGCTTTTGGCGTGCTTTCTAATTTTTGTTCCGCCTGTGTTGGTTGTAATACAGGTCCAATCACTTCTTCTAGCATCTCTTTCGTAATGCCTCCTGGACGTAAAATAACAGGTGGCTCATGTGTGACATCTAACACTGTAGATTCAAGCCCAATTCCTGTAGCTCCTCCATCCAAAATATAAGGTATGTATCCATCTAAATCCTCTTGCACATGAACAGCCTCAGTTGGACTTGGCTTGCCACTCCGATTGGCGCTTGGTGCTGCCAGTGGTTTTTTTAGTTGCTGTAGTAATGCAAGGGCAACAGGATGATCAGGCATACGTATACCGACCGTTTCCAATCCAGCCGTTACGCTAGATGCAAGTATATTCGGTTTTGCCGACATAATGAGCGTCAATGGACCAGGCCAAAATACTGCCATACATGTTTTAGCCACTTCTGGAATATCGTCAATATAAAGTGCCACTTCTCCCTTTGTCCCAATATGCACGATTAATGGATTATCTGCTGGACGACCTTTTGCTTTAAAAATATTTTTGACTGCATTATCATCTGTAGCAATTGCGCCTAATCCATATACCGTCTCAGTTGGAAAAGCTACAAGCCCTCCACTGTTCAAGATATCCACAGCTTGTGCATAATTTGTCTGACTATTCACATTGTTCTCCACAACCTTACACACAGTTTTCATCCTTAAAACCTTCCTTCACTTCATTAATTTTACTGAATTATCCACATATTGTTTATAACTCTTGAAAAACTGTGTATAAGTTATCTGAATTTATTCACAATTCTTCAAAAACACCCTTCAACCATTCCCATACAAAGAAGTTCACTTCACTCTCTTCTTCCTCTTCTTTATCTGGTTCACATACGTTAGGAAAGACGCTACACCACCAATTATCACCTCTCGCATCACCTATTTGTATGACGATTGACTGATACATATTTTGTGGATAAAGGATGGCTTGATGTCTTTTAGGTGGGAATAAGTTTGCTCCTAGTATAACGCTTATTGCTGTTTGTGGATAATTTTCTTTAATATGCTGTTCCATTTGCTGTCTAATCACAAGCAATTGCTCTTTATCCACATCTTTTGTCACTTGTTGAAAATAAGGTTGTAACTCTTGTACAAGTTGCTGCTTTTCATACTGGTCATGTGCAGTATTGCTATTCGCAATCACACGTACACGAAAATCTTGCTCTTGTACTTGATTCATTGTTTCTTTTGCCAAATCTATCAATATAGGAATATAGTATACGCATAATTGTAGCGCAATTCCCATCACAATTAATTTTACACAAGCAATGATGATATTTAACTTAGATAATCTTGTAATCTTGTATTCGTTTAACATAAAAACCCCTCCTTGCTCAACATTATTGACAAGAAGGAAGCTCTTTATTCATGAATTTCACAAAAAATCATACGAGGTTTACCATTAATATCTTTTTCGATTGTAATCTCTGCCTGTGGAAAACTTTTTTGAAAAAATGATGCTACTTGTTCTCCCTGTGTATAACCAATTTCAAGACCAATCAGTGCTGGTTTATTCATTAAAGCTGGCAATTGCTCTGCCAGTTGTCGGTACAATATAAGCCCATCCTCTTCTGCAAAAAGAGCGCTATGTGGCTCATAATCTAGCACAACCGTTGACATCTCCTTTGCCTCATCAAATGCGATATACGGCGGATTCGATAACACAATATCTAGTTTTTCCTGTGCAAGAGGTGCAGTTAAATCGCCTAATCGACAATCAATAGTTGCTCCCAGCAAGCTAGCATTCTTTTGTGCTGTTGCTAATGCTTTGTCTGATAAATCCGTTGCAATCACTGTCAGTTCAGGGCATTCTAGCTTCATCGAAATAGCGATAGCACCACTACCTGTTCCGATATCTGCCAGCTTTAATGCTCGATGCTGAAATAGATTTTGGATACGCTGTATTGTCCCTAACACTAATTCCTCTGTTTCAGGTCTTGGGATTAATACCGATTCATCTACTATAAATGAGCGACCATAAAATTCCTCGCTCCCGACACAATATTGCACAGGGCGACCATTGCCATGCTCCTCTATCAATTGCTGAAAACGCTCTTGTTGTGTTGTTGTTAATGTATTTTGTAAATGCAGCATAACTTCTGCATAGCTTATCCCAAGTATATGTTGCATCACAATACGTGCTGCTGTCTGCTCTCTTCCATTATCCACCAAAAAAGAAGAAGCCCAATCAAGGGCCTCCATTACATTTTTATAGCTCATCATTTAAACGCTCTAGTTTTGATGCTTGCTCCTCTAAAATAAGGGCATCAATAATTTCATCTAATCGACCTTCGATAATTTGGTCAAGCTTTTGGATTGTTAAGCCAATACGATGGTCTGTTACACGATTTTGTGGATAATTGTATGTGCGGATACGTTCAGAGCGATCGCCAGAGCCTACTGCTGATTTACGTGTTGCATCGATTTCTTTTTGCGCTTCCTGCATATACATATCAGCTACACGTGCACGGAGAATTTTCAATGCTTTTTCACGATTTTTGATTTGTGAACGTTCATCCTGCATGGACACGACAACGCCTGTTGGTAAGTGGGTCATACGAACAGCCGACATGGTTGTATTAACGGATTGTCCTCCAGCACCTGAAGAAGCGAATGTATCAACGCGAATATCCTTTTCATGAATTTCAACATCTACTTCTTCCACTTCAGGTAAACATGCGACTGTTGCTGTTGACGTATGAATACGACCTTGTGATTCTGTTGCTGGGACACGTTGAACACGGTGTGCACCATTTTCAAATTTGAATTTGGAGTATGCGCCTTGTCCATTAATCATGAAAATAACTTCTTTATAGCCACCCATCGGATTCGGTGTCGCTTCCATGATATCAATTTTCCAGCCCTGTGTTTCTGCATAGCGTGAATACATGCGGAATAAATCACCTGCAAAAATATTCGCTTCATCTCCACCTGCTGCACCACGAATTTCCATAATAACGTTTTTATTATCGTTAGGATCTTTTGGGATTAATAAAATACGCAAACGTTCCTCTAATTCTTCTTGCTGCTCTTTTAATGAGTTGAACTCTTCTTTAATCATCTCATGCATATCAGGATCTTTTTCGTTATCCAGCATTTCACGAGTATCAGCGAATTGCTCCTTAACACTCTTATATTCACGATAAGCATCTACCGTTTCTTGAATATCTGATTGTTCCTTGGAATATTCACGCAATTTTTTACTATCATTTACAATATCAGGATCACTTAAAAGCTCATTTAATCTTTCATAACGATCTTCTACTGCTTGTAATCGATCAAACATGGGTATCACCTCTATATTCATTTTCTATTATAAGTGGGTTAAAACAGCTTTCACATCATTACTTAGTATAAGGAAATTTTCATATATCCGCTACTGTTTTAAAGAGGTGGATGTGTATGACATTTGCGACAAACTGGATAATAGGAGTCATTCCCGCCAATTTGGATTTGATCCCCTGTATAAACAGGTTTGTGATTTTCATCTACACGCAAATTCATTGTCGCCTTTTTATGACAAAACCAGCAAATCGTTTTCATTTCTTCGATTTTGTCTGCATATGTCAGCATATATTGACTGCCTTCAAACAGTTCATTTTGAAAATCGTTTTTCAAGCCAAAGCCCATCACAGGAATATCTAGCTCATCCACAATTTTCGCTAGCTGTAAAACATGTGATTTCTTTAAAAATTGTACTTCATCGACAAGTATGCAGTATGGTTTCGCAGCATTATTTTGTACAATTTCGAAAATATTTGTATCATCATAAACAGGAATAGCTTCTTGACGCAAGCCAACACGACTTGATACAAACCCTACCTCATCACGTGTATCAAGTCCTGATGTGAACATCATGACAGGTTTTTGTTGTTCTTCATAATTATGGGCAACTTTTAAAATTTCAATAGATTTTCCACTGTTCATTGCGCCATGCTTAAAATAGAGCTGTGCCATTATCCATATACTCCTCTTCTCAATAGACTGAAAAAAATACCTGCCAAGCGTATCGTATGCTTGGCAGGTATTAAACTAAAATTAGTTTTTAAGACCGTATTTTTTGTTGAAACGATCCACGCGACCATCAGCAGACGCGAATTTTTGACGGCCAGTATAGAATGGGTGACATTCGTTGCAGAACTCGACAACGATGTTTTCTTTTACTGAACCAGTTTTGAAAGTGTTACCACAAGAGCAAGTTACTGTTGCTTCTTTGTAGTCTGGATGAATTCCTTGTCTCATATTCGTTTTCTCCTCTCGCCCTGAACCATCTGGAACAGAGTATTATCGAACTGTGCCTTACATAGCCCGAATATGTCGGCTATATATGCACACGTTACATACTTTTGAATCATAGCATAACTATTAGTACTTTTCAAGAGAAAATGCTAACTTATTCTTTTAATCGTGCTAATAAATATAAGAAATACGGGGCACCTAAAACAGCTACAACAATACCTGCTGGGATTTCAGAAGGCTCCAATATAGAACGTCCAATCGTATCAGCTAATAAAACAAGCAATCCGCCTAATAAAGCGGAGACTGGCAATAAAATTTGATGCTTTGCCCCGACAAGTTGACGTGCCAAATGAGGTGCAATTAACCCGACAAAGCCAATGCCACCACTGACTGATACACTAGCACCAGCTAAACCGACAGAAGCTGCTAATAACCAACGTCTTTCTTTTTCAATCGATGCGCCTAAGCCAATTGCTGTTAATTCATCTAAATTTAAGACATTTAATATCCGTGACTTTGAATAGATAAACGGTAGTAAAATAATTAGCCATGGCAATAAAGATAAAACGAATTTCCAATTTGAACCCCAAATACTGCCTGCTAGCCAAGTTGCAACAAATTGATAATTTTCAGGTGTTAAACGCAATGTTAACACAATCATTGCTGAGCTAATACCCGCTGCTACAGCAATTCCCGTTAACAACAAGCGCATCGGTGTAATCCCCTCATGACGTTTATAAGACAAGGCATAAATAATAATAGCCGTCATGCCAGATCCTATAAAGGCCAAGACAGGAAGCAAATAAACAGGAGCCGCTGCTGTTGAAGGAAAAAAAGAAATAAATAACATAACCATAAGTCCTGCCCCTGCATTGATACCTAAAATACCAGGGTCCGCTAGAGCATTACGTGAAATTCCTTGCAAAATAGCTCCTGAACTAGCCAATCCCATTCCGACCAATATAGCAACCACTATACGTGGTAGACGAAATTCAAATAAAATTAATTGTTGCTGTGCATCCCCTTGTCCGAATAATGTTCGTAAAACTTCTAATGGTGTCAGTTTAATAACACCTGTATTCATGCTAATCACAAACGTAATAAGGATGAGAACTATCAATGTACCTAGAATAATGAAATGTTTCTTCCTCGTCTTTTGCTGACTAGCTGTTAAAAAAGCATGATGGCTCACAATTCTTTTCCTCCTTTACGTGCTAAATAGAGGAAGAATGGTACGCCGATAAAAGCAATCAATGCTCCAATGGGTGTTTCATATGGTGGATTAATGATACGAGCCGTAAAATCAGCCAGCACAACTAATAATGCACCATATACTAATGAACAAGAAATAATCCAACGATAATCATGCCCAACTATGTATCTCGCCAAATGAGGAACAATTAGCCCAACAAAACCAACTGCACCTACAACAGAAACAGCAGCACCCGCTAATATTAAAACAATAATCATGCCCCACACTTTAATCACGACTGTACGTTGACCAAGTCCAATAGCAAGCTCCTCACCCAAACTCAGTAATGTAATCGAACGTGACAATATCAGTGCACCAATCATTGCCACAAGTATCCATGGCGTCAGGATTTGTAGATGACTCCACTTTGTACCTGAGACACCACCAGCATACCAAAAGGCTAAATCCTGTCCAATACGATAATACAGTGCAATCCCTTCTCCTAATGCCCCTAAAAGCGCACTTACTGCTGCCCCTGCAAGCACTAAGCGCATAGGTGTCAAACCACCTTTAGCCAATGAACCAACACCATAGACAATGACTACCCCTAATCCCGCTCCGACAAATGACCACATAATTAAATACATATATGACATTCCTGGAAAAAAGGCAAAGCAAACAGCCAGCATAAATGCTGCTCCTGCATTTAATCCTAGCAAGCCTGAGTCTGCTAATGGGTTGCGTGTCATACCTTGCATAATGGAACCTGCCACTGCGAAGCATGCACCAACTAATGCTGCTCCTAGTACACGCGGCAAACGAATCTCACGAATAATTTGATGCTCCGTTAAATCCGATGAAAAATGAAAAACAGCCGTCCATACAGTACCTAATGAGATATTGGCAGCTCCAAAAGATATGGATAAACCGATAGCAAATAGTAAACCTACCACACCTAAAACGAGTGCTATAATAGCGCGTATGGGATGTGTTCGTCTTTTCAGCTCCTCTAATTGATTGAGTCCTTCAGCTGACGTAGCCATGTACTTCCTCCTTAAAACAAGATCCTTTTAAATTCTGTTAACGCTACTACTATTTATCTCTTTCATATAATTGATAGGATAAACAAATAGGATTCGCACTATATGGACATATAGCCATTTCCGCATCGATATGAAAGACTGTTTGTAAATTTTCCTTTGTCATCACCTCATTAGGATGACCATTCACAATGAGCTGACCATTTTTCATCGCAATCATAAAATGAGAAAAACGAGAGGCATGATTTAAGTCATGTAAGACCATAACAATTGTCCGTCCTTCTTCTTTATTCAACTTTTGCAATAATAAAAGAACATCCAATTGGTGTGCTAAATCTAAATAAGTTGTTGGTTCATCTAAAACAAGAATATCTGTCCCTTGGGCTAAAGCCATTGCAATCCATACACGTTGACGTTGCCCTCCTGATAATGCTTCAATCGGTCGATCGCTAAATTCTTTCAAACCTGTGACATCAATAGCCCAATGGATATATTCGTAATCCTCTTTACGCAATGTTCCAAAGCCTGTTTGATGCGGAAAACGACCATATGACACTAATTCAAAAACAGTTAACCCCCCTGGTGCTGTAGCTGTTTGTGGCAAAATCGCCATTCGTTTTGCTACTTCTTTTGTCTTCAATTGATGAATGGCTTTCCCATCTAAATAAACCGCACCTTCCTGTGTTTTTAGCACACGTGCTACAGCTTTTAATAAAGTCGATTTTCCACAGCCATTTGGACCAATAATTGTTGAAATTTGACCCTTTGGAATTGTTACACTTAAATCATCTACAATTAAAGTAGAAGAGTAGCCGATAGCAACATGTTCGATTTCAAGAACTGTCATATAAAATTTTCTCTCCTTTGTCATAAACAAGGCCTAAATATTAAAGAAATGACATACATCATTTCTTCAATGATTAAATCTTCTATATTTGTAAGCCAAATTGTGCTGTATACAAGCCATAGTAAGCTTGTTTATTATCCATCAATTCATGATGTGTGCCTTCTTCAATAATTCCCTTTTTCGATACAACAACGATACGATCAGCATCTTTAATGGTCGCTAAACGGTGCGCAATCACTAATGTCGTACGCCCAATCGACAGCTCATTTAATGCTTCTTGAATCGCCTTCTCTGTTTCAGTATCTAACGCTGATGTAGCCTCGTCCAAAATTAAAATTTTAGGATTTTTTAAGAAAATACGTGCAATCGATAAACGTTGTTTCTGGCCACCTGATAGCTTCACACCGCGCTCACCAATTAACGTATCCATCCCTTCTGGCAAAGCATGAATGACATCCTCTAACTGTGCACGTTTTGCCGCATACCAAATGTCTTCTTCACTTGCGTTTAAATCTCCGTAGGCAATATTTTCTCGAATCGTCCCATCAAACAAAAAGACATCTTGTTGGACAATTCCAATATGTGAGCGCAATGAATGGAGCTTGAAATCCCGTATATCCATACCATCAATTTGGATAGCCCCCTCACTCACCTCATAAAATCGTGGTAAAAGACTACAAATAGTCGATTTTCCTGCTCCTGATGGTCCAACAAGTGCAACGGTTTCACCAGAACGAACTTTTAGATTAATATGATTTAGAGCACGTTTATCCTCCGTATAGCCAAACGACACATTACTAAATGTAATCGTTCCTTCAATTTCAGCAATTGCTTTTGCTGTTGGTTTATCAGCAATTTCAGGCTCTGTCTCAAGAAACTCAATATAACGTTTAAAGCCCGCCATACCTTTTGGATAACTTTCAATAAACATATTAATCTTATTAATAGGTCCTAAAAGAATGCCTGATAATAGGATAAATGCGATAAATTCACCGTTCGATAAATGTCCATTTAAGACAAAATATGCCCCAACAAATAATGTGAATAATGATAGCACCTTCGTTAAAATACCTGAAATAGCTTCATTCCATGCCATTACTCTATATGAGAACAGCTTTGTTGTACGGAATCGCTCATTATTAACTTTAAAGCGATTAATCTCATGCTCTTCATTTGTAAAAGCTTGTACGACACGAATACCGCTCACATTATTTTCAACACGAGCATTAAAATCAGCAATATCTCCGAACATTTGACTAAATGCCTTTGACATCAGCTTGCCAAAAATAATCGTTAAAATCAGAATAACAGGCACGAGTAAGAATATAAGCAGTGTAAAGGTTGGATCAATATAAAACATCACACCAAATGCTCCAATAATGGTCATCGCAGCGATAAAAATGTCTTCTGGACCATGATGAGCGAGCTCCCCAATATCCATTAAGTCATTCGTTAAACGTGACACAAGATGCCCTGTTTTATTATTGTCAAAGTAGCGGAATGATAACTTTTGTACATGGCTAAAAGATTCTTTACGCATATCTGTTTCAATATTAATTCCTAGCATATGCCCCCAATAGGAAACAACAAAATGCATAATTGAATTTAGTATGTATAAACCGAATAACAGTGAACTCGCCATAATAATCCACTTTAATTCACCATCTGGCAATATATCGTCAATCACCTTATTTAAGACAATGGGAAAAGCTAGCTCTATGAGTGCCACCAAAATTGCACAGGAAAAATCAAGTATAAATAACCCTTTGTACGGCTTGTAATATGAGAAAAAACGTTTTAAAAGCACTGCGAAACCTCCTAATTCTATATATAATAATTGATAATGATTATCATTATAAATTAAACTATACTATAGCTACCTTTATCCAGCAATACTTGTTTTTCTATACAAAATGCAATATCAGTAACACATATTTTAGCGACAAGCTTCAATGACCTTTGCGCTACCTGCTAACGCCATAAAAAAACCACCATCAACTAGTACTAGTCAATAGTGGTTTTACATTATAGTAAGCCTTTACCTTTAGTGGCTTTCTTCATATCTTCATTTAATTTCTCAAAGAATTCTTCGTTCGATTTTGTTGTACGTAATTTTTTTAAGAAACGTTCTGCAAAATCAGGCGCATCTGAAAATGTTTTACGAATAGCCCATAGTTTTTCAAGTTGCTCAGGTTCCAGCAGTAATTCTTCCTTCCGTGTTCCTGAACGACGTATATCTAACGCAGGGAAAATACGACGCTCTGCTAACTGACGATCTAGATGTAATTCTAAATTACCTGTCCCCTTAAACTCCTCATAAATGACTTCATCCATACGAGAACCTGTATCGACTAGCGCTGTTGCTAAAATCGTTAAACTACCGCCTTCTTCAATATTACGAGCTGAACCGAAGAAACGTTTAGGACGATGGAAAGCAGCAGGGTCAATCCCCCCTGATAATGTACGACCACTTGGTGGAATCACTAGGTTATAGGCACGTGCTAAACGTGTAATAGAATCCATTAAAATAATAACGTCACGCTTATGCTCTACTAAACGACGTGCACGCTCTAATACAATTTCCGCTACTTTGACATGATTTTCTGGTACTTCATCAAACGTGGAACTCACCACATCTGCATTGACAGAGCGTTCAATATCCGTTACTTCTTCTGGGCGTTCATCGATTAATAAAACAATAAGCTCCGCCTCAGGATAATTGGTCGTGATGGCATTTGCAATCTCTTTTAATAATGATGTTTTCCCTGCTTTTGGCGGTGCTACGATTAAACCACGTTGCCCAAAGCCGACAGGTGCTACTAAATCCATAATACGTGTAGATAGATTACGCTGTGTCGTTTCAAGTTTAATTTGTCTATCAGGATATAAAGGTGTTAGTGCAGGGAAATGCACACGTTCTTTTGCAATTTCAGGGTCTTCCCCATTAACAGCGTCTACTTGTAATAAGCCATAGTAACGCTCATTTTCCTTTGGTGGGCGTACTTTACCGGATACTTTATCTCCATTACGAAGATCGAAGCGTCGGATTTGAGAGGCCGAAATATAAATATCTTCTTTACTTGGTGAATAGTTGATTGGTCGAAGGAAACCAAAGCCCTCTTGTGAGACAATTTCTAATACACCCTCCATAAAGAAGTAACCTTCTTGTTCAGAACGAGTTTTCAAAATGGCAAATATTAATTCTTTTTTTGTTAGCTTGCTATAATACGAAATTTTATATTGGCGTGCAAGAGCATATAACTCTTTTAACGTCATATTTTCTAATTGAGCGATTGTCAATGCAGACATATGCATAACTCCAGTCTTTATCAAAATATAATATGTTTCTTAAGGGTAAGGAAATTTTGGTCAAAAGGTGAATTCAGTTAAGAAGAAGATACCTAGCACTGAAAAGCACTAGGTACATTTTAGAAGAAAATCTGATTAATAGCTAGGTTTTTTATCTAAAGCATGGCGTCCCTCTACAAAACGAACTGTCCCTGATTTCGCACGCATAACAATTGAATGTGTTAATGCATAAGCTCCTTTGTATTGAACACCTTTTAATAATTCACAGTCTGTCACTGCTGTTGCTGCAAAAATAGCGTCGTCTCCTTTTACAAGGTCATCTAAATACAAGACTTTATTAATATCAATCCCCATTTGATGACAACGCTCTAATTGCTCTTCATTCTCCGGTACTAACTTCGCTTGGAAGTCACCACCTAAACATTTTAACGCTACAGCAGAAATAACACCCTCTGGTGCACCACCTGTACCAAAGAGTATGTCAATACCTGTTTCATCGAAGGCTGTATTAATTGCAGCCCCAACATCTCCATCTTGAATAAATTTAATACGTGCACCTGCTTCTCGGATTTCATCTACAATCGCTTGGTGACGTGGACGGTCTAACAATGTTGCCACAACATCTGAAATATCTTTATTTTTCGCCTTAGCTACTTGTAATAAATTGTAAGTAACAGACGCATTAATATCTACTTTTCCAGCTGCTTCTGGACCAACCGCAATCTTTTCCATGTACATATCAGGCGCATTTAACAAATTACCTTTATCAGCAATGGCTAATACCGTCATCGCTCCATTTGTACCTTTTGCCACAATATTTGTGCCTTCTAAAGGGTCAACTGCGATATCTACTTGTGGACCGCCATTGCGCAAACCTAGCTCTTCACCAATATAGAGCATTGGCGCTTCATCCATTTCTCCTTCACCAATTACAACTGTAGCATGCATAGGAATTGTATCGAACATGACACGCATTGCTGTTGTTGCTGCATCATCTGCTTCAATTTTCAACCCACGACCCATCCATTTTCCCGATGCAATCGCTGCTGCCTCTGTTACTCGAACTACTTCCATTGATAAACTACGTTCCATTGTTATTTGCCCCCTATTGTCGGTTTAACCCATATGAACAGGTTGTAAAAACCCATTGAGTGAAACGTCCAAGCAGTGAGGGATGAGGTCGGCTAAAAGCGCCTACATTAGCACATCTTGTGTGTCAAAACTCTCACTGATTGAAAGTTCACTTTATATTTTGCGTATAAACCTTCAAATTACATTTACCCCTTATATACTCCAATTACTGTAGTGCTTACCTTGGCATCTATTATTTTATTCTTGTGTATCTACTGTACTAGCCATAGTTGTTTCACGTCGAATATCTGCGCCTAAATCACGTAGCTTTTCAATGAGTGCACTATAGCCACGCTCAATGTGATAGATTTCTTGAATTTCTGTTTCGCCTTCAGCTAAAAGCCCTGCTAACACTAATGCCGCACCTGCTCGCAAATCTGTGGCAGTCACCGTAGAGCCTTCTAGCTTACTAGGTCCTGTAATCATTGCTGTATTGCCTTCCACACGTGCATTTGCATTCATGCGACGAAGTTCATCAATATGTTTAAAGCGAGCTGTATAAATCGTATCTGTAACCTTCGACGAACCTGATGCTTGTGTCATTAATACAGAAAGTGGTTGTTGGATATCTGTTGGGAAGCCTGGATAGACTAGTGTCTTTACGTCCACTGCTTGCAATGTAGAAAGATCTGTTTTTGGTACAAAAATACTTTCTTCCCCAACTTCAATTTTCACACCCATTTCACGTAATTTCGCAATAATGGCTTCTAAGTGTAGTGGAATGACATTATCAATCGTGATGCCATCACCCACAGCCGCAGCCATCACCATAAATGTAGCTGCTTCAATACGGTCTGGAATAATTGTATGTTCTGTTCCATGTAGCTCTTCTACGCCATCAATCCGAATCACACTTGTACCTGCGCCTTTAATTTTTGCACCCATGTTAGTAAGAAGCGTTGCTACATCAATGATTTCTGGCTCTTTTGCTGCATTTTCAATGACTGTACGCCCCTTTGCTAATACAGCGGCTAACATAATGTTAATCGTTGCACCCACACTAGCAATATCAAGGTAAATTTTTGCACCAATTAATTCCTCTGCACGTAAATAAATAGCACCATGCTCATTCGTAATTTTAGCACCTAATGCTTCAAAGCCTTTTATATGTTGGTCAATCGGACGAGGCCCTAAAAAACAACCACCTGGTAAGCCGATTACTGCTTTTTTGAAACGCCCCAGCATAGCCCCCATCAAATAATAGGAGGCACGTAGTTTTTTTACATTGCCATTCGGTAATGGTAAATCCACCATCTGCGTCGGGTCAATGACCATTTTGCCATCTACAAATGTAACCTCTCCACCGATTTCCTCCAATAAAGCTTTTAATGTCCAAGCATCTGAAATTTCTGGTATTCCACCAATAGTCACTGGAGAGTTCGCCAAAATCGATGCTGGAATTAAGGCGACCGCACTATTTTTTGCACCACTAACTTTAATTGTACCTTGTAGACGATTTTCGCCTGTAATTTTGTAAACATCCATTTTGCGTTCTCCTCATGATTGGAAAATAATTTTCAAATTCCTGCTAAATCAGCTCATCACCATGGTTAAGGGGTGATGAGCCGTTATGTTCATCTTTTATGATTAGTTATGCTTCATTTCTAGAGCGAGGTAAAATAAATAGATACTCTATATATTTATTATTCGCCTTTTCTCTTATTCCAATCCGCTAAAAATCCTTCAATTCCTTTTTCCGTTAGTGGATGGTGGAAAAGTTGTTTTAATACTTTAAATGGCGTTGTTGAGATATGTGCTCCTGCAAGTGCTGCAGCCGTTACATGTTGTGGATGACGCACAGATGCTGCAATGATTTCTGTTTCGATATTATGAATTGTGAAAATATCAGCAATCGTTTCAATTAGCTCTACACCATTTTGCCCGATATCATCTAGACGACCAATAAATGGTGATACATATGTAGCTCCTGCTCTAGCAGCCATTAATGCTTGGTTGGCACTAAAAATTAATGTTACATTTGTTTTAATACCTTTATTAGCAAAGAAACGGCATGCTTCTAGTCCAGCAGGTGTCATTGGTAATTTCACCGTAATATTTGGTGCAATTGCTGCTAGCTCTAAACCTTCTTTAATCATACCTTCTGCATCAAGGGCAATAACTTCACCACTTACAGAACCATCTACAAGTTCAGCAATTTCGCGAAGTCGATCATGGAAAGAAACATTTTCTTCTTTTGCTACTAATGATGGGTTAGTCGTTACACCTGATAAAATCCCCCACGCATGTGCTTCTTTAATCTCGTCATAGTTTGCTGTATCAATAAAAAATTTCATTTTAATCGTCCACTCCTTCTATGTTTTGAAAATTATGATGTCAAAAACAAGAGAAGGTCGATTACATAATCAACACTTCTCTGTCCTCATTGTATTTAGCTTTAAATAAAAGTATCACCAAACGTAAACTTATGCTTTGTTTGAGCTACCAAATTCGCGAATTTTACCAACTACTGTTTCTTTAATCGCTTCACGTGCTGGTCCAAGGAATTTACGTGGGTCATATACTTTTTTATCATTATCAAGAACTTCACGAATTACTCGTGTTGCAGCAATTTGATTTTCAGTATTTACATTAATTTTTGCTGTACCTAATGAAATAGAACGTTGGATATCTTTTGTTGGGATACCAGTACCGCCATGTAGTACTAATGGAAGATCTGCTAATTTAGAGATTTCTTCCATCTCTTTGAAGCCTAAGTTTGGCTCACCTTGGTATGGACCATGAACAGAACCAAGTGCTGGCGCTAAGCAATCAATGTTTGTTAACTCCACCATTTTACGGCACTCTTCTGGGTCAGCGTACATAATGCCACCGATAACACCATCTTCGTCGCCGCCAACTGTTCCAAGTTCAGCTTCAACAGAAACACCTTTTGAATGTGCGTATTCTACCACTTTAGAAGTTGTTGCAATATTTTCTTCAAATGGATGATGTGACGCATCAATCATAACAGATGTAAAGCCAGCATCAATCGCCTCTTTACATTTTTCAAAGCTTGAGCCGTGATCAAGGTGGATAGCAACTGGCACTGTAATACCATATGATTCCACTAAGCCTTTTACCATATGAACAACACTAATAAAGCCGCCCATATACTTACCAGCTCCTTCAGAAACACCTAAAATTACTGGAGATTTTTCTTCTTCAGCTGCTTGTAAAATTGCTTGTGTCCATTCAAGGTTATTGATGTTGAATTGCCCAACTGCATAACCTTCTGCTTTTGCTTTAACTAACATTTCTTTCATTGATACTAATGCCATACTAAAAATCCTCCTCATCGGACTATTTTTGATACTTCAAATATACCCTAATCATAACAAAAATCAACACCTCTGAAAAGGGGTGTTGATTTTCTACCCAAAAGCATAGCATCAAAGCTTAATTTTAGTGATTTTTTCAACTTTGCAATATTTTATTTACTTCATCACGTACCTCAAAAATATCAAAGGGTTTTGTGAAATAGCGAATAGCCCCTAACTCGATTGCTTCTCGCACGATATCCAGCTCACCATACGCTGTCATCATTAAAACGGGCAGTTGTGCCCATTGCTGTTTTAAACGTCTTAAAATCTCAATGCCATCCATCCCTGGAATTTTCATGTCCAATAGCACACAATCTAAATTTTCTTCTTCGGCATATTTTAATGCCTCTATACCATTGGCTGCTAAATACGTGAGATATCCTTCTTTTTTCAAAACCTCGTGTAACAATAAACGAATTCCTTGCTGATCGTCAACAATTAATACTCGCTTCACATTGCATTCCGCCCTTTTCAATTATTATTTTTACATCTTTCTATCAATAATCATCATTTATGCATAAACGACAGGCAGATGAATACTTTTCACATCAATCCTCTATCTGATACGTCTGCTATTTATACGACGAAATTTTTCATTCCATTTAGAATAATTCAGATGTAAAAATTGCTATAATATGTATTATTCTCTATATGACAACTTAATACCTTCTAAATTTTCAAATTATCTACTTTTGCTTTCTAAAGTGTCCACACATATAATATTGTTTGAGGTGGAAGCATGTCAAAAATTCTAACAACACAATTAAGCGGGTTATTCCAAAGAATCGTTCAAAATGAAGAAGAAGCTATTGAAGAAACAGCACGATTGCTGGCACAAGCGGCTGTCGGAGAAGGTCATGTATACTTTGCATGTTTTGATGAAATGCAGGCTATTGAGTTAAATGCTTCTCAAGCCATTGAGCATTTTGCTAAATTGCGAATATGGACAAAAGATGCCAACATCACAGAGGCTGATCGTGTTTGTATTTTCACACGCAGTGCACATCATGAAGAAGCACTAACTTTTGCACAAAAATTAAGTCAAAATTTTATTCCATTTGCGGCCGTTGCTAGTGAGATTGCTGATGAAGAAAATCCGCTTGCTGATTTAGCATATACTTATATTTCTACACGTGTACGTGGCGGGCTATTACCTAATGAGCAAGGTGAGCGTATCGTCGTACCACATACAATCGCTGCCTTATTTATTTATGAGGCAATCAAAATAAGTTATGACGAAATGCTACAACCTGAAGATGAATAGTAAAAAAGAGTTGTTCTCAAAATGAGACAACTCTTTTTTATCGTTATTTGAATGTAGCGCCAATAAAGTCACGGAATAATGGTTGTGGACGATTTGGACGTGAAATAAATTCTGGATGGAATTGACAAGCTACAAAGAAGTTATTGTCTGGTAGCTCAACAATCTCCACTAATTTACCGTCAGGGCTTGTACCTGAGAACACAAGACCTGCTGCCTCCATTGCCTCGCGATATTCATTGTTAAATTCATAACGATGACGATGACGTTCATATACTAGCTCTTGATTATATGCTTGGCCAGCCTTAGAACCATCTTGTAATTTACATGGATATAAGCCTAAACGTAGTGTACCACCAATATCAACACTATCATTTTGATCTGGTAAGAAATCAATAATTGGATGTGCTGTATTAGCATCTAACTCTGTAGAATGTGCCCCTTGTAAACCAAGTACATTACGAGCAAATTCAATTGTTGCTAACTGCATACCTAAGCAAATTCCTAAGAATGGTACATTGTTTTCACGTGCATATTGGGTTGCTAAAATTTTACCTTCTACGCCACGGTCTCCAAAACCACCTGGTACTAGAATCGCATCAGCCTCTTTCAATAATGCTGCAACATTTTCTGCATTGACATGTTCTGCGTTAATCCAGTCTACATCGATTTCTGAGTTGTATGCATAGCCTGCATGACGCAATGCTTCCACTACTGAAATATAAGCATCTTGTAATTCTACATATTTCCCAACTAATGCTACTTTACGTCTATTCGGTAAATTTTTCACTCGCTCTACAAGGTCGCGCCATTCTTCCATGTTCGCTTCTGGCGCTTCGATGCCAAAATGATTAAGTACAATATCATCAAAATCTTGCGCATGTAGGTTTAATGGCACTTCATATAAATGCTCAGCATCACGAGATTCAATGATTTCATGTGGTTGCACATCACAGAACAACGCTAATTTTTCTTTCATCTCTTGTGGTACCTCTTGCTCAGTACGCACGACAATAATATTTGGTTGAATACCTAAAGAACGTAGCTCCTTCACAGAATGCTGTGTTGGTTTCGTTTTTAACTCACCAGCCGCTTTAATATAAGGAATGAGTGTACAGTGTACATATAACACATTATTATGACCTAAATTCGTTTTCATTTGACGAATAGCTTCAAGGAATGGTAATGATTCGATATCTCCTACAGTACCACCTACTTCAGTAATAACAACGTCTGCATTCGTTTCACGACCAGCACGTTGAATACGCTCTTTAATTTCATTTGTAATATGAGGAATTACTTGTACTGTACCACCGTTATAGTCACCACGGCGTTCTTTTTGTAATACAGACTGATATACACGACCAGATGTTACAGTAGAGTGCTTACCAAGGTTAATATCGATAAAGCGCTCATAGTGACCTAAATCTAAGTCTGCCTCTGCACCATCATCTGTTACAAAAACCTCACCATGCTGATAAGGACTCATTGTTCCTGGGTCAATATTAATGTATGGGTCAAATTTCTGAATTGTTACTTCTAACCCACGATTTTTTAATAAACGACCTAGAGATGCTGCAACAATCCCTTTTCCAAGTGACGATACAACCCCACCTGTTACAAAAATATACTTTGTCATAAAAAATTCCTCCTTTTACTATCTATCAGAAAGCTCGCAAGAAAAATCGAGAATGTTTGATGCTGCCTACTAGCAATCACTCATAACATTTGATTTGTTAAAAAACAAAAAAACGCTCCTCCTGCATAGCTTTGCAGGGGGAGCGTGTTATATACACGGTCTTTCTCCTTTTTTAAGGAGCCCAATAAAAAGATTAAACGGAACCGTCATAGAAGTCAAGATTTTTTACTTCAGAAAAATAGGCTTAGAGTTCTTCCTCGTCTTCCTCAAACTCTTCTTCCTCTTCATCAATAAACTCTTCTTCGATTTCTTCGTCAAGTTCTTCTAACTCTTCATCCTCGAACTCTAAATCTTCTTTATCTTCATCTTCGTCAAGCTCATCGCCATCTACAAATTCTTCATAGTCTTCGTCAAAGTCGATGTCTTCCTCATCCAAATCTTCGCTTTCGTCTAAATCTTCATCCTCATCCAAAGTAGCTTTTGCTTTCTTTTTATGTGATTTTACAGAAGGCGCTGTTTCTTCTTCGATTTGTTCTACTTTAAACCATTCACGTAGACCCCACCCTGTTTCTTGGTTGAATAGGAAACGGCCATCTACATTGATATCTGTATAAAATTGTAGTAAGCGAGCTTGTATATCTTCTTCACTATACCCAACAAGTTCTTGAATAATTTTTAGTAAATCATTAAACGCTATGGATGTACGTTTTTCATTTAAAATTTCATGTGCTAAATTAATTAACGACTCTTCAGCTAATTGTTCCTTTGTCATTTCACGAAAATTCAACTTCGTGCACTTCCTTTCCATTATTACGATACTGTATCTGCTAAGAAAATCTAGTATACCCTAGCTTCAGGACGTTTAGATTTTTTCAATGCCCAATCTGTTCAATCCGCTTTTGCCATTCATGTGGCAAATACGCTACTGAACTAAAATAACTTCCTCTATCATAAGCATAATACCCATTATATACAAAGTTTCTGTTACATGGCTAGCCTGAATTGTTGTTTTTCTTCATCACATTTCGCTTTCTTTCAACAATCGACCGTTCTCTCTTCGTATTATTGTGATTTGCGTATTTTTTTGATACCACAATAAAATAAATAAAGCGATAAGAGCAATAGTGGGATGGCGCCTACTTGCTTATTGTATAAGAAAAATATGCCCATTAATAAAGCTAAAATAATCAGATAATGAATAATAGATTTCATCTTCAAATGCGCCTCCCTTTTTTGACAATTCTATTATAGCGGAATTTGAAAAAAGTGCCTAATACGAAGATTAGACACTTTCGTTAAAATCAATTACATGTTACGACGGTATTGTCCGCCAACTTCATATAAGGCCTTTGTAATTTGACCTAAGCTAGCTACTTTCACCGTTTCCATCAGTTCTGCAAAAATATTGCCATTGTTGACAGCGACTTCTTGTAATTTTGCAATGGCTGCCGCTGATTTAGCTTCATGCTCCTGCCAAAATGCTTGCAAATGATGAATTTGCGCTTCCTTCTCCTCTTGTGAGGCACGGGCAATTTCCATATTATCAATCGCTGCGTCTGAAGGCGGGTTTGGATTTAAGTAAGTGTTGACCCCAATAATCGGTAATTCTCCTGAATGCTTTAACATTTCATAGTGCATCGATTCTTCTTGAATTTTTCCACGCTGGTATTGCGTCTCCATTGCACCAAGCACACCACCACGATCATTAATACGGTCAAACTCTTGCAGCACGGCTTCCTCTACAAGGTCGGTTAATTCCTCAATAATAAACGCTCCTTGCAGTGGGTTTTCGTTTTTCGCTAAACCATGCTCTTTCGTAATAATCATTTGAATCGCCATTGCTCGACGTACAGATTCCTCTGTAGGTGTTGTAATCGCCTCGTCATACGCGTTTGTATGCAATGAATTACAATTATCCTGCAATGCCATCAATGCCTGCAATGTTGTACGAATATCATTAAAATCAATTTCCTGTGCATGCAAGCTACGTCCTGATGTTTGAATATGGTATTTCAGCTTTTGTGCACGCTCATTTGCACCATATTTATCACGCATAACAACTGCCCAAATACGACGTGCCACACGGCCAATAACCGTATATTCTGGGTCAAGCCCATTGGAGAAGAAGAATGATAGATTTGGTGCAAAATCATCAATGTGCATGCCACGACTTAAATAATATTCTACATATGTGAAGCCATTTGCTAATGTAAAGGCAAGCTGTGAAATTGGATTTGCTCCAGCTTCTGCAATATGATAGCCAGAAATGGACACAGAGTAGTAATTACGCACTTTATGGTCAATAAAGTATTGCTGAATATCGCCCATCATACGCAGTGCAAATTCTGTGGAGAAAATACATGTGTTTTGTCCTTGATCCTCTTTTAAAATATCTGCTTGCACTGTTCCACGTACAACTTGTAACGTTTTTTCGCGTGTTTCTGTAAATTCTTCTACCGTTAATGTTCTACCTAATTCCGTTTCACGTAGTTTCACCTGTTGGTCAATTGCTGTGTTCATAAACATCGCTAAAATAATCGGTGCAGGGCCGTTAATCGTCATCGATACAGACGTAGATGGTGCACATAAATCAAAGCCTGCATATAGCTTTTTCATATCCTCTAATGTACAAATAGATACACCTGATTCTCCCACTTTCCCGAAAATATCTGGTCGATAATCAGGGTCCTCACCGTATAATGTTACCGAGTCAAAGGCTGTGGATAAACGTTTGGCATCGTCGTCCTTCGATAAATAGTGGAAGCGTTTATTCGTACGCTCTGGTGTTCCCTCGCCCGCAAACTGACGTTTTGGATCTTCACCCTCACGTTTGAATTGGAATACTCCCGCTGTATACGGAAATTCGCCAGGAACATTTTCTTTATATACCCAGCGCAAAATTTCACCGTAATCGACAAATTTCGGCAACACTACTTTTGGAATTTTTGTACCAGAAAGACTTGTTGTCGTTAAAATCGTACGAATTTCTTTATCACGTACTTTCGTAATAAATTCATCGCCCGCATACGCTTCTTTTAGCATTTGCCAATTATCTAAAATACGCTTTGATTCTGCTGTTAATTCATCCCGTACACCAGCAGCTAAAGATGTTAATGAAGCAATCAATGCATCATCTGGCGATTTTTCTTGTACGGCTACGATAGCACCCTCTAATTGGAATAAGCGGCGTGCGAGCGCTACTTGTTGCTCTGTTTTTTTATGATAGCCACGCACTGTATCTGTCAATTCACGTAAATAGTAACGACGGTCATTTGGAATAATCACATCTTGCTTTTGTGTTTTCGCAAATTGTTCATAGCCCGTTTCCCAATCACTGCCTGTTTTTTCATTCATGATATTTACTAATGCAGCAAATAAAGCATTTGTTCCTTTATCATTAAACTGGCTCGCAATCGTACCGTAAACTGGCATACTGTCTAGTGAATCATGCCAAAGCTCACGTGAACGTTGGAATTGCTTTTGCACTTGACGCAATGCATCTTCTGAGCCTTTACGCTCAAATTTATTAATAGCGATAACATCCGCAAAATCAATCATATCAATTTTTTCAAGCTGTGTTGGTGCACCAAACTCACTTGTCATGACATACATCGATAAGTCCGTGTATTTCGTAATTTCTGCATCCCCTTGCCCTATACCACTCGTTTCCACAATAATTAAATCATAGCCAGCTACACGTACAACATCTATTACATCACCAATAGAAGCAGACAATTCTGTACGTGAGCCACGTGTCGCTAAGCTGCGCATATACACACGATTATTGAAAATCGCATTCATGCGAATACGGTCACCAAGCAATGCACCGCCTGTTTTTTGCTTTGTCGGGTCCACAGATAAAATCGCTACACGCTTATCAGGGAATTCTTTAAGGAATCGACGAATGAGCTCATCTGTTAAAGAGGATTTCCCTGCGCCTCCTGTACCTGTAACCCCTAAGACAGGCGTACCCTTTGAGCGTTTGCGTGCCTCTTCTAGCATTTGCTTTGTCTCTGCATCCTCATTTGACTCTGCTGCTGTAATTAAGTTCGCTAATATTTCAGGTGTATTTGGTGTTAAAGTATCCAATTTTTCTAAATAATTGCCTGTTGCAGTAGAGAAATCCGTGCCTTTAATTTGCTCATTAATCATGCCCTGTAGCCCTAAAACACGACCATCTTCTGGAGAGAAAATACCTGCAATACCGTATGCATGTAATTCTTTAATTTCACGAGGCAGTATAACACCGCCACCACCACCATAAATTTTAATGTGGGGAGCACCTTTTTCACGCAATAAATCATACATATATTTAAAGTATTCCATATGCCCACCTTGGTAAGAGGAGATAGCAATACCTTGTGCATCTTCTTGAATTGCTGCATTGACTACTTCTTCTACAGAGCGGTTATGACCTAAATGAATCACTTCTACGCCACTCGCCTGTAAAATACGTCGCATAATGTTAATCGAAGCATCATGCCCATCAAAAAGGCTTGATGCTGTTACAAAACGTACATGATTTGTTGGACGATAAATTTCTACCTTTGTCATATGACATCCCCTTTTCATCAAAAAACGGTAATTGCAATGTGACACTATGCAATTACCGTTTTGTTTGAATTAAAAACCTTTTACACCTGAAATAAACAATGTTGTTTGCATTTCAATAAATTCTTCAATTGAATGCTGACGATGGAGCGCCCATTTACGAAAAGCCCAGCTCTGCCCAGCTACAACGATATGATTCGCTGCCAAATGAATTTGCTTATCTGTCATAGAAAGCTCGCCTAGCTGCACACAGCGCTTTAATAATCGTTCAAATGTAGCAACCATTTCAAATTCCTTGCTAAACACATAATGCTGCGCTTCTTTAGACAATGACTTCGTTTCCTGATACATAATTGTCAGCTCATCAACCATGTTGTTAATTTGTAAGAAATATTCACGAATCATCTCTTGCAATTCTTCTAATGTGCCCGCTTTTACTTCATAGCTTGAAAGTCGCTCCATTGCATGATGATAAATACTATCACACACAAGATATAGAACATCTTCCTTTGTACCGATATATTCATATAACGTGCCGATACTAAAACCCGCTGCTTTTGCAATTTCTCTTGTTGTGGCACGATGGAATCCTTTTTCTTTAAATAGCTTAATAGCACCTTGTATCATTTGCTCCCGACGCACAGCAATTAAATTTTCATCTTTGACCGTAGACTGTACTTGAGGTCTTTTTTCTTGCTTTGTCATCAATTATTTTGTCAACATACGAGAGATAACAAGGCGTTGAATCTCTTGTGTACCTTCATAAATTTGTGTAATTTTAGCATCACGCATGTAGCGCTCCACTGGATAATCCTTTGTATAGCCGTAGCCACCAAAAATTTGTACAGCCTCTGTCGTCACCTGCATTGCTGTGTCACCCGCCATTAACTTCGCCATAGCTGATGCCTTGCCATACGGTAAGCTATTTGATTCTAGCCATGCAGCTTGATACGTTAGCAAACGAGATGCTTCAATTTGAGTTGCCATATCCGCTAATTTAAATGATACCCCTTGATTTGCTGTAATTGGTTTACCAAATTGAACACGCTCTTTTGCATAGTCCACCGCTGCATCTAATGCGCCTTGTGCAATACCAACTGCCTGTGCTGCAATACCATTACGTCCACCATCAAGTGTTGTCATCGCAATTTTAAAGCCTTCCCCTTCTGCACCAAGTAAATTTTCTTTTGGTACACGGCAATTATCAAAAATGATTTCTGTTGTTGGTGATGAACGAATACCTAATTTTTTCTCTTTCTTCCCAACTGAGAAGCCTTCAAAACCAGCTTCTACAATAAAGGCTGATGTGCTATTTTTTGCCTCTGGATCTGTTACGGCAAATACAACATATGTATCTGCTACACCACCATTTGTAATGAAGATTTTAGAGCCATTTAAAATATAATCATCGCCATCACGTTTCGCATATGTTTTCATACCACCTGCATCTGAACCTGATCCTGGCTCTGTTAAACCATATGCGCCAATATGTTTCCCCTCTGCCATTGGACGAAGATATTTTTGTTTTTGTTCTTCTGTGCCAAATTTAAAAATAGGCCAGCCTGCTAATGATGTATGTGCTGATAATGTCACACCTGTTGATGCACAAACACGTGATAGTTCTTCCACTGCAATGACGTACGCAAGGTAATCAAAGCCTGCCCCACCATACTCTTCTGGCCAAGGAATACCTGTTAAGCCTAGCTCAGCCATTTTGTCAAAAATCGCACGGTCGAATTCTTCATTTTCATCACGCTCTGCCGCTGTTGGTGCTACCTCATTGATTGCAAAATCACGAATCATTTCACGTAATTGTTCATGTTCTTCTGATAGTTGAAAGTTCATCCGTCATATCCCCTTTATTCCATATTAACGAGCTTTAAAAACCTGATTGAAGGTTCACTTTATTTTAATAAATGTTTACTAATAACGATTCTTTGAATTTCACTTGTACCTTCATAGATTTCCGTTACTTTAGCATCACGGAAATAACGTTCCACTGGATAATCCTTTGTATAGCCATAACCACCGAAAATTTGCACTGCCTCAATCGCCGTTTGAACCGCTGTGCGTGAAGCAAATAACTTAGCCATCGATGCCTCTGCACTGCAATCTAAACCTTTTGTACGTAAATCAGCCGCTCGATAAACTAACAATTTCGCTGATTCTACCGCTGTTGCCATATCTGCTAATTTAAAGCCCACACCTTGCTGAGCTGTAATTGGTTTACCAAATTGAACACGCTCTTTGGCATATGCTGTTGCCGCTTCTAATGCTGCCTCTGCAATCCCCAATGCCTGTGCTGCAATACCGATACGTCCAACATCTAAGTTAGCCATCGCAATTTTAAAGCCTTCTCCTTCTGCGCCAAGTAGATTTGCCGCTGGTACACGACAATTATCGAACGTCAATTGCACTGTACGTGAGCCATGTAAGCCCATTTTATGCTCATCTTTGCCAATAATTAAGCCTGGTGTACCCTTTTCCACGATAAAGGCTGAAATACCATGCGTTTTGTCGGCAGGATTTGTAGAAGCAAAGACGATATACACATCTGCCTCCCCACCATTTGTAATAAAGACCTTTGAACCATTAATCACATAGTCATCACCATCACGGACTGCCTTTGATTGTAATGAGCCTGCATCAGATCCTGCACTAGGCTCCGTTAAGCAAAATGCACCTAAATATTCACCAGATGCCAATTTTGGTACATAGCGCTTCTTTTGTTCTTCATTGCCAAAATAAATAATTGGATTTGTGCCAACAGAAGTATGAACGGATAAAATAACACCCATCACTGCACTTACTTTGGATAACTCATTAATCGCAATAATATACGAGGTAAAATCCATATCAGAGCCGCCTAATTCTTCTGGCGTCGTGATGCCCATTAAACCGAGTTCACCCATTTGTGTCAGTAATTCACGAGGAAACTCGCCATCTTCCATACGCTCAATCCATGGTGCAATTTTTTCCTGCGCAAAGTTTCGTACCATATCACGCATCATCATTTGTTCATCTGTAAATTGTAAAAGCATCTATGTTGTCACTCCTATATATTGTCTCATCACATGCATTTCTCCCATCCCCATAGGATTATTCATACACGTAGAAACCTCTACCTGATTTCTTCCCTAACCAGCCTGCTGCCACATATTTACGTAGCAATGGGCAAGGTCGGTATTTACTATCACCTAAGCCCTCATGTAAAATTTCCATAATGTATAGGCATGTATCTAAGCCGATAAAATCTGCTAATGTTAATGGTCCCATCGGATGGTTCATACCAAGCTTCATGACATCATCAATTGCTTCCTTCGTTGCCACACCTTCATACAAAGCATAGATAGCTTCATTAATCATTGGCAGTAAAATACGGTTTGAAATAAAGCCTGGGAAATCGTTCACTTCCACTGGTGTTTTGGCTAGCTTCACCGTCATCTCTTCTACTGCTTTATATACCTCATCACTTGTTGCTAAACCACGAATCACTTCAACTAGCTTCATAACTGGTACAGGATTCATAAAGTGCATACCAATGACTTGTGCTGGACGACTTGTCACCGCTGCAATCTCCGTAATTGGTAAGGAAGACGTATTTGTGGCTAAAATCGCATGAGCTGGTGCAATGCTATCGAGCTGCTTGAAAATAGACTGTTTAATTTCCATGTTTTCCACAGCCGCTTCGATAATAATGTCTACATCATGTGCATCTTGTACATCAAGTGACATCGTAATACGCCCTAAAATCGCCGCTTTTTCATCTTCTGTTTTTCTACCTTTTTCGACATCACGTGACAAATTTTTCGTAATAACGCCTAAGCCACGTTCGAAAAATTCCTGTTTCATATCGTTCAATTTGACATCATAGCCTGCTTGCGCACAAACTTGCGCAATGCCTGAGCCCATTTGTCCAGCACCAATGACCATTACTTTTTGAATTCCCATCACTTTTGTCCCCCTGTTTTTGGTACTTCAATCATAACGGCATCCCCTTGTCCGCCACCTGAGCATATCGCTGCTATCCCAATACCGCCGCCACGACGCTGTAATTCATGGGCAAGCGTTAAAATAATACGTGCTCCTGATGCACCAATTGGATGCCCTAATGCCACTGCCCCACCATTAACATTGACCTTTTCTGCATCTAAATGAGCGAGTTGCTTGCTAACAAGTGCTACCGCTGCAAATGCTTCATTAATTTCAAATAAATCAATATCAGCTAACGTTTTACCTGTCTTTTCAAGTAATTTGTTAATAACAAGCCCTGGCGTTTGCGGGAAGTTTGTTGGCTCTATTGCTAGCTCTGCATGACCTAGAATAATTGCCAATGGTTCACGGTCTTCTCGTACTGCACGCTCCTCACTCATCACAACAAGTGCACATGCCCCATCATTAACACCTGGTGCATTGCCTGCTGTAATCGTTCCGTCTTTATCAAATGCTGGCTTCAATTTTGCTAGTACTTCTGCTGTTGTACCTACCCTTGGCGCCTCATCTGTTGCAATGACAATAGGCTCTCCTTTACGTTGTGGAATTTCCACAGGTATAATTTCCTCCGCAAAGTAACCGTTTTCAATTGCGGCCAAAGCACGTTCATGACTACGAACAGACCATGCATCCTGCTCTTCTCTACTCAATGCAAATTGCTGTGCTGTTGTATTACCATAGCTACCCATATGTGGTCTTGCTGAATCAAATGCACATGTTAAGCCATCATATAGCATGCCATCCACCATTTTGGAATCACCCATACGTAAGCCTGTGCGACCATTTTGTAAATAGTACGGTGCATTTGACATGGATTCCATACCACCTGCGACAATTACCTCTTCATCCCCTAATCGAATAAGCTGATTCGCTAATGTAACAGCTCGCATACCTGATGCACATACTTTATTAATCGTTTCTGTTTTTACGTCAATTGGTAGCTCTGCTTTCAATGCTGCCTGTCTAGAAGGAATTTGCCCTTGCCCACCTTGCAATACCGTACCTAAAATAACCTCATTGACATCTGTTGGTTGAACATTCGCTTTTTCTAATGCTCCTTTAATCGCCACTGCACCTAAATCGCTCGCATTTAATGTTGCAAGTGCGCCACCAAACTTACCAAAAGCTGTTCTTGCTCCTGCTAAAATAACCGCTCTATTCAAATAAAACACCCCTTTTTATCTTGTAACCGCTATCACAGGACATGACACTTCGTGCTCAAAAATCTGGGCACAATGATAATGAAGTATCATAAATTATTGACTGAACGCTCGCTCGATTTCTTCCGATGAAAAATGGGAGTTCTTATTAAACTCCCATTCTCACTTACTTTCATTTTACAAAACAACTATTTTTTACGCAACAGTTATTCTTGTTCGTCTGATGCTACAACTTCCTCTAGCACTTCTTCAGCTACTTCTTCCACTATCTTCACTTTTTCACCAAAGACTGAGCGTTCTAATAGCTCTGCTACATCGAATGTACCGATTGAATCTTCAACCTCTTTCGCTTTTGTTCCATCCGATAACATCGTTAAGCAGTATGGACAGCCTGATGAAATAACAGAGGCATTTGTTGCAATGGCCTGCTCTGTACGTGCAACGTTAATACGGTTGCCAACATGCTCCTCCATCCACATTAAACCACCACCAGCACCACAGCACATCGCTGTTTCACGGTTTCGCTCCATTTCAACAAGGTTGACACCTGGAATGCCACGTAAAATTTCACGTGGTGCATCGTAGACATCATTGTAACGTCCTAAGTAGCAAGAATCATGGAAAACAATCGTTTCATTCACTTCGTAGTTCAACACTAAACGATTTTCTTCAATTAGTTCATTTAACAATTCTGTATGGTGATATACTTCACCTTTCCAGCCGAAATCTTGGTATTCATTTTTAAAGATGTTGTAAGCATGTGGATCGATTGTTACGATTTTCTTCACATCATTTTTCTCAAACTCATCGATATTAGCTGTCGCCAATTCTTGGAATAAAAATTCATTTCCTAGACGACGAGGCGTATCACCAGAGTTTTTCTCTTTATTACCTAGAATCGCAAACTTCACACCTGCTTCATTTAATAAACGACAGAATGCAAGCGCAATTTTTTGTGAGCGATTATCAAATGCTCCCATCGAACCTACCCAGAATAAATATTCCATCTCTTCCCCAGCTTTTTTCAACTCTTTCACTGTTGGAATAGTAATTGTTGGGTCTAGATCACGCCAATTTTCTTTTTCTTTACGGTTTAAGCCCCATGGATTCCCTTGACGCTCGATATTTGTCATCGCGCGCTGTGCATCTGGATTGACTTTCCCCTCTGTCATCGTTAAGTAACGACGTAGGTCAATAATTTTATCTACATGCTCATTCATTACTGGACATTGGTCTTCACAGTTACGGCAAGTTGTACAAGCCCAAATTTCCTCTTCTGTAATAACATCGCCGATTAATGATGGGCTATAAATATCTGTAATAACTGCCCCTTCAGCACCAGCTGCCATTGCTAGCTGATTTCCCTGTGTATTTTTAAACATTTGATATGGTACCCAAGGTTTTTGCTTTGTTTGGACTGCACCTGTAAATGTTAAATGATCACGTAGTTTGACGATTAAGTCCATTGGTGACAACATTTTCCCTGTGCCTGTTGCTGGACACATATTTGTACAACGCCCACATTCTACACAAGAATAAAGGTCAAGCATTTGTTTTTGCGTGAAATCTTGAATGCGCCCGACACCGATTGATGGGATATCCTCTTCACTTTCAGCATTTTCTCCAGCTTCCTCTAATGCTTCAAAGTCAATTGGTGTTAATGTCCCTACACGATCTAAACGGTTCATATAAACATTCAGCGGACTTACAATCAAATGGAAATGCTTTGATTGTGGTACATATACTAGGAATGTTAATAATGTAGCCAAATGTACCCACCACATAATATAGAAAATCCCTGTTGCCACAGATGCAGGCAAGAAACCGAAAATAGCAGCAATACTTGATGCTACTGGCTCTGTATATGTTAGCCCCTCACCATGCCAAATCAAGCCCATACCGTTTGCTAATAATGTCGATAGCATTAACGCACCGATGAAAATAAGGACTAAGCCGTTTTTCCAGCCGCGTTTTAAGCGCACTAATTTCTCGACATAACGGCGATAGAATGCCCAAATAACAGCGATTAAAATCATTAACACGACTAGCTCTTGGAAGAATGTGAAGAAACCATAGAAAATACCAAGTGGTAAATGTGATCCTGGTGCTAATCCTTTCCAAATTAAATCAATTGCACCGAGCTGTACCATTAAAAATCCATAGAAAAACATCACATGAATTAAACCACTCTTTGGATCTTTTAATAGTTTATTTTGCCCGAAAACGTTTACCATAATGTAACGGATACGCTCTTTTACACTTTCATCAAACTCAACCTTTTTTCCTAATTGTACATATTGATAGCGTGTTTTTAGTAAGTAGAAAAATAATCCTACACCATATAACACAACAACAACTGTTAATACGATATTGACAATTAATAATGGATTCATGGTTGGCCCCCCCTTTTTGTTAATCGTTACTTTTTCTCTTTTTGCATCATTGCTAGCTTATACAAAATTGTATGCTACTTTATTATCATGTCTTTATTCTAATAAATGAATGAGCATTCAGTCAAGACAAATTAGAATAATTTTTGATAACGCTTTCCATTTTACAAGAAAAAACGGCATCCTTGAAGGGGCTTTTTCAATTGAGCTTTTCATGTGGGGCTAAATAAACGTGCTTGCTATTTCACAATGAGCGTTTTTTTCCGCTCTCGATATAGTATTTTATTTTGAATTATCGTAATGGTGCTACTAATAATCCAATAGAGTGCAATGGCAGCAGGCGACATTAAACCGAATCCGAAAATCATCAGTGGTAGTATGTATTGAACAGCCACTATTTGTGAGTTAGCCGTCAAAGTGGGACTTGTTTTTAATACGATGAACTGTGCTATACCTGCTATGACAGCTAATATGACACTCGGGCTTGCTAATGGAATCATCAAAAAAGAACCAATTTCGTAACTAGGCGTCACATTCATTCTACTAATAGCATGATATAAACCAATCAAAATGGGCATTTGGATAATACTTGGTAGACAGCCACTTACAGGATTAACATTGGATTCTTTCATTGTACGCATAAGCTCCTGTTGATACTGCTGCTGCGTATTAGCATCCTTTGCTTGATATTTTGTTTGCAATATCTTTAATTTTGGCTGTATATCCTGCATTTTTTGGGAGTGTTTTATTTGCTTCAATGTCAGCGGTAAGATCAATAAACGAATGAACACTGTCACAGCAATAATGCCACCACCATAAGAGCCTGTTATAACTGATAAATAATGAATAATTTGCACAATCGGCCATACAATCCATGTATTCCAATAACCTGCACTACTTTCTGTAATGGGTTCGTTAAATTCCGCACAGCCTGTCAGCAATACTATACTAATAGCTAACAAGACAAAATAATAATACTTTTTCATCAACTTTTCGTTCCTTTCTATCATCAACTCTATACATTTTCAGTATAAAGAGCTTTAATAGAACTACGACGAATTATTCCATATAGAATATTTAGGAGGTATGTATGACTATTGGTGCTACATTGCAAAAAATTCGTAAAAACCTTCATTTTACCCAACAGGAACTGTCACAAGGAATTATGTCACAAGGTGCCTACTCTAAAATCGAACAGTCGCAACTACAAATTAATGCTGAACAATTGCTAGCATTATTGTCGAAAATGAATATTCACCTCAATGAATTTTCTTTTGTTATGAATCATTATCAAGCTGATGATAAACAAAAAATACTGCGCAATTTTATAGCATTTGAAATAGGTGATATATCACTTTTACAAGCCCATCTGCATCAAATTGAACATTATTTATCGACTGAAGCCGACCCATTTGTTGAATCATTACGCCAAATCTATCAAGCTTTTTTAGTTTTACTACAAGAACAAAATATACAAAAGGCTCGTGAAATCATTTGGCCCATTTGGGAGAATATGCAGCGCTTAGATCATTGGTATATCCATCATTTAGAAGTATTGAATGCTATTTTATTTTTATTTCCGTTAGATGTTGCGCAAGAAATAACCAATACAGCGTTAAAAAGATTAGCAAACTATGATCACTATGAGCAGGATTTTACTTACTTAAAAATTTATTTTCGGATGGATCTTTCCGTGCTCTATATTGAACATCAACAATTTGAAGAATGCTTACACTTGTTAGAATCGCTAGAAACTGAGTACATACAAAAGATGCGTTATCAAAGTCTAGCCCTATTATTTGAGCGAAAAGCTATTTGCTATTATTTTTTGCAAAAACCATATGAGGCTGAGTTAGCGAAAATGAAGCAGCTATTAACAATTTACCAAGATGAGCGGACAAGTGATTTATTGCTCATGGAATTTAAACTACTAACAAAAAATGAAGCTGTTGATTGCTAATGCAATACGACAGCTTCATCTACTCAATTTACTTAAAAACATCACCACTACGAATGTATTCAACATCGGCTACATTCAAACGGAAGTTCACAACACGTGCTACAGCAAATAAATAATCCGATAAACGGTTTAAATATTTTTGCACAATCGTTGGTACATCTTCCGTTTCCTTCATTAATGTCACCATTTCACGCTCGGCTCTACGTGCAACCGTCCGTGCAATATGCAAAGTTGCCGCTGCTGGTGCACCACCTGGTAAAATAAAGCGTTTCAATGGTGGCGCTTCCTCAGAAAGTGCGTCAATACGTGTTTCTAACACTTCAATCGGTTGCTCTGTTAACGTATACTTACGCTCCTTCATTACATTGGCAAGGTCACCACCTGCATCAAACAACTCATGTTGAATTGCTTCTAAATCTACAAGAATATCTTTAAACAATTCACGGTCTAACTCGCTCACTGCTTTGCCTATAAATGAATTCAATTCATCAATAGCGCCATATGCTTGCACACGAAGATTGTCTTTATCGACACGTCCACCAATTAAAGCTGTTTTTCCTTTATCCCCTGTTTTTGTATAAAGCTTCATCATCATCACTCCCTTGTTTTATAACGCTGGATAGCCTCCACTGTTGCTTCAAAAACACCTTTACCAATGACCTTCCCTACATCTGTAATAGGGCCACCATACAGCATTTCTGGTCCCTTTTGTGTTGCAGCAATTAATAAACTATCGGTAGCTGTACTTGTCGCAATCGTTCCTGTGCGCTCATCACGAATATTTTCAGACTGCAATGCCTTTGTTTTTGCTTCCGTTGCTGTCATCATTGCTTGGAAAAATGCCTCTTCTGATAAACAGCCATTGATAATAACCCAAATATTAATAGTACCAATATATGGTTCATCCTGCCTTTCATATGTGCGTGATACGTCGACTGCATTACCGATACCTGCTGTGACAGCGACAAAAATATTGCCAAATGGTGCTTCAAACTCTTTAATGACTGCTAAACTTGTAGGAACTGCGGTTAACATAACAACTGTACTTGTTAATGGAAATCGTGCCCGCTGTAAAAATGCTGTCACTTCCATTTTTACATCAGCTATTGCATAATCTAGAGGCACAGAACGATTCAAAAAGCAATTGTACCAACCAATTCCTGCATTATGGACAGCAGATGACACTGTCTTTAATGGAAATTTTGTTTGTAGCTGCACATATTGCTCTGTGATATTGAAATGATTCATCATAACAACAGCTCGCTGTGGTGCATTCAAATCGGGCATCATCGTCATTTGTGGTTTAGGCATTTCAGGATGTGCATAGGTTGCAACCCTTGCTTGATAAACCTCTTCAATTTGCGTAGCCACTATCACCTCATGTGGTGCACCGAATGCTCGTACTTGCCCTTGCTCCATTAACAGTAATTCATCACAATAAAGAGCAGCTAAATTAATATCATGTAGCACCATCACAACCGTTAATCCACATTCCAGCGCTTCCTTGCGCACCATATCTAAAATTTGACGCTGATGGGCAATATCTAGATGATTTGTTGGCTCATCTAACAATAAAATTTGAGCGGTTTGTGCCAATGCCTGCGCCACAAAAACACGCTGCTGTTCGCCACCTGATAAAAATTCCATTGGTGTATGCTCATAACGCTGTACGCCCGTCTGTTCCATTGCATATTGCACAGCCTGTTCATCCTGTTCAGACCAGCTAGAGAAAAAGCCTGTTTGATGAGGATAACGTCCAAGTGCGACAGCCTCACGTACCGTATTAGAAAAGGCATTGACATGTAATTGTGGGAGCACCGCCATTTTTTGCGCTAATACTCTTGCATTATATGTGCTAATTTCTTGACCATCTATATACACTTCTCCTGCCGTAGCTGGCAAAATACTACTCATCACTTTTAATAAGGTGGATTTTCCACTGCCATTCGGACCTAAAATACCAAGAATTTTGCCCTTTGCTACAGTAAAGCTAACATCCTTCACAATAGGTTTATCCTCATAGCCACCCGACAAATTGTTGACAATAATCATGTGCGCACCCCCTTACGTTTTCGTTGTTGATAGAAAATATAAGCAAAGACAGGTGCACCGATAAATGCCGTAATGACACCAATCGGCAATTCTCTTGGCATAATAATAGTACGTGCGACTAAATCACAAATAATTAACAGTGTCGCACCATTCAAAAACGATAATGGTAATAAATGACGATGGTCAGAGCCCCACAGCATACGTGTCATATGTGGTACGACTAAACCAACAAAGCCAATTGTTCCTGAAACAGCTACTGCCGCACCAGTGAGCATGGAGCCACCTGCTAAAATAATATATTTACTACGCTTCACATTGACTCCTAAATGTTTGGCACGTTCCTCTCCATACAATAAAACATTGAGCTCACGCCGTTGTATCCATAGCATTATTGAGCCAATCACCACAAATGGCAAAATCATTTTGACAAACGGCCAGCCACGCATCGACACAGAGCCAAGCAACCAGCCAACGACTTGTCGCAATTCCTCTCCTGACAAAGCAATCATTAAAGAAATCAAGGAGCCTAAAAATGAACTGAAAATAATACCTGTTAAAATCAATGTTTCCATTTTCAATGTTCGATCAATTAGACGTGCAAAGCCCATAACAATCACCATTGTTATCACCGCACCAAGCATACTAAACACTGGCAATGTATAAAGTCCAATGAATGGCATCGATAAACTGAAAAAAATCGTCATGACCGCACCAACAGATGCACCAGAGGAGACCCCTAATGTATAAGGGTCTGCCAATGGATTTTTTAATAAACCTTGGAAAGCTGCTCCTGCAATAGCAAGAGACGCCCCCACAAGTCCTGCTAGCAAAACACGTGGCATGCGCACCTTCCATAAAATATTAGCAGCTGTTTCATCTGCTGCCTTATTCCACAATACTTCTAGTGGAATATGCACCGAGCCTATTGCGACACCACACCAAATACCAATAAGTAATAATGCAATTGTCGTAACATAAGCTAAAAGTGGTTTACTCACTTGAATGCCTCTGGATAGATTGCTTTCGCTAATTCCTCAAGCCCCTCTGCTAAACGTGGTCCTTGACGATTGACCATATTTGGATCTACTTGAATAATGGCATTGTTTTTCACAGCCGTAATTGTATCAAAACCTGCACGTTGTGGGATTTTCGTTAAAATATCAGGTACATAATTGTACGTTACGATTATCACATCTGGATTTTTCGCAATAATTTGCTCTGTGTCAATTTTATACCAATCCGTACCATCTGCTGCTACATTTTCGGCATGAATCATTTCTAACATTTTGTCTACAAATGTACCTTTCCCTGTTGTATAAATTTCAGGCTCATCTGACGTCTCAATAAATACTTTCTTCGGCTCTACATTCGCAACTTTTGCTTGTACATCCTCTATTTTTGCCTTCATATCAGTAATAATTTTTTCTGCCTCTGGTAATTTACCCGTTGCACGTCCAATTTCCTCAATTGTCGTATATGTTTCTTCAAATGTATTAGCATCTTTGACAACAAACACTTTCACACCAGCAGATTCAAGTTGCTCAATCATTTGTGGTGAAGAAGCGATGCCTGCCTCATGTGCAAAAACAATATCAGGTGTTAAAGCAATAATACGTTCAATATTAAACTCCATACTACCCACTTTTTCTTTTTCTGCTGCTTCAGCAGGGTAATCATCATAATCATTAACACCCACGATTTCATTATTTAAACCAAGACCAAATAAAATTTCTGTATTACTTGGAATTAATGAAATGATTTTTTCAGGTGCTGCTTCCAATGTAATTTCTTTCCCAGTAACATCCTTAATCGTCATTGGGAATGTTGCTTCATCAACCTTTGCATCCTTTTGCTCTGATTGTTGCTCTACATCTGTCGTGCTTTTCGGTTCCTCTTCCTTCTTATTACATGCCGCAAGCAAACCGATTGCTAAAAATGCGGACAACCCTATTTTCCAAAATTTCTTCATCTGTAAATCCTCCTAGACTATTTTTCTCGAATACCATGAAAAAACCCCTCACGCAATGGAGGGGATTATGTACTAAAATCCACCACCCTATCCGCGTAGGCTGTTGTTAGCTATGCTCTAAAGGACAGGTATTCTGGCTCATGCTAGTTAGCACTCACAGTGGCGGGACCGCATCGGATTTGCTGTTATTTGTGTCGCTACGTTTCACTCACGCTTTCACATAGAAAACAACCTCACCGATTTCCCCTTATCCTTTACAAGTATCCAATTACTATCATTATACATGAACTATGACGAAAAAAAAATCGACTCTCTGCCTTAAACAATTTCATTGAAGTGCTACACTGTTTCACGCCACCACACCAACTAATTTATTATCGACACATAATGAGGAGTTTATCTACAAGGTCGTGTCGATTATCTACGAATGTTCAATATTATAAAACCCTCGACATTTTACATGCCGAGGGTTCTGATTACATTTTCTCAGGAGCAGATACGCCAATTAAACGTAATGCATTAGCAATTGTTGTGCGTACAGCGGTAATTAATGCTAAACGAGCCTCTGTTAGCTCTTTATTAGAAGCATCTAATACTTTTTCAGCATTGTAGAAGCTGTGGAAGGCTGCTGCTGTTTCTTGAATATAGTTAGCAATACGGTGTGGCGTGCGGTGTTTCGCTGCATCTGCCACCACTTTCGGGAAATCACCCACTTTTTTCAGTAAATCAATTTCCTTTTCAGCCGTTAATAAGTTTAAGTGCTCTGTTGATGGAGCAAAGCCTTGCTCAGTCGCTGAACGTAAAATAGACGAAATACGTGCATGTGCATATTGTGCATAGTACACGGGGTTTTCGTTGGATTGCGATACAGCAAGATCAAGGTCAAAGTCCATATGTGAATCACCTGCTGTTTTTACGAAGAAGTAACGAACTGCATCTAAGCCCACTTCTTCTACAAGCTCACGCATTGTCACCGCATTACCTGTACGCTTCGACATTTTAAACTTCTCACCATCTTTGTACAGTTGCACCATTTGAATCACTTCTACTTCCAATGTATCACGGTCATAGCCAAGTGCTTGAATCGCTGCTTTCATACGTGGGATATAGCCATGATGGTCTGCTCCCCAAATATTAATTAATTTATCAAAGCCACGTACAATTTTATCCTCATGGTAAGCAATATCTGGTGTTAAATAAGTGAAAGAGCCATCATTTTTAATTAACACACGGTCTTTATCGTCACCAAATGTTGTCGAACGGAACCAAGTTGCACCGTCTTCCTCAAATACATGACCATTTGCTTTTAGTTTATCCAATGCTACTTCAATTTTACCGTTGTCATATAAAGATGTTTCAGAATACCACACATCAAAGTTTACACGGAAATTAGCAAGGTCTGTTTTCAATTTATCTAACTCTAATGCTAAACCATGCTGACGGAAGAAAGCAAAACGATCTTCATCTGATTTCGCTAAAATCGAATCACCATACTCATTAGCCAATTTACCCGCAATATCAATAATATCCTGACCATGGTAGCCATCCTCTGGCATCACTGCTTCTAGCCCTAACGCTTGCTTATAACGAGCTTCTAACGAATACGCTAAATTATTAATTTGATTCCCTGCATCATTAATATAGTACTCACGAGAAACAGTATAGCCAGCCATATCAAGTACATTACATAAGGAATCTCCTACCGAAGCGCCACGTGCATGTCCTAAGTGAAGATCACCTGTTGGGTTGGCAGATACAAATTCCACTTGCACTTTCTCGCCTGCCCCTGCATTTGAACGACCATAATCAGTGCCTTGCTCCAACACCTGTGTCACAACACCTGTTAAGAAATCTTTACGCACAGTAATATTAATAAAGCCTGGACCTGCGATATCCAATTTCTCAATATCTGTACCCGCTGTCTCTAGATTTTCTAAAATCGCCTCTGCAATGGCACGAGGTGGTTTTTTCGCTAATTTCGTTAATTGCATGGCGATATTTGTTGCATAATCTCCATTTGCCTTATCCTTTGGTGTTTCAAGGTGAATATTTAACTCTGTACCCGCTTCTACTAAGCCCGCTTTTTCAATAGCCTGTACAATCGCTACTTTAATGGCCTGTTGTACTTGTTCTACTGCGTTCATCATTGTACCTCCATAAATGTAATATCTACTGTATAATTGCCTGCAGATTGTCCACTAATGATTAAATCATATTGCACGTGAAATTGTCCGCTTGTTTCCTGCTTCGTAAATGATAGTTGTTTCGTTTGTACAACAAGTGGCATTGAACCAAAATCACCTTCATAATGCCCATTTTGCTGTTCCAAACGATTCAATGGTAGTCTCATATTTACAGCACCAGCACGCATAATGAGTGCCTTATCATGGTCGAGCTTCATCGTCGTCCGAATAACTTGACCTTCTTCTATTTCTTCATATTTTAAATAGGTGCTTCCTGCTTTTTCAAGTAACTGTCCTGTCAGCCACATTTCAGTCATTTCTTGCTCACCATCAGTTGGCTGAATCATGGAAGTAAGATGAATACTTACTTGCGATTTTACCTCATTCGCCATCATGGACACTCCTTTGTGTTCTTTTACTATAACCTTCTTATTATAGGATACATACTGATATTTTTTCAAGATAGAAGTCAAATGCCCCCCATAATTGGAGGTAATAAAAAAGCATTTACTCAAGTTAATGAATTTGAGGTGACAGAATGGGAATTAGGGCTAAATTCAAATGAAAAAATATTTTGGATGATAGAGGTATTTCAATCAGAAAATGCACTGAAATGGCTGACTTAAAGGTTGAAACGGTGAGACACATGTATAACGATACAACAATGCAATATCAAGGTGACCATTGTGCAATTAGCGACTTGATAGAAATTATTGAGGAATGGCTTCGTTTTACGCTGCGTATACTATTAAAGCCTTGACGGTTTCACTTGTTAGGGTTAAGATAGTGGCAGCAAGATTCTTTGTCGTGATAGAATCTAGGCATGTAGTACGGCGTCCGAGTGGTTCTCGGGCGTTTTTTTATTTTATCGAAAAGAAAACACCACCCAGTAAAGAATACTGAATGGCGCATCCTTTTCTACAGCATCATCCGAAAGAAACGATAAACAGTATCTATCAAACGGAATACATCCGCCACGTATCGAAAGATGGTTAGCCTTTCTTTACGTTGTTCCTCTCTTTGCGCTTTGAACTTTCTTAGTCGTGATAGCTTAGACACATAGTACACCTCCTTTCGAAAAAGGAAGTTAGCTAGATGCTGCCTATTTATTGTAGCATGTTCATAATACCCGTCAATGTAACTTTATTGATAGTGGTCTCTGCATTTGATACACTCACACGACCACATGAAAAGTGCTTGTTCACTAAAAGTGGGACTAGCCAATAGCTACATCCCACTCCAATCACTTTATATCAACGTTTTTGCCATACTTATTATTTTACCCAGCCCAAAATCATTTCTCTTAGCAATTTTGAAGCTGTATTTGCCGTCATTTCTGATGAATCATAAATTGGTGCTACTTCTACTAAATCAAAGCCAACTACATTTACATCACTACCAGCAATCGCATGAATTGAAGCTAGTAGCTCTTTAGCTGTAATACCACCACAGTCCACTGTACCTGTACCTGGTGCATGTGCTGGATCAAGTACATCAATGTCAATCGTTACATAAACATTGCGTCCTGCTAATGTTGGTAATACTTCTTTTAATGGCTCTAGCACTTCAAATTTGGAAATGTGCATGCCATTTTCTTTTGCCCATTCAAATTCCTCTTTCATACCTGAACGAATGCCGAATGAGTAAACATTTTTTGGACCAATATGCTCCGCAATTTTACGAATTGGCGTAGAATGTGAAAGTGGTTCTCCTTCATACTCTACACGTAAATCTGTATGTGCATCGAAATGGATAATCGCTAAATCATTATATTTTGCAGCAACAGCCTTCATTACGGGCCATGATACTAAATGCTCGCCACCCATGCCTACAGGAATTTTGTTATCTGCTAATAAGGTTTGAATATATTTTTCAATTTCATCTAATGAGCGCTGTGCATTCCCAAATGGGAGTGGAATATCACCTGCGTCAAAATATTTAACCTCATCTAATTCACGGTCTAAATATGGACTGTATTCCTCTAAACCGATTGATACTTCACGAATACGCTGTGGACCAAAACGTGAGCCTGGTCTGTAACTCACTGTCCAATCCATTGGCATCCCATAAATTACAGCCTGTGCATCCTCATATGTAGGGTGACTTTTAATAAACACATTCCCCGAATAAGCCTCATCAAATCTCATTAATAGTTCCTCCTTCATAGCTACCTACTCTATCTATCATTTAGCGTCTCTTACGAAAATGTAATGAAACTCTATTCTTTCCACTTCGTACTTATTATTAGCACACTACGCAAAATTCGATTAAAATCTACAAAGTGTACAAAAAAAGTATAGATGTTTTTCAATAAAGTGCAAGCAATTTTTGTGCGAAAGTGCAGTGCAACGCAATGTCAGCAACAAGCAATTTTTGTCCGAAAGTGTGAGTGAAACATAGCGACAGTAACAAGTAATTCCCATGTGCTAGCGTAGTGCCACACAACAACAGCAATTTTTTCTGTATCAAAAGCAATAATCGCTAGTTTTTCATCAGAATGCCGATTAAAGATGTGCATGCAAACACATACTAGCAATAAATTCTTAGAATGAGTTGAATACTACAGACTTGTTCTTATCATTTGTTAGAAAACGAGGTGAAGTCACATGAAAAGAAAAAGTTATCAGCGTAAGCAACAACGTGTTAAACGCAGACGTAAAGTGTTAACATTCTTTATTGCTTCTATATCTGCTCTAGTTGTAGCATTTATTGCACTACGCGTTTATGTACAAGTGGCTGGTGCTCCACCTCTAACCGTACCAAAAGCCTCGATTTTTTTAGATGAAAATAAAAACCAAATCGGTGACCACTTTACCAACCAACGACGCTATTGGGTTAGTATCGATGAAATGTCACCCTATTTAACCAAAGCAGTTGTTGCTGTGGAGGATAAAGATTTTTATAAACATAGCGGACTCGATTTTTCACGTATTGCTGGCGCTATTCTAGTAGATATTAAAGCAGGTTATAAAGCACAAGGCGCAAGCACAATCACACAGCAATATGCACGTAATCTCTATCTTTCACATGAAAAATCATGGACACGTAAGCTAAATGAGGCTTTATATGCCTATCGAATCGAAGTTTTTTATGATAAAGACCAAATACTCGAAGGCTACTTGAATACGGTTTATTATGGACATGGGATGTACGGCGTAGAGGCAGCCAGTCAGTTTTACTTCGGCAAATCAGCACGTGATTTAACATTAGCCGAGGCAGCGATGCTGACAGGCGTACCAAAAGGACCAAGTATCTATTCTCCTATTGCCAATATGGAAAAAGCAACAAACCGCCAACATGTTATTTTAAAATTAATGGCCGATCAAGGAAGCATTACACAGGATGAAAAAACACGTGCACAAAACGAACAGCTTGTATTAAAAAATGATAGCTGGGTTGCTACTAAATCCGTTGCTCCGTATTTTTTAGATGTAGCTTGGCAAGAAGCAAGTGAAATTTTAAAAGCGAAAAATCTCGATATTAGCGAAGGTGGCTGGACAATTCAAACAACCTTGAATTTAGCGCACCAAAAGGCGGCTGAAGAAGCTGTAACTAAACATATGCCAGCCAATGACCTACAAACAGCATTTGTCAGCATGACGGCTAAAACAGGTGCTGTCACAGCACTGATTGGTGGTAGAGATTACGCTACAAGTTCATTTAATCGTGTTTCACAAGCAAAACGGCAACCTGGTTCAACCATTAAGCCAATTTTATATGCCGCAGCCTTAGAAAATGGCTTCACTCCTTTAACTTATTTAGATGTTAGTGAAACCACTTTTACCTACGATAAAGGGCGAGCGACATATGCACCTAAAAATGTAAATGGTCAATTTGCCCAACATGATATGTCCATGGCACAGGCCATTGCCATCTCTGATAATATATACGCTGTCAAAACATTGGAGGAAATTGGCTTCAAAACATTCCATGATATGGCGAATCGCTTCGATATTAATATTGGGACAAAGGACAATTTATCCATTGCACTCGGTACAATAGAAACAACCCTATACGATATGACAAATGCGTATAATATACTAGCCTCACAAGGACAGAAAACAATGCCTACGACAATCGTATCGATTAAAAATGCAAATGGTGATGTCATTTATACAAATAAGGATATTCAAAGAGAAGATGAAAGCGTACTATCAAAAGAAAATACCTATATGCTAACAGAAATGATGACAGGTATTTTCGACCCCGTTTTTAGTGACTATTCACCAGCCACAGGTATTAGTATTCGCTCGCGTATGACACACACATACGCTGCTAAATCAGGCTCTACTAATAGCGATCAATGGCTTATTGGCTTCACACCACATTTAACTGCTGGTGTATGGAACGGTTATGATCAAGGAAAAAATTTAACAAGCAAAGAAGACACGGCTGTAACGAAGCAAATTTGGATTGATTTTATGGAAGCTGTTCACAAAGGGACGAAAAATGAAGATTTTGTAAAACCGAAAAATGTGAAGGGCGTTGTCATTGATATTGAAACAGGAAAGCTCGCAACGAATGCATGTCCAAAGCAACGCCTTATTTATGTAAATACTGAAGATGTACCAACAGAAAAATGTACACAATTTGATATTTTAGACAGCAACACATGGGGCGAATTTTGGAATATGCTACCGTTCTCTATTTTCAAAAATTAAAACTCATAAAGGCAACCTTTTTAAATAACATACGTTTTTATAAGTAAGCTCTCGACAAAGATGATTCATTATATCGCAGTTCAGCTAATGACGTCTGAACTACGAAAAAAAGCTTTCTCTTCCCCGGAAACATGTCCGTGGGAACAGAAAGCTTTTCTTTTTATGGTCAACGCCGTGGATGAGCAGCATGGGGCATTCGGCTTGGATGGTTTCAAATGCCGCATAACGCTCATCACACATGCGTAAACCAAGTGTCCTAGCTTACTAAAATGTAAGCTCTGTTTCAAGTGTACTTTTTTTCAAATCGACTTTCAACCTTATATAGAGAGCGATTATAAAATGTCACAGATTGTTCAATCATTTAGCATTTATTGAACAAATAAACCTTGACGTAATTGCTCTTGACTGCGTGCCCATAGGTCTGGATTTAATTCTTCTAAAAATGTCGCTAATACTCTTTTCGATGGTGTATCCATATGCTCCACAAGAATATGACGTTTCATGGATTTATCCATTTTATTTACATGGTCTGCTAAAATTTTATAGCCCCGACGTTTTTCACGATTCACAACCATTTCACAAGCCGTTACGCCTGCATAATAAGGACCATCCTCCTTATGATCAATCGTCACCCATACTAACCAATAAGGCTTTCCACCTTCTGAATCTGCTGGGTCTGTGGTAAATTTGATGCCACGTTCCACATCACTACGTGCATGCATCGCACCAATTTCAACAGATGCCGTACCTTCTTCTATATCAATAATGACTGGCGATACGTTTTCAAGTGACAACGAACCAATACCAAAGCCTTTATGTCCATCAGTTGGATTATTTTTTATAATGGTAAAGCCCATTTTTTGTTTTGGTTTTTCTTCATTTGTCATTCTTTAATTCCCTCCATTCTGCTATTATTTAAATATACACTAAATTCCCTCAAAGGAGACAAAATTATGCCATACGTAACAGTGAAATTACTAGAAGGTCGTACAGACGAACAAAAGCGTGCTCTTGTTAAAGAGGTAACAGAGGCTGTTTCTCGTACAGTGGATGCGCCAGCGGAAAATATTGTAGTTTTCATCGAAGATATGCCTAAAAATCACTACGGTGTTGCAGGTACATTGTTCAGCGATAAATAAAGCGAAGCTACCAATTAGTTTTTTTACAGGCTGTTGATCCCCACTTACACATTTCATTTCCACCCCTATTTTGAAGTGAGGTCTTACAGCCTGTTAATACGGGATAAAAATAAGATGAGCGGAGCCTTTGTTGCTCTGCTCATTTTTTTCAATTTTATGCGGCAGGATGTGATACCTCCATATGAATAAACTTCGGCTACTACTAGTTATCCTTATGCTTGTCATAGGGCTGTTACTACTATTTATTACTCCCATCCAAAATGCGATGGTTACACGTTTAAGTGAGCAACTTAGCGCAAAAGAATATACTACAGAGACAATTGAGCAACATCAAACAACGGAGGCTGATTTTGAATTTGAGGCAGTACAGTCATTATCTATTGCCGAAGTTCTTCAAGCACAGATGAAAGTTAACGACATGCCTGTAATTGGTAGTATCGCTATCCCTCATATTGATATGCAATTACCCATTTTAAAGGGTGTTGGTAATGCGGTACTAGCTGTTGGAGCTGGTACGATGAAGCCTAATCAACAGCTCGGTAAAGGGAACTATGCACTAGCAGGGCATTATTTTGAAGATAAAAATATTTTATTCAGCCCATTATATCAAGCAAACATTGGTGACATCATTTATGTAACCGATATGGCTGAAATTTATGAATATAAGCTATCAGAAAAGAAAATTATTGCGGCAACAGATGTCTTCATTATTGATGATATATCCAATAAGACGCTGTTAACCTTAATTACCTGTGCGGAAAATGGTACAAAACGGCTCGCTATACAGGCAGATTTTATACAGCATTATCCATTTGATAAAGCTCCAAACATCCTAAAGGGTCATTTTTGATAAATCTTTCAGCAATTTATCCACTTAGTGATGCTGATTGCTTATGCCCTACTTTCATAAAATTCTCCATGAATCTCGAGTTCATTATCGGTAAACACAGAAAAAGTGCCTTCGTTAAAGAATGGCACTTTTTCGCATGATACTTATTTTACTTCTGTTTGACGACGACGCATTAATAATACTGCACCCGCTACAAGCAATGCACCTACAAATGTAAGGGCCAATTGATTAGCTCCATCTGTTTGTGGGAGTTTACCTTGTGCGCTTAATAATGATTCTAGGCGTTTAACATCTGTCTTCACCTTATTGATATCAATGGAATTAGCTACAACCGCCTGCTCTTCTTTTGTTAGTTTACTATATTTATTAAGGAAATCTTTATAAGCATCTAACGTATTTTTTGTAGCAGTAGAATCGTTGTATGATGGTAGCTTTGTTCCTTGATCAATGACATTTTGTACTGCTGTATTACCATTATTGCCAGGATTCGTTTGTGTATTTGATCCTGATGTTGGATTACTTGGTTCTACCGGTTGATTTGGATCTGGTGTTGGATTACTTGGATCCACCGGTTGATTCGGATCTGGCTTTGGATTGCTTGGATCTATCGGTTGATTCGGATTTGGATTAAATGTTGGATACTCTGGCTCAATTGGATAGCCACCACCTGTATATGCTGGCTTAGCAATCCCTTCACAGTTTTGGATCTTCATAGAGTCAATGAACTTATATCCTTCATATACATAGTAATCCCCTGGTTCAACGATATAAGGAACCATGAATTTACCATCTGCATCTGTTGTACCTGTAACAATTGTTTTCCCTGCTGTAGTCTTCACAATAAAGGAAACATTCGCACGCGGTTTTCCATTTACATCCTGAATCGTTAATGTAAAGATTGGACATACATTGTCTGGAACTTTCACAGCTGCTCCACATACACTATCCGTATAGCTAACTGTAATATCGCCTAATAGTACATCAAGCTCATTCACTACAGTATAGTCATGACCTTGTTGTAATGCAGCTTTATCTGTAAAGACAATTTGACCATTTGCATCTGTTATACCTGATGTCACAATTGCGCCCGTTGCTTTATCTTTGATTGTCACTTTCACATTTGCGCCTACAGGTTGTAGATTTCTATCATTTACAGTTAACGTGAATTGTGGACAAGCATTTTGAATCACTACACCTTGACAATTGTCTGTATAGGTTACTTTGACACTACCAAGTTTATCGCCTTTTGAATTATCTGGATTTGCCTCATAAACGGTTACATCTCCTGGTGATTGCGACTGTGGCAGTGTAATTTTACCATTCGCATCTGTAGTATAAGGCGTTTCAGTACCTAATTCATCTACTACAATAACTTTTGTCATGGCTTTTGGTGTTGTGCCGTCTGGATTCAATATTGTCATTTCGAATTGTGTACATGCACGAAGCTTTTCTGCTGTATCTTCACAATTTCCTGTATACGATACATCAAAGTCATCAATTACTTTTCCTGATGAAGTAATAGATACTTCATAATTTCCAGGATTAATCGTATAATACGGATTCGTTGGATTCGTTGGGAATTTAATTTCACCATCTTTTCCTACCGTTTTTGTCATTGAATCATGTGTAATTGTATTCGTGATTGTTACTTCTGTACCCTCTGGTAAAATACCATCTTCATCTTTTACAGTTAACGTAAATACTGGACATGATGGCGCTGGTTGAACGTCCGCTTTGCAGTCTGTCGTTACTACAAAATCATTAATCTTTGTAGTGCCTTCATATACTTCATATTCACCTGGTGGAAGATCCGTAATGGTTACTTTCCCATCCACATCAGTCGCGCCATTTGGCTGTGGCACTAGGGCACTTGGATTATTTTTATCCTTAATCACTACTGTAACACCTTGACGTGGTTTACCGTCTGCATCATTAATAACAAGTGTAAATACTTCACATTTCGGTGCTGGTGTTACGATATCCTGACAGTTACCATTTTGATACGTAATGTTTACCTCACCTAAATACTGTGTACCTTCATATAGCTTGTATTTACCTGCTGGTGTTGTTTTGTCAAACGTGAACTGACCATTACTGTCAGTTGTTTTAGTATCAATCACTACATTACTTGAATTTTTCACTGTTACTGTTACATTTGGACGTGGATTGTTACTACCATCATTTATTGTAACTGTAAATTCCGTACACGCATTGATTGGTTGAACTACGCCTTGACATTCGCCTGCCCCAAATTTCACATTAACCTTACCATAATCAATGCCATCACTGTCTTTCACTGTGTACCCACCAGCTTTAACTGTTGATGGAATGGCTACTTTCCCACCATTATCAGTAGTAACAGTTGATTTAACCATACCATTACTGTCTATTAACTCAATTTGCTTATTAGCAACAATTGCACCATCAATATCTTTGACGGTTAAAGTAAATGCTGGACAAGCGTCGCCTGCAAGCGGTGTAAGATTCACCAAATTTGTAATAACAGTAGAGCCTAATTTTGTATCTTTAGCTGCATCAAGCACAAAATCTTGAGGCTGCATTAATTGATACCCTGCTTTTGGACTTACCTCTTCAATTTGGTAATTCCCATAATTAATATTTGTAAAGGTAAACAGACCATCTGCATCTGATGTTGCTGCTTGTATCAAATACTTATTTGCTCCAATTTTTTTGTACAATTGGAACTGCACGCCTGATAATGGCTCTTCGACACCTGTTGAAGAGTTAACGCCAACCTTTTTAAATTGTGCATTACCTTTTGTTGTTGAAAATGATGAATCTGAACTACTAAATGCAAAATTAGTGTTTATATGTGCAGTATCTTTTTGATTGCTTGCATTTGTAACACCAAATGTTAATTTTGCATCATTATTGAAGCCTTGACCTGCTTGACCTAAACCAAGTGTTTGATATTGCACCTGATAGCCTTCATTTAGATTAGCAAAATGGAGGATAAAGCCACCATCAGCTTTCTTTTCAACAGTGATTCCATAAGTACTTGGGTCTACATATGCACCTGTACCATTAGTGGAAATACTAGTTGAGGTAACATTGTATTTTCTCACTTTGATTGAACCATCAATTAACATTAAATTAGTAGATGGTGTATCTTCTAATGCCACATTTGTCCCTAACGCTGAATGCGATTGGTTCACATCCAACACCCAAGTAATTGTTGGATTACTTTGCGTTGGTGTACGTTTTTGAATCAGATTATTCGCTACATGTGATGGCAATGTCACTGGTGTAGCACCTAGCGTATAATTTTTAGAGCCTAATGTTTGGAATGTTGCTGTATTACTATAAACATTGCCTGTCGTATAGCCAGCCTCATCATCACCAATCCCAAGAATCTCATCAGAATCCTTTGTATCGTATTCCACTAAATAGGCTTTGTTATTGATTGAGCTATCTAATACATTGTTAAATGTTAGTACATAGCTCTTGTTATCTGATGCAACATTTAGTACATAGTTTGAAGCATCGATAGGTGTAGCAGCTTTTGTACCGCCCGTATCATCACCAGTAGTTAATGTATATTCATAAACCTTTAATGAATCGGCTACGAACTCATGCCCCGTACCAATTGTATCTGTTAAAATAGCTCCTTGAATATCCTTTTTGTTAATGTTCACCTTTACTTGCCATGTGAACAATTGATTAAGATAATTAAAGCTTCCTGCTTTGCTACCATTGTTTACCGTTGTAGTAGCTGGTGTGTAATGGTCTTGTTCTGTTGTTGTATAGGTGCCCCAATTGACAGTTGCTGTATTACCATAACCATTTTCTACCCCACCATCATTACTAATAGCAAATGATGTTTTATACGTAATTCTTGCTGTGCTACCTGCTGTTATATTAATACCCGTAATGGTGAAGCCATTTGTAGGGCCATTCACTGTTGTAACTGGCGCAGCACCTGTTGTTCCAGTGATTGTAATATTATTTTCATCACCTACAAGTGTATGTGTCCCCTCTTTGCTACCAGCAATTTTAAATACATCTGTTAACGTTAAATTATTGATTGCTTCATTTGGATTATCTGCTTTAATATCAATTGTCCAAGTGATTTCTTTTGTATCAAAATTCACTAGGTGACCTTTACTTAGTACACCTTCTGTAATTATATGTGACTTTACATCTGTTTTTGTGCCACTAACTACCGTATTGTTTATCGTTGTAGGAGTTGTTCCTGTATAATACCCAAGACCCGTTCCATTGTACTTCGCATCATATGTGATTTTATAAGCTTTATCTATGTTGCTGTTAAATTGAAGCTCAAAACCATCTGCAACTGGATTGACCGTGTAATTAGTTACTACTGTACCTGCTCCAGTACTATTACCTGCATCATCTATTGTCATTTCTCGTACTTCAATCGTACTCGTGTCGATTTGATGAAGACCTGGGAGTGTGTCTGTAACTTTCGCACTCGCCTGTGCAATACTTGCCTGATTGTAATTGTAGCGAACTTCCCATTTTGACGTATAGTTATCAGTGCCTGTCGCTACTTTCTGTTTCTCTAATGCTTTACCATATGTGATATTCTTAGAAACATTATTTACAGGTTCAGCTGTTCCATTATTAGTGAAGGTTACAGAATTATTAAATGTCTTTGTTCCTTCTCTTTGATCCACAGGTAAATTTACTTCTGTATTGTAAACAATTTTATAAGCATGTTTATTTTTATAAACGATGTCACTAAAATTACCATCAGTGACAACTTGAGTCCCTGTACTCGCTACACCTGCTAAATCAACTGTATACTCATATACATTGACTGAGCCTGGTACAATAGCATGTCCACCTGTTGGATTATCGACTAAACTTGGATTATTAAAATCTTTACCTGCTTTATTAATCCAAATTGTCCATTCCATTTGATGATTACCACCAACTACAGGGGGAATACCCGCAGTAGCTTCTTTTGTTGCTTTTTCATTAGATGTTGGTGGTAAAAATGTGAATTGTGTTTTAGCCTCACCACCACCAACCTTTGGCAATGCTAATTCTTGCTCAATATCATTGGCACTTAAGCTAAATTTTGCAGCAAAATCCATTGTCATTTTGGCTGGCGTTGTCGTACTTACATCTGTTACATCTACATCATTCACTAAGTGAACTCTTACTTTATTCCCTGTAGTATCATAGGCATAAGAAATATTTCCTACCGTTTTGCTACCTTGGAATTTACCATTAAAGTCAATTAACGAGGCTGGTAAATCGAACTCAAAATAACTGTCTGCACAATACATGTCATCCAGTAATACATCAAATTCGACATGAAAGTTAGCCTCTTTATCTTTTGGTAATGGTGTTGTATAAACCCCTTCTGTAACAGGATTTCCATCAATCTTCATCTCAAATGCTGATAGTGCCACATTTGTTAATTCTTGCGGACCTGTACAAGCTGCTAAAGGACCTACACTCAATGGCATTATTTTCGCAGAATCATCACTGGTTGTTGCTATCTCTTCACTAGTATCGTCACTAGTACCATCGTCTGTTGGAGCAACACTCTCATTCGTAGTGTCCTCTGGCAATGGTTCAGATAGGTCTTCTGCAAATGCTGATAATGGACTTAGTAAGGTTTGGAATACTAAGAGCATCGTCAACATCGCAATGTTGATCTTTTTCCTCATGTCTCTCCTCTTTTCTTCAGGTAGAGAGAGCTTTTACTGTTTGCTGACGACTAGTAGTTGACATTGAAAGTGAACTACGACAAACAAATTCTTTAGCCCCTCGTTCCTCTTGTTTAATTTAGTCGTCATTATTTGAATACACAGTAAATCTTTGAAGAAGTACTAGAGACATACGATATTGCCATTTTTCCCGAAAGTGATGTGTATTCATTATTTTGTGCACCGAACCGATAATAACTTGTCTCACCTCCTTCAAATAATCGGTCCCCTCACGACTATCTATAATCAATAGAAGCTTTTTATCTCATTATAAAAAAGACATCTAAACAAATTCTTTACAACCTAGTTAGTAGGCAGCTTCATTAACAAAGGAAGATTTACGAGGTTTTGTTCGCTTTGTGATGATATAGCAATATACAAATGTATAAAAATGCTAATCTATAAGTAATTAAATATTTATCTTACATCTTGTTTTGTAGATTCATTAAGTTGACTTTGCTTTCGTACAGCATTTTCGGCTACAGCCGCCACCCTTACTAATGTAAGGAAATATTGTTGATTTTCTGTTGTTAGCTGTTTTACAAGTTCTGTTATTTCATCAGTCATAGTTTCATTTATCATAAAAACACCTCCGAAAATTTCATTTGTGATTAAAACCATATTATCATAAATGAAATCATTGTCAATAATAAAGTTTCATTTGTGATAATGGAATCTCTGTTTTATTTGTGATAATTGAATGTATATTTTATTTGTGATAAATTATAATTACATAGAAATGAGGTGAACTAATTTGTATAGCCGAATAAAAGAAATACGAAATGCTTTAAATATGAATCAAGCAGAATTTGCACAACATTTGGGTTTGGGGCAATCTACTCTTGCTATGATTGAAGTGGGGAAGCGTACATTTAGCGACAAACATATTAAAATAATTTGTGCCACTTTTAATATTAATGAAGCATGGCTACGCACAGGGGAAGGAGAGATGTTTAATTCTTCTCTATATGAAAATGAACTTATTAAAATTTTTGATAGCCTAAATCCCGAAACACAACAATATTTACTAACGATGGCAAAAGAATTATTAAATACTCAACAAAAACTACTATCAAGGAAAGAAAATGATAGTTATTAACATAAAGCAGAACAACCAAAGAAGCCATGATATACCTAAGTAGCATTTTACAGAGGTCAATCAATAGTTCTATTTACCACACCAAAAGACTTCAGTATGCCATTTAAAGCTATAAAAACAATTGGAATAAGGGCTGTCATAAATAGCCCTTTATTCATTAAAGCTAATTGATTTTTTTACTTTAAAACAAAAATTAATAGAATTAAAATTGATATATTTTACAATTTAACAAGCTATATGTCCTTATAATTTTTCCTTTATCCATTTTTTAAAAGCAAAATTATGTATATAGTCACACTATTTGTTCACTAATATACTCATCGGTTAAATTAATATAATTTGAGTAGTTATAAACCTTCAAAAGGAAAAATCCTTTTCAAAGGAAAATAGTCTAATTAATGCATTTTAATATGATATTTTTTTGATATATTAATAAAATTTCATTATCCCTTTCTATTAATTAGCAATCATAAATATAATGCATCAGATAAGACGCTATTGCTAAAAAAGGAAACCTCCAAAAATCACCGTAAAAAAAGGATTCCATCTAAACAGAATCCCTTTCACCCTATGTTTTTAACTGCAATGATGTATAAGCCCTATTAACTCTTCTCTAACACCCTTATCTACTTCACTATCTGTCAGCACCTCTTCTGGAAAGTACACTTTATGGTCTGTTTTCAAACGCCCTGCAATGGCATCGACTAAGGAACTTTCTTGTGACAGCTCTCGTACTTCACCATTGGACATTTGCAACATGATAGGAAGCTTTTCCATTGCTGCTCCTGGTTGATATAAATCATATGGCAAATCCGAAGTAGAGTCATGTACAACATAATAGGTCGCATCTAAACCCATTTGATTAAATAATTGCTGTAACCGTTCAAAACGTTGTGGCTCTTTTTGCGGGTTCATGTTGATATAGCCAAATAGTTTGCGATTAATAAAGCGACTACTTAAATCACGCAAAATAACATCCTCTTCCTGCATCCAAAATTGAATATACGTCAACATCACACTTTCATCTAATGCAAGATAATCGTCCAATGTGATTTGATTTCTAAAAAATGGCTTAAAGTGAATAGGAGCATGTTTAAACCAATAATCTTCTTCACTCAATGCTTTTACGCGCTTTAATATATTATTTAAAATCACTTCTGCACTACGTGAAACAGGATGGAAGTATATTTGTAAATACATTTGGTAGCGTGACATGATGTAGTCCTCTACTGCATGCATCCCACTTTCCTTAATGACAACTTGATTGGCACGTGGCCGCATGACACGCAATATTCGTTCCATATCAAAATGACCATAGCTGACACCTGTATAATACGCATCTCGCTGTAGATAATCCATACGGTCTGCATCAATTTGGCTTGAAATTAAGCTTACCACCTGTTTATTCGCATATGTTTTTTCAATGACCTGTGCTACTTTTTCAGGAAAATCTGGGGCAACACGCTGTAATACCGTATTTACTTCTGTATTCCCTAGCAAAATCGCACGTGTATATTCCTCATGGTCTGTTGCAAATACATTTTCAAATGCATGTGAAAATGGTCCGTGTCCTAAATCATGTAGTAATGCTGAGCATAGAACAAGTAATCGTTCTTGCTCATCCCACTCGGATCGACCTGCAAAAACATCATCAATAATGCGTCTTACTATTTCATAAACGCCCAACGAATGATTAAAACGACTATGCTCTGCACCGTGAAATACTAAGTATGTTGTTCCTAATTGGCGTATTCGTCGTAAGCGCTGAAATTCTTTTGTTCCTATCAAATCCCAAATCGCTTGATCTCGTACATGAACATAGCGATGTACAGGATCTTTAAATACCTTTTCCTCTTGTAATTTCGCTGTTGCATAACTCGTCATACACTAACACCTCCATCTTCTATGTTATTCCTCTAACACTAGCATACCTTTTTCCTGCTATAAAAAACAATAAATGATAGTATTGTCATACAAAACAAAAATGCTACCTTCACTCACTGAAGATAGCATTTGTTTGTTATTTTTTTAATTTGGCTAACACTTTTTCCATCAATTCGTCCTCTGTTAATGCTGCAACAGGTCTGCTATTCACAAAGGTAAATGTTTTTTTACGTCCAGGACCACAATAAGAATGACAGCCAATTTCGATGGTTGCATCAGGATCGATTTCCTTTAATTTTGGAATTAACGTTTTTAAGTTAACGGCCTGACATTCATCGCAAACTTTAAATTCGTTTGCCATTTTGTCAACAACCCTTTCTATTATAAATTTTCTTTCAACCTTTCATTGAGTACATTACTGTCACATAGTTAAGTATGTAGAATGCACACAAATCTACATCGGGTATTGTATCGTACTTTCCACCTTGTATTCAAGCATAATTCTTCCCAGATGGGTGAATAAAAGGTTACAAGATTGGTCAAGCTAGGAGTACCAATATTCAGAGAATGAATTAATCTGAATAACTATTGAAGCAACAATCGTTTTGCTTCATTCAAGATAAAGGTGGGAGGAATTTACTATGAGTAAAACAAGACAGGATGCTTGGTTAAAAGAAAACGATGAATTGTTGGCTGAGGCTGTTATTCGCCATGTGACAGAAGGTAGCACACAGTTAAATGCCTTTGAGGAAGCTGGTGATGCATTGAATCGCACTGCCGCTGCCTGTGGTTTTCGCTGGAATGCCGTTGTACGTAAAGAATACGAGGAACAATTGGCAACTGCGAAAAAAGAGAGAAAAGAAAGAATGCGAGTGTTAGGGGCACCATTAAGACGCCGTAGTACAAGCATGATTACCTTCAATGGTAACACAGACGGTAAAGCCATTTCGCTATCTGCTTTATCACTTGATATTGTCATCGCCTATTTACTACGCTTACAAAATAGTGGTGAAGTTGGCAATGAATCTGCGAAATGGCGACAACTTGTCCATGTAACCTCTGAAAAAAATAAAAAGCTAGAAAAAACCATTGCACAGCTCGAGGAAGAAAATAGAGCAATTCGCAAAGACTACGAGCAGTTCGTTCAAATTATGAATCGTGCACGCCGACTTGTCACATTGGATGAAGAGGAAGAACGTGTAGCCCCTGTTTTTAAAATGGAAAAAAACGGAAATCTTGTAGTCAGCAATGCTACTTATCAATCAGAAAATGGCGATGTGCTTAGTTAGCGATATCACTTTTTAGGACAAACGCATGTTAATCGTCATGCGTTTGTCCTATCATCATTTTTATCTAGCATTTTCGCATTTCGCTCGAAAATGCGTTGCAAATAAAACCCATAAAGTGTTAGTTCATCATCATGAAAAGATTGCACACGAATATCCTCTGTTAGGCGATGCAAAAGTTTTTGCAAACGAATTACCACTGCCTCTACAGTTAATTCAACAGCCAATAATTCACTTAAGGAAGCCATTACCTCTGGCACAATCGTTGGATAAACAAATTTCGTCGTTTCTCCCTGTAGGCTTTCCTCATAAAAATCTCGAATCAAGGTGGCTCTTTCTGCACCACTGCCTTCAACACATAAATAAACTTGCACCGCTACACCTTGGCGTAAACGTCTTTGTGAAATACCTGCAAATTTTTTCCCATTAATGCTTAAATCATAGGAGCCTGGACAATACGAACCTACAATTTCATAGGCTTCCATTTGATGTGCAGCTTCTGGAAATAACCCTTTCACAAGTGCCACCATCACCTCATAGCCATCGTTAATGCTTAGGGGTGTCGTTTGTTCTGATAACACAACGGATATATTTAATACACCAGCATCTAAAACAACAGCTAGTCCACCTGAATTGCGCACAATCGGTTGATAGCCACGCTTTTCAAGCAATGCCATCCCCTCTTGTACATATGGTAAACGATGATCTTGAATTCCCAGTACTACAGCGGCATCATGCACCCATGTGCGGATTGTTGGTGGTGATAATTGTTGCCCTACTAGCTGACATAATGTATCGTCTGTCGCAAAGGATTCTAATGGTGAACGATTTTTTGCACTATTGGATTGGTCATAAAAACGCCAAATTGGTTGTTGTAACATAGTTTATACACCTCACTCTCTTTAGCATACATCATCTGTAGAAGGTGTCAAATTGGTGACAGCCTTATGTATTGATAAGGATTTCCAATAAAATTATGATACACTAAATAACGATAAGTCATTATTACAAAGGAGTGTTTTACGGATGAACGAAGCTGCAATTACATTAGATGGTTGGTACGCTTTACATGATTTCCGCTCAATCGACTGGGCTTCTTGGAAACTTGTTTCTGCAGAGGAGCGACAAGCTGCGGTAGAGGAATTTATTACTTATTTAGAAAAATTAAATACAGCTGATGTGGCTAAAACAGGGGCACATGCTTTTTATGCAATTGTTGGGCAAAAAGCTGATTTTATGTTGATGACATTGCGTGAAACAATGGACGAGCTACAAGAGCTTGAAGCTGATTTCAATAAACTAGCAATCGCTGATTTCACGATTCCTGCTTATTCATATGTATCGGTTGTAGAACTTTCTAATTATTTAGCTGGTGAGTCCAATGAAGACCCATACCAAAATCCACATGTACGAGCTCGCCTATATCCTGAACTTCCACGTTCTCAATATGTGTGCTTCTATCCAATGGACAAGCGTCGTGAAGGTAATGACAATTGGTATATGCTATCAATGGATGAACGTAAATCATTAATGCGCTCACACGGTATGATTGGACGTAGTTATGCAGGGAAAGTAAAACAAATTATTACAGGCTCTGTTGGCTTTGACAACCACGAATGGGGCGTGACATTATTTGCAGATGATGTGTTACAATTTAAGAAATTAGTGTATGAAATGCGTTTTGACGAAGTGTCTGCACGTTACGGTGAATTTGGTGCGTTTTTCGTAGGTAACCTACTTGACCAAGAAAAGCTAGTAAAACTTTTAGCTATCTAATAATGATGAGAGCGAGTCCAGTAAAATGGACTCGCTTTTTACATGCCTTAACTTCTTTTTTGAACGTCTCCCCGCATATACTGTTGGCGAGGAGGAATGACAATCGCTGTTATTAAAACAACTGATGCACAAACTGCTTTGCTCGCAAGGCTCATGCGTGCTGAAGCAGAGGGTGATGGTGAGCTAGGGATGCTGATGGTTGGCAATGTGGGCGTCAATCGTGTACGAGCGAATTGCTTAGATTTTGGTGATATTCGTACGATTGAGCAAATGGTTTTCCAAAATCCAGGTGGCTTTGAGGCAACAACACAAAGCTATTTTTATCAACGTGCTCGTGAGCAAGATATTCGCTTAGCGAAACGAATTATTCAAGGTGAAGTATTCCATCCAGCCACACGTGCTTTATGGTTTTTTAGACCTGAGGGTAACTGTCCTGCACAATGGTATGGACAATGGAATACAGGTCGTTACAAAGCACATTGCTTTTTTGCTCCAACTGAAGAGGATTGCCCACAAATTTAAAGGAAAGAAGGTTGATTAGGAATGATGCCTTATTATTGGACACCGACAACGCAACAACAAATGATGCCACCACAGGTCGCTTTGCCAAGTAGCCGACCGCCTGGGCGTGAGGAGTCGTACATCGAAAATATTTTACGTTTAAATCGAGGTAAGCCAGGAACATTTCATTTTTCATTTGAACATGCTGTAGAACAAGGTAAAAATACCGTCACAGTACGGGGGGTTGTAGAGGCTGCTGGACGAGACCATGTCATTATCCGTGAGCTCAAATCCAATCACCGCTTCCTTTTCCCTATGATTTACTTCGACTTTGCTGAATATGATGAAGAAATGTCCTATTTCAATCAAAATCCGTAAGATGATGTTAATAACAGACAAAGGCTTTTGGTAATGATAAGCAATCGACCGATCAATTATGCCCTAGCGTAATTGCGTCTGGATTTTCTCGAACTCCTCTAGTAAATGTTCATTTTCCAATAGCAAGAGGCTATCTAGATATCGTATCCAGATAGCCTCTTGCTATTATTGATTATCCTGTAAATAGTGCCATGTTGCCTTACCTAATAATTTGGCTGCAATGACCATTGCTCGCTCATCAAAATCGAAGCGTGGATGATGATGCGGGTAAGCCATCTCCCACGCTGGGTTTTTCGCCCCTGTAAAGAAAAATGTCCCTGGTACTTTTTCGAGATAGTACGCAAAATCCTCACCAATCATCATAGGTGGACATGTGATTACATCGCTAACACCTGGTACATCTACAGCTAGTTGTGCAACAAAATCTGTCTCTTTTTTATGATTGTATACAGGTGGATAACCTCTGACATATCGATAATCAAAGCTAGCACCAAATGCCATACAGTTCGCCTGTAATACCGCTGCTAGTTCCTTCTCAAGTTGGTTACGTATGGACTCATCAAATGTACGCACAGTGCCTAATAATGTAGCTCGCTCTGCAATGACATTAAACGGATTAATCGCTTCAAAATGTCCAAAAGATATAACGGCTGATTTTAATGGATCTACTCGTCTAGCTACTAGCTGTTGTGCATTGACAATAAATTGCGCAGCCAGTACCACCGCATCAATGGAATGATGTGGCTCCGCACCATGCCCCCCTTTACCATGGATGGTGATTTCTACCCTATCAGCCGCTGCCATGATTGCACCATCTCTTACCAAAATTTTCCCTAATGGTGTTGGCGCCCATAGATGTGTACCAAAAATAACGTCTACACCCTCTAAGCAACCATCCTCAATCATTGCCTTTGCCCCACCTGGTGCGAGCTCCTCTGCATGTTGATGAATAAAGACAATATTTCCTGCAATATCCTCTTTCATCGTATTGAATGCTCTCGCAAGCCCCAATAGTGTTGCTGTATGCCCATCATGTCCACAAGCATGCATTTTGCCATCCTCTTGTGATTTATATGGTACATCATTTTCCTCTTGAATGGCTAAGGCATCAAAGTCCGCTCGTAAAGCTACCGTTTTGCCTTGTTTCCCGCCACGTAATACAGCCACAACACCACGCTCACCCACATGCTCTCGCACCTCATGACCTAACGCTCTATGAAATGCAGCAATATAGGCAGGCGTTTGTACCTCTTCAAACGACAGCTCTGGATGTTGATGCAAGTAACGACGAATATTCACCATTTCCTGAAAACCTTGCTCAATGAAAGAAAATAATTTTTCCATACGATATCCCCTTCTATTAACGTGCGTATTTCCATGCAGCAATCATGATGCACAGCCAACCAGCTAAAAATAACACGCCTCCGATTGGTGTAATAGCACCTAACACTTTAATGCCACTCACAGCTAATACATATAAACTACCTGAAAAGAAAATAATGCCTGCATTAAAGCAAATACCTGCTATATTTAATTGCTTGACATTGCCTAATAGCTTCGTGCTCATTAATAAACCAATCACTAGTAGACCTGTCGCATGGAACATTTGATATTGCACCGCTGTCTCCCAAATACCTTGACTATACGCATCCAATGTTTCCTTTAAAGCATGTGCACCGAATGCACCAAGTGCTACTGCTATCAAACCATGAAGTGCACCTGTTATGATAAATTTTTTCATCTATTATAATCTCCTATACTTAAAAATCAAAAATGGAATCCCCGTTTGCTCCATCTTCCTCTGTTACTTTTACTGTGTTGAACGTAACTGGCTCTGATACTAGCATTTGTGGTATATGTTGTGACTTTGGCTGTGTCTCGCCTTGTCCATCTAATACAACATCACAAAGCGCACGAATGGCTATAAATGCTTCTCGAATTTGCTGTTCATTGCTTGTATGCTTAACACTCACTAATTGTTTTTCAAGCTGCTGCATAATGGCTTGATAAGAAATCATGATTTTCGCTCACTTTCTGCTTTTGGAACAAATTTCAAACAATCTGTCCCTGAAGATTGTTTCACTACAATGGAAGGAATTTGCTTTGTCTTAAAACCATATGCTGCACAAGCACGTGGTAACTGTGGGTCCCAAGTTATTTTGAAATACTGACATTTAAAACAATTAATTTGCATGACATCCCCTCACTCTAAGCACCAGTCAATCGGTTCATCACCCCAAGCCTGTAATTGTGCATTAATTTTTGAATATGGCTTACTACCAAAAAATCCTCGAAATGCACTCAATGGGCTTGGATGCGGTGATTCTAAAATAAGATGGGCTGTTGGATAGCGACGAATTAATGCTTTTTTCTGCTGTGCTGGTCGTCCCCATAATACAAAAATCATCGGTTTATCCCTTGCAGCTAGTTTATCAATCACTGCATCCGTAAAATGCTCCCATCCTCTATCTTTATGTGAATGTGCTTGTCCTGCACGCACCGTTAACACCGTGTTTAACATCATTACGCCCTGCTGTGCCCATTTTGTCAACGTGCCATCTTTCGGAATTGGACAACCTACATCATCCTGTAACTCCTGTAACATATTGCGCAAGCTTGGCGGATGCGGTACACCTTGCTTTACTGAAAAACTTAAGCCATGTGCCTGATTCGGTCCATGGTAAGGATCTTGTCCTAAAATTACAACCTTCACATCTTTATAGGCTGTTGTATAAAAGGCATTCATCACATCAGACATCGGTGGGTAAATGGTTTGTGTTGAATATTCATGTGCGATAAATTGCCGTAACTGTTGATAATATGGTTGTGCTAATTCATCAGCTAGTATTGTTTGCCAATCATTCGGGAATACTTGTTTCATCACATCTAACCCCTTTCTCTTCTTAACGGTACAAAAAAATAGTAGCAAATTCAAGCACTATCGCTATCTGGCCCTATGAAAATATACATTTCTGACCATTTCTATATAATCAGACTAAGCCTATACTAATATGAAAAGAAATTTTGTTATAAAGGAGAATTTTCATTATGACGCTTAAAAAAACATTAACAATAGCTGGTTCTGATACATCTGGTGGCGCAGGTATGCAAGCTGACTTAAAAACATTCCAAGAACATGGTACATATGGGATGGTCGCCTTAACAGTTGTAGTAACAATGGATCCAAACGGCTGGTCACATAGTGTAACACCACTACCAACGGAACTTTTACAAAAACAAATCGATACCGCTTTATCAACAGGTATTGATGCAATTAAAACAGGAATGTTATCAACAGAGGAAATCATTCGTATCGCAGGAGATGCCATTGCCAAATCAGGTACAGCTAATGTTGTAATTGACCCTGTTATGGTATGTAAAGGTGAGGATGAGGTGTTAAACCCAGGCAATACGGATGCGATGATTCAATACTTACTACCCTTTGCAGCCGTGACAACGCCAAATCTTTTTGAAGCAGGTCAATTAGCTGGCACAGGTACACCAAAAACAATCGAAGAAATGAAAGCTGCCGCACATAAAATTCATGAACTAGGTGCAAAAGCAGTTGTCATTAAAGGCGGCAAAGCACTCGCTACCGAAAAAGCGACTGATCTTTTCTTTGATGGTGAAAAATTCTATTTATTAGAGGCTGATAAAGTAGCTTCTACCTATAATCATGGTGCAGGCTGTACGTTCGCTGCCTCTGTCACAGCAAACCTCGCAAATGGCTTGACTGTAAAAGAAGCGGTTGTAGAAGCGAAAGAATTCGTTTCGGCTGCGATTGCACACGGCTGGGCATTAAATGAGTATGTAGGGCCTGTGATGCATGGTGCCAAATCTCGTTTTGGCGCACCAGCAGTGACTGTTACAGAAATCTAATCTATTGAAAGGTCGATTGGTGTTTCCAGTCGACCTTTTCGCATATTTCTAGCTCTTTCATACATATATTAGCTATATCGGAGGGAGAGCTTATGACAAAAAAGAAGGGTGAAGAACTAACAGCAGCTAAAATTGAGGTGATTTCTTCTATTGTATTAACACTTGGTTATTCATTATCCACGCTCGCCGCCATTTTAGCTTTCCAAGAGGCAGAGGAAGTGGAACAGGATCAAAATGTTTATTTAAAGCAAATGGCAAAACAACTAGAAACGATGAATAATCGACTTAGTACAATTGAAAAGCAATTAAGAAAACCGTAATTCTTGTATGAAGCAAGCCATCAAGAATTACGGTTTTTTCAACGGCAGTTCTATATGTTTCCCTTTACTATTATTTTTTACTATACTAACTAAAAGGAAACATCCTTGAAAGGAGCTCTATTATGCAGGAAGTACACGCAGAAACATTGCAAACACTATTGAATTCTTTTGCAGGCAAAGACGTTTATATACATCTTGAGACGACAAATGGCTCTTATGCCGCACACTATGATGAGAAATTTTTCAACGCAGGTGCTTTTATTCGCAATGCTAAAATTAGCTATGAGCATGCGAAAGTAGTAGGCACTGAACAATACCGTGTTGGCTTAAAAATGCCTCATGGCTGGGTATATGCCCAAGGAATCACACACTATGAATTAGATGAGTTCGGTCGTATTTTAATGGCTGGATTAGATTACTCAGGGAAATTGGCAGTTGCACTTGAAATCAGTGAAACGCCTTTTACTTACTAAGGGGGACGACATGTTGAACTTACAACCACAACGTCAGATTTTAATAGTTTACCCACACCCAGATGATGAGGCTTTTTCAGTAGCTGGAACGATTTCTTACTATAGAAAAAAAATGAATACACCTGTTACATATGCATGTTTAACATTAGGTGAAATGGGGCGTAACCTTGGAAACCCACCTTTTGCTACACGTGAATCTTTGCCAGAAATTCGACGCAAGGAGTTACAAGCTGCTGCCGCTGCAATGGGAATTGAAGATTTACGTATGCTTGGTTTCCGTGATAAAACAGTTGAGTTTGAAGATGATGAAAAAATGGTCAATGTGATGGCTGATTTGATTGCCGAGTTAAATCCTTCATTGATTTTTACATTTTATCCTGGCTTCGCTGTCCATCCCGACCATGAAGCAACAGCACGTGCCGTAGTAGAAGCTGTACGTCGTATCCCTCAAGCTGAGCGTCCAGAAGTTTATGGCTGTGCGTTCGCCAATGATACACTTGAAAAACTAGGTGAACCGCATGTTATGGTGAATATTAGTGAAATGAAAGCTGATAAAATCCAAACAATTAAAGCCCATGCTTCTCAAACAGGCTGGATGATACAGGAAGCTGAAAAACGTGCTGATGACGGTGAACCGTTAAGTGAAAGCTGGCTGAATTTTGAACGTTTTTACATCGTGAATCCTGACCATTTTGCCAAATAATCAATGCGCGACTCTTTTAAAAAAGGGTCGCTTTTTTACGTTTATGAAATGAAATCGCATACATCGATAATTGTTCACCAAAAATTTAGAATTTACTAAAAATTAATACCATATGGTTACTAAAATGTGTTATCATATAGAAATCGTAAAATGGAGGATGAATGTTATGGAAGTTACTGATACTAAAACGGTGCAAATCGAAAATATTTTAATTGCACACCATTTTTTAAAAGATGTGGTCGTGCATACACCGCTCCAAAAAAACGACTATCTATCTGAGAAATATGGAGCTACTATTTACTTTAAGCGTGAGGACTTACAGCATGTACGCTCCTTCAAGTTGCGTGGTGCCTATTATAAAATAAAAAAAATCGAGGATGAAGCACGTGCTGTTGGTGTCGTTTGTGCCAGTGCAGGCAATCATGCACAAGGCGTAGCCTATGCCTGTGCCCAGCTTAGCATCCAAGCGAAGATTTTTATGCCTCAAACAACACCTAAACAAAAAATCGACCAAGTGCGTATGTTCGGACGTGAGTATGTCGAAATTATTTTATCAGGTGATACATTTGATGATGCTGCGGAAAGTGCCTTCACTTATTGCGAAGAGCATGGCAATATTTTCATCCATCCATTTGATGATTTTGATGTCATCGCTGGACAGGGCACTGTTGCTGTCGAAATCATGAATGATATTGAAGAACCGATTGACTATGTATTCGGTAGCATCGGTGGTGGCGGACTAATGTCAGGCGTTTCGGCTTATGTGAAAAATCTTTCCCCTTCTACCCAACTCATCGGTGTAGAGCCTGCTGGTGCTGGAAGCATGAAAGCAGCCTTTGCGGAGGGTAATGTCGTAGCACTTGATTGGATTGATAAATTCGTGGATGGTGCAGCAGTAAAGTGTGTTGGCAACCATACGTATGATGTATGCCGTCGCTATTTAGATGATATTGTACTTGTACCAGAAGGCAAAGTATGTACAACCATTTTAGATTTATACAATAAACATGCGATAATCGCAGAACCTGCTGGCGCATTACCTGTAGCAGCACTTGATTTTTATCAGGATGAAATTAAAGGGAAATCAGTCGTTGTTATTATTAGTGGCGGCAATAATGATATCGGACGTATGCAGGAAATTAAGGAGAAATCTTTAATCCATGAAGGTTTACTGTACTATTTCATTGTTAGTTTCCCACAGCGTGCAGGTGCATTACGTTCATTCCTAACAAATGTACTTGGTCCAGATGACGATATTACGACATTTGAATACACAAAGAAAAATAATAAAGAAAGTGGTCCTGCTCTTGTCGGTATTGAGCTTGGCAATCGTGAAGATTATGAAGGACTATTAGCTCGTATGAGTGAATTCGGCTTCAAATATAAAGAAGTAAATAATGATTTGCAACTATTTGGCTTACTTGTTTAATGAGACAGTCACACTTTGCCCTAGCGAAGTGTGGCTTTTTTGCTATTTATCTACATACAAAAAAACACCCATACAAATGTATGAGTGTCACCCTAGTAGTGCACGGTCTGAATTCATTTTCTCGCCACGAATTCGCTCAAATTCTGCCATTAAATCTGGAATCGTCAATGTATGCTTACGATCCTCGCCTACCTCTAAAATGATTTGTCCTTTATCCATCATAATTAAGCGATTTCCTAAATCTAAGGCTTGTTGCATATTATGTGTCACCATTAATGTCGTTAAATTGTCTTTCTCTACTAAATATTTCGTAATGCGTGTAATTAGCTCTGCACGTGACGGATCAAGTGCAGCTGTATGCTCATCTAACAATAAAATCGATGGCTGAGTAAACGTCGCCATTAATAAAGATAATGCCTGACGTTCTCCACCAGATAATAAACCCACTTTTGCGGAGAGGCGACTTTCTAAATTCAAGCCTAGCATTTCCAATGATTCCTTAAAAAAGGCACGTCGTTTTTTATCAACACCGATACGCAAGCCGCGACTTTTATTGCGAGAATAAGCTAATGCTAAATTTTCTTCAATGGTCATTGCTGGCGCTGTACCCGCCATCGGATCTTGGAATACTCGCCCAATATAATGAGAACGCTTATATTCAGGTAAGCCCGTGACATCAGTACCATCGATTCTTACGGCACCAAAATCAGGTGTTAACGCACCCGAAATCATGTTCATCATCGTTGATTTCCCTGCCCCATTACTACCAATAATCGTCACAAAATCGCCCTGCTTTAAATGTAAATCAATATGTGAAAGTGCTATCTTTTCATCAGGTGTACCTTCATTAAAAATTTTATTAATGCTATCTAGTTTAAGCAATGCCTTTCCCTCCCTGCAATTGCGCACGTTTCTGCTTACGTTTACGCTCCTTATTTTTGCTTACGATTTGAGGGAGTATCAATGCTAAAATCACGATAATGGCTGTAATTAATTTCATATCTCCTGGATCTAAGAAATCTACACGTAACGCCAACGCTAAAATAATTCGATAAATAATAGCTCCTGCAATAACCGCCAGCGTTGTGCGCATAATTGTTTTTGTGCCAAAAATAGCTTCTCCGATAATCACAGATGCTAAACCAATAACAATCATCCCAATTCCCATACTAACATCCGCAAATTTTGAATACTGAGCAATTAAAGCTCCTGAAAATGCAACAAGTGCATTAGAAAGCCCTAGCCCTAAAATAATCAATGTATCTGTGTTGGCAGAAAAGCTACGAATCATGCGCTTGTTATCACCTGTCGCACGAATCGCAAGGCCAACCTCTGTTTTTAAAAACCAGTCTGTCACAATTTTAATCAGCACGGTCATCATGAGCACGACCATTAATGTTCCCCAAGTAGCTGGTACCTGTGCAACACCTATACTCTGTAACATATTATTTAATGCGCCATCAATGCCTAAATTGCTCCATACTTCTTGGAATTTTGTAAACATTGTCTCAGAGTTTAATAACGGGATATTTGGACGGCTAATTGCACTATCCGATGTTAGCCCCATAATACGCAAATTAATTGAATATAAAGCAATCATCATTAAAATACCTGATAATAAAGGGTTAATTTTCCCTTTCGTATGAAGAAATCCTGTCATACAACCCGCTACAAAGCCTGCTAAAATAGCAATCACTGTTGCTAAAACCGGTGAATAGCCAAGTAAAATCATTGTTGAGGCTGTCGCTGCTCCTGTCACAAAGCTCCCATCAACCGTTAAATCAGGAAAATCTAATACACGGAATGTTAAATAAACACCTAACGCCATAATGGCATAAATAACACCTTGCTCCACTGCTCCAAATATTGATAAAAACATGCTTCTATCCTCTCCTACTCTAAATGAAGATAAAGCGGGGGATTATGCTCCTCCCGCTTTACATTCAACTATTGTTCAAATAACTCTGCACCCCAAGAATCTTTAATATCGATTCCTAAGTCATCCGCTACTTTTTTATTAATTAGTAATTTTAAATTTTGAGGATATTGTGCAGGTGTATCAGCAGGTGTCGCTTCACCTTTCAAGATTTTCACAGCCATTTGCCCAGCCTCATAGCCTATATCGAAATATTCAAAGCCATATGCTGCTAAACCACCTCGTGCTACTGAATCTAGCTCCCCTACAATAAGAGGTAATTTATTATCATTCGCTACACCAATGACAGATTCTAAAGCGGAAACAACTGTATTATCCGTAATGATATAGAAAGCCTCTACTTTACCAAGTAGTGATTCTGTCGCTTGCTTCACATCCGCTGAAGTAGCTGCAGAAGCCTCTACCACTGATAATCCTTGCTCACTCATAATTTTTTTCACTTCTGCCACTTGTGCTACCGAATTTTGTTCGCCTGCATTGTACACCATACCTACTTTTTTCGCACCTAAGTCATTTAAAAATGCTACTGTTTTTGAAATCGTCTCAGGATGCAGGTCGATTGTGCCTGTAATATTCTTACCTGGTTTGTCCATTGAGTCGATTAACTGTGCACCAACAGCATCTGTGACAGATGTAAAGATAATTGGAATCTCACCTGTTGCTGTCGCTGCTGCCTGTGCAGACGGTGTAGAGTTTGCAAAAATTAAATCAACATTTGCACTAACAAAATTATTAGCAATCGTTGTATTCAAGCTATTGTCGCCCTGTGCAATTTGTGTATCATATTCTACGTTTAAGCCTGATTCTTCAATGGCTTTTTTGAAGCCCTCTGTTGCAGCATTTAATGATGGATGCTCAACAATTTGTGTAATACCAATTTTGTAGGATTTACCTACTGACTCACTACTCTCATTCTCTTTTGGTTCAGACGAGCTTTTGCCACCACAAGCGGCTAATAATAGCAATAATCCTACTAATAGAAATGACAGCTTTGTTACCTTGTTTTTCACTATGAATCCCCCCGACTATTGCACTTCGCTCAGGCAAAGTATAAATGTATCGCTATCTTATCGTCATTAAAATAGTTCGTCAATAACATTATGAATGTTCTGATTCTTTAACACGCTGTGTTTCAATCGATTTCGCGCTTTAAACCGCTAAACTAAGCGCTTTTTCTCAGCACACAAATAATGTGACAATTTTATGACATTTCAATTTTTTAGTTTTATTATTTGATTTTCTAGATTCCATACATTAGAATATTATCTTGTGCAAAATCACCGTGGTTCGTAACCATCCCACGCAAAAAAACTAAGGAGAAATAAATATGAAGTTAAAATTTTTGACAACTAGTAGCATTTTGGCGGCACTCTATGTTGCTGTCACACTATTAGTTACACCCTTTGGCTTTACTGAGGTACAATTCCGTATATCAGAAATGTTCAATCATCTTGTAGTCTTTAACCCACGCTTTGCTGTCGGAATTATTATTGGTGTGTTCATCTCCAATTTATTTTCACCTCTTGGCGCTTACGATTTACTATTCGGGGTTGGACACTCCATCATTACACTGGGATTATTCATCCTTATTTGTAAATTTATCAAAAACATATGGCTACGTTTAGTTATCAACACATTACTATTTACGTGTACAATGTTTATTATCGCCTTTGAATTGAATTTAGCACTAGAGCTACCATTCTTCTGGACATGGCTCACTGTAGCAGCAGGTGAATTTGTTGTATTAGCTATTGGTGCACCTATTATGTGGTTATTAAATAAACGCTTAAATTTTGAGAAGTTAATATAATCTCATATAAACGAAAGGCTACTCGAAAAATAAAATTTCGAGTAGCCTTTTATATTAAGAAATTGCCTTTGGTTGTAATTGCTTAGATAGCTTCTCTAGCATATCCACTGTCATTTTCGCTAAGTCGTACTGTGCCGTAAAGCCCCATTCTTGCTGTGCTGCCTCTATATTAATAGAATTTGGCCAGCTATCCGCAATCGCTTGGCGCACAGGATCTACCTGATATTTCATATTAAAATGCGGTAAATGCTTTTGAATTTCTGCTGCAATTTCTGCTGGTCCAAAACTCATCGCTGTAATATTAAACGCATTACGATGGACTAATTTCTGTGCATCTGCTTCCATTAAATCAATAATAGCCTGCAATGCATCTGGCATATACATCATATCCATATAAGTACCTTCCTGAATATATGATATATAGCTTCCTTGTTTAATCGCTTCATAATAAATTTCCACTGCATAATCTGTCGTCCCACCACCAGGAGGTGTCACATACGAAATCAGCCCTGGGAAACGCACACCACGTGTATCTACACCAAAACGGTTAAAATAATAATCACATAATAATTCCCCTGCTACTTTATTCACGCCATACATCGTTGTTGGGCGTTGCAAAGTATCTTGCGGTGTATTTTCTTTTGGTGTTGATGGACCAAATGCACCGATTGAGCTTGGCGTGAAAAATTGCAAATCCAATTCTCTTGAAACTTCTAAAGCATTCATCAAACCGCCCATATTTAAATTCCATGCTAATAGTGGATTTTTTTCTGCTGTCGCTGATAGTAATGCAGCCAAGTGCATCATCGTATCTGCTCCAAAATCCTTTGCTAATGCGTGCATTCTTTGTCCATCTGTCACATCTAATAATTCAAAAGGTCCACTTGTTTGTTCACTTTTGCGTATATCTGTCGCTAAAATATTGTCCTCTCCATAAACACTACGAAGTTTTTCTACAAGCTCCGAACCAATTTGGCCAAGTGCCCCTGTTACCATAATTTTTTTCATTTCTCCAAACCTCCACCTATGAACAATTGTACGTGTAGAAAACACAAAAATACACTTATAAATACCGTTATATCAATACTTTATACCGAATTCAATTATAGTTTGTTCACATAAAAAACACAATAGTTATCTTTAAAGCCAAAAATGAAAACCTTTTCATTATTAGTATATGACAACTGTATTTTATTGTACTGAAAAAATATATAAAATACATTTGTACATCTATAAAACACAAAAATCCTTATCAACATGGACAAGGATTTCATAGTAAGTGTGAGAAAATGAGTGAAAAATCATCATTGTTATAGACTCTTTTTATTATATTGAAAAACGTTTCACAGCAATTTGTAATACATTCGATACTTTGCGTAATTCCTGCATATAATGATGGAATTGCTGTTGGGTTGTTAATTGTGCTTCGACAGATGCAGCGACTTGTTTAGTAGATGTCGCATTTGTATTAGAAAGCGTGGTTAATATCATTGCATCAGCATTCACCTGTTCTGTGTAGTTCGCAATTTCCTGTACAGTTGATGATACTTCCATCATATGAGGCTTCATTGTATGTACCTTTTCTAAAATTTGTTCAAAGCTAGTAGCTGTTGTTTCTGTGACAACAACTCCTTTTTCTGTTGCAGCCAATACTTCGTTCATCATATGCACGGCATCATTAGAATCGTGATGAATATTTTGTACAATGGTTGTAATCATCTTTGTGGAATTGACCGTTTGCTCTGCCAATTTACGCACTTCATTCGCCACTACCGCAAAGCCTTTTCCATGTTCACCTGCACGTGCAGCTTCAATAGAGGCATTTAAAGCAAGTAGGTTGGTTTGTGCCGTAATTCTTTCAATTTCTTCTACCATTTGGTCAATAGAAGATGCTCGTTCTACGAGATGAGCAATCGCCACATTCGATTTTTCAGCAGTTTGTTTAATATGCTGCATTTGTAGCAAGTTTGCCTGTACGATTTCTGTACCGCTTTCTGCCTCAGTGGTCGTCTGATAAGTTAAGTTTTCCACGACCTGTACTTTTTCTAAAATCACTTGTACGTCATTCAACACTTCCTCTAAAGAAGCTGTATTTGAGGCTAATTTTTCAGTAGAAGCTGTTGTTGAATGTGAAATATCCTGAATATCCTTAGTGATTTTTTTCGTAGCCTCTGAGGATTGCATGGAAGAGATTTGTAAATTCTCTGTCATTCTCTCTACCTCATGTGCACTCGTTGTCACAGTCGTCAACAATCTCTTCACTTCTGTTACCATCTGATTGTAGGAAAGCATTACTTCCCCAAGCTCATCCTTCGCTATATAATGAGCACTTGCTGTAAAGTCGCCTTGTTCTGCACGTTTTAATAAAGATTTTAATTGCTTTGTTGGTTTATTGACAGCCTTCGTTGCAACAGTTCCCACGATTCCAATCAATATCACAACCATTAAACAGACACTACCTAGTAGCCAATAGCCAAAATGTACATCTTCCTGATAGTGTGCTTGCTTATCATGTGCTCTTTGCACTAAATAATTTTGCATACCTTCTAATAAGGTATAGCTTTGTTCACTTAATTGTTGATAAGCTGTTGGCGATTTTTGAATTTGCGCTAGCAACGCTTTGTACTTTTTCATCTCATGTGTCATTTTAGAATCCATTGTGACATTCGCTAATTCATTCATCGGCTGCTCCATCTTTTTAACGATGGCATCCACTTCCCCTATCGTTGTGGATTCATCTAATTGCCTTTGTAGCATAATAAGCTCTGTCAGTTGACCAGTTGGTACAAGTCCTTCCGTATAACTTGCATCTGCATACCATGACATTTTCCGTAAATAATCTATACTAAATATACCTAATAATACATTGGATAAAATACAGACAAGCATTAACACTGCCAATTTATCCCTCACCATAACATAACGAAAAAAACGCATTATCCTAGCTCCTTCTTCAACTTTCTTTCATCATCATAGTGCATAGGTATAAAGCCTGTGTTATGTTTTTGTAAAGATTTATTGAAGATGATTATTGATTCAGCAAACCACTGTATAAATTAGGTCTACGGTCATCGTACACAGGAATTCTCTCTCTTATTTCATCGACTACTGAAAAATCCACATCAATCACAGCTACTTCCTCATCCTTCGCACCAATCCATAGCACCTCACCCCATGGCTGGATAATCATTGACTGTCCATTGAACTCTTCTTCCTTATCTGCAATGCGATTCACTGCAATCACAAAGCATTGATTTTCAATAGCACGTGCTTGGAGCAATGTTTTCCAATGATCAATACGTGGTGTTGGCCATTGCGCAGGCACAAATAAGACCTTTGCACCAGCTAATGCATGTGCACGTAGCCATTCAGGAAAACGAATATCATAACAAATGACTCCCGCTGCCTCAATATCACCAAATGCAAAACGATTCATAGCATCTCCTGCCTCTAAATACAAATGCTCATCCATCAAACGGAAAAGATGTGCCTTACTATATTCACCAGCAAGCTCCCCTTCGTTTGTCACTGTGTACATCGTATTGTAAAATTGATTGCCTTTTTTTGTTGCCACGGAGCCACCCACAATATGTACATGAAGCTCTTTTGCTAAACCTTGTAAAAATGCTTTAGTACGTTCTCCTTCAGCATCTGCAAGTGCCGATAATTGCTCTAAAGCATAACCTGTGTTCCACATTTCAGGAAGCACAATGATTTCTGCACCTAGCTTTGCTGTCTCACGAATTTTTGTTTCTGCATGTGCAAAATTCGCTTCTACTGTACCTAAACCTATATTTAATTGAATACAACCAATTTTCATCATGATTCCTCCTTAGATAATTGTTCTATATTAATTTCATTATATTCTGAAAAGAGTGATTGTATATAATTTCTCTCAAAAATACAAAAGCAGACGTAGAGAATTCTCCACGCCTGTTGTATTTATTATTTATTTTACTAATTGTTCATCCCCATTTGTGTCTACCACATAAATATGAGTACTTGCTGCTTCTTCAATTTCTTTAAATGCCCAATGTGTTGTTTTCACATCTACAAAGCTTGGTACCGTGACACCCTGCAATGGGCCACGCTCAAACATACGATTCATCATGACAACGGCTTGTGCTCTTGTTAAAGGAGCATCTGGTGCAAAGCTGCCATCTTGACGGCCATTAATGATTCCTGCTATACGATTCGCTTCAATAATCCACTGTGCCCAATGTCCTTTTGTATCATTAAAGGTAATCGCTACATTTTCTTCAACGTACAGCTCTTTAAAGTTCGCAACTACTGTAGCCATTTGTGCACGTGTAATATTTTCCTCTGCTCGGAAGTTGCCATTCATATCACCATTCATTATGCCTTGTTCTTTCACAAAGGCAATCGCTCCTGCTGCATAATGCGTACTCGCTATGTCTTTAAATGGTGCTATGTCTTCCATCGAACCATCTGTGTACCCTAAAATACGAGCAATCATTGTCGCTATTTGTGCACGTGTTACATTTTGCTCTGGAGCAAATGTACCATCTTGGAAGCCTTTAATATAGGCTGTATGTGTATCTTGTGTGACTCCTTCTGATTTAACCTCTTCTTGGATTTGAATAATTGTAAAGGTACTGAATTTGTCTACTACAAAGCTTAAACCGACTAAGCCATTTCCTAGTGTCGTCACTTCTGGTTGCACAATTTTATTTTCGCCATCAGAGTGTTCAATAAATATACATTCTGCTCCATTATTAGAAAGTAATGCACTTTGCATTGGCAATGTTACTGTCACTGGATTTTGTGACATAGTCGTTTCAATCACTACTGGTCGACCTACTACAGAGACAGTGCTAGTAGGTAATGTTTCATGTACAAAAGCCTGTGCACGTGTTTCTATCATTTGCTGCTCTAATGTCGTTCTTAAAGGTTTTAATTGGAAATTAAACCCTTGTTGCATCCCATTTAATGACGTACTTGGTATCATAACTTGTGCATTGTTCGATATAATTTCTAAGGATGTACTATTATTACGCAATAATTGTAATGATGGCAATGGCACATCTACTGTTGCTCTTGTCACTTCATCCTTATCATCTGGCAAAAACATACGAATAGTATTGATACCACTTGTATTTGCTTCTACTAATGCTTCTCTCGTCCGTTCCTCAGTTAGTGATACAGTATCTGTAATATCACCATTCGTTTGTTTTGTACGCAAAAGCTCTAGTAATTTATTTTTCGCTGAATTTTTATCATCTACTCCAATTGGTATAGGTATCCTCTGTGTTGGTGGTAGTAATGATGGTAAGGTTGGTCGTGGTAAAGTCGGCCCTAAATCTGGATAAACCACTGGCGCTATCACCAATGCATTTTGTGCCAATGTCAGCTGTGTTAATGCTTCATTGACAACGAACTGCGTTGCATCTGGATTATTCATGACATTTTTAGCCTCTGCTAACTTAGCTTGATATGTCAACCAACTTGCTGGTGTATATACACTTGCAGTGAAATTTCTTTCCTCTGCTATTTTTTGTTGCAATAATGTTTTGTCCGCTACCAATACAGTAAATGCCTTTATTTTTGTTGCTGTTTGGCTATTATTTACCGCTTGAACTGTTAATGTATATGCACCATCTGCCAACACATTCATCGGTGTAAATGTCCATTCTCCTGCCACTGAATTAACCATTGCTTGCCCTTGAATTGGTGTATTTTCTGCATCAGTTAATACCACTGTCATTGCATCTGGTGTCGTATTCAGAGCAACAGTACCACCGAATATGGGTGTAGCTGTCGAAATTCTTGGTGTGCCTTGTTGTAATAACTCAGTTGGCTTCGTAATTTGTAATGCTAGGCTAAAGGGATTTTCCATTACGACAGTAAAATTGCCAACAGCTTTGCTATGTGGACCAATTAAATTTGCTAGCAGTGGAGCTGTATATTCTACTGTGATTTGACTATCCGATGACAAGTCAAGAGTAGATGCTAGCTCCAATTCTAATTGCTTAGAACTTGCTCCAACCGTGATGTTAACAATATCATTTAAATCGATAGCCAGATTATTATGTTTTACTGTAAAACCGTTTTTTCCAACATTTGTGATAGCGTAATTAAATGGAATCATGACCGTACGAGTAGCTAAATTGAATATACCTGTTGTTGGTACATTTAACACTAAGTTTGCTTCATTTGTTTGTAAAGCTAGCAGTGCATCATTTATTTCTTGCTGTGTAGCTACTGGATTTGCTAATACTAATTGTGCCATATCTAAAGCTGTCTTATATGGTCCCCAAGTTGTTGCTGTATAATCTGCCTCTTGTAAAGCAGGGATACTTGGCATTTGTCCTGTCACTGTTTTCACTTTATTGTTTAACGCCGTTTTATCCATAAAGACAATCGTTTTGGATGCACTTAATGTAAATGTGGCATCACCTGACATGCCACCATATTCGATAGCATAACCTGCTACTGTGCCATTACCAGTTTCATTAAAATCATTCCATTGTCCATTTGTTCCATCTATGAACCCTAAATATTCAGTGCCACCACTACTATTATTTGGCTCGCTCCATTTCCAGTTAGTATACATACCTAATACAGGTGAACCACTTAAATGATAATAATTATCGTAAAATTTTAATCCTTTTCCCCCATCGACTAACCCTTCTGGTCCTGTTACCCAACGCCAATCACCAGGAGGATTTAGAGGAATATTTATAGGTGAACGTTTAATATCCTGCGCGCCAATCCATGTACGATTGCCTGCTCTCCTAGCTACAATGCTATTTTCATCTGCATCAGTAATTGTAGCTAAATATCCTTTACGACCAAAGTAAGTTTTTCCCTCTGCTTCCGTTTTCGCAGCAGACCAATTTAAATTGCTATTTACATAATCATAAAAATGTCCATTATAAGGTAATGCCTTCCCTAAATTGAACGTAATCGTACGCGGTGTCCAATCTGTTGCAGTGGTTGAAAATTTCACATTACGCAATGCTGTTTGATAGTTTGCAATAGTCGTTGTACCACTTAATGTTAATTCCCCTCTAGTGGCATCGAAAGTTCCTGTAATACCATTTGCATTCGTAAATTCCAATTTATCGCCTGTTTGGAAATTATCAATTGTAATAATCGCACCATTCACATCATTTTCATAGCCCGTTAAAACAGTTGCGTCAAGCGTTACATCTGCATCCACCATAACCGAATTAGCTGTCTCAATTACTGTAGCTATTGTAGCATTTGAAGATGTTGTCAATGCTGGTGTTGTAGGTGGTGCTGCTTGTACTTGCTGTGTTGTGCCTACAAAAGACAAGCTACTTACTATTAATAATGTGGCAGCTATTGCACTAAATGAACGTTTCCACTTGGATTGCTTTGTATTCTGCACAAATTCTCCTCCAATCACTTCGATACTTTAAAATCCATATTAATACATAATAAAACAATAATATACACTTTAAAATTAATACTAGCCAAATTAACCTTTTTACAGCAAAACTAGCCATATTATGTACATAAAGTTCTCTACAACTAAATTAATGAAAATTACTGCTCGTTTTCCTCTCCTCCTCACTAGACAAATATACCAAAAAATAATACATTAATTTCATTATATTCTGAAAAAGGTGATTGTATATGAAATTCTCAAAAAAACTACAGCAACTTCCCCCGCAATTTTTTGCGACACTTGTCCAAAAGGTAAATGCCGCACTTGCAGAAGGGCGCGATATCATTAATCTGGGACAAGGTAATCCAGACCAACCAACACCCTCTCATATTGTGACAGCATTACAAGAGGCAGCTACAAATCCACAGCATCATAAATATCCGCCATTTCGTGGTATTCCAGAGCTACGACAAGCGGCGGCTGATTTTTATAAACGTGAGTATAATGTAGAGATTGATCCACAGACAGAGGTCGCTGTACTTGGTGGCACTAAAATCGGACTGGTCGAATTACCTTTAGCTGTCTTAAGTGCTGGTGACACAATACTCCTGCCTGACCCTGGCTATCCTGACTATTTATCAGGTGTTGCCTTAGCAGATGTTCATTTGGAAACAATGCCATTGCTAGCTGAAAATGATTTCCTGCCCAATTATTCTGCGTTGACAGAGGATGTGAAAGAGCGAGCAAAGCTTTTATATTTAAACTATCCAAACAATCCAACAGGTGGCACAGCAACACTCGAATTTTTTGAAGAAACTGTACGATTTGCAAAGGAGCATCAAATTATCGTTGCCCATGACTTCGCCTATGGTGCCATTGGCTTTGATGGTCAGAAGCCTGTGAGCTTTTTACAGGCAGAAGGAGCTAAAGATGTTGGGATTGAAATGTATACATTATCTAAAACCTATAATATGGCTGGGTGGCGTATTGGTTTTGCAGTGGGGAATGCACAAATCATCGAAGCTATTAATCTAATACAGGATCATCTATTTTGCAGTCAATTTCCTGCTGTTCAACAAGCTGCTGCTGTCGCACTGACATCCTCTCAGCAATGTACAGAGGAATTACGTGAAACCTATGAACGTCGTCGCAATGTACTAATTGAAGAAGCTAAACGGATTGGCTGGCAGGTGACAGCTCCAAAAGGTTCATTTTTTGCATGGCTTCCTGTTCCAATAGGTTATACAAGCGAGCAATTTACTGCCTTATTATTAGAGAAAGCCGATATTGCGGTTGCGTCGGGCAATGGCTTTGGACAACATGGAGAGGGTTATATTCGTGTTGGTTTACTTGTTAGTGAAGAACGCTTACGTGAAGCCATTCAACGGATTGAAAAGCTACAATTATTTTAAATAATGAAAAAAGAGCTTGTTTTGATTCATCTTTGTCAAAACAAGCTCTTCTATTAGTTTTGTACAAAAAATTGCGAGTCTATTTGGTTTAGAACAGATGTCGCTGGATAAAAATAACCCAATTCACTTTTGTCTTTTGTTGTGAGTTCAGGCTGATTATGCTGAATAAATACCATCCACTACACTTTTTCCGTAGACATCTTCTATTTTTCGAGCTAACTTCCGTTCATTATATATTAGCCCGAATTTACCCAATCTATATGTATAAATAAAAGCAGAGGATGGTTTTATATACCAATTCCTCTGCTTCATCTTATTGAATAACGCCTAATTCACGACCAACCTTTTCGTAAATAGCTAATGCATCATCCAACATTTCCTTCGTATGTGCCGCTGTTGGCATATTACGTACACGCCCTGTTCCCTTTGGCACAGTTGGGAAGACGATTGATTTTGCATACACGCCTTCTTCAAATAGACGACGTGAAAATTCCTGTGTCAGCTTTTCATCGCCAATAATACATGGCGTAATTGGTGTTTCAGATGCACCAATATTAAAGCCTAATTTCGCAAGACCAGCTTTTAAATAATCACCATTTTCCCACAGCTTATCGTGTAGCTCTGTAGAATCAATTAACATTTGGACTGCTGCTGTAATCGCTGCTACATCACCTGGTGGTAATGCTGTAGAGAATAAGAATGGCCGAGAGCGAACCTTCAACCAATCAATTAAATTTTTCTTCCCTGCGACATAACCACCGACAACACCGATAGCCTTTGATAGCGTACCAATTTGGAAGTCGATTTCATTCTCTAAGCTAAATTGTTTCACTGTGCCTTTGCCTTTACCTGTTACACCAGAACCATGTGCATCATCGACATAGGTGATTAAATCAAATTCTTTCGCAATCTCTACAATTTCAGGTAATTTGGCAATATCACCATCCATAGAGAACACACCATCTGTAATAACCATAATTTTATTGTATAACCCTGACTCTTGTGCCGCTTTTGCTTTAACACGTAAATCATCCATATCAGAGTGATTATATGCAATAATTTTCGCTCTTGATAAACGACAGCCATCAATAATAGAGGCATGGTTTAATTGATCTGAAAGAATTGCATCATTTTTATCCATAACAGCGGAAATCGCCGCCATATTACAGTTAAAGCCCGATTGGTACGAAATCGCCGCTTCTGTTCCTTTAAACTCTGCCAATTTTTCTTCTAATTTTACATGCAAATCGAGTGTACCGTTAATTGTACGCACAGCACCTGCGCCCACACCATATTTTTCAATCGTATCCTTAGCAATTTGTTTTAATTTGTCATTTGTTGCTAAGCCAAGATAATTGTTTGATGATAAATTGATTAAATTTTTGCCACGTACCTGAATGATCGGTCCGTTTGCGCCTTCTACTGGATCAATTTCATTGTATAAGCCTTGTTCATGTAAGGCTTGTAGGTTTTCATCTAAAAATGCATTCAATACTTTAGACAACTGTATCATCCTCTCCTAAGAACACTATTCCATCCTCTAGTGTAGCATATGCACGAATTACTTTGTTAATCTTTCAAATAGAGGCGCTGTTTTTTCTCGCCATTGTGCTATAGAAATACATGAATCTATTAATTGGCGTATTTCATATTCGGCTTCTGCGTAATTTTTAGCATAATTGAGTGCCTCTTGTATGGCTGCCTTATAGTTTGCTTGAATGACCACGAGCTGCGTTTCTGCCTCAGGCGTTAATACACAGTGTTTCTCCATATCAAAAATACAGTCACCTTGTCGATTTTCTTGTGGATAAAAAATATGTGGATCTGTACTATCAAAAATACAGAATTTAAGCTCTGGGATAATGACCATATCCACAGACTTTGCATCCAAGCCACACCAAATAAGCTGGGCATCTAACCCTCTAGCATTCGCTTCCTCTGCTAATTTTTTCATCAATGAGGATTTTCCAGTACCTGGCTTCCCTTTAATCATATATCTGTGCACAATATCCTTTGTAATGCTATCCACTGTATTGTCTGCGCCCTTTGGTGTGAGTGTGCCTAATAAACGATGTGTGAGTGAGCCCTCTTTATTTAAAGAAATTGATTGAAAAACATCTTCCTTGAACTTTTCCACCTGCTCATTCAAGCCCTGCCAATTCATACAGCTTTGCGTCACAACTTCCCATTCATCATGAATATGAATGGCATGACGAAGTGCTCCAATACACTTTTCCTGCCATACTGCCCGCTCTTTTGTGGCATTCGTCAGTGCTGTACCTATCTTTTCAAGCTGCTGTGTCTCCAAACAATCATAAAAAGAAAGAACATGATGCTTTGTGCCAAGCAATGTCGGTTCAATACCCCATTCCGATGACCATATAAAGAGTCGATTGCAACCACGAATATAAACAGCCTCTACTACATCCTCCAGCAAAGCATGCTTATACCATTCGACCTCAAAACCTTGCTTGACATAAAAATAACCAAGTTCCTTTAAAAGCTCTGAATTTTGCCAAGCTGCTGCCCCTTGTAACAAATAGACCTGTTCAGCTTCCTCCATCATTTCACTGTACAAATGCTTTACACCTTGCCCTGTTAATGCATGCCCAAAGTAATAGGTTACTTGCCCATTCACTAGCACTCCTCCTTCGCCATGCATTATATGTATAGAACATTAAAAAAATGAAGCCCTTTTTCAAAAAAATGGCTTCATCCCCTCTATTTGACCAATACACTTCATCAATATTTTACGACAATATGGCAAAGAATATTGCACAATATAGCCTGATAAAAGCGCAATAGCAATTGTCCCGACACCAACAGGTCCACCAAGGAGCCAGCCAATAATCGTTACACCTACCTCAATACCCATTCGAGCTGTCTTAATCGTCCCACCAAAGCGCTCAACAATGAGCATCATTAAAGTATCACGTGGTCCCGCCCCCATATTAGGCGCAATATACATGCCACAGCCAAAGCTTAAAACAAATAGACCGACAATGAAGTAAATGACTTGTAACCCTTCATTCATTGTAGTTGGTAAAAGCCAGTTAAAAATGTCAATAAAGGAACCAATCAATAGCATATTCAGCCATGTGCCGATTTTTGGTCGCTCTCGTACAATAATCGATGTTGTCACAACAATCAATAACCCCGTTAAAATCGACCATGTACCAATCGTTAAACCTAAATTTTGAAATAAACCAATATGTAATACATCCCATGGGCTTGTCCCTAAAATTTTCCCTTTAATCGACATACTAATCCCTAAGGACATCACGATTAAACCACTAATAAAAAATAACCACCGCCAATACATCACCTTCATCTACATTTCTCCTCTTCTACTTCAAACTCACAAGGCACTATCTAGCTTTATAATGCATTAATAAAATGAAAAAAACTACCCACCTATTCATGGATAGTTGTAATTTGCGCTAATTGTGCCTTTGTTACCTGCATTAAATCCTCTACTTGTACATGTATTTGCATGCCAATTTTCCCAGCGCTGACAATGATACTTTGCTGTTGCTGTGCAGATATATCTATTACTGTTGGATAAAGCTTTTTCATCCCTACAGGTGAACAGCCTCCACGTATATAGCCTGTATAGCCAAGTAAATCCTTCACTGCCAACATGTCGATTTTCTTTTCACCTACAACTTTTGCAGCCGCTTTTAAATCAAGCTCTTGTGTAACAGGAATCACAAATACGAATAATTTTGTTGTACCCGCTGTTGCTACTAATGTTTTATAAACACGTTCAACAGGATGGCCAATTTTCGTGGCAACTGACACACCATCTACTTGGCCATCCTCTGTTGTATATTCAATGACATCAAATTGGATTTTTTGCTGCTCCAATAAACGGATTGCATTCGTTTTTGTATGCTTTGCTTTTGCCACTCTTTAATCCTCCGTCTATCTATTGTTTAGGCTGTCCAAGAGAATACTGGCTCTGTTCCCATGCGATAACCATTCTGTGCCATTTGAATATGTGTCATATATTTACTAGAAGCATACTGAAATAACTGCCCTTTCATTGCCTCTCCATAGCTTTTCGTAAAAATTGTCTCTGCTAATGGATCTAATTTCAGTTCTTTGGAGAAACGCTCTGGAATTTTGACATCAATCGTTTCATTCACGAATGGTGGTTCTTCCTCAATATCTTGCCCTTGTATTCTTTGAATTTGTGCATTCACACTTGCTGCAACACGCAAATCTTGTGCAGATGGTTCTGCTGATGCTAATGCGGCATGACGTACTTGCTCTAAAATTTGTAATGTATCCAGCTCTTCTTCTGGTAATATCTCCATAGCATCACTAGCCGATACTTTATGTGCACGCATTGTTTGCTCGGTCTGCTGCAGATTTTGCATCATCGATTGTTGTTCATGCGAGACATCTCTGGATTCTTCTTTATGTTGCGCATATAAACTATGCTCTTTTCGACCTAGCAGTAAATTTTCTAACTCTTGCAAAACAGGGCTTTTCTTTGGCTGAAAATATTGCGCATTTTTACGATAAGCATCGCCTGCTTCTTTTCTTTGTAAAAGTTTCTTACGGCTCTGCTCGGTTATTAGCCTCTCCTGCTCCATCACATTAGATATTCTCATACTAACTCACCTCAGCTCTCTCTATAATAATATCGTTCAAAATGTAAACAATGTCTTTATATTAATTATCGAGATTTTTTGATGAATTACAAGAGTAATTTCCTAATTAAAATTTTTTTAACAAAAAAAATATCTATAAGATAGGTCTAAAGAACGTAAAAAGGCTGCTCAGAAACTCTGACAGCCTTTAAAATCTTATACAGGATTGACCCCATGCTTACGCTCTGAAAATAATAAATACTTCGACATATAGAGCTCTAATCGTGCCTCAAGCACTTTACGTAAATCATTCGGCTCAATCACATCGTCAATAATTAATTCTGATGCGAGACGATAAACATCAATTTCTTCCTGATATTCCTTACGCTTCTCGGCAATAAACGCTGCCTGCTCCTCTTTTGGTAGCTCTGCAATTTTATTGGCATAAACAGCATTGACCGCTGCCTCTGGTCCCATTACTGCAATTTGTGCATTCGATAAGGCAATGCAGCAATCTGGCTCAAATGCAGGACCTGCCATCGCATATAAGCCTGCACCATATGCCTTACGTACAATAACCGTTAGCTTTGGCACTGTCGCTTCGCTCATGGCAAAAATCATTTTTGCTCCGTGACGAATAATACCTGCCTTTTCCACCTGCGTGCCAATCATAAAACCAGGCACATCCGCTAAGAAAAGAAGTGGAATGTTAAAGGCATCACATAAAGAAATAAATTTCGCCGCTTTATCCGCCGAATCATGGAACAGCACGCCACCTTTCACACGCGGCTGATTGGCAATAATACCAACAGCCTGCCCATTAATACGTGCAAGCCCTGTAATTAACTCTGCGGCAAATAATTTTTTCACTTCACAAAATGAATCCTCATCAATTAAACGGTCAATTAATTGATACATATCAAATGGTACATTTTGATTTTTCGGTATTAATTCTTCAATTGATTTTTCAAATGAAGCAGGTGGCTTTGGTGCTTCTGCCTGACTGCGCTCTGCATAGTTGTTTGGGAAATAGCTTAAATACTTACGTGCATACGCAATGGCCTCCTGCTCTGTCTTAGCCAATACATCTCCACAGCCTGACACAGAACAATGCATTTTTGCTCCACCCATTGTTTCTAAATCCACTTTCTCACCAATGACCATTTCAGCCATACGTGGTGAACCTAAATACATGGAAGCATTGCCCTCTACCATGACCACAATATCACAGAAAGCAGGAATATAAGCACCACCTGCCGCTGAAGGTCCAAACAGCAAGCAAATTTGTGGTACTTTGCCCGACAGCTTCACTTGATTGTAGAAAATGCGCCCTGCCCCTCTGCGCCCTGGGAACATTTCTAATTGGTCTGTAATACGAGCACCTGCTGAATCAACTAAATATAGTAGTGGGCAATTTAACTTCTCTGCCGTTTCTTGAATACGAATCATTTTTTCGACCGTTCGCTTGCCCCATGAGCCTGCTTTAATTGTCGAATCATTCGCTAAGACACATACTGTACGACCATGAATTTTGCCGATACCCGTTATAACACCATCTGCTGGTAAATCACCCGCTAAGCAATTGGCATATAAACCGTCTTCCGATTGTAGCCCATCATCTAATAGCAATGCTAAACGTTCACGTACAAATAGCTTGCCTTGCTGTGCATTTTTTTCATGATACTTTGGTAGACCACCTGCTAAAATTTTTTCTTTCATTACTCCATCCCCTTTAACCCACTATTTCCCCGAATATTGTGGTGCACGTTTTTCCTGAAAAGCGAGTAAGCCCTCCAAACGGTCCTCTGTTGGAATCAGTGCATTATATGCTAATGATTCAATTTTCAAGCCTGTTGCTAAATCTGTTTCAATACCTTGATTGATTGCTACCTTTGCCTGTATTAAAGAAAGTGGTGCATTTTTAGCTATTGCTAATGCAAGCTGCTGCGCTTTGTCTAATAGCTCATGTCCTTCATAAACATATTCGACAATACCATAGTCCTTTGCTTGCTCTGCATTTAAACGGCGTGCTGTATAAATTAATTCCTTCGCTCTCCCGATGCCAATTAATCGTGGCAAACGCTGTGTACCGCCTGCCCCTGGAATAATGCCAAGAGATGTTTCGGTTAAACCTACTTTGCTATGTGAGGCAGCCATTCGTAAATCACAAGCTAAAGCTAACTCCAAGCCTCCACCGAACGCTACACCGTTTAATACAGCAATAACAGGCTGTGCAAGTGCCTCCACTTTTGCCACAGTTGCACCAATCAGTTGTACGACCTGTTTCACCTGTTGCTCCGACATACCTTTACGCTCTTTCAAATCTGCCCCTGCGCAAAAGGCTTTATCTCCTGCACCTGTCAGTAAAACAACTCGCACCGCTGGATCACCATGAATACGATCAAGTATTATTGCAAGCTCCTGTAATAGTTGAACAGACATCGCATTCGCTGCTTCTGGTCTAGTCAATGTAATCAGTCCAATATGCCCCTCTAACAATTCGAAATGAACAAGCTGTGTCATGAAGTGGTTTCCTCCTTTTCATTACGCAAAATCGCCATTTGTTTAGAAGGAAGTGCTTTCCCAACTATTTGCTCAATAAATTGTGCTGCTTCAAGCATCTTTTGTAAATCAATGCCTGTGTGAATGTCCATGCCATCTAATAAATACAATAAATCCTCTGTTGCGACATTACCTGACGCACCCTTTGCATAAGGACAGCCACCAAGCCCGCCAAGTGCACTATCAAATTTCGTTATGCCCATCTCCATAGATTGCATAATATTCGCTAATGCTGTGCCTCTTGTGTCGTGGAAATGCATGGCAAAGTGCTCTGCTGGATATCTTTTTAGTAGTGTCTCTAGCAGCCGCTCTACCTGTGTTGGCACAGCAACCCCAATTGTGTCACCCAATGAAATTTCATCGACACCCATTGCCAATAGTTTATCCGTGACATAAAGCACCTTCTCTGGCTCTATATAGCCTTCATACGGACAGCCAATAACCGTGGAAATATAGCCACGTACCGTTTTATTTGCTGCTTTTGCCCCAATCACAACTTCCTCCAAAATCGGAAATGTCGCATCAATCGTTTTATTAATATTATTTTGGTTATGACTCTCACTTGCAGACATAAAGACATTGACCTCATCCACATCAGCCTGTAAAGCTCGCTCTAAGCCATGCATATTCGGCACAAGTGCTGCATATGTGATATCCTTATGCCGCTTAATTTCCTGTAATACCTCCACTGCATCGGCTAGCTGTGGAATCCATTTCGGGTGCACAAATGAAGTTACTTCAATATAAGACAAGCCCGTTTGACTCAATAAATTAACAAGCTGTACTTTATCAGCCGTGGCAATATGTGTTGCTTCATTTTGCAACCCATCACGAGGTCCTACTTCTTTTAACGTTACATGCGTTGGCAATCGCATTGAAGTAGCCCCCTTATTCGATTTCTAATAAATCATCATCTAAATTAATGAAGTCACCTTCGTTGGCAATAATTTTTGTCACAACGCCATCTTGCTCTGCCGCAATCGGAATCTCCATTTTCATCGATTCCAAAATAACGACATCTTGCCCTGCTGTTACCGCTTCACCTTCTGCTACGACGATTTTCCATACTGTTCCTGCCATGCTCGCTTTTACTGTTGCCATTGTTTATTCCTCCTAAGTTAGCTGAGGTAAATAATAATCCTCAACGAATTTTGTTGTTGTATAACCTTTTAAAAATTGCTCATGTATCACCGTTTTTAATAGCATTGGGATATTCGTTTGAATACCTTCAATTTTATATTCTTGTAACGCTTGAATTAATCGCTCACAGGCAATTTCTCGTGTTGCACCCCATACAACTAGCTTACTAATCATTGGATCATAAAAAGGTGTTACTACTGTCCCTGTCTCAACACCACATTCATGTCGTACCCCTTCACCTGTTGGTAATACTAATTCAGTAATCGTGCCTGGTGACGGGAAAAACGTTGTTGGATTTTCCGCATAAATACGCACCTCAATCGCATGCCCCTGTCGCTGTATGCTGTCACGAGTAAATGTTAATGGTTGCTGTGCAGCTATTTTCAATTGCTCCTCCACAAGGTCAAGCTTCGTAATTTCCTCTGTCACTGGATGCTCCACCTGTAAGCGTGTATTCATCTCTAAAAAATAGAAATTTTGCTGATCATCCACTAAATATTCAATCGTTCCTGCATTAACATAGCCGATATGCTGTACTGCCTTCACTGAAGCATCTAACATACGCTGTCTCGTTTCCTCTGAAATAAATGGAGATGGCGCTTCCTCTACTACTTTTTGATTCCTACGCTGAATTGAGCATTCACGTTCAAATAATGGAACAATATTGCCATCAGTATCTGCGATGATTTGTACTTCTACATGGTGTGGATTGGCAATAAAGCGTTCCATATACATTGTACCGTCCCCGAAAAATGACTGTGCACGCTTTTGATTGCCCTCAAAGGCCTTTACTAGCTCCTCATCATTTTCCACAAGCTGCATACCAATGCCACCACCGCCAGCAGAAGCCTTTAGCATAATTGGATAACCTAAGCGACTCGCAATATCAATGGCCTCTGCGACATCCTGCACAGGTGTTTCCACGCCCTCCACAATTGGTACACCTGCTGCCTTCATCGTTTTACGTGCCTCTAGCTTGCTCCCCATTGAGGCAATAACCTCTGCGCTCGGTCCAATAAATGTGAAACCAGCCTCTGTACAACGCTTAGCAAATGTGGCGTTCTCCGACAATAAACCATAGCCAGGATGAATGGCTTCAGCTCCACTTTGCGCTGCTACCTCTAAAATACTATCTATATTTAAGTAGCTTTGTGCAACAGGTGGCTTACCAATGCAATACGCCTCATCTGCATCCCTCACATGCAAGCTATTGGCATCTGCCTCCGAATAGACAGCCACCGTTTGGATATTCAGTCGTTTACATGTTCTAATAATGCGTCTAGCAATCTCTCCACGATTTGCAATTAATACTTTTTTAAACATCTTTACACACCCCCTAACAGCCGATATGTCTTGAAATAACTAAACGTTGAATTTCAGATGTTCCTTCACCAATTTCCATTAATTTAATATCACGTAAATGGCGCTCCACATCATATTCCTTCATATAGCCTGAGCCACCATGAATTTGAATTGCCTGATTACAAGTACGGAAGCCCATTTCAGAAGCAAATAGCTTTGCCATTGCTGCCTCCTTGCCAAATGGTTTTTTATGGTCCTTCAACCATGCCGCTTTATGCACTAATGTACGTGCTAACTCAATTTCCATCGCCATATCTGCTAATTTGAATTGAATTGCCTGTAATTTAGAAATTGGTGCACCAAATTGTTCACGTTCCTTCGCAAATTTCAGCGCTTTTTCATAAGCAGCCTGTGCAATCCCTATTGATAATGCTGCAATCGAAATACGTCCACCATCTAATGTATACAAAAATTGACTAAAGCCACGTTTTTCATCACCTAATAAATTACTTCTTGGCACACGTACATTTTGTAGCACAATTTCACATGTATTAGATCCACGTACACCCATTTTGTCGTAGTTGCTATTGATTGTGACACCTGGTGCATCTGTTGGTACAATAATCGCAGAAATAATTTTTTTGCCATCCTCACGCTTCCCTGTCACAGCTGTTACAATAATCTGACGTGCATAGCTTGCATTTGTAATCCAGCATTTTTCACCATTAATGATAAAATCATCACCATCAACAACAGCCGTTGTACGTGTACCACCAGCATCTGAGCCTGCATTTGGTTCTGTTAAACCAAATGAGCCTAATGTTTCTCCCTTCGCCAATGGAACAAGCCATTCACGCTTTTGCTCCTCCGTACCAAACGTATAAATTGGTGAAGCACCTAAGCTCACAGCTGCGGCATAACTTAATCCTGTGCCCCCACATGCACGACCTATTTCTTCAACAGCTAGTGCATAAGAAATTGTATCTCCACCAGAGCCCCCATACTCCTCTGGAAACGGTATCCCCATTAAGCCTAACTCAGCCATTTTCTGAAAGCTTTCGATGCGCATAGTAGATGTTTCATCCACCTCACGCGCATACGGCTTGATTTCCTTTTCTGCAAAATCACGTACCATATCTCTAATCATCGCTTGCTCTTTCGTCAATTCAAAATTCATATGAATGCCCCCTTGTTTGAATATGTTCTCCCCTAATAACCGACTGGTCGGTTTGCATTTACGATAAATAAAACCAGTCTAGATTGCTGGCTTATCTTTTATCATAAATTGAATGGCTTCTTCCATCGCTTGCTCTGTAACAATCGCATGTAACACCATGTCTGAAAATACCTTTGTGATTTCTTCCATCGTCAGAGGCCCTGACTGTTTAAACCATTTATATGTCCAGTTAATCATCCCGACAATAGCCATGGTTACAATGGTAGCAGGTAGCTCTGCACGAAAATCCCCCGTTTGCTGTCCCTCTTCAATGACTGTTTGTAAAATTTTTCGATAGTGGCTACGTTTGTCATGAATAATAGCACTATATTCTGCTGACAATGAACGACTTTCCTCATAAAATACCGTAATATGCTCCTGATACAAATCAAACACATGTGTAAGCGTTTGCATCAATGCGCATAAACGACTAATCGGTGTGTCGTATTTGTCATATGCTTCCTGTGATTGCCGAATAACATATGAAATAAAGACATCATGAATCTCATATAACAACGCATCTTTCGATTTGAAATTATGATAAAATCCACCCTTTGACGCCCCAATATGCTCAACAATTCGGTCAACCGTTACATTGTGATAGCCATCTTGTTGAAACAGCACAACAGATGCATCCACAATACGCTGCTTTAATGTTTTTTTCTCCATAGGCATCTATAATCCTTCTTTCATTACACTATGACCTCTTAAATATAGCACTCTCAAAAATTTCCGTCTAGCTAAAAAATTTAGATTTTACAAAAAAATTAAAGTATATGTAGTAATTACTTATTACACTGTTTCTCTAACAAACACTTTAAACTTTTCCTCTTCCTCTTCCTCAATATATGGATTATGATTTGATTGCTCAAAAATTGTCAGTTGTGACTGTGGGATTAACTCAGCTATTTCATAACTAAATTCAACAGGACATTGTGCGTCATATCGCCCTGCATAAACGTATGTTGGTACATCTACATTTGTTAATGCTGTACGAAGGTCAAAATTTCTCACATCGATTTTTCTGAAATGATGCAGATTTTCTCCAACAGTACGCCCACTATTGGGTCTTCTTATTGCCTCTTGTAATTTTTCCTCAGAATAATAGGACATCAATGCCCATTCATAGCTTAATTGTTGTCGTTCTTCTTGAGGTGTCTCCACGCTGTTCAATAAATCCATAATTTCTACGATACGTGTGAAATGCTTATTTTCAGCACAATAAATGCTATCAGGATGACCTGCATATGCCTTACTAGCCGCTGTACAGCCTGCGATTATTTTGGTTAGCGATGTCGGTGCTGTCACAGCATATTGCAATGCCATCATCCCACCTGTAGAATGACCAGCAAATGCCCAGCGTTCGATTTGTAATGCCTCGCGTATTGCTTCTACATCTTTCACAAATTCTTTCATCCCTAGTTGGTCATCACTATCCGATTTTATAGAGCCTCCAGCATTACGAATATTAATCAAGTACACTTGATAATGCTCGGCAAAAGGAGTAGCCATCAAATTTCCACGTGTATCAAATGCCATATACATATGGGTAATCGCCATCGGTTCACCTTGACCAGCTAGAAAATATTCAAAACGACCTCGTTCTGTATCGATAAAATGCTGTGTCCACATTGGTATCTCTCCTTAAGGATAAACCCTATGACCGCAAATTGTCATAGGGCTTAAAAATCATTTACTATTTCCAATGTTAGATATTATTCATCCAACTTCAATCCTTTTAATAAATCTGCAAAAGCATTATTCAACGGCTCCGCTTCTTTTTCCTGCTGTTTCAAATATTTCTGAACGCTACGTTTATCTACCTTGCCGCCACCTTCTTTTTTACGACGTGCTTCAAAAGCAGATAATTTTTCACGATAGCCACATTGGCAAACAAAAATTTGTCCATCGCCTTCACCGCGTAGCTCTAGCTTTTTCTTACATTGTGGACAGCGTGCATTGGTCACACGGGATACATTTTTGCGATGACCACACTCTCTATCCTGACAAACAAGCATTTTTCCTTTTTTACCGTTGACCTCAAGCATTGGCTTGCCACAGTCTGGACATGACTTTGTGGAAATATTGTCATGCTTATATTTTTTATCACTGCCTTTAATTTCAGCAACAATTGCCTTTGTATGCTCCTTCATTTCATTAATGAAGACATCCTTTTTCAACTTGCCCTTTGCAATTAGCTCTAGCTTTTGCTCCCATTGTGCTGTCGTGGCAGGTGAACGTAATTCCTCTGGTACTAAATCTAATAGCTGACGACCTTTAGAAGTGATATAGATGTCCTTACCTCCACGCTTTTCAATTAAAAATGAATTAAAGAGCTTATCAATAATATCTGCACGTGTGGCTACTGTCCCTAAGCCACCTGTCGATTTCAATGTATCGGCTAGTTGCTTATCACCTGCCTCCAAATATTTCGTTGGGTTTTCCATTGCAGATAATAATGTTGCCTCTGTAAAGCGTGCTGGTGGCTTTGTTTGCCCTGATGTTTGCGCAATTAGCTTCGTTTTTAGTGTTTGCCCTTGCTCTAAACGAGGTAATAACTGCTCCTTCACATCTTCTCCTTGCTCCTCATCATCGAATTGATTTGAGTAGGCTTCCTTCCAGCCTGCTTGTAAAACGGTTTTACCTTTTGCAATAAATGTTTCATTGCCGATTTTCGCCTGTACTATTAATTGCTCATATTCATGTGCTGGCAATAGTACCGCTAAAAAACGCTTCACCACTAAATCATAAATTTTACGTTCTTTATCACTAAAAGCAGATAAATTCACATAGCCCTCTGTTGGAATGATGGCATGGTGGTCCGATACTTTGCTATCATCGACAAAAGATTTATTGGCTTTAATTGGCTTCGTTAAAATTTTATTTGTCAATGTACGGTATTCACCTACACCACAGGCCTTTAAACGCTCTGGCAATGTGCCAACAATATCGGATGATAAATAGCGTGAATCTGTACGTGGATATGTCAGTACCTTATGTGATTCATACAGTTTCTGCATAATATTCAATGTTTCCTTTGCAGAATAGCCGAATGATTTATTGGCATCGCGCTGTAATTCGGTTAAATCATATAAACCAGGTGCAAAGGCTTTTTTCGCTTTGCGGTCAATAGCGGCAACTTTTGCATCCTGTTTGCCTAATGCTCTTACAATTGCATCCACTTTTTCTTTATTGAAGCTGCGTGACTGCCCATTTGCATCTTGCCATGTTAATTTTAAGCCATCTGTTTGTGCCTCAATACCATAATACGTTTGTGGCTTGAAGTTTTTAATTTCATCCTCACGTGCTGCAATAATCGCTACGGTTGGCGTTTGTACACGTCCACAATTCAACTGCGCATTAAAACGTGTTGTTAATGCACGTGTGGCATTCAGCCCGATATACCAATCCGCCTCTGAACGAGCTACAGCCGCTGCATATAGATTTTCATAATTTTTTCCTGGCTTTAAATTCGCAAAGCCTTCTTTAATTGCCTTATCTGTTACTGAGGAAATCCATAGGCGCTTAATTGGCTTTTTGACATTTACTTTATCAATAATCCAACGTGCGACCAATTCGCCCTCACGTCCAGCATCTGTCGCAATAATAATTTCTTGCACATCATTACGTGTTAGCTGAGATTTCACAGCATTAAATTGCTTACCAGTTTGCTTCATCACCACAAGCTTCATACGCTCTGGCAGCATCGGTAAATCTTCTAAATTCCATGTTTTATATTTATTATCATAAGCTTCCGGATCAGCCAATGTTACTAAATGTCCTAATGCCCATGTGACAATATATTTATCGCCCTCTAAAAAACCATTTCCTTTTTTATTACACTTCAACACATTTGCTATATCACGTGCAACAGAAGGTTTCTCTGCAATGACTACACTTTTTGCCATAATCGTTCGTACTCCTTTATTTATCTTAGTTCAGTAGAAGCCTTCCTCTACAGGGAGGAATACAAGCCCCATGGTAATTGATTGTTACCTTACTATACCACAAAAGAAAAAATCGACGCTGTTTTCTAACATAGCGCCGATTCTAGTATTTTATTATTTTTTAATAAACTGCTGTGTCCAATAATGACCTTGTGCCTCATAGCCAACACCAATATGTGAGAAATTAGCATTCAGGATATTTTTTCGATGTCCCTCTGAATTCATCCATGCTTCCACAACTTCCTGTGGTGTTTTTTGACCTTGTGCAATATTTTCACCAGCATACGTGTATGTAATACCAGCTGCCTTTATTTGATCAAATGCTGTGCCTAATGTTGGGCTTGTATGATCAAAATAATTTTCAGCTTGCATATTTTTTGATTTTGCACGGGCAGTAGCCATTAATTTATCATCTATTTGTAGAGCTGTTAAACCCGCTTTCTTACGTTCAGCATTTACTAATGTGACAACTTCCTGTTCATAGGCAGAGACTGCATCAACCTGTTGTACATCTTTGGCTATCTGTCCTGCTTTTTGGTCGTAACGGCTTAAAAATGTCACAATATGCGCCCTTGTCAGCTTCGTATCCGCACCAAAGTTTTCAAATGTATGTCCTTTTGCTGGATTTACACCTGTTGATAAACCATTGTCATACATAAAATTCACTGCTTGCTGTAACGTAACTGCTCGTCCATAATACATGGATGCCAGTGCTTGTGCCATTTGCCCACGTGTCACTGTTTCAGAGGCAGGCTTTGTATTTGTCACAGAGCCCTTTGTCATAATGCCATATTGCTTTGCCAAATAATATTCAATATACGCATAATTAGAAGCTGTTTCATGCTGCAATGCTAGCTTTTCTTTATCATAGCTTGCTTTATCTTTATAACGTAATAGAATTGCCAATAGTTGATATTCTGTTAAATTACCATAGGGATTAATCCAATTACCAATGCCTAATGACGGTGTGGTAGGATGCTTTTGATTTGCATAACCACTAATTAATCCATGGTTGATCGCCCATTTCATATCCTGTGCCCAATGCGCTGTTGTATCAAAATCATTATAATTCCCAATGACTGTAGCAGCCTCAACTTTCATGATTTCAGGTGTATATACTAATGGAGCAAATAACATTGAACCAATAAGCATGCTCTTTGCTGCTAACTTTAATGTACGATGTTGTAACATATTCATCCCTCCATAGTCATTTATAGCTAATCATAACATAGCTACCTACACAGGACATCAACAGAACGAACCATTCTATTTTTAATAGAAAAGGCACAGTTTAGATGTTCATGCCTACACTGTGCCCTACCTTATTTATAGCGTTCACGCCATTGTAATTGTTCTTTTGCTGTTAACTGTTGTTCCAATACATGATCCCATTGATGTAACAGCACATTCCAAATACGTGCATACAAAATATCCTGCTCCTTGTCATAAAGAACAAATTCTAGACAAGGGCTGTCATTAATTTGCTTCGCCTCAGCTTGTACAATTTGGGCTATCACTTTTTGAGAGCTCGCTGTAGCTTCTTCATCCTGTTGTAATGCTTCTATTAATTGGCTATCCTCGAACTGCTGCTCTGCCTCTTTATCCAAGTATCTGTACAGCTCTGGCAATTCATCATAATCTTCCGTTCGTCCCTCGTCCACCTTCAAAAATGCATGATGACATGGGCTAAAAAATAAAGTAGCCACTTCTTCATCCAGCTCTTCTTCAAAAACACCTTGTGCTAGCTGCTGTTGTCCTTTCACTGTTAGCTGATAAACGCTCTCTTGTTGGTCAATCAAGCCAGCCCTTTTCATAATGGTGATTAAATCTTCTATAAATAGTACATCAACAAGCAATAGTTCGCTAAATTCCTGTGGTGTACTAAAATCTATTTCCTGCATACTCACTAACAGCATTGTCATCAACACATCCATCGTTGAACGTTGGACAGGCTTATATGTTACATCCACAGTACGAATAGGAATAGACCATTCATCTGTATGGACAATTTGAATGGCACGATTTTGTTGCAACTCACGCATTAATCGTTGCTGTAGCTTTGACATCATCTATCACCTGTCCTTCATGGTTTCGTAGACCATTATACGATTTTACTGTTGCTAATAATTGACTATACATATCTCGTGTATCGGCATGTTTAGCACGCTGTGTAAACATCTCTGCACTACCAATCAACATCAGCAACTCCCTTGCACGTGATAGAGCCACATTGAGGCGGCGGTAATCTCTTGCAAAGCCAATATCCCCGCCTTTAGGTGTATTCCGCACCATACTGACTAAAATCACGTCCATTTCCATTCCCTGAAACTTATCAACAGTCCCTGTTCTAAACTGTAAATGTGGTAATTGCAATTCTTGCTGAAGCAGTCGATTAATACGCTTTACTTGTTCCCCATAAAAGCTAATAACACCTACGCTTTTTTGTGCATCTTGTGGCATATGCCCAGCCGCTTTTGCTGCCATCACACTAGCATTTAAATCCACTAAAATACGACGAATCGTTTGAAGTTCACCCTCATTATAACGGCTCGTCCCACCTTTTACTTGCTCCTCTAAATAAGGCTTCTCACTCGGAATATCAATCCACATTAAATGATCATCACGGTTGACAAATTGTCCTTCTAAACGATGGTCACGCACTGTATCGGAGTCTATTAAGCCACATTGTAAGCCGTTTTCCTCTTGTGCATAAAATGGTGTAATACTGTTCATAATCTTTTCATGCATTCGATATTGCAATGCTAGCATTTGTTTATGTGTAGCAGGCAAATTATTAAAGAGGCGCTCAAACAGCGACTCCCGCAATAAATTTTTCAACTCTTGTGCCCCATCAAAATTTGGATTTTCGTCAAGCATCGCCTTTAACGTTTCTTCCAATGTATCATCACCAAGTAATGGCGGTAATTGATGATGATCCCCTACTAAAATAATTTTCTTCCCCTTCAGCATTGGCAACAATAACTCTGGCGGTGTCGCCTTGGATACCTCATCAATAATGACAACATCAAATGTCGGGTAGTTTTCCATAAATTCCTTGCTTGCTGAAGCCACGCAAGTTGTCCCAATCACATTGGCATGACGGACATATAATTTACGAATTTCATCTAAATCATATTCAGTTGCTCCAAGCAATTTATCTCGCCATTGCTCCTGCAATTTTTGACGTAAGGGCAATTGTCGCTCTTTCCGTGTCAATTCCTCCACTGCCATTTTTGTACTTTGAATACTCTCTGCTACTTCCTCAAATGTACGCTCTGGTGTAGATTGTAACAGCTTTGTATAAATAGCAAGCTGTTTTTCCTTCTTTAACCCTGCAACATTAATATCCTTCAAACGCTCCTCCAGTTGTAAAAGCTGTTGCTCTAGCTCCTGCAAACTACTTTGTACAGCTTGCAGCGCTATTTTTTTCGGTTGAAGCTGAATATTCGCTTGCTTGACAGCCTCCATTTGCTGCTGTGCTGACTGTTTAGCAACCTGACTTTCTCCTACTAACATTTTCAAGCGCTCTACAGATTCTTCTGGTACAGTAGCTAATGCAAAAGTATCTGCTAATTGCTGTAAACGCTCAGTATGCTGGAAATATGGCTGTAATTGATTGTGTAGACGTTGTACCTCAAAGCTCGTAATAGCACATTCTTGATTGACAAAATGGCTCATATTTTGCTGCAAAGCCTGAAATTCTTGTTCTTTATATGCTTGTTGCTGCTGTAATGTAGCGCCTTTTTGCCAGACAAAATCACGTCGCATATAAAGCCCTAGTAAATAACTGACTACCTGTGTAGTAGATGGCTGACCATCTTGAAAGGCTGCATTCAGCTCCGCAAAAACACCTGTTAAGTTTTGTAAGGAAAATAATTGGACAGGCTGTAGCTTACTTTTAGCCAAAGCCTGTGCAGCTTCCTCCTGTGAAACGAGCGTCTCTAATTTCGTAATTGCTTGTTGGAGACGTGTATTAATCGTCGCCCATGCTTCTAAATCTTTCGCATCCTCTAAATGTTGAAGACGATTTATTTGTTGGAGTAGCACATGTGTGGGACGAATGCCATAATGCTGTAAAAAGCGTTGGAGGCGGTCATAGGACGTTAACGTTTTGATATATATTTGAGCATCTTTTAATAGTTGGAGACGTTGATTTTCTTCCTCATATTGAGTTTGAATGCTTTGAAAGCTTAATGCCAGCCCTTGCTTTTGCTCTGCTAGCTCCTTATATTGAACAGCCGCTTCTAAATGAGCTATTCGTTGTTCTTCATGCTCGATAGTTTGCTGCAATTGCTCAATAGGTGGATTTGTAGCTAGAATATGCTCTAGCTCTTGCACGACAGGTTCAAGCTGTGTCAACTGCTTTTCATCCTGCTCCCTTTGTATCTCCAATACTTGCTGTTCCGCTTTTGTTGCCTTAAGCTCTTTTTTCAACGCTTGAATTTCCTGTTGTAGGATGGGCTCATCAATAGCAGCCTGCTCTTTTGCCGCTATTTCTTCAGCTAGCTCACTTAACCATGCCTCTAATTTTTGAAGCTCGTCCTGCTTTTGACGAATACTTGCTTTAACCTCTTGCTCTCGTTCATGGAAGGCTGCTCGTTCTGTTTCAACTGCTGCTAATGTTTGCTCACGCCAATGCAATGCTACATTTTCTTCAATAAATTTTTTGCCCTCTTCCTCAATGCTTTCCGTTCGACCATAGCGTAAAATACGAATTTCTTGATTGGATAGCAGTCGCCCTAAAGCATTATCAACAGCTAAATTTGATTGAGAAGCAACAAGTGTTTTTAAGCCTGCTTTTACGTTTTGTTGACAAATTTCAGAGATGACTGTTGTTTTTCCTGTGCCAGGTGGACCTTGAATGACATATAAATCCTCAACAGACATCGCTCCTAGCACCGCACGTCGTTGATAGTCATTCAACGGGTTATGAAATTCTATATCTGTTGGTAGCTTTGTCGCTTTGACGGTCGGGCGTTTTTCAAAAAGAATCGTTTCTAATTGCGGATTAACTGCCTCACCTTTTTCTAATTTCGTAAAGCCATTGCGCAAGCGTCGAATTTGACTTAATGTAGCAAAATTACTAAAGCTCACTTGCTTTGAACGTAAATGAAGCTGGTCTTTACGTGCCATATCTTGAATAAATGGCTTGACGTCAATTTCCACTGTTTGCTTATTGGCACTCGCCTTTAATACTTGCCCAACTTCACCACGAATGCCTTGTATGCTAGCGCTAAGCCCTTCAAGCTGTTTCCATTCTTTCGACTTAATATAAGGGCAAACGAGTGTTAGACGTGTAAAATCCTCATTCCAATAGCTTTGCTTGAACTCACTCTGAATATCATCAATCGTCGCATCACGCTCTTGGATTTTTAAATAGCCTTCCCAACTAGCGATACGCTTTTTCACATACTCCGTGCGTTCTTCGGCAATCGGCAGCTCTCGAATTTTCGTATGTAAATCCAGTGGGATGCCTGCCCCATTATTTGGTCTTGTAATAAATTGCAGCGCTGCGGGTAAACGCCGATTAGTTTGAATTGAGCTGTGCATATGGACAAAGCGAATATTTGTTGCCAATAAACCTTCCAGCTTTAGAACGCAATCTATGATGACTGTTTTTCCAGCAAGCACATCTGTTAATTTCTTATTGTGCTCTGCATTAAAATAAATGGATAAAAAGGTCTCACCAACCGTTTTGGCCTTACGCTTTTCGATGTAAACCATAAATGCATTTTGTAACGCAAAAAAGGCATGCTCATTCGCCGAGCATTCCTCTACTGCTTCCTTTGCTTTATTCGTTAAAATAAGGCTACAGCGCTGTTTTTCTAGTAAGGTAACGTCTCGCATGAACATCCCTCCTTCTCTTTTGCTAAAGTATTATTTTATCATATTGCATTTGAAAGCTCTATCAGTTGTCACAACATAGTAAAAGGAGCTGCCCCATTGAGACATCTCCCCCTTTGTAAATATATTATTAGTGCTGATCAAGCGTTTCTTTTGGTAATGTTTTGCTCATTTCACAGTATTGTTCGAAAACACGGGCTAATTCACGCAAACGTTGATGTACATCTTCATCCACAATATTGTTGTTGTCATCAAAATGAGACGTATGTGTATAGACGTAGTTTGGTGTGACAAGGGCACGGAAATAATCTAAAATTGGCTTTAATTGATTCTCCACTACTAAATGATGCTGATATGTTCCACCATTTGCCACAATCGATACTGGTTTATAGCGCATCGTTTTAGGATGTAGGAAATCAAAGGCGTTTTTCAAAACACCTGGAATGGATGCTTGAAAAATAGGCGTTGCAATAATATATGCATCTGCTTCCTCAAATTGCTGAATCATCTTCTTCATATCTTCGTTTAATGGTGAACCATCTACAATTTGGTGCTGATAATCTTTAAAGCACATCAATTCTATATCATAGCTTGCATTAAGCTCTTGAATGTATTGCGCTACTTGTTTTAGAATAGCACCTGTTTTCAAGCCAAACATCGTGCCATCTACTAGTAAAATTTTCATCATTTTTGCCTCCAACATTTATCTTCTACCACCGATTGTAGCAAATACAATGCTGGGCGAAAAGAACTGTCCCGATAATTCAGTCTTTAGGCGGAACATTCTCTTGCTCTATTTTAAATTTATCACGATTAATAACTACGTCTCGATTTACTCGCCCTTCTTCATCTATGGCATCTGACAATTTGTGCTTCTCCCAATTAAATACTTGTTCACGTGAAATTGCTTCTGCTTGTATCTCTGGATAATCCAATTTCGCTAATTGCTGTGAAGAATAAATATAAACAGGTTGCGATTTTTCATATAAGGCGATAACAATCATTGCCTTTGCTACCTGTGAAGCCTCGATAGCACGTGCACGCTTTAAAGGCCCTACAAATAAAGGCTTTAATATCCCGAAAATCTTTTCACCCACTTTTTCACCTAATCGAAATTCATCTCGCTCGCCTAGTAACAAAGATGGACGTATAATGGATAACCGTGGTAAACCCAGCTCGATTAAATCATGCTCTAATTTGCCTTTCACTCGATTGTAGTAAAAGGATGAACCTTCATTAGCCCCCATCGCTGTGATGACTAGTAGATGTGGAATTCCTCGTTTTTTCGCTAATGAGGCTATTGTTAATGGATATTCAAAATCTACTTTCTCAAAAATCTCTCGTGAGCCTGCTTTTTTCATTGTTGTACCTAAGCAACAATATAACTCATGGGCAAACTCAAAATCCCTTTCCTCTAACATATCGAATGCTCGAATTTTTACGATTAGTTTAGGATTTGTATAAGCTAGCTTTCTTCTTGTAATCACTGTCACAGACACATATTCCTCATTTTCACACAGTTGTTTCACAAGTGAAGTACCTACTAATCCTGTAGCACCTACAACAATGGCAGCACGCATTCCCATAATGACTCACTCTCTTCCCTCAAAATCTATGATAGTATGGCTCACTCTTTATTCATTGCATCGGCTCATTTCTTAGTCTTCTACACATTCGATTCGTCACTTTCTTCTTTTTATACATACTTCCAATACTCACACCATAATGTAAAGAGACAGATGAAAGGATGGGATATACTTGCAAAATGAAATTCAAACAGGACAAATGAAAAAAAAGATTGTCTTTATAGTAGAAGACTGCATCAATAAAGGACTCTATCCTTTTGAAAGAGTTGCTACATTGGCACAATTATTGATGAACGAGGAAATTTTTATTTTCGTTAAAACACACACAAACGATCATCTTGCTGTTTTCATGCAGGACAAACTGTCGCCAATTATATTCGATCATTTTGATGAACTACCAAAACATATAAAAAAAATACAGCCTGACTTAATCATTCGAGATGGTCATAATTCAGAGAGTTGGCAAGTTGAGCTACTACGACCATTTTGCCAAACGATTGTCCATTTTGATGATTTTGGTGATGGTGGACAAGTTTGCGACTATGTATTACTAGCACTTCATCAAGAGGTGACAGAGTATTTGCCAGCTCATTATATGGGTGGCAACTTCGCCTTTGCACTTCCAACAGCCTATCAACAGCTCACATATGAAGAAAAGACAAACGAAAATCCACCACATATTGTCGTTGCCTTTGAAGATGGTGACGAACACAATTTAACCTACCGTACACTACGTCATCTAACACAGCTACAAATCCCGCTACAAATTACGCTTGTCATTGACGACCAGTATCAGCATGCGATTGACGATTTGCAAATTATGGTGTTAAGTCGTCGACATACAGCGATTGTGCGCAAACCAAATGCCCTTTTAACACTATTACCAAAGGCAGATATTATTATTTGTAATGCCAATTATACACCATATAAAATTGCCTCCTATGGTGTACCTTGTATTACACTTGCCCAAACAGAGGCAGAGTTACTACATGCTTTCCCTCGTGAACATAATGGCTTTATTCATCTTGGACTTGGTCGTAAAATGAAACAATCACAAATTCAAAATGCAGTAATGGAATTATTATTACATGAAGCTCGCAGTGAACGCGCGATAAAAAAACAACGTCAACTACAACTTGCTTCTAATAATGAGGCACTCGTTGAAATGCTATTAGATTTTGCCAATGGCAGACATAATATCGCTTCTATCTCCTCATTCTGTGATACAATATAAACGATTCAACTTTCATTTTAACTATGTAGCGGTGAGGTACTCAAAGCCTCATCGCTTTTACACGTCATAAAACGAAGAAAGGAGTGACTGAGGTGTCAACGAAAAGCGATATTGAATATCAAATTAAAGAGCTAAAAATGGACTATATCAACTTACAGGGTGATATTGAAAAATTAGAATCGACAGGACATAACGATCAAGTAGCAAAGGCGGAACAACGTCTAGCCAACATGGAGGCACAGCTAGCTGCATTAAATAAACAATTAGCCAAGCTGTAAAAATGTTCATAGGCTAATGCTACTATCTATTTGGAGGAACAATTATGGCAATTTTAACAGTTGAAAATTTAGGTCATTCCTTTGGGGATCGCACCCTTTTTAAAGACGTATCTTTTCGTTTAGTAGAAGGCGACCATATCGGCTTAGTTGGCGCAAACGGTGTGGGAAAATCCACATTAATGAGCATTCTTACAGGTCAAGCCATTCATGATACAGGTAAAGTGGAATGGTTACCTAATACACATTATGGCTATTTAGATCAACATACTGTGCTAACAGCTGGGCGCACCATGCGTGATGTGTTACGTGATGCTTTTCTACCTTTGTATCAAAAAGAAGCCGAATTAAATGACATTACAGGTAAAATGGCGGACGCTACACCTGAGGAGCTTGAGGTGTTATTAGAGCAAATGGCGGAAGTGCAGGATGCATTAGATGCTGGCGATTTTTATTCACTTGATATGAAAATTGAAGAAGTTGGACGAGGACTTGGCTTGGATGCAATTGGCTTAGACCGTGATGTGGCAGCACTTTCTGGTGGACAACGTACAAAGGTTTTATTGGCGAAGCTACTATTAGAAAAACCAAAAGTGCTATTGCTGGACGAGCCAACAAACTATCTCGATGAAGAGCATATAACATGGCTGAAAAACTATTTAAAAAATTATCCATATGCCTTTTTATTAATTTCACATGATACAGAATTTATGAATAATACTGTTGATGTGATTTTCCACTTGGAATTTTCAAAACTAACACGTTATACAGCAACTTATGAGAAGTTTATTGAGCTTGCTGAAATTAACAAACGCCAGCATATTGATGCATATGAAAAACAGCAAGAATTTATAAAAAAACAAGAGGACTTTATCGCTAAAAATAAAGCCCGTTATTCAACAACTGGTCGTGCAAAATCACGTGCCAAGCAGCTTGATCGTTTAGAGCGTATCGATCGCCCTGAAACGGCTGTAAAACCTGAATTCGGCTTTAAAGAAGCTCGTTCTTCCAGCCGCTATGTTGTAGAAGCTGAAAATCTTGTCATTGGCTATGATAAAGAGAAGCCTTTACTACCCCCACTGACATTTGCTATTGAACGTGGTGAAAAAATCGCTTTAGTTGGCATGAATGGTATTGGGAAATCGACATTATTAAAAACGATGCTTGGCAAAATTAATCCGTTAGCTGGTGATGTAATACGTGGTGACTACCTTTACCCTTCTTACTTTGAACAAGAGGTCAAGGCTGATAAAATTACACCAATCGATGACGTATGGAATGCCTTCCCTTCTATGGAGCAAGCGCAAGTTCGTGCAGCATTAGCACGTGCTGGTTTAAAAACAGAGCATATTACACGCCCATTAAATTCACTATCAGGTGGTGAGCAGGCGAAGGTTCGTCTATGTAAATTAATGATGGAAGAAGCAAATTGGCTTGTTTTTGACGAGCCGACAAACCATTTAGATATCGATGCGAAAGAAGAACTAAAACGTGCAATGAAAGAATTCAAAGGCACAATCGTACTCGTTAGCCATGAACCTGATTTCTATGAAGGTCTAGCAACAAAAGTTTGGAATGTCCAAGATTGGTTCACATCTGGACAACAAAATTAACTGATAAAGCAGCTTTGCCTATAGGCAGAGCTGTTTTTTATGTATAAATGTAGACTCTCCTTCATACAATAGTCATTAGGCTATGTTTCTTCTACTAACAAAAGGTTCGCTTTATTACATCATTGTAAGCTAGATTATTGAAACTTTCTGCTCTTTTTTGCGTATATTTTAATGTACAAGAAAATATCATAGTAATATTGAATATTTTTCAATTAACTATTGATTTATTTATATCTTACTAGTAAGATATAAATATAAACAAATTAACTTACTAATAAGCTATTTATAAAATATAAACAGAAAGCGGGGAATGAAGAATGACAGTTACAATTTACTCACAAGCGAGCTGTTCTTCATCCAGAAAAGCATTAAAATGGTTAAAAGACCACAGTATTGATTACAAAGAAAAACGTATTACATCACAGCCATTAACATTAGCTGAATTTAAAGAAATCCTCAGCATGACAGAAGATGGCACAGATGAAATTATCGCAACAAACTCAAATGATTTTAAAAACTTAAATGTAGATATTGAGCAACTGTCCATTCAGGAATTATTTAATATCATCCAAGCACATCCAAGAATGTTACGTAGCCCTATTTTGGTCGATGAAAAACGTATTCAAGTCGGCTACAATGAAATGGACATTCGCCGTTTTATTCCTCGTAAAGTACGAGCTTACGAGCTAAATGCTATGACAAAATTGGCACAAGAAAGCTAAAACAGCGTTGGAGATGACTTGCTATGGAGAACGAAAAAGAACAAGCCATTCGCTCTTTATTTGAAGTTGTATCTTCTATTGAGCGTAAATGGGCAAATGAGTGGAATAATCAGAATGCACTCGGTTTTTCTAAATCCCACATTTTAATATTAGACTTTTTATCGCAGGAGGGTCCAAAGCGCCCTTCTGCCATTGCTGACCGCCTAAAAGTTACAACTGGTGGTGTCACTGTCCTAACAAGCAAACTGATTAATGGTGGCTTTATTGAAAAGACACAGCATGCTACTGATAAACGAGCTTCACAACTCATTATTACCGAAGAAGGCGAACGTGCATTAAAGCAATCTCATCAACAGGTTAATGATATTATTAATACATTATTTGGTATGCTAAGTGCTGAAGAGGTACAAATGCTACGTGATATTTTTGCTAAATGTCTACTCGACCCAAACCAAACATAAAAAGACTACATCGCCTATTCCAAAGCGATGTAGTCTTTTTTCTTCTACAATGAATGTGGGATGTGCGAAAACGAATCCACCTTTCTTCTTTTAAGAATTCGCTGCTGCAATAACCCAGATGGTAATGTTAACAGAAATAATAATTAGAAGCATTGTGTAAATTACATACTTATCATCTTTTTTCTTCTCTGCTTTAAAAAATAAAATTTTGATTAACATCAATACAAATCCAAGGCTGCCAAGTATTTTTGCAAGTAGGAACATAGACACCTTTGTTTGTCACTCCTTTAATTACTAGCTTATTAGCATTGGGAACCTGTCCAGTATGGCTACTCTGCACTAGCAACTGTTAATGCGCGCCTATATCAAGTAAGCTAAAAATCCCTCACCTATAATAAAAATGAGAGATTTCAGACTGTAGACAAGCGTGATATAGTTTTTTTCTATTGAACCGCTGAATTACCTCTGTCTAGGTAATGATGCTAGCGACCAATTATTGACGCTTATGCTGGTAACACAGCATCTACCACAGATTTATCAGACAATAAAATTTCTTTTAAACGCGCTTTTGCACGGAATAAACGGGACTTCACCGTACCAATCGACACTTTCATCAACGTTGAAATTTCAGCTAGTGAATATTGGTCTATGTAGAAATACCATAATGTTTTACGATAAATAGCATCTAATTGTGCCATTTTATCTTGCACTAATTTAGTCATCAATTCTTTTTCAATTTTTTCTTCTGTTGAAATCTCATTATTGGGAACCAAATCTAAAATTGGTACGTCTAATGTTTCAGGTTGGTGCATCATATATTTACTGCGTCGTACAGTTTTACGGTACCGATCTCTAAATGTATTCATTGTAATCGTTGTTAACCATGCTTTAATGTGTTCAACTTCCGCCACATTGTCTTCATAGCGTACAACTTTTACCCAAACTTCTTGCATTAAATCTTCTGCCTCTGCTGTATTACGTGTTAATTTTAAACATAAGTGATAAATATAACGATTGTATTCCTCGTATACGCCTTCTAATTTTACATCCATGTGTATTCCTCCGCTTCTTGTTCTTGCTTCTATACACATTTTCGCAAAATATTAGATTACACTCCATCGTATTGGCTTTCAAATTTATTACAATCGTGTAAGTTTAGATGTGATTGCTTGTAATATTCGTTATGTTTGTTACGAAAGCAGGCCTAGCCGAAAAGCAGCAGCTACCACTTGTGTACGATTTTTCGCTCGTAGCTTTGTCATTAAGCTACTGATATAGTCCCTCACCGTATGTTCACTTAAAAACAGCAAGCTCCCTATTTTTTTATTATCATAGCCCTCCGCTAATAAATTCAAAATCATGGATTCTCTTTCTGTTAAATGTAGCGTAGACTTTTCCTCTGTCGATTCATCTTTCCTTGCCAAGAATAAGCCTATTCGCTGCCCTACTTGCTCAAGCACAAGTAACTCATCTTTTGCGTAGTCAAACACCTCACCCATTTGATCAAATGTTAACCAACCAAATAATTGATCCTCATAAACAACAGGAATAAAAATAACAGAGGATAAATTGAATAAAATAATATGCTCCTCTTTAATGTAGTTTTTTGGATTTTTTAAATACACTGGTTGCCTCGAGTTTAAAATAAAGCTTCGAGAGGTTAACTCCCCCTTCATGCTCTGTACCTTGGATAACTCAGCACCAACCACGCCATAAAAATGATTTGACCATGGTATGTATGCATAAAAAACACATCTTTTATAATGAAAATAGGCTTCACATTCTTTCAAAATATAAGCTAAATCCTTGTGACCTGATGAACGGATTAATAATTGATTCAATTGGTCTAACCTTTGCATATCCTGCGAGAATGTCTTCTGTGGTATTTCCTCATATTTTTCATAAATTTGTACAAGGTATGTGAAAATCATAAACATAAAGGACATCATCATATTTAAGTGCTTGTTTTTTTGCTGTACCATTAAACAGAATAAAGCTTTTTCAAACACAAGTTGAAATAAATGTAATGTCTTATGATCCATGACCGCCAATTGTGACTGTAACCATATTTCCAAATACTCCTTATATTCCTTTTGGAGTGTGTCAATATCTGTCTGATGCATCAAGGCTATAAAGGAATCCAGTAATATCACTATCTTTACTCTATCAAGCTCAGAAACTGATAGCTCTAAATTCAAATAAATGCTACTATTTTCCTTCAATTGCTTATGATACACTTTCACAAATAATACAAACTCACGGAATGTTACTTCCTCATATGGCTGGCTCATCAACACACCTCCTCTTTCAACTCCCCTACAAGTAAAGGAATCTTTCTATATTATTATACATTAGCTTGTAGGATAGTATTTAAAAACCCAAGTAGTAAAATATCAGTAATAAGCTTGAATATAATTGATTTTTCAAGTCAATTATACAACTAGTAAAGGGTTTAACAGCTCAATCATTATAAAAGGTGGTTATTCAAGATGAAACTTCAAGACAAAGTGGCCATTGTCACAGGTGGCGCAAGTGGTATTGGTGAGGCAACAGTTCGTTTATTTGCGGAGGAAGGCGCGAAAGTCGTGATTGCGGATTTCTCAGAACGTGGTCAAGCATTAGCAGAGGAATTAAACAGCAATGGCTTTGATGCACTTTTTGTCAAAGTAGATGTAACAAGTGATGAAGGTACAAAAAACCTTATTGCAGAAACTGTTGCTAAATATGGCAAATTAGATATTATGTATGCTAATGCAGGTGTCGGTGATGCTACTCCTGCACATGAATTAACATATGAAGGCTGGAAAAAGGTGATTGATATCAATTTATCAGGTGTATTCCTTTCTGATAAATATGCTATTGAGCAATTCCTTAAACAAGGTACAGGTGGCACAATCGTCAACGCTGGCTCCATTCATAGCTTCGTGGCATTGCCATATACAACGTCTTATGCTGCGGCAAAAGGTGGCGTGAAGCTGTTAACACAAACATTGTGCACAACATATGCAAAACAAGGTATCCGTGTGAATGCTGTATGCCCTGGCTATATTGACACACCTCTACTTAGTGGATCTGATCCTGCTATGAAAGAGCAATTAGCTTCCCTACATCCACAAGGTCGTTTAGGTAAACCAGAAGAAGTAGCAAAAGCTGTCTTATTCCTAGCAAGTGATGATGCAAGCTTTGTTAACGGTACAACATTATTAATCGACGGTGGCTATACAGCTCAATAATAAAAAGGTCTAGGTTCGTATGTTGTCGAACCTAGACCTTTTTTCATTAAATGTAACGTACAATATGCTCTAATGGTAAACGTGATGAACCATATGCAGGTGTAGCTGCTTCACCAATAGCAATCAGCAAAATTGGTACTTCGTTTTTTGGTAAATTAAATTTCTCCGCAAACTTCGCTTTATCGAAGCCACCCATTGGCACTGTATCATAGCCCATCTCTTTTGCTAATAGCATAATTTGCATTGATACAAGACCTGCATCAAAATGAACGATGTTTTTAATTACTTCTTCGGGTAAATTGCCATACAAAGCATGTGAATTTTTAATCATAGCATCCGCTACTTCTCGTGTCATTAACCCTTGTTCCGCATTAGCATCATAAATTTCCTGTGCACGTTGATACATTTTCATATCCCCAAGAATGGCAATAATCGCTGAAGATGTTTCCACCTGCTCTTGATTATTCGCAATTGGACGTAATTCCTTTTTCACTTCTTGATCTGTAATCACAATAAAGCGCCAAGGCTGCATATTGCTTGATGATGGCGCAGTAATCGCCTGTTGCAATAATGTCTGTAATTGCTCCTGTGGAATTGTGATACCTTCTTTATATTTACGAACAGACTTTCTAGCCTGCATAACTTGTGAAACCACTGTTTGTGTAGCTGACATCTGGAATCCTTCTTTCCTATTTTTAAAATATAACACTTACTTATTATAAGCAACACACAAAATTATACAACTTTTTTGCTTATCTAGAAGGAATATCCCTATTTACGTTGAATATTATTTCAATGAATATTTTTTTAATGAAAGGCGTGCACAATATGGTAAGCAGACAAGAGCAAAAGGAACAACGCAGATTGTTGATTTTACAATCCGCTTTAGATTTATTTATACGAAAAGGCTATGGGGAAACAAAGATTGCAGATATTGCGAAGGCAGCCAATATGAGCATGGGGCTGCTTTTCCACTACTTTGAATCAAAGGAGGCTTTGTATAAAGTACTTATTCAAATTGGCAGTGAAAAGCTAAAAATGGAGATGAGCTTCCCTGATACCTCACCATTAACAGCTTTTGAAATACTAGCACAAGATATCTTTCAGCTAATTAGCACAAATCCCTTCGCTGCTAAAATGTTTGTGCTAATGGAAAATGCCCATCATTTAGAGGCTATGTCCACAGATATTAAAGAAATGCTGTCAGAGGCAGATAAATTAATGGAAAAAAGCATTCCATTAATTGAAGAAGGACAGCAGATAGGTGAAATAAGACAAGGAAACCCAGAGGCATTAGCCATAGCATTTTGGAACGCACTTCAAGGTATCGCTCAGTATATTGCGCTACACCCTGAAGCCCCTCGCCCAGATGCACAATGGATTATTGCCATATTAAAAAAATAAGGAGGTAGATGAACATTGCGAACAACTCAAAATATCATCATTTTTATTGTGATTGTCTTACTATGTGGGTGGCTAGGCGTACTCGTTGATCAATTCATACCCAATCAACCTAAAGGCAATACACTTGGTATGGGGCTATGGTTAGTGCTCCCTTTATTAGCCACTATCCTTTTACGAACATTTGCAGGAGATGGATGGCATGACACAGGGTTAGCCTTTCATTTAAAAGGCAATGGGAAATGGTATATTGTAGCATTCCTTATATACCCTATTACAACAGCTATTCTTCTTTTATTTAGTTATCTAACAGGCTGGATGGATTTTTCACATTTTAATATGTATGCTGTTGCATCTGCTTTTGCTAGTAGCTTCTTTCTACAATTCATTAAAAATATTTTTGAAGAATCTGTTTGGCGGGGTTATTTGACAAGTAAATTGCTTCAGTTAAAATTGAATGATTTTTGGCTGTATATGACAGTCGGTGGTGTATGGGGAGCATGGCATCTTCCTTATTTTTTAGTATTTTTGCCTGCTACTGATATTGCCAATGTGCTACCTGTCAATCGGTTGAGCTTCGCTATCATTGGTATAATGACAATGATTATTTGGACGATTATGTATACAGAAATTTATTTACTGACGAAAAGCATTTGGCCACTCGTCATTATGCATGCAACAGAGGATGCCCTGATCAATCCTTTAATGCTAGAGGGCTATATTCAAATTGCACAGGGCAAAGAATTTTTCGTTTCCCCGACAGCAGGTATTGTTACGACGTTGTTATATTTAGGGATTGGGCTTCTTTTACGGGCATACAGAAAAAAGAGAGACTTAGTGCTGGAATAAATCTCCCCTATCAAAAATGAGAAACCTAGTGTATAAACGTCATTTCGACGATGCTAGGTTTCTTTGGATTAACCCTTTTTTATAGAAAATAAATCATTTCCTTAGCACGTATTCGTTTAGATAAGTTCAAAATATCATCATAGTCTGGATGTGTTTTATAAAAAAAGACTCCGCAGATTTCTTCATTAATGCAGCTGAATATTTCCTTGGATGTACATAACCTGTAAAAATTGATTGGGTAATTAGATTTTCTCTCTAATTATTCTAAATAGTATGTTCTTGTAATAGTTCCTGGAAGTTTTGCTCCAATAGTGAATCCATTTATAGATACACCAAGTGTGTAAAAGCCATCTGCTTCTATTTCAACAGAAGCTTGGTTAAGCGTTCCACCAATTGTTCCTTTAGCTTTTGTTTGTGACCATGACCAAGCACTTACTCCATAAATATCAGAGCTAATATTAGTTATACTTCCTGCTTTAAAACGCTTCACTTTACCTAAGTAATAATATTTGTAATCAAAAGTTATTTGTTTAAATTGTACCAAAGACGTCATGCCCCATCCTGTGAAGGGAGAATACCAATCCATCTTCGCAGAATCGCTATAATAATCTGTTGTGGCAAAAGGCTGAACTTGAGATTGTTGCACAAAATGAGACGGTATTACCACTTCTTCATCTTCCACCATTTGTAGTTCTTTAACAAACTCTTCAAAGTCTTCTATAGAATCAAACTTCAAAATTTGTTGTTCTTTAGGAATCCTATTTATATCTACTTCTTCAATACTATACTTTTGTTGAATTTCTCTAAATTCTCTTTCAACATTCGATACTACATCTTGTTTAACAGGCTCTTGTGCATTAGCGCTAGATGAAAAAGCGCAACTAAATACTGAAAATGATGTTAATACTACTAATAATGGTTTTTTTATTTTCCAATCCACTTCCTTCACTTGATTTAAATTCCATTTAAAATATTACAGTAAATCAAATAATTACACAATATTATTTTATAAAAAAAGGAAATATTTTATCTTTTATGTTATTATAATCAATATATACTAAATTTTAAATTGGAGGTTAAAAATGAAAAACAAAAGTAAGAAAGGGTTATTGTGGGGAAGTATTGTTATAACTATATTATCCATCTTTCTAGTATCATATGAATCTAATAATTTTGGTGCACCTTTTCAATTTGTGAGATACATAGGCGATAAGGAGTTACAAACAGGCTTTTCTTTATTTAGTCAAAAAAATTTTACTCAAATACATTTTAATATACTTTACTTTTTTATAGACGTAGCAATATTTTACTTTATATTATTATACGGCAATAAAAAAATTACCTTATTGAAGTCAAATAAAAAAGACCAAAATGGAAATTAAGCTATGAGATGCTTCTCTTTAAATAAATAACATGTTACTTAAAGGGATTTTCGTATACCGATTAAAATCTAGCCTCTTTGGAATTACTTACATGATTAGTTCACAAATGCTGTGAAAGCACATAAAAAACACCTCCAATTGTTAGATGGTGTGTCTAACTATTGCGGTGTTCTAAACTTTTAGGAGACATTCAGTAATAAAAAAACTCGCCTACAACATGGTGTCTTTCGCTAATAACGCCTTTACTGCTAATTCTGGCTGTAAAGATTCTATAAACTCTAAAAGCTCTGTTTTCGAATAAGGATTGGCATAAAAATCATCATGAATGTCATACGTTTGAACGATAATTGTATATTTTTTTTGATTTACTAATAGTTCTAAAGCAGCGATGACATAGTTATTTTCATCGCTAGGTTTTTGTGTTTCAGGTATCAACTGCCAATCACCCACTTTTTCTAGTACCTTAAACTGACTCTCAAGTTCAATGTCCCCTTCAAACACTTGGGTGAAGTAAGAATTTTTTTGACTTTGAAAACTTAAGGATAAGGTAATTTCCTTTGAAGAATAGGTATCTTTGTCATCACCACTTTTTGACCAGTAATTCAAACTAGCCTTCTGTAGCTTATATTTTTCTGGGTGATTAATAATCGATTGCTGTAATTCGTTTATTACTTTAGTTGAAAGCATTTCTTGACCTTTTTCTAAGTGTTTTCCATTAATCGAATTTTCCCCAATAGCAAAGTAAGCTGTGTCGGAGTTGTTATCAAAGTTCAACGTTTTAAAAACAGGTATGCTTAGAACGGTAAACAAAACAACTGCTGAAACTAAAACAGTGTAATAAACACCTTGAAACTTTTTTCTTGAGCGTGTATTTGCTGTTTTGCTCCGAATTTGCTCACTTTCTTCATGAGAAAAGTATACATGTTTATGTAAGTATCCTTGTACCTCTTCCTTTACATGTTGATCGAACTTATCCACTAGCATTACTCCTTTCTAATTTATTTTGAAGGATTTTCTTGCCACGAAGTAATCTTGATTTAATCGTATTCATATTTACATCGAGAATTTCACTTATTTCGGCCATAGTCAATTGCTGATAATAATAAAGAATAAGTACATCTTTATATTTGGTTGGTAGTTTGGCTATTTGTTCTATCATAATTTGTGAAGTCTGTTTATCAATAAATTGTTCTTCTGCAGATGGTGCTGTGAAAATGGATGAAATAATGGGGGTATAAATTAGCTTTTTTATACTCCAACGTTTCTTATAATCCTTACATTTATTGATAGTAATACGAATTAACCACGTTTTATAGCTACATTCATGTCGGAAGCTAGATAACTTTTGGTAACAGGATATATAGACTTCTTGAATAATGTCCTCGCATTCGGACAGATCATTTATATATAAGAAAGCTATTCTTTTTAAATCAGTTGCATAGTCCACCATCAGTTGATTTAGTAGTACATCTACCGAAACTTCTGAATAATCTGCTTCAAGATTTCTCACTCATTGCCCCTCCTTTCATAAATTAGACGAGCCTCAAATCGATATTGACTCATAAAATTTTCATTAATTCATTTCTTAATTGAAGCTGTAAAAGGTTAAAATTGCCTCTTTATTTTAGGTTTCTCCTAGTGGGTTGTGCTATACTATTTCTATTATCGAAATAATCCGAAAGAGGGCTTCTATTATGACAAACTTACAGCAATTAGATGCGTATTTCACTGAACACCGTGAGCAACATTTAAACGAATTAAACGAATTTTTGCGTATTCCAAGTATTAGTGCATTATCTGAGCACAAAGAAGACATCCAAAATGCTGCTAAATGGCTAGCGAATGCCTTTGAAAAGCTAAATTTAGAAAATATCTCAATTACACAAACAGCAGGACATCCTGTCGTTTATGCGGATTGGTTACACGCAGAAGGTAAGCCAACGATTTTATTCTATGGTCACTATGATGTACAACCTGTTGACCCGCTAAATTTATGGGAAAGCGAGCCGTTCAATCCAACGATTCGTGATAATAAATTATTTGCTCGTGGTGCAAGTGATGATAAAGGGCAAGTATTTATGCACTTAAAAATGATTGAGGCATTATTCGCTACAACGGGTACACTTCCTGTTAACGTGAAATTTATTTATGAGGGTGAAGAGGAAATTGGTAGTCCACATCTTCCTGCCTATGTAGAAGAAAATAAAGAAAAATTAGCCGCTGATTTAATCTTAATTTCAGATACAGGTCTTTATGCTCCAGGTAAACCTGCTGTATGCTATGGCTTGCGTGGTTTAACAGGTGTGCAAATTGATGTACGTGGAGCGAAGGGTGACTTACACTCTGGTCTTTATGGTGGTGGTGTACAAAACGCTATCCATGCGTTAACAGAAATTTTGGCTTCTTTCCGTGATGAGCATGGTACGATTCAAGTAGAGGGCTTTTATGATAAAGTATTACCTTTATCTGAGGAGGAGCGTGCAGCCTATCAAGCACTTGGCTTTGACGAAGACTCTATTAAAGAAGAAGTTGGCGTGAAAGAGCTATTCGGTGAAGCAGGCTATTCTTATCTAGAGCAAACATGGGCACGTCCAACATTAGAAATTAATGGCGTTTTTGGTGGCTTCTCAGGTGAAGGCATTAAAACGGTGCTACCTGCTGAGGCTGGCGCTAAAATTACATGTCGCCTTGTACCAAATCAAGACCCACATGAAATTGTTGCACTATTAAAAGCTCATATTGAAAAACATAAGCCAGTTGGCGTTGAGGTGACTGTCTCTGAATTCGATAAAGGACGTCCATTCTTAACACCGTTTGACCATCCATTTATTCAAGCTGCTGGACGCTCTTATGAAAAAGTGTATGAAGTACCAACTGCTTATACACGTGGTGGCGGTTCTATTCCAATCGTTGCGGCATTCGACGAAATTTTAGAGTTACCTGTTGTGTTAATGGGCTTCGGCTTATCTAGCGAAAACTTCCATGCACCAAACGAACATTTCCACTTGGAAAACTTCGATAAAGGCTTACGTGTATTAGGTGACTATCTGTATGAGGTTGCTGAACTGCGCTAAAAAATGCAAATCCCCTCGCTACCAAACGAGGGGATTTTTATTATTCACCAAATCCAGTCACAATTTGCGCTGCTGTTTTACGTTCTTTCCCTTTTGGTGTTTCATCAAAATGTCCTAGTTGTAGCATAGCAATCACACGCTCGCCTGCCTGCACCTTTAATGCTTCTCGGAATTTTGGATTATCTAAAAATGCTGGTGTTTTCCAGCATGAGCCAATCCCTTTTTCCCACGCAAGCAATTGAATGTTTTGAATAAAAATACTAGCTGCAGCATAGTCCTCTAAACGCTCTTTTTGACGCACATCCTCTGGCACAATGACAAAAGCGTAAGCACCTGCTAATGTGAATTTCTCCATTTGCTTTGCTAATGCTTCGCTTGATAGCTCCTGCCATTTAGGAATCGCTAAATCACGCAATAATTCATGTAATGCTGGTAGCTGTTCTTCACATGCTACCACTAAACGCCAAGGTTCACGGTTACCATGATTCGGAGCCCAAACAGCATCATCAATAATCGCCATAAACTCCTGACGTGCCACTGGTTGACCATTAAATTGTTTAATTGAACGACGCTCACGTATCGCATCACGAATAGACATTATTTGTTCACTCATACCCAAAATCTCCTTCAATTGCATTTACTTTCACCATATCATAAAATAATATGCTTTGAAACTATCTTCTAAGCAAAGCTATCATCAATATGATAGAAAAAATAGGTCATATTCGGTGTGTAAGCTGTGGAATCTTCGTATAAATAAGAGCGATTAATACTGTCAGAGGTATGTGCATTCACATAAGGGATACCGTTTTGAATACTCGTCACAATCACAGAATGATCAATACGCCCATCCCCTTGAAAATCATAAAAAATAACATCACCAAGCTCTAATTGCTCAGCATATTGAACACGTCGTCCCTTCAAGCCTGTTGTGGAACCCTCCAAATACCAGCGCAATGAATGAGCTACAGACCAGCTAAAGCTCCAATTGCCTCGCTGTAGCCACCAGCCCTTTTCTCGATTCGGTGCTCCACGCATTGGTGCTCCCCCTGCTAATAAGCATTGAGAAATATAATTGGTGCAATCCACTTGAAAGCTCGGAAATGCTGGATTACGCCGATTCCACCATAAATTTGCATATTGCACAGCAGCCTGTCGATTATAAATCGAACCACCTCCTTCTAGTATCAACGTATTCTTGTTTACTAGCCGATTATACCTGTAGTATCTCTATCTTTTACTTGCTGACAGCTACCTTATATAGTAAGATGAATATCCATTTAATACATAGGGGGTGCAAGCATGACGACCACACATCCTGATTTTCAGGCTGAAGAGCAAAGATTAGTTTATACCAAAAGCTATATGCAGCAAATTCTACAAGAATCCCAACGAGATCTACAATCTGCCCAAGAGAATATTCGTCACTCTATGGCCGACCTTGATTACTTAGACTCCAGTTTAAGTTATTTGAACATTCTCGCAAATGCTCGTTTTTTTGAAATGGCACGCAATCAAAAAGAAGGCTTAGAAGCTGTGCAAAAAAAGCCTTATTTTGCACGTATTGACTTTCAAAAAACAGGTGAAGCCAAAGAGCTCCTTTATATTGGAAAAACCTCTTTATTCCATCGTGAAACACATGAACCAATTATTGTTGATTGGCGTTCACCTGTTGCCAATGTCTATTATGATGGGCGTCTCGGTGATATGGAATATGATGTCCGTGGAGAAATTCATCAAGGCCATCTCTTTGCAAAACGGCAGTATAAAATCGAGGATGGTCAGCTATTGGCTATTCGGGACATTGATTTAACGACAAATGATGAATTGTTACAGGAGGCATTGGCGGGTAAAGCTGATGTTCGTTTAACTGAAATTGTCTCGACCATTCAGCAAGAGCAAAATGAGATTATTCGTGCCCATCTCCGTCAGCCGATTATTGTACAAGGTGCTGCTGGTAGTGGTAAAACAACGATTGCGCTACACCGTATCTCCTACTTCCTTTATACGATGGGTGAGCATTTCAACCCTGAGCAACTGATGATTTTAGCTCCGAATAAATTATTTATCGACTATATTGGAGACGTTTTACCCGAGCTAGGTGTCGACAAAATTTGCCAAACCACATTTGCAGACTATGTATTAGCTGCTACTAAATTAAAAATAAAGCTACAAAGCCCTTCAGACCAGCTAGAAGATTTTATGACTGGCAAATCTACATGGATAGCAGAGATGAAAGGCTCTCTTGACTATCGTGATATCATTGAACGCTACATTCAAAAAATTGAACACAATATTGCTGCTCAATTTGAAGATGTCTATATTGAAAAATACTGCATTATGCGTGCCTCCCATTTAAAAAAATTATTTTTACATGAATTTTCCTATATGCCCATCGAAAAACGACTAGCCCATATTAAAAAAGTGCTAGCTAGCCATGTACGCCAAAAAAAGCAAGCCATTTTAAACAAACTGCATCAAAAATACGATGATGCACTTGGTAAAGCATTGAATGGTATTCGAGATGATGTTAATCGTCGGCGTCTTGTGACAAAAGTTATTGATGAACGTGATGAACGTATTCCTGCTATCGATAAAGAAGCAAAAGCCACTGTCACTACCTATATGCGTCGCTTCACTAAACACAATATAAAAACACTATATCGTTCATTTTTGACAAACCCTGACTTACTAGCTGAGTTTGCACCCGACTGGCATTATATCGAGCAGCAGCAATTTATACAGGCACATGTGAAAGAACAATGGACACTTGAGGATTTAGCTGCACTCTATTATTTGCAGGCTCGGTTAAAGGGGATTGATGATGCATGGAAAATGCGTGTTGTTTTTATTGATGAAGTACAGGATTACAGCCTATTTCAATTGGCTGCCTTAAAAGCAGGCTTAGAGACAGATATGTTCACGATGGTTGGTGATTTAGCACAAGGAATTCATAGCTACCGTTCTTTAACTGCATGGGAGCCTGTGCAACAGCTTTTCCCACGAGCTAGCTTCCGTACATTACAAAAAAGCTATCGTACAACGATTGAAATTATGGAGGTCGCTAATCAAATTTTAATGCGAATGGACGAAACATTGCCATTAGTGGAGCCTGTTGTACGACATGGCCCTACGCCAACATTTGTGAAGACACCCTCACTTCACGCTCAGCAAATGCAGGATATTGTGCAAGCCATTCGCGCTAACGGTCATCAATCAATCGCTGTGATTTGTAAAACAAATGCTGACGCAATGACACTCTATCAAACTTTGCAAAACAATGACGTTGCTTGCCAGCTTCTAACAGAGCAAGAGTCCATTAACCAAGCCATGCTACTTATTGTGCCAAGCCATTTAGCAAAAGGGCTTGAATTTGATGCAGTAATTGTAGCTGCCTTTGATACGCCTTATTTTGATACAAAAATTGACCGTAAGCTCCTTTACGTTGCTTTAACACGCGCCATGCATGAGCTTTATTTAATTGGTCCATCCATTGAAGCTTTTTTATTAGCCAATGCCACCGTGCCTATCCAGTTAAGTGAGCTCAACTAAAAAAGCCGCTATCCTCATAGCGACTTTCACTTGCGTGGTGGTAAACGATAAAATTTATCTTTAAATAAATAGGTCTTCACAGCTCGCCACCATGAATTAGGAGCTTCTTTTGGAGGACTTTTTCTAGTAGGTAATGCAGGCATACGCATAATTATGGCTCCTTTCTTCAAACCTATTCTTATTCTATGCAGGCCGTATATACGGTATGACAAAAAGGACGAATAGTGGTGCTTTACCCTATTCGTCCCTCCTATTATTTTGTGTAATAATCGATTTTTTGTACTTTTGTAAAGCCAGCCTTCTCATAAACAGATAATGCTTTACTATTATCGAGCTCAACATCTAGCATCACCGCTCTCGCTCCAACAGTGCCTGCATAATTTTTCGCAAACGATAATAATGCCGTACCAATGCCTTGCCGTTCATAGTGCGGGTGTACTGCCAATGCTGTTATCCATTGTACATCATCTTCCTCAGCTGTTGTCACAGTTCCCACAATAACACCCTCACGGCGAATTAACCACAGCTTACGCCCTGTAGTTGATGTATTAAAGACAATGAGCTCCGCTGCTTCCTCTGGTAAATCGCCAAAGGCTGCACTATAAATGCTCACCAGCTCCTGCTGCTCCCCTGCATATGCCATTACTGTTAGCCCATTCTGTAAAGTGGTTTCTACTATTGGTGCTTCCAATGTTGCCTCCGAAAAGCTATAGCTATAGCCTATTTTTTCAATAAAGCTACTACCAAAGGGCGCTCCTTCTAATGCCACTGCAAGCTGTCCCTCTGCACCACGCTCTGCCAAGCCATGCTGCACAATCTCCTCCAATGCTGTACCAATACCAAGTTGACGATAAGTAGGCGCAACAACTAATGACCATTCATACGTATGTAGACCGATTAAATCAATAGCACTTGCTACACCTACCAATGTATCGCTCTCGTCCTCATAGGCAAGCACCATAAAGCCTTTCGATTCAAAAGAGCTTGCCATAGATAAACTCAGTACTGTATCATACACGAATTGATCTTGCTGTGTCGCTATTTCACATAATGATTGAACCTCTTGTAATGTCTCCCCATCCAATGGGAAAGACACTGTTATGATAGAAATATTCATAAATCTCCTCTATTCCTCTAAATGATAGGAGGATGATTGTAGCATTTCCGCATACATCCCACCAGCTTCTAACAATTGCTGTTGAGAGCCTGCCTCCACTAATTCACCCTTATGCATGACAAGCACCATATCTGCATTGTGCACCGTATTCAAACGATGCGCAATAACAAAGCTCGTACGTCCCTGCATTAAAGTATCCAGTGCTTCTTGAATCGCTAGCTCTGTCACTGTATCAATACTACTTGTCGCTTCATCAAGCAATAAAATTTTGGGATCTGCAATCAATGCTCTTGCAATCGATAATAATTGCTTTTGTCCCTGCGATATTTCACCACCATCCGCCGCAAGAATCGTATCATAGCCATCCTTTAATTTCATAATAAAGTCATGAGCATTGGCACGCTTTGCTGCTTCCTCTATTTCTATATCACTCGCATCTAATCGACCATAGCGAATATTTTCTCGAACTGAGGCTTCAAATAAAAACGGGTCCTGCAAGACAAATGCCATTTGAGAGCGTAAAGACTGTCGTTCAATTTGCTGTACATTGACGCCATCAAACAATACTTCACCCTTCGTTGCCTCATAAAAACGGGCAATAAGCTGTAGAATGGTTGTTTTCCCTGCACCCGTTGCCCCAACTAGTGCCACCGTTTGTCCAGGCTCCACTCGGAAATGAACATCCCTCAATATATACTGTTCTTCTGCTACATCATATTTAAAGTAAACATGCTGAAATGCTACTTGCCCTAATAACTTATGGTGCTTAGCTGTAGCATATTCTACCTCTGTTTCTTCATCCAATAAAGCAAAAACACGCTCTGCACCAGCAATCGCTGATAATACCGTATTGAATTGGTTGGCTAAATCATTTAATGGACGTGTAAACTGGCGTGCATATTCAGTGAAAATGACAATAACGCCTATCGTCACATGACCATAAAGAGCTAATAGTCCGCCAATACCTGCAACGATTGTAAAGCTCGTATTATTTAAAAAGTTCATGACCTTTGGAATATAGCCTGAATAAGTTTGCGCCCAAAAGCCTGTATGACGCAAACGCAAGCTCTTTTCACGAAATTCATACTTCATACGCTCTTCCTGTGAAAAAGCCTTCACAATGCGTTGACCTGAAATCGTTTCTTCAATCATTCCGTTTAACGCACCAATAGCAGCCTGTTGTTCTTTAAATAATGGTGCTGTACGCCTTGTAATCCAGCGCATTGCCCAAAACATAATTGGAATAATCGTCATCGTTAGTACCGTTAATAATGGACTTAAACTCAGCATAATAATAATGGTCCCACTCAGTGTCAGCACACTCGAAAACACTTGAATAAAGGAGCTATTTAATGTAGAGCTAACGGCTTCAATATCATTTGTCATACGGCTCATTAATTCGCCATGCTGACGACGATCAAAAAAGGTTACTGGTAGCCGTTGAAAATGCGTAAAAACACTTGTCCGTAAACGATAAATCGTCTGTTGTGCAATACCAATCATCCAATAGTTTTGCAAAAAGAGCGCAATCGCTAACACAAAATAAATAGCTATTAATAAGACAATCCCTTGCCCTAATCCTTTCAATTGCCCATGCATCACATACATATCAATCATCTTGCCGATAATGTATGGACCTAACAACGCTAGTAATGAGCTAACTAAAACAAGCACTAGCACAACAATCAATAACAAACGTTGCTCATCAACAATTTTCCATAAACGCCATAAGGTACTCTTCCAATTGGTTGCACGAGGCCCTTTTTTCTTTTTTACGGTTTGCGTCATATGCTCTTTTGTCAAAATCGGTTCATAGCCAAACGGTTTTTGAAAAAATCCCATTACATCTCCACCTCCTGCTGAGAGATGGCAATTTTTTTGTATAGTGCGGATGTTTGTAAAAGCTCCTCATGTGTACCATAGCCCACTATTTTACCTTCATCAATCAACAAAATAGCATCTGCACCTTTTGCTGTACGAATTTTTTGTGTCACTACAAGCATTGTCGCCTGCCCAGCTCGCAGTGCATCCCATAATGCCCGCTCTGTTTGGACATCCAATGCACTTGTACTATCATCCAATAATAAAATACGCCCTTTTCGTAATAATGCCCTTGCAATGGATAGACGTTGCTTTTGTCCACCAGATAAATTAACACCCTTTTGTCCAACCTTTGTTTCATAGCCATGTGGGAAATCCTCTACAGACGCATGAATTTGTGCCTGCATCGTCGCTCGCAATACAGCATCCATTTCTGCCTCTGCATCTCCCCAGCGTACGTTATCTGCAATGCTACCTGTAAACAATAGTGATTGCTGTGGGACATAGCCAATAATCTCACGTAGCTTTTGCAAATCCCATGTTCGTACATCTTGCCCTTCCACGAAAATCTTACCTGCTGTCACCTCATAAAAGCGAGGGATGAGTTGCAATAATGTAGATTTTCCTGCACCTGTTGCCCCCATGATGGCTAGCTTTTCACCTGATTTTACGCGGAAACTGACATCTGATAATATTGCATTTTCTCCACTAGGATAGGTAAAATAAACATGTTCAAAAGCCAGCTCACCCTCATATTGATTTGCTGGCAATTCCTGCGATGTCGTCATTATTTCCACATCATTTTCTGTGGATAATACCTCTGCCATACGCTCTGCCGATGCTTTTGCTCGAGCATAAAAAATAATGATAAAGGCAAACATAGAGAATGCACCTGTCATACGCATCGCATAATTGACAATGGCCACAATATCACCAAGTGGCGCTGTTCCTGTAGCAATTTGCTTTGTCCCAAACCAAAGGACAGCTAATAATCCCATATTCATAACAAACAATAATACGGGCATAATATATTCCATCATGCGTAAAGCCTTCATTGTATCTATTTTTAAACATGAGGCTACTTCCTCAAAACGAGAAGCTTCATATGTACCACGTAAATAAGCCTTTACTAAACGAATCGCTTGCAAATTTTCCTGTAATACACGATTCAAACGATCTACTCGTTTTTGGACACGACCGAAATAAGCAACACCTTTTGTCACCATTACTAGTAAAAACACAGCAATAATCGGTGCACCTATAACTAAAAACATGGCTAATTTGGCATTCACCACAAAAGCCATCACAATACTACCAATCACAGCCAGTGGTGCACGTAGCATAATGCGCAAGCTCATAAATAGCACTGTTTGCACTTGTGTCACATCATTCGTCAGCCTTGTAATAAGTGAAGCGGTTGAAAACTTTTGATAAGTCGATAATGTAAATGCTTGAATTTTCTCAAACATGACATTGCGCAAATCATAGGCAAAACTTTGCGCTGTATGTGATGAAAAATAAGAATTAATAACACCTGCCATAAAGGCCGTCAAAGAGATAGCAAACAATACTGCTCCCCATTGTAAAATCATTGCTTGATTTTGTGCCCTCACACCATCATCAATAATTTTAGCCATAATAAGCGGTTGCACAAGCTCCACAAATAATTCCAATAACATTAAGCATAAAGCAATAATAGCCGTCCATTTATATGGTTTGACATAGGAAAAAACCTCTTTCATATATATCACTCCTTACTGTTAAGCCTTCTCTCCAGCTATTGACAGCCATGTAACGCAAAAAAGCATAACAAATATGCCAACTACTTGCCAACCGCCTAAAGTCGTAGAAAATACCAGCATCGAAATGAGCATAGCTGTTAGCGGTTCAACACTTGATAAAATACTTGTCTCCACTGCGGAAATATATTTCATGCTCGTTAAAAAAAGAACGAATGCCAACGTGCCAAAAACAATGAGTGCCAGCATCAAGCCCACTATGCGAAAATCTGTAAAAACAAGCCATTCTGATGATTGCCACACACGACCGATGATACCTAAAGCTGTGCCACCTATTAACATTGCCCAGCCTACAACAAGTAATACACTCCATTCCTTCATTAGCCGTGCAGGATACAATGTATAAAAAGCAAAAGTAAGGCCAACCGCAATACCCCAAAATAAGGCTTTATAGCTGACAAGGAAAGAATCAATTGACGCATTTGTTAATAGTAAAAATAAACCGAACAACGTACCTAAAATACCAATGACTTGATAACGTGGCGGAAATTTTCTCATCGTCAATGATATGTACAGCACAATAAAAATAGGTGCTAAAAACTGTAGCAATGTCGCAAATATAGCATTGCTTTCATGAATGGCTGCTACAAATGAATACTGCACACCTAACATACCGACAATACCAAAAATCACAAGCTGCCTTCCCCAAAGTGTATGTTTCCAAATACTAAAAATTGGTTGTTTTGTTAACGCGACATATGTAAGCAATAATAAGCCTGCTATGAATAAACGAATTGTTAACATAAAAGAAACCGTTAATGGTGTGTGGTTGAGTAACCATTCCATTAAAGGCCCCGTTGCTCCCCATAACATTGCTCCTGAAACAATAAATATAATGCCTTTTAACCTTTTCATCACATTCCTTCTCCCTACATAAGAACTAAAATATATTTTATGCTACTTATTATTTTTATTTTTTACTAAAAAAGTCCTTATTTAAGTCAAAAAAACTATTCATCTTAACATTAATAATGACGAAATCCTAATAATTAATTATAATTATGGTATATATAGATTACCCAAGGAGATTGAATAATTATGAGCCATTTGCACAAATTAATTACTAATAATGAGCATTTTTTGAATTCACTTCCTTTCCCTTCGATTATCGTAAATGAGCATGGTCAAGTTGTTTTATATAGCCACCAAGCCGAACAGCTTTTTGAGCTTCCAACGATAGATGTTAAAGGACATACTACTCTAACTATTCAAAAAAATCTACTACGCCAACTTTCTATAGAAACGTTGCAATCCATTCTTGAGAATGATAAAAATGCTTATATTGAGCAAGTTCTAGTGAATAGTTGCTCAGACAAAGAATATACGACTGCCCTATTCACAAAACCATTAATGGAGCAAGGTAAAAAATTCATCCTTATGACTTTTATACTACCTGAATGGTTTACATATTCTATGACAGACGACGCCATCATCTCTGACTTAAAAAAAGGGTTGGATGCCACATTTATGACAGTCACGATGGATACAGATGGCTTTATTACAGAATGCAATGCTGAATTTTTAAAAGTAAGCCACTGGACACCAAAGCGTATTATTGGCAAAACATTTTGGCAACTATTCCCTGACAATGAGGTAAGCGAGAAAATAATCAATGCGATTTGGCATCAGTTAAACCAACAACACACATGGCAAGGTGAAGTCGAAAAAATTACTAAAAACGGTCAACCTTATTGGGTGCTCCTAACAGCTGTCCCTCTTTTTAATACGCAAACAAATGAGCAACAATTTATGTTAATTGAAAAGGATATTACAAAATCCAAAAATATGCAGCATCAGCTCGAAAAAATTGCCTATATTGATACTGAAACAGGCTTAATGAATGCTCATCGCCTTGAAAAAATAGTCACAACGATGATTGCAGAAGAAAAACACTTTTCATTTGTTTATTTAAGCATTGATAAATTTTACACATTAAAAGAGCTGCATAATCATTCCATTATCTTAGAGTTTTCTAAACGATTGAAAACCTATTTCCAAGATAGTACAATGGCTCGTATTAATGAAAATGATTTTGTGATTATTACGCCATTAAGTGAATGGTTCACACAAGGTTTCCTTCATTATTTACAGCAACACCCTATTTACAATCACAATGTTGCAATACCTATATCTATTAGTGGTGGTATTACACGCTACCCAGAAGATCAAATGACGTTTTCTCAATTAATGAAAGCGTCCATTGCTACGATTGCAACGATTCGTGAAGCTGGTGGCGATAAAATCATGTCATTGTCTACAGCGACACATAAAGCATTAAGTCGAAAAGCATTAATTGAAAAGCGTTTATTGCAGGCATTAAACCAAAAGGATTTGAAAGTATTTTATCAGCCACAGTTTGACCTGCATTCCAGTAAAATTACAGCTGTCGAAGCATTAGTTCGTTGGGAAGATGAGGAAATTGGTATTGTGACGCCCGATGAGTTGATTCCTATCGCAGAAGAGACAGGTCTTATCAATAATATCGGTTCCTTCATGCTAGATAAAGCATGTGAACAAGCTATGTTATGGAAAAAAGCTGGCTTCGATCTAAAGGTATCGATTAATGCATCTGTACGAGAATTTCGTGATAAAAACATGGCTAAGTCCATACTTGATACATTAGCGAAAGTAGGCTGTCCTGCAAATCTTATCCAAATCGAAATTACAGAGAAATTCGCACTTGAAGCTGAGTCAGAAACCTTTATTACACAGCAAATGCGGAAACTTGAAAATGCTGGAATCGGCTTTGTATTGGATGATTTCGGTACTGGCTATGGCTCATTCAAATATATCCAAATACTTCCTATTGATACATTAAAAATTGACCAAACATTTGTCAATGCCTTATTAAAATCAGAAAAAACGCAAAAGCTAGTGCACGGCATGTTACAACTTGGGAAGTCTATGGATTTAAAAGTAGTCGCAGAAGGTGTAGAAACAGCCGAACAAGTACAGCTTTTAAAAACGTATGGCTGCGACATCATACAAGGCTTTTATATTAGTAAGCCAGTCACACCAGCAGAAATTGAAACAATGCTACAACAATAGCATATACTAAAGGGGATTACGTTATTTACAGTAAACGTAATCCCCTATTTTTAAGAACGGCTATACTTTTTTTCCTTATTGGTAAGAATCGCTTTGAAAATGAGACGTATAAACACCTCCGCAAACACAAGTCCTACAACGATAGCACCTGTAATTAGAAATGCTTTCAAACCATACTGTAAGCCTTGTAAATAATCATCCTCTACCACATTTCTCATCGCATTATAGGCCATTCCCCCTGGTACTAACGGAATAATACCAGATACAATAAAAATCACCATTGGCATTTTAAATCGACGCGCATAGAGGTGAGCGACAATGGCAATAACAAAAGCACCAAAAAAGGAAGCATTCACAACATCCATGCCTCGTTCTGCTAAGATAAAGTAAATTCCCCAGCCAACAACACCAACAAATCCACAGTGAAACAACACTTTTCTTGGTGCGTTAAAAATAACGGCAATCCCTGCTGTCGCAAAAAAGCTCACCATTAATTGTATAATGACATTCATACAGATGGCCCCCTAAAATGATAAAATAACAGCAATCGCTGCACCAATGGCAAAGGCTGTGAGAAATGCCTCCATCCCTTTAGCAATACCAGCCATAAAGTGTCCAGCCATTAAATCCCTTACCGCATTGGTAATTAAAATTCCTGGTACTAATGGCATGACAGAGCCGATAATAATTTTATCTAATTCCTTACCAAGACCAAGCTTTACAGCAATAAAGGCAACAATAGCTACCGCAAGAGACGCTGTAAATTCTGAGAAAAACTTTACTTTTGTTAACTGACTAATAAGAAGGAGTACATAGAAGCCAACACCACCTGCTAGAAAGGCAATTGGAAAATCAGACCATGTACCTTGGAACATAATAAGGAAGCAAGCACTGGCTAAAGCGGCTGCAATGACCTGCATATATGTTGGTAAAAAATAATTTGTTTTTTGTATCGACTTTAGCTCGTCATATGCGTCCTCTAATGTTATGATGTGAGATGTGAGTTTACGAGATACTGAATTTACCAAAGCAATTTTTTGCAAGTCTGTAACTCGACTAGAAATTGACGTAATTCTTGTTGGCTGTGTTTTACCAAGCGAAAAAATGATTCCAGTGGGTGTAGCGTAACATTGTGCATCGGGCATATTTTGAGAACGTGCCATACGGAGCATTGTGTCCTCCACCCGATACGTTTCTGCTCCACTTTCAATCATCATGCGTCCTGCAAGTAATAAACAATCCATCGTCATTTCGTTATCCATTTCTTGTAAGGTCATAACAACTCATTGCCTCCTTCGTAATGAATATAAGGTTCTTTGCCAATAGTATCGAACTGCTCCGAAAAACTCAACTGAAAATTTCAGCAATGTCAACTAGTGTAAATTACCATTAAATCTTTGCAAAATTGTATAACTTTTTCGATGATGAACACGTCTAAACATACATATAGAAAAAAGAGAGGAGCGTACTCATCGCCATGTCAGAACGCAACAAAAGACGGGGCCCATTAATTGATCTACTGTTAATTGCCCTTATTATCGCATTAACATCGATCATTCTTGTCATTCTTTTATCGAAAGATGGTTTAAAGTTTCAAAAAATCAGTGCCTCCAAAGAGACGCCCGTAACATCCATCGATAGTAATTTATCCACAGAAAGCTCAGCCTTTCCAGGTATTCGAATTGTAACAGATATGTCTAATGATACACATACACCATTTGCAATTCACTACCCTCAAACAGATAATGAAGCTTTTAATCAGGCTGTTTTACAGTACATAACGAAGTCTAAAGAAAACTATCTGTTAGCCATGAACAAAAATAAAAATAAAGACGCTATGGGTGAACTCAATATTAGCTTGGAAACCTTCCCATATCGAGAGCACTACTACTCATTTGTCCTTACGAAAATACTTTACCTTGGTGGAGCAAATCAAGAAGTAACAATGAAGACGTTTTTCATTGATAATGAAACACATAAGCAACTGACAATTAAAACATTGCTCCAAAATGATGAGAATAATTTAGCTACACTTGCAGCACATGTACGGAAAGATTTACAGCAAAACCCACAATTAAAAGATGATTTATTCGCTGATGAAGTCATTAAAGCAACAGAGCCAAAATGGGCAAATTTCGAGCGCTTTGCCATTGTAGAAGATTCCCTACAGTTTTATTTTGATGACTATGAAATCGCTAGTGGCGCTGTGGGTACACCGATTGTTAAATTACCACTAACATTAATCAATCCATTGTTAGCCTCAGAATTTCAAATTGCTATGGAAACAATGAAGCCTGTCACACCACCGTCAACAGATAATACTTCGGTAAAGCGTATTGCACTAACATTTGACGATGGGCCACATCCAAAAGTAACAGAGCAAATTTTAAATACATTGGATAAATATCATGCCAAAGCAACCTTCTTTATGTTAGGTAGCCGTGTGCAATACTATCCAAACATTGCAAAAGATGTACTGGCTCGTGGACATGAGATTGGCAACCATACATGGACACATCCTGTCTTAACAAAAATGACAGCAGAGCAAGTAACAAGAGAGTACACATCCACTGCAAAAGAAATCGAAAAAGCAAACGGTCATGCAGCTACTCTGTTTAGACCTCCATATGGTGCAACGAACGATACAGTAAATGCTCAAATCCCAGTCCCTGTCGTCTTATGGACAATTGATACAATGGACTGGAAGCATCGCAATGCCCAGCAGCTATTGCCATATGTGAAGAAAAATTTACACAACAATGCCATTGTTCTTATGCACGATATTCACCAATCGACAGCAGATGGTTTGGATGAAGTGCTCGCTTATTTACAAAGTGAAGGCTATGAATGTGTCACAGTATCTGAAATTTTACAATATCGTTAATCAAACAAGCACATCTCGAGAGTGAGATGTGCTTGTTTTTTAATTGAATGTACGATACAGTATTGCTACAAATTGCGCACGTGTCAGAGGGTCATTCGGTTTAAAGTATCCATTTGAACCTAAAGCGATGCCTTCTCGTTCTAAAGCGCTAATATAACTATACCCCCAATGATTTGTATCTACATCTTTAAAGGAGCTTGTACCACCTAGAGGAATATGCAAGGCTTCTACTAAAATTTTCGCCATTTGTGCACGTGTCAACATAGCATCTGGATGGAATGCTCCGTTTGAACCATCAATAACACCTGCCTGCTGTAGCTTCATAATTGACTCATAATATGGATGATTTACTGGTACATCTGTAAATGATACGACCTCACGAATCGGCTCTAGGTCAAAGGCACGCTCCATCATGACCACTACATGTTGGCGTTTGATGAATTCATTTGGTCGGAATGTACCGTCTAGATAGCCTCTGACAATGCTCTGCGTTGCGATTTCTTCAATCATTTCTCGTGCCCAATGATCTGAAATATCACTAAAAGTTATGAAAGGCGTTGGTGGTTCTACAGGTTCTGGTATAGGCACTGGTACTAGTTTGCTATTCTCTAGCCATTTAGCATAGAGCTTCGTTGTTGTCGTCACACGATCTTTTTCCAAATCCCATTTTACAATGAAATTCGGGTCTTTATACCATCCCTCAAATGTATGGCCCTCTTTCATTGGAATCGGTGGGTCTTTAATAAGCTCATTTTCTGTAATCATTCGATTGTTTATCATCGTACCGCCATTTGTTTCAAACCATACTGTAAATAATTGGGGGAAATCATCTTCAATTATGGGTGTACTATTGTATAACCATTTGGCATATAAAGTGACATTTTCCCTGACAACATCTGTAGCAAAATTCCACTTGGTTACAAATGTTGGTTCCTTATACCATCCTGTAAATACATATCCTGTTTTTGTTGGGCTTATTGGCTCAATCCCAGCTGTATCATGTGTTACTAATTGATTTGGAATACTGCTTCCACCATTCGTATTAAAGAAAATTTCATGCTTCGTAACTTCCCATTTCGCATATAGAGTGGTATTTTTCGTTATCGTATCTATCGCAAAGTCCCAAGGTGTAGTAAGTGTATCATCTTTATACCAACCTACCAATGTAAACCCTACTTTTGTTGGAGCTGGTGGTGCATCTGTTATCATCCCATCCTGAACCAATTCATAGGGAATCTCACTGCCTCCATTTGTCTTAAAATCAAGTATATACGATGCCCATTTTGCATGTACTGTCATTGCACTTACTACCATAGGAGGATTCGTATCATCCCATACAAAGGGCATGCCATCTTTTTGATACCATGCTAAGAAGGTATTATCCTGCATAGCTTGCTGTCCAAATGCATTAGGATATATAGTAGCTGTACCTTCAAATTGCACCTCACTCAACCAATTTTCAGCAAATGCTGATATGCCAATTTGGATACTATCAGGAAGTTTCACATGTGTTAGTCGATTATTTTTAAATACTCTTGAATCAATTTGAGTAACAGTCGATGGAATTTCTACATGTATTAATTGGTTATTAGCAAAAGCATCATCTTTAATGTGTGTAATGCCTAATGGTAGTTCTACCTTCCTTAATTGATTATCCCTAAGTATTCCTATTTCAATAACCGTCATGTTGGGTGGTAGTTCGACACTTGTTAATTGATTATAAGCAAATGCCTGTCTACCTATTGAGATAATACTGGATGGCAGGTTAACACTTGTTAATTGATTTTGAGCAAATGCGTTTGCTCCAATGGAAGTAACACTTGATGGAATTTCTATTGCTGCAAGTTTATTTTTAGCAAATGCACCATCCCCGATAGAAGTAATATTCGATGAGATATCTATCATCGTTAGCTCATTCTCCGTAAATACTTCCTCTTCAATAGTGGTCACACTTGGTGGAATTTCTACACTTGTTAACTTATTTTTAGCAAATGCACCAGCATGAATAGTGGTCACACTCGATGGAATTTCTATATTCATTAGCTGATTTTCCTTAAATAGCCCCTGCCAAATAGTTGTCATATTGGATGGTAGTTTGACACTTGTTAATTGATTAATAGCAAATGCTTGTCCTTCAATCAATGTGACACTATCAGGTATTTCCACACTTATCAGTTTGTTACGCATGAATGCAAACCCTCCGATAAACGTAACACTTGATGGAATTTCGATATTCGTCAATTCATTTCCGTAAAATGCGCCTTGCCCAATAGTTAGGACATTATCTGGTATTTTTACACTTGTTAATGCTTGATTCTCAAATGCTCTCTCCCCTATTGCTGTAACTGGTTTACCTCCAATTGTTGAAGGTATTTCTACATCCTTGATGGTCATATTTGTATAGCCAGTTATCGTAACCTCTACACCATTGTCTGTAAATGTGAAATCCGCTTCAGTATTGCCTGCTGCATAGACCAATTTCACCTCTCTATATGTAATAAGTATTAACAGAATAGCTAAAAGATAGTTTATTTTTTTTAACATCATTCTACTCCTTTCTATTTAATTGCCACAAATACTATAGCAAAAACAGGCGCTATAATTATGGTCACCTGTTTTTGCCTTCTACTTATCTTGTTAATTATTCGTGCGTATATTTATCGCTGCTTCAATTTCTTTGAATGCCCAATGTGTCGCTTTCACATCTGTGAAACTTGGCGTTACTATACCGCTCAATGGCTCACGCTCAAACATACGGTTCATCATGACCACAGCTTGTGCTCGTGTTAAATGGGCATCTGGCGCAAAACTACCATCTTGACGACCATTGATAATGCCCGCTGCACGGTTTGCTTCAATAATCCACTGCGCCCAGTGACCGTTTGTATCATTGAACGTAATTGTCACATTTTCTTCGATGTGTAGCTGTTTGAAGTTCGCTACTACAGTCGCCATTTGAGCACGAGTAATATTTTCTTCTGCACGGAAGTTGCCATTCGCATCGCCATTCATAATACCCTGCTCTTTCACAAAGGCAATCGCTCCCACTGCATGATGTGTGCTAGCGATATCTTTAAATGGTGCTACGCTTACGGACGTACCATCTTGATAGCCTAAAATACGAGCAATCATTGTTGCTACTTGGGCACGTGTGACGTTTCTTTCAGGGCCAAATGTGCCATCAGAGTAGCCTTTAATATAAGCTGTATGTGTGTCCGTTGTTTCCTCTGCTGTTTGAATAATTGTAAAGGTACTGAATTTATTGACAGTGAAACGCAAGCCCACCTGTCCATTTGTCATTGTCGTCACTTTTGGTGTAACTACTTTCTTTTCACCATCCGAATGCTCAATAAATATAGACAAACTTGCTAAAAAGGCTTCACGCTCTACTGAATTGGTTGGAAGTGTTACGTCTTTTAATGGCAAGGTTACAACAACAGGACGCTTCGGCAGGTTCGTTTCAATCGTCACTGGATTGGTCACCACATGTATGTTATTGTTTGCCAATACTTTGCGCACTGTACGTTCATTGTCTTTTTGCTCTAGATTTAAACCGAAATAGAAATCACTATCCACACCCTCCATTGAGCTATTTTCAATCACAAGTTGTGCATCATTTGTAGCAATTTCTAAACCAACGCCTTTGTCATGTAAAATTTTTGTAGATTCCTTTGGCACGGCTACCATCATATGATTCGCTGCATTTTGTTCATTTTGAATAGCAATGCGTACCATCGCATTGTTAATTGACTGTACTTTACTAATAGCTGCTACGATTTGTGCTGGTGTGATATTCACAAAACTTGTGATACTTCCGCTAGCTTGGTCTATTTCAATTTTTACTGTACCAAGTGATTTATCTACAGGAGGTGTTGGTATTACTTCTGTTGGTGTTGACGGTAATGTGCCGCCTCCACTTGGTGGTTTTGGTATCTCCACTTGACGAGCTCTTACCACATTTATCGTGTACGTTCTAGTTGTCTGACCTTGTGCTGTCACGTTAAGCCGAATTTCATTATTTCCTACACTCAATGCCAGTGCTGGTGATGGTGCACCACTCTGCACAGGAAATGGCCCGCTTATTAATGTTCCACCACTGTTATAAACACCCACTGTAACAGTGGCATTCATAGCGTCTGACAATGTTGGTGTTACCGTGATACTACTTACGGAATGCTCCACATTTGCGACATAGGTTCCTGCGAATGCGGGTATCAAAGTTCCACTTGATAGTGTTAAATTGTTCAAATCCGTATTACTACTTGTCCCTCGCTTCACTGTCACTGTGTAGGTCTTTGTTGTGCCATCATGTGCTGTGACTAGCACCATGATTGTATTATTCCCTATACTAAGTGGCAAGGATGGAGACATTGTACCGCTTGCTACAGGAAACGGTCCACTCACTAACACACCACTGTTAGAATATAGACTAACCGTAGCTGTGGCATTCACTGTATCAGATAAAGTTGGCATAACTGTGATACTGCTTACTTGATAATCTACACTTGTCTTGAACGTGCCTGGCACAAATGATGGCAATAGTTCACCACTCGACAGCGTCAAATCACTCAAGTCTGCATTCTTACTCTTCGCTCGATTTACCACAACCGTATATATCTTTGTTGCTAGTCCATCCTCGGCTGTAACTTGTATCGCAATTGTATTATCCCCCACCATAAGTGGTATCAAGGCCGTACCGTTAGTGATTGGCCCACCATTCACAGTCACCGTTGCACTAGCATCTGCTGCTGTTGGTGTGATAATAATATTCTTTATATCATGATCCACATTAGATGTATAACTGGTTGTTCCTGCTCCAAATGCTGGGCTTAGTGTACCATCTGATAGCAGTAAACCACTCAAATCTGTATTTTCGCCTATTGTCCTTGTTACATCAATTGTATAGGTTTTTGTTGTCGTACCATTTTGTGCAGTCACAATCACTGTAATTGGATTACTACCTATGTTTAGTGGAATTGTTTGGGATACCGTGCCATTCGTTACTGCTTGCCCATTCACCTTCACCGTAGCTAATGGGTCCAGTGCTGTTGGTGTTACAGTTATGGCACTTTGACTGACATTTGCTGAATAGCTTGTTGTATTGAAATTAAATGCTGGGCTTAGTGTACCCGTAGATAGCGCTAACTGACCTAGGCTGGCATCACTGCTTGCTAATCGCTTGACAACAATTGTATAGGTCTTTGTTGTGACACCATCCTCAGCCAAAGCCACTAGTGTAATGGGATTATCCCCTACATTTAAGTTAATATCTCCTGATTGAGTGCCACTTGCAACATCTTCACCATTTACTTTCACCGTTATAAAATTGTCAGCCGTTGTTGGTGTTATGCGAATCGTACTTATACCATTCACCACACTCGCTGTATAATTGGTTGTATTAGCAGCAAATGCTGGGCTTAGTGTACCACTCGACAAAGTGATATTGTTTAAGCTCACATCACTGGATGGGATATAGGATGTTTGTTTACGTATCGCATAATTGAATTTATCAGCGATATACAAATTAGCATCGTTATCTAGTGCTAAGCCAACTGGACCATTTAATTGTGCAAGAGTTCCTGAACCTCCATCTCCTGAATAACCATAATTGCCTGTTCCAGCTATTGTGCTGATTCTACCACTCGGCATCACTTTCCGAATTCGATAGTTATCTGTATCTGCAATATATAGATTCCCGCTACTGTCTACCGTTATACCTTCTGGTTCATTCAATTGTGCGTCAATAGCTAGTCCACCATCGCCTGAATAGCCCCGACTTCCTGAGCCAGCCACTGTGCTGATGATTCCATTTGTGTCAACTTTCCGAATTCGATTGTTGTTTGTATCAGCAATATATAGATTTCCGATATTGTCCATTGCGATTGTTTGTGGGTAGTTTAACTCTGCGTCAACGGCTGGACCTCCATCTCCTGAAAATGTTCCATAACCTGCACCCGCTATTGTGGTGATAATACCATTCGTAACTTTGCGAATTCTGTGATTTCCTGTATCAGCGATGTACAGACTGCCAGTATTATCTATCATGATTCCACTTGGGCTTTTTATTTTAGCTGTATCAGCAGAACTGTTATCTCCTCCAAAGTCACTTTCTCCCGTACCCACGACTGTAGAAATAATGCCATCCGTGCCTACTTTTCTTATCCTGTTGTTATATTTGTCTGTGATATATATATTACCATCAGCATCCACCGCCACTCCAGATGGGCTCCTCAATTCTGCGTTAAGCGCTGAGTTTCCATCCCCTGAATAGCCATAAGTTCCATTACCAGCTATTGTGCTGATTTCTTTGGTTATAGCATCGACTTTTCGTATCTTATTGTTTGTTGTATCAGCAATGTATAAATTGCCATTGTTATCAACTGCCACTGCCGATGGATTAGCTAATTCAGCGTCCACTGCTAGTCCTCCATCACCCAACTCACCATATCGTCCACCAGCCACGGTAGAGATTTCTCCACCCGTTCCTGCATAGGCAAATGGTGGCTGTACAATCAAACTTAAAATAAGTATGCAAACTGTAACTAATGACATACTCCGCTTCATTTCACATTCCTCACTTTCTAAATCCTGATACTATTAATTTATCAAATTCGCAAGAGACTTTTCTTAATGAAATCTTAATGAATTTTCAGTAAACTATTATGTAGTTAGGAGGTGAAATAGATTGAAATATAGACAGCTTGAAGCCATTTTGAGGAGGGTTGATGAACACTATGCTGATTATCCACACTTTGTGAAGCAATATGCTTTAACCACTGCTGGTATCGCAGGTGAGGAGGAGGTATTTTATTTTTTACAAGAACTTACGATACCACATCAATTGTTGCGCAATTTTTGTCTAGTAGATTATACAGGACATAGACATGAAATTGACTTTATTGTTATTTTTTCTTCTTTCATTATTTGCTTAGAAGTGAAAAACATAACAGGACAGCTAGATTTCAATGTCGAGACATCGCAGCTGTTGCGCACTCGCTCTGATGGCATGATAGAGCGATTTTCAAATCCTGTTGAGCAGCTAGTACGCCATACTCGTTTTCTTTCTACGCTTTTCCCCCATGTTCCTATTGTCGGCGCAGTTGTTATTGCAAATCGTCGTGCAATTATTGGCAACCATGACTCCCATATCCCGATTTTCCATGCAGATTATATTCATAGCTTTATTGAAAAAAATTTAAACCAATATACCAAGCCTATTCTTGATATAGCTGTATTTCACAAACAACTTACAGCGTTACATTCACCAATAAGTAAGCCGTTTTCTTTCACATTAGCTCATTTGAAAAGTGGTGTGTTTTGTGCAAAATGCTCCGTTAAAATGAAGTTTATACAAGGGAAATTTGTTTGTTCACAGTGTCATCACCAAGATAAATTGGCTCATTTTCAAGCACTACACGATTTCCGCTTATTAGTGAGTTCAAAAATTACCAATCAGCAATTTTGTCAGCTCTGCGACATCACATCGCGGTACGCAGCAAAGCGCTTGCTAAAATTTTTACCTGTTGTCCAGCAAGGTCGTGCCACTTATTATGAAATTCCTGAGCAAATTCTTACTATGACATCCTACGAAGGTTGCATTTCGCCCGATTAGTATGCAAATTCGCCCGTAAAATGTCCAACTTCGCCCGATTCGCAGCTAATTTCGCCCGTAAATTATATAACTTCGCCCAATTAAGCCCGTAAAATGAAAGGAGCCAAGCATATCTCCTTTTCAGAGGATATGCTTGGCTTTAATGAAAGGCTCGGTATAGCAATGCGACAAATTGCGCGCGTGTTAACGGGGCATTTGGGTTAAAGTAACCGTTTGAACCTAGAGCGATTCCTTCTCGCTCTAGTGCTGTGATATAGTCATAGCTCCAATGTGTTTCATTTACATCTTTGAAGGTATTTGTGCCACCTAATGACAAGTTCAACGCTCCTACTAGAATTTTCGCCATTTGCGCACGTGTTACTATCTCATCTGGATTAAATGCTCCTTTTGAACCATCGATAATGCCTGCCTGTTGGAGCTTCATAATCGCCTCGTAATATGGATGGTTTACTGGCACATCTATAAACGATGCTGCCTCACGGATTGGCTCTAGCTCGAGGGCACGTGCCAACATCACAACTACATGTTGACGCTTGATAAATTCATTGGGGCGAAATGTACCGTCTGGATAGCCGTTGATAATGCCTTGTGTCGCGATTTCCTTTATCATCTCATTTGCCCAATGTCCCGCAGTATCGCTAAATGTTACCAAAGGCTCGGTCGGCTCCTCTGGTTCAAGCATGGGTTCGGGCTCTGGTGTTGTCATGCGATTTTCTATCCATTTGGCATACAGCTTAGTTGTTGTTGTCACATGATCCGTTGCAAAATCCCATTTTGTTATAAATGTAGGCTCCTTATACCAACCATCAAACGTATAGCCTGCTTTTACTGGAATTGGTGGGACTTTGATTAGCTCATTGTCAAAAGCAACTTGATTATCTATTAGACTACCACCATTTGTCTCAAATGATAGTATAAATACGGACGGTAAACGATCCATATTTATCGGTATATTTGCCCATTTTGCATATAGGGTTCTATTTTCTTTCACTGTATCCGTAGCAAATTTCCATCGTGTAATAAATGTAGGTTCCTTATACCAGCCCTCAAATGTATAGCCACTTCTTGTTGGAGATAGTGGCGCAATAACCGCAGTATCATATGTCACCGTTTGTGCTTGGACTATACTGCCCCCATATGTGTTGAAGGTTACTGTATGCTGTGCCACTTCCCATTTTGCATACAATGTTGTATCTTCTGTCACTACATCTGTATCAAAATCCCATTTTGTTGTGAAAGTGTCCTCTGTATACCACCCTTCAAATGTATAGCCTACCTTTGTGGGAATTGGTGGCTCGGTCACTTTATTATTGTAATCAATTGTTTGACTGGGTGGGACAGGACTATCTCCATCTACTTCAAAAGATACTATATGTTGAGCTACTGCCCACTTTGCCTGCAATGTTGTATTTTCCATTACCGTATCCACTACAAAATTCCATATATCTGTATCTTTATACCATCCGTCAAATGTAAAACCGATTTTTGTTGGGTCTGATGGTTTAGTTACTTTATTGTTGTAATGAATCATTTGTGGTGGTGGAGTTGGGATACCTCCATCTGTATCAAAGGATAATTCATATTGAATTGTTTCCCATTTTGCATAGAGCGTCACATCAGCATTGTTTATTGTCAGCGAGTCACCTGCAGCATAATTTGTTCCCCCTCCATTTGCTTGGCGATTCCAGCCAGCAAATGTATAGCCTGTTTTCTCAAGTTGACCACTGTTCCCAAGTACTGTTACACTATCGCCATTTCCATAGGTTTCCTTATCAGTAGGCACAGTTCCTCCTGTTGCCTCATTCGCATCATAGCTTATCATATATGGAAATGCTTCATAAGCACCTAAATCAATTACCCCTCCTTGAATACGCAGTTTACCATAAAGGTCTTGCAGCACATTAACTAATTCAGGGTAACTAGAATTCCCCTTATTAATTGCTGGTGAACCTGCTTTTAAACGATAATTCAAGTTAGTTGGGTCGATAAATACTTCTTCTAATAAGTAGCTAGTCGGACTCTCTAAATGACCTTTACTACTATATAACTGGGCTCCATTATTCCCTAAATTCAAAAGACTATTAGTAACTTCTCCAGCATACTTATTATCATAGGCTGGACCATTATTACCTATGATAATACTATTGCGAATTTTACTCGTTGCATCCCCACCATGAATAACCGCTTTATTATCATCAGTCTCATTTCCACTTATTGTAACATTCGTTAACGTCATTATACTATTCCAATTATGAATACTGCCTCCAGCGCTGGTTGCCGTATTGTCGCTGAATAGCGCATTCGTTATGATTGGGTTACTATCACTGTTGTTCATAGCACCCCCACTGTTCGCCTTATTTTTACTAAATATCACGTTTGTTAGGATTGGGTTACTATTCTCATTGTACATAGCGCCTCCAGCGGTATTTGCCTTATTTCCAATGAAGGTTACATTCGTCAAGGTTGGGCTACTGTTCTCATTGTACATACCAGCGCCAGCCTCATTATTACCGCCTCCTGCATTTGCATTCCCACCTGTAATTGTGACACCATCTAGAATGGCTGTATTATCTAGACTCAAGCCACCATGATAAAATACATGGTAGCTATTATCACCAATATTATTTTCTGTGCCAATATCTCCACTTAAAATTGTTTTATAAGCCGCCACATTACGTTCGTCCCTTGTCTGCTCTATCCCTGCAAAGCCACCATAGATAGCTACACCGTTTTTCATTTGAAAGGAAATTGCACGGTTTGTACCTGTTGTTGGTGTATATGTCCCCTTAGCAACCCAAATCTCCTTCCCTGCTACAGCCTGCGTTAAAGCACTCTGTAGGTCTGTATAGGCATTGGCCCAGCTCGTACCATTATTAGCACCTATTGCTGCGACATTGACATAAATGATATCGGTAGCTGCTGCAAATAGCATAGCTAAAGAATTTTGAAATGGTGCAATGCGAATCTGGCGCTTTTCAATTTCAGATTGTCCGATGACTTGCAACCATATATGGTGTGTGCCTTCTGTCTCTATCGTCAGTGACTGGTTCACATCAAATGGTTGCCACGTTTCACCTAAGTCTTGGGAGATTTGTACAGTAGCACTATCTGATGAACTAGTCGTTACATGCATTGTCACAGGACTTGTAGCGACCTCTCCTTCATTATAGGGTTGCCCATCTGTCTGTAACTGAATGGTCAGTGTAGGCGTAACGGCAGCTGCTTTTATAGGCAAACTACTGAAAATTAATAGACAAACTAGCAGAATTGACACAGTTTCGTGCAATGATCGATTCATTTTATTCCTCTCTCTCTTTGAAGTGAATTGTCTAAGTTCATATATTATTAATTTATCAAATTCAAAAAAGACTTTTCTTAATGAAATCTTAATGATTTTGATTCACTAACAGAACAAGCCCACCTTCTTTACAAATAGATAAAGAGGGCAGGCTTGTTATTAGAATTGAATGTTCATTGCTCGATACATAAATGCTACAAATTGTGCTCGTGTGACAGGTTCATCTGGCTTGAAATAGCCATTATCCCCTAAAGCAATTCCATATGCTTCAAGTGTCGCAATATAATTAGAGCTCCAATGTGTAGCTGGTACATCTTGAAAGTCACTCGTTCCACCTATTGGTAATTCAAAGGCACGCACGAGAACTTTTGCCATTTGTGCTCGTGTTAACGGTTCTTCTGGCAAGAAAAATCCATTTACTCCATCCATAATCTCTGCTTGCTGCAATTGCATAATGACCTCATAATAGGGATGATTTGATGGTACATCCTTAAATGGTGTAGCCTCACGCTTTGATATTAATGTGAAGGCACGTCCAAACATAACTGCAATATGTTGGCGCTGAATTGGTTCATTTGGGCGGAATGTGCCATCTGGATAGCCTTTAATAATGCCACGAGTCGCAATGCCCTCAATCATATCTTTTGCCCAATGCTTCGAAATATCTGAAAAAGTGATGGGCTTTGTTGGTGTTATATGCTCATCTGGTGTTGGTTCTATAGGCTGTTCTGGCTTTGGCTCGTTTGGTTTCGGTGTTACTATCGGTGGCTCTGGTGTCGGTTCATTTGGTGTAGGAACATAACTACCTCCACCACCCGATACATTGTCCTGACGCCACTGTGCATGGAGCACAACATCAGCTGTATTTATTGTAAACTTGTTACCAGCAACATAATTGGTTCCTTTGCCATCTGCCTGTGTATTCCAGCCTGTGAATGTGTAGCCTGCTTTGATAAGATTCCCTTTATTTGCTACCGTTACACTTGCACCTTCTTCATAAGCATTGGCATCTACTGGTGCGGTTCCTTCTGTTGCTCCATTGCCATTGTACGTTACTTTATATGTTGGATTTGCTTCCCATTTTGCATAGAGGGTGATATTGGATGCTCCCATCTTCAGCGTAGTCCCTGCAGCATAATCATTTCCCGCTCCATCGCTCCAACCTGTGAACGTATAGCCTGTTTTAACGAGACTTCCTTTGTCGGCAACCGTTACATCCTGCCCTTCCTCATACAATTGACCATCTTTTGGCACTATCCCCTCTGTTGCTCCGTTGCCATCATACGTTACCTTGTATGTTGGCGTTTCAATCCATTTTGCATAGAGGGTGATATTGGATGCTCCCATATAAAATATATTGCCTGTAGCGTAATCATTTCCTACTCCGTCACTCCAACCTGCAAATGTGTGACCCGTTTTTGCAAGATTTCCTTTCTCCGCTACACTGACACATTCTCCTGTATCATATGCGTTGGCATCCTCTGGTACTGTACCTGTTGCTCCATTACCATTGTAGGTTACGCTGTAGGTTGTAGAATTCGGAGCTCCCTCAGCATAAATTTTCATCGGCTTTGCTACAATACCATTCCACAAATTTGTATAATCGATATCTTCATACCATTCAAATGTGGAAGAACTTGGATTTTGTTCTGCAAACGCCTTAGCTTCCAAACTAGGTGCTCCACAAAAACGAACGCTAGATAGGTAATTATTTAAAAAGGCTGAATTTCCGATTGTTGTGACACTACTCGGAATCATCAAGTACTTAAGTTTATTAATATGAAAGGCATACTTGCCAATTGTTTCTACACCTTCTGGAATCACCAAATTCTTTATACTATTAATAGAAAAGGCTGAATCCCCAATCATTTTAAGATTGGTTGATAATTCAACATTTTCTAAAACGAAATTAGAGCTAAATGCTCCTTCTCCAATCGATGTCACACTATTAGGGATTTTGATATTTATGATATTATTCCCACTAAAAACACGCTTTTCAATAGATAGAAGATTTGTTGCTTCAATATCGACTTGCTCTAGCTTATTTTCTTCAAATGCCTTTTCCCCAATAAATGTGACATTCACTGGTATCCTCAACTCTGTTAGCCAATTCATTGAAAATGCCTGTGCTCCAATAGAAGTTAGACTATCAGGTAACTCTATGCTTGTTAAACTATTTCCGATAAAGGCTTTATCTCCAATTGTTGTAAGATTCACTGATAAATCCAATTCCACTAGATAATTATCAGCAAATGCCTTTTTTCCAATAGTAATTACGCTATTTGGAAGCTCAAGATACGTCAAATCATTTAACTCAAATGCGCTGTCCCCAATGGATGTAATAGTTGCTGGCATGTCTATAGCTGTTAAATATTTTTCATAAAAAGCTCGATTTCCTATTGCTGTTACTGGCTTACCATTAATAGTAGGAGGAATCACTAAATCTATCTCTTCATCGCCAATATAGCCTATAATTGTAACGCCCGTATCATTATCAATTGTTAGAAAATCTCCTTCATTTCCAACTGCTGTCCACTGTGCATACAGCGTAATGTTCTCTGTACCCATCTGGAATATGTCATTTGCTGTATAAGGTGTGCCATTGCCATTCGATTGCGTGTTCCAACCTGTAAATGTATGGTTTGCTTTTTCAAGGTCACCCTTATCTTTTACGGTTACACTATCTCCTTGGTTATAAGCTGTTGGATCGAATGGGGCTGTTCCTGTTGCACCATTTCCATCATAAGATACACTATAACTTGGAACTCCTACCCACTGTGCATAAAGCGTGATATTTCCTGTGCCCATATTGAAGGTGTCACCTACTGCATAAGGTATTTCACCTCCATTCGGTTGCGTGTTCCAACCTGTAAATGTATGATTTACTTTTTCAAGGTCGCCCTTATCTTTTACGGTTACACTATCTCCTTGGTTATAAGCTGTTGGATCAAGCGGTGCTGTTCCTGTTGCACCATTGCTATCATAACTGACACTATATGTTGTAGTTACAGGTGTATCCTTTGTATATATTTCCATCGACTTTAATACTTGATTGTTCCATGACTTTGTAAAGTTTTTATCCTCATACCAGCCATCAAATTGTGATGTGGCTTGATCTATAAATACATCGTCCCCTAAAGTCAAAGCTCCAGCAAAACGTACTGTATGCAACTGATTATTGGCGAATGCCTCGTCTCCAATAGACTTCACCATTGCTGGTATCGTTACACTTGTTAATTGATTCCCTATAAATGCCCAGTCTCCTATTGTGTTAACACTTGACGGTATTTCTATGTGCTCTAGCTGATTGTCCCTGAATACAGAATCGCTAATCGCTGTAATGCCATTCGGTAGCTTCGCATTCTTTATATTGTTATTATCAAATGCATAATCCCCTATATACGTAATACTATTGGGTAGCTCTATTTCCGTTAAACGATTGAACATAAAAGCTCCATTTTCTATATGCTCAATGCCTTCTGATAGCTTCACGCTCGTTAATTTATTATAGTAAAATGCCGAATCATCAATCTTCTTAACACTTGCAGGAATGTCTATCGTTATCAGCTCATTAAATGCAAATGCTAGATTACCAATATACGTGAGATTCGATGGTAACGTTACGCTTTCTAACCAATTATCGGAAAATACCTCGTCCCCAATCGATGTGATACTATCTGGAATTATTACCGTTCTTAATCCTTTATCATAAAATGCCGCATCTCCTATCGCCGTCACTGGTTTTGACTGAATAAATGCTGGAATTTCTACGTCTACATCATTTCCTTTATATTTTGTAATCGTGACACCCGTAGCATTGTCAATTGTTTGAAAATCTGCTTCACTTCCTGCTGCCTCAACAGAAATTACTCCCCATTGTGAAAAAAGTAATAGAAAAACCATTAGGATATTTCTTGCTTTTTTCAATATACTCCACCTTCTTTACTAAATTTATCCACAAAAAATTGGATACTATTAATTTATCAAATTATCAAGGGAAGTTTTCTTAATGAAATCTTAATGAACAAATATTCATTTTCGCATGATACTCATAAAACAAGCATCCCCTCTCCCTTTTAAACAAAGGTAAGAAGAAATGCTTGTTGTCGTTTTTTACAGCTTGCCAAACGTTCATATTTATTGTAAATTCATCGCCCGATACATAAACGCTACAAATTGCGCACGTGTGAGAGGATCATTCGGTTTAAAATAGCCATTCGAGCCTAAAGCGATTCCTTCTCGTTCTAACGCTGTGATATAGTGATAACCCCAATGTGTTTCATCTATATCCTTAAAGGAGCTTGTGCCACCTAATGGCATTTTCAACGCTGTTACCAGAATTTTAGCCATTTGTGCACGTGTTATTATTGCATCGGGATTAAATGCTCCTTTTGAACCGTCGATAATACCTGCCTGTTGGAGCTTAGTAATTGCTTCGTAATATGGATGACTTGCTGACACATCTGTAAATGGTGTTATCTCTCGAATTGCTTCTAGTTCAAAGGCACGTGCTATCATTACCACTACATGTTGACGTTTAATAAATTCATTTGGTCGGAATGTACCGTCTGGATAACCTGTAATAATGCCACGAGATGTAATGTCCTCAATCATTTCTTGTGCCCAATTATTTTTTATATCACTAAAAGTAATAACAGGTTTCGATGGCTTTTCTGGTATTGGTGTTGGAATCGGTTGGCTATTATTCTCCAGCCATTTCGCATACAGTTTCGTTGTTGTTTTTACACGATCTGTTGCAAAATTCCATTTTGTGATGAAAGTCGGTTCTTTATACCAGCCATCAAATATATAGCCTGCTTTCACTGGAATTGGTGGATCTTTAATAAATTCATTCTCTGTAATCATTTGGTTGTCTAATAGTGTGCCACCATTTGTTTCAAACCATACTGTAAATCGCTCTGGTAAACTCTCTTCAACCATCGGTACACTGTTATATAGCCATTTTGCATATAATGTTCGAGTTTCAGTTACAACATCAATCACAAAATTCCACTTTATTTTGAATGTAGGTTCCTTATACCAGCCACCAAATGTATAGCCTGCTTTCGTTGGTGTTGGCGGTTCAATTACTGCTGCATCATGTGTTACTATTTGACTTGGTATGGCATTTCCTCCACCTGTATCGAAAGTTAATGTATACTGCACTACCTTCCATTGTGCATACAGTGTAACATTGTCTGCCTCCATACGCAGAACATCCGTTATCATTGTGCCTTCCCCATTTTTTTGCGTATTCCATCCCACAAATGTATATCCCATTCGTGCAAGACTTCCTTTATCCGCCACCGTTACAATTTGACTTTCTTCATACTCTGTGACATCTGTTGGTACAATTCCTATCGTTGCACCATTACCATCATACGTCACTTTGTACAATGGATTCCATTGCGCATACAGTATAACATCTGCTGTTTTTATAGCCACTTTACTTCCTACTGTATAAAATGTGCCACTACCATCTTTTTCTGTATTCCAACCTTTAAATAGATGCTGTGCTCGAATAAGGCTTCCTTTATCCACTGTTGTTGCCTGTTGACCTTCTTTATATCCAACGCTATCAGTTGGAACAGTTCCTGCCGTTGCACCATTGCTATCATATATCACTCTATATAACGGCTCCCATTGTGCGTACAATGTAATATCTTTTGCTTCTATAGCTACTTTACTTCCTATCGCATAAAATGTACCACTACCATCTTTTTCTGTATTCCACCCTGTAAATACATGTTTTTCTCGCACAAGATTCCCTTGATCCGCTACAGTTACGCTGGCTCCAGCCTCATATAATTGCGTGTCCTCTGGCGTACTTCCTCCTGTTGCACCATTGCTATCATAGTTCACTTCATAAGTTATATGCCATTGTGCATAGAGTCTATCGACAGTGCTCGGTACAATATAACCAGTCCCATACTTTGTGCCACTACCGTCTGGATTCACACTCCAATAAATAAATTCCCCATTCTTCGGTGGTGTTAAACCTGTATCACTCGGTGCAATAAATTGACCATCCACACGAACCATTGATAGGATATTTTCACTCCCAACACGCCCTGTGCCAAGATGAAGTATCATTACTTCTAAGTCATTAGCACTACCTACTTCAAGGACTGGACGGAATCCCCAGTTAGATAAACTCCCCTCACTTTTTGAATTATAAATCAAATTGTGGGGATCTATATGTCCTCTCCCGCCTCGTATCGTGTACAATGTTGGATGTGTATCCTGTATCCAAGAAAACGGAGCCCAATTTTTTAGCCAACTAGCATTTTTATTTAAGATTTGATCCCATTCATTTGTAGTAGGGTTGGCAGATTTATCAATATCCACTCGTTCATTTCCCCCACTTAATGAACGTATTGTATAATAATTATTATAAGGTCTGCCGAAAATCAAGTTATTGTCCCTCAATGTATTCCATGAAACAAGATTTGTGACGATATAATCTGCCACAAAAAGACTACGGTCACTTGCAATGGCATTTGTCGTTGCTTCTGCCCTGCCATCTGCTGAACTATCGAGACTATAAGCATTGATTGTTCCTACATAAGTAAATGGTACATACTGTAGCCTCGTATCAGGCAACGCAGTATTTACTGTGCCTGGTATACTTTGTCCTGACAAATCAAAGTAGTAGGTTTGTCCTGTTGGAAGTGTAAATTGTTCGGCAGATAATGCCCCCAAAAGCATAGTCTTACGTTTGGCTTGCACTGTCACTTTAATTGTGGGTAGTTGGGTATCCTTTGCTATTGTTAGATTGTTCGGTAAATTCAATGTAGGTGTAAAGATATAGTTACCTGCTGTATGCCCATCATAAGTTGGACTACTGTTCCATTTAGATACCGCAATTGTTGCTGTAGCGTCTGTTGTTACTGTCGTTATCAGCTCTTTTGGTAAAGTAAGCTCAGTGTATTCTGTGCCTACCTGAACCGTTTGAACTGTAATATCCCCTGCTAAATCCACAAAGGCCGTAATCACTTCAGAATCCTGTGCCTCGCCCTCAGCAAAAGTCATTGTTGGTAGCATAGTCAACACCATGCACACTGAAATCAGTATTTTGATAATTTGTTTCATTGTCTGATTACCTCCTATTTGTTTTCATTTCCCTCTGTGAATAGATGACGAGTATATGGCTTCACTATCAAATATTGCTTGTTCCACTTATTATTAATCTATCAAATAAAAACAAGACTTTTCTTAATGAAATCTTAATGGACTCGTGACGGGAGGTTTTTTTATCAGTTATAATCGAGAATGGAGGCGATAAATGATGAATCGAATTCTAGTAGTGGATGATGAGGCGGATGTTCGCCAGCTAATCCGACTACACTTACAGCAAGCGGAAATGTGTGTATGTGAAGCTGTATCAGGGTATGATGCCATTGCTCAACTAGGTGAACGCGCATTTGATATGATTATTTTGGATTTAATGATGGATGATGGGAATGGCTTTGAGGTATTACACTATTTAAAAGAGCAACGTTTACAGTCACTCGTCATTGCATTAAGTGCTAGACGGGAAATAGAAGATAAAATTACGATACTTGGATTAGGCGCTGATGATTATGTGACAAAGCCATTTAGCCCAGTTGAACTTGTGGCACGTGTACAGGCACATTTAAGACGACATTCTTCAAAACCTCTTCATCAAACAAACACCATACGCTTAAATAAATTGGTACTCGAAATCGACAATACTACCTTACATTACAATGAGAAAAAACAACAACTAACAATTATTGAATGTCAGCTTTTGCAATTATTTATGCGTAATGCGGATTGTGTTCTAACGAAAAGAGAAATTTATGAGCAGATTTGGCAACATAAACATTATGACGATAATAATTTAAGCGTTTTTATTAGCCGACTACGCAAAATATTAGAGAAAACAACTGGCAACCAGCATATTCGTAGTATTCGAGGGATAGGTTATCAGTTTTCGGGAGATGAACTTTGAAAAATCAGACTAAAATGTGGCTTCTGATAATTATCAGTATTTTTAGTAGTCTTATTATTTTTATCGCTGCTAGCTTTATCATGGGTGATTTCGGCAACAAAGGATATGATATAGGCGATTTAAAGACGATTTCGAATGAGGTTCTTACAACTATCGACCAACAGGAAAAGGGAATTTCGTCAATATTAGATGCCGCACATGCTGAACATCCGGCAGTTCATTTTGAATGGATACAAGCAGATGGTACAGCCATTTATAATACGGCTGGTACTCCTCAAAATTATGATTTTCAACAATTAGCCGATCATTTCCTCAGCATCCCCTATAATCTTTGGACAGAGGGGGAGACGATTAGCCTTGTGTATAAAACACATTTACAACAGCAACCCTATTATTTGCTAATGAAATTACCTAGTACAGCGATGCAGCCAGGGCAAGTTTACTTTTTCCTTCGTACAACCAAAGTCCTTTTAACATTGCTATTACCTTTAATCATTGCTTTTATGGTGCCATACTTACTCGCTATTTGGTTCTTTTCTCGGATGAACCGACGCATTCATAAACTCAATCATGCACTTACCCAAGTGAATCTTCAAAAGGATATTATTGTACTACAGGATACTTCTAAGGATGAAATAGGACAACTGACACAGCATTATAATTCGATGGTAGAGCGTATTCAAAGTCAGGTTATTGAAATTGAGCAATTTGACAATAAACGAAAACAGCTGTTATCTAATCTTTCTCATGATTTACGAACACCATTAACAATGATTTTAGGCTATGCGGAAACAATTCGTAATGGCTTATATAAAGATGACCGAGAGCTACAATCTAGTGCCAAAATTATTTTGCAACGTTCTCGTTATATGGATAAATTATTAGACCAATTGCTAGATATTACAAGACAAAATACCCATGCGTTGACATTACAACTCGCACCACATAATATCTCTGAAATGCTCCGAAAAATTTTGGCTGATTATTTATTATTTTTAGATGGTCAAGATTACATAGTAGATGTTCATATTGAGGATACAGATATTATGATACATATCGATGTAGCATTAATGGAGCGTGCCATTCGTAATATAATCGACAATGCCCTTCGTTATGGTAAGGAAGGTCACTATCTTGGTATTATCCTAAAAGAACAACAAAACGATGTATGGATTACCATTAAGGATAAGGGGCCAGGAATAGCCTCAGCAGAGCAAGAACGTATCTTTGAAAGATTTTATCGTGTCCATCAAGGGCGGCAAGGAGATGGGCTTGGCATTGGGTTATCCATTGTACAGGAAATTGTGGACTTACATCAAGCTAGTATCCATGTAACAAGCGTTCCTTATGAAGAAACATTATTTCAAATACGACTTCCTAAAAAAGAGGACGAGCTCAACTAATCATGAGCTCGCCCCTTTATGATGCTATTTAATTGGAAGGGTATCTAATGCTTTGAAATCTGTTAATTGATAGCTTTTTACTTCATTTGGTGCAATTGTGTAGAGTGCATCTCCACTATAGACAACACGTTGCACAAGTTGCTCCCAATTTTCATACTGCGCACCATCACTTTTTTGAATGATGTTAGCCTTCAGTGTAATGCCCTTTTCTGCTGTAATTTCATAAATTTGTGCTCCTTGTCCTTGGTAAACAACCTCATCCTTTTTACCCTCATCATATAAAATCACTGGGAAGCCATAGTAGTTGTAGTCTTTATGGCGGAACAAGGCTTTAGGATTGTATTGCACCTCTGAATGAGAGCCCTTGCCACCAATTTTTACGGTTGCCTGCTCTTTTGGATTTTTAAAATCTGATACATCAAACAATGACATCTTCATATTCGTCGTTACTGTAAAATTACGTTTTGAATACGCATCATAACGTTGCTCTGTGTCATAACCAATGCCGATTAAATGTGTATCATCTAATGGGTGTAAATAGTTGCTGAAGCCTGGAATTTTCAGCTCACCAAGTACTGCTGGGTTCTTTGGATTAGCAACATCAATGACGAATAGTGGGTCCACTTGCTTAAAGGTTACCATATAAGCTTTATCACCCATAAAGCGTGCAGAGTAAATTTTTTCACCTGGTGCTAAATCTTTAACTGCCCCAAGCTCTTTTAGCTGCTCATCTAAAATGAATAGATGGTTGCGAGATATATCTTTCTCATCCCATGTGTTACCTTCTGTTGTAGCAATGCGGAAATTGCCTTTATATTCATCCATTGAATATTGATTTAATACCGTTCCTTTTACTTCGGCTGTGCCAACAAAATTCAAGTTCGTCCCATCTACAGTCCATTTAAAAATTTGTGTATCTACTGCTCGTGGCATCCAAATCATATCCATCACCATTCGACCTGCTGGCATGACCGTTTCGCCATTATACATCGGCGTTGTGAGATACAGGGAATTTTCTGACATATATAGCCCACTACTACCACCTAAATAGCCCTTCGTATTCGCTGTAGCCTTTGCACCATTCTTTAAATTAATAGCTGTAATCAAGCTGTAAGTGCCATCCATTGTATTTGGTAAAATAGCTATTTTATCAATAGCTAAACTTCGATATGCTTTGCTTGCCATACTATCATACACTTTTGGCTTTAAATCAGGCGTAGCTTCTTCACGTAAAATCCAATAGTTTGGATGCATATTGCCAATTAAGTACAATGTATCCTTCGTAATACGCATATCTTGTAAATAGCCTTCTTGCCCAACCTCTCGCACAAGTTTTGGCTTCTGAGGATTAGAAATATCGTAAATCGTTGCCATTGTCATACTTGTACCCACTTTTTCAAGATACTCATCACCAATCGCAATTAATAAATTTTGATAGATAGCTAGCTTGGAAATATACTGTGATTCTTTTAACTGAATTTTTGTTGCTAATGCTAAATTTTTAGGATTCTTTGCATTGACAACCATAATAGTACGATCCTTCACCGTATAAATATAGCCATCCTTGACAACAACGATATCGCCTTCTTCTACACCGTCTACCTGATTGTTTGTAGTAGAGGATTGCTCACTTTTATTAGAGGCTGTATCCGCTGCACTTTCAGACACTGCTGAAAAATTATCTGACTGCACATGCCTTGTCGATTGCTGATTTGCCAGCACCACTTCAAAATATTGCTGTAGCTCTTTATCAGATTTAACCGTTTCAATTTTGTCAATTACATTAAACGAGATTACATGTGCTTTCGTTTTCAGTTCACTTTGTAAGAAAGCTTTCTCCTCTACATGTAATTGATAGCTTCCTACTGTTAGCTTACTGACAATAACCGTTTGTTGGTCTTCGCTTAATGTGATGGTTGCTGTGACTTTTTCATTTTTTCCATTTGTCACATACACATCTCCCACTGCAATACTATCCTTTTTTAATTTTTGGCTAAAAGATGCTTGCCAGTTTTGTGTGTTCATAACTGTATTCACTGCCTTTGCCTCTGCTGTTGGTAGCATCATAAACGCTATAGTTAGTGGTAGCACAATAAGCGTTGCCACAACCAATAGGACAATCCCTTTACTTTTCATTTTCCCAGCTCCTTTATATTACTCGTTTACCAATTAGACTACTGGTTGTGCAAAAAGTTACACCATTTTTCAAAAAAGACTGTCGAGAAAAATTCTCAACAGTCTTCCATACTAATCCCATTTATTTGGTGAATTTTCATTTAACATGTTTACAAGGTTATGTACAGTAGTAACACCTACCTGAGTTGATGGACTTTCACCATGGAGTTCTCGGTCTGCATAACATCTTGTTGCTACCTCTATTGCCACCTTTTGACGACTTTTTAGTAACATATAGAGATTATCCATGTTTTTACTATACCCTTGCTTCTCTTTCAAAGTATTTTTGAAACTTTTATCTGCTTCTTTTTCTAACTCTTTCTGATGAATTTTTGGAGATTTCCCAAAGTGCATTAAAACCCATATTTCAAAGCATTTATTGCTGTAAGCAACCTCTATGCCATGTTTATTGGCTAAATCAATCGCTTGGTCAAAATCTGTAAAATCATCTTTATCAAATACACACCATACACTATCATATTCATTTTGATTTTTAAATTCGAGCGCTTTTTCAACCAACTTACTCGTACCTTTATGAGATTTTTTCACATGAATAACACACCCACTATATGTTTCAAAGGCCTTAAAGTAATTCGGTTCGGTTTCTTCTCCACCACATACAATCAAGATACTTTTATTCTCTTCCCTAGTGCCTGTTTTACGTTTTAAATGCGAAAAGCGATTTTTAGCCATGCTTACTCACCCTTGTTATCAAAATTAGTCTCTAACACTTTGATTTCTTGCGGTAAAAGAGGAATCGCTCCATACTTGCCTTTCAAATAGTTTCTACTATAAACTTCATCACTTCGCACTCTTTTATTGTTAAATTTATATTCTACCAACGAAACCACATGTGATCGCTCTCGATTATCCTTTTCTACAAACCAAATTTGGTCTCTTCTTAAAAGTTCATTGGATAAATTAGTGATATTATGTGTAGTAATAATTAATTGTGCGTTGTTTTTATTTGTTTTTTTAGAATTAAACATTTTGATAATCGCTTCTGAAATTAAAGGATGCAGTTGGGCGTCCATTTCATCAATTAATAATGTACCACCGTTCTCTAAAGTATTGACTATTGGTCCAGCAAGAGAGATTAATTGATTTGTGCCTGTAGATTCTAAATCATTTGCTAAAAAATTCACTTTGCCTATCACTATGCCCTTATGATCATAGACATTGTGTTCTGTAAAAATCTCATAGTATACGTCTCTATCAATAAGTTCCCTTACTTCCTTAGGCAAATGGACTAATGTATCGTTATGTTCCTCTACACTCAAGCCATCAATACTAATATCTAGTGCCTGTATAAATTGCATAATAGAATTGTAATCATTTTGATTGTTCTGCTGTAATAAAAATTTCGTAAAATGCCCAGGTTCGACTGCCAAGCCTGATAAAACATTCAAATGCGTTCTAAAATACTCCATAATCTCCATAGCGAAAACAGTATTTGCACTCCCTAATATTGAAATAAACAGTACATTATTTCTTGTCATACCCCACTTTAAATCAATCGACTCATCATTCAATTTCCCTTTCATTAAATCCATTTGATTCCGCTCATAAATTAACTCTTCATTAATATAAAGCCATTCTTTCACGACTTCTTTTGGAGTTACTTCAAAACCATATCGATATAAATCATGCTGGTGATAAAAATTTATTTCAAAACAAGAAGGTTTCCCCTTAGAATCTACATCTAATTTAAAAGGCGCTACACGAATCCCATTGCCATCTTGAGAAATTCTAAATGAATCAACAACAAAATCCCTCATAAACCCCATGGCACTGAGCAGATTACTTTTGCCACTTGCATTTGCTCCATAAATAGCAGCACTTTTTACTACTGAAAAGCCTTCTTCAATTTCCACTATATTATCTCGTAATTCTGTCATTTCTGTTGCAACCAAGCTGAACGTTTCTTTCGTTTGAAACGATAGATAATTGCCAACCGTAAATTGTAATAACATACGCTTACCTCTCTTAATAGTGAGATTTTTTCACACAAACTACTATAACACAATTAAATATAAGCAAAAAACCCTGACGAATCAGGGTTTTTGTTTATTCATCAAACGGCCATTTTGGCAACATATGATTCAATGACTTATCGTGTCGTTTACCTAGTACATATTCTGCCTGCATCATCGTATGAATTTCACGTGTGCCTTCATAAATAACAGGCGCTTTAGAGTTCCGCAAATAACGTGCCACTGGGTAATCATCTGAATAGCCATATGCACCATGTATTTGCACTGCATCATCCGCTGCTTTATTGGCAAAATCACAGGCTTGCCATTTCGCTAACGAAGTCTCTCTTGTGTTGCGAATGCCTTTATTTTTCATCTCGCCTACACGATAAACAAGCAAGCGGCTCATTTGATAGCCTGCCTCCATTTTAGCCAGCATCTGTCCAACAAGTTGATGCTCTCCAATCGGCTTGCCAAAGGTTTCACGCTCATGGCAATACTTCACACTTGCCTCAATACAGGCTTGCATCAAACCAACAGCCCCTGCCGCAACGGTAAAGCGACCATTATCCAAGGCTGCCATGGCAATTTTAAAGCCCTCGCCCTCTTCACCTAGTCGATTTTCTATTGGTATACGAACATCCTCGAAAAACAGTTCACCTGTGTTCCCCGCACGAATACCGTATTTCCCTTTAATCGCCTTTGAGCTAAAGCCAGCCATAGAACGCTCGACAATAAAGGCACTAATACCATGATGCTTCTTTGATTTATCTGTATATGCAAACACGATGAAATGATCGGCAATATCGCAAAGTGAAATCCATGTCTTTTGCCCATTTAATACATAAAAATCACCATCTCGCACAGCTGTTGTGGACATCGCTGCTACATCCGATCCCGCACCTGGCTCCGTTAAACCAAAAGCTCCGATACGCTCTCCCTTCGCCTGTGGAATCAGATACTTTTTCTTTTGCTCCTCTGTACCCCATTGCATTAATGTCATACTATTTAAGCCAATATGCACGGATACAGCTGTACGAAATGCGGTATCACCTCGCTCAAGCTCCTCACAGACAATGGCAAGTGAATTATAATCCATGCCACTGCCACCGTATTTTTCAGGCACACAAACACCCATCAAGCCTAATTCAGCAAGCCTCGTCCAAATGGTTGTATCAAAGCCACCTTCTGCATCCCATTTAGCAATATGCGGTATAATTTCATCGTCCACAAATTGCCTTACCGTTTTTCTTAACAATTCCTGTTCCGTTGTAAATTCAAAATTCATCTCAAACACCTACCATTTCACAATCATAGCTGATTTATGTGAAGTTTCTTTAATGACAACGCCACGCTTTGCCATTTCCTCAATATACGCATTACCTGGCACAATCGACTCTGGTGCAAATACACCACGTTCTGTAATAATGCCCTCACCAATCATTTGCGCTACGACTGAAATCGTATTTGCTGTAGCACGTGCCATCGCCGTTTCATTGACAGTTAAATCCTTTTTCACAATCATCTCATATTCATATGTGACTTGTTGCTGTGCCTTTTCACCTGCCACAATGACACGTAAAAGCACGGCATCTGATTTATTGCCAAGCTCTAGCTCCTTATGCAGTGCCTCACGTACAACAGCGCGCACAGGAATATTTTGATTATCAACAGATACGAAATTATTATTATTTAAGAAGCCTAAATCCGCTAAAAGCTGAAACTTCTCTGCATGGCCTCGATAGCGAATTGTTTTATATTCCAGTGTTTGCACATTTGGGAATGTTTTATAAAGTGTCGATATACCACCAGATGTATAGAAGGCTTCCATCACACCAAAATCATCGAAATAAATTGGCTCAATTCCTGATAAAGATGGTACTTCCTCTAATCTTCCTTTTTGAATCACTTTTGAGGGCTGGGTGTAGTGGTCAAATACACCTTCTAAAGAGAATACACGTGTATAATTTAACGGTGGCTTTGGCTCTACTGGAATACCACCCACATATAGCTTAATAGATTCCACTTCATCTAGCTTCGATGCCCCATAGCCAGTTAAAATATTAATCATCCCTGGTGCAACGCCTAGATCAGGTATAATTGTGACGCCTTTTTCCTTCGCTGCTTCGTTCAGCTCTAAAATATTTTCGGTTACACCACCAATATGCCCACCAAGGTCCACCGAATGCACGCCCATTTCAATCGCTAGCTGTGCCACACGTTCGTTGAAAGCGTAGAACAATGCATTAACGACCACGTTTCCTTTAGAAATTACAGCTCGGAGTGAATCATCTTGCTCCGCATGTAGCTCCACTACCTCGATTTTATCTGTGTTTAATGTAGCCACAAAATTTTGTGCTACCTCTGTGTTAATATCTGCCAAAAAGACACGCTCTACTTTACTATTTTGAATTAAATCACGTGCTACTTCTTTCCCCATTAAACCTGCACCTAATACAACAACCTTCATTCAAAACATCCCCTTTGTATTGAATCTTATTCTGTATCAATCTGTGCTCGCTGTAACTTACCACTATAATCTATATAAATACTCTTCCACTCTGTATAAACATCTAATGCCGCTACACCTGAATCACGATGCCCATTGCCTGTTCCCTTCGTACCACCGAAAGGTAAATGGATTTCTGCTCCTGTTGTACCTGCATTCACATAGACAATACCTGTATCTAAATCTCGCTGTGCTTGGAAAATCGTATTGACATTTTGAGAGAAAATAGAGCTCGATAAACCGAATTTCACACCATTATTTACTTCAATTGCCTCATCTAAATTAGCTACTTCAATTAAAGACACAACAGGACCAAAAATCTCCTCCTGTGCAATAATCATATCGGGCTTCACATCGGTAAACAATGTTGGCTCATAATAAAATCCTTTATCATAAGGTGCATCTGTCAACATGCGCCCGCCAGCTAGTAATGTAGCCCCTTCTTGTTTGCCAATTTGGACATAATGATTAATCTTCTCTAATGCCGCTTTATTAATCACAGGGCCTACTTTGATGCCTTCATCTAAGCCATTGCCAACCGTCAGCTGCTGCATAGCATCGAGCAATCTCTTTTCTAACTCCTCTTTTACATCTTTATGCACAATGACACGACTACATGCTGTACATCTTTGGCCAGCCGTCCCAAAGGCACTCCATAAAATACCCTCTGTCGCTAGCTGTAAATCTGCATCATCCATGACAATAACTGCATTTTTACCACCCATCTCTAAAGAAATTTTCTTTAGATGTTTACCTCCTAGTTCGGCTACCTTACTTCCCGTTGTCGTAGAGCCTGTAAATGAAATAACCTTGACATCTGGATGCTCGATTAATGCCGTTCCCACTGTTGGCCCTGTACCAAAAACAATGTTCGCTACACCAGCAGGCAAGCCCACCTCTTCAAAGATTTTCCCCATTTCATAAGCCATCATGGGCGTTTCATTGGATGGTTTCCAAATAAACGTATTTCCCGCAACGATGGCAGGAAACGACTTCCATGTAGCAATTGCCACTGGGAAATTCCATGGTGTAATTAAGCCGACTACCCCAATTGGTGCACGCACACTCATAGCAAATTTATTAGCTAGTTCTGACGGCGTGGTTTCTCCAAACAAACGTCGCCCTTCACCAGCCATATAATAAGCCATATCAATACCTTCCTGTACCTCGCCTCTTGCTTCCTCAATCACCTTGCCCATCTCTTTCGTTAAAACGGTCGCCAAATATTCCTTTTTCTCTTTCATTTTTTGACCGATTGCATATAAATAATCCGCACGTTTTGGCGCTGGTACTAATGCCCACTTTTTCTGAGCTGTTTTAGCTGCTACTACAGCTTCGGCTACTTCTTTACCTGTAGAACGTGGTATTGTCGCCAGCTGCTCCCCATTAGCTGGATTGGTTACAGCCATATTTTGCAAATGTGTAGAAGCTACCCACTCTCCACCGATATAATTTGTAATTTCCATTACATACACCCCCTGAATCGTACTCAAAAGACTATACAGTCTACTCTTTATATTCGATATTTGCTAGCTTATTCCTTTTACAAAATATTTTAATATTTTTGAAACCAACATTACCGATAATCGTATACAATGATAGTAAATATATTCTTGGAGGAATATGACGATGAATAATCATGAAATCGACTACAAAATATTTGGGCATGATATGCAGTATGTGCAAGTAGAGCTTGACCCACAGGAAACGGTCGTAGCAGAGGCTGGCGCATTAATGATGATGGACGAAGCCATTCACATGGAAACCATTTTTGGTGATGGCTCACAAGGTGGCGCTCAAAGTGGCTTTATGGGTAAATTGCTTGGGGCAGGGAAACGTTTAATTACAGGTGAAAGTTTATTTATGACGACATTTACGAATGTTGGCTCAGGGAAGCGTCATGTTTACTTTGCTTCCCCATATCCAGGAAAAATTATTCCTATGGATTTAAGCCAATTAAACGGCAAAATCATTTGTCAAAAGGATGCTTTTTTAGCTGCTGCTAAAGGCGTTTCTGTCGGTGTGGAATTTCAAAAGAAAATCGGTGTAGGCTTCTTCGGTGGTGAAGGCTTCATCATGCAAAAGCTTGAGGGAGATGGCATGGCTTTTGTACATGCAGGAGGAACTATTCATGAGAAAATATTACAGCCTGGAGAAGTATTGCGTGTCGATACAGGTTGCTTAGTTGCGATGACTTCCAGCGTAGACTACAATATTGAGATGGTTAGTGGTGTCAAAACAGCTTTATTTGGTGGGGAAGGTATTTTCTTTGCGACATTACGTGGTCCAGGTAAAGTATGGATTCAATCATTGCCATTTAGCCGTTTAGCAAGCCGTGTATTCGCAGCTGCTCCTGTTTCTAAAGGTGGCGGAGGTCAATCTGCTGGTGAGGGCGGTATTGGTGGATTGTTTGATTTGTTTAATAAATAAAAGCAGTAAAAGACGGTTTATACCAAAAATATTGGTGTAAGCCGTCTTTTTTAATCTGTCTTTTACTGCTGTTTTTGAATTTGTATATACTCTAATCGCTTAGTAATCTATGCGATTTGTCACAGCTGCACCCTTTCCATAGGCTACAAGCTCTCGTACATTTAAGTTGAGCATGGCTTCTCTTGTTTTCAATGAAGCACTTCCGATATGCGGCAATGCTACAACATTCGGCAACGTCAGTAATGGATGATCCATTGATATTGGCTCTTGCTCAAAAACATCTAAGCCAACTGCCCACAATTTACCGCTTTTTAATGTTTCATAAAGTGCTACTTCATCAATAATACCGCCTCTTGATGCGTTAATTAATACAGCATCATCCTTCATCATGGCTAATTCTTCAGCACCAATTAGCTTATCGGTGTCGCTATTATATGGCGTCATAATCACTACAAAATCGGATTTTTTCAGTAAATCTTCTAGCGGTGCATAGCGGAATCCATACATTTCCTCATCTTCATAGCGTCGTCTGCGATTATTGTATAAAACCTTCATATCAAAGCCGATTGTCCGTCTTGCTACAGCCTGCCCGATACGTCCCATACCGATAATACCAATGGTCGCTCCTGCTACATCCTTCCCAACAAGTTGCATCGGATACCAGCTTTTCCATTTACCCTCACGTAAATAGCGTTCCCCCTCTGGAATTCTACGTGCGGTTGCTAATAACAAGCCAAATACTAAGTCAGCCGTTGTATGTGTTAGCACGCCTGGTGTATTTGTCGCCATAATCCCACGCTTACGCAATGCTTTAATATCAATATTATTAAAGCCAACTGCTAATTGTGCTACTAATTTCAAATGAGGTGCATGCTCCAGTAATTCTTCATCCACTTGATCCTCTAATGTTACCCATAATGCCTCACAATCGGCTACGGACGCCAATAGCTTCTCACGCGGCATGACCAGCTCCTCCTCGTCCCATTGCTCAATATCATAATACGCCTGCAACGGTTCCACGATATGCGCTGGAAACTTTCGTGTAATTAGTAATTTCTTTTTCATGTTCCGTCCCCCTGGTTCATTCCTAACTAAATCTTATCATCATTTCCAAAGGTTGTGTACATTCAATTACATCCTAGTTCACGCTAAAGCAAAGAAAGCATTTGTTGCTGACATTGTGCTTTCTATTTACTAATTAACTGTTTAAGGAAGAAACATCTTTTTTAAAATAGTCTCGCCGTTTTGCACCTGTTACAGCTTTCAATGCCAATAACCCTAATAAGAAGAAGGCAAATGAACCTATTAATCCTACTGGACGAACCGAAGTCAATTCAGCAGCTACACCGGCTAAAATGGTTAAAGCAACAATAAAGCCTGCTTCAATGACACTAAAGATACTCCCGAATCTTCCCATCATCTCAACAGGAACATGGCCTTGATAGAAAGTCAAATACCCTGTATTGGCGAATGTTATAGCAAACCCCATTAAAAATACAGCAGGCGTTGCACTAAAAAAGCCACTTGAACTATAAAATATGATATAACCTATTGAAGTAAAAATAGTACCCATACCTATTAAAAAATTCACTGCAAGCTGTTTTGAAAATACCGAATTAATGATTGATCCTATTATTATTCCAGCTCCAAAAACCGTTAATAAAAAACTATAATTTGTATCTGATATTGCAAGTACGCCTTTAGCAAATGCTGCCTCAAGAGAATCTATTGCCGTCATGAAGATAGTAGTGCCACTAAATAATAAATATATCTTTATGACATAGGGATAATTCTTACTGAAATGAAAAACAATACGAAAATCATTTTTTATCGTAGCCCATGTAAGTTTTTTCTCCTCTGTTTCTTCCAGCCTCGTATCGACATTCGGTAGCATCATTATAATCAATGCTGAAAAAAATAAAGCCATTGCATTCATATAAATAGCAGTATAAGGAGTCCCCATCCAAAATAAAATCCCAGCAATAGCAGGGCCTATTAATGCACCACAAGAGTTAATAAAGCTACGTAGTGCATTAAAGCGTTGTCGATTGTTTTCAGGTATTAGCTTCGTCATATAAACCATGGATGTAGGCTGAAAAATAGCACTGCCCATATTGATGATAAATGCTAGTACATAAACATACATAAGTGAAGGTAGAAGTGGAATTAACACAATACATATTGCTCTAAAAACGTCTAAGCCCATCATAAGCCATCGTGTATTTACCCGATCAATTAAACTACCTGCCCAAGCATTCGAGCATATAGTTGCAATTGGACCTAGTATATATAAGCAAGCAATAGCAAGTGGAGAACCTGTTTCATTCAATATAATTAAATTTAGTGCAATTAGGTAAACCCATGCACCTACATTTGAGATACCTATTCCTCCTAATAGTATTAAAGGATATTTCCATCTGGACATAATCACCACTCCTATTTTATTTTTTGTAAAACAAAATAAAAAAACTCACCCCCAAGATATTATCTTGAGGGCGAGTCATATCGCGGTGCCACCCCAGTTCATTTCTACATTGCTATAGAAATCTTATCGAGTACAGCTTTGTGAATAAATCAATCAGCGATACCCTATCTCGTTAACGTGAGAATACGTTGCATCATCATTGCTCCAACAGGCAAATACAATGCACAGCTCCAAGCCTTGTTTCAATATATTTCCTATCCCTCTTTTTCAGCTATCAGAGGTCTCTGTAGATAGTACGTATATTTACTCTTCTTTTCATAGCTTTTAATATAGAATTTTGTAAATTTTATACTAGATCAAATTAAAAATCAATAGTACTTTCTATCAACCATATAACATTTATAGCTGAAGTAACTAAAAAAGTCACCCACGAATGAGTGACCTTAGCTTCTACATAAAAATAATAACTGCTAAAACAGCCGCTAATACTAAACGATAAATCGCAAATGGCATTAACTTCACTTTTGAAATAAGTGCTAAGAAAAATTTAATCGATAATAAGGCAAATACAAAGGAACTAATAAAGCCGACTACATAAAAGCCTAAATAATCCATTGATAACGTATCCCAGTTTTTCAATACAGAGACAAGGCTCGCACCAGCCATAATCGGTACAGCCATAATAAACGTGAAATCTGCCGCAACTCGATGGCTCATGCCGAATAACACGCCACCTGAAATCGTTGCACCTGAACGTGAAAAGCCTGGCCATAAGGATAAACATTGCACTAGACCAACCTTCAAGGCTAAGCCGTAAGAAATTTTATCTAATGAATCAATTGCCGGCTTTCTCGGTGCAAATTTATCTGCCACAATCATTAAAATAGCCCCTGCCACTAAAGCATAAATGACATGCTCCACTTTAAATAAATGGTCATCGATAAAATCTTTAAAGGCAAAGCCAAATACAACTGCTGGCAACATCCCAATAATGACATGTAATAAGTTAAAGCGTCCTTTTACGGATTTTGCTTGACCATCGATATTATATAAGCCAACCAAGCTCAGCATTCGCTTCCACATCACAACGACAACCGCTAAAATCGACCCTAGCTGGACCACAATTTTAAATGTGTTAGCAGGATACATCCCTAAAAATTCCTCTGTTTTTAACCACATATCATCCACAATAATCATATGTCCTGTCGATGATACAGGCGCAAACTCTGTCATTCCTTCAACAAAGCCCAAAATAAGCGCCTTTAATAGTTCAATAATGTCCACATCGTCACCCTACCTTTATTTAAAATGAATATTAACCACCCATAGCTCAGAACGGCTACCTATACGCATTGGTGGACCCCAGAAGCCAAAGCCTGATGACACCAGTGTATGCATCTGTTCTTTTAACTTATAACCATAGTCTAATTCAAATACACGTGCCGTTATAAAATTATTCGGCCAAAGCTGTCCTTTATGTGTATGCCCTGACATATGAAAGTCGACGCCTGCCTTTGCAGGTGTTTGTAAATCATTTGGTGTATGGTTCATGACAAACCACGGTAAATCCTCATCCATTTTCAATGTCTCTAACGGCTTTCGATTGCGGTTGGTAATATCCTCTTGACCTGTTACTATAAACGCCTCATCCATACGAATGGTTTCGTCTTGTAAAATTTGTACATTGGCCTTTTTCATCTCTTCGACAAATTCAGGGATTTTCTTCCCATAGTATTCATGATTCCCTAACACACCATAAACACCATATGTAGAAGTAAGCTGCTTCATCACGTCAGCCATTCCGTCCTCTACAAACCACTTTGGATCATCATCTACAAGATCACCTGCTAAAAAAACAATATCAGGCTGTGCTTCATTCGATAAATGAACAAAGCGTTGTAAATGCCTTTTATGAGATAACAGACCTAAATGAAAGTCGGATGCTATGACAACTTTCAATGAATCTAGCTCACTATTCTTTTTATCCATTGTTATATCTAACTGTCGAACTACTGGTGAATAAGCTAAATAGGAGCCAACAATCGCTAGTAAAGCAAGTGTACCAACTGCTATACTACCAATAATTTGTACATTTTTGAAGGGTGTTAGCCAAATAAATAATTGTGTCAGTAAACAAATCAATAACCCATATTCAAAAATAAACATCCAATAATTCCCCAAAACCGAAAATATCCGCAATGATTCATGCAGCCTGCCTATTACAACACTAAAAGCAATGATAAACAGCAAGAGCCAATAAACAATCGGGTAACGGAACCACCCCATCGCAACAAGCCACTGCTTTAATCCCCAGCCTATGTAAAAGGTTAGCGCACCATATATACCGATAAAAAATATACCACCTATGATTTTCGACATATAGTAGTCCTCAACTTTCTTTATTTTGCATTGATTATAGCATCTCTGTTTCTATCCGTCAGTTCGACACTTCTATCCGTCACTTTCATGGTTCTATCCATCGTTTTGACACTTCTATCCGTCTACCATATAAAAAAGCCATCTCCCGTAAGAGATGACCTTCTTTTAGACGACTGGTATACGAACGATAACCTTAAATAAATCGCCATCTACATCGATTGTCATACGAGCACCATGCAAATCCACGATTGATTGTGCAATTGCTAGCCCAAGCCCTGAGCCCTCCGTATGACGAGAAGCATCCGCTCGTTTGAAGCGTTCAAACAGCTCTTCTGCATTCTCATTAATTTCATATTTCGCCACATTTTTAACTGCAAACTCAATTTCACCATCTATCGTTCTCTTCAATGTTACATACACACGTGTACCTTCCATCGCATATTTCAGCACATTGACCACTAAATTATCAATCAATCGCCACCACTTTTGCCCATCTACATATGCATAAACAGCATCATGCGGCATCGTCATACGTAAATCTAACTGTGCCTGTATAAAATCCTCTTTATGCTCACCAACTGCCTGCTGCACAAGCTGGTTGACATCTACTCGGCTACGGTGCAACTCTATATTACCACTTGCCATTTTAGATACTTCAAATAAATCCTCAATCAACACTTTCAAACGCTCCGATTTTTTATCGAGAATTTGAATATATTGCTGACGTTCTTCCTCTGTAATATTCGGCTTTTTCAATAAATCTGTATACGTAATAATCGACGTGAGCGGTGTGCGTAAATCATGGCTCACATTTGTAATTAACTCTGTTTTCAAGCGCTCACTTTTCGCCTGCTCATGCATCGATGTACGCACACCTTCTCGTAAATGATTCAAATTTTTTGCATGCTTCGCTAAAGGTGATTTTCCTTTCACTTTTATATCTTGGTGTAAACGCCCTGCTGCCATCGCCTCTGTATCCTTCATAATACGATTTAAATAGCCCATTCTGGATAAAAAGACAATAGCTGTTGGTAGACCGATAAACATACAAATCAATAACACAAAGACGCCAATTTCATGACCCATCATCGCTACAACTAAACTGCCACCACCGAAAAATGCTGCACTTAACATAATGAAGGAATGTAAAGCAATGGAACGATTTAACAATAAATCGCCTAATGAATCGCCCAATGACCATAAATAGCTACTTTCGATATTTTTCACTAGCTTATCTGTTGTATTAATATGACCATACAGCCAAATCAGTTGTACATAAAATGCCGCTGCAATCACGAACATCATAGCAGGCTCGAAAATTATACCAATTACATTAATGAAATTTGGATAATATGAATATTCAATTGCTTCATAAACAACCCACAAAGTCAGCCAATAACTAAATGCTGTAATAACCATTACCATGAGTCGGACATCGAATTTGATATGAGGCATCCATTCATGATCACGGATATCCTGTATAATGATTGCCAGATCCATACGTCTACTCCATAAGTAAATACCTACAACAATCGTCATTATCCAAATAAATGAAAATATATATTGGTGGTTTTTAAATGTTTGATAGTCATCAAATTGCTGAACAGCTTCCTTCGAAATAGCGATGGTTCCCGTATAGTCAACACCTGTATAATCATCTGAATAGCTTATGATTTCACCTGTATCAGATGGCTGATTAATTTCATCACTTGTGATTGCTGTAGATAATGGTGCTTGCTCTGTATATTGCATTTTATATGCATTATCTGCATTGATATCTCCAAAACGCTTTGTCTCGCCCGTGTTCATATTCGTTAATTCATACGACCAATAACGATATTGCTTTTTGAAATTTATTTCTTTTTGTTTCACGCCTTTCATGTAGTCGTCAATTTGCTTCTCTTTTTGAGCAATAATTTTTTCACGTACATGCTCATCATTTGTGAAATTTTCCGTGATATCCTTAATTTTATCATCACGCTCTTGCTCTAGCTTTGTTTTTAAATCTGTCGCATTGACATTGACTGCTTCATTAATTGCCTCTTCATATTGTGTTTTAATACTTTCAACTTGCTCACTTAAGCTACCATAATAGCTACGATGTGCTTCGATTTCATGTTGCTTCACAGTAATTTGACTTTTTAACTGTTCAGCTGTTGGTATATTTAACGCATATGGTCCTAATTCCTCTACCATGTAGTTCACCATAAGCTGAAATTCATTGGACTTAAAATAAGACTTCCCAATATATTTGTTACCAGCTACCATCAATGTAAATAACCCAAAAATTAGCCAGACTATACTGAAAAATAGGATGAATGATTTCCATGTTTTCCACATACACTTAATCCTCCTCTAAAAAATTCTTTCTACTAACTGCCAAAAATCGGATGAGCGGATATGGACAATATGATACGCATATAGTGCAAAATAAATTAATCCAACAATACTAGCAACAACCCCTACAATCGTTGCATAATACTCTAGTTTACTTTTCCATTTTGTAGCCAACGCCCCATACCACCTTTAAGTAGCGTGGATTTTTCGGATCAGCCTCGATTTTCTCACGTATTTTTCGGATATGCACAGCCACAATGTTTTCAGCATTATAAGCCTCTTCATTCCAAACACGCTCATAAATTTCCTGAATCGAAAAGACACGCCCTGCATTTTTCATTAATAGCTCCGTAATTTTGTACTCAATTGGTGTTAAACGAATTGCTTCTCCCTCTAAAAGAATTTCCTTCGCTTCTTCATCTAGCATCAGTCCATCAATTTGCACTTTTGTCACACCCTCATTGTACGTCCCAAGTTGTACATAACGGCGTAGTTGTGATTTGACTCGTGCCAATAATTCTAATGGATGAAATGGCTTTGTTACATAATCATCCGCTCCTACTGATAGCCCATGAATTTTATCGCTATCCTCTGCCTTTGCACTAAGCATAATAATTGGAATGTTACGCTCCTCTCGAATTTTAAAGGTCGCCGTAATACCATCCATATTTGGCATCATCACGTCTAAAATAAGTAAATGGACTTCGTTATTTTTTAATTTTTCTAATGCCTCCATACCATCTGCAGCTTTTAAAACATTATAGCCTTCGTTTTTTAAATAAATCTCAATACCATCACGAATATCTTGATCATCATCTGTGACAAGGACAGTTAATTTCGTCATGGTCCACACCTCACTCTCTATCTCTAGTCTATAGAAAAAATCTTAATATCCAGTCAGTATAAAAATGAAGAAATTCTTAAGATTTCCCTTTTCATCCATCATAAATTGTTAGCCAACAGGAAACAATATTCCTTTGTTATAATAACAGAGAGGTGAAAAAAATGTACAAAACGATAGAAGAAACGGCTGTAGACCTCGGGATGTCGGAAGAACAGATTTTACGCCTTGTTTATGAAGGGCGAATTCGTTCTGTTTATGACGGTCAGCAAGTTTTGATTAATAGTGGACAATTTACTACCTATTTTGAGCAATTGGAGCGCATTAAAGAGGAAATCGACATTTGGCGTAGCACACCTATTCCAGAGGATATTGATGTAAAAGACGAGGACTAAAAATAGAGGCACTCGATTATTTGAGCGCCTCTATCTTTATTATTTTATATTGTGACGATAAATCCCGCACGTTTACCAATAATTTCAGCGTAATCCTCTACCATCACACTAGCAGTCGGATACATACCTGCTCCTGGTCCTACAAGTGTAAGTGTACCAATATAATTCGTGTCTAGTGCTACGGCATTATTGACATCTTCTACTGGATAAAGTGGATGTTCTGCATCGACTAATAATGGCTCTACCTTCGCTACAATCTTACCATTCGCTTGCTTCTCCACCTCAGCCACATGACGGTAGCGTAAGCCCTTCGCTGTCGCTTCCTCTACTTGCTGTGCAGAAATGCCATCAATACCAATCACCTCAACATCAGCCCAATCAGGTTGCTCCCCGAATGCCAATGCACTAAGTACCATTAATTTTTTGAAGGCATCTTGACCTGAAACATCGTTGTATGGATCAGCCTCTGCATACCCTAACTTTTGCGCTTCTTGTAAAGCCGCTTCAAATGACCAGCCCTCTGCACGCATCTTTGTCAAAATATAATTACAAGTACCATTTAAAATACCTTGAATACGGCTTACATCATTCACAAGCAAAATATTTTTCATCGTTTTGATGACAGGTACACCGCCAGCCGTTGTTGCCTCGTAGCCTACAAATACACCATTATCCTTCGCTAACTGTTGAAGCTCTAAGCCTTTTTTCGCAAACATTACTTTATTTGCTGTAATGACATGACATTTATGTTCAACAGCACGCTTTAAATAGCTAAATGCAGGTTCCTCGTTAACAATTGCCTCAAATACCACTTGCATGCCTGGCTCTGCTAACACATCATCCATAGATGTTGTCATTAAGTGGGCTGTACCAGGTACACGTTCACGACTAGCATCTGTTACTAAAATTTTCGCTACTTCTAGTTCAATGCCTAATTTATGTTTAAGCTCTTGTCGCTTTTCATTTAATATATGGTAAATTCCTTGACCTACCGTTCCAAATCCTAAAATCGCTGCCTTTATAGTTGCCATTCTTATTATTCCCTCCAACTTACATTCCGCAGTTTCATTCGTACATCTTTCAAATAATTCAAAATTCAACTTAAAGCACATTGTAACGTAAATATTACAATTACACAAGAAAAATCTTCCCTAAAAAGACAGTTGTTTCTCTCAAAAGTGCAATTGAAATCGCTCTCATTCTATTGTCTACACATTTTATAGCCATTTTAAAATTTTTTCTAAAATTAAGATGGGTTTCTACTATTATATAGTCAAAAACCAAAATAAAACGCTCACTCCCTGTAGCAGCAGAGAATGAGCTTAAGATGATGAGGGAATTTCAACTAGCTTGTGATAGCCATTGTAAACGATATTGTGTTACTAACTGTTGTACAAGCTCTTCTTCTTCCTGTGTAAAACTTGGAAGCTCGTATGGTCGTTCCTCTAATTGAAACGTCCCATATGTTAAATAATAGTCTTTCTCTGGGAATGGAATATGACCTGTCCCATAGTGTTCGTATGTGATAAATACATCACGTATTGTATAGTTTGCCTCATTTATAGCAACTGTTTCATGAAAGGCTGAATGGCCAAAAATTTGTTGCCATGTATTTTCCACTGATGCAAGTAAATGCTGAATGGATAGGTTGTTCACAAATATGTGGCTTTCATTTAGTTTTCCAATTAAATAAGCTGTCATGTTTTGTGCACCATACACATTACCCATTTTCATCACTCCTTGCCATCAGTTTTATAAGAAAGTAGCTACTTTCTTATTGTAACTACTTCCGTTTCATCTATTCAAAAGTGGGGGGAACACTTTGAATACATTTTTGTTCGTTGGTTGGTAGCCTGTCGAACATTGAAGTTATTTCCTAGTATATAGCAAGGAATTGAATAAGTCAATAAAACTTATAAAATTACTAGGTATTAATTTTAATATGATACATCTACACATGCCCAAATGAGGTCCTTCAAATGAGAAGGTGTGTATTATTTTCACGCTTCTACAGTTTGCTCTACTACAACTGCCTTTGCGATAGCTTGCTCTAAATCTGCAATAATATCCTCTACAGCTTCTAAACCGATAGATAAGCGAATGAGCGATTCGGTTACACCTGCTTGAAGCAAGCCTTCAGCTGATAGTTGCTGGTGTGTTGTCGATGCTGGGTGGATAATTAATGATTTTGCATCTCCGACATTGGCAACATGTGAAAACAAGTTGACATTATCAATTACTTTACGACCTGCTTCACGACCACCTTTAATGCCAAATGTGAGCACAGAGCCAAAGCCATGTCGTAAATATTTTTTCGCTAACTCATGTGTAGCAAAATGCGCTAAGCCATTATAATTGACATACTCCACAGATGGGTGGTTATGCAAATATTCAGCGACAGCTAGTGCATTTTCATTATGTTTAGGGATACGCAAATGAAGCGTTTCTAAACCTTGCAGTAAATTAAAAGCGGCATCTGAACTTAATGTTGGTCCGAAGTCACGGAGCAATTGAACACGCAGCTTTGTGGCAAATGCAGCCGCTGCTGTATCAATACCATAACGCAAGCCATGATAAGAAGCATCTGGTTCTGTGAAATCTGGAAAGCGACCTTGCGTCCAATCAAATGTCCCTGCATCCACAACAATGCCACCTAATGTTGTACCATGCCCACCAATCCATTTTGTTGCGGAATGAATGACAATATCTGCACCAAACTCAATTGGCGTTGCCCCATATGGGGAAGCAAATGTGCTATCTACTAATAATGGCAATCCATTCTGATGTGCAATTGTGGCAACAGCCTCAACATCTAGTACCTTTAAGCTTGGATTGCCATAAATTTCGGCAAACACTGCTTTTGTGTTATCTGTAATAGCATTTTGAAAGTTTTCAGGATCTGTTTCATCAACAAAAATTGTTTTAATACCGTATTTCGGTAATGTATTTGCTAATAAATTATATGTGCCACCGTATAAAGAGCTTGCTGCGACAATTTCATCACCCGCACCTGCCAGATTTAAAATAGAGAATGCGATAGCTGCTGCACCAGATGAAAGTGCTACTGCGGCTGTCCCGCCCTCTAATAAAGCCACACGTTTCTCAAAAACATCTACAGTGGGATTGGTGATTCTTGTATAAATGTTTCCAGCTTCCTCTAAAGCAAAAAGACGTTGCGCATGAGCAGTATCTTGAAAGACGAAAGCTGTGGAGCGATACACAGGCACTGTGCGAGAACCTGTCACAGGATCGGGCTCTTGCCCACCATGTAATAACAATGTTTCTGGTTTAAAATTTGTCATCCTATACCTCCTAATATTTTTTTACGATGGCACCGGAGATGAGGAGGGTTTTTTATAAAATGAAAAACCCTCTTCAGTTAAGAAGAGGGTTGCGGTTGCAAGTTTCCTCCTCTTATCTACCAGATCCAAGTAAGAATCTGTAGGAATTAGCACCTTAGTAAGTTTGTCACCTACTGGTTGCTGGGCATCATAGGGCCTAGTCCCTCCGCCGCTCTTGATAAGAGTTATGAGATTCAATTTCCATCGTTGTTACACAGTATATAGCAAGGTCTTTTTTGCTGTCAACTATAAAATTTTAATTTTTTGAAAAAAAGCGTAAAGTAATAATATGTATTTTTCATACTATCACATAGTCAACCAAGTCAAAAGTCACTTCTATTCCTTAAAATAATGAGCTTATATTCGTAAAATTAAAGAAAAAGACTCTTTCCTTTTTACCTTATCTCGTTCATAGTATAAGAAATGGAAGGAGTTGTGCATTATGTCCCATGTTAATAGACATCTTGCTCATACTTTAGAACAACAACATAAGCGAAGTGTGAAGGGATTATTTCTTAAAATTGAAACCTTAAATATGAACTGTACTGCATTGCGTGAACGACTAGAACCACATATTGATTTCACACTGTATGAGCATGCTATTGATTATGTTAATCAATATATTTCTTACACGACCATCTTGAACTTAAAATTTATTACGAACACACAAAACTTAGAGATTGCTGTACTTCATGTATTGCTGCTATCACATATTTTAGAAAATGAAGCACCACATGAGTTTGATTATGAAAGATCTGTATTACAAGGCTATATTCAAGAAGTACTCGCACTAAATCATCACACAGAATCACTTTTCAACAATCATCAAGAAAAGATGATGCTTTATATTGCAGAAAAAAGACAATCATTGTAACGTTTTATCGCTACATGATTGCCTTTTTCTTTATTGTAAGCCTTTAATCATTAATGAACGCACAGGTAAAAATTGTTCTCCTGTCTCTCCATATTTCACAATAACCTCGTCCCCTTGCTGTAAGTAAATTGCAAGTGGCTCCGTTTCTGCACTTATTAAATAATTTTCTCCATTGTCTAGTAAAAATGACACGACTGTATAATCTCCTAAACGCTCCTTATACACACGTAATACTTTTCCACTAGCATTCTTTTCTTCAACATGTGAACTACCCTCTACTGTGCTACCACCACGACTTAAAGCCGTTTTATACAATTTCAACGCTTCTTTCGGTGTTGTAGCATAAACAGAAATTTCAGGGTTTGCTGCGGATACGATAAAGTAATTTTGTAAAAAGCCATTTGAATCAAGCACAGCTGTTAACCAACTTGCTTCTCCATAAAAATTATATAAAACAGGCATTTCACCAAACCATTTTTTCTCGATGAATTTCTTTTCAATAATTTGCAAATTCCCCTGTGAATCCATGTAAGAGGCATCTAAATTACCCGTATAATATGTCGCTTCTCCCGTTCTCGCATTCGTTAAAGAATAGCCTAGCATAGAATCGACACCCTCTTTCGGGCTTGTGAAATCGGTAAAGTAGTACATCTCTCCATGCTCATCAAAAATGGGACTAACATTAGATTCTGTCCCTTCATCAGAAGGTAATTTCACATCTTTTTTCCCAAACATACTATTCCAAAAACCATTCACATACTTACCGAAATAGCTATTTTGCAAGCTTACCGTTTCAGGAGAAACAGCGCCATCGATAAAGGCTGGGATTTTATCTAACGTCAACATTTCCGACTTCCCTGTTAACGCATCTACAAGAACAATTCCTTTCACATCAAAGCCATTACGTGCGGAAATAAAATCGCCATAGGAGCGAATATAATATGGCTTCCCTTCGTCATCTACCTCAAGCTGTACATCACCATAAAAAATTAGGAATGGATGTTGCAATCGAATGTGACGTTCTAAATTAGTATTCAAATAGGCTGATGGAATGTACTTCATTTCCTGTGCAACAAATTTAGGATTGTCTGCGGAATCTGTAGCACTCATTGTAAAATAACCAGGCGTTGTATGCCCATTCATCCAACGGAAAAATCCTGAAAACTCGACAGGTGCGATATACACATACTCGCCATTCACCTTCTGTATTTGCAGGCGACCTAACTCATAATAGCTCGTATTTGGTACTTGCCCAAACGCCTTTTTCATTTTATTGCGAGCAAACTTAGGTGGCACACTTGCAGGTGTTTGTGTTTCATCAAAAGGCTTTATCTCGACTTCTGCCTTCATATCAGCCGACTTAAATTTATCATTAGCATTCCAAAGAGGTGCAGATAATACATAAATCGCCACAGCCAAACTTGCTAAAAATAAGATACCCTTCACTTTACGTTCAATGCCACTTGCAAGGAACGCACCGACTGCTGTTAACACAATCAGCACTGGCCAAAAAACAAGCCAATTTACATCAATTTTCGTTACATATAATGTGATTCCTGTTGCTAAAAATCCTAGCACAAAGGCCATAATAAAAAAATAAACAATCACTTTACGTGACTTGCCATCTTCTCTTTTTTTCGTCATCAATGGCGTTAATAGCACACTTGCAATCAATGCAATGACCGCTGAAGCAATCAATAACTTTATCATAACGTTCACCCTCTCTTCTATAGTATGTTTACGACTAGTCATTGAAAAAGTTTCATCATAGCTCAAAGGAATTTTAGCATCTTTCCAGAACTACAATATAGATAGAGAGGAGTTGTATATTATGCTGAAAAAATGGTTACTGCCATTCATTTTATTATTTGGGCTGTATTACGTCTTTTTCTTTACACATATTCAGGAAAATTTACAGCTTGTGTTTAAAGTAATTCCTATGATTTTGATTATTGTATTAGCCACTACTACTAAAGCAGCTAGCATTCCCAAATATCATCGTCTTGTCATCATCGGTCTTATTTTTTGTACAATTGGTGATTATACATTGCAGTGGTTTCTTGTTGGTTTAACAAGCTTTTTAATTGGGCATATTTTTTATATTTTTGCCTTTTCCACTGTCAATGAGCGACAAGTACCAGCTTGGGCAAAAATTTCATTACTTAGCTATGGTATTGGGATGGCGATATGGGTGGCTGGCACAGTATTTTCCACTGGAGATATAATACTCGGTCTTGCAGTTATTGCTTACATGGCTGTTATTTTAACAATGGGTTGGACAGCTATTCGCACAGGCTCTACCTATGCAACGATTGGAGCACTACTATTTATCGCCTCTGATTCCTATTTGTCCATTAATCGTTTTGTAATAGTACTGCCCTTTTCACATGAGGTCATTATGCTAACGTATTATAGTGCCCAATTATTCATCGCATTCAGTATCGTTCAATATTCCGAAAGCCGAAGTAAAGTGTTACAATAAGAGCATACAAACACAAGGGGGCACTCCAATGAAAGAAACAGTAATTGAACGCTTAGTTCGTTATGTCAAAATTGATACACAATCTGATTTTACAAGTGAAACGACACCATCCACACAAAAGCAATTTGATTTATTACATGTATTAAAAGACGAGCTTGCAGCAATTGGCTTAACAGATATTACATTAGATGAGCATGGCTATTTATTTGCGACACTTGAAGCCAATACAGATAAAGAAGTACCGACAATTGGCTTTTTAGCACATGTGGATACAACAACAGACTTCACAGGCACAAATGTTAACCCACAACGCATTGATAACTATGATGGCGGTGCTATTCAATTAAATCCAAGCCTTATCATGTCACCATCTGATTTCCCTGAGTTAAAAAATTATGTTGGACAAACACTAATTACAACAGATGGTACAACATTACTAGGTGCTGATGATAAAGCAGGAATCGCTGAAATCATGACGGCTATGGAATATTTAGTAAATAACCCTTCTATTAAGCATGGGAAATTACGTGTAGCGTTCACGCCTGATGAAGAAATTGGTCGTGGTCCACATAAATTTGATGTGGCTGCATTTGGTGCAGATTATGCTTATACAATGGACGGCGGCCCCCTTGGTGAATTACAGTATGAAAGCTTTAATGCAGCAGGTGCAAAGGTCATCACAAAAGGCACAAGCGTACACCCTGGTTCAGCTAAAGACAAAATGGTCAATGCCATTACAATGGCAATCGCTTTCCAAAATGAAATGCCAGCAGATGATGTACCTGAAAAAACAGATGGCTATGAAGGCTTTATTCACCTAATGAGCTTTAAGGGGGCTATCGAGCATGCAGAGCTTTCTTACATTATTCGTGACCATGATCGTCAAAAATTCGAGGCGAAAAAGCAATTAATGCTAGAGGCAGCGGCGAAAATTCAAGCACAGTATGGCGATGAGGCTTTAACAATTAAAATTGACGACCAATACTATAATATGGGTGAAAAAATTGAGCCTGTGAAGGAAATTGTTGATATTGCACGTACAGCAATGGAGAAATTAGATATTACACCGATTACATTACCAATTCGTGGTGGCACAGATGGCTCACAGCTTTCTTATATGGGCTTACCAACACCAAATATTTTTGCAGGTGGCGAAAATATGCATGGGAAATTTGAATATGTCTCTGCTGAAACAATGGAAAAAGCAACACAAGTAATTATTGAAATCGTACAATTATTTGAGCAACAAGGTAAATAGTGCTCTTTAAGGCGAAGGAAGGGTTATGCCTTTCTTCGTCATTTTTTCATTTGATAGTGATTTACATGAATGATGTAGAGGTGATGAAAATGAAAGAAATTGCATTAGGGATTTTAGCTTCTTTATTTTTTGCGGTGACATTTATTTTAAATCATGCCATGGAAATGCAAGGGGGTAGCTGGCTATGGAGTTCATCCTTACGTTATTTTTTTATGCTCCCCATTTTACTGGTCATTGTTTTTTATCGAAAGGGTATGCCACAGCTCACTACTGAGATGAAAAAACAATCTAGCGCTTGGTTTTTATGGAGCTTTGTCGGCTTCGTATTATTTTATGCACCACTAACATTTGCAGCAGCTTTTGGTCCAGGTTGGCTCGTTTCAGGCACATGGCAATTAACAATTGTTGCTGGCGTATTGCTTGCCCCCCTCTTTGTTTCTTATATGGCGGGCAAAAAAGTACGTCAACAAATACCACTTATTTCATTGCTCATTTCTTGTGTTATTTTAGCAGGTATTTTATTGATCCAAATACCACAAGCACAATCTGTTTCATTGAAAAATTTAGTATTAGGTATTTTACCTGTTGTGATTGCTGCATTCGCCTACCCTCTTGGCAATCGTAAAATGATGGAGGTTTGTGATGGACGTCTTGATACATTTCAGCGTGTACTCGGAATGACAATCGCTTCTATGCCTGCATGGATTATCATGGCTATTTATGCCTTCATAACGGTAGGGCTGCCTTCTATGAATCAAGTATTGCAATCTTTGCTTGTCGGAATAAGCTCTGGTGTTGTTGCGACTACCTTATTTTTTATCGCTACAGACCGTGTACGTGACCATCAAGGCAAACTCGCCGCAGTGGAAGCAACACAGTCCACTGAAATTTTATTCGTTATTATTGGTGAAGTATTATGGCTTGGTATTGCCTTCCCAGAGCCTATTGCACTACTAGGGCTTGGTATTATTATTATCGGAATGCTGTTACATAGCTATTACACGATGGTGCTTGGTAAAAAGGCGTTAAAAACATCATGAACATTCTGTTGCTACAAAATCAATTACGCCCCAGCGTAATTGCGTCTGGATTTTTCCGAGTTCACTCGGAAAGTTCCTCTTCAAAATCCATGACACACGGTTTTTCTGTGCGAAAGCGGAGTGAAACGCAGCGTCAGCACCTGTTTTTCTGTACCGAAAGCGTTAGCGTCAGGTACAACATCCGCTGGGGCTTTATCTTGATTCAGTGAATGTCTTTTTAGTTGCCGCTGACGTTTCACTTTCGCGCAGAAAACATTTGCTGAATCAAGATAAAAAAGACGACTCATCCAATATATGGTGTGAGTCGTCTTTTGAATTTACGTTCCCAAAAAATGAGGGGGGTTTCAGGAGCGTTTTCATGAACTAGCAAACTTCTGGAGAAAAGTAGCTAAAGTTCAACCTCTCTACACTGTTTTGTAGAAGAGGAATAATCTTTATGTGATAATGATAATCAATATCATTTAAAAAGTCAACTATATTTTCTAAAAATTTTTTATACTTTTTGTGCACGCTTATATTGCCACTGTTTCCATTGGAATTGCACAAAACAACCTATGCAAAAACCTGCAATTGCTATGGAGGAGGCAATCGCAACCATAGCAGTGAAAAGATGCCCTACAAGCTGCCAATGAAGCATATAGCTTAGCCAGCCAATTCCTAAGCAAAAGCTTGCAATACCTGAATTAAATTTTTGTTGCTGCTTATCCTCTGGAATATATGTAGATAGTGGTTTACGCAAAAAAACTTTCCCAACTTTGATAATCGGATTAACCCCAACTAAGACACCCCATAAATTTGCCATTAACGGCAGAAGTAATACCCACGCATTAGCAGTAATCCATGTTAGCAGCACACTCAGCAAAATAATCCATTGATTTAGTCGAACAAGCGGTCTTGGAATGAATTGAAGTTGCGACACAAAAACCAACCTTTCAGATATGTTTTATAAATTTTACTATATCATATTCAATTTGTGAAGCAAAAATAATTCACTTATAATATAGAGTAGAAATTCAATAGAAAAAGGTGATTCAAATGCCTGCTCTGACAATGGATCAAGTACGTCAACTAAATTCTTATAGCATTTATACAACGGAGCCTAAGCGTACACTGTTTACGTTAGCAGATATTCATAAAGATTTTTACCATCCTGATTTTTTAAATTTAATGATGGGTATTACAGATGCCGCTACAGAAACTGCGGCTATTTCTCACTTCTCCCGCCGTTATGGTATGTTTTTTGCGATGCAGCTCTACATGCTAGCTGCCTATGATGAAATATGGGATGGCAAGCTCATCGAATTACGCTTTGATGCAGCAAAGGAATTCAATAGCTTTACAGTTGCCATGTTTGCCAATGCGAATGATTGGCGCTATGTAGAGGAGGATGAACGACAATCAGTGATTGAAAAAATTTTATACGATGGACACTTAGTAGTGCAACAGCTTCGTAAAGTGACATCCATTTCACCATTAACTATTTGGGAAAATTTCTTCGGTTATTTATTATGGCACTATCATGTCTTATTAGCTAATCCCTCACTGGCAGACCAAGCAATGGAGGATATCGAAATATTGGAGAACCCTAAAACATGGGCACATTTTTCTACTAAATCGTGGTGGGCAGAGTATACAGGTGGTCAAAGCCCTACAAATTTAGTCAATGTCCCTGTACGCAAATCCTGCTGTTTCTCAAAGGATATCCCTGGCCTGATGGCTTGTGGCTTTTGTCCGATAAAATAACAAAAAAATCAACTTTTCTTATATCGTTAGGATAAGTTGATTTTTTTGTTTTTTTTGTTAGTCTGTAAATAGAGAAACAAAGAAAACTAATTCCCTCTAAAAACATAAATACCGCCGAGTGTGAGATTAATGGATACAGCTAAAGTCATATATTTTTGATACTTGCCCATTTACGCACCTCTCCTCTCACCAATCTCACCATTATATATCCCCTATGGAAATAATTAAATCTGGTTTTTGTGAGTTTGAATTTTGAATACGTACACGCCAAGTATCTGTCTTTTTATCATAATGAATTTTTGTTAGAATAGGCGAATAATACGATTCTCCCGCTATCGTTTCAATACTATTGATAGCTCTTTGTACAACCTCTTTTGTTGTTAAAGTGGTGTTCTTATTTTTTTCTTCAAAAATAATTTTTACTGCATTTGTTCTACATGGATACGATAATAATTCAGCGTCCCCACCAAAAACATGAACATAATCCCCTATATCTACTTTTTCTTGTGAAGAGAACCAACAAGCATTAAAAAACGCAGCATCCCTTCCCTCTATATACTTCGGTGTATCATCTACGACCAAAAGCTCTATATCATGTATAGCTGTAACATAACCAGAATTGGTCGCTGTTGAATAATCAAGCTCAGTTGTTTTTTCTACAGTAGCACAACCACCCATCATCAAAGGAATCATCCATATCCATAATTTCTTCATTTAACATATATCCCTTCAAGTATCATACACAAATAAAAGACATGTACCCGAAATACATGCCTTCCCCCTCTTTATTTCTCATATACCACAAACCAATCATTGTCAGCTTCATACATAGCTGTCCCTACATAGCCATCCTTTAAAAGCCGCTGCTGTTGTGCTTTGTCCCCCATCGATACAGCTTGTTGTTCCCTAAAGATTGACTGTCTTTGTCGCAAATCCTTATAAAAAATATAGCGCAATTTATCGCCATACTTTATTTTTAAGCCTTTCACAACCATGCCCTGCGCAAATTTATCCTTTAAGCTCGGAATATTGTATGGTTTCACTGTGGAGCAAATATAATCGTATTTAGCTAAATCAATCTGGCTCATCACTACTTCTGCCAATGTTTTTTGTAAGCCATAGCCACGATATTTTGGTGACACATTTGATATTTCTTGATACAATACACGATTGAACTCACTCTCTACAATGCCACAATCATAGCCTAAATGCTCTTCATCGACAGGTGGAATGAGTAATGCACGAAAGGCAATTAATTCCTCACCCACATATGCACCAATCATTATCCCATCACCATCTAAAATAGCCATAAATTCCTCTGTGCTTAATGGTTGCAATATTTCTTTATCTGTTAATGATTCATATACTTCTCGCTGAAGCTGTTCAATTGCCACTAAATGTTGACATGTTAACATCTTCACGTTAAATGGCGTATCTCCAAGCATTCCTTCATAGATGATTGCCATATCCAAGCCCCCTTAAGCTGTTACAATTGTTGAAAATTTACATAGCTCCTGTAATACAGCCTCATCGACATCCACACCTAAGCCTGCTTGCTCATTTAAACAAATATAAGGAATATCATAACGTAAATTCCCTATATCTTTTGAGAATTTTAACGGGCCCGTTAGCTCTACACTTGTCATAATTTTTTTAGAGAACGCTACATGGAAGCCTGCTGCTGAGCCGACTGATGACTCTACCATTGAGCCAATTTGACATTCAATACCAGCCATTTCAGCCATTACTGCTAGCTTCATCGCTGGATAAATACCACCACACTTCATTAATTTAATGTTCACTTTATCAGCCGCTCGCTTAGCAATAATTTCACGCATTTCACGTACACCACGTAACCCTTCATCAATCATTAATGTCACATCTGACTTCGACTTGACCTCTACCATACCGTCAATATCATCACTCACAACAGGCTGCTCCAACCAATCAATATTTAAGTCCTTTAATGCACGTAAGCCACGTAATGTTGTTGATGCATTACCCCAGCCTTGGTTTACATCTACACGAATGGCAATATTCTCTCCTACACGTTCACGCACAGCTTTAATACGAGCTACATCATTCATTACTTCTGTGCCGACCTTCATTTTAAAGGACTCATAGCCCATCTCTACACGTTGAGCCGCTTCCTTCGCCATCGCTTCTGGTGTCCCAATGCTTAATACATGTGTGATTGGGAATTTTTCATGATAACGTCCACCTAAAAGTTGATAGACAGGCACTTGTAATGCCTTTCCTACAATATCAAAGCATGCAATATCAATCGCCGCCTTTGCAGCTGGTGCATCCTTCACAATTTTATTCATTTTATCATGCAATGTTTCAAATGCCATCGGGTTTTCACCAATCATTGCTGGCGCTAATTGATTTTTCAAAAGTGCATATGTGCTATCCCAAGATTCCCCTGTCACATGTTCATCAGGCACAGCTTCTCCATAACCAATAATGCCTGTATCTGTTGTCACTTTCAAAATAATTGAAGGCATTGTATCATATGTAGCATAGCTAATAATAAATGGCTCAATCAATGGTAAGTGAATTGCAAAAATTTCGATTTGTTGAATTTTCATTTGTTACTATCTCCCTTTATTAATGTCGTTAATTAGTCGTTAATATGATAAAAAAAAGAAAGGAATTTATTTATGCCTACTAAAATAGCAGTTATTTGTTCAAAAGCATTTGTAAAACGTATTATTAGTATCGCACAAAACATAGAAAATATTCAATTAGAATTTTACCTTTACAATCAGCCTCAAGAATCACCTATGTTACTTAAACAAATTAAGCCGTGTGATGCCATTCTGATTGGTGGCACATTGCCCTATTTATATGCTAAATCAGAGTTACCCAACATACCGATTCCTTGGAATTATGTGAAGCAAAGTGAAGCATCCATTTCAACCACCCTGCTATCCGTTATCGCTAATCAAGGAATTCCTTTACATAGAATGTCTATTGATGTCATGAATCCATTGCTTGTTGAAAACGTACTGAAAGAAACGGAATATCATGGACCAAAGCCTTATGTGCAGCCTATTTCCATTACAGAGCCTGTACAAAATATTTTAAATACCCATATTGAGCTATGGGAGGCTCAAAAAATAGATATAATCGTTACGAGTGTCCATTCTATTTTTGATGAATTACAACAGTTACACATACCATCCATTCGTATGCTTGATGCGACCAATTCCATCATTCAATGTTTAGAAGAAACACAAGCAAAATCCCTTTTACGCAAATCAGAATCCGTCAAGGCAGCAATAGGGCTACTTGAAATACTTACAATTACGGACATAGCCATGGTTACACAAATAGCAACAGCAACACATGCAACTTATAAGCAAATTTCAGCCAACACCTTTGAATTATATACAACAGCAGGCCATTTACAAAAAGCGTTAGAAAAAGACCCACTACAACATTTATTACAACAAATTGATCAACCATTTAAGCTGGCATTTGGTTACGGTCATTCTATTTTTGAAGCAACTCAAAACGCCAAAAATGCTTTAACCTTTGCCAAGCCCTTTGAAATCTATGTACTGGATGAATATAAAAATTTATTAGGGCCTTTTCCAAACACGGAAGTCAAATTAACATTAAAAACAAGTGATCCTTATATTTTACAAATGGCAAAAAAAACAAGCTTAAGTCCCTTAAATATCTCAAAAATTATTCAGTTTAGCCACGAACGGCAATCTGCACAATTTACAGCCTATAACCTTGCTGAATATTTGCAAGTCACACGTCGTACAACAGAGCGCATTATTAAGAAATTAGTTGATCAAAATTATGTAAAAATTGTGGGTGAGGAAATGCCTCAGCAGCAAGGTCGTCCACGTACAATATACGAATTAAACTTTGCTACCTACGGATGAATAGGTAAACCTCACAAATGTAAGTTTCTTCTGTGAGGTTTATTTACTTATACGCCCGCTAGCTCTTTATCCTGCTCTTGGCTGCGCTTTTCTGCTGTAGCCATTTCTTCAGGTGTTAATTTCACAATTGCAAAACCAATATAGCCGTAAATAATGGAAATAATCGGTACAGTAAAGTTTAAAATAGCATATGGTGCATACTCCATTGCCCCGACACCTAAAGTAGCTAAAATAAATACGCCACATGTATTCCACGGAAAGAATACAGATGTTAATGTACCACCATCTTCTAATGCCCGAGAAAGATTTTTTGAGTGCAACCCACGTTTTTGATAGACATTCGCAAACATACGTGAAGGTACAACAATCGAAATGTATTGCTCAGAACACGTAGCATTCGTTGTAATACATGCTGCAATTGTCGCAGCAATTAAGCTACCTGTTGATTTAGCAAACTTCACAATCACATCCATCAATGCCTTCAACATACCTGAGTACTCTAAAATACCACCGAATGTCATCGCAACAATTGTCATTGAAACCGTGTTCATCATTGAATCCAAACCACCACGATTAAATAGCTCATCCACCATTGCGTTGCCAGTGGAAATTTCAAATCCCGCTTGCAGTGCTTGGACAGCCGCTGCTAGTGTTCCACCTTGTACAAAAATTTGCAATAAGAAACCTGAAACAATACCTATCAGTAACGCTGGAATCGCTGGTATCTTTTTGGCTACTAATACGATAACCCCAACAGGTACAAGTAATAGCCATGGTGAAATAACAAAACTTTCCTCCATCACTGAAAGCGTTGTCAAAATACTTTCTGATTTCATCGAAACATCAGCAAAACCTCTACCCATAATTGCAAAAACAACAAAAGAAATAATTAAAGCAGGTAGTGTTGTATAAAGCATATGTTTAATATGGTCAAATAAATCTGTCCCCGTTAAACCCGCTGCTAAATTTGTTGTATCTGAAAGCGGTGACATTTTATCGCCGAAGTAAGAACCCGAAATAACTGCACCAGCAATCATCGCTGCTGGGATTCCCATACTTAAACCAATCCCCATACCCGCAACACCAATTGTTGCCATTGTTGACCACGAACTTCCGATTGCTAACGAAACGATTGAACATAGCAACATAATTGTAACTAAGAACCACGCTGGTGAAATAAGCTTTAAGCCATAATAAATCATGGTAGCCACTACGCCACCACCAATCCACGCACCAATTACTAAACCGACTAAAATAATAATAACAATAGCAGGTAGTGCAAGACGTATCCCCTTATACATCATCTCTTCAATTTCCTGCCATTTAAAGCCATGCATTTTAGCAACAATTGCCGCTACAGTTGTTCCCACAATCAAAGGCACATGCGGACTTTGCTTTAGTTGCACTACTGTGATTATCATTGTGACAATCATAATTAAAAAAGTTAAAAAAGCCCATTTAGCACTAATCTCTTTTTTCATGACATCATCCCCTTTTTTGCACTTAAATTACTTCATTATCGTTCAAGACGCAAATATTTTTTTACGTTTTTTAGCTTAATATTCAAAAAATTAAAAGTCAACGCAAAGAAATTATGCCCCTCGAAGAAATTTAACTATTCAAGTGAAAAAAAGCGTTTCTAATGCACATAAAAAAGGACTGAATGAAATTTAATATCTTCATACAGTCCTTCAAATAATCATTATAAACTTGTAAAAAAACCTGCTGGATATTGTTCATTTGTCATCATTAGGTTGGACTCTTCTTGCTCATCACTTTCTAATGATAACTCTACTTCCTGATCCATTAAATATGTTTCAAACGTCGAATTTAATACTTTTTGCATAATAATCGCTCCTTATTTATTAGAATTTTCTGATAAACTTATTGTACAACATCATTTTAATGAAAATCAATAAATAATTGCGCATTATGCATGAAAAGTATAAAAATCATCTATTTTCAAGATAATTATAGTGAAATTCTATTGGATTACACCGCAAGCAATGCGTGCACCTGAATTACCTGATGGGTCCGTTTTATAATCATCTGCAGAAGCATGAATTACTAATGCCGTTCCTTCACCAGCTACTAGTGAATTCGCTGCATTTTTATCCAACGTCAGTCCCTCAGCTAAAAAATTCATATCTACTTGTCCATCTTGCCCTACTTCTAAATTCGGTAAATCACCTAAATGATAGCCTTTCGGATTCAGTTTACCATGCTCCTTATCTGTTGGATTAAAATGCGGTCCTGCTGATTCAAATGTTGGTGGTTCACATTTACCAACGGCATGTATATGAATCCCATGTGTACCCGTAGGCAAACCAGATAGGGCTAACGTCATTTTCACACCATTGCCTTCTTCTTCAAAGTAGGCATTTCCGTAGCTTTCATTATTCATTCCCATGACTTTTGCGGTTGCGGTTGCTGGTTGCGCATTGACTTCTACCTTTTGTTCACGTTTATCAAAAAATCCGCAGCCTCCTACCATCAATACAGATAACATTATGACACTCATTTTTTTCATTTTCATACCTCCTTCCTTTGGAGCGTGCCCAAACGATATAAATTTTATACAAAAAGCTCGCTACACATACTTAGTAACGAGCCTCCCTGTATTATTCTAATATTTTTACTGTTACAGTTTTCACACCCCATTGTCGGGCTTGTCCTTCCGTAGGGATAAAAACATCAATTTTATTCCCTTTAATAGCACCTCCTGTATCAGCAGCAACTGCTTCACCATACCCTTCCACCCACACTTTAGTACCTAGTGGAATGACACGTGGATCAACCGCAATTACTTTTAACTTAGGATTAGCACGTATATTCGTACCATTCGCTGTAATACCTGAGCATCCTGCACAATAGGCTGTATACGCCGTTGCTCGCATCGTATATGATTTTCCTGTACTAGTAGGACTCTTGGCTACTGATACTGGTTGTTTTCTAGATTGAATCGTAGGCTTCTCTTTAGCCGCAGATGCATCGACAGCTAAAACATCTCCTATAACAATTAAATTTGATTTAAGGTTATTCCATTTTTTTAACTCCGCTACTGTGATGTGATAATAGCGTGCAATACTAAATAATGTATCTCCTTTTGCAATACGATGTTGCTGGTTTGGTTTCTCTTTATTTTTTAGCTGTAATGTTTGTTCAGGATAAATCCAAATAGAGTCTATATCATTCAAGCTTTGCAACTCATCCACCGTTAAATTATATACTTTTGATATTCCCCATAAGGTATCACCATTCTTCACCGTATACAGCGCCGCAGAAGAAGGGCTCACAACTACACTAACACTTAAAAGCACCATTATGATTATCGCAATTATCCGTTTTCTCATTACCTGTAATACCTCCGTATTGTATAGTTTTTTAGACAATGACCACTTTAATGACATACATGGCCAAAACCAAGGTACTATGCTTGGTATTACAAGTTATTGCTTGAAAATTAGAAAATTATACAATATCCATCATATTTTTAGTGATTCAGGTAATATTATCTACATACAAAAAAATCACACCTCTTCAATTGGTGTGATTTTTACGACCATAGTATAGGCTTAGCTACCATCAGCCACAGCATAATTAATAATAAAATAATATATGTCCACGTTTTTTGCTGAAGCAAGGAAACAAATGTTGGCTGATGATATTCAGCTGTGCCAAATGTTTTTAATGTTGGCTTAAAGGCTCTCGCCAAGAAAACAATCGAAGCGAGCATAACAAGGACTGTTAAAACAACCCATGATGTATACCAAGCATAGCCTGCATACCACATCAATAGAATGCCTGATGTAACAAGAATATGTCCAGCGTGCTTCACAAGTGTAATGGCTCCTTGAAATACGGTAATATATGGTGACATTTCTTGCTGTGATGCTGTACGCATTCTTTTTACGATGACTAACATAACAAATAGCGGCCCAATCGATACAATCGCACTAATAATATGTATATAAAGAAGAAGTGTGTAAATAGATAGCATATAATATGCGCCCCTTTGCCTAGTTCTTTTTTTATTATACCATTCCCATCTCACCGATTTAGACGGCAAATGTGAAGCCTTTGTAAACAGATACTGAATCATTATTAAATTGTTTAAAAGTTGTTTCATATGGGGATTTTTTATTGTACGATGCTTGTATAATACCAATTACGCTCTAGCGTAATTGCGTCTGGATTTTATCTTGATTCAGTGGGCATTCACTAAATCAAGATAAAAAATAGGCATTCATCTCCTTCCCAAAGAGGAGAATGTCTTCTACGGAACCAATATAAAAAGGAGTGATTTTTATAGGTATTCATCAATTTTTTACAAGTCTTAATGATTTAGAGCGTATTATTCGCTGCCCTGGTCGCTTCAAATTTGAGGAACACAACGTAGCTGCCCATTCTTGGAAAGTATCACAATACGCTATGTTCTTTGCTACATTAGAGGAGATGGATGGTACAACGATTAACTGGAAATCTTTATATGAAAAAACCATTAATCACGATTTTGCCGAAGTATTTATCGGGGATATTAAAACGCCTGTCAAACATGCCAGCCCAGAGCTGAAACAAATGCTTGCACATGTTGAAGAAAAAATGATGGAAAAATTCATCATCCATGAAATCCCGACTGAATTTCAAGCTATATTTTTTGAACGGATGAAGGAGGGGAAGGATGGTTCAGTAGAAGGGCGCTTGCTTGAATTCGCCGACAAACTCGATCAATTCTATGAAGCCTTTGCAGAACTCAAACGTGGCAATACCGACAAGGAATTTGTGCATATGTACCAAAACGTATTAGCTAAATTATTAGCGATTCCGCTCCCTGCGACCGTTCGCTATTTCCGCACTGAAATTTTAAAGGATGCCGTTAAGGAAAAAACACATATTGATATTCAAGCCCTCACAAATGAAGTATTAATGGCTGAATAATAGTTACTAATGAAGTTTTCCGAGCCACTTATCACGGAAGGCTTTTTTTAATAGTTAATCTTTTTTAGAAGTAAAAAAGCACCTTAACCAATTTGGCTAAGATGCGTTATAGATAATGCTATGTAGGTAAAAGCCGCGTATGCCGTAGTTATTATAGAAAGTTTTAAACCACCACTCCTCAAAGTGGGTGTTCGCAGAAGTTTTCCTGCTTATCCTCATGCACCTTAGTGTGAGGCCCGTCATTCCAACTCCAATAATAAAACTCCCTTTTACAGCTTAAAGGTTAAAACTTAATATTATACGAACAATGCAGCCTTTAGAAATATAATAAAGCATCCTCAGGTGACTTGCAAGCAATATGCTACCCTTGTTTAGCTGTAAAAAGTATGTGAAAATAGTGTTGAGATAGTTAAAAGGAGGAATAGATAATGGCAGCATATCCAAATTGCCCGAAATGTAATTCGGAATATACATATGAGGACGGTACTAATTTTGTTTGCCCAGAATGTGCACATGAATGGAGCACAGTGGCAACAGAGCAAGAAGATACGTTAGTAGTGAAAGATGCGCATGGCAATGTGTTAGCAGACGGTGATTCCGTGACAATCATTAAAGATTTAAAGGTCAAAGGTAGCTCATCCACATTAAAAATTGGTACGAAGGTGAAAAGTATTCGTCTAGTTGAGGGCGACCACAATATTGACTGTAAAATCGATGGCTTTGGTGCAATGCAATTAAAATCAGAGTTTGTCAAAAAAGCATAAGATGGATTATGAATCGGTGTACACCAAAAATATTCGTGTACATCGATTTTTTTATGTCCATGAAGGTCTTAATGACGTTCTACTACATGTCACAGCTTTTTTACATTTTCATACTTAAATTTAAAATACAGATAATACTGAAAAATTGTTGATATGATAAAGAATACTACAAAATATAGGAGTATAAAATTTAAGGCTACTCTTCTACCAGCATACATAAAAACCATTCCCGCAACATCAGTTTAACTTAACTTCCTAAATTATAACTTATTTTGATTTTATCATATCAAATAAAAAAGCCACCCAATTAAGAGTGGCTTTTTTCATTAAAAATTAAAGTTTTACGATGTTTGCAGCTTGTGGTCCGCGTTGACCTTCTTCTACTGTGAATTCAACTTTTTGACCTTCTTCTAATGTTTTGAAGCCTTCACCTTGGATAGCTGAGAAGTGAGCGAATACGTCTTGTCCGCCTTCTACTTCGATGAAACCAAAACCTTTTTCTGCGTTAAACCATTTTACTGTACCTTGTGTCATTTGAATGACCTCCATTAATTATATTCAATAAAATCAGACGACTTGAAAAAAATCACATATTACAAAAAGTATCCATCAAAACACGATTACCCTTTGTAATATGTGATTTCATTGTTTCATTATGAACGACTTTATTACATTTAATATACACTAAAAAATTACCTTTGTCTAGTGCAACGCAAACAATTTCATCATAAATATACACTTTATCTCTCACTTGGTTGCTCCATTTGTATAATTTAACGCTATTTTGTACATAGATGGTAGTAATAAAGGAGGTTATTATGTTGAAAAAATTATATTTTGTCTTATTCATTATAATGATATTTATAGTGGGCTGTACTAAGAAGGAAGCGCCTAAGGAAGTTGCTGTACACACTGACACAACCGTTAGTGATATTGTTGGTGAAGTTATCAAAAACCAATTTGTAGTAGAAGAAAAGGATGGTATCGTCAATATTTATATCCATGATGCCGATGTCAAAAATGGTTCTAAAAATCAAATTCTAAAGGATTCCGCCAAAATTTTTGCTGAACTATCCAAACTGAAAACGGTCAAAACACCTGCTATTTCTTGGTCTGCTCCATTAGATTCGGTAGATAGTGACGAAAAATCAACAGAGGTACTCAACATTTACTTTAGTGAAGAGGATTTTCGCAAAGTCGATTGGGCACTGTATAGTCAGCTTAACCTCGAATCCATTGCCAGCCATTATCAGCAGCATGAGCTTTTAGGTGATTAAACACAACTAAAACGATTAGCAATTTATCTACGCCGTTTTGCCACTGATGTTACGTTGCACTACACTTTCGCACAATAAACATCTGTCGATTGTCTACTAAGTTTTGTCGAATACCTACAAAGTCGTGTCGATTGTCTACGAAACCTCGCTTATTTCTATAAAGCGCATGAAATCAATTGATACTTGATTTCATGCGCTCTTCCTTATATACCGTCAATGACCGTAAATGCTGCGGCTGTCTTTTCCTGCACTTCAGCTAAAGTAACGCCTTCTGCCAGTTCAATCAACTGCATACCCTGCTCTGTAAAGTCAAAGACGGCAAGCTCTGTAATCAAGCGATGAACAACACCTTTTCCTGTTAACGGTAACTCACATTGCTTTTTAATTTTCGGCTCGCCATTTTTATTGACATGCTCCATTACAACAACAACCCTTTTTGCACCTGCAACAAGGTCCATTGCACCGCCCATGCCCTTTATCATTTTCCCTGGAATCATCCAGTTGGCTAAATCACCTGTTTCCGATACTTCCATTCCACCTAAAATGGCTAAATCAATATGTCCACCACGAATCATAGCAAACGATTCCGCACTATCAAAAAATGATGCACCTGCTACGGCCGTGACAGTTTCTTTACCAGCATTAATTAAATCCGCATCCACTGCTTCTGTGACAGGATAAGGCCCAATACCTAACAAGCCATTTTCTGATTGTAATAACACCTCATAATGAGATGGAATTGCGTTAGCAACAAGTGTCGGAATACCGATACCTAGATTAACATTCATACCATTTTGAATTTCTTTTACCGCACGATTCACAATTTTTTGTCTTGTATCCATCCTCATGCTTCCCCCCTCGCTACTGTTAAACGTTCAATGCGTTTAGCGTAATTTTCACCAAGTAATACACGTTGAACAAAAACACCTGGTGTATGGATATGATCTGGATCAAGCTCGCCCACTTCAACAATTTCCTCAACTTCCACAATCGTAATTTGCCCTGCCATTGCAGCAAGTGGATTGAAGTTTCGAGAAGTTTTACGATAGACTAAATTTCCTAACTTATCGGCCTTCCATGCTTTGACAAGTGCAAAATCTGCGACAATTCCGCGCTCTAAAATATAGTCTTTGCCTTCAAAATTTTTAATTTCTTTCCCATCAGCTACTGGTGTTCCTACCCCTGTTGGTGTATAAAAGCCTGGAATACCTGCTCCCCCAGCACGTAAACGCTCAGCTAATGTTCCCTGTGGTGTTAGCTCTACTTCCAATTCACCATTTAAAAATTGCTGCTCAAATGTTTTATTTTCACCAACATAAGAGGAAATCATTTTTTTTATTTGCTTATTAGCTAATAAAAGACCTAACCCCCAATCATCTACACCACAGTTGTTACTCACAACGGTTAGCTCATTTGTTCCCTTTTGCACTAAGGCGGCGATTAGCTTTTCAGGAATACCACATAATCCAAAGCCACCAACAGCTAATGTCGCACCATTCGGAATATCTGCAACCGCTTTCTCAAATGAATCCCATACTTTCACATTTCCCATGTCCATACCCCCTAAAATTACTCACTTCAAAAATCTACCTCATTATTATTTTACAAGTTATTGAACTTAGTTGCCCATAAAATTTTTTAATGTCGAATTTTTAACCAAATTTTAACCTTCATCATTTAAAATGCGCTTTAAGACCCAATTCACCACCAAATCTTAAGTAATACTATTATGGATAATAATTGAAATAAACAATACCATAATTATTTATTTTTCCATTTTTTAAAAATAAAAAATATAAAAGAACATTTAGACCTATAGTTTAACAAAAAAACTGAATCTATATAACTAGTTCAATGTCTTTTTGAAAATCTCTTGTTCTATAATCAAAAGAAGAATTTTGTCATAAAATATCAAAAATTGGAGCTGGTAGAAATGTTGAAACAATTGTTAGAAGAACGTATTGCTAATTTGCCCTATATGAATTTAATCTTTCAATCACATATTTATGAACTACAAAATTGCAAAGAAGTTTTAGGACTTGAAGCAACTTCAATCCACATTCAAAACAATAAAATAGTCGCTGGCTATATGGTAGACCAAAGAATATTTCTCAAAAGTATGGCTTATGGCACAACTACCGTTTCATTTACAAATGGTAAGCATGAAGCTGTAGTTCAACTGTTCATTAAACCTTCGGGCGAGATTACAGTAGAAATAACACCATATGTAGGTAATTTCGATATAGTACCTGTTTATTTCCGCACCATATTAACAGATACGATTATAGCCATTGATTTAAAAGATGCTTTAAAAAATTATTTAGTACGTCAAGGAATAATGAATCAAGCAGACGATATTATGGAAGTGCATTATCAGTCTATGCATCCAAATGTTTTGAAAAACTCCTATGCAGGTAATTTTGTTTTAGGTCTCCACCCTGATGGCAGAAATATTAGTAATACAGAGGAGTACGCATTAGCTAATCGTATAGCAAATTTACATTTTTCAAAAATTATCATGCAGCGACAAGGACAAAAAATAGCTCTCTCAAATAAAATACTTTTAACATTTATGATAAGCAATAAAATATTTGTCACACAAGAACTACTCATGTAAAGGAAACTTATATGCTAATGTTTCTTTCGTTCTAGCTAGCTTATTAACTATGGAAATTGAAAGAAAAGAATTTTAGAAGATTGGCTTATACATCTTTTACATAAGAATTGCACCCTTCTTTATTGTGCTCATTAAAAGTGAATATACACAACTTACCATTGACATATAACCATAAGGTGTTATAAATTTATAACACCTTATGGTTATATTAAAGAAAAAAGGAGCTATTTAAATGACTGAGAATATTGTTAAAACAATTCTACTAAATGCACCTATTGAAAAAGTATGGGCGACAGTCTCTACTGCTGATAGTATTGCTACATGGTTTATGCCAAATGATTTTCAACCAATTGAAGGACATGCATTTACATTACAATCCCCGTTCGGCCCTTCACCTTGCCGTGTGGAAAAAGTAGATGCTCCTCATTTTTTACACTTTATCTGGGATAATGATGGCTGGTTTGTCACATTTGAATTAAAAGAGGTAGGGGCACAAACAGAATTCACCTTAACACATGGAGGCTGGAAAGAGGACACACATATTATTCCAAAAGCAAATATGTCGGTTGAAGCTGTGCGTAAAAACATGGATGGCGGCTGGACAATGATTATTGGCCAAAAATTAAAACAAGCTGTAGAGACTCCATGACACAGCTTGCTGTAAAATATGATGTTTTTCAAGCCATCGCTGATCCAACAAGACGACATGTCCTACAGCTCCTTGCAACACAGGACCGCCCTATTTCACATCTAGCAGAGCATTTCGACATAAGTCGTACTGCTGTAGTCAAGCATTTAAAAGTGCTGGAACAAGCTGAGCTTGTGTCTGCACGTAAGCAAGGGCGCGAAAAAATCTATACATTACATGCCAACCGCCTAAAAGAATTGGAGGACTGGCTACAATACTTCAACCTATTTTGGGACAATAAACTATCACAGCTACAAACGATTGTAGAAAACTAAGTTGTGGAAAGAATCCGTATTATAGTATGCGGATTCTTTCATTTATAAAAGATAAAACACCCCTCCATTCACAATATCAACTTTAATTTTCGCCGTATAACGCTCTGCCAATGCCTTCTTTTCCAATACATAATGCTCAGGCTTTTCTTCAATATCCTCATAAAAATAATCTAATACGCGTTGATCGCGCTGCCACCTACGCCATGCCTCGTCTGCCCATTTATGATCTTCTTGTGCAATAATGGCTTGAATCGCAGCATTTAATCGCTCTACCCCTCTTAACGGTTTAATAATTGGCTGAACATGAAAAATATGATCGGCTGGTTCTATGTCTAAATCTCGTATAGCTATACTATCTTGAAAATTTTCTTTCATGACACCTGTTAATAAATTAATGCCTAATGAATATAACGTCTCCTTCGTACAATCACAGCAATAGGACACTTTGTAATTGATAGCTAACCATGGCGTTAAAATAATTTGCCCTAACGAATCATCCACTGTTTCATACAATTGCACATATGAGCCTAGTTCCCTTGTGGCATGAAAAATACGGTGCAGTATAGGTGAACCAAAATGAACCTTTACTCCCCCTATACTGTTCTCTGCTGGATTTGTAATACATGTGATAGTCGCAGGAGCAGGTTCACTATTAGTCGCCTCAATATATTGCCAATAAAAAGGTCGATTCATTATTTTTTTATCAATCTCTCCCGTTAATTGCACAGTTAAATAATCAATCGTATCTTGTAAAATGGCGCAGTTACTCTCCAGAAAGAATTGACGTAAATACTGATGAATTTGCTGTGAATGCATGATTCCCTGCTCCCTTCAAGTTCGTTAAAATCGCATCTAAATCACCAATCACTTGCTCAAAAACATCAATTTTCGTATGCAATCTTTCTAGAATTCGCTCTTCAATGGTATTAACAATAGCAAGATTATAAATATGCACATCATGCTCCTGCCCTAAACGATGCACACGACCAATACGTTGTTCTAATTTCATCGGATTCCATGGTAAATCATAATTAATCACATGATGGCAAAATTGCAAGTTAATGCCCTCACCACCTGCCTCCGTAGCAATTAATACCTGTGCCCTGTCTCGGAATAGCTGTTTCATATAATCCCGTTTACTTTTATTGAATTTCCCATTAAACAATACGCTTGTAATGCCTTTCGTATGCAAATACCATTGCAGGTAAAGTTGGCTAGCTCGATATTCAGTAAATAATATGACTTTATCCTTTGCCTGTTCAATAATTTCGACAGCCTTCTCCGCTTTGGCATTCACATCTAAAGCCATCACCTTGTTAAGTAGTGCCTCCACCTGTACACCAGCATCCAACATTTTTGTTAAGGTTAAAGCTGTTGCCTCCTTGCTGCTACACATTTCCTTTTGCAAAGTCATGCGTAAAAAAGGCTCCGTTATTTCTAACGTACTCAACATGTCGTAAACTTCTCTCTCTGCCTCTGTAAATTGCACAGGTACAATTTGCACACGGCGGCTTGTCCATTCAATACCCGTATCATCTCGACGATTGCGCACCATGACCTGATTGACTAAATCCTTTAGAAAGTCTGCATGCTCATTTGTGGAAAATGTCGCTTGGAATGCCTCATAATTTCCTAAATGACCTGGCTTTAATAATGAAATCAAATAAAATATTTCTAAAATATCGTTTTGAATCGGTGTAGCCGTTAATAATAAGCAAAACTTCTTCTTTAACCCTTGTACAAAATCATATACTTGTGTTTTATGATTTTTTAATCGATGTGCCTCATCAATAATGATGATGTCATAATCCTGTGCATAAATACGCTCCCGATGTGGGCTCTTTTTAGCTGTATCCATACTCATAATCAGTACATCATGACGCTCAATTTGTACATTCTTTTTATAAGCAGTAGCTGGAATATGAAATTTCATCGTTAATTCTTCTATCCATTGATTGATTAACGATGCTGGTGCTAAAATTAATGCTCTTTTCACCAAGCCACGCAATAAATACTCCTTTAAAATCAAGCCTGCCTCAATTGTTTTTCCAAGTCCCACCTCATCTGCAAGAATCGCCTTCCCATTCATACGATTAATAACCGTTTCAGCCGCTTCCACTTGATGGGCTAATGGCTGCAATTGGGGTAAATATTTTGGCGCTTGCAATTCGGTAAAATCAGGAATTAGCTGCATTTTTGTGATTTCATAATTCATTTTATATAACGTCCAACTATCCCATTTTGTGTGCTGTTGAAGTCTATCTAGAAAGCCATTTTGCCACTCAGACGACATCTCTATTTCCACCGTCATCACCTCATGTCGTTATTTCTAACTTAGAATGTCCAAAAAACGCTAAGCTATTACTCATACGGATAAAGAGAATATTCTATTTCTTTAACTATTCTTAACATTCCCTTTACATTCAACATGTACTATTAAACTAACTTTACTTGGAGGTATAGAATGATATGAAATTCAAAAATTTAGCAGCACTAACAGCAGGATGTGCCATTGCATTGACTAGCTTTTCACTTGGAGGAGCACCATTAGGAGCAAAGGCTGAGACAATGTTAAACCTTAATGTCACATCCCGTTATGATTCTGGGGTCCAAAATGAGGATGGCGGTACAACGGAGATTGTTGCCTATAATGCCGATAATCAAAAATATTATGTGATTAATGGCACAACAAAACAAATTGAAGTGGTATCTCTACCAAACTCGAAGTCATATACAGCTTTAAAAGCTGAAAAAAGCATCAATCTTGAAGAAGGCATCAAAAAAATCAAACCAACCTTTACATATGGAGATGTAACAAGTATTAGCATTAATACAGCATTAAATACGATTGTCGTAGCTGTACAAGCTGCTGGTACGAATGATAATGGGCTAGCTGTATTTTTAAATTATGACGGTATTATTCAGCATGTTGTTGAAGCAGGTAAACAGCCTGATATGGTTACCTTTACACCAGATGGTAAAAAGGTGCTTGCAGCCAATGAAGGTGAGCCACGTGAAGGCTATGATAAAGCGATTGATCCAGAAGGTAGTGTGAGTATTATTGATGTATCAAATGGTATCACGAACGCTACAGCACAAACAGTGTCATTTAAAGCAATGGATGCACAACGTGATAAATTAGTCGCAAATGGTGTCATCATCAAGAAAAATACCCTACCTTCTGTGGATTTTGAGCCTGAATATATAACAGTTAATCAGACAAGTGATAAAGCATATGTGACATTACAGGAAGCCAATGCGATTGCTACGCTAGATTTAACAAAGAACGAATGGACAAATGTGCAATCACTTGGCTTTAAAGACCATAGCCTGGAAAAAAATGCACTCGATTTTATGAAGGATAAAAAAATTGCCATTACAACTGAAAATCTGCTAGGTATGTATATGCCTGATGGAATTGCTAACTATGAGGTAAATGGCAAAACTTATTTAGTAACAGCCAACGAAGGTGATTCTCGTGATTGGAATGGTTATTTGAACGAAAAGGAAACAACATTAAAGGATAATGAAGTAGTACTTTTTGATACAACAGACTACGATGGTGTAGACGCTACTAAAACGTATAGCTTTGGTGGTCGCTCATTTTCTATTTATGAAGCAGACACAATGAAGCAAGTTTATGACAGTGGCAGTGATTTTGAAAAAATTATTGCAGAAGCCTTACCTGAATACTTCAATGCCTCTAACAATAATACGAAGCTAGATAATCGTAGTGGTAAAAAAGGGCCTGAGCCTGAGGATGTAAAAATTGGGCAAATCGGTGATCGACTATATGCCTTTATCGGTATTGAGCGTATTGGTGGTATTATGATGTACGATATTACAAATCCACACGCACCAACCTTTGTGCAATATGTGAATAAACGTGATTTTAGTGGCGATATAAAGGGCGATGTCTCTCCAGAAGGTCTGTCATTTATTTCAGCTGAGCAAAGTCCGACTGGTTTACCAACATTGCTTGCCGCACATGAGGTAAGCGGTACAGTGACAGCCTATACAATCGGTGCAGATGCAGCAGTAACATTTGCAGATATTCAAGGGCATTGGGCACAGGAAGCCATTGAACATTTAGCTAATGCAGGAATATTCAAAGGTGTTACAAAAGAGCAGTTCTATCCTGAAGAACAGCTAACAAGAGCTCAATTTATCGCAGTATTAGGTCGTACACAGCAGCTTACATCTACTGCTACTGCACCATTTACAGATGTGAGGTCAACAGATTACTTTGCGCAAGCTGTTGCATGGGCAGTTGAAAATAAATTGATTGCTACAGCAACGAACCAATTCAAGCCATACGATGCGATTACACGTGAAGAAGCGGCACAGGTTTTATATCGTTATTTACAGCTAACTGGCTATGAATTCTCACAGTCACAGGCAAAACAATTATACACAGATGATGCGACAATTGCTCCTACTGCCAAAGAAGCGATTTATGCCCTTCAGCAAGCTGGCATTATGACTGGTAATGAGCAACAACAATTTTCACCACAAGCTACTTTAACACGAGCAGCAGCAGCGACGATTTTACAACCATTATTCTAACAGAAAGCCCTCCACCTTATGATGAAGTGGAGGGCTTTACCTATATACTATTTCAATATTCCTTTTAAAAGCTCTTTATTACGTTGTTTGAACAAATCATTATGGGAGGATACAATCCCGCCCTCCATCGCATCTGGCTCAATATATTTCTTCGCACTATTTACTGCATGTAAGGCATCATGGAATGTGGCTGCAATGAGATGAATTTTACCTTCGTGATGTAAAATATCACCTGCCGCATACAATCCTGGCACAGAAGATGCACTCTGAATTGTACCCGAAATATAGTAATCATGCTCACGTTCAATGGCAAGCGGACTATTATCCAATAACTCCTTATCACGTACATAGCCATGGCTAATCACTACCTCATCTATTGGTAGCTCTGTGACATCACCTGTTTCATGGTTAACTAGTGCTACTGCCTTAATCATCCCCTGCTGGTCATCAGCAATGAGCTTTGTAATCTCTGTATTGAAAAAGCACTCGATTGTACTATTTAGCAATTCTGTTATCTGTGCCTCATGCGCAGATAACGTATCTTTGCGATATGTTAAATATACTTGTGACGCTACTTCCATTAATTCTAAAGCCCAATCAACAGCTGTATTGCCTCCACCAGAAATAATAACTGTTTTATCCTTAAATTTTTCATAAGACTTAATCGTATAATTTAAGTTGGATACCTCAAAACGCTCTGCACCTTCAATTTCGATTTTCAGTGGATTTAAAATACCGCCTCCAATCGCCACGATGACTGTTCGTGAATAATGAATATTCCCCGATTCAGCCGTCAGCACAAAATAGCCATCCTCATTTTTAGCAATCGATAAAATTTTTTCATCTGTATAAATGGCTGGATTAAATGTTAAGGCCTGTTCAATTAATTGATTAATCAATTGCCCACCTGTAATAGGTGTCACACCCCCGACATCCCAAATCATTTTTTCAGGATATACATGGATCTTGCCTCCAAGCTGTGGCTGTGACTCAATTAGCTTCGTCTTCATTTCACGTAATCCACTATAAAAGCTTGAATACAAGCCAGCTGGACCACCACCAATAATTGTTACATCATATAATTCTTGCTCTAACACTACAAACACACCCTCTACTTTGTTTTCACATCTATTTTCACTATCTCAATCATTTCATTATTGAATAATGCCTTGTATGCTTAAAAAAGCTTATGAATAGCATTAATTTCATTATACGATAATGATAATCATTATCAAGAATAAAATGAAAATATTTTCTCCCTTCCTCTTTCTTTTGATACACTATTAAAAAATACTACGGAGGTCACGATGAATAAAAAAGTTTTTATTCTTCCTGAAATATATGGTGTGAATGATTTTATTCACCAACAAGCCTCACAATATCAAAATGAATATACTACTGTTGAGTATGTGTCACTGTCCTCTACAACTCGTATTTTTCCATACACACAAGAGGAAGAAGCTTATCATTATTTCATAAAGGAAATTGGCTTTGATAGCCCACTAAAGGAATTAACACGCAGAATCGAGGAGGCTACTATCATTTATGATGCGGTTGTAGTCATTGGTTTTAGTGTTGGTGCAGCATTAGCCTGGCGATTATCCACACTTCCTATCCAGCAAGTTATTTGCGTTTACGGCTCACGTATCCGACAATATCTTGATACGATTCCTAGCTGTCCAACATTGGTCATTCTTCCTACAGAGGAAAAAAGCTTTGATGTTCAAACATTAAAAGAGGCTCTTACCACAATACCTAATACTCAAGTAAGGCAATTCAGTGGTCAACATGGCTTTATGGACAAAAATAATGCCAACTATTGTGCTACAAGTTGTACACAGGCACAATCTGCAATTTTACATTTTTTATCTAACACATGTAAAGGAGATTCCTATGATGATTGAACAAAAAAGTATCCACATTGACCCTTATATTGAAGGTGGCAATGTTATTTATCCAAGCTTTCAACTTTCTTTACAGCAAAATAGTATTACTGGCATTCATACAGATGTATCGAAAATTGCTACATTAATGAGCTGGTTTAGGAAGCAAAGCAATACTTTTACCCATTTTCGTGATACTGCTTTATATGAACGCTTAACCGTAACAGAATATGCTCATTTTTGCTTACAGCTTTTCCATCCTTCTGCTGAAAAAATAACAGACTTACTAAAGCAGCTTGCATTATTTGAACAAAAAAACGTTAAAATCAATAAGCTATCGAATGGTGAAAAACAGCGTTTAGCTTTCATTCCTATATGTCTCAACAAAGAAAGAATACAAATTTTAGAAGAACCATTCCAAAATATGGACCAATTTTCCAAACAAATCATACTCCAGTTATTACATACTGCTCAAAAATGTGATAAACAAATTATTTTGCTATCAAGTAATTTAGAAGATTTGATGTTATCTAGCACATATGTATATCGACTAGATACAACAGGTTTGCATAAATTGGATTTTAAAGAAGATGATATAGAAACAAACCCATTAACTTTAACACACACGCCTATAAAAATCCATAAAATACCAACAAGAAAAAATGATAAAATGATTTTATTTAATCCTCCTGAAATAGATTATATTGAAAGTGTAGAAGGCATTGTTTCTTTATATGTAGCAGGAGAGGCTTATCCATGCACATTAACATTAAATGAATTAGAGCAAAAACTGACACCATTTGGCTTTTTCCGAAGTCATCGCTCCTATATTGTTAATTTGCAAAAAGTGCGAGAAATTATTACTTGGACACGCAACAGCTATAGCTTAGCTTTAAATAGTAATGATAAAACCATTGTGCCTTTATCGAAAAATAAATTAGCTGATTTAAAAGAAATACTTGGAATTTAGTCGATTTCCCAGGAAATGAAACAACTCCTGTCAGTTGAAATATACCTCCACTAACATCTATTTTTCCTCCTCTCATCCATAATATAATGTGTAGCTCTCTATAACTCATTATCGTATAGCTATCAACTAACAGGAGGTTGCAACATGAACAATGTGATTGAGGTACAACATTTACAAAAAAAGTTTAATAAGGAAACTGCATTACAAGATGTTTCTTTCACGATTCAAAAGGGAGAAATTTTCGGTTTTCTTGGACCAAGTGGCTCTGGTAAAACTACAACCATTAAAATTTTAACTGCACAAACTGAAAAAACAGCTGGCGAGGTTTTGTTATTTGGCCGCCCTGCAAATGAAATGAGATACAGTCAAAATCGTAAACGTTTTGGTATTTTAACCGACAACAGTGGCTTGTATACAAGACTTTCTATTGAAGAGAATTTAGCATTATATTGTCAGTTATATAATCTACCAAATAAATCCATAAAAGAAGCCTTGGATTTTGTCAATTTATACAATGAACGCCAAAAGAAAATTAGTCAGCTTTCTAAAGGCATGATTCAACGTGTTACATTGGCACGTGCTATTATGCACAAGCCTGAGCTATTATTTTTAGATGAACCAACTTCTGCTCTTGATCCTGTTAATACACAGCATATTTATAATGGTCTACGTCAATTGAATGCGATGGGAACGACAATTTTTTTAACAACGCATGATATGAATGAGGCTGAAATACTGTGCAATCAGGTTGCCTTTTTACACAAGGGAAAAATTCGTGCAATTGGTGCGCCAAAAGAATTAAAGAAGCAATTTGGCAAGGATTCAATCACTGTTGAACTAACAAATGGTCAAATTGAACATATCGCACATGGCGCACAGGATGCCGAAAAGCTCTATCACTGGATGCAAGCCAATGAAGTTTCTCGTCTTTATACAAATGAACCAACATTAGGTGATATTTTTATGCAAATAACGGGGAGTGATTTAGTATGAATATTTCAATGACACGTATACAAGCCATTTTCATGAAGGATTATAAGGAGTTTTCTCGTAATTATGCAGTATCTGCGATGGTGTTATTACCATTAATTTTAGCCTTTGTTTATAGTAAGACAGGTGCAAATGATCTCAATGCTTATTTTTTACCAATCAATATCGTCTTCTCTGTTGTGACAACCTATGTACAATGCTGTTTAATTGCTGAAGAGAAAGAAAAGAACACTTTGCGTAACTTAATGCTTTCTCCTGCTTCACTTGGTGATATTTTAATTGGAAAAAGCCTTTTCGTTTTCATTGTGACTATCATTATTTTAGCTTTAACCATTTTTCTTGTTGGCTATGAGCCTGCTAATATAGTCATTTTAGCTATTGCTTTAGTAGTATCATCCATATTCTATATTGCTCTTGGTACATTATGTGGATTATTTGCTAAAACAATTATGGAAGCATCCATTATTGTATTACCTGTCATGTTCCTTTTCTCATTTGGACCATTGGCACTGTTATTAGCCACTAATTACCCTATTTTAAAAGTAGCTGAATGGCTACCAAGCTCACAATTATTGCTCTTAGCTGAAGCATTAGAAACAGGTTATACACTAACAGATATAGTCATTCCACTTGTAGCTATCATTGCATGGAGCATTGTCGCTTGGTTTATTACTGGTGTGGTCTATAAAAAAAGAATGGTCGATTAATCCGACCATTCTTTTTAATGTCTCTCCATCAATCTCTCTAAATTGCTCTTCACTTGTGGCCATTCCTCTAATGTAATACTGTACATCACCGTATGACGAATTGTGCCATCTCTACGTATCATATGGTTACGCAAAACACCCTCTTTTACAGCCCCAAGACGCTCAATTGCTTTTTGAGAACGATTATTTTCATGGTCTGTTTTAATTTGTACACGCTGTAATTGAAGCACCTCAAAGCAATATTGGAGCAACAAATATTTGCAATTTGTATTCACCGCTGTACGCCAATACGCAGGAGTAAGCCATGTAAAGCCTATCTCTAATCGTCCATGATTGTCATCAATATCCATAAAGCGAGTAGAACCGATAATGGCTCCTGATGCTTTATCAATAATGACAAAAGGAAATTCCTTACCTTGCTCTTTCACCATTAATGCACTTTTGATAAAACTTTCTACAGCATCCATACTATCTAGCGCTACAGACATATGTGACCAAACTTCTGGATAGCTCCCTGCCTCGAAAATTCCCTGTGCATCTACCTCTGTCAAAGGCTTAAGAATAACTGTATCATTTTCCAATGCTCTAAATTTCATGCTGTCTCACTCCTTTGTTTCCTATTTAAACGCAAAATTGATATGATGAATATAACCAATTTTCAAAAATTAGACCATACCAAGAGGTGTATAACAATGGAGCTTTCAATTACATTCACTAATACGACAGCAAAATATATACAAATTTACGAGGAAATCAAACAAGCTATCTTACATAAAAAACTCCATGCACATGAACAGCTTCCCTCTAAACGATTACTTGCACAAACATTGAATGTTAGCATCCATACAATTAAAGAGGCCTATGAGCAATTATTAGCAGAGGGCTATATTTATAGTAAGGAGCGCACTGGTTATTTTATAGCGCCCTTTGAGTTTGAATGGGGACAACCATCACATCAACAAACGTCTCGCCCACTAGCTTCGACTGCTGATACAATTCAATTCGATTTTAATAGTGGGCATGTGGATAAAGAGCATTTTCCATTTGCACATTGGCAAAAACTTTTCAAAAAACAGCTCCATGCAGAAAATTTAATAACGAGCTCTTGGCAAGGTGAAGTATTACTACGTGAGGAAATTGTACACTATGTTAGTCGCTCAAGAGGTGTTGTTTGTGAGGCATCCCAAGTGTTTATCTATAATGGGACGCAAAGTCAGCTTCAAGCACTATGCCATTTCTTCGGTACAAAAACACAGGTTGGTTTAGAGGAACCTGGCTTTCCTAGAGTGCGCGCAACCTTTCAGCAATGTGGCTTAGCTATCAATGCTATTCCTGTTGATGATTTAGGTGTAACGATACCAACAACAGCTACACATATACTCTATACCACACCAGCTCACCAATTTCCACTCGGTATGGTCATGCCAATGGAGCGACGTATTGCTTTACTACAATGGGCTATCGCCAGTGACGCTTATATTATTGAAGATGATTATGATTCTGAGTTTCGTTATAAGGGTTTGCCGATTCCTTCCCTTGCTAAACTAGACCAATTACAACGTGTGATTTATTTTGGCACATTTTCTAAAACCTTGATTCCATCATTACGTATGAGCTATATGATTTTACCAATGGCGCTCGTACAGGCTTTTCAAGATTTTTATAGACAGCAAAAATCAACTGTTTCCAAAATAGACCAGCTTGTCCTTGCAGATTTTATGCTTCAAGGATTCTTTGATAAGCATCTTGCAAAAATGAGGACAATCTATCGAAAAAAGCAGCAGACACTCATAACCGCTATTCAGACTTATTTTTCGCAGGATTTCGAGGTCATTGGTGAAAAATCAGGATTACATATTATTATCAAGCTCCCTAAGTACTTAACAGAAAAGGATGCCATCCAAAAAGCATTCGCAGTAGGCATTCAAGTATATCCTTGTTCAACTTCTTTTCACTCGCTAAACGATGATGCTATGATTATCATCGGCTATGGTGGATTATCCATCCCGCAAATAACAGAGGGCATTCGACTACTTGCTCGAGCTTGGCAATAACTCGAAACTTTTTCTTTCGTTTTGCGTATGTTAATTAATGAAAAATGAAGGGAATTTAACAATATGGAGAATCGGGACTATTTACAGCAGCACCTACAAGAAATTCAAGCATGGGAAAAAGACCAGCAAGGCTTGTGGTTTTGGGAAAAGCTAGGTCGCATACCGTTTATGCTACTCGATAAAATGACACCTGCCTTTTTACAGAAAAAAATTGCGGTGCTCGTTGATGAGCTCGGCAGTTATATTCAATCAGGTGGTAAATATTTAGTGGATGAACAAGCAATGATTAAAAAAATCCGTAGTCAATCTTCCTATCAAAATATTTTTGCCATTACAGATATTGGACAAATGCCATTGGAGGATATGGTGACATTGAGTAATAAGCTCCAAAATGAGCGTGTAAAATTAGCTACTGTTCAAGGAGCTTCTACAGGGATTGGGGGTATCTTTACATTAGCCATTGATATCCCATTTATTTTAGGGATGGCTTTAAAGACATTGCAGGAAATTGCCATTATTCATGGCTATGACCCAAATGATAAAATGGAGCGTATTTTTATTGTCAAATGCCTACAATTTACCTCAGCTGATATTGTTGGTAAAGAGGCTATTTTAAAGGAATTGTCTGCCATGCATGAAACAAATCGAGCATCTGAAAATATGATTGCTCAGCTACAAGGCTGGAAGGAAGTTTTCTACACATATCGTGATCATTTTGGGTGGAAAAAGCTGTTTCAAATGATTCCTGTCGCTGGTATTATTTTTGGTGCGTTCGCCAATAAAGGCATGATACAGGATATTGCTGAAACAGGCATCATGCTTTATCGCAAACGACGTATTTATGAAAAATTAAAAGAATTAGAGACGAATTAAAATTTTTCCCTGATGCTGACGGCTTTCCATTAATCGATGTGCTTCCTGTATTTCTGATAAAGCAAAAATTTGTGCAATCGGAATTTGGAAGCTATCGTCTTTTAACATTTCAAAAAGAGGTTGTGCCACTTCTTGTAGAATAGCGGGCTTTAATGCTCTAGTCGTACCTAAGCTAAAGCCTTTGACATTGCGACAGCTACTGTGTAAATCGGATGTTTTAATCATACCAGCCTGCCCACTGCTATTACCAAATTGGACAAGTGTGCCATAAGGGGCTAAGCATTTCAAACTTTCTTCTGTTACATGTCCTGCTATGGAATCAAAAATAATCGTAGCCCCTTGATGATTTGTATACGTATTGACCTGTTCACTAAATTTTTCATATGTTAGGACATGATGTGCCCCAAGCTGATAAACAATATCCGCCTTTTCTTGCTTACTGACAACACCGATAATACATTTAGCTCCTAGTCTTTTTGCCATTTGTACAAGCATCGTCCCTACTCCACCAGATGCTGCATGAATCACTACACAGTCATCAGTCTGAATGGGGGCAATTTGATGTGTCAGTAGATAGGACAAAAAAGCAACAGTTGGAGCAGCAGCAACTTTTTCAAATGAAACATCCTCAGGTACTTTAAATACTAATGATTCTGAGGCAACAACGTATTCTGCATATGCTCCGCTTTTTGGAAAAGCAATAACCCTGTCTCCTTTTTGAAACAAGCTACCTTCACCAGCTTCCTCAATCACTCCTGCCATATCTAAACCAAGCGTCATTGGAAAAATGCCCTTTGCCTTACCACCCGTCCGATTTTTAATATCTGCAAAATTAACACTCGTATAGCTTGTTCGTATTAATACTTCACCCTCAGCAATCGTTGGTTTTGGACAATCTACATATGTTAAAACATCTGCTGTCCCAAATTCATTAATGATTACAGCTTTCATAAAATTTCCCTCCCCTGTTATAGTAAAATCATAACATATTAAGAAGGGATTTTATGAAAATTAAACCAAAAACAAACCAGTATAATGATATAACCTATCACCATTTTGATAACCAAAGTGATAAAATTTGCTTTATGTTCTCGGGCACAGGCTATACATATGACAAACCACTCCTCTACTATCCAACCTTACTAATGCTCGAGCTTGGTTATAATGTAGTACACGTTTGCTATGAATTTCAACAATCGCAATTTGAGCAAACACCCGAGGAAATTTCGAAAATGGTTCAACAAGTCGTTCAGCCTATTGTGAACTATTGCATTGCTAGTAAATCTTATACAGAGGCTATTTATTTCGGAAAATCACTTGGGACATTACCTATTGTTGATTTTTATATACAACAGCAAAGTGACATCCCTTGTCGCTTTATACTGTTAACACCGCTATTATCCTTGACACATGTTATGCAAAATTTGCAGAACAAACATGCTTTTATTGCCATTGGTACAAATGACCCTCACTATAGTCAGGAGCGAGTAGCAGCATTGTCCTCACATCAGCTCACTGTCATTGACAATGCAGACCATTCATTGGAGATAATCGGAGATATTGATACATCGATTACAATTTGTCATACATTAGTAAATGCACTGAAAACCTATCTACAACAATAAACACTTCCTATAACTGTTCATCGAACGCTATCCGTCAGTTTTGGGGTTCTATCCGTCACTTTGAAAGTTCTATCTGTCTGTTCAGCTATTTTATCCGTCACTCTTCGGATTCTATCCGTCCGCCCAATAAAAAACAGATTGCATCCATGTCATGATGAGGATACAATCTGTTTGTTTATTTAGTAGATGGGAAATGCTTTACTTGGTCTACTGCCTCTAACAATTTTTTCGTTACGATTTCAGATTCATCAATATGATTCGTTAACACACGATTCGTTTCATCAAATAAAGCTGTTGTCGTTTGAAATTTATTCATCACATCTTCATTTGATATTTTTTGATTTTTAATGAAGCCTAGTAGCTCATTCACCCCTGTTTGAACATTCGTCATAATTTGTAATAAGTTATCAATTTGAGCAGAGGTTTTAGCACTTTTTTCGATTCCCTCTGTTACCAATTGCATATTATTCTTATTATCCTCATAGGCTTGAGCTACTTGCTCCTCAATTTTTTTCGTCAAATTAGCAATGTCTTCTGTACTTGTTTTTGTACTTTCTGCTAATTTCCGCACCTCTTCCGCAACTACTGAGAATCCCTTCCCATGCTCCCCTGCTCTGGCCGCTTCAATAGAGGCATTCAAAGCCAATAAATTCGTTTGGTTGGAAATTTCACCAATAACATTCACGATTTCAGCAATTTGCTTTGAACGCTCACTTAAATTGCTCATACTTGAGGATGTTTTTTGCGATTGCTCTCCTAAGGAATCAATTAGCTGTTCTACTTCATGAACGGCTTGCTTACTTTCTACTGATAATGTCACCATCTGATTGGATGATGAAATCAAAGAATTACCCTTATCCAATGCATTTTCTGAAATATGATTGGACTGAATCGTACTGTTCTCTACCTTATTAAATTCGCCTAAAATTTCGCCAACCATTTCCCCTAAAATCACATGCTGATTATTTACTTTATCATGCTGCTCAATTGTTGCAATAATGTCTTTATGTAATTCATTTAAAAAGATTTGAAATTCATTGTCCTTCTTATCGAGTTTTGCGTTCAACTCATCAATTTTTGCTTTAAACTGTTCCACATCTTCTTTTTTTGATTGAAATACCGTGAACATTGCCCATCACCTCAAGTAAAATTTTGCTTTCCTGCTAATTTTACTTAGTTTCCTCACATTAATCAATTATCCCTTTATTCTTTACATTACAAAAAAATCCCTTTAAGCAAATGATATGCCTAAAGGGACGGATTATTTTAGTATGCTAAACCGAATAGTGCTTTAATATGTGCTAAGTAACGAACATTTGATGCTTCTTTCATTAATGTTGCTGAAAGACCTTTTAGTTCTGTATTGCTTGCACCAATTGTTGCAACAGCATCTTTACGACCTAAGCTAGCTAGTGTACCAGAGTTCACTGCTGAGAATGATTTTAATGCTTGGTTTTTGTATTGTGCAAATACGTTATAACCTGCATATTCACCCATTTGCCATGCTACTTGAGCCGTTGGGGCATATAATGGACGACCACCATCAGCTGGTAGTGCCACAGACGCATCACCAATAACAAATACATCTTCATGAGATGTTGATTGTAAAAATTCATTGATTGTCGCTTTACCACGATCTGCTGCAAGACCTGATTCACCTACGATTGGTAGTGGTGCTACACCGCCTGTCCAAATAAGTGTATTAGAAACGATTGGCTCACGATCTTTCAATGAAATAACATTACCTTCAACGCCTGTAACAGGTGTACCTGTAATGAATTCTACACCACGTTTTGTCAAGCTTTCTGTTGCACGCTCAATTAATGTATCTGGCAATACTGGTAAGATTTTAGGACCTGCTTCAACAAGCTTGATTTTAAGGTCAGCAAAGTTCACACCATGTTTCGCTGCAATTTTCGGGAAGTTATCCACGATTTCACCAACAAGTTCAACACCTGTTAAACCGCCACCACCGATAACAATTGTTGCATCTGCTTCGTCTTTTGTTTGTGCATATGCTTTAATGCGGTCTTCGATGTGCTTGTTAATTTTGTTTGCGTCGATGACAGATTTTAATACCATTGAGTTTTCTTCTAGACCTGGAATACCGAAGAATCCTGTTTGGCTACCTAAAGAGACAACTAATGTGTCATAAGATAATGTGTACCCTGTATCAAGGTCAACCTTTTTCGTATCCACATTGAATTTTGTTACTTTTGCAATTTGTAGGTCGATATCTAAACCTTTGAAGATTTTTTCAAGCGGTAAAGCGACAGCGCCCTCCGCAATTGTACCACCAGCTAAACGGTGTAACTCCGTGATAATTTGATGTGTTGGGAATTGATTCACTACAGTAATTTTAGCTTCATCAGCTGTTAAATACTTACGTGCTGTTAACGCTGTTAAAACACCTGCATAACCAGCACCTAAGATGACGATTTCTTTTGACATGATTTATAAATCCTCCGTCCTAACAATGAAATATATCTTGAATCTTATCGAGCTTTACGTTCTGCATTTACTTGTAAAAAGGCATTCACAAAACGGAAAATATTTTGTACTTGTGGATCTTTTAACATTTTCATTAAACCAAATAAACCGATTACTTCATGGCTTTCAGAAGCACGATCTTTTGCTTCAATTGCCGTAGCTGCAAGATTTTTAGCAGAATCAACTACTGGACCAGCAATTTCTGTTACAGCGCCAACTGTATCACTTTTTAATACTTCATCTGTTGCTACAGTTTGTGCAAACTCATATGACTTCGTTAATAATGTCATCATTTCTGTTAGCTTTGGTAATTGCTCCACTAATGTTGTTAGAGATTCTTGCACCTCTGGCTTTAATAATTGATCTAGCACATCTAGTTGCTCTTTGCTCACAGTTAGTTGCTCAGACTGTGTTTGGTTAGTCGTTTCTGACATGTTGAACTCTCCTTTGCCATCACTAATACATATTTTTTTGCTACATGTAAAAAAGACCATTAAGGCTCTTCTTAACAGTCGTTATAACATATATCTTACACCCTCACCAATCATAAGGGCTGGGCCATCATTTATAATGTTCAATTTATCTCGCAAAAAGCGCATGATAATTCCATCCTTATCTTGGTGATATTACACTTCTCATTATAAGATTGTTTACAAATTATTTCAATGAACTTTCGACAATCTTTTTAACTTTCCTTTATATTTCTTCATTCCATTATAAAATATACTTACTTTATGCCATTCCAACGGATTGCCAGAAAAAACGGACAATTTCCTTCGCTGCCATCGCAGGCGTTTGAAATAATGATTTGCCATCATTATCCTTCACATAGCCAACAGCTAACAGCCCCATAAACGCATGTGTAAGAAAGGCAGCATCCCCATCTTCGATAACACCTTTTGTCATCTCCATCTGCAATACATCTTCTATTGCTTGATACATCGCACGTTCTGCAGCATACACTTCTTCAAGCTGGCTATCTGATAAATTCATAGCTGCTTCTCTCATAAAGTTTTTCATATCAATATCCATTGTTGCAGATAAATGCACCTCTGCAAGCTGTTCTAAACGCCCTTTCAATGGTATTGCTGGTTGCTCCAAAATCGTTCTAATCGCCATTTGAATTCTATTCATCATGACTACAAGTGAGCATGTATATAAATCTCCCTTTGTCGGGTAGTAATAATAAATAGTTGCCTTTGTCACATCACAAAAAATAGCTAATTCATCCATCGATATATTTTTATAGCCATTTTTGATAAAAAACTTTATCGATGTTTCAAGAATACGCTGTTTCATTGGCTGAGCATTTTCATCGTATCGTGGTCTGCCAAGTGCACGTGATGATGGTTTCAATTCGTTCACCTTCCCTATCATTTTTACCTAGTATACCATATGTAAAAATTATGAATTGATTAATTAACTGTTTAGTATATATAATCAAAACAACAACACTAAAACTGGAGGTATTAGGATGCAAAAACAACCACTTGAGCAATGGGGTGCAATTGTGGCGAGTAAAAAAGGGCGATTTTTCACACTTATTTTTTGGATTTTACTTGTCGTAGCATTGTCATTTGCTTTCCCACAAATTAATAGCATCGATAGCGAATCAGGCAAAAATTTACCTGATACAGCTATGTCTGAACAAGCAGCCACAATCATCACTGAACAATTTCCAACTGATGCAGGAACACCGCTATTACTTGTCTGGCATCGTCAAAACGGCTTACAGACAGATGATTTTTTAGCTATTCAAAAGGTCTATAATGAGCTACAGACAAATCCTTTGCCACATCAAACCCTTATTCCGCCTTATGCTGAATTGCCCCCACAGGCTTTTTTAGCTGACGTATCTGACAATGGCTCCACGCTTGTCACACCAATCTTCTTTGAAAAAGGCGTGGCGACAGATGCTTTACGGGAGAGCCTTCAATCATTAACGATGATTATCGACAGCGAGAAAATTCAGCACGCACAAAAATTATCTACAGATGCACTTCATGTACGCTATTCAGGTCCTATTGGCATTGCTGTAGATGCAGTCAATTTATTTTCTCAAGCCGATGTCAAATTATTAATCGCTACCGTTGTACTTGTTTTAGTGCTCCTAATTATTATTTATCGTTCACCATTATTAGCTATCGTGCCATTAATCGTAGTTGGGCTTGCTTATGGTGCGATTAGTCCCTTGCTTGGCTTTTTTGCACAACAGGGCTGGATTGACAAAGATTCACAGGCCATATCCATTATGACAGTACTACTTTTTGGCGCAGGTACAGATTATTGTTTATTTTTAATCTCTAAATATCGTGAATTTTTATTTGAGGTAGAAGATAAAGCAACTGCTATTAAATTAGCTTTGAAGGAATCTGGTGGCGCTATTTTAATGAGCGCTTTAACAGTAGTGATTGGGCTTGCTACCCTTAGCCTTGCACATTACGGTTCATTCCAGCGTTTTGCCATCCCATTTAGCTTCGGTGTACTTGTGATGGGATTAGTTGCACTTGTCGTCTTACCTGCTATTCTAGTGATGATTGGGCGTGTTGCTTTCTTCCCATTTATCCCACGTACAGCAGAGATGGCGCATAATAAAGGGACAAAACAGCATAAACCATCCCATCGCATTAGTCGCAAAATTGGGCGCTTTGTAACACATCGCCCATGGATTGTTATTGTGCTTACAGTGGCTCTATTAGGTGGATTGACTGCTGTTGTACCACGTATTCAATATACATTTGATTTATTATCCTCTTTCCCAAAGGATATGCCCTCACGTGAAGGCTTCACTTTAATAGAAGAAAATTTCTCTGCGGGTGAATTAGCGCCTGTCAAATTAGTCATCGATACAAATGGCAAAAACATTGATTTACAGCAAGAGCTTATGACAATACCTTATATTAGTCATGTAACTGATAAAGAAACGGGTCAAATGAATGGCGAGATTCAATTATACGAGCTCACATTGACAAGCAATCCATATGCAAAAGAAGCATTGGCACGTATACCCGAATTGAAAACAACTGTTGCTCAAATGTTAGAGACGAAAGGTGTCAAAAATGCCGAGCAGTCTATTTGGCTAGGTGGAGAAACAGCAAGCCAATATGATACCCAACAAATTACTGCACGTGATGAAGCTGTCATTATGCCAACAATGATTGCGTTGATTGCTTTATTATTAGTTATTTATTTACGTTCTATTACAGCAACTGTGTATTTATTAGCTACAGTCATTCTTTCGTATTTTGGCGCTTTAGGTGCAGGTTGGCTCATCCTACATCATTTGATGGGCGCTGAGGCCATTTCAGGATCAATTCCTTTGTATGCCTTTGTCTTTTTAGTCGCACTTGGTGAAGATTATAATATTTTTATGATTTCAGAGATTTGGAAGAAGCGACATACGATGAAACATCTGGAGGCTGTAGAGGAAGGGGTTGTCCGAACAGGCAGTGTCATTACCTCGGCTGGTTTAATTTTAGCAGGAACATTCGCTGTTCTCGCTACACTTCCGATTCAAGTACTTGTACAATTTGGTGTGGTAACGGCTGTCGGTGTACTGTTGGATACATTTATTGTTCGCCCATTGCTCGTACCTGCTATCACGGCTGTTTTAGGCAAATATGCGTTTAAATAATTCTATCAAAAAGCCTGTTAGCGTAGTTGCTAACAGGCTTTTTGATAGGGTTGAAAACAAAATGGTCAATGTCTGTCTTCTGAAAATGGTTCATAGATAAATAACTGAAAGACGCCACTCTGCTATGGACCTTATCTTTTTTCAACAACCAAAGTGTTATCTTTGTAGCAATTATTTTACTAGTGACAATAAAAGTAGTTATTAGCTAGATACCATAAAGAATGGATTTTTCCAGCACCAAAAAAGGAAAACACTTTTGCAGAATAGTTGATTGGAGTGGAGCCAGCGTGACTCCTAGGGGATTATGCGTCACAGATGAGACCCTGAGGCTAACACGATGTTAGTCACAAAGACGTTGTCACAGGACGTGACGCTTTTAAGCCTTTGTTCCTTCCTTACGAGTGAAGCGGCTCATCGGACGCCCCCTGGAAATTTTGTTCTGTGTGAAAGCGTGAGTGCAACGTAGCGACAGCAACATATCTTTTTCTGCGCGAAAGTGAAACGTCAGCGACAAAGCACGCTGGCGGAACAGAAATCAACCCTCGCTTTGCTAAAAGTGACTTTCTACTATTATTTAGTTGGCTTTTTTAAATCCATCGAAGCCGCTGCACTTTCAATTGGCACACGCTTCATAAATAGTGCTAAGACAATTGCTACCACTGTCATAATTGCTGCAATTAGGAATGAATGCGTAACACCGTCTAATAAAGCATTTTGCATAATTTGTTCCTGCATTTGCTGCATTTTGTCAGCTGTTGGTGCTGTACCACCTTGTGCTGCATTGGCTTTTGCTTCTGCTACTAATTCCGCTGCTTTTGATTTCGCACGATTGTTCATAAATGTGACCATAATCGCACTACCAATCGCACCAGCCACTTGCTGTACGGTATTGTTAATAGCTGTACCATGTGGATTCATCGATTGTGGTAATTGATTTAAGCCATTCGTCATCACTGGCATCATTACCATAGACATACCAAACATACGAATTGTATACATCGATACAATAAATGTATAGCTTGAATCTAATTCTAATTTCGTTAAACCAAATGTTGCGGCTGTTGTGATTGTTAAACCAATTAAAGCTAATATACGAGGCCCAAACTTATCAAAAAGTTTCCCTGTAATCGGCGACATCAGTCCCATCGCTAGTGCCCCTGGAAGCATCATTAATCCCGCTTCAAACGGCTCAATGCCACGAATAGATTGCACATATGCTGGTGTTAAAATCATCCCTGAGAACATCGACATAGAGACAATCACCGAAACCATAGAGCTTAGTGCAAACATTGGATATTTATAAATACGAAGCTCTAGTAAAGGCTCATCCATACGTAATTGTTTCAAGATGAAGATTATTAAAGCGATAACGCCAGCTGCGATTGTGCCATATACCCAAGGATCTGACCAACCTTTTTGTCCTGCTGTACTAAAACCATATAAAATACCACCAAATGCAATCGTTGATAATAATACAGATGAAATATCTAAATGTACTTCTCGTGTATCCATTACATTTTCTAATTTCCATACACCGAATAATAAGCTAAGCACAGCAAATGGAATAATCATTTGGAACAGCATACGCCAATCGTGATGCTCTACAATATAACCTGATAATGTTGGCCCAATCGCAGGAGCCATAATCATTACTAATCCAAAAATCCCCATTGCCGCTCCACGTTTTTCTTTTGGGAAGCTTGCTAACATAACATTCATTAATAATGGTGACATAGTGGATGCACCAGCCGCTTGTACCATACGACCTGCTAATAACGTGCCAAAATTAGGTGCAAAGCCAGCCATCACAGTACCAATTGTGAAAACAGACATTGCTACGATAAATAAATGCCTATTTTTAAAGCGTGTTACAAAAAACGCTGATGCTGGTATTAATACCCCACTTACTAGCATATAGCCTGTCGCTAGCCATTGTACGGTTGAATAGTTTTCAATGTTCAAATCCTTCATAATTGTTGGCAATGCCACATTTAGTAAGGTGTTATTTAAAAAAGCAACAAAAGCACCAATAAATAGAATCGCAATCATACCATATGGTGGCTTTTTCATCATTTGCTCATTATTCATTTTGACCCCTCAATTCTTTCTTGTTTTTTTCGATAAAACTTATTTTATACTCATGGTCTATTTTTTTCAACACTTATGACTAAAAAAATTATAAACATTGATATATAAGTATTTATAATATAGAATAAGAGTATAATAAATAAAAAAAGGTGAGGTTATTGAGTAAAAGAAAACGACAAATCATTCAAGTTGCACGTGAATTATTTATTGAAAAGGGATTCATCGAAACATCCATTAATGATATTATTCAGGCTGCTCAAATTTCCAAAGGAACATTCTACAATCATTTCCCATCCAAAACAGAATGTCTAATTGCTATCTTAGATGAAGGTCGTGAGGAAGCTAGCAATCGTCGTCATGAGCTGATTCATGGCAAAGATGCTACAGATTTAGATATACTCACTCAGCAAATTACCGCTTTAATGTATGTGAACCGTGAGTATAATTTAGTTCGTATTTTTGAATCTGTCTTTCATTCAGGTGATCATGAGTTGAAAAAAATTATCCTTAATTATCATTTGCAGGAGCTCAATTGGCTTGCGGATCGACTGGTTCAAGTATTTGGCGAGGAAATTAGAGATATTAGCTATGAATGTGCTGTTCAAACATTAGGTATGATTAATTTGACATTACGAGCTGTCTTTATCGCAAGGGAAAAGGACTACAAACGCGAAACTGTTGTACGAGTAGCATTACGCAATATTAGTGCCATTATTCCTGTGATGTTAGCATCAGATGAGCTCATTATTAGCACAGAAATGGTCAACGCTATCCAACATTCCGTGAACTATGAAAAAATCACGAAGGATCTACTACTGACTCAGTTACAAGGCTTTGTAAAAGGTTTGTCCAAGCAGGATGAGCGAGAGGGCTTTGAATATGCTCAATTTTTAGTAGAAGAACTACAACAAGAAGAGCCAAGATATTTCATTGTTGAATCAGTTCTCACACCATTCCGTAAAGCCTTTATCGATACAGAACATGCCGCTGAGGCACGTGATATTGCCAATCGTTTATGGAGTTATATCAAGCAAGGTTAAACAGTAAAAGGCTACTCGTTTCCCTTTTGTGAACTGCTCCCTGTCAAGTAGACAGTGGAAATAATAAAAATTCTATGCGGCTTGAGCCCCCCTGTATTCTAAGGGGCTCAAGCCGTTTAATCTTTCTTGGTACCTTTCGTTATGATAGAACCAAATATATGTATCAATCGCTTCTTTTAACGC